>NZ_CP107904.1:0-1200000 GCF_036013975.1 Kitasatospora sp. NBC_00458
CCGGAACGCGAACGGCGGGTAGCGGTCGACCGTCAGCAGCAGGTAGGCGTTCACCCGGGTCTCGTACGGCACGTACGAGGAGAGGTAGTCGGAGGCGAAGACCGGCAGCCGGCCCAGCACCAGTGCGCCGAACCAGCCGACCACCGCGACCAGGAACGCCACCACGGACAGCACCCAGACCACGATGAACTGCGGGATCAGCAGCAGGATGCGGACCAGGACGGTGAGCCGGTTCTGCGGTCCCGGCGCCGGAATGTCCAGGGCCGGCAGCCATTCGCTCGGATAGGGGGCGGGGGCGGGGGGAGCCTGCCACATCCGGGCCTCCAGGGATCGACAAGCACGTCCACACGGCGAAGCCGTCGTGTGCTCCGAAGATCGCAGCCGACCGCCGTCCGCGCGCGCTGCGCTGCTCCGCTCGGGCGACGCGGGTGACCGGTCGTCGCCGCACGGGCCCGGCCCGGCGCAGGGGCCCGGCCCGGCGCGGGTCGGGTCGGGTCGAGTCGGGTCGAGTCGGGGGCTCGGGACGCGCGGGCGGGGCCGGGCGGGGGTCCTCCGTACCCGACGGCGCCGGGCGGCACGCTGTCCGGCGCCTCTCGTTCGTCGGTGCCGCCGTCCGTGCCGTCCCCGGGCCGGTCGGTTCAGCACACGATCGGGTCGAATGATGGTCGTGATCGGTGCTGATTGGTCGGTGGATCGATCGGATGCGGTTGGTTTCGATCAGACCGTTCGGGAGCGCAGCTCGACGAGGCAGCATCGCCATGACAGCGCCGGGCCGTTCGGCCCGGTCTGCTGTCATGTCCAGGACGCAGAGTCCTCGCCGTGGGGGTGCCGGTTTGCCAGCGATCGACGACCACGACCATGTCTCAGACCTCTCCGACTCATCGCACTCAGCGGGTTCGTCGGGTTCGTCGGGATCCGCGGACGACTCCCCGGGCCCACCGGAGGTATCGGGCCCACCGGGGCCGCCCGAGCCGCCCGACGGGACCGGCCTCGCCGACCTCACGGACTTCGCCGAATTCCTCCGCGTCTCCGCCGAGCTGACCGGCTTCGACGAGACGGAACTGCGCGCCACCGGGATGGCGCGCGAACACCACCGCACGCTCCTCGCCCACCGGGCTCGCGACGAACACGCCCTCCTCCGCCTCTGGTACGTGGGCGCCTGGCCGGACGAACCGCCCTCCTCGCCCCGCGCCTACGACCGGGGGCTGATGTGGCGGACCTTCCGGGGCGCACCGCCCGGCTCCACCGCCCCCGGCCACGGCAGCTGGTCCGAAGCCCCGGACGGCGGTGACGACCGGTGAACCGCCCACCCGCGGACCACGGCAGGGGCGACCGGCGCACGACCGAACGGACCCCCGCCGACCACCGGACGGCGGGACCGCACTGGGACGTCGTGGTGGTCGGCGCGGGCTTCGCCGGCTCACTGGTCGCCCACCGCCTCGGTGCCCGGGGACACCGGGTCCTGGTCCTGGAAGCCGGCCACCCCGTCCCGGACGCCGCGGCGACCACCACCGCGTACCGGGCCGCCGGCGGCGGCGCCCCCACCTCCCCGTACCCGCTCAGCGAGGACGCGCCGTCCCCCGACGTCACCGACCTCGTGGGACTGCCCGGCGGCGGGTTCGCCGCCACCGGGTACCTGGTCCAGCACGGCCCGCTGCCATACGCCAGCGGCTACCTGCGCGCCAACGGCGGCACCGGACTGCTCTGGACCGGACTCACCCCGCGCATGCACCCCGAGGACTTCCGCACCGCCGACCTCGGCCACGGCCGCAACTGGCCGATCGGCTACCACGACCTCGAACCGCACTACCGCGAAGCCGAACGGGAACTCGGCGTCGCCGCCGACGCCGAGGAGCAACGCCGCGCGGTCGGACTCCCCCTCCCGGCCGACTACGCCTTCCCGATGCGCGCCATCCCCGCCAGCCACCTCGACCGGACGGTCGCCCGCGCCGTCGACGGCCGGACCGTGCGCGACCCGGCGATGGCCGACGGCGCCCGCCTCGCCGTCACCACCACCCCGCACGCCCGCAACGGCCGGCCCACCCGCCCGGGCGGCACGGCGACCGACCCGGCGAACCGGCCGCACGGTCCGCTCTGCCAGGGCAGCGCCGGGTGCGTCCCGGTCTGCCCGACCGGCGCCAAGTACACACCACTGCGGACCCAGGCCGACTGGTCCTCCACCGTCCGGCTGCGCACCGACGCGGTGGTGAGCCGCGTCCTCGTCGACGCCACCGGCCGGGCCACCGGCGTCGAGTACCTCGCCGACGGAACGGCCCACACCGTGGCGGCCGACCTCGTCGTCCTCGCCGCCCACGCCATCGAGAACGCCCGGCTGCTCCTCCTCTCCGGCCTCGCCCGCCGGAGCGGCCAGGTCGGCCGCAACCTGATGGACCATCCGGCACTGCTCACCTGGGGACTCATGCCCGAGCCCGTGGGCCCCTACCGGGGACCGGGTTCGACCAGCGGACTGGAGTCCTTCCGCTTCGGCCCCGCCCGCACCCGCCGGGCGCCGTTCCGGGTCGAGATCGGCAACTGGGGCTGGTCCTGGGCCGCCGGTCCGCCGCAGGTCGAGGTGGACGGACTGCTCGGTGCCGGCCTGCGCGGCAAGGAGCTGCGCCACCGGCTCGGCGACCGGCTCGGCCGCCAGTTCTGCCTCCAGTTCGAACTGGAGCAACCCGCCGACCCGGCCAACCGGGTCACCCTGGACCCCGACCGCCGGGACCGCCTGGGACTGCCCCGCCCGGCCATCCACTACGACCTCTCCCCGTACGTCCGCGCCGGCATGGCCTCCGCCCGGGCGGTCTCCGACCAGCTCTTCGCACTGCTCGGTGCCGAGGACCACACCCGCTACGAGGCGGGTCCGGGCTGGCCCGGCCGGCTCGAACACGAGGGCGCGGCCTACGCCTACCGGGGCGCCGGCCACGCCGGCGGCACCCACGTCATGGGCGACTCGCCGGCCACCTCCGTGGTCGACCAGTGGCAGCGCTGCTGGGAGCACCCCAACCTCTACGCCGTCGGCTGCGGCTCCATGCCCTCGCTCGGCACCTCCAACCCCTCGCTGACCATGGCCGCGCTCGCGCTGCGCAGCGCCGACCGGATGCACCGGGACCTCCTGGCGCTGCGCGCCCCGGCCGCGCCCACCCTGCCGACCACGACCGCGACCGCGACGGCGACTGCTACCGCGACGGCGACTGCTACCGCGGTCGTCGGCACCGGCCCGGGCACCGCGCCGCCCGGTGCCGGTGCGCCGCCCGCCGCACCGACCGGTATCCCGGGACCGTCCGCCGTCCCTCCGCCCGCCACCGCCTCTCCGGCCCGCCCCGCGGCCGCACCCCTCCGGGAGTCCCTGTGACCGGTCTGACCCTGCCGCCCGTGCCGGAGCCCTACCACCTGCCGTTCCACTACGGAGCGCTGCACAACATCGGCGTGGACTACCTCGTCGACCCGGGGCCGGTCCAGGAGCTGCTCGCCGAGCGCCACCCCGCGCTGGCCGCCGCCGACTTCGACGGCCGGGCCTGTGTCTCGCTCAACTACCAGCTGTACTTCGCGCAGTACCCGAACGGCGGCGGCATCACCGAGGAGGTGGAGATCAACGTCATCGCCCACCCCCGGAACGCCGCCGACCGGCTCCCGGACGTCGGCTACGGCCAGTACGCCCGCGGCCACGACCGGACCGGACTGCTCGGCATCGCCCGCCTCCACGTGCTCTGCGACAACCCGCTCGCCATCGACGCCGGCTCCCGGCTCTACGCCGAACCCAAGTACCCCGGGTGGTTCGTGACACAGCTCCCTTCGCTCAACGCGGCCGCCGTCCGGGACCACTGGTCGTTCTCCTGCCGCCGGGCCGCCCTGGAGACGGTCGGCGCGGTCGGCGCGGAGCGGGCGGGCGCGGGCGACCCGCCGACCGGGCTGCGGCGGTACGAGGAGGAGCTCCTCGCCGTCGAGGCCGACCTGGCCGGACTCGACGGCGAGCCGGTGGTCAACACCCCGATCACCGGCTACGGCACCGAGAAGGAGGGCCGACTGCTGGCCGGACCGCTCATCGTCCACCAGCCGTACCGCTTCCACCCGCTCGACGACCGCACCGCCGGACGGGTCCGGCTCACGCTCGGCGACCGGACGGCGGAGGCCGTCGGCGACCTCGCCAGGCTGGTCGGCGACGCGCCCGCCGCCGGGGTCTGGACCTACCAGTCGGCCCCGGTCGCCGCCCACCACCGCCCGTACTACCTGCCCTGACGTCCGGACGCGGGGCTCCGGACCGGTTCGCCGGCGCGGCAGGCCCGGAGCCCCGCCTCAGGCGGCTTCGGGCGAGGCGCGGGCGGTGCCCGTCGCGCCCTCCCCGGCGGCCGGGGCCGTGGGGCCGCTCACCGCCCGCGCCCAGCGGCCGGCGAGCAGTGTGCCCGCCACCAACTGCACCTGGTGGTACATCATCAGCGGCAGGACGAGGAGACCGGCCTGCGGGCCGAACAGCACGGTCGCCATCGGCAGGCCGCTCGCGAGGCTCTTCTGCGAACCGCAGAGGACCGCGGCGATGCCGGAGGGCCGGTCCAGCCCGAGCAGGCGCGCGCCGAGCCGGGCGAGCGCGAGGGAGGCCCCGAGCAGCGCCAGCAGGACCGCCGCCAGCCCGAGCAGGGCGGCGGGCGTGACCGTCTGCCAGACGCCCTGCTCCACCGCGCCGCTGAACGCCGTGTAGACGACCAGCAGGATCGAGCCCCGGTCGACCGGGGTGAGCACACGCCGGTGGCGGCTCAGGAACCCGCCGATCCACGGCCGCAGCAGCTGCCCGGCCACGAACGGGGCGAGCAGCTGGGCGCAGATCCGCACCAGGCCGTCGGCCGACAGCGCGGTGCGGGTGCCGAGCAGCCAGGCGGCCAGCAAGGGGGTCAGCACCAGCCCGGCCAGGCTTGAGTACGTCCCGGCGCAGATCGCGGCGGGGACGTTCCCCCGGGCGGCGCCGGTGAGCGCCACCGAGGACTGCACCGTCGACGGGACCAGGCAGAGGAACAGCACCCCCGCCCGCACCTGCTCGGTGAGCGGGAAGGGGGTCAGCACCGCCGTGGCAACCCCGAACAGCGGGAACACCACGAAGGTGCAGACGAGCACCAGCCCGTGCAGCCGCAGGTGCCGGAGGCCCGCGAGGGTCTCACGGGCCGACAGCCGGGCACCGTAGAGGAAGAAGAGCAGCCCGACCGCGAGGTCGCAGGCCAGGTCGGCGCCGCGCGCGGCCCGTCCGCCGACGGGCAGCAGCGCGGCGAGCAGGACCGCGCCGGCCAGTGCCGCCACGTACGGGTCCAGGGCGCGCCACCACGGTCGCGGCGGGTCGGCGCCGCCGGGCGCCGGGCCACCCGGCTGGTCCGGCTGGCCCGGCGGCGGCCGGTGCCGCCGGACCGCGTTCACGTCTCCCCCTCCGTCTGCGGGCCCGCCGGGCCGTCGCCCAGCAGGCCGGTCACCAGCGCGGTCGCCCCGTCGTGGTCGCTGCCGGCCGTGCCGTGGCCGGTCTGGACGTTGGCCGTCCGGTCCACTTCGACGATCGAGTCGATCCGGGGGTTGTCGATCACCGTGATCAGGCTCCGCTCCGCCTCCGCCGGGACGGCGCAGCCCAGGACCGCCCAGGCGCCGGCCAGCCCGGCGGCGGCCACCTGGCGTCGAACCCGGCGCGGCCGGGCGACCGGGCCGGCTGCACGGTCCGTCACACGCCCACCTCCTCCAGGGCCTTCGGCCGGGCGATGTTCCGCTCCAGCAGCTCCGTCGACTCGCGCACGCCGATCTCGCGGGACTGCCCGACCGGGGCCGGGAGGCGTCCGTCCGCCACCTTGAGGCCGGCGAGCGCCTCGTCCATCGCCCGGTGGGCGGCGAACAGGCAGGGGGTGCTGTAGATCGCGACGTCGACGCCCAGGTCGCCGAGCTCGGAGAGCGACAGCCGGGGGGACTTCCCGCCGGCGATCTGGTTGAACAGCAGCGGCTTGTCGCCCACGACCCGCCGGATCCGCCGGATCCAGTCCTCGCTGCGCACGCCGTCGACCAGGACGACGTCCGCGTCGGTGGCGGCGAGTGCCGCGGCCCGCCGCAGGATGTCGTCCTCCTCGGTGGCGTCCGTGCGGGCCACCACGACGAGGTCGGTGCGGGTGGCGAGCACCTGGTCCAGCTTCTCCAGGTACTCGTCGAGCGGGAGGACCTGCTTGCCGTCGGCGTGTCCGCAGCGGCGCGGGCGCTTCTGGTCCTCCAGGATGACGCCCGACGCGCCGATCCGCTCCAGCCTGCGCACCACGTGGCAGGCCACCTCGGGATCGACGTAGCCGTCGTCGATGTCGACCAGCAGGTGGTGCCGGGGGAAGGCGCCGCGCAGCCGCTCGACGAAGGCGACCATGTCGGGCCAGGCGATGAAGCCGATGTCGGGCAGGCCGTAGTAGGACGCCGCGAATCCGAAACCGGAGACGAACATGCCGTCGTAGTGTTCGGCTGCGATCGACGCGGAGTACATGTCGTGGACGCCGATGAGCGGGGTCGTCCCCGGGGTGGCGATCCGCTCCCGCAGTCGCTGCCCGGGGCTCGCGGCCGCGATGCCGTTCTCGTGGAGGTTCTCGTGACGCAACGCCGTCTCCTCACTTGCCGGGGTCCGCACGCGACACGCGCGGGACTTTGCCATAAATTGGCCATCCCTAGGGCCAACTGAGGCGTCATCACTATGCGCTCTTTAATGTTCCGTGGGCAAATCTTTAGGGAGATTTCCCTCGTGAGAGTGATGCGCTGTCATATTGGTCCGAGGAATATGACAATTCCTGAGCGGGTGGGAGGTACAGCCCCGGGCGTCTCAGAGCGCCAGCCGTCCGCCGACCACGTACCAGTGCCCGCCCGCGCTCAGGTGGTCGATCAGTGCGCGCTGCACGGCGGTGTCGCGGGGGAGGGACTCCAGGGGGAGTGCGGGGTCGCCGAAGACGAAGCGGAGCGGATTGGCGTCCTCGGGCTCCGGCGGGGCGCCGGGGCGCCGGAGCGGGGCGAACCGGCGCTGGAACCTCATGATGTTCGAGCCCTCGGGGAGGTAGCGGCCGAGCTGCGGGTCCAGCAGCCAGGAGAACACGCACGCCGTCCGGTACGGCTCGGCGGGGAAGTGCGCGGGGAAGAACGCCCGGGCCCGGTCCAGCGAGCGGTCGCAGGCCCCGGGGGAGAGCGGGCCGGAGCTGTCCGGGATGTGCAGCTGGAGGACCCGCTCGCCGATCCCCGCCGCCCGGGCCGCCTCGGCGTCCCGGCCGGTCAGCCGCTTGCGCTGGAACTGGAGCCGGCCGAGCTGGAACAGCTCGCCCCGGAAGTGCAGCGTCAGCCAGGACGGGTTGCCCAGGCCCGCGGACCGGCCGCGCCACCGGCTCACCGCGAGCTGCCGCCCCAGGTCGGCCAGGGTCGTCCGGGTGACCTCCGGCGGCACGCCCAGCGCCCGGTGGTGCGCCCGGGTGTGCGGCGCCAGCGCGACGAACAGCAGCGTCGAGAGCGGTTCGGCGCCGTCGGTACCGGCCGGCCAGTCGCGGGTGAGCCCGGACGGCCCCCCGAGCGTCCCGACCGCTGCGGCCTGGGTGCGCAGCGCCTCCTCGAAGACCGTTCTCAGCCCGCGGTCGCGCGCCAGCCGGGACCGCGCGGCCAGGATCCCGTTCACGGCGTCGAACGGCACCGCCAGCTCCAGCAGCGCGTCGACGAGTTCCTCGTCCGCCGGAAGACACTGCTCCACGGTCCCTCCTCGGTGCGCTGCTCGTTCGGCCGCCCGACCCTACCGACCGGCGGCCCGCACGGGCACGGGGGAACCGGGGCGGCGGGGTCAGCGCAGCAGCGCGAACACCAGCGCGGAGACACCGCCGAGCGCCGTCCCGGCCAGCACCTGCGCCGGGGTGTGGGCCTTCAGCACCAGCCGCGACCACCCCACCGCCACGGGGACCGCCACCGCCACCGGGAGCAGCCCCGCCGGGAGCGCCGCCGGCAGGCCCGCGGCGGCCGGAGCCGGGCCGAACGCCAGCAGCAGGATCATCGCGGTGCCGCCGGCCACCGCGTTGTGCAGCGATATCTGCCACCAGACGGTCACGACCAGCGCCGACACCAGTCCGACCAGCATCGCCACCACCAGCGCGCCGACCGGCGCCGGTGCGTGCAGCAGGTGGAGCAGCGCCACCCCGGTGACCACCGAGAGCAGGCCGACCGCCATCGGCACCACCCGCTGGCGGCGGATCCGGATGTGCCGGTCGGTCAGCGCGCCGCGCCGTACGCCGAGCGCGACGACGCCGATCGGGACCGCCCCGCAGAACAGCGCCGCGAACAGGCCCCAGCCGACACCGGCCCAGCCCCCGTTCGAGTGCGCGCCGACGAGCAGCAGCAGGGCGGTCACCAGGTGGGCGGGCGCCAGCACCTCGGTGACGATCCGGGCGGTCCGCTCGCGCCGCGAGGCGGTGCTGAAGGCCGGGGGCTCGGGCGGGACGAAGGTGCTCGCCGGGAGAGCGGACCGGCGGCGCCGGGCGGGGCGGCTCCCCGGAGCGGTGGGGCCCGTTGCGGTGGGGGCCGGTGTGGTGGGGCCCGACGCCGTCCGGTCGGATCCGGTGCGGTCCCCCGCGGCTGTCGTTCGGGTCACGGCGGACAGCGTAACGGCCGGGCCGTTCGCGCCCGGACCGGGCCGGACGCGGGGCCGGTCCAGGGCGAACCGCGGCGGTCGGCCCGGCCCGGTCAGCGCCCCCGGCCGCCCGCGCGGCGGTCGCGCAGCAGCCGGAGGACCCGGAGCAGCCGCCGGACCGCCCGGGTGGCCGCCGGAGGCAGCACGTCCAGCAGCAGCGCGCGCGGGGCCGACCGCGTCGCCGCGCCCGGGTGCACGGCGTTGTTCAGCCGCAGGACCGGCATGCCGGCGATGGTGTCCTCGTCCACCGTGAAGCCCTCGGCCCGCCAGTCCCGGTCCAGCAGGACCCGCCGCACGGCCTCGGTGTCGCCCCAGGTCCCGTAGAACTTCATCGGGGTGAGCAGCACCGGCCGCAGCCCGGCCGTGAACACCGCCTGCCAGACGGCCGCCGAGACCCCGGGGGTGTGCTCGGAGCGGTAGTCGTCCAGCACCACCAGGCCGTCCTCGGCCAGCGCGGCCCGTGCCACCTCGATGTCCCCGGCCACGTGCTCGAACAGGTGGGAGGCGTCGACGTGGACGAAGCGGCAGCTGCCGGCCGGGATCCGGCCGTCGGCCAGCACCGAGGTCGGCGCCTGCACGATCACCGGCAGCCGCGGGTGGAAGGCCAGGTAGTTGGCCTCGAAGGCGCTCCTGGTGAGCGACGCCCGGTAGGACATCGTCATCTCGGCGGCATTGTCGTCGTCTCCCGCCTCGGAGTCGAACAGGTCGCAGACCGTCAGGTGCTCGCCCGGCCGCAGGTGGTCGCCGAGCAGGACGGCGCTGCGGCCGAGGTACGTCCCGAGTTCGAGGATGTCGCCGGTGCGGCCGGCCGCGGTCTGGGCGGAGAGCAGGTGGCGGAAGGCCTCCTGGTCGAGCCGGAAGAACCAGCCGGGGATGTCGTCCCGGTTCGGGGCCGGTCGGGAGGCGGCCGTCCCGGGGGCGGTCCCGGGGGCGGTCACGGGCGGGGCGGCGGCCGCCGGGGCGGCGGCGCCGGTGGAACCGGTGGCGGTGGCGGCGGTGTCGGCACTGGGCACGGCGGTCTCCCTGCGGACGGGGTGGAGCGTGCGCGGGTGGGGACCCGGCGGACGGATCACGCGCGGCGGTGCCGTGGTACGGGACGAACGGGTCGGCCGTGCTGTGGGGGGCGTTCATCATAACGACGGCGGGGTGCGGCGGGCAGCCGTCGGTGCCGAACGGAGGGCCGCCGTCCGTGTGACTGCCCGGGCCGTCAGTCACGGGAGGCCGTCCGGGGCCCCTGCCCGCCGGGCCGCGGGCGGTCCCGGTCACGCGTCCCGGTCATGTCGCCCGGTCACGCGTCCCGGCCAGGTCTCCCGGTCACGTCGCCCGGTCGCGCGTCGCGGCCGGTGTCCTCCAGCTCGGCGATCGTCTCCGCCAGCCAGGCCCGTTCGGCCGCCCCGGAGGCCCGGGCGACCAGCAGCATGCCGCGCCGGAACGGGTTGCGCTCCTGCTCGGCGGCGACCGGTCGGCCGTCGGCGTCGTAGAAGAAGCTGCTCGGCGCCTCCAGGAAGGCCAGCCGCCGCCGGAGCACCGCGGCCTGCAGCGCAGGGTCGGCGAGGCGGTCGAGGAACGCGGCGACGGTGAAGAAGCGGATCTGGTCGGAGATCTCGACCTCCTCCGGTTCGGCCAGCCGCCGCTCCAGCTCGGCGCGGCCGTCGGCGGTGAGCTCCAGGACCTGCCGCGGGACGGCCCCGGTGCCCGGCCGGCTCCGGCGCACCAGCATCCCGGCCTTCTCCAGGCGGGTGATCGCGGGGTAGAGCGCGCCGTCGCTGACCGGTCGGACGTGGCCGGTCAGGCCGGTGATGCGGGACTTCAGCTCGTACCCGTGGAGCGGCTCGCCGTGGAGGAAACCGAGGATCGCGAGGGTCAGCACCGTGGAACACCCTTCCGTCGTCGTGACGCTCCGCGGGGCGCACCGTCCGCTCGTCCGCGTTCCGTCGGGGCGTCATGCTACCTCTTGCCGATGTGCCTCGATAAGAGGTATCTCTTTTCGAGGCAAGGTGCTCGATGGGGGCGCGGCCGACGGACGGGGGAGCGACCATGCGGGGGCATCTGCCACGCCTGATCACACTGGCGGGACCGGTCTACGGAGAGCTGCTGTCGGGGGTGGCCGCCTCCGTCGTCGGCACCTTCTGGGTGGCGGGGCTCGGCGGGGCGGCCGTCGCCGCCGTCACACTGGCCGGCACCGTGGAGAACCTGCTGCTCGGCCTGGTCCTGGTGGTGAGCTCGGGGACGACCGTGCGGCTCTCGCACGCCCGCGGCGCGGGCGACCGGGCCGAGGCCGGCCGGGTCGCCCGCGCCGCCTGGCGGCTCTGCGCCCTCGGCAGCCTCGTGCTCGCCGTGCCCGGCTTCCTGCTCCGCGAGCCGGTCGCCGAAGCCTTCCTGGACGGCGAGGCCGCCGGACTGGCCGCCGACTACTTCGCCGTCGCCTTCCCCGCGTTCGCGCTGTTCTTCGGCCAGCGCGTCGCCGACGAGCTGTTCAAGGGCGCCGGCGACACCCGGACGCCGATGCGGACGGCCCTGCTCTCGAACGCCCTGCTGCTGGTGCTGGACCCGCTGCTGATCCTCGGCCCGGGCCCGCTGCCCGCGCTCGGTGTGACCGGCGCGGCCCTCGCGCTGACCGCCTCCCGGGCCGCCGCGTTCGCGCTCACCCTGCTGCTCAGGCGCCGCCGCCGGCTGCCCGCACCGCCGGACGGACTGCTGCGGACGGCGCGCGGGATCACCGCCGCCGGCGCGCCGTTCGGCCTCGACTTCACCGCCCGGATGGGAGCGGGGGCGGTCCAGCTCGGCCTGGTCGCCTCCTTCGGCGTGCCCGCCGTGGCCGGGTACGGGGTCGGCTACCGGGTGCTGCTGGTCGTCACGATGGCGTTCTACGCCGTCCGGCAGGCCGCCGCGATCGAGGCGGCGCGGCTCGTCGGGTCCGGGGCGGCCACCGCCGTGCGGGCCCTCGGCCGCGACACCGCCCGGCTGGCCGCCGTGCTCGGCACCGGTGCGGCCGTCCTCTGCGCGGCGTTCGCCGGGCCGGTGGCCGGGCTGTTCACCGACGACCCGGCGGTGGCCGCCGAGGCGGTCCGCTTCCTGCGGACGGCCGGGCTCCACCTGCCGGCGTACGCGCTGGTGGTCGCCCTCGGCGGGGTCCTCCAGGCGGTCGGCGCCGGCCGCCCGCTGGTGGTCTCCGTGCTGCTCGGCCTCGCGGCGCAACTCGGCTCCGGCGTCCTGCTGTCGGGCCCGTTCGGCGTGGCCGGGCTCTGGGCCGGGTCGGCGGTCGGCGCGTTCGTCCAGCTGGCACTGCTCGGCCTCCTGGTGATCCGCGGACCGGTCCGGCCCGCGGCCCCGCCCGCCGACGCCACCGGCCCGGCCGGACCGGCGAGGCCGCCGGCGACGGCCGCGCGCGAGTGAGCCGGCGTGCGGCCGGGCGAAGGACCGGGCGAGTGGCTCGACGGAGGGCGGGAACGCCCGGTCGCACGGCACCTGGAAGACCGGTTGCCCGGGTGGACCCCCCGCCTGCACCGCCGAAAGTCGATCCTTCCCAGGTCGGAGGCACCGTCACGGGGCCGAGCAGTCGTCACGCGGCCCTGACCGGTGCCGCCGCCGCGGGGGTCGGCGCCGCGGCGCTCGCGGGGGTCGGCGCCGCCGAGCGGCCCGCCACCGCTCCCGGCATCGTGGTCGAGGCCCGCCAGGGCATGCTCCTCCGGCCCTCCGGCGGCTGCGGCGACACCGGCGGCGCCGCCGACGGCCTGGCCGTCCAGGACCACAGGGCGATGTGACGGACCGCCTGGCCCCGCGGGGTGCCCGGGCGTACTCGGTCGCGCGGGAACCCCGCCGGCACTCCGCCGTACGGGGCGGGCCGTCAGGCGGTCCCGGGCGATCGACCGGTGCGGAGCTCCGTGAAGGACAGGACGAGTTCGGCGGTCCGTGCCGGCTCCTCCAGGATCGGCGTGTGCCCGGCACCGGGCAGCAGATCGACCTTCGCGCCCGGAACGACCAGGTAGTCGGCCGCCGACGAGGGCTGCCACCTGCGGTCCTGGTCACCGAAGACCACCTGCAACGGCTTGCCGAGGTCCGTCAGCCGGTCCGGGAGCGTGCGCCGGCTCAGGTAGCCGACGGACGCCTGCATCGCGGCGGTGACCGCGTGGTAGGACATGCCGCGCAGCTCGTCGACGAGTTCCTGCGGGACCTCGTACCCCGCGCGGAACGCGGTGCCCGCGAGCAGGCGGATCCGCTCGTCGGTCGGCGGCCACTGCTCGGGCTGGAACGCGGTGGGCCCCGGCGCGATGAAGGCGTCCATACCGGGGCCGGTGTTGATCAGCACGAGCCCGGTCACCAGGTCGGGCCGCCGCTCGGTGAGGGCGGTGGCGGCATAGCCGCCGCTGGAGTGGCCGACGGCCACGGCGCGCCCGACGCCGAGCCGGTCGAGCACCGTGCCGATCCTGCGTCCCAGCTCCGGGACCGCGTAGTCGCCGTCGGCCGGTTCGGCGGAGCGGCCGTGCCCCGGGAGGTCGATCCGGATGACGCGGTGGTGTGCGGTCAGGAACGGAACCATCGCGTCCCACGAGCGGCTCGACGCGGCGGACCCGTGGATGAGCAGGAGCACGGGGGCCCGGTGAGGGCCGTCCTGGCGGACGTACACGTCACCGTGCTCCAGGCGGAGGAGCGAATCCCCTGAGGCGGCGTCGCCGTTCGGAGGGGAATGCCTGTCGGGAGGAGTCATGGGCCCACTGTCGCCGCCGGTGGGCGCCGGCGGCTTGGACGAATGTTCCCTCCGCCGTTCCGACCGCCGGCCGCCCTCGCGTCCCCTCCCCGGCGCGCGTAGCATCCGCTGAGGGGGTCCACCGTGAAGCACCGTGACGATCCCGCTGCGTGGGACGTCGCGCGTCCGCAGCGGCCGAGCCGGGTGGCCGGCGTCGACATGGCCGGGTTCCGGGTCCCGGGCCGGCTCGTCGAGGGCCTGCGGGTGGTGCCGCACCCGGCGGTGATGCTGATTCTGGAGTTCGGGGCGGGCACGTCCACCATCGAGGACGGCGCCGGGCGGCCGCACGCGGGAAGCCTCGTCGCCGGGCCCGGGTTCGGCTCCGGAGGCGGTGTCCGGGCCCGGGGCGAGCACGTCGAGTGCGTGCAGGTGCGGCTGTCCCCGGTGGTCGCCGGAACGGTCCTCGGCGTTCCCCCGGCCGACCTGGCCGGTTCCCCGGTGACCCTCGACGAGATGTGGGGCAGGGAGGCGGCACGGATCCGCGAGCAGCTGGACGCGATCCCCTCCTGGGAGGAGCGCTTCGCGTTCACCGACGCGCTGCTCGCCCGCCGGTTCGAGGCGCGGCGGCCCCCGGACCGGGAGACCGCCTGGGCCTGGCACCGGATCGTCGCCGACCGGGGCCTCGTCCGGGTCGACGACCTGGCGGCCGAGCTCGGATGGAGCCGCAAGCGCCTGTGGTCGCGCTTCCACGCGCACCTCGGCCTCCCGCCGAAGAGCGCCGCCAAGCTGGTCCGCTTCGACCACGCGGTGCACCGACTGGTCGCGGGTGAAGGCCCGGCCCGGGTGGCGGCGGACGGCGGCTACTACGACCAGTCCCATCTGCACCGGGACGTCATGGAGTTCACCGGCTCCACCCCGGCGGCCGTGCTCGGCGAGCCGTTCCTGACGGTGGACGACCGCGCATGGCCGACCGCGTGACCCCCGGCCCACGCCACCCGGCCCACATGCCCGGCCCACGCCACGCACCCCACGTGACCGGGCTGCTGCCCGACACCGGCGACGGAGCCTGTCGGTGGCGGCGCCTACGATGCCCGAACAGCCGCCTGACCGCAGGGAGTCCGCCGATGCAGAGGTCAACGGGCCTCGTCTCCGTCGAACGTTCGCAGTTCGGCCTCTGGGAGGACGACCCCCTCGGTGAGTCGGACGTCCACTGGCTGCAACTGCCGATGAGTGCGGAGTCCCCGGGCGTCACGGTCGGGCACGGGGCCGTCGGCGTCCTGAGCTCCGCGCAGCACCACTACGCGAGGGTCACCCTCGAACGGTCCGGGGCGGCGGTCCCCCCGGAGGGGTACCGTCCGCTGGCGCGGGTGCCGTACCGGTCGCGAAGCGGCCGGGTCGAAGCGTGGACCCTCTTCTCCGGTCCCGCCGGCGTCACGCTCGACCTCGGGGCCGAGGACGAGGACTTCGTCCTCCACGTGTTCTGGGCCGCGGACCCTGCGCGCCTCGGCCCGGGTGCGGGCTTCGGCGTTCCCGAGGATGCGGAGAGGTTCCACTTCGTGTTCGTCCCGGACGCGGACTGATCCCCTTCCGCCACCGGGGCGCTGCGGGGTCCGGGCGCGATCCGGTCTCAGGCGGCCCGGCCGTGCGGGAGGCGTGCCGCGAGCAGCACGCCCGCGGCCGCGGTGGCCGCCAGGGCCCAGAGGGCCGGGCCGAGGGTGGTGGCCAACGGCTGACCGGCGGTCAGGGTGGCCGCGGCGGCGACGCCGACGGCCGGTCCGACGTTCATCGCGGTCTGCTGCAGACCGCCCGCCACCCCGGCGTCGGCCACCGAGGCGTCGCGGACGATCGCCGCCGTCGCGGTGACCATCACCGTGCCGAACCCGGCGCCCAGCAGCAGGAACGCGCAGCCGATGGCGAGGGCGCCGGTGTCCGGCCCGAACCCGGCGACCCCCAGGGCGCCGGCCACGATCGCCGACATCCCCGCCATGACGGTGCGGCGCGGTCCGTGACGGCGGGCCAGCACCGCGGAGGCGGGTGCGGCCACCACCATCGCCGCCGCCAGCGGCAGGGACCGCACCGCGCTGGCGAGCGGGTCGAGGGCGAGCACGTCCTGGAGGAAGTAGGTGCCGAGGAAGACCGTGCCGAAGAGCGCCGCCGAGGCGGTCAGCAGCACGCCGAGCGCCGCCGTCACCGTCGACGAGCCGAGGACGGCCGGTGGCAGCAGCGGACGAGGGGTGCGCCGCTCGTGCCGGAGGAGGACGAGGCCCAGCGCGGCGGCCGCCACGAGGCCGAGCCAGGTGCCGGCCGTCCAGCCCCGGTCGGGGACGCCGGTCAGGGCGAACACCAGGCAGGACAGCGCGGAGCCGAGCAGGGCGGCACCCGGCAGGTCCAGTCCGGCGGTGCGGTCGGCGGTCGGCTGCGGGAGCCGGACGAACAGCGCGGCGGCGCCGGCCGCGACGGCGGGTGCGACGGTGAGGAAGAAGACCGACCGCCAGCCGAAGTGGGTGGTCAGCGCGCCGCCGACGACCGGACCGGCGGCCGCGGCCAGGCCGATCGCGCTGGTGCGCAGGGCGATCGGCGGTCCGAGCCGGTCGGCGGGGTAGGCGGCCCGCAGCAGGCCGAGGGTGGCGGGCTGGAGGAGCGCGCCGCCGACGCCCTGGGCGACCCGCAGGGCGATCACCCAGCCGATCCCGGGTGCCAGCGCGATCGCGGCGGAACTGGCGGCGAAGCCGAGGACGCCGACGGCGAAGACCCGCTGGTGCCCGTAGCGGTCGCCGAGCCGCCCGGCGAAGACCAGCAGGCTGGCCACCGTGATGAGGTACGCGGTGCTGGTCCACTGCACGGCGGCGAGCGAGGCGTCCAGGTCGCGCTGGAGGCTGGGCTGGGCGACGGTGAGCACCGTCCCGTCGAGGGCGACGACGGCCGCGCCGGTGACGCTGCCGGCCAGGGTGAGGCGCTGCCGTGCCGTGGGGGTCACCGGGGCTCCGGGCCGAGGTGGGCGTCGAGGACGGCGCGCAGCAGCGGTTCGACGGTGCCGCCGCCGGTGACGAGCCCGAGGCTGCCCCAGGCGCGGAGCTGGGCGAGGCCGTGCAGGTTGGCCCAGAACGCGGCGGCGACGGTCGCGGGGTCGTGCGCGGCGGCCGGGCCCCGGCGTCGGCCGCGCCGGACGGGCGGACCTCGGCTGGGCGGGCCTCGGCCGGGCGGATCTCGGCGACGAGGCGGACGAGGGTCTCGAAGAGCGGCAGTGTGGTCTTCCGCAGGTCCGATCCGCTGCCTTCGAGGACGTCGTGGCGGAACATCAGCTCGAACATGCCGGGCTGGGCGGCCGCGAAGTCGAGGTAGCCGCGGGCGAGCCGGTCGAGCCGGACCCGCGCCGCTGCGGGGTCCGCGGCCGGGGCGGGGCCCGCGGCGGCGGCGGGATCCGGTCCGGCCAGGTCGAGGGAGGCAGCCAGGTTCTCGAAGCCGCGCCGGGCGATGGCCGCGAGCAACTCGACGTGGGTGCTGAAGTAGCGGCGCGGGGCGCCGTGCGAGACGCCGGCCTGGCGGGCGATCTCGCGCAGGGTGAGCGCGTGCACGCCCTCGTGGGTCACCAGCTGGACACCGGCCGCCACGAGGCGGGCGCGCAGGCCGGTACTGGGGTCCTGATCGGTCATAGACACTGTCTACCAAGATCGAGTAGACATTGTCTACTCGCGACTCCGCCGGGTCGGCCCGACTTGGCGGGACGCGTCAGGACCCGGCAGGGCCGGCAGGGCCGGTGGGGACCGGACGGCGGGAGGGCTCGGGCAGAATCGGGGGATGGACGAAGGCGGAGAAGCGGCCTGCTGGCTGGACCGGGTGTGCGAGGAGTGCGGGCGCCTGCGTGAGCGTCCCGGCGCGGGCCCGTGCGAGAACTGCGGTGCCGGGGCCGGCAGCGATCCCGCGGGCTGTGCGGGCGGTGCGGGCGGTGCGGGCACGGGCCCGGAGGGCTCCCCGGACGAGGCGACGCGCCCCTGAGCGGGGCGGAACGGGAGAGCCCTGGGGCGGGTCACCGACGGTGACCCGCCCCAGGGCCCGGAAGCGGAGAAGGGTGGGGCGTCAGCGCGCCAGCCCGTCGAGCGTGTGGCCGGACTCGGCCGCCGCAGGATCCGGTCCGGCCGGTGCGGCGGGTGCGGAGCCCGGTGCGCCCGGCGCGGATTCGGGAGCCTTCGCCCCGGCTTCCGCCGCAGGTGCCTCCGGCTGCCCGGGGAGCAGCGCCGGTTCCGTGCCGGCCGTGCGCGCGGGCACCCACCGCTGCCGACCCAGCACCTTGCCCAGGCGCTCGACGGCCGGCTGGGTGTACCGCGCGGCCAGCGGCCCGGTGACCACCAGGATGAGCACGTACGCGGTCGCCAGCGGACCGAGACCGGGCTCGATGCCGGCGGTCACGGCCAGGCCGGCGATGACGATCGAGAACTCCCCGCGGGACACCAGCGCCCCGCCGGCCCGCCACCGCCCGCGCGTGGCGATGCCCGCGCGCCGGGCCGCCCAGTAGCCGGTCGCGACCTTGGTCAGTGCGGTGACCAAGGCCAGCAGCAGGGCCGGCAGCAGGACCGGCGGGATGCTGGTCGGATCGGTGCTGAGGCCGAAGAAGACGAAGAACACCGCGGCGAAGAGGTCCCGCAGCGGGCTGAGCAGGGTGTGCGCGCCCTCGGCGGCCTCGCCGGACAGGGCGATGCCGACCAGGAACGCGCCGACCGCCGCCGACACCTGGAGCTGCTGGGCGATGCCCGCCACCAGCAGGGTCAGCCCGAGCACCACCAGCAGGAGCTTCTCCGGGTCGTCGTGCGAGACGAAGCGGGAGATCAGCCGCCCGTAGCGGAGCGCGACGAAGAGCACCGCGCCGGCCGTGGCCAGGGCGATGGCGAGGGTGATCGAGCCCGCGAGCAGACCGGCCCCGGCCAGCAGGGCGGTCAGGATCGGCAGGTAGACCGCCATCGCGAGGTCCTCCAGCACCAGGATGCTGAGGATCACCGGGGTCTCCCGGTTGCCGAGCCGCCCGAGGTCGCCGAGCACCTTGGCGATGACCCCCGAGGACGATATCCAGGTCACTCCGGCGAGCACCACCGCCGCCACCGGTCCCCAGCCGAGCAGGAGGGCGGCCGCCGCCCCGGGGGTCGCGTTGAACAGGAAGTCCACCGCGCCGGCCGGGTACTGGGCCTTGAGGTTGGTCACCAGGTCGGCGGCGGTGTACTCCAGGCCCAGCATCAGGAGCAGCAGGACCACGCCGATCTCGGCGCCGGTGGCCACGAACTCCTCGCTGGCGCTCAGCGGCAGCAGCCCGCCCGTGCCGAACGCCAGTCCGCCGAGCAGGTAGAGCGGGATGGGTGAGAACCCGTACCGCCCGGCGATCCGGCCCAGCAGGCCGAGCACCAGGATGACCGAGCCGAGCTCGATGAAGACGGTGGCGGTGTGCATCCGATCACTCCCGGTCCAGGATCGTGGCCGCCGCGTCGACGCCCTCGCGGGTGCCGATGACGATCAGGATGTCGCCGCCGGCCAGTCGGAAGTCGGGGGCGGGGGAGGGCACGGCGCCGGTGCGCCGCAGCACGGCGACGATCGAGGCGCCGGTCTCGGTGCGCATCCGGGTGTCGCCGAGCAGCCGCCCGTTCCAGTACGAGGTGCCCTCGACCGGGAGCCGCTCGGCGACCAGGCCGAGGTCGGTGGTGTGCAGCAGGCCCGGGCTGTGGTGAGCGGGGGTCAGGGCGTCGACCAGTGCGGCGGACTCCTCGGCGGTGAGCCGGAACGCCTGGGAGCAGGCGTCGGGGTCGTCCGAGCGGTACACGTTGAGGCTGCGGGCGCCGTCCCGGTGGGCGATCACGGACAGGTGCCGTTGTTCTCGGGTGGTGAGGTCGTACTGGACGCCGACACCGGGCAGCGGGGTGGTCCGGACACGGGGGATCGACACGGCGGCTGTCCTCTCGTCAAAGGTGCTCCACGGGCGCGCGTGGCACCGGCGCGCCGGAGCACGAGGGGGACGCCGGTGCCTGACCGCGTGTGACACGCGAACGCGCAACCGGATCAATAGTAATGAGTATGTAAAGTCCGAAAATGACACCCCGGTTCGAGGGGCCGAAAACGGCCCCTCGAACCGGGGGAGGACGACCGGCCGGGGACGGCCCGCCGGTGCGGAGGGGGGACTGCCGGGGCGGCGGCCTACTGGGGAGGCTGGTCGCGCAGCTGGTCCTTCAGCTTCTCCTGGGCCGTGTCGACGTGGTTGCTGTACTTGCCCTGCGTCCGGTCGTCGACCATGTCACCGCCCTTGTCGACGGCTTTCTCGGCCTGGCTCTCGTGGCCTTTCAGCATCTGCTTGAGCTTGTCCATCATGGACATGTGGTCACACTCCTGGATGAGACGGCCCCACTCACTCCAGCATCACCGTGCACCGGGGTGTCCGCATCCGGTCAGCTTGCGCGCCGGGGTTGGCAAGGCGTCTCCGAACATGTCAAATCGGGAGTCCCACGGACCGTCGGAAGGACTCGCCTTGAACGCTCGGACCGGTCGCCCGGCCGCTGCACCCCGCCCCGGGGCCGCCACCGCCCGCCGCACGGCGGGCGCCGCGCTGGCGGTCGCGGCGCTGGTGACCCCGCTGCTCCTGGTCGGGACCGGCAGCGCCGCCGCCGACTCGGACCCCGCCCGCAAGGGGGCCAAACTGGCCGCCCGGTTGGTGGACGACAGCAGCGCCGACGAGGCCTTCGAGACCCTGGAAGCGCTCCAGCGCATCGCCGACCGCAACGGCGGCAACCGGGTGGCGGGCTCCCGCGGCCACGACCAGTCGGCCTCCTACATCTACGAGCAGGCCCGCCGGGCCGGGCTGAAGGTGTCGAAGCAGGAGTTCGAGTACACGTTCTTCCAGGCGCTGTCCGAGCGGCTCGCCCAGGTCTCCCCGCAGGGCGCGGACGTACCGGTGAAGGCCATGACGTACTCGGTCGGCGGCCCGGCCGGCGGCCTGACCGCCCAGGTCGCGGTCGCCCCCGCCGACGCCACCCCCGGGTGCGAGGCGGCCGACTACGCGCCCGGCGCGTTCACCGGCAAGCTCGCCCTGATCCGGCGCGGCGGCTGCAGCTTCGCGGTCAAGCAGGCCGCGGCGGCCGACGCCGGCGCCGTCGGCGCGATCATCTACAACAACATCGACGGCGACCTCAACGGCACCCTCGTCGACCCGACGGCCGGCCGGATCCCGACCGGCGGCATCTCCAAGGCCGCCGGCGAGGCGCTCGCCGCCACGGCCGCGGCCGGCCCGCTGACCCTCACCCTCGACGTCCGCACCTTCATGGAGAAGCGCAAGACCTGGAACGTCTTCGCCGAGACCCGCGGCGGCGACGAGAACAACACCGTCGTCATCGGGTCCCACCTCGACTCCGTGGTGGCCGGCCCGGGCATCAACGACAACGGCTCCGGCTCGGCGGGCATCCTGGAGGTCGCCAAGAACCTCGGCACCCGGCCCGTCGGGAACAAGGTGAGGTTCGCCTGGTGGTCCGCCGAGGAGTTCGGCCTCAAGGGCTCCGAGGCCTACGTGAACTCGCTCTCCGACGCCGAGAAGCAGAAGATCAAGCTCTACCTGAACTTCGACATGATCGCCTCGCCCAACTCCGCCCAGTTCATCTACGACGGCGACGACTCCGACCACGTCGGCGCGGGACCGGGCCCGGACGGCTCCGCCCAGCTGGAGCGCCGCATCGCCGCCTTCCTCGACGACTGGGACGTCCCGCACGAGGGCACCGACTTCACCGGCCGCTCCGACTACGGGCCGTTCATCGAGGCCGGCATCCCGGCCGGCGGCACGGACACCGGCGCCGAGGTGGTCAAGACCGCCGCCCAGGCCGCCCGGTACGGCGGCACCGCGGGGGTCGCCTTCGACAAGTGCTACCACCAGGCCTGCGACGACATCGAGAACCTCGACCTCGCCGCCTTCGACGTCAACATCGCCGTCATCGCCGACTCCGTCGGCACCTACGCGTGGGACCTCTCGTCGCTCCACGCGCCCGTCCCGCCCCAGCACACCGACGGCCAGGCGGGCAGCGGCGGCGGCCTCCACGAGGGCCACACCCACGAGGTCGACGCCTGACCCGCCCCGCGCGGCCGCAGGCCCCGGACCGGCCCCCTCCGCGTGCGGACGGGGGCCGGACCCGCGAGGAGCGGCCCCGCGGGCGGTCCGGCCGCGGGCGTCCGGGAGGCCGGGGCCCGATGGGTGCGCCGCCCGGGCGCCTGACACCATGGCACCGAGATCACGTCACCGTGACACCCTCGGAGGAGTCAGCACCATGAGCAGCACGCACTACGACGTCGTCGTCCTCGGCGCGGGCCCCGGCGGCTACACCGCGGCCGTCCGTTCGGCCCAGCTCGGCCTGAAGACCGCCGTCATCGAGTCGAAGTACTGGGGCGGCGTCTGTCTGAACGTCGGCTGCGTCCCCTCCAAGGCACTGCTGCGCAACGCCGAGCTCGCGCACATCGTCACCAAGGAGGCCAAGACCTTCGGCATCCGGATCGAGGGCCAGGTCACCTTCGACTACAGCGAGGCCTTCAAGCGCAGCCGCACCGTCGCCGACGGCCGCGTCAAGGGCGTCCACTACCTGATGAAGAAGAACGGCATCACCGAGTACGACGGCCGCGGCACCTTCGTCGACGACCGCACCCTCCAGGTCGCGCTCAACGGCGGCGGCTTCGAGCTCGTCACCTTCGACCACTGCATCATCGCCGCCGGCGCCTCCACCCGGCTGCTCCCCGGCACCGCCCTCAGCGACCGCGTGGTCACCTACGAGGAGCAGATCCTCACCGAGGACCTGCCCGGCAGCATCGTCATCGCGGGTGCGGGCGCGATCGGCGTCGAGTTCGCCTACGTGCTCCACAACTACGGCGTGAAGGTCACCATCGTCGAGTTCCTGGACCGGATGGTGCCGCTGGAGGACGCCGAGGTCTCCGCCGAACTCGCCAAGCAGTACCGCAAGCTCGGCATCGAGGTGCTCACCTCCACCCGCGTCGACTCGATCGACGACAAGGACCCGGCCGCCAAGGTCCGCGTCACCGTCACCACCAAGGACGGGCGGCAGCAGGTCCTGGAGGCCGACAAGGTGCTCCAGGCGATCGGCTTCGCGCCGCGCGTCAACGGCTACGGCCTGGAGAACACCGGCGTCAAGCTCACCGAGCGCGGCGCGATCGCCGTCGACGGCCGCGGCCGGACCAACGTCGAGCACATCTTCGCCATCGGCGACGTCACCGCCAAGCTGATGCTGGCCCACGCCGCCGAGTCGATGGCCGTCATCGCGGCCGAGACCATCGCGGGCGCGGAGACCATGGAGCTGGACTTCGTGATGATCCCGCGCGCCACCTACTGCCAGCCGCAGATCGCCAGCTTCGGCTACACCGAGGCGCAGGCCCGCGAACTCGGCCACGACGTCAAGGTCGCCAAGTTCCCGTTCACCGCCAACGGCAAGGCGCACGGCCTCGGCCACCCGATCGGCTTCGTCAAGGTCATCAGCGACGGCAGGCACGGCGAACTGCTCGGCGCCCACCTGATCGGCCCCGAGGTCACCGAACTGCTGCCGGAGCTGACCCTGGCCCAGCAGTGGGACCTCACGGTGCACGAGGTGGCCCGCAACGTCCACGCCCACCCGACCCTCGGCGAGGCCGTCAAGGAGGCGATCCACGGGCTGGCCGGGCACATGATCAACATGTGATTCCCGGGTCCGGACCGGGGCCCGCCCGCCGCGTGCCGCCCACCCCCGCCGGGTGGGCCCCGCCGAACCTCGCCCCCCGCCCCCGCCGCCCCCGCCGCCGCTCCCGGTGGCCGCCGTGCTGCCGGACGGGGCACCGGGACTCGCCCGCGTGCCCCGCCCGTCCGGGTCGCCCGTGCGGGCCGCCCGTCCTCCGGCCTCAGTTCGGCCGGACGACCCCGGGGCGCTCGTCCGCGCCGCACGCGCCCACAGCACCGGCACCGACAGCGGCGTCGGCCGTGACCGTGGTGAGGCGCTTGGTGGCCCGGGTGAGCGCGACGTAGAGGTCCCGCTCCCCACCGGGGTGCGCCCCCGTGATCTCCGCCGGGTCGACGACCACGACGCCGTCGAACTCCAGCCCCCGCGCCTGCGAAGCGGGCACCAGCTGGACGCCGCCGGGCAGCAGCGCCGCCAGCTCCGCGACCCGCGCGTCCGCGCAGACCACGCCGACCAGGTCCCCCGGGTGCTCCCGCAGCTGCTCCTCCGCCTCCCCGACGACCGCGGCGGCGAGTCCCCCGGCCGCCGCGGTGACGGTGCGCGGCACCTCGCCGTGGCGGATCGAGCGGCTCGGCCGCTGGCCCGGGGCGATCCGGGCCAGCAGATCGCGGGTGGTGGCGAGGATCTCCTCGGTGGTGCGGTAGCTGACGGTCAGCGTGTCGAGGGCGAACCGCGGACCGAGCTGCGGGGTCAGCGCCTCCTCCCAGCCGCGCGCGGTCGTCGCCGGGCCCGCCTGCGCGAAGTCGCCGACCAGCGTCATCGACCTGGCCGGGCACCGCCGGGCCACCATCCGCCACTGCATCGCGGTGAACTCCTGCGCCTCGTCGACCACCACGTGCCCGTACGTGCGCTGCGGCGGCCCCTCCAGCAGACACGCCGCCTCGTCCAGCAGCGGCACGTCGGCCGCCGTCCACGGGGCACCCCGGTCCCGCAGCAGCAGGGCCCGCTCCCCGTCGGAGAGCTGCGGCAGGTACCGGGCCGCGAGACCGGCCGAGCCCAGCAGGTCCCGGACGAGGTCCTCGGCCCGCAGACGGGGCCAGAGCGCCTCCACCGCCCGCTCGACCCCGAGGTCGTCCATCAGGGCGGCCCGGACGGCGTCCGCGTCGAACGCGTCGGCCGTGTCGAACGACGGCCCGCCGTCGAGGCCGAGGTGACGCAGGTCCGCCGCCGCGGTCCGGTCCAGGTCGATGCCCGTGAGCTGCGCCACCTGGGCGTCGATGAGCTCCAGCACCGCCCCGGTGCCCCGCTCCAGCGCGTCCGTGGCGGCGTCGACCAGCTGTTCCTTGAAGAACTGCCGGGCCGGGTTGTGCCCCAGGCCGCTGCGCGCCGCCGAGTCCCTGGCCCAGCCGACCTCCTGCTCCGTCAGCTCCACCCACTCCTGGCCCGAGCGCACGGTGAAGCCGCCCTCCGGCGCCTGCCGGGAGCGCACCAGTTCCGCCAGCGCGTCGGCCAGCACCGCACCGCCCTTCAGCCGCGCCACGTCCGCCCCGTCCGCGGCCGCCGGCTCGACACCGGCCAGGTCGGCGCAGGTGGCCAGCACGACGTCGTTCTCCCCGAGCGAGGGCAGCACCTGCGAGATGTAGTCGAGGAACCGCGTGTTCGGCCCGAGCACCAGCACACCGCGCTCGGCGGCCTTCGGGAACGCGTAGAGCACGTAGGCGGCCCGGTGCAGCGCGACCACCGTCTTGCCGGTGCCGGGACCGCCCTGGACCACCGTCACCCCCCGGTGCGCCGAGCGGACGATCGCGTCCTGCTCCGCCTGGAGGGTGGCGACCGCAGCGCCCATCCGGCCCGTGCGCCGGGCCTGCAGCGTCTCGGTCAGCGGGCTGTCGCCGATCACGTCGTCCTCGGTGGGCGCGGAGCCGTCGAGCAGTTCGTCGCTGACCCCGACGACCGTGCGGTCGGCCGTCCGCAGGTGGCGGCGCCGGCGCAGCCCCATCGGATGGACCGCCGTCGCCTCGTAGAAGGGCCGCGCGGCGTCCGCCCGCCAGTCCACCAGGACCGGGAGGTCGGCGTCCTCGACGTGCAGGCCGATCCGTCCGATCCGCAGCACGAGGCCGTCCCCGGCGTCGATCCGGCCGAAGACGAGGCCTTCCCCCGCACCCTCCAGGCGGCGCACCTCGGTCGCCAACCGCCCAGCGGTGAGCTCCCGTTCGTGCATCTCACCCGCACCCCCGGGCACCGTCGCCAGCACCTGCGCCAACCGCACCCGCACATCGGCCAGGCGTTCGTCGAGCAGCCCGTACACGGCGGACACCTCGGCTCGCTCGGCTTCCACCACACGCACGGCACTGTCACTGACCTGCGACAAGACAGGTCCTCCTCTCGGTCCGGCGCACCACTATGCGGTGGATCGCCGCCGAACGTAACCCTTGACTTCCACGGGTTCCTGAGTCCTCGGCGACCAGGTCCCGGCCGGTCGGGGAACACCGGGGCCCTTGCCGCGCCGCCCGACTGACGGTCCGTCGACCACCACGCCCCGCGGGGCGGTGCGCCCGCCCCGGCCGCCGCGGTCCGACCGGCACCAGGCGGCGGCAGACCCAGTGGACCTCCCGGACGACCCGCCCACGACCACGCCGGCCGCCGACGACCAGGCCATGGTGCGGGCCGGCACCGCCGCCGTGCTCGACGCCGAGCCGGACCTCACCGTGGTCGGCGAGAGCGCCGATAGCATCCGCCCGGGGCGGCACCCGTCCGCCCGCACCGCACCGCACCGCGCCGGGCCCCGCCGCACCCACCCGGTGCACCGCCCCACCCGCGTGCACGGGAGAATGGCCGGGTGACCGACACCACGCTCAACCTCTGGCGGCAGCACCTCGGCACCGTCCCCGCGGAGGTCTGGGACCGCACCGATCTGACGGTCCTGATCCTGGCCGAGACCGGAATCGCCGAACTCCCGCCCGCCGTGCGCCGACTGAGCCGGCTGCGCACCTTCGACGTCGGCCACAACCGGCTCACGGCCGTGCCCGAGGAGATCGGCGACCTCGTGGGGCTCACGGACTTCCTCTACCTGCACGACAACGCGCTCACCGGCCTCCCGGCGGCGCTCGGCCGGCTCACCGCCCTGCGCTACCTCAACGTCGGCGAGAACCGGATCGTCCGCCTCCCGGACGAGATCGGCTCCCTCACCGGCCTGGTCGAGCTCCGCGCCCAGCACAACCGGCTCACCTCGCTGCCCGACTCGCTGGGCGCCCTCCGCTCGCTGCGCGAACTCTGGCTCCGCGGAAACGCGCTGACCGCCCTGCCGCAGTCCTTCGCCGGCCTCCGCGAACTGCGCGAACTCGACCTGCGGGAGAACGCCCTCGCCGCCGTGCCGGCGGCACTGGCCGGCCTCCCGCTGCTGCGCCGGCTCGACCTGCGCGCCAATCTGATCACCGAACTCCCCAACTGGCTCGCCGAGTTGCCCGCCCTGGAGAAGCTCGACCTGCGGTGGAACGACCTCAAGCCCGCGCCCCGGCTGCTTGCCGCCCTGGCCTCGCGCGGCTGCGTGGTCCTCCGGTGAGGGACGGTGCGGGCGGCGGGCGGTAATCCCTTCGCGGAGCTGCGGAGCCCCTGTTACCGTGGGTTTCATGAAGCGCGCTGCTGCCGTCCTGACGACGACGCCGGAGAGAGTCCCGGTGCGCTGACTGCTGAACTGGTCCGAAGCCCCGGGGCGAGTGCCCCGGGGCTTCGTCGTGCCGGTCCACTCGCCCGCTGATCCGAGCAGACCCGAGTGGAGACCGCCATGAACCGCCCCGCCGTGAACCGTCCCGCCGTGAAGCACCCTGCCGTGAAGCACCCTGCCGTGAGCCGCACCTCCGTGGACGCCCCCGCCGTGGACGATCCCGCCGTGAACGGTGACGCCGTGGACGACCGCCCCGCCGGGTGCGGCGACCCCGCGCACGCAGGCCGCCCGCACGCCGGCAGCCCGCACCCCGACCATCCGCACGCCGACCCGTCCGGCGGTCGACGCGCCGCCGACCACCGCCGGCTGGGCCGCGAGCTCGACCTCTTCGGCACCGATCCGCTGATCGGCGCCGGCCTGCCGTACTGGCTGCCCGACGGCGCCGAGATCCGGCACGCCCTGGAGGAGTTCATCCGCGACCGGGAGCGGCGCGCCGGCTACCGCCACGTGTACTCGCCGGTGCTCGGCAAACGCGAGCTCTACGAGATCTCCGGCCACTGGCAGCACTACCGCGACGACATGTTCGCGCCGATGGACCTCGGCGCCGAGCAGGTCGTGCTCCGGCCCAGCCTCTGCCCGCACCATGCGCTGATCTACCGTTCCCGGGCCCGAAGCTACCGAGAACTCCCCCTCAGGATCGCCGAGTTGGGCGGCATGTTCCGATCCGAGCCGTCCGGGGTGCTGGGCGGGCTGACCAGGGTCCGGGCGATCCAGCTGAACGACGCGCACGTCTTCTGCACCCCCGGGCAGGCGGGGGACGAGGCGCTCGCCGCGCTGGAGCTGATCGGCGAGGCGCACCGGGCGCTCGGGATCCGGCCGGTCCGCCACCGCCTCTCGCTGCCGGGCGCGGGCGGCAAGTACGTGGCCGACCCGGCGCTCTGGGAGCGGGCCACCGCGCTGCTGACCGAGGTGCTGCAGCGCTCGGGCGTGCCGTTCGAGGCGGTGGAGGGGGAGGCCGCGTTCTACGGTCCGAAGATCGACGTCCAGATCGCCGACGCCGCCGGGCGCGAGTCGACCCTCTCCACCGTGCAGATCGACTTCCACCAGCCGGAGCGGTTCGGGCTCCGGTACACCGGACCGGACGGGTCCGCGCACCGGCCGGTGATGGTCCACCGCAGCGTGATCGGCAGCGTCGAACGGGTCGTCGCCCACCTGATCGAGCTGTACGGCGGGGCCTTCCCGGCCTGGCTGGCCCCGACCCAGCTGGTCCTGCTGCCGCTCTCCGAGGCCGAGCGGGCGCAGGCCGGGCGACTCCGCGAGCGCTGCCTGGACCTGGGGCTGCGGGCCGAGGTCGCCGGGCCCGACCGGGGGAGCCTGGGCGCCCGGATCCGCGAGTCCCGGCTGGTCCCGTACCAGGCGGTCATCGGGCGCCGGGAGGCCGCGGACGGCCTGGTCGCGCTGCGGCTGCGGGACGGACGGCGGCTCGACCCGCTGCCCGCCGCCGAGGCACTGGCCCGGATCGTGGCACGGGTGGACGCGTGCGCCCCCGAACTCTGGGACGAGCCGTCCGCCGACCGGGCATCGGACGGCGGACGGCTGACGGCTGACGGCTGGCGGCGGGGCGGCGGACCGGCGGACCGGCGGACCGGGTGGCGGGGCCGTTGCGGAGGGGGTGGGCGGAGACGCGCCCCCGCCCCCGCCCCCGGCCCGCCGGTCCGGGCGTCAGCCGAGCGGCAGCGGGCGGCGGGCACCGGCGAACTCGCCGGCCCAGCGCGGCAGGTCGAGGACGTTCTCGACCCGGGCGACGAGCGTGCCGGTGCGTTCGGCGTGGATCATCGCGCCCTCTCCCACCCAGAGGCCCACGTGGTGCAGCGGCGCGTCCGGCCGGGAGAAGAACAGCAGGTCGCCGGGGAGCAGGTCGGCCCGCGCCACCGGGGCGGACCGGTGGTACTGCGCGACGGTGTAGTGCGCCAGCTCCACCCCGCCACCGCTCGCCCGGTACCAGCAGTACAGCGTCAGGCCGCTGCAGTCGAAGCCGACGGTGCTCTCGCCCAGGCACCGGCCGTCGAGGTAGCCGTTCTCCTCGTCGCAGAAGCCGAGGCCGGCGCCCAGCCGGTCGCCGCCGCCCCAGGCGTAGGGCACGCCGATCTGGGCGGCGGCCTCGGCGGCCACCCGGCGGCCCAGGGCCTGCTCCGGGGAGTCGGCCCGGGCGGGAGCGGACCGGGTGGTGGCTGCGGCGGCTGCGGTGCCCGCCGCCCCGGCGCCCAGGGCGGGGGCGACGCCGGCCCCCAGGGCCAGCTCCAGGATCCGGCGGCGGCCCATCTCCTGGGCGGGTGGCGGGAACGGCACGGGAACTCCTCGGTCGTCGGCGGGCCACCAGGATCCCGGCCGCGGTCCGCGAGCCGCCATCACCCGGAACGGTGAATTCGTGGGTGGCCGGGCCGCTGCCGCCCGGCCCGCCGCCGTAAAGCGTTTGACCCTCCGCCGACGGCGCGCCAACGATGGCGGCGGAACCGCCCGCCGCCACCTCGGAGGACCTCATGAGCAGTGCCGTCAAGCTGATCCGCAACCACCGGCTCACCCAGGCCGTGGACTACGCGTACGCGGCCGCCGTCGACGCGCCGGTCCGCTCACTCTGGCTCGCCGGCGCCTGCCCCCTCGACACCGAGGGCCGCACCGTGGCGGTCGGGGACTACGCGGGCCAGGCCCACCAGGTGATGCGGAACCTGATAACCGTGCTGGAGGACGAGGGCGCGGCGCTGACCGACCTGGTCCGCACCACGGTCTACGTCGCCTCGGCCCGGCAGAGCGATCTGGTGACCGCCTGGGAGGTCTACCGGGAGTACCTCGGTGACCACGACGTGCCGAGCACCCTGGTCGGGGTGAGCGTCCTCGGCTACCACGACCAGCTTGTCGAGGTCGAGGCGGTCGCGGTGCTGCGCTGACGGGCGCGGGCCGCCCCGGTCCCGATCCCGGTGCCGCTTCCGGCCCCGTCCCCGGTCGCACTGCGGCGGCCGGGGCGGTCCGGCTCGCGGGGAGTTCACCCCGTGGCCGACTGGAGGAGGTCTCCCTACTGGTACCAGACCGCATGGTCGGTATTCTCTGACGCTGAGTGCACAGTCACCGCCGCCCGCCGCCCTGTCGGCGGACCTGGGGGACGACCGGTGCCGCGTACGATACGGACTGTTTGGTTTTGTTTCGGTGGGGGGTGGTCGTGATGGCGCGACAGGAGCGGGCGCTGCGGACGCGGCGGCTGATTCTGGAGGCGGCGGCCTCGGTGTTCGACGAGTTCGGGTACGAGGGGGCGACCATCGGAGAGGTGGTGGCCCGCGCGGGAGTGACCCGGGGAGCCGTCTACTTCCACTTCGCCTCGAAGCGGGAGCTGGCCCAGGGCGTCATAGAGGCGCAGTACGCCAGTGAGGCCGTTCCCGAGCGGGCGTGCAAGCTCCAGGAGTTCGTGGACACCGGGATGGTCGTCACGCACCTGATCCCCACCGACCCGATGCTCAGCGCCGGTGTGCGGCTCTCGGTGGACCAGGGCGCGGACGGCAGCCTCGGCGTCGACGCCGCCCCGGGCTGGATCGCCCGGCTGGAACGGCTGCTGGTGGCCGCGGGGGAGCGGGGCGAGCTGTTGCCGCACGTCGTGCCGGCCGACACGGCCGCGCTGATGACGGCGTCCTGGGTGGGTGTGCAGCTCCAGTCGCAGCGGTTCACGGGCCGTGCGGACCTCGCCGTGCGGGTCGCCACGCTGTACCGGCACCTGATGCCGAGCGTCGCCGTCCCCGGCGTACTGGCCTGCCTCGACCTGGCGGCGGACCGCGGCGCACGGGTGGTCGCGGAGATGGCGGCCGCAGCCGGCGGCGATGGAACCGCGGAAAACGACAGCACGTCCGGTTTTCGGAGGGAGCCCTGACCGCAGCCCTGGTGGTTCCGCGCGACTCCGGAGCGTAGTCGGCCCTCGACCGGAGAGTACTATTTCGCTTGCCAACGGATCTGCGCGGTGATGGGGTGTGCCGCTATGGATCATGAAGAACTTCTCGCCCTGGTCGACGAACGCATGCGGCGCGGGGCACGCCCCGAGTCCCCGGCGGCACGCGTCGAGCACATCGGCGGCGTGGTGCGGCAGAGCGGCCCGGACAGCGTCTGGAACGGCGTGCTCTGGTCGGACCTCGGCACCGACACCGACACCGACACCGACACCGACACCGGCCCTGACACCGGCCCCGACACCCGTACCGACGGCGGCGCCCGGCCCGCCGACCGCGTCATCGCCGAACAGATCGCGTACTTCACCGCGCTCGGCCAGGACTTCGAGTGGACGCTGTACGGCCACGACCGCCCCGCCGACCTCGGCGACCGCCTGCTCGCCGCCGGCTTCACCCCGGACGAACCCGAGACGCTGATGGTCGCGGAGGTCGCCGCACTGCTGGCCGGTCCGGCCGGGACGGCCGCTCCGGGGGACGCCGGCATCACGCTGCGCGAGGTCACCGACGAGGCCGGGGTCGACGAGGTCGTGGACGTCCACGAGCAGGCCTTCGGCACGGACGGCTCGCGGCTGCGCCGCCGCATCCTGGCCCACCTCGCCGAATCCCCCGACACCCTGCGGGTCCACCTCGCCCTGGCCGAGGTGGACGGGCGCGAGGTGCCGGTGAGCGCGGCGCGGATGGAACTGCACCCGGGGACGGGCTTCGCGGGCCTGTGGGGCGGCGGCACGGTCGAGGCGTGGCGGGGCCGGGGCGTCTACCGCGCCCTCGTCGCGCACCGGGCCCGGCTGGCGGACGAACTGGGCTACGAGTACCTGCGGGTGGACGCCTCGCCGCAGAGCCGCCCGATCCTGGAGCGCCTGGGCTTCGCGGCCCTGACCACGGCGACGCCGTACCACTACGGCGGCTGAGGGCGCTGCCCACGGTCGCCGCGGGCCCGGCACGGGGCCCGGGCCGGTCCGGTGCACCGGCCCGGCGACCGCCGCCGTGGTGGCACGGCGGTTCAGCGGATGACCGGCAGTACCGCGGCGCGGGTCCGTCCCGTCGCGGCCTCGATGAACTCCACCGGATCGGCGACCTCGGCCAGCAGGGCGCGGGTGGCGTGCAGCGCGCTGTCCGGGGGCGGTGGACCGCCGACCGCCGCCGTGAGGTCGAGCAGGTGGACGGTCGCCTCCATCACCGCGACCTCGGCGAGCGCGCCCAGGGTGACCGTGCCGAGCAACGGGTGGGCGATCACGGTCGTCGGCGCCAGGTCCGCGATCGCGGCCAGCGCCTCCGGTCCCCCGGTGGCGAACCGGGACACCAGCGCCTCGGCGCCGACCGCCGCGGCGAGCGTGCGGGCGTCGTCGGCGACCAGGTCGGCGGCGGTGTGCGCCACGCCGTCGGGCCTGTTGTAGGCGCGCAGGACGGCGGAGCCGCGCGTCACCGCGGCCGGACGGTCGACCACGGCCTCCCGCATCCGGGTGAACAGCCCGGCGGTGGGCGCCACGTGGGCGTACAGGTCGCGCACCGACCAGCCGGGAAGCCGGGTGCTCCGGTCCCACTGCTCCGCGTCCAGCCCCGCCCCCCGGTCGGCCCAGCTCGCCCACAGCACGGCCAACAGCGCCCGGTCCCGGTCGTTCCGGTGGTCCGCCGGCTGCTCCGCCGGCTGCTCCGCCGGGTCTTGCGACCTGTGCTCCATCGCCCCGCTCCTCCCGCCTCGCCGTACGGATCCGGGCCCACCGTAGCCCGCGGCGTGGGCGGGAGCCGGCTGTCCGGCGGGTCTCAGCCCAGCGCGCGGAGGGCGTCCAGCACGTCCAGGCCCAGCTCCGGCGCGGCGTCCTCCGGCAGGCTGACCGAGATCCGGGTGGCCAGGCCCGCGTACCGCCGGTGGATCTCGCGCGCGACCTGCCCGACCTCGCCGGCGACGGCGAAGGTGTCGAAGACCCGGTCGTCGATCAGCGCCGCCATCTCCTGCCAGCGCCCGCGCAGCGACATCCGGTGCAGTTCCTCGTGCAGCTCCTCCCAGCCGTGCCGGGCGAGCACCGGGCGGTAGGCGGGCGTCGAGGCGTAGAACGCGAGCCGTTCGCGGACGCCGGCCACGTTGGCGCGCAGCTCCTCCTCGGTCCGGCCGGTCGCGGTGAGCACGTTGCCGACGACCTCGAACGGCCGGTCGGTCCATGCCGCGCCCTCGGCCTCGGCCCGGCCGCGCTCCTCCGCGAGGGCGGGCAGCACCTGCCCGGCGAGGTAGTCGACCGAGGTGAACGGATGGCTGAGGAAGCCGTCCGCGACCGCCCCGGCGGTGCGGACCATCAGCGGTCCGACGCCGGCCAGCAGGATCCGGGGCACCCCGGCCGGGACGGGGTCGGGGGAGAAGACCGGTGTCATCACGGTGTGCCGGTAGAAGTCGCCGCGGAAGCGCAGCCGTTCACCGGTCTGCCAGCTCCGCCAGATCGCCCGCACGGCGTGGACGTACTCGCCCATCCGTGCGGCGGGGCGGTCCCAGGGCATCCCGAAGCGCTTCTCGATGTGCGGCTTGACCTGGGAGCCGAGGCCGATGACGGCCCGTCCGCCGGAGGCCGCGTGCAGGCCCCAGGCCTGGTAGGCGAGGGTCATCGGGGTCCGGGCGAGTGCGACGGCGACGCCGGTGGCCAGTTCGATGGTGCTGGTGCGGTCGGCCGCGCGGGCCAGCTGGAGGAACGGGTCGTAGGCGGTCTCGGAGACCACCAGCCGGTCCACGCCCCGCCGTTCGGCCTGCTCGGCGGCGTCGAGGATGCCCGCCGGGTGCCCGGAGGCGGTGGCGTCGAGACGGAAGGCGGCGGCCTGCGGGCGGTCCATGGTGTCGGCTCCTGGTCGGACGGGGTGCTCTGCACCGGTAGCCTCCCACGCCGCGTGCATCCCGCATGCCCCGGCCGCCGTCCGCCACCCGCCGGGCGTCGCACGCCACTCGCCGGGCGTCGCACGCCGCACGCCACCCGCTTCCCGTGCCGCACGCCGTCCGCCGCCGGCCTCGTGGCGTCCCGGAGCGGGGCGGCCCCCTACGGCCTGGGCCAGGGGTGTCCGTCGAGCTGTTCGATGCCGGTGTTGAAGCGCCGCAGGTAGGCGGCGAAGGCGGCGACGTCCTCGGCGGGCCAGTCGGCCATCACGAGGTCGAGGGCGTTCGCGTGGGCCGCGCGGTCCTCGTCGAGCCGGCGGTCGCCCTCCTCGGTGACGCGGAACTTGCGGGCCATCCCGCCGTCGGGGTCGGGGATCCGTTCGACCAGTCCGGCGCGGGTCATGGCGGCGGTCTGCCGGTTGAGGGTGGAGGCGTCGAGTCCGAACGCGTCGCTCAGCTCGCCGATCGACATCGGGCCCTGCACGCGGATCCGGCTGAGCAGGATGTACGCGGAGCGGTCCAGCCGGCTCCCCTGCGGGCGGGCGCCGGAGGGGCTCAGGTAGTGGTGCCGGCTGAGCACCATGTACTCGAACGCGACCTCGTCCGTGGGGCCGCCCATGTCGTCGTCCTTCCCGTCCGTTCCCTCGCAGCTCTGACCTGCGGTGTCCGCCCAGTATCGCAGGGGTGATCCCGGGGCAAGGGATATGTATCATGCATACGATGTGCATCGTGCACATCTTCCGCACCGTGCACCCCGCGTTCCCGCCCCACCGGAACCGCACCGGAAACCGCACGGACGACAGAGGAGCAACCCCATGGACGGCCCACAGGCCACCGCCCGGACCGGCGGCGTGGTCGCCACGCTCGCCTTCACCGGCACCGTCGCCGCGATCATGCAGACGCTGGTCACCCCGCTGATCGGCGAGCTGCCCCGGCTGCTGGACACCTCCCCGTCCAACGCCTCCTGGGTGATCACCGCGACCCTGCTGTCCGCGGCCGTGTTCGTACCGGTCAGCGGGCGGCTCGGTGACCTGCTCGGCAAGCGGCGGATGCTGCTGGCCTGCTGCGTGCCGCTGTTCGTCGGATCGGTGATCTGCGCGCTCACCTCCTCCGTCCTGCCGATGATCGTCGGCCGCGGACTCCAGGGCATCGGCATGGGCGTGGTCCCGCTCGGCATCAGCCTGCTCCGCGAAGTCCTCCCGCCCGAACGCCTCGGCTCCGCGATAGCCCTGGTCAGTGCCTCCATGGGCATCGGCGGCGGCCTCGGCCTGCCGATCTCGGCGGCGGTCGCCGAGTACGCGAGCTGGCGCGTGCTGTTCTGGGGCGCGGCCGCCCTCACCGCGGTGATCACCGCGATGATCTGGTTCCTCGTCCCCGCCCCCGCCGTCCGCCCCGCCGGCGGCCGGTTCGACCCGGTCGGCGCCGTCGGACTCGGAGCCGGACTGGTCTGCCTGCTGCTCCCGGTGTCCAAGGGCGGCGACTGGGGCTGGACGGACGGACTCACGCTGGGCCTGTTCGGCGCGGCCGTCGTCCTGCTGCTCGCCTGGGGCGTCTGGGAACTGCGCATCGCCGAACCGCTGGTGGACCTCCGGGTGACGGCCCGCCCGCGCGTGCTGCTGACCAACGCGGCCTCGGTCCTGGTCGGATTCGGCATGTACGCGCAGGCGCTGATCGTCCCGCAGCTGCTCCAGCTGCCCGCGGCCACCGGGTACGGCCTGGGCCAGTCCATGCTGGCCATGGGCCTGTGGATGGCCCCCTCGGGCCTGATGATGATGGCGGTCTCACCGCTCGGCGGGCGGCTCTCCGCCGCGCGCGGCCCGAAGTTCACCCTGGTCGTCGGCGCCCTCGCGATCGCCACCGGCTACGGGCTCTCGATGGCGCTGATCGGCTCCACCTGGGGCGTCCTGGTGGTCACGCTGGTCTGCAACGCCGGCGTGGGCCTCGCCTACGGCGCGATGCCGGCACTCATCATGAGCGCCGTGCCGCTGTCGGAGACCGCCTCGGCGAACAGCTTCAACACCTTGATGCGCTCGCTCGGCACCTCGGTCTCCGCCGCGGTGGTGGGCGTGGTCCTGGCCCAGCTGAACATCACCCTGGGCGGGCACACCCTGCCGTCGGAGACCGGCTTCCGGGTGGGGCTGCTGATCGGCTGCGGCGTCGCGCTGGCCGCCGCCGCGGTGGCCGCCACCATCCCCGTGCCGCGCGCCGACACGGTCGGCACGGCGGTCGGCGGTGCGGCCGGCAAGGAGCTGACGGAGGCGCAGGAGGGCGCGGCGCGCGCCTGACCGGCGCACGGCACCCCTGGTGCGCCGCGGTTGCCCGTCCGCGCTGTTCCCCGGCCCTGGCCCACACCCTCCCCGCGTCCCCGAGTCCCCGCGGCCGCCCCGCCCGTCGTCCGCTGTCCGCACGCCCGCCGTCCGTTCCGGAGGGCGGGCGTGCGGACGGGTGACGGGATGGGGCGGTCTGCGTAGACTCGGTCGCCCTGTGCCCGGACGAGTCCAGGAGCCCCGCCATGACCTCACCGTCTCCCAGCACCAGCACCAGCACCAGCGCCGGCAGCACCTCCGTTCCGCTGCTGGAGCACACGATCGGGGTCGCCCTCGACCTCGCCGTGCGCGCCTTCCCGGAGCGGGAGGCCCTGGTCGACCTGCCCAGCGGGCGGCGGTGGACGTACCGGGAACTCGCGGCGGAGGTGGACCTGGTCGCGCTCGGGCTGCTGGAACTGGGGGTGGCGCCGGGCGACCGGGTCGGGATCTGGGCGCCGAACTGCCCGGAGTGGGTCCTGGTGCAGTACGCCACCGCGCGGATCGGGGCCGTCCTGGTGACCGTCAACCCCGGCTACCGGGCGCACGAGGTCGAGTACGTGCTGCGGCAGTCGGGGATCCGGACGGTCGTCGCGGCGCCGAGCTTCAAGACCTCCGACTACGCGGCGATGCTGGCCGAGGCCGGCCCGCGATGTCCGGAGCTGGCGGACGTGCTGCTGATCGGATCCGCGGGCTGGGAGGGACTGCTGGAGGCGGGCGCGCGCGGCGACCGGTCCCGGCTCGCGGAGGCCGGGGCGGCGCTCGGGCCGCACGACCCGATCAACATCCAGTACACCTCGGGCACGACGGGCTTCCCCAAGGGCGCCACGCTGTCGCACCACAACATCCTCAACAACGGCTACTTCGTCGGCGAGCTGTGCGGCTACTCGGAGGCCGACCGGATCTGCGTGCCCGTCCCCTTCTACCACTGCTTCGGCATGGTGATGGCCAATCTGGCGGCGCTCTCGCACGGCTCCTGCGTGGTGATCCCCGCCCCGGCCTTCGACGCCGCGGCCACCCTGCGCGCGGTGGCCGCCGAGCGGTGCACCTCGCTCTACGGCGTGCCGACGATGTTCATCGCCGAACTCAGCGACCCCGGCTTCGACGACCACGACCTGTCCAGCCTGCGCACCGGGATCATGGCGGGGTCGCCCTGCCCGATCGAGGTGATGAAGCAGGTCGTCGACCGGATGGGCATGCGCGACGTCTCCATCTGCTACGGCATGACCGAGACCTCGCCGGTCTCCACCCAGACCCGCGCCGACGACCCGCTGGAGCGGCGGGTCTCCACCGTCGGCCGGGTCGGCCCGCACCTGGAGGTCAAGGTGGTCGACCCGGACACCGGCACGACCGTCCCGCGCGGCACCCCGGGTGAACTCTGCACCCGCGGCTACTCGGTGATGCTCGGCTACTGGGAACAGCCGGACCGGACGGCGGAGGCGGTCGACGGCGACGGCTGGATGCACACCGGCGACCTCGCGGTGATGGACGAGGAGGGCTACCTCAACATCACCGGCCGGCTCAAGGACATGGTGATCCGCGGCGGCGAGAACGTCTACCCGCGCGAGATCGAGGAGTTCCTGCACACCCACCCCGACATCCTGGACGTCCAGGTCATCGGCGTGCCCGACGCCAAGTACGGGGAGGAGCTGATGGCCTGGGTCCGACCGCGCCCGGGGGCACCGGAACTGACGGCCGATGCCCTGCGGGAGTTCTGCGCGGGCCGCATCGCGCACTACAAGGTGCCGCGCTACGTGCACCTGGTGGACGAGTTCCCGATGACCGTCACCGGGAAGATCCGCAAGGTCGAGATGCGCGAACGGGCCGTCGGCCTGCTGGGCCTCGGGGACGCGGCCCGCGCCGACCACGCCTGAGCGCCCCCGCCCGGGAGGGCGGTGCACCGTCCGGGAGGGCGGCGCCCGACTGTGCCGCTCGTCCGGGCAGTCGGACCGCGCAGCCCGTCCATGCCGCGAGGGCCGCGCCGCCCGTCCGTGCCGCGAGGGCCGCGCCGCGAGGGCCGGGCCGCGGCCGCGCCGAACCGGACCCTCCGTAGTCGGAGGACCGTCTCCGGATGCGGGCTCCTGGGTTCCGTGCTGGTCTGGAAGAGCGCTATGGCGGCGGCGATCCCAAGCCCGCGAGCAGGCCCCGGCACCCACACCTCGGCCTCGGGCACCCGCCGTTCGTGCATCATCCACGGCACCGAAGGAAGCCCCCTGGGATCGGCGCTGCCAGGCGGCAGGATCGCGAGGTGGAACCCATGACCCTCTGGAAGAAGCTGTCCGCCGCGACAATCGCGGCGATCACGTCAGGAACGCTGATCCTCGGCTCCGCGGGTGTGGCCATGGCCGGTGACTCCGGCCGTGACTCGCGGGCGACGGTGGAGCACTCGGACTCGCACGCGGTCGACCCGGCGGCGGTCGAGGACGCCCTCCGGGCCCTGCTGGCGGCGAACCCGCAGCTGATCGGCAGCCCGCTGTGCCCGGAGGTGCACACCGGCGACGACGCCACGGCGTGCCTCGAACACCTGGAGGGCTTCGCACCCGCCATCGCGGCGATCCTCGGCCGGCTCGACGCCGCCGACCCCGGTCAGCTGCTCCAGGAACTCGTCGCGCCCGTCATCGCGTGCGTGGAGGCGGGGAACAGCCCCGAGCTGTGCGTGATCACAGCGCTGAAAGGCCTCGTGACCACCGGATAGGACGGCACCTGCACACGGGGCCCACGACGGCCGGGCCCGCCGAACCGAACCGGTTCGGCGGGCCCGGCCGTCGCGCGGGCGGCGTCACTGGAGTTCCCGCACCCCCGTGCCGTCGTGCACGAAGACGGTACGGGTGTCGGCAGCCCGGTACTTCTCCCGCAGGGTGAAGGCGGCGGGCGTGCCACCGTCCGGGCTGTCCGGAGCCTCGTAGTAGATGACGTAGGTCTTCGAGGTGTCCGTCTCGCTCTCCAACTGGAGCCAGCCCGTGAAGCCCGCGGCGGGGAACGTCCCGGTCGCCTTGACGGTCACGGCCGAGGACGTCCGGGCGAGGGTGAAGTCCGCCGTGCCGATCTGCAGGCGCTTGAACCCGCTCTCCTTCCAGCGGCGGAGCAGGGCGATCCACTCATCGGGCCAGGGCCCGCCGCTGTCGTCCGGCGGCATCCCGTCGTGGTCGACGCGGCCGATGACGGCGTCGATGTTGGCGACCACGGAGTCGTAGTCCCAGAGATCGAGGGAGAAGAGCATGTGGTCCCGGTCCGTGGCCCGGAACAGGGGCTTGATGTGGAGTTCGAACACAGGGGTGCGCATGTCAGCCGTATACCTCCATCATGACGTCCTTCAGGGCGACCTCGCGGACCAGGCCGGCCGGTTCCCCGTGCTCCCCGGTGACCGGGGGAGAGGGGCGGTACTGGAGCGTCAGGACGTACGTGTCCGACGCCTCGGGCGAGCGGGCCAGCACCGGCGTCACGTCGAACCGGACGGTGCAGTGGGCCGGGTGGTGGGGATGGGACTGCGCGCCGCCGTGACCGCCGTGACCGCCGTGACCGCCGTGCTCGTCACCCCCGGCGGGGCCCGCGTGCGCCCGCCAGATGGTGGCGTAGCCGACGCCGTAGCGCTCGGCGAAGTCCGGGTCGTCGGCACGGAACGGCACGTCGGCCGGGTGGAGGTAGGCGCGCAGCATGTAGCTGCCGGTCAGGGGGACCTTCAGCTCGTCGAGCCGGACGACCACCTTCCGTCCGTCCGGCGGCGGGGCCGCGAGGCCGAACTGGGCCCGGGAGGTCTCCCGCATCTGGGTCGCGAAGTCCGGCGCCGCGACCAGGCCGAGCGGCTCGACGGCCAGCAGGTGGCGTTCGACCGGTACGGGCGTCGGCACGGCGAAGGCGCTCCTCAGCTGTTCCGTGTACGCGTAGTCGTAGCCCAGCGCCACCGTGTCGGCGAAGTCCGCGACCTTGTGCCTCTCCTGCGGGAGGAAGCCGCGCAGGTCCTCGTCGGCCGAGGTGGGCGGGGGCGAGCCGTTGCGCCGCTGCCACTCGGCCCAGAGCAGGTCGATGAAGGCGTGGAAGCTGAAGTAGATCGGGTCCTCGGCGGCCGTGCCCGGGCTGCCCATCGCGCCGCCGATGTAGTCGCTGTGCATGGTGTTGTGGGGCCCGAGCTCCAGCCGACCGGAGTCGGCGTCCGGGTGGGCGGTCGGGAAACCGCCGAACTCGCCCTGGTCGGTCTCCAGCGTCACGATCGCCAGGGTGTCGGGCGGGAGGTCCGCCGGCGTGTCGTCCCGTTCGGCGGCGAGGCCCGGCCAGGTGAAGGCGGGTGGGAACTTCCCGACCGCCTGCGGGTGCAGCCAGTCCCAGTACGGCAGCGTGACGTCGGCGGTCCGCGGCGGGTCGGACTCCTGGAGCAGCTTCTCGAAGTGGTACAGGTGCGAGCGGTGCCACGGCAGGAAGAGGTCACTGCCGTGTTCGCACGGACCGACGAACGTGTCGTTGTGCAGCGCCGCCTGGAAGGCGTACCCGGTGGGGTCGTCCGGATCCGCGGCCGACCGCGCCCGCAGGATCCCCAGCGCGTGCACGTAGTCGTCCAGCTGGGTCTGGGTGAGGGAGTTTCTGGCGGGCGCACGCGGGCCCCGCCGGGGGTGACGAGCACGGCGGTCACGGCGGTCACGGCGGTCACGGCGGCGCGCAGTCCCATCCCCACCACCCGGCCCACTGCACCGTCCGGTTCGACGTGACGCCGGTGCTGGCCCGCTCGCCCGAGGCGTCGGACACGTACGTCCTGACGCTCCAGTACCGCCCCTCTCCCCCGGTCACCGGGGAGCACGGGGAACCGGCCGGCCTGGTCCGCGAGGTCGCCCTGAAGGACGTCATGATGGAGGTATACGGCTGACATGCGCACCCCTGTGTTCGAACTCCACATCAAGCCCCTGTTCCGGGCCACGGACCGGGACCACATGCTCTTCTCCCTCGATCTCTGGGACTACGACTCCGTGGTCGCCAACATCGACGCCGTCATCGGCCGCGTCGACCACGACGGGATGCCGCCGGACGACAGCGGCGGGCCCTGGCCCGATGAGTGGATCGCCCTGCTCCGCCGCTGGAAGGAGAGCGGGTTCAAGCGCCTGCAGATCGGCACGGCGGACTTCACCCTCGCCCGGACGTCCTCGGCCGTGACCGTCAAGGCGACCGGGACGTTCCCCGCCGCGGGCTTCACGGGCTGGCTCCAGTTGGAGAGCGAGACGGACACCTCGAAGACCTACGTCATCTACTACGAGGCTCCGGACAGCCCGGACGGTGGCACGCCCGCCGCCTTCACCCTGCGGGAGAAGTACCGGGCTGCCGACACCCGTACCGTCTTCGTGCACGACGGCACGGGGGTGCGGGAACTCCAGTGACGCCGCCCGCGCGACGGCCGGGCCCGCCGAACCGGTTCGGTTCGGCGGGCCCGGCCGTCGTGGGCCCCGTGTGCAGGTGCCGTCCTATCCGGTGGTCACGAGGCCTTTCAGCGCTGTGATCACGCACAGCTCGGGGCTGTTCCCCGCCTCCACGCACGCGATGACGGGCGCGACGAGTTCCTGGAGCAGCTGACCGGGGTCGGCGGCGTCGAGCCGGCCGAGGATCGCCGCGATGGCGGGTGCGAAGCCCTCCAGGTGTTCGAGGCACGCCGTGGCGTCGTCGCCGGTGTGCACCTCCGGGCACAGCGGGCTGCCGATCAGCTGCGGGTTCGCCGCCAGCAGGGCCCGGAGGGCGTCCTCGACCGCCGCCGGGTCGACCGCGTGCGAGTCCGAGTGCTCCACCGTCGCCCGCGAGTCACGGCCGGAGTCACCGGCCATGGCCACACCCGCGGAGCCGAGGATCAGCGTTCCTGACGTGATCGCCGCGATTGTCGCGGCGGACAGCTTCTTCCAGAGGGTCATGGGTTCCACCTCGCGATCCTGCCGCCTGGCAGCGCCGATCCCAGGGGGCTTCCTTCGGTGCCGTGGATGATGCACGAACGGCGGGTGCCCGAGGCCGAGGTGTGGGTGCCGGGGCCTGCTCGCGGGCTTGGGATCGCCGCCGCCATAGCGCTCTTCCAGACCAGCACGGAACCCAGGAGCCCGCATCCGGAGACGGTCCTCCGACTACGGAGGGTCCGGTTCGGCGCGGCCGCGGCCCGGCCCTCGCGGCGCGGCCCTCGCGGCACGGACGGGCGGCGCGGCCCTCGCGGCATGGACGGGCTGCGCGGTCCGACTGCCCGGACGAGCGGCACAGTCGGGCGCCGCCCTCCCGGACGGTGCACCGCCCTCCCGGGCGGGGGCGCTCAGGCGTGGTCGGCGCGGGCCGCGTCCCCGAGGCCCAGCAGGCCGACGGCCCGTTCGCGCATCTCGACCTTGCGGATCTTCCCGGTGACGGTCATCGGGAACTCGTCCACCAGGTGCACGTAGCGCGGCACCTTGTAGTGCGCGATGCGGCCCGCGCAGAACTCCCGCAGGGCATCGGCCGTCAGTTCCGGTGCCCCCGGGCGCGGTCGGACCCAGGCCATCAGCTCCTCCCCGTACTTGGCGTCGGGCACGCCGATGACCTGGACGTCCAGGATGTCGGGGTGGGTGTGCAGGAACTCCTCGATCTCGCGCGGGTAGACGTTCTCGCCGCCGCGGATCACCATGTCCTTGAGCCGGCCGGTGATGTTGAGGTAGCCCTCCTCGTCCATCACCGCGAGGTCGCCGGTGTGCATCCAGCCGTCGCCGTCGACCGCCTCCGCCGTCCGGTCCGGCTGTTCCCAGTAGCCGAGCATCACCGAGTAGCCGCGGGTGCAGAGTTCACCCGGGGTGCCGCGCGGGACGGTCGTGCCGGTGTCCGGGTCGACCACCTTGACCTCCAGGTGCGGGCCGACCCGGCCGACGGTGGAGACCCGCCGCTCCAGCGGGTCGTCGGCGCGGGTCTGGGTGGAGACCGGCGAGGTCTCGGTCATGCCGTAGCAGATGGAGACGTCGCGCATGCCCATCCGGTCGACGACCTGCTTCATCACCTCGATCGGGCAGGGCGACCCCGCCATGATCCCGGTGCGCAGGCTGGACAGGTCGTGGTCGTCGAAGCCGGGGTCGCTGAGTTCGGCGATGAACATCGTCGGCACGCCGTAGAGCGAGGTGCACCGCTCGGCGGCCACCGCGCGCAGGGTGGCCGCGGCGTCGAAGGCCGGGGCGGGGATCACCACGCAGGAGCCGTGCGAGAGCGCCGCCAGATTGGCCATCACCATGCCGAAGCAGTGGTAGAAGGGGACGGGCACGCAGATCCGGTCGGCCTCCGAGTAGCCGCACAGCTCGCCGACGAAGTAGCCGTTGTTGAGGATGTTGTGGTGCGACAGCGTGGCGCCCTTGGGGAAGCCCGTCGTGCCCGAGGTGTACTGGATGTTGATCGGGTCGTGCGGCCCGAGCGCCGCCCCGGCCTCCGCGAGCCGGGACCGGTCGCCGCGCGCGCCCGCCTCCAGCAGTCCCTCCCAGCCCGCGGATCCGATCAGCAGCACGTCCGCCAGCTCCGGACATCGCGGGCCGGCCTCGGCCAGCATCGCCGCGTAGTCGGAGGTCTTGAAGCTCGGCGCCGCGACGACCGTCCGGATCCCCGACTGCCGCAGCACGTACTCGACCTCGTGCGCCCGGTAGCCGGGGTTGACGGTCACCAGGACGGCCCCGATCCGCGCGGTGGCGTACTGCACCAGGACCCACTCCGGGCAGTTCGGCGCCCAGATCCCGACCCGGTCGCCCGGCGCCACCCCCAGTTCCAGCAGCCCGAGCGCGACCAGGTCCACCTCCGCCGCGAGTTCCCGGTACGTCCACCGCCGCCCGCTGGGCAGGTCGACCAGGGCCTCCCGCTCCGGGAAGGCGCGCACGGCGAGGTCGAGGGCGACCCCGATCGTGTGCTCCAGCAGCGGAACGGAGGTGCTGCCGGCGCTGGTGCTGGTGCTGGTGCTGGGAGACGGTGAGGTCATGGCGGGGCTCCTGGACTCGTCCGGGCACAGGGCGACCGAGTCTACGCAGACCGCCCCATCCCGTCACCCGTCCGCACGCCCGCCCTCCGGAACGGACGGCGGGCGTGCGGACAGCGGACGACGGGCGGGGCGGCCGCGGGGACTCGGGGACGCGGGGAGGGTGTGGGCCAGGGCCGGGGAACAGCGCGGACGGGCAACCGCGGCGCACCAGGGGTGCCGTGCGCCGGTCAGGCGCGCGCCGCGCCCTCCTGCGCCTCCGTCAGCTCCTTGCCGGCCGCACCGCCGACCGCCGTGCCGACCGTGTCGGCGCGCGGCACGGGGATGGTGGCGGCCACCGCGGCGGCGGCCAGCGCGACGCCGCAGCCGATCAGCAGCCCCACCCGGAAGCCGGTCTCCGACGGCAGGGTGTGCCCGCCCAGGGTGATGTTCAGCTGGGCCAGGACCACGCCCACCACCGCGGCGGAGACCGAGGTGCCGAGCGAGCGCATCAAGGTGTTGAAGCTGTTCGCCGAGGCGGTCTCCGACAGCGGCACGGCGCTCATGATGAGTGCCGGCATCGCGCCGTAGGCGAGGCCCACGCCGGCGTTGCAGACCAGCGTGACCACCAGGACGCCCCAGGTGGAGCCGATCAGCGCCATCGAGAGCCCGTAGCCGGTGGCGATCGCGAGGGCGCCGACGACCAGGGTGAACTTCGGGCCGCGCGCGGCGGAGAGCCGCCCGCCGAGCGGTGAGACCGCCATCATCATCAGGCCCGAGGGGGCCATCCACAGGCCCATGGCCAGCATGGACTGGCCCAGGCCGTACCCGGTGGCCGCGGGCAGCTGGAGCAGCTGCGGGACGATCAGCGCCTGCGCGTACATGCCGAATCCGACCAGGACCGAGGCCGCGTTGGTCAGCAGCACGCGCGGGCGGGCCGTCACCCGGAGGTCCACCAGCGGTTCGGCGATGCGCAGTTCCCAGACGCCCCAGGCGAGCAGCAGGACGACGGCCGCGCCGAACAGGCCCAGCGTGAGTCCGTCCGTCCAGCCCCAGTCGCCGCCCTTGGACACCGGGAGCAGCAGGCAGACCAGTCCGGCTCCGAGTCCGACGGCGCCGACCGGGTCGAACCGGCCGCCGGCGGGGCGGACGGCGGGGGCGGGGACGAGGAACCAGATCATCGCGGTGATCACCGCGGTGAGGGCGGCCGCGCCCCAGAACAGCACGCGCCAGCTCGCGTACTCGGCGACCGCCGCCGAGATCGGCAGGCCGAGGCCGCCGCCGATGCCCATGGAGGCACTGACCAGGGCTATCGCGGAGCCGAGGCGTTCGGGCGGGAGGACTTCGCGGAGCAGGCTGATGCCGAGCGGGACCACGCCCATGCCGATGCCCTGGAGTCCGCGGCCGACGATCATCGGCAGGACGGAGGAGGTGAGCGCGCAGATCACCGATCCGACGAACAGCGGCACGCAGCAGGCCAGCAGCATCCGCCGCTTGCCGAGCAGGTCACCGAGCCGCCCGCTGACCGGTACGAACACGGCCGCGGACAGCAGGGTCGCGGTGATCACCCAGGAGGCGTTGGACGGGGAGGTGTCCAGCAGCCGGGGCAGCTCGCCGATCAGCGGGGTGACCAGCGTCTGCATGATCGCGGCGACGGTGCCGGTGAAGGCGAGCGTGGCGACCACGCCGCCGGTCCGGGCGGTGGCCTGTGGGCCGTCCATGGGGTTGCTCCTCTGTCGTCCGTGCGGTTTCCGGTGCGGTTCCGGTGGGGCGGGAACGCGGGGTGCACGGTGCGGAAGATGTGCACGATGCACATCGTATGCATGATACATATCCCTTGCCCCGGGATCACCCCTGCGATACTGGGCGGACACCGCAGGTCAGAGCTGCGAGGGAACGGACGGGAAGGACGACGACATGGGCGGCCCCACGGACGAGGTCGCGTTCGAGTACATGGTGCTCAGCCGGCACCACTACCTGAGCCCCTCCGGCGCCCGCCCGCAGGGGAGCCGGCTGGACCGCTCCGCGTACATCCTGCTCAGCCGGATCCGCGTGCAGGGCCCGATGTCGATCGGCGAGCTGAGCGACGCGTTCGGACTCGACGCCTCCACCCTCAACCGGCAGACCGCCGCCATGACCCGCGCCGGACTGGTCGAACGGATCCCCGACCCCGACGGCGGGATGGCCCGCAAGTTCCGCGTCACCGAGGAGGGCGACCGCCGGCTCGACGAGGACCGCGCGGCCCACGCGAACGCCCTCGACCTCGTGATGGCCGACTGGCCCGCCGAGGACGTCGCCGCCTTCGCCGCCTACCTGCGGCGCTTCAACACCGGCATCGAACAGCTCGACGGACACCCCTGGCCCAGGCCGTAGGGGGCCGCCCCGCTCCGGGACGCCACGAGGCCGGCGGCGGACGGCGTGCGGCACGGGAAGCGGGTGGCGTGCGGCGTGCGACGCCCGGCGAGTGGCGTGCGACGCCCGGCGGGTGGCGGACGGCGGCCGGGGCATGCGGGATGCACGCGGCGTGGGAGGCTACCGGTGCAGAGCACCCCGTCCGACCAGGAGCCGACACCATGGACCGCCCGCAGGCCGCCGCCTTCCGTCTCGACGCCACCGCCTCCGGGCACCCGGCGGGCATCCTCGACGCCGCCGAGCAGGCCGAACGGCGGGGCGTGGACCGGCTGGTGGTCTCCGAGACCGCCTACGACCCGTTCCTCCAGCTGGCCCGCGCGGCCGACCGCACCAGCACCATCGAACTGGCCACCGGCGTCGCCGTCGCACTCGCCCGGACCCCGATGACCCTCGCCTACCAGGCCTGGGGCCTGCACGCGGCCTCCGGCGGACGGGCCGTCATCGGCCTCGGCTCCCAGGTCAAGCCGCACATCGAGAAGCGCTTCGGGATGCCCTGGGACCGCCCCGCCGCACGGATGGGCGAGTACGTCCACGCCGTGCGGGCGATCTGGCGGAGCTGGCAGACCGGTGAACGGCTGCGCTTCCGCGGCGACTTCTACCGGCACACCGTGATGACACCGGTCTTCTCCCCCGACCCCGTCCCGGCCGGGGTGCCCCGGATCCTGCTGGCCGGCGTCGGACCGCTGATGGTCCGCACCGCCGGGGCGGTCGCGGACGGCTTCCTCAGCCATCCGTTCACCTCGGTCGACTACCTCGCCGGGCAGGTGCTGCCCGCCCTCGCGGAGGAGCGCGGCCGGGCCGAGGCCGAGGGCGCGGCATGGACCGACCGGCCGTTCGAGGTCGTCGGCAACGTGCTCACCGCGACCGGCCGGACCGAGGAGGAGCTGCGCGCCAACGTGGCCGGCGTCCGCGAACGGCTCGCGTTCTACGCCTCGACGCCCGCCTACCGCCCGGTGCTCGCCCGGCACGGCTGGGAGGAGCTGCACGAGGAACTGCACCGGATGTCGCTGCGCGGGCGCTGGCAGGAGATGGCGGCGCTGATCGACGACCGGGTCTTCGACACCTTCGCCGTCGCCGGCGAGGTCGGGCAGGTCGCGCGCGAGATCCACCGGCGGTACGCGGGCCTGGCCACCCGGATCTCGGTCAGCCTGCCGGAGGACGCCGCGCCGGAGCTGGGCCTGGACGTGCTGGACGCCCTCCGCGCGCTGGGCTGAGACCCGCCGGACAGCCGGCTCCCGCCCACGCCGCGGGCTACGGTGGGCCCGGATCCGTACGGCGAGGCGGGAGGAGCGGGGCGATGGAGCACAGGTCGCAAGACCCGGCGGAGCAGCCGGCGGAGCAGCCGGCGGACCACCGGAACGACCGGGACCGGGCGCTGTTGGCCGTGCTGTGGGCGAGCTGGGCCGACCGGGGGGCGGGGCTGGACGCGGAGCAGTGGGACCGGAGCACCCGGCTTCCCGGCTGGTCGGTGCGCGACCTGTACGCCCACGTGGCGCCCACCGCCGGGCTGTTCACCCGGATGCGGGAGGCCGTGGTCGACCGTCCGGCCGCGGTGACGCGCGGCTCCGCCGTCCTGCGCGCCTACAACAGGCCCGACGGCGTGGCGCACACCGCCGCCGACCTGGTCGCCGACGACGCCCGCACGCTCGCCGCGGCGGTCGGCGCCGAGGCGCTGGTGTCCCGGTTCGCCACCGGGGGACCGGAGGCGCTGGCCGCGATCGCGGACCTGGCGCCGACGACCGTGATCGCCCACCCGTTGCTCGGCACGGTCACCCTGGGCGCGCTCGCCGAGGTCGCGGTGATGGAGGCGACCGTCCACCTGCTCGACCTCACGGCGGCGGTCGGCGGTCCACCGCCCCCGGACAGCGCGCTGCACGCCACCCGCGCCCTGCTGGCCGAGGTCGCCGATCCGGTGGAGTTCATCGAGGCCGCGACGGGACGGACCCGCGCCGCGGTACTGCCGGTCATCCGCTGAACCGCCGTGCCACCACGGCGGCGGTCGCCGGGCCGGTGCACCGGACCGGCCCGGGCCCCGTGCCGGGCCCGCGGCGACCGTGGGCAGCGCCCTCAGCCGCCGTAGTGGTACGGCGTCGCCGTGGTCAGGGCCGCGAAGCCCAGGCGCTCCAGGATCGGGCGGCTCTGCGGCGAGGCGTCCACCCGCAGGTACTCGTAGCCCAGTTCGTCCGCCAGCCGGGCCCGGTGCGCGACGAGGGCGCGGTAGACGCCCCGGCCCCGCCACGCCTCGACCGTGCCGCCGCCCCACAGGCCCGCGAAGCCCGTCCCCGGGTGCAGTTCCATCCGCGCCGCGCTCACCGGCACCTCGCGCCCGTCCACCTCGGCCAGGGCGAGGTGGACCCGCAGGGTGTCGGGGGATTCGGCGAGGTGGGCCAGGATGCGGCGGCGCAGCCGCGAGCCGTCCGTGCCGAAGGCCTGCTCGTGGACGTCCACGACCTCGTCGACCCCGGCCTCGTCGGTGACCTCGCGCAGCGTGATGCCGGCGTCCCCCGGAGCGGCCGTCCCGGCCGGACCGGCCAGCAGTGCGGCGACCTCCGCGACCATCAGCGTCTCGGGTTCGTCCGGGGTGAAGCCGGCGGCGAGCAGGCGGTCGCCGAGGTCGGCGGGGCGGTCGTGGCCGTACAGCGTCCACTCGAAGTCCTGGCCGAGCGCGGTGAAGTACGCGATCTGTTCGGCGATGACGCGGTCGGCGGGCCGGGCGCCGCCGTCGGTACGGGTGTCGGGGCCGGTGTCAGGGCCGGTGTCGGTGTCGGTGTCGGTGTCGGTGTCGGTGCCGAGGTCCGACCAGAGCACGCCGTTCCAGACGCTGTCCGGGCCGCTCTGCCGCACCACGCCGCCGATGTGCTCGACGCGTGCCGCCGGGGACTCGGGGCGTGCCCCGCGCCGCATGCGTTCGTCGACCAGGGCGAGAAGTTCTTCATGATCCATAGCGGCACACCCCATCACCGCGCAGATCCGTTGGCAAGCGAAATAGTACTCTCCGGTCGAGGGCCGACTACGCTCCGGAGTCGCGCGGAACCACCAGGGCTGCGGTCAGGGCTCCCTCCGAAAACCGGACGTGCTGTCGTTTTCCGCGGTTCCATCGCCGCCGGCTGCGGCCGCCATCTCCGCGACCACCCGTGCGCCGCGGTCCGCCGCCAGGTCGAGGCAGGCCAGTACGCCGGGGACGGCGACGCTCGGCATCAGGTGCCGGTACAGCGTGGCGACCCGCACGGCGAGGTCCGCACGGCCCGTGAACCGCTGCGACTGGAGCTGCACACCCACCCAGGACGCCGTCATCAGCGCGGCCGTGTCGGCCGGCACGACGTGCGGCAACAGCTCGCCCCGCTCCCCCGCGGCCACCAGCAGCCGTTCCAGCCGGGCGATCCAGCCCGGGGCGGCGTCGACGCCGAGGCTGCCGTCCGCGCCCTGGTCCACCGAGAGCCGCACACCGGCGCTGAGCATCGGGTCGGTGGGGATCAGGTGCGTGACGACCATCCCGGTGTCCACGAACTCCTGGAGCTTGCACGCCCGCTCGGGAACGGCCTCACTGGCGTACTGCGCCTCTATGACGCCCTGGGCCAGCTCCCGCTTCGAGGCGAAGTGGAAGTAGACGGCTCCCCGGGTCACTCCCGCGCGGGCCACCACCTCTCCGATGGTCGCCCCCTCGTACCCGAACTCGTCGAACACCGAGGCCGCCGCCTCCAGAATCAGCCGCCGCGTCCGCAGCGCCCGCTCCTGTCGCGCCATCACGACCACCCCCCACCGAAACAAAACCAAACAGTCCGTATCGTACGCGGCACCGGTCGTCCCCCAGGTCCGCCGACAGGGCGGCGGGCGGCGGTGACTGTGCACTCAGCGTCAGAGAATACCGACCATGCGGTCTGGTACCAGTAGGGAGACCTCCTCCAGTCGGCCACGGGGTGAACTCCCCGCGAGCCGGACCGCCCCGGCCGCCGCAGTGCGACCGGGGACGGGGCCGGAAGCGGCACCGGGATCGGGACCGGGGCGGCCCGCGCCCGTCAGCGCAGCACCGCGACCGCCTCGACCTCGACAAGCTGGTCGTGGTAGCCGAGGACGCTCACCCCGACCAGGGTGCTCGGCACGTCGTGGTCACCGAGGTACTCCCGGTAGACCTCCCAGGCGGTCACCAGATCGCTCTGCCGGGCCGAGGCGACGTAGACCGTGGTGCGGACCAGGTCGGTCAGCGCCGCGCCCTCGTCCTCCAGCACGGTTATCAGGTTCCGCATCACCTGGTGGGCCTGGCCCGCGTAGTCCCCGACCGCCACGGTGCGGCCCTCGGTGTCGAGGGGGCAGGCGCCGGCGAGCCAGAGTGAGCGGACCGGCGCGTCGACGGCGGCCGCGTACGCGTAGTCCACGGCCTGGGTGAGCCGGTGGTTGCGGATCAGCTTGACGGCACTGCTCATGAGGTCCTCCGAGGTGGCGGCGGGCGGTTCCGCCGCCATCGTTGGCGCGCCGTCGGCGGAGGGTCAAACGCTTTACGGCGGCGGGCCGGGCGGCAGCGGCCCGGCCACCCACGAATTCACCGTTCCGGGTGATGGCGGCTCGCGGACCGCGGCCGGGATCCTGGTGGCCCGCCGACGACCGAGGAGTTCCCGTGCCGTTCCCGCCACCCGCCCAGGAGATGGGCCGCCGCCGGATCCTGGAGCTGGCCCTGGGGGCCGGCGTCGCCCCCGCCCTGGGCGCCGGGGCGGCGGGCACCGCAGCCGCCGCAGCCACCACCCGGTCCGCTCCCGCCCGGGCCGACTCCCCGGAGCAGGCCCTGGGCCGCCGGGTGGCCGCCGAGGCCGCCGCCCAGATCGGCGTGCCCTACGCCTGGGGCGGCGGCGACCGGCTGGGCGCCGGCCTCGGCTTCTGCGACGAGGAGAACGGCTACCTCGACGGCCGGTGCCTGGGCGAGAGCACCGTCGGCTTCGACTGCAGCGGCCTGACGCTGTACTGCTGGTACCGGGCGAGCGGTGGCGGGGTGGAGCTGGCGCACTACACCGTCGCGCAGTACCACCGGTCCGCCCCGGTGGCGCGGGCCGACCTGCTCCCCGGCGACCTGCTGTTCTTCTCCCGGCCGGACGCGCCGCTGCACCACGTGGGCCTCTGGGTGGGAGAGGGCGCGATGATCCACGCCGAACGCACCGGCACGCTCGTCGCCCGGGTCGAGAACGTCCTCGACCTGCCGCGCTGGGCCGGCGAGTTCGCCGGTGCCCGCCGCCCGCTGCCGCTCGGCTGACGCCCGGACCGGCGGGCCGGGGGCGGGGGCGGGGGCGCGTCTCCGCCCACCCCCTCCGCAACGGCCCCGCCACCCGGTCCGCCGGTCCGCCGGTCCGCCGCCCCGCCGCCAGCCGTCAGCCGTCAGCCGTCCGCCGTCCGATGCCCGGTCGGCGGACGGCTCGTCCCAGAGTTCGGGGGCGCACGCGTCCACCCGTGCCACGATCCGGGCCAGTGCCTCGGCGGCGGGCAGCGGGTCGAGCCGCCGTCCGTCCCGCAGCCGCAGCGCGACCAGGCCGTCCGCGGCCTCCCGGCGCCCGATGACCGCCTGGTACGGGACCAGCCGGGACTCGCGGATCCGGGCGCCCAGGCTCCCCCGGTCGGGCCCGGCGACCTCGGCCCGCAGCCCCAGGTCCAGGCAGCGCTCGCGGAGTCGCCCGGCCTGCGCCCGCTCGGCCTCGGAGAGCGGCAGCAGGACCAGCTGGGTCGGGGCCAGCCAGGCCGGGAAGGCCCCGCCGTACAGCTCGATCAGGTGGGCGACGACCCGTTCGACGCTGCCGATCACGCTGCGGTGGACCATCACCGGCCGGTGCGCGGACCCGTCCGGTCCGGTGTACCGGAGCCCGAACCGCTCCGGCTGGTGGAAGTCGATCTGCACGGTGGAGAGGGTCGACTCGCGCCCGGCGGCGTCGGCGATCTGGACGTCGATCTTCGGACCGTAGAACGCGGCCTCCCCCTCCACCGCCTCGAACGGCACGCCCGAGCGCTGCAGCACCTCGGTCAGCAGCGCGGTGGCCCGCTCCCAGAGCGCCGGGTCGGCCACGTACTTGCCGCCCGCGCCCGGCAGCGAGAGGCGGTGGCGGACCGGCCGGATCCCGAGCGCCCGGTGCGCCTCGCCGATCAGCTCCAGCGCGGCGAGCGCCTCGTCCCCCGCCTGCCCGGGGGTGCAGAAGACGTGCGCGTCGTTCAGCTGGATCGCCCGGACCCTGGTCAGCCCGCCCAGCACCCCGGACGGCTCGGATCGGAACATGCCGCCCAACTCGGCGATCCTGAGGGGGAGTTCTCGGTAGCTTCGGGCCCGGGAACGGTAGATCAGCGCATGGTGCGGGCAGAGGCTGGGCCGGAGCACGACCTGCTCGGCGCCGAGGTCCATCGGCGCGAACATGTCGTCGCGGTAGTGCTGCCAGTGGCCGGAGATCTCGTAGAGCTCGCGTTTGCCGAGCACCGGCGAGTACACGTGGCGGTAGCCGGCGCGCCGCTCCCGGTCGCGGATGAACTCCTCCAGGGCGTGCCGGATCTCGGCGCCGTCGGGCAGCCAGTACGGCAGGCCGGCGCCGATCAGCGGATCGGTGCCGAAGAGGTCGAGCTCGCGGCCCAGCCGGCGGTGGTCGGCGGCGCGTCGACCGCCGGACGGGTCGGCGTGCGGATGGTCGGGGTGCGGGCTGCCGGCGTGCGGGCGGCCTGCGTGCGCGGGGTCGCCGCACCCGGCGGGGCGGTCGTCCACGGCGTCACCGTTCACGGCGGGATCGTCCACGGCGGGGGCGTCCACGGAGGTGCGGCTCACGGCAGGGTGCTTCACGGCAGGGTGCTTCACGGCGGGACGGTTCACGGCGGGGCGGTTCATGGCGGTCTCCACTCGGGTCTGCTCGGATCAGCGGGCGAGTGGACCGGCACGACGAAGCCCCGGGGCACTCGCCCCGGGGCTTCGGACCAGTTCAGCAGTCAGCGCACCGGGACTCTCTCCGGCGTCGTCGTCAGGACGGCAGCAGCGCGCTTCATGAAACCCACGGTAACAGGGGCTCCGCAGCTCCGCGAAGGGATTACCGCCCGCCGCCCGCACCGTCCCTCACCGGAGGACCACGCAGCCGCGCGAGGCCAGGGCGGCAAGCAGCCGGGGCGCGGGCTTGAGGTCGTTCCACCGCAGGTCGAGCTTCTCCAGGGCGGGCAACTCGGCGAGCCAGTTGGGGAGTTCGGTGATCAGATTGGCGCGCAGGTCGAGCCGGCGCAGCAGCGGGAGGCCGGCCAGTGCCGCCGGCACGGCGGCGAGGGCGTTCTCCCGCAGGTCGAGTTCGCGCAGTTCGCGGAGGCCGGCGAAGGACTGCGGCAGGGCGGTCAGCGCGTTTCCGCGGAGCCAGAGTTCGCGCAGCGAGCGGAGGGCGCCCAGCGAGTCGGGCAGCGAGGTGAGCCGGTTGTGCTGGGCGCGGAGCTCGACCAGGCCGGTGAGGGAGCCGATCTCGTCCGGGAGGCGGACGATCCGGTTCTCGCCGACGTTGAGGTAGCGCAGGGCGGTGAGCCGGCCGAGCGCCGCCGGGAGGCCGGTGAGCGCGTTGTCGTGCAGGTAGAGGAAGTCCGTGAGCCCCACGAGGTCGCCGATCTCCTCGGGCACGGCCGTGAGCCGGTTGTGGCCGACGTCGAAGGTGCGCAGCCGGCTCAGTCGGCGCACGGCGGGCGGGAGTTCGGCGATTCCGGTCTCGGCCAGGATCAGGACCGTCAGATCGGTGCGGTCCCAGACCTCCGCGGGGACGGTGCCGAGGTGCTGCCGCCAGAGGTTGAGCGTGGTGTCGGTCACCCGGCCATTCTCCCGTGCACGCGGGTGGGGCGGTGCACCGGGTGGGTGCGGCGGGGCCCGGCGCGGTGCGGTGCGGTGCGGGCGGACGGGTGCCGCCCCGGGCGGATGCTATCGGCGCTCTCGCCGACCACGGTGAGGTCCGGCTCGGCGTCGAGCACGGCGGCGGTGCCGGCCCGCACCATGGCCTGGTCGTCGGCGGCCGGCGTGGTCGTGGGCGGGTCGTCCGGGAGGTCCACTGGGTCTGCCGCCGCCTGGTGCCGGTCGGACCGCGGCGGCCGGGGCGGGCGCACCGCCCCGCGGGGCGTGGTGGTCGACGGACCGTCAGTCGGGCGGCGCGGCAAGGGCCCCGGTGTTCCCCGACCGGCCGGGACCTGGTCGCCGAGGACTCAGGAACCCGTGGAAGTCAAGGGTTACGTTCGGCGGCGATCCACCGCATAGTGGTGCGCCGGACCGAGAGGAGGACCTGTCTTGTCGCAGGTCAGTGACAGTGCCGTGCGTGTGGTGGAAGCCGAGCGAGCCGAGGTGTCCGCCGTGTACGGGCTGCTCGACGAACGCCTGGCCGATGTGCGGGTGCGGTTGGCGCAGGTGCTGGCGACGGTGCCCGGGGGTGCGGGTGAGATGCACGAACGGGAGCTCACCGCTGGGCGGTTGGCGACCGAGGTGCGCCGCCTGGAGGGTGCGGGGGAAGGCCTCGTCTTCGGCCGGATCGACGCCGGGGACGGCCTCGTGCTGCGGATCGGACGGATCGGCCTGCACGTCGAGGACGCCGACCTCCCGGTCCTGGTGGACTGGCGGGCGGACGCCGCGCGGCCCTTCTACGAGGCGACGGCGGTCCATCCGATGGGGCTGCGCCGGCGCCGCCACCTGCGGACGGCCGACCGCACGGTCGTCGGGGTCAGCGACGAACTGCTCGACGGCTCCGCGCCCACCGAGGACGACGTGATCGGCGACAGCCCGCTGACCGAGACGCTGCAGGCCCGGCGCACGGGCCGGATGGGCGCTGCGGTCGCCACCCTCCAGGCGGAGCAGGACGCGATCGTCCGCTCGGCGCACCGGGGGGTGACGGTGGTCCAGGGCGGTCCCGGCACCGGCAAGACGGTGGTCGCGCTGCACCGGGCCGCCTACGTGCTCTACGCGTTCCCGAAGGCCGCCGAGCGCGGTGTGCTGGTGCTCGGGCCGAACACGCGGTTCCTCGACTACATCTCGCAGGTGCTGCCCTCGCTCGGGGAGAACGACGTCGTGCTGGCCACCTGCGCCGACCTGGCCGGTGTCGAGCCGGCGGCCGCGGACGGGGCGGACGTGGCGCGGCTGAAGGGCGGTGCGGTGCTGGCCGACGCGCTGGCGGAACTGGTGCGCTCCCGGCAGGCGCCGGAGGGCGGCTTCACCGTGCGCTCGGGCCAGGAGTGGGTGGAGCTGACGGAGCAGGAGGTCGGCTGGGCCAGGGACTCGGCGGCGCGCAGCGGCCTGGGGCACAACCCGGCCCGGCAGTTCTTCAAGGAACAGCTGGTCGACGCCGCCACGGACGCGCTGGAGCGGGGCACCGGGGCGGTGCTGGAGCTCATCGACGCCCAGGTGGCGCAGCTCACGGGCATCGACCTGGACCGGACCGCGGCGGCGGACCTGCGTCACCTCGGCCTCGACGGCGGGCCGTCGTTCGACACGGCCGACGCGTTCGACGCGGACGCCGTCCGGGCCGCCCTGATGGACGACCTCGGGGTCGAGCGGGCGGTGGAGGCGCTCTGGCCCCGTCTGCGGGCCGAGGACCTCGTCCGGGACCTGCTGGGCTCGGCCGGTCTCGCGGCCCGGTACCTGCCGCAGCTCTCCGACGGGGAGCGGGCCCTGCTGCTGCGGGACCGGGGTGCCCCGTGGACGGCGGCCGACGTGCCGCTGCTGGACGAGGCGGCGTGTCTGCTGGAGGGGCCGCCGCAGCGCACGTACGGGCACGTGGTGGTCGACGAGGCGCAGGAGTTCACCGCGATGCAGTGGCGGATGGTGGCCCGGCGGTGCCCGGCCAGGTCGATGACGCTGGTCGGCGACTTCGCGCAGGCGGGCCCGGCGACGACCGCGCGCGGCTGGGAGGAGGCGCTGACCCCGCAGCTCGGTCCGCGGTTCGCCCTCGACACGCTGACCGTCAGCTACCGCACCACCGAGGAGATCCTCGCCACCACCCGCGATCTGCTGGCCCGGATCGCCCCGGGCCAGCGGCCGAGCCGCTCGATCCGCCACGGCGAGGTGCCGCGCACCGTCACCGCGGCGGCCGGGGGACTCGCCGCCGCGGTCGTCGGGGAGGCGGAGGAGCAGCTGCGGGAGCACCCGGGGGACCTGGTCGGCGTGGTCTGCGCGGACGCGCGGGTCGCGGAGCTGGCGGCGCTGCTGCCCGGCGGCGTCCAGCTGGTGCCCGCTTCGCAGGCGCGGGGGCTGGAGTTCGACGGCGTCGTGGTCGTCGACCCGGCGGAGATCACGGGGGCGCACCCCGGTGGGGAGCGGGACCTCTACGTCGCGCTCACCCGGGCCACCAAGCGCCTCACCACGGTCACGGCCGACGCCGCTGTCGGTGCCGGTGCTGTGGGCGCGTGCGGCGCGGACGAGCGCCCCGGGGTCGTCCGGCCGAACTGAGGCCGGAGGACGGGCGGCCCGCACGGGCGACCCGGACGGGCGGGGCACGCGGGCGAGTCCCGGTGCCCCGTCCGGCAGCACGGCGGCCACCGGGAGCGGCGGCGGGGGCGGCGGGGGCGGGGGGCGAGGTTCGGCGGGGCCCACCCGGCGGGGGTGGGCGGCACGCGGCGGGCGGGCCCCGGTCCGGACCCGGGAATCACATGTTGATCATGTGCCCGGCCAGCCCGTGGATCGCCTCCTTGACGGCCTCGCCGAGGGTCGGGTGGGCGTGGACGTTGCGGGCCACCTCGTGCACCGTGAGGTCCCACTGCTGGGCCAGGGTCAGCTCCGGCAGCAGTTCGGTGACCTCGGGGCCGATCAGGTGGGCGCCGAGCAGTTCGCCGTGCCTGCCGTCGCTGATGACCTTGACGAAGCCGATCGGGTGGCCGAGGCCGTGCGCCTTGCCGTTGGCGGTGAACGGGAACTTGGCGACCTTGACGTCGTGGCCGAGTTCGCGGGCCTGCGCCTCGGTGTAGCCGAAGCTGGCGATCTGCGGCTGGCAGTAGGTGGCGCGCGGGATCATCACGAAGTCCAGCTCCATGGTCTCCGCGCCCGCGATGGTCTCGGCCGCGATGACGGCCATCGACTCGGCGGCGTGGGCCAGCATCAGCTTGGCGGTGACGTCGCCGATGGCGAAGATGTGCTCGACGTTGGTCCGGCCGCGGCCGTCGACGGCGATCGCGCCGCGCTCGGTGAGCTTGACGCCGGTGTTCTCCAGGCCGTAGCCGTTGACGCGCGGCGCGAAGCCGATCGCCTGGAGCACCTTGTCGGCCTCCAGGACCTGCTGCCGCCCGTCCTTGGTGGTGACGGTGACGCGGACCTTGGCGGCCGGGTCCTTGTCGTCGATCGAGTCGACGCGGGTGGAGGTGAGCACCTCGATGCCGAGCTTGCGGTACTGCTTGGCGAGTTCGGCGGAGACCTCGGCGTCCTCCAGCGGCACCATCCGGTCCAGGAACTCGACGATGGTGACCTTCACGCCGTAGTTGTGGAGCACGTAGGCGAACTCGACGCCGATCGCGCCCGCACCCGCGATGACGATGCTGCCGGGCAGGTCCTCGGTGAGGATCTGCTCCTCGTAGGTGACCACGCGGTCGCTGAGGGCGGTGCCGGGGAGCAGCCGGGTGGAGGCGCCGGCGGCGATGATGCAGTGGTCGAAGGTGACGAGCTCGAAGCCGCCGCCGTTGAGCGCGACCTGGAGGGTGCGGTCGTCGACGAAGGTGCCGCGGCCGTCGTACTCGGTGATGCCGTTCTTCTTCATCAGGTAGTGGACGCCCTTGACGCGGCCGTCGGCGACGGTGCGGCTGCGCTTGAAGGCCTCGCTGTAGTCGAAGGTGACCTGGCCCTCGATCCGGATGCCGAAGGTCTTGGCCTCCTTGGTGACGATGTGCGCGAGCTCGGCGTTGCGCAGCAGTGCCTTGGAGGGGACGCAGCCGACGTTCAGACAGACGCCGCCCCAGTACTTCGACTCGATGACGGCGGTCTTCAGGCCGAGCTGGGCCGAACGGACGGCCGCGGTGTAGCCGCCGGGGCCCGCGCCGAGGACGACGACGTCGTAGTGCGTGCTGCTCATGGTGCTGACTCCTCCGAGGGTGTCACGGTGACGTGATCTCGGTGCCATGGTGTCAGGCGCCCGGGCGGCGCACCCATCGGGCCCCGGCCTCCCGGACGCCCGCGGCCGGACCGCCCGCGGGGCCGCTCCTCGCGGGTCCGGCCCCCGTCCGCACGCGGAGGGGGCCGGTCCGGGGCCTGCGGCCGCGCGGGGCGGGTCAGGCGTCGACCTCGTGGGTGTGGCCCTCGTGGAGGCCGCCGCCGCTGCCCGCCTGGCCGTCGGTGTGCTGGGGCGGGACGGGCGCGTGGAGCGACGAGAGGTCCCACGCGTAGGTGCCGACGGAGTCGGCGATGACGGCGATGTTGACGTCGAAGGCGGCGAGGTCGAGGTTCTCGATGTCGTCGCAGGCCTGGTGGTAGCACTTGTCGAAGGCGACCCCCGCGGTGCCGCCGTACCGGGCGGCCTGGGCGGCGGTCTTGACCACCTCGGCGCCGGTGTCCGTGCCGCCGGCCGGGATGCCGGCCTCGATGAACGGCCCGTAGTCGGAGCGGCCGGTGAAGTCGGTGCCCTCGTGCGGGACGTCCCAGTCGTCGAGGAAGGCGGCGATGCGGCGCTCCAGCTGGGCGGAGCCGTCCGGGCCCGGTCCCGCGCCGACGTGGTCGGAGTCGTCGCCGTCGTAGATGAACTGGGCGGAGTTGGGCGAGGCGATCATGTCGAAGTTCAGGTAGAGCTTGATCTTCTGCTTCTCGGCGTCGGAGAGCGAGTTCACGTAGGCCTCGGAGCCCTTGAGGCCGAACTCCTCGGCGGACCACCAGGCGAACCTCACCTTGTTCCCGACGGGCCGGGTGCCGAGGTTCTTGGCGACCTCCAGGATGCCCGCCGAGCCGGAGCCGTTGTCGTTGATGCCCGGGCCGGCCACCACGGAGTCGAGGTGGGACCCGATGACGACGGTGTTGTTCTCGTCGCCGCCGCGGGTCTCGGCGAAGACGTTCCAGGTCTTGCGCTTCTCCATGAAGGTGCGGACGTCGAGGGTGAGGGTCAGCGGGCCGGCCGCGGCCGTGGCGGCGAGCGCCTCGCCGGCGGCCTTGGAGATGCCGCCGGTCGGGATCCGGCCGGCCGTCGGGTCGACGAGGGTGCCGTTGAGGTCGCCGTCGATGTTGTTGTAGATGATCGCGCCGACGGCGCCGGCGTCGGCCGCCGCGGCCTGCTTGACCGCGAAGCTGCAGCCGCCGCGCCGGATCAGGGCGAGCTTGCCGGTGAACGCGCCGGGCGCGTAGTCGGCCGCCTCGCACCCGGGGGTGGCGTCGGCGGGGGCGACCGCGACCTGGGCGGTCAGGCCGCCGGCCGGGCCGCCGACCGAGTACGTCATGGCCTTCACCGGTACGTCCGCGCCCTGCGGGGAGACCTGGGCGAGCCGCTCGGACAGCGCCTGGAAGAACGTGTACTCGAACTCCTGCTTCGACACCTTCAGCCCGGCCCGGCGGGCCTGCTCGTAGATGTAGGAGGCCGACTGGTCGTGGCCGCGGGAGCCCGCCACCCGGTTGCCGCCGTTGCGGTCGGCGATGCGCTGGAGCGCTTCCAGGGTCTCGAAGGCCTCGTCGGCGCTGCTGTCGTCCACCAACCGGGCGGCCAGTTTGGCCCCCTTGCGGGCGGGGTCCGAGTCGGCGGCGGCGCTGCCGGTCCCGACCAGGAGCAGCGGGGTCACCAGCGCCGCGACCGCCAGCGCGGCGCCCGCCGTGCGGCGGGCGGTGGCGGCCCCGGGGCGGGGTGCAGCGGCCGGGCGACCGGTCCGAGCGTTCAAGGCGAGTCCTTCCGACGGTCCGTGGGACTCCCGATTTGACATGTTCGGAGACGCCTTGCCAACCCCGGCGCGCAAGCTGACCGGATGCGGACACCCCGGTGCACGGTGATGCTGGAGTGAGTGGGGCCGTCTCATCCAGGAGTGTGACCACATGTCCATGATGGACAAGCTCAAGCAGATGCTGAAAGGCCACGAGAGCCAGGCCGAGAAAGCCGTCGACAAGGGCGGTGACATGGTCGACGACCGGACGCAGGGCAAGTACAGCAACCACGTCGACACGGCCCAGGAGAAGCTGAAGGACCAGCTGCGCGACCAGCCTCCCCAGTAGGCCGCCGCCCCGGCAGTCCCCCCTCCGCACCGGCGGGCCGTCCCCGGCCGGTCGTCCTCCCCCGGTTCGAGGGGCCGTTTTCGGCCCCTCGAACCGGGGTGTCATTTTCGGACTTTACATACTCATTACTATTGATCCGGTTGCGCGTTCGCGTGTCACACGCGGTCAGGCACCGGCGTCCCCCTCGTGCTCCGGCGCGCCGGTGCCACGCGCGCCCGTGGAGCACCTTTGACGAGAGGACAGCCGCCGTGTCGATCCCCCGTGTCCGGACCACCCCGCTGCCCGGTGTCGGCGTCCAGTACGACCTCACCACCCGAGAACAACGGCACCTGTCCGTGATCGCCCACCGGGACGGCGCCCGCAGCCTCAACGTGTACCGCTCGGACGACCCCGACGCCTGCTCCCAGGCGTTCCGGCTCACCGCCGAGGAGTCCGCCGCACTGGTCGACGCCCTGACCCCCGCTCACCACAGCCCGGGCCTGCTGCACACCACCGACCTCGGCCTGGTCGCCGAGCGGCTCCCGGTCGAGGGCACCTCGTACTGGAACGGGCGGCTGCTCGGCGACACCCGGATGCGCACCGAGACCGGCGCCTCGATCGTCGCCGTGCTGCGGCGCACCGGCGCCGTGCCCTCCCCCGCCCCCGACTTCCGACTGGCCGGCGGCGACATCCTGATCGTCATCGGCACCCGCGAGGGCGTCGACGCGGCGGCCACGATCCTGGACCGGGAGTGATCGGATGCACACCGCCACCGTCTTCATCGAGCTCGGCTCGGTCATCCTGGTGCTCGGCCTGCTGGGCCGGATCGCCGGGCGGTACGGGTTCTCACCCATCCCGCTCTACCTGCTCGGCGGACTGGCGTTCGGCACGGGCGGGCTGCTGCCGCTGAGCGCCAGCGAGGAGTTCGTGGCCACCGGCGCCGAGATCGGCGTGGTCCTGCTGCTCCTGATGCTGGGCCTGGAGTACACCGCCGCCGACCTGGTGACCAACCTCAAGGCCCAGTACCCGGCCGGCGCGGTGGACTTCCTGTTCAACGCGACCCCCGGGGCGGCGGCCGCCCTCCTGCTCGGCTGGGGACCGGTGGCGGCGGTGGTGCTCGCCGGAGTGACCTGGATATCGTCCTCGGGGGTCATCGCCAAGGTGCTCGGCGACCTCGGGCGGCTCGGCAACCGGGAGACCCCGGTGATCCTCAGCATCCTGGTGCTGGAGGACCTCGCGATGGCGGTCTACCTGCCGATCCTGACCGCCCTGCTGGCCGGGGCCGGTCTGCTCGCGGGCTCGATCACCCTCGCCATCGCCCTGGCCACGGCCGGCGCGGTGCTCTTCGTCGCGCTCCGCTACGGGCGGCTGATCTCCCGCTTCGTCTCGCACGACGACCCGGAGAAGCTCCTGCTGGTGGTGCTCGGGCTGACCCTGCTGGTGGCGGGCATCGCCCAGCAGCTCCAGGTGTCGGCGGCGGTCGGCGCGTTCCTGGTCGGCATCGCCCTGTCCGGCGAGGCCGCCGAGGGCGCGCACACCCTGCTCAGCCCGCTGCGGGACCTCTTCGCCGCGGTGTTCTTCGTCTTCTTCGGCCTCAGCACCGATCCGACCAGCATCCCGCCGGTCCTGCTGCCGGCCCTGCTGCTGGCCTTGGTCACCGCACTGACCAAGGTCGCGACCGGCTACTGGGCGGCCCGGCGCGCGGGCATCGCCACGCGCGGGCGGTGGCGGGCCGGCGGGGCGCTGGTGTCCCGCGGGGAGTTCTCGATCGTCATCGCCGGCCTGGCCGTGACCGCCGGCATCGAGCCCGGTCTCGGTCCGCTGGCGACCGCGTACGTGCTCATCCTGGTGGTCACCGGGCCGCTGGCCGCGCGGTACACCCAGCCGGCCGTCGAGCGCCTGGGCAAGGTGCTGGGTCGGCAGCGGTGGGTGCCCGCGCGCACGGCCGGCACGGAACCGGCGCTGCTCCCCGGGCAGCCGGAGGCACCTGCGGCGGAAGCCGGGGCGAAGGCTCCCGAATCCGCGCCGGGCGCACCGGGCTCCGCACCCGCCGCACCGGCCGGACCGGATCCTGCGGCGGCCGAGTCCGGCCACACGCTCGACGGGCTGGCGCGCTGACGCCCCACCCTTCTCCGCTTCCGGGCCCTGGGGCGGGTCACCGTCGGTGACCCGCCCCAGGGCTCTCCCGTTCCGCCCCGCTCAGGGGCGCGTCGCCTCGTCCGGGGAGCCCTCCGGGCCCGTGCCCGCACCGCCCGCACCGCCCGCACAGCCCGCGGGATCGCTGCCGGCCCCGGCACCGCAGTTCTCGCACGGGCCCGCGCCGGGACGCTCACGCAGGCGCCCGCACTCCTCGCACACCCGGTCCAGCCAGCAGGCCGCTTCTCCGCCTTCGTCCATCCCCCGATTCTGCCCGAGCCCTCCCGCCGTCCGGTCCCCACCGGCCCTGCCGGCCCTGCCGGGTCCTGACGCGTCCCGCCAAGTCGGGCCGACCCGGCGGAGTCGCGAGTAGACAATGTCTACTCGATCTTGGTAGACAGTGTCTATGACCGATCAGGACCCCAGTACCGGCCTGCGCGCCCGCCTCGTGGCGGCCGGTGTCCAGCTGGTGACCCACGAGGGCGTGCACGCGCTCACCCTGCGCGAGATCGCCCGCCAGGCCGGCGTCTCGCACGGCGCCCCGCGCCGCTACTTCAGCACCCACGTCGAGTTGCTCGCGGCCATCGCCCGGCGCGGCTTCGAGAACCTGGCTGCCTCCCTCGACCTGGCCGGACCGGATCCCGCCGCCGCCGCGGGCCCCGCCCCGGCCGCGGACCCCGCAGCGGCGCGGGTCCGGCTCGACCGGCTCGCCCGCGGCTACCTCGACTTCGCGGCCGCCCAGCCCGGCATGTTCGAGCTGATGTTCCGCCACGACGTCCTCGAAGGCAGCGGATCGGACCTGCGGAAGACCACACTGCCGCTCTTCGAGACCCTCGTCCGCCTCGTCGCCGAGATCCGCCCGGCCGAGGCCCGCCCAGCCGAGGTCCGCCCGTCCGGCGCGGCCGACGCCGGGGCCCCGGCCGCCGCGCACGACCCCGCGACCGTCGCCGCCGCGTTCTGGGCCAACCTGCACGGCCTCGCCCAGCTCCGCGCCTGGGGCAGCCTCGGGCTCGTCACCGGCGGCGGCACCGTCGAACCGCTGCTGCGCGCCGTCCTCGACGCCCACCTCGGCCCGGAGCCCCGGTGACCCCCACGGCACGGCAGCGCCTCACCCTGGCCGGCAGCGTCACCGGCGCGGCCGTCGTCGCCCTCGACGGGACGGTGCTCACCGTCGCCCAGCCCAGCCTCCAGCGCGACCTGGACGCCTCGCTCGCCGCCGTGCAGTGGACCAGCACCGCGTACCTCATCACGGTGGCCAGCCTGCTGGTCTTCGCCGGGCGGCTCGGCGACCGCTACGGGCACCAGCGGGTCTTCGCCGTCGGCGTCCTCGGCTTCGCCGCCAGTTCCGCCGCGATCGCGCTGGCACCCGGGATCGGCTGGGTGATCGCCCTGCGGGTCGCCCAGGGCGTCGGCGGCGCGCTCCTCCAGCCCGCCACCCTCGGCCTGCTGCGGGCCGCCTACCCCGCCGACCGGCTCGGACCGCCGATCGCCCTGCGCACCAGCGCGATCGGCCTGGCCGCGGCCGCCGGTCCGGTCGTCGGCGGCGCGCTGACCACCCACTTCGGCTGGCGGTCGGTCTTCTTCCTCACCGTCGCACCCGCCGTCGCGGCCGGCGCCGCCGCGCTGTTCGTCCGGCTCCCGCAGCCGACCGCCGACCGCACCGCCGGACTGGACCTGCCGGGTGCCGCCCTGCTCGGCTCCGCGCTGTCCTGCCTGGTGTTCGCCCTGACCGGCGTCCCCGACCGGGGCTGGACGGCCGGCACCTGGCTCGGCCTCGTGGCGGCCGCCGCGCTGGGCCTCGTCCTCCTCCGGCACGAGCGGCGCACCCCTCGTCCGCTGCTGCCACCGGCCGTCCTCGGCTCGTCGACGGTGACGGCGGCGCTCGGCGTGCTGCTGACCGCCTCGGCGGCGCTCTTCGGCACGGTCTTCCTCGGCACCTACTTCCTCCAGGACGTGCTCGCCCTCGACCCGCTCGCCAGCGCGGTGCGGTCCCTGCCGCTGGCGGCGGCGATGGTGGTGGCCGCACCCGCCTCCGCGGTGCTGGCCCGCCGTCACGGACCGCGCCGCACCGTCATGGCGGGGATGTCGGCGATCGTGGCCGGCGCCCTGGGGGTCGCCGGGTTCGGGCCGGACACCGGCGCCCTCGCCATCGGCTGCGCGTTCCTGCTGCTGGGCGCCGGGTTCGGCACGGTGATGGTCACCGCGACGGCGGCGATCGTCCGCGACGCCTCGGTGGCCGACGCCGGGGTGGCGGGCGGTCTGCAGCAGACCGCGATGAACGTCGGACCGGCCGTCGGCGTCGCCGCCGCGGCCACCCTGACCGCCGGTCAGCCGTTGGCCACCACCCTCGGCCCGGCCCTCTGGGCCCTGGCGGCCACCGCGGCCGCGGGCGTGCTGCTCGCGGCACGCCTCCCGCACGGCCGGGCCGCCTGAGACCGGATCGCGCCCGGACCCCGCAGCGCCCCGGTGGCGGAAGGGGATCAGTCCGCGTCCGGGACGAACACGAAGTGGAACCTCTCCGCATCCTCGGGAACGCCGAAGCCCGCACCCGGGCCGAGGCGCGCAGGGTCCGCGGCCCAGAACACGTGGAGGACGAAGTCCTCGTCCTCGGCCCCGAGGTCGAGCGTGACGCCGGCGGGACCGGAGAAGAGGGTCCACGCTTCGACCCGGCCGCTTCGCGACCGGTACGGCACCCGCGCCAGCGGACGGTACCCCTCCGGGGGGACCGCCGCCCCGGACCGTTCGAGGGTGACCCTCGCGTAGTGGTGCTGCGCGGAGCTCAGGACGCCGACGGCCCCGTGCCCGACCGTGACGCCCGGGGACTCCGCACTCATCGGCAGTTGCAGCCAGTGGACGTCCGACTCACCGAGGGGGTCGTCCTCCCAGAGGCCGAACTGCGAACGTTCGACGGAGACGAGGCCCGTTGACCTCTGCATCGGCGGACTCCCTGCGGTCAGGCGGCTGTTCGGGCATCGTAGGCGCCGCCACCGACAGGCTCCGTCGCCGGTGTCGGGCAGCAGCCCGGTCACGTGGGGTGCGTGGCGTGGGCCGGGCATGTGGGCCGGGTGGCGTGGGCCGGGGGTCACGCGGTCGGCCATGCGCGGTCGTCCACCGTCAGGAACGGCTCGCCGAGCACGGCCGCCGGGGTGGAGCCGGTGAACTCCATGACGTCCCGGTGCAGATGGGACTGGTCGTAGTAGCCGCCGTCCGCCGCCACCCGGGCCGGGCCTTCACCCGCGACCAGTCGGTGCACCGCGTGGTCGAAGCGGACCAGCTTGGCGGCGCTCTTCGGCGGGAGGCCGAGGTGCGCGTGGAAGCGCGACCACAGGCGCTTGCGGCTCCATCCGAGCTCGGCCGCCAGGTCGTCGACCCGGACGAGGCCCCGGTCGGCGACGATCCGGTGCCAGGCCCAGGCGGTCTCCCGGTCCGGGGGCCGCCGCGCCTCGAACCGGCGGGCGAGCAGCGCGTCGGTGAACGCGAAGCGCTCCTCCCAGGAGGGGATCGCGTCCAGCTGCTCGCGGATCCGTGCCGCCTCCCTGCCCCACATCTCGTCGAGGGTCACCGGGGAACCGGCCAGGTCGGCCGGGGGAACGCCGAGGACCGTTCCGGCGACCACCGGGGACAGCCGCACCTGCACGCACTCGACGTGCTCGCCCCGGGCCCGGACACCGCCTCCGGAGCCGAACCCGGGCCCGGCGACGAGGCTTCCCGCGTGCGGCCGCCCGGCGCCGTCCTCGATGGTGGACGTGCCCGCCCCGAACTCCAGAATCAGCATCACCGCCGGGTGCGGCACCACCCGCAGGCCCTCGACGAGCCGGCCCGGGACCCGGAACCCGGCCATGTCGACGCCGGCCACCCGGCTCGGCCGCTGCGGACGCGCGACGTCCCACGCAGCGGGATCGTCACGGTGCTTCACGGTGGACCCCCTCAGCGGATGCTACGCGCGCCGGGGAGGGGACGCGAGGGCGGCCGGCGGTCGGAACGGCGGAGGGAACATTCGTCCAAGCCGCCGGCGCCCACCGGCGGCGACAGTGGGCCCATGACTCCTCCCGACAGGCATTCCCCTCCGAACGGCGACGCCGCCTCAGGGGATTCGCTCCTCCGCCTGGAGCACGGTGACGTGTACGTCCGCCAGGACGGCCCTCACCGGGCCCCCGTGCTCCTGCTCATCCACGGGTCCGCCGCGTCGAGCCGCTCGTGGGACGCGATGGTTCCGTTCCTGACCGCACACCACCGCGTCATCCGGATCGACCTCCCGGGGCACGGCCGCTCCGCCGAACCGGCCGACGGCGACTACGCGGTCCCGGAGCTGGGACGCAGGATCGGCACGGTGCTCGACCGGCTCGGCGTCGGGCGCGCCGTGGCCGTCGGCCACTCCAGCGGCGGCTATGCCGCCACCGCCCTCACCGAGCGGCGGCCCGACCTGGTGACCGGGCTCGTGCTGATCAACACCGGCCCCGGTATGGACGCCTTCATCGCGCCGGGGCCCACCGCGTTCCAGCCCGAGCAGTGGCCGCCGACCGACGAGCGGATCCGCCTGCTCGCGGGCACCGCGTTCCGCGCGGGGTACGAGGTCCCGCAGGAACTCGTCGACGAGCTGCGCGGCATGTCCTACCACGCGGTCACCGCCGCGATGCAGGCGTCCGTCGGCTACCTGAGCCGGCGCACGCTCCCGGACCGGCTGACGGACCTCGGCAAGCCGTTGCAGGTGGTCTTCGGTGACCAGGACCGCAGGTGGCAGCCCTCGTCGGCGGCCGACTACCTGGTCGTTCCGGGCGCGAAGGTCGATCTGCTGCCCGGTGCCGGGCACACGCCGATCCTGGAGGAGCCGGCACGGACCGCCGAACTCGTCCTGTCCTTCACGGAGCTCCGCACCGGTCGATCGCCCGGGACCGCCTGACGGCCCGCCCCGTACGGCGGAGTGCCGGCGGGGTTCCCGCGCGACCGAGTACGCCCGGGCACCCCGCGGGGCCAGGCGGTCCGTCACATCGCCCTGTGGTCCTGGACGGCCAGGCCGTCGGCGGCGCCGCCGGTGTCGCCGCAGCCGCCGGAGGGCCGGAGGAGCATGCCCTGGCGGGCCTCGACCACGATGCCGGGAGCGGTGGCGGGCCGCTCGGCGGCGCCGACCCCCGCGAGCGCCGCGGCGCCGACCCCCGCGGCGGCGGCACCGGTCAGGGCCGCGTGACGACTGCTCGGCCCCGTGACGGTGCCTCCGACCTGGGAAGGATCGACTTTCGGCGGTGCAGGCGGGGGGTCCACCCGGGCAACCGGTCTTCCAGGTGCCGTGCGACCGGGCGTTCCCGCCCTCCGTCGAGCCACTCGCCCGGTCCTTCGCCCGGCCGCACGCCGGCTCACTCGCGCGCGGCCGTCGCCGGCGGCCTCGCCGGTCCGGCCGGGCCGGTGGCGTCGGCGGGCGGGGCCGCGGGCCGGACCGGTCCGCGGATCACCAGGAGGCCGAGCAGTGCCAGCTGGACGAACGCGCCGACCGCCGACCCGGCCCAGAGCCCGGCCACGCCGAACGGGCCCGACAGCAGGACGCCGGAGCCGAGTTGCGCCGCGAGGCCGAGCAGCACGGAGACCACCAGCGGGCGGCCGGCGCCGACCGCCTGGAGGACCCCGCCGAGGGCGACCACCAGCGCGTACGCCGGCAGGTGGAGCCCGGCCGTCCGCAGGAAGCGGACCGCCTCGGCGGCCACCGCCGGGTCGTCGGTGAACAGCCCGGCCACCGGCCCGGCGAACGCCGCGCAGAGGACGGCCGCACCGGTGCCGAGCACGGCGGCCAGCCGGGCGGTGTCGCGGCCGAGGGCCCGCACGGCGGTGGCCGCCCCGGACCCGACGAGCCGCGCCGCCTCGATCGCGGCGGCCTGCCGGACGGCGTAGAACGCCATCGTGACGACCAGCAGCACCCGGTAGCCGACCCCGTACCCGGCCACGGCGGGCACGCCGAAGGAGGCGACCAGGCCGAGCTGGACCGCCCCCGCTCCCATCCGGGCGGTGAAGTCGAGGCCGAACGGCGCGCCGGCGGCGGTGATCCCGCGCGCCGTCCGCAGCAGTCCGTCCGGCGGTGCGGGCAGCCGGCGGCGGCGCCTGAGCAGCAGGGTGAGCGCGAACGCGGCGGCCCGGGAGGCGGTCAGCGCGAGGGCCGCGCCGGTCACACCGAGCGCGGGCAGCGGGCCCGGGCCGAGGATCAGCAGCGGGTCCAGCACCAGCAGCAGGGCGTTCGAGAGCAGGGCCGTCCGCATCGGCGTCCGGGTGTCGCCGGCGCCCTTGAACAGCTCGTCGGCGACGCGCTGGCCGAAGAACAGCGCGAACGCGGGGAAGGCGACGGCGAAGTAGTCGGCGGCCAGTCCGGCGGCCTCGCCGTCCAGGAAGGCTTCGGCGACCGGCTCGCGGAGCAGGAAGCCGGGCACGGCGAGCACGAGGCTGCCGAGGGCGCAGAGCCGCCAGGCGGCGCGGGCGACCCGGCCGGCCTCGGCCCGGTCGCCCGCGCCGCGGGCGTGCGAGAGCCGCACGGTCGTCCCCGAGCTCACCACCAGGACCAGGCCGAGCAGCAGGTTCTCCACGGTGCCGGCCAGTGTGACGGCGGCGACGGCCGCCCCGCCGAGCCCCGCCACCCAGAAGGTGCCGACGACGGAGGCGGCCACCCCCGACAGCAGCTCTCCGTAGACCGGTCCCGCCAGTGTGATCAGGCGTGGCAGATGCCCCCGCATGGTCGCTCCCCCGTCCGTCGGCCGCGCCCCCATCGAGCACCTTGCCTCGAAAAGAGATACCTCTTATCGAGGCACATCGGCAAGAGGTAGCATGACGCCCCGACGGAACGCGGACGAGCGGACGGTGCGCCCCGCGGAGCGTCACGACGACGGAAGGGTGTTCCACGGTGCTGACCCTCGCGATCCTCGGTTTCCTCCACGGCGAGCCGCTCCACGGGTACGAGCTGAAGTCCCGCATCACCGGCCTGACCGGCCACGTCCGACCGGTCAGCGACGGCGCGCTCTACCCCGCGATCACCCGCCTGGAGAAGGCCGGGATGCTGGTGCGCCGGAGCCGGCCGGGCACCGGGGCCGTCCCGCGGCAGGTCCTGGAGCTCACCGCCGACGGCCGCGCCGAGCTGGAGCGGCGGCTGGCCGAACCGGAGGAGGTCGAGATCTCCGACCAGATCCGCTTCTTCACCGTCGCCGCGTTCCTCGACCGCCTCGCCGACCCTGCGCTGCAGGCCGCGGTGCTCCGGCGGCGGCTGGCCTTCCTGGAGGCGCCGAGCAGCTTCTTCTACGACGCCGACGGCCGACCGGTCGCCGCCGAGCAGGAGCGCAACCCGTTCCGGCGCGGCATGCTGCTGGTCGCCCGGGCCTCCGGGGCGGCCGAACGGGCCTGGCTGGCGGAGACGATCGCCGAGCTGGAGGACACCGGCCGCGACGCGCGACCGGGCGACGTGACCGGGAGACCTGGCCGGGACGCGTGACCGGGCGACATGACCGGGACGCGTGACCGGGACCGCCCGCGGCCCGGCGGGCAGGGGCCCCGGACGGCCTCCCGTGACTGACGGCCCGGGCAGTCACACGGACGGCGGCCCTCCGTTCGGCACCGACGGCTGCCCGCCGCACCCCGCCGTCGTTATGATGAACGCCCCCCACAGCACGGCCGACCCGTTCGTCCCGTACCACGGCACCGCCGCGCGTGATCCGTCCGCCGGGTCCCCACCCGCGCACGCTCCACCCCGTCCGCAGGGAGACCGCCGTGCCCAGTGCCGACACCGCCGCCACCGCCACCGGTTCCACCGGCGCCGCCGCCCCGGCGGCCGCCGCCCCGCCCGTGACCGCCCCCGGGACCGCCCCCGGGACGGCCGCCTCCCGACCGGCCCCGAACCGGGACGACATCCCCGGCTGGTTCTTCCGGCTCGACCAGGAGGCCTTCCGCCACCTGCTCTCCGCCCAGACCGCGGCCGGCCGCACCGGCGACATCCTCGAACTCGGGACGTACCTCGGCCGCAGCGCCGTCCTGCTCGGCGACCACCTGCGGCCGGGCGAGCACCTGACGGTCTGCGACCTGTTCGACTCCGAGGCGGGAGACGACGACAATGCCGCCGAGATGACGATGTCCTACCGGGCGTCGCTCACCAGGAGCGCCTTCGAGGCCAACTACCTGGCCTTCCACCCGCGGCTGCCGGTGATCGTGCAGGCGCCGACCTCGGTGCTGGCCGACGGCCGGATCCCGGCCGGCAGCTGCCGCTTCGTCCACGTCGACGCCTCCCACCTGTTCGAGCACGTGGCCGGGGACATCGAGGTGGCACGGGCCGCGCTGGCCGAGGACGGCCTGGTGGTGCTGGACGACTACCGCTCCGAGCACACCCCCGGGGTCTCGGCGGCCGTCTGGCAGGCGGTGTTCACGGCCGGGCTGCGGCCGGTGCTGCTCACCCCGATGAAGTTCTACGGGACCTGGGGCGACACCGAGGCCGTGCGGCGGGTCCTGCTGGACCGGGACTGGCGGGCCGAGGGCTTCACGGTGGACGAGGACACCATCGCCGGCATGCCGGTCCTGCGGCTGAACAACGCCGTGCACCCGGGCGCGGCGACGCGGTCGGCCCCGCGCGCGCTGCTGCTGGACGTGCTGCCTCCGGCGGCCACCCGGGCGGTCCGGCGGCTGCTCCGGGTCCTCCGGCTGCTGCGCGACCGCCGCGCGGGCGGCCGGGGGCGCTGACCGGGCCGGGCCGACCGCCGCGGTTCGCCCTGGACCGGCCCCGCGTCCGGCCCGGTCCGGGCGCGAACGGCCCGGCCGTTACGCTGTCCGCCGTGACCCGAACGACAGCCGCGGGGGACCGCACCGGATCCGACCGGACGGCGTCGGGCCCCACCACACCGGCCCCCACCGCAACGGGCCCCACCGCTCCGGGGAGCCGCCCCGCCCGGCGCCGCCGGTCCGCTCTCCCGGCGAGCACCTTCGTCCCGCCCGAGCCCCCGGCCTTCAGCACCGCCTCGCGGCGCGAGCGGACCGCCCGGATCGTCACCGAGGTGCTGGCGCCCGCCCACCTGGTGACCGCCCTGCTGCTGCTCGTCGGCGCGCACTCGAACGGGGGCTGGGCCGGTGTCGGCTGGGGCCTGTTCGCGGCGCTGTTCTGCGGGGCGGTCCCGATCGGCGTCGTCGCGCTCGGCGTACGGCGCGGCGCGCTGACCGACCGGCACATCCGGATCCGCCGCCAGCGGGTGGTGCCGATGGCGGTCGGCCTGCTCTCGGTGGTCACCGGGGTGGCGCTGCTCCACCTGCTGCACGCACCGGCGCCGGTCGGCGCGCTGGTGGTGGCGATGCTGGTCGGACTGGTGTCGGCGCTGGTCGTGACCGTCTGGTGGCAGATATCGCTGCACAACGCGGTGGCCGGCGGCACCGCGATGATCCTGCTGCTGGCGTTCGGCCCGGCTCCGGCCGCCGCGGGCCTGCCGGCGGCGCTCCCGGCGGGGCTGCTCCCGGTGGCGGTGGCGGTCCCCGTGGCGGTGGGGTGGTCGCGGCTGGTGCTGAAGGCCCACACCCCGGCGCAGGTGCTGGCCGGGACGGCGCTCGGCGGTGTCTCCGCGCTGGTGTTCGCGCTGCTGCGCTGACCCCGCCGCCCCGGTTCCCCCGTGCCCGTGCGGGCCGCCGGTCGGTAGGGTCGGGCGGCCGAACGAGCAGCGCACCGAGGAGGGACCGTGGAGCAGTGTCTTCCGGCGGACGAGGAACTCGTCGACGCGCTGCTGGAGCTGGCGGTGCCGTTCGACGCCGTGAACGGGATCCTGGCCGCGCGGTCCCGGCTGGCGCGCGACCGCGGGCTGAGAACGGTCTTCGAGGAGGCGCTGCGCACCCAGGCCGCAGCGGTCGGGACGCTCGGGGGGCCGTCCGGGCTCACCCGCGACTGGCCGGCCGGTACCGACGGCGCCGAACCGCTCTCGACGCTGCTGTTCGTCGCGCTGGCGCCGCACACCCGGGCGCACCACCGGGCGCTGGGCGTGCCGCCGGAGGTCACCCGGACGACCCTGGCCGACCTGGGGCGGCAGCTCGCGGTGAGCCGGTGGCGCGGCCGGTCCGCGGGCCTGGGCAACCCGTCCTGGCTGACGCTGCACTTCCGGGGCGAGCTGTTCCAGCTCGGCCGGCTCCAGTTCCAGCGCAAGCGGCTGACCGGCCGGGACGCCGAGGCGGCCCGGGCGGCGGGGATCGGCGAGCGGGTCCTCCAGCTGCACATCCCGGACAGCTCCGGCCCGCTCTCCCCCGGGGCCTGCGACCGCTCGCTGGACCGGGCCCGGGCGTTCTTCCCCGCGCACTTCCCCGCCGAGCCGTACCGGACGGCGTGCGTGTTCTCCTGGCTGCTGGACCCGCAGCTCGGCCGCTACCTCCCCGAGGGCTCGAACATCATGAGGTTCCAGCGCCGGTTCGCCCCGCTCCGGCGCCCCGGCGCCCCGCCGGAGCCCGAGGACGCCAATCCGCTCCGCTTCGTCTTCGGCGACCCCGCACTCCCCCTGGAGTCCCTCCCCCGCGACACCGCCGTGCAGCGCGCACTGATCGACCACCTGAGCGCGGGCGGGCACTGGTACGTGGTCGGCGGACGGCTGGCGCTCTGAGACGCCCGGGGCTGTACCTCCCACCCGCTCAGGAATTGTCATATTCCTCGGACCAATATGACAGCGCATCACTCTCACGAGGGAAATCTCCCTAAAGATTTGCCCACGGAACATTAAAGAGCGCATAGTGATGACGCCTCAGTTGGCCCTAGGGATGGCCAATTTATGGCAAAGTCCCGCGCGTGTCGCGTGCGGACCCCGGCAAGTGAGGAGACGGCGTTGCGTCACGAGAACCTCCACGAGAACGGCATCGCGGCCGCGAGCCCCGGGCAGCGACTGCGGGAGCGGATCGCCACCCCGGGGACGACCCCGCTCATCGGCGTCCACGACATGTACTCCGCGTCGATCGCAGCCGAACACTACGACGGCATGTTCGTCTCCGGTTTCGGATTCGCGGCGTCCTACTACGGCCTGCCCGACATCGGCTTCATCGCCTGGCCCGACATGGTCGCCTTCGTCGAGCGGCTGCGCGGCGCCTTCCCCCGGCACCACCTGCTGGTCGACATCGACGACGGCTACGTCGATCCCGAGGTGGCCTGCCACGTGGTGCGCAGGCTGGAGCGGATCGGCGCGTCGGGCGTCATCCTGGAGGACCAGAAGCGCCCGCGCCGCTGCGGACACGCCGACGGCAAGCAGGTCCTCCCGCTCGACGAGTACCTGGAGAAGCTGGACCAGGTGCTCGCCACCCGCACCGACCTCGTCGTGGTGGCCCGCACGGACGCCACCGAGGAGGACGACATCCTGCGGCGGGCCGCGGCACTCGCCGCCACCGACGCGGACGTCGTCCTGGTCGACGGCGTGCGCAGCGAGGACTGGATCCGGCGGATCCGGCGGGTCGTGGGCGACAAGCCGCTGCTGTTCAACCAGATCGCCGGCGGGAAGTCCCCCCGGCTGTCGCTCTCCGAGCTCGGCGACCTGGGCGTCGACGTCGCGATCTACAGCACCCCCTGCCTGTTCGCCGCCCACCGGGCGATGGACGAGGCGCTCGCCGGCCTCAAGGTGGCGGACGGACGCCTCCCGGCCCCGGTCGGGCAGTCCCGCGAGATCGGCGTGCGCGAGTCGACGGAGCTGCTGGAGCGGAACATCGCCCGGCCGAAGGCCCTGGAGGAGGTGGGCGTGTGACGGACCGTGCAGCCGGCCCGGTCGCCCGGCCGCGCCGGGTTCGACGCCAGGTGGCCGCCGCCGGGCTGGCCGGCGCCTGGGCGGTCCTGGGCTGCGCCGTCCCGGCGGAGGCGGAGCGGAGCCTGATCACGGTGATCGACAACCCCCGGATCGACTCGATCGTCGAAGTGGACCGGACGGCCAACGTCCAGACCGGCCACGGCACGGCCGGCAGCGACCACGACGGGGCGACCGCGCTGGTGACCGGCCTGCTGGGCGACGGCCCGGCGGGCCCGCAGACGGAGGGGGAGACGTGAACGCGGTCCGGCGGCACCGGCCGCCGCCGGGCCAGCCGGACCAGCCGGGTGGCCCGGCGCCCGGCGGCGCCGACCCGCCGCGACCGTGGTGGCGCGCCCTGGACCCGTACGTGGCGGCACTGGCCGGCGCGGTCCTGCTCGCCGCGCTGCTGCCCGTCGGCGGACGGGCCGCGCGCGGCGCCGACCTGGCCTGCGACCTCGCGGTCGGGCTGCTCTTCTTCCTCTACGGTGCCCGGCTGTCGGCCCGTGAGACCCTCGCGGGCCTCCGGCACCTGCGGCTGCACGGGCTGGTGCTCGTCTGCACCTTCGTGGTGTTCCCGCTGTTCGGGGTTGCCACGGCGGTGCTGACCCCCTTCCCGCTCACCGAGCAGGTGCGGGCGGGGGTGCTGTTCCTCTGCCTGGTCCCGTCGACGGTGCAGTCCTCGGTGGCGCTCACCGGCGCCGCCCGGGGGAACGTCCCCGCCGCGATCTGCGCCGGGACGTACTCAAGCCTGGCCGGGCTGGTGCTGACCCCCTTGCTGGCCGCCTGGCTGCTCGGCACCCGCACCGCGCTGTCGGCCGACGGCCTGGTGCGGATCTGCGCCCAGCTGCTCGCCCCGTTCGTGGCCGGGCAGCTGCTGCGGCCGTGGATCGGCGGGTTCCTGAGCCGCCACCGGCGTGTGCTCACCCCGGTCGACCGGGGCTCGATCCTGCTGGTCGTCTACACGGCGTTCAGCGGCGCGGTGGAGCAGGGCGTCTGGCAGACGGTCACGCCCGCCGCCCTGCTCGGGCTGGCGGCGGTCCTGCTGGCGCTGCTCGGGGCCTCCCTCGCGCTCGCCCGGCTCGGCGCGCGCCTGCTCGGGCTGGACCGGCCCTCCGGCATCGCCGCGGTCCTCTGCGGTTCGCAGAAGAGCCTCGCGAGCGGCCTGCCGATGGCGACCGTGCTGTTCGGCCCGCAGGCCGGTCTCCTCGTCCTGCCGCTGATGATGTACCACCAGGTGCAGTTGGTGGCGGGCACACTGCTCGCCGGCCGCTGGGCGCGGGCGGTGAGCGGCCCCACGGCCCCGGCCGCCGGGGAGGGCGCGACGGGCACCGCCCGCGCCTCGCCCGAAGCCGCCTGAGGCGGGGCTCCGGGCCTGCCGCGCCGGCGAACCGGTCCGGAGCCCCGCGTCCGGACGTCAGGGCAGGTAGTACGGGCGGTGGTGGGCGGCGACCGGGGCCGACTGGTAGGTCCAGACCCCGGCGGCGGGCGCGTCGCCGACCAGCCTGGCGAGGTCGCCGACGGCCTCCGCCGTCCGGTCGCCGAGCGTGAGCCGGACCCGTCCGGCGGTGCGGTCGTCGAGCGGGTGGAAGCGGTACGGCTGGTGGACGATGAGCGGTCCGGCCAGCAGTCGGCCCTCCTTCTCGGTGCCGTAGCCGGTGATCGGGGTGTTGACCACCGGCTCGCCGTCGAGTCCGGCCAGGTCGGCCTCGACGGCGAGGAGCTCCTCCTCGTACCGCCGCAGCCCGGTCGGCGGGTCGCCCGCGCCCGCCCGCTCCGCGCCGACCGCGCCGACCGTCTCCAGGGCGGCCCGGCGGCAGGAGAACGACCAGTGGTCCCGGACGGCGGCCGCGTTGAGCGAAGGGAGCTGTGTCACGAACCACCCGGGGTACTTGGGTTCGGCGTAGAGCCGGGAGCCGGCGTCGATGGCGAGCGGGTTGTCGCAGAGCACGTGGAGGCGGGCGATGCCGAGCAGTCCGGTCCGGTCGTGGCCGCGGGCGTACTGGCCGTAGCCGACGTCCGGGAGCCGGTCGGCGGCGTTCCGGGGGTGGGCGATGACGTTGATCTCCACCTCCTCGGTGATGCCGCCGCCGTTCGGGTACTGCGCGAAGTACAGCTGGTAGTTGAGCGAGACACAGGCCCGGCCGTCGAAGTCGGCGGCGGCCAGCGCGGGGTGGCGCTCGGCGAGCAGCTCCTGGACCGGCCCCGGGTCGACGAGGTAGTCCACGCCGATGTTGTGCAGCGCTCCGTAGTGGAACGGCAGGTGGTAGGGCTCCGGCACGGGCGGCAGGGTCAGACCGGTCACAGGGACTCCCGGAGGGGTGCGGCCGCGGGGCGGGCCGGAGAGGCGGTGGCGGGCGGAGGGACGGCGGACGGTCCCGGGATACCGGTCGGTGCGGCGGGCGGCGCACCGGCACCGGGCGGCGCGGTGCCCGGGCCGGTGCCGACGACCGCGGTAGCAGTCGCCGTCGCGGTAGCAGTCGCCGTCGCGGTCGCGGTCGTGGTCGGCAGGGTGGGCGCGGCCGGGGCGCGCAGCGCCAGGAGGTCCCGGTGCATCCGGTCGGCGCTGCGCAGCGCGAGCGCGGCCATGGTCAGCGAGGGGTTGGAGGTGCCGAGCGAGGGCATGGAGCCGCAGCCGACGGCGTAGAGGTTGGGGTGCTCCCAGCAGCGCTGCCACTGGTCGACCACGGAGGTGGCCGGCGAGTCGCCCATGACGTGGGTGCCGCCGGCGTGGCCGGCGCCCCGGTAGGCGTAGGCCGCGCCCTCGTGTTCGAGCCGGCCGGGCCAGCCCGGACCCGCCTCGTAGCGGGTGTGGTCCTCGGCACCGAGCAGTGCGAAGAGCTGGTCGGAGACCGCCCGGGCGGAGGCCATGCCGGCGCGGACGTACGGGGAGAGGTCGTAGTGGATGGCCGGGCGGGGCAGTCCCAGGCGGTCCCGGCGGTCGGGGTCCAGGGTGACCCGGTTGGCCGGGTCGGCGGGTTGCTCCAGTTCGAACTGGAGGCAGAACTGGCGGCCGAGCCGGTCGCCGAGCCGGTGGCGCAGCTCCTTGCCGCGCAGGCCGGCACCGAGCAGTCCGTCCACCTCGACCTGCGGCGGACCGGCGGCCCAGGACCAGCCCCAGTTGCCGATCTCGACCCGGAACGGCGCCCGGCGGGTGCGGGCGGGGCCGAAGCGGAAGGACTCCAGTCCGCTGGTCGAACCCGGTCCCCGGTAGGGGCCCACGGGCTCGGGCATGAGTCCCCAGGTGAGCAGTGCCGGATGGTCCATCAGGTTGCGGCCGACCTGGCCGCTCCGGCGGGCGAGGCCGGAGAGGAGGAGCAGCCGGGCGTTCTCGATGGCGTGGGCGGCGAGGACGACGAGGTCGGCCGCCACGGTGTGGGCCGTTCCGTCGGCGAGGTACTCGACGCCGGTGGCCCGGCCGGTGGCGTCGACGAGGACGCGGCTCACCACCGCGTCGGTGCGCAGCCGGACGGTGGAGGACCAGTCGGCCTGGGTCCGCAGTGGTGTGTACTTGGCGCCGGTCGGGCAGACCGGGACGCACCCGGCGCTGCCCTGGCAGAGCGGACCGTGCGGCCGGTTCGCCGGGTCGGTCGCCGTGCCGCCCGGGCGGGTGGGCCGGCCGTTGCGGGCGTGCGGGGTGGTGGTGACGGCGAGGCGGGCGCCGTCGGCCATCGCCGGGTCGCGCACGGTCCGGCCGTCGACGGCGCGGGCGACCGTCCGGTCGAGGTGGCTGGCGGGGATGGCGCGCATCGGGAAGGCGTAGTCGGCCGGGAGGGGGAGTCCGACCGCGCGGCGTTGCTCCTCGGCGTCGGCGGCGACGCCGAGTTCCCGTTCGGCTTCGCGGTAGTGCGGTTCGAGGTCGTGGTAGCCGATCGGCCAGTTGCGGCCGTGGCCGAGGTCGGCGGTGCGGAAGTCCTCGGGGTGCATGCGCGGGGTGAGTCCGGTCCAGAGCAGTCCGGTGCCGCCGTTGGCGCGCAGGTAGCCGCTGGCGTATGGCAGCGGGCCGTGCTGGACCAGGTACCCGGTGGCGGCGAACCCGCCGCCGGGCAGTCCCACGAGGTCGGTGACGTCGGGGGACGGCGCGTCCTCGCTGAGCGGGTACGGGGAGGTGGGGGCGCCGCCGCCGGCGGCCCGGTACGCGGTGGTGGTCGCCGCGGCGTCCGGGACGGGGTGGCCGGCTTCCAGGACCAGGACCCGGTGTCCCCGGGCACCGAGGCGGTGGGCGACCAGTGAGCCGGCGAAGCCCGCGCCGACCACCACGACGTCCCAGTGCGGTCCCGCCGTCCGGTGGTCGGCGGGGGTCCGTTCGGTCGTGCGCCGGTCGCCCCTGCCGTGGTCCGCGGGTGGGCGGTTCACCGGTCGTCACCGCCGTCCGGGGCTTCGGACCAGCTGCCGTGGCCGGGGGCGGTGGAGCCGGGCGGTGCGCCCCGGAAGGTCCGCCACATCAGCCCCCGGTCGTAGGCGCGGGGCGAGGAGGGCGGTTCGTCCGGCCAGGCGCCCACGTACCAGAGGCGGAGGAGGGCGTGTTCGTCGCGAGCCCGGTGGGCGAGGAGCGTGCGGTGGTGTTCGCGCGCCATCCCGGTGGCGCGCAGTTCCGTCTCGTCGAAGCCGGTCAGCTCGGCGGAGACGCGGAGGAATTCGGCGAAGTCCGTGAGGTCGGCGAGGCCGGTCCCGTCGGGCGGCTCGGGCGGCCCCGGTGGGCCCGATACCTCCGGTGGGCCCGGGGAGTCGTCCGCGGATCCCGACGAACCCGACGAACCCGCTGAGTGCGATGAGTCGGAGAGGTCTGAGACATGGTCGTGGTCGTCGATCGCTGGCAAACCGGCACCCCCACGGCGAGGACTCTGCGTCCTGGACATGACAGCAGACCGGGCCGAACGGCCCGGCGCTGTCATGGCGATGCTGCCTCGTCGAGCTGCGCTCCCGAACGGTCTGATCGAAACCAACCGCATCCGATCGATCCACCGACCAATCAGCACCGATCACGACCATCATTCGACCCGATCGTGTGCTGAACCGACCGGCCCGGGGACGGCACGGACGGCGGCACCGACGAACGAGAGGCGCCGGACAGCGTGCCGCCCGGCGCCGTCGGGTACGGAGGACCCCCGCCCGGCCCCGCCCGCGCGTCCCGAGCCCCCGACTCGACCCGACTCGACCCGACCCGACCCGCGCCGGGCCGGGCCCCTGCGCCGGGCCGGGCCCGTGCGGCGACGACCGGTCACCCGCGTCGCCCGAGCGGAGCAGCGCAGCGCGCGCGGACGGCGGTCGGCTGCGATCTTCGGAGCACACGACGGCTTCGCCGTGTGGACGTGCTTGTCGATCCCTGGAGGCCCGGATGTGGCAGGCTCCCCCCGCCCCCGCCCCCTATCCGAGCGAATGGCTGCCGGCCCTGGACATTCCGGCGCCGGGACCGCAGAACCGGCTCACCGTCCTGGTCCGCATCCTGCTGCTGATCCCGCAGTTCATCGTGGTCTGGGTGCTGTCCGTGGTGGCGTTCCTGGTCGCGGTGGTCGGCTGGTTCGGCGCACTGGTGCTGGGCCGGCTGCCGGTCTTCGCCTCCGACTACCTCTCCTCGTACGTGCCGTACGAGACCCGGGTGAACGCCTACCTGCTGCTGACGGTCGACCGCTACCCGCCGTTCGCGTTCCGGGCCCCGGAGTACCCCGTCCAGGTGGAGCTGCGGCCCGGGGGTGACCTCAACCGGCTCGCGGTGTTCTTCCGCCTGATCCTGGTCATCCCGGCGGCGATCGTCCAGGGCCTGCTCTACGCCGGGTGGTGGCTGGTGGGGTGGATCAGCTGGCTGGTCGTGCTGGTCCTGGGCCGGATGCCGGAGCCGCTGTTCGAGGCGACGGCGGCCATCCTGCGCTACCGGATGCGCTACATGGCCTACCTGCTGATGCTCACCGCCGCCTACCCGAAGGGGCTGTTCGGCGACGAGCCCGGCGGACCGGTCGCGGTGCCCGGCGCCGCGACGGCCGCCGCCGGCGCAGCGGGTGCCCCGACGCCGGGCGCACCCCTGTCGGGGTCGGCACCGGGCGCCCGGGTCTCGGCGACCCGCCCGCTGGTGCTGAGCGGGGCGGGGCGCGCGCTGCTGGTGGTGTTCCTGCTGCTCGGCCTGGTCTCCGGGGTCACGGGTTCCGTCACCTCGACCTTCACCTCCGACGACGACAAGGACGGCTGGTACTCCGGTCCGACGGCGCCCGGTCCGGCGGGCCGCTGATCCCGGCCGTCCCGCGCTCCGCGTCGCTGTGCAGCCCCGCCACCGCGCCGCCGCCGGGCCCTACGGGTGCCCGTCCTCCCGGCGGTGCGCGGGGTCGGGGCTGCACAGCCAGCCGTTGACGGCGAAGCGGCTGTCCTCGTGCCGCCCGCTCGCACAGCCGACCGGTCGCACCTCGTGCCAGGCGGTGGGCCGGAAGAACACGATGCTGTCGTGCTCGGGCTCCCAGTCGCGCCAGGTGCGCTCCTGCCACCTCCCGGCCGTCTCGGTGTGCAGCGGGAGGGCGGTGTCGAACACCCGCAGCTCGCCCCCGCTGAAGGGCCGGGGCGCGCGGTGCAGGTAGTACACGAACGTGAGCAGGCGCCGGGGAGCGTACTCGGCGCTGGTGTCCTGGTGCGGACGGTAGAAGTCGCCGTCATTGTGGACGTTGAGGCTGTAGTCGGGTTCGGTGTACCGGCAGGAGATCCCCAGGGTCCGCTCGACCGCCTCCAGCACCTCGTCGATGGCCGCCGTCAGCTCGGGTGCGGCGAAGTCCTGACTCGACCGCGACCGACGGACGTCCGGGTCCAGCTCCCGGTCCCGGACCATGGAGGGCTTCAAGGCGCCGTCTGCGGAGGCGATGGCGCGCTCCAGCAGGGCGCCCGCCGTCCGCTCGCCCAGGAACTGGGTGATGCGGCAGACCGTCACGGGAAGCCGCCAGATCGCGTCCGTGCTCACCGGCGACCGCCGGTCCTCCGCCGCGGACCGCCCCGCCGCGGTGTCGCTCGGTGCCACGGTGTGCCGACTCGTCATGGTGCCCCTGTCCTCCGGATCGCCGCGGGTGCGGTGGGTGGTGCGGCCGGTGCCGTCACAGACCATGCGTCGGGCGTCGTCGTGCTGCCCGGAGCGGGTTCTCCTGCGGCCTCCCGCAGGCGCCCCAGCTCGACGGTGAGCTCGTCCACCCGGCGGTTCAGCGCCTGGATGCACACCAGGGCGACGCCGAGGCCGTCGACCACCGGGATCCGGGTGTCGTCGTGGTCGAAGCCGAAGGCGGCGTGCCAGTCCTGGGCCATCGGTCCGAGGTGGCGCACGTCAGCGGGCTCCCAGACGTAGCGCCAGGTGCTGACGGGCAGTGCGGCCACGGTCTCCAGGACCCGGTAGCCGTTGACCGCGCCGACCGGGGCCGCGCCGCCGCTCCCCCGCACCCCGGCCGACCGTCCCTCCGCGGCAGCGCGGCCGCCGGCCCGGGGCGGCCGGCGGAAGGTCCGCGCCACTACCGGCTCCAGTCGACCGGGACGACGTCCTGCTTGAGCCCGCGGTCGCTGCAGACGGCGCACGGGCTGTTCGGGACACCGGGGCCCTGGTCGATGCCGATGGTGATCGCCCCGTGGGCCCCGGCCGGGGCGTGGACGCCGTCGCCGACCATCGCGGCTTCGTAGCCGCCCAGGAGTTCCTGGAGGGTGCCGGGCCCGAGGTTCTCCGGGGCGGAGATCGAGGCCACTCCGTCGTAGTCGGTGTAGGCCGCGCCGAGGGTCCGTCCGCCGATGGTGGCGAACACGATCCGGGCGCCCCGGATGGGCTCGCCGGTCACCGCGTCGGCCGCCATCGCGTGGATGTTCTCCAGCTGCATCTGGGTGACGTTCAGGCTCGCCTGGCTGGCGGAGAGCCGGGTCGGCTTCAGGCTGGGGCACTCCGCCCCGCCGCACGAGGTGTCCGACGGGGCCGCCGCGGACGCGGTGGCGCCACCGCCCACGCCCAGCGACGCCAGCGCCGCGGCCATCACCGCGACGGTCTTGCGGCCTACAGAACTCATGTCCGCTCCTCCGGGAACCGTCCGAACGGGATCCGCGCGGCGCCGGACGGCCGGAGCGGCCGTGGCGCGTGCGGCACGCGACGGGTGCCGCCCCCATCGGACGACGGGCCGAGCGTATCCACACCCGTCCGGCCCAACCGGCCTGACAATCGCCAGTTAGCGCGATCTGATGAACGGTCGGCGGGACGGTGACGAACGCGATCGACGCACACAAACCGATGAGCGACCGCCGGGGCCCCGCCGCGGACCCGGACGGCCGGATTCCCGCCGCCGAACGGCCCGTGCCCCGCTGCCCGGGAGGGCGGCGGGGCACGGGGATCGGAGCGCGGTGGTCAGGTACTCAGCCCTCAGCCGGACGGACAGCGGGCGTGCGGCGCTCAGGGCACGAAGACGTCAGGTGCACAGAGGCCGGCCAGGCGTGCGGACCTCATGAGAACCGGACCTCGCGAGAACCGGACCTCAGGAGTACCGGACCTCAGGCACAGGGACCTCGGCCCAGGCGTACGAACGCCGGGGTGCGGACCTAGAAGGTGAGGTTCCAGGCGTCGATCGTGCCGACGTCACCCGAGGCGCCGTCCTTCACCCGCAGCTTCCACGTGCCGTTCGCGAGGCTGGCGGAGGCGTTCACGGTGTACGTCTTGGCGACGTTGTCGGCGCTGTCGTTGTTCGCGAAGTCCTCCAGCAGGTACACCGTGCCGTCGGGGGCGACCAGCGAGATGACGAGGTCGCCGCGGTAGGTGTGCTTGACGTCCACGCCGACCTTGAGGGTGGCGGGGGCGTTGCCGGCGACGCCGGTGACGGCGATCGGGCTGTCCGCGGTCGCGTTGTCGGCGATCGCGACGTCGGTGAGGTTCTCGAAGTACTTCCCGGTCGGCGGGGTGCCGCCGCCGACGGCCTTCAGCGCGTCGACCTGGCCCTCGCCGAAGAAGGCGTTGTTGGCGGTGGTCCCGGTGCAGCGGCTGTCGGAGGCCGGGCAGGCCACGTCGTTGGCCTGGGTCGCGAGGCGGGCCCGGATGTCGGCCGGGGTGAACGCCGGGTTGGCGCCCGCGATCAGCGCGGCCACGCCGGCCACGTGCGGGGAGGCCATCGAGGTGCCGTTCTTGCTGCCGTACTTGCCGCCCGGGAGCGTGGAGTAGACGCCGGTGGCGCCGTCCCCGCCCGGCGCGGCGACGTCGATGACGCCCCGGCCGAAGTTGGAGTAGGAGGCCTTGCCGGTGCCGCTGGCCATCGCGGCGACCGTCACCACGCCGGGCAGCTCGGTCGGGATGTCGATGCAGGCGTTGGTGATGGTCCGGGTGACCTTGGTCGAGTCGTTGGGGCTCTCGCTGTCGGTCGTCTTGTTGGCCAGGTCGTAGTTGGAGTTGCCCGCTGCCGCGACCTGCAGGGAGCCCTTGCCCTCGGCGTACTCCTGGGCGCGCCGGACGCCCTCGATGATGGCGGCCTGGTCCAGGTTGTCCGGGCAGTTGAACTGCCACGGGTCGGTGTAGTAGCTGTTGTTGGTGACCTTGAAGCCGTGGTCGCCGGCCCAGACGAAGCCGCAGACGGTGTTCTCGGCGAAGAACAGCGTGCTGGTCGGCTCGGCTATCCGGACCGAGGCGATCTTGACGCCCGGCGCCACGCCGATGACGCCCTTGCCGTTCTTCGCCGCGGCTATGGTGCCGGCGACGTGCGTGCCGTGGGTGTCGACGTCACGCCAGGCCCCGGTGCGGGTGTCGGCCTTGCCGTACGCGCAGGAGGCGGAGTCCGCGGCGTCGAAGTTGGGCGCGAGGTCCTGGTGCTGGTCGTCCACGCCGGTGTCCAGGACGCCGACCTTGACGGCGGACGAACCGGTGGAGACGGCCCAGGCCTGGTCGGCCTTGATCTGGGTCATGTCCCAGCGGTTGGTCTCGGTCAGGGTCGTGGCGCTCTGGCCGGGGTTGGCGGGGAGCGCCGGGCTGTAGGCGTCCGCGGGGACGTCGGAGGTACGGGTCGCGCCGACCTGCTGGATGCCGGCGGTCCCGCGCAGGGTCGCGGCGAAGGTGCCGGAGGTCGAGTGGGCGACGACGACGCCGATCGCGTCGTAGCTCGCGAAGACCGTGCCGCCGTTGGCGGTGACCGCGGTCTTGGCGGCGGCGATGTCGGCGGGAGCGCTGATGACCAGGTAGGCGCGGGTCCCGGCGGCCCAGCCCGCGGCGATCTGCGGTGCGGTCGCGGCGGCGGGAGCGGCGAGGGCGCCGCGGGCGGCCGTGGAGTCCGGGGTCCCGGCCGGACCGGTGGCCGTCTCGGCGGCGAACTTCGCGGAGCCGGCGGGCGTGGTGGGGACGCTGGGAGCGGTGGGCGCCGCGGCGGCCAGGGTGGCGGGGGTGGCCAGGATCGCGGCGGCGAGCAGGGCGAGCGCGGCGGCGGGGCGGCCGGCGCTCCGGGATATCAGGGGTGACACGTGCATCCTCCGATCGGCCCGTGCTTGAGGGGATCACACGGGGTTTGAACGCAACATGCCAGAACCGTGAGCATTTGGGGAAGGCTTTACGCATGACGTCTTGTCACAAACGTGTCAACTTTTGATGTCCCGCCGGTCGCCGGGGGCCGCCCGCCCGCCCGGAAGCGGCGGCCGGAGCCCCGGGGCGAGGTGGAACCGGCCGCCGTCACGGCGCGGCGATTTGACTGATATCTTCGAAAAGGCCCCAATTCTGCGATTGGCCGGAGGCGCCCACGCGTGCCGCCGGCACGACAGGAGCAGGAATGACCGGTGGACCAGAGCCCATCAGCGAGGTCGCCCGCGAGGCGCTCCGACAGGAGCTCGCCGACCTGCGGAGCGAACGCGGGAAGGTCGCCGCCACCCTGCGGGGCGGTGACGAGGTGGGCGACCCCGCGGACCAGGCCGACGAGTTGCAGCGCGCCACGGAGCTCGAACGGCTGGACCGCAGGATCGCCGAGATCGACGGACGGCTCGACGAGGCGGCCGTCGCAGGACGGCCCGGCACCGAGACGGTCGGCGTCGGCAGCACCGTGACGGTCCGGTTCGCGGACGGCACGGAGATGACCCTCCAGGTGGGCGAGGTCGCCGAGGCACTCGACCGGACGCTGGTCACCGTCGACAGCCCGCTCGGCCACGCCCTGCTCGGCCGCCGGGCCGGTGAGACCGTCGAGTACGAGAGCCCCAGGGGTTCGACGGCCGCGGTCGTCCTGTCGATCGGCGCCGGGGACGGCGAGGCGTAGCCGGCGACGCCGGGCCCGGGCCGGATGGCGCGCCCCGGGCACAGGCCGTAGCCTGCCCGAAAAGTACGTTTCCGTCCCCGTATGGACACATGCACACGTGCCTACGTGCCCGCACACCGGTAGGCCGGTAGGCAGGTACGCCCGCGTGTGGGCACGTACGCATGGCAGGAGGGTCGAGGGCCTTGAGCACCGACAACGGCTTGAACACCGGCGACGACGAGCAGGAGCCCCGGCAACCCCGCGTCGGGCCGGCGCCCGACGGGGAGCCGGAGTTCCGCCCCTACCACCACCCCGCCGCCGCCTGGGGCGCGGCCGCGAGCGTGAGCCGGTTCCTGGTCCGCGAGGGCGCACTGGTGGACGGCCCGCGGGCGATCCTGCGGATGAACCACGAGAACGGCGGGTTCGACTGCCCGGGGTGCGCGTGGCCGGACGACACCAAGGGCCTGCACCTGGACATCTGCGAGAACGGGATCAAGCACGTCACCTGGGAGATGACCCGCAAGCGGGTCGGCCGCGAGTTCTTCGCCGCGCACTCGGTGACCGAACTGTCCGGCTGGAGCGACTACGACCTGGAGAACCAGGGCCGCCTGACCGAGCCGATGGTCTACGACGCGGCCTCGGACCACTACGTCCCGATCCGCTGGAAGGACGCCTTCGAGCTGGTCGGCCGCACCCTGCGCGAACTGGACGACCCGAACCGGGCGTCGTTCTACACCTCCGGCCGGCTCGGCAACGAAGCCACGTTCCTCTACCAGCTGATGGCCCGCGAACTCGGCACCAACAACCTCCCGGACTGCTCGAACATGTGCCACGAGGCCAGTGGCCGCGCCCTCCAGGCCTCGCTGGGCACCGGAAAGGGAACCGTCGACCTCAAGGACTGGGAGAGCGCCGACGCCCTGTTCATCCTGGGGGTCAACGCGGCGTCGAACGCGCCGCGGATGCTGACCGCGCTGGCCGAGGCGTACCACCGCGGAGCACGGATCGTGCACGTCAACCCGCTGGTCGAGGCGGCGGCCACCCGCACCATCGTCCCCCACGACTTCCTCGACATGGGGCTCCACCGGACGACCCGGACCAGCACCCTCAACCTGCAGCCCCGCATCGGCGGCGACATGGCGCTGCTGCGCGGCATGGCCAAGGCGGTCCTGGAACAGTCCGTCACCGACCCGCGCGCGCTCGACCGCGAGTTCATCGACCGGCACACCGCCGGCTTCGAGGAGTACCGTGCGCTCTGCGAGGCCACCCCGTGGGAGGAGATCGAGCGGCAGTCCGGGCTGGGCCGCGCCGACGTCCTCGGGGCGGCGCGGGTGTACAGCGAGGCCGACCGCTCGATCGTCAGCTGGTGCCTGGGACTCACCCAGCACGAGCACGGCGTCGACACCGTCCGGGAGATCGTCAACCTGCTGCTGCTCCGCGGCAACCTGGGCCGCGAGGGCGCCGGGCCCTCCCCTGTCCGCGGGCACAGCAACGTCCAGGGCAACCGCACCTGCGGCATCGACCACCGGCCGACGGACGCGTTCCTGGACCGCCTCGCCGAGGCCTGCGACATCCGGCCGCCCCGCGCGCACGGCCTCGACACCGTCGCCACCATCAAGGCGATGCACCGCGGGGACGTCACGGTGTTCGTCGGCATGGGCGGCAACTTCGCGCTCGCCGCGCCCGACACCCCGTACACCTACGAGGCGCTGCGGGCCTGCGAGCTCACCGTCCAGGTGAGCACCAAGCTGAACCGCAGCCACCTCGTGCACGGGCGGCAGGCGCTGATCCTCCCGTGCCTGGGCCGGACCGAGAAGGACCACCAGCGCAGGGGCGTCCAGAGCACCTCCGTCGAGGACTCGATGAGCATGGTCCACCTGTCGGTCGGCATGAAGCGCCCCGCCTCGCCGCACCTGCTCTCCGAACCGGCCATCGTCGCCGGCATGGCCCGCGCGGCCCTGCCCGACAGCGCCACGCCCTGGGAGTGGTACATCGAGGACTACGACCGGATCCGCGACACCATGGCCCGCGCCCTCGACGGCTTCGAGGACTTCAACCGCCGGGTGCGGCTGCCCCTCGGCTTCCGCATCAAGCAGCCGGCCCGCGAACTGGTCTTCCTCACGCCGTCCGGCCGCGCCGAGTTCTCCGCCGCCGCGCTGCCCGACGTCGTCCCCGCGCCCGGCACCCTGGCACTGGGCACCATGCGCTCCCATGACCAGTGGAACACCACGATCTACTCCGACAACGACCGCTACCGGGGCATCAGGAACCTGCGCACACTGGTCTTCATGAACCGCGCCGACATGCGCGAACGCGGCATCGCCGACCTCGGCCCCGTCGACATCACGAGCACCGCGAAGGACGGCAGCCGGCGCTCCCTGCACGGCTACCTCGCGATCCCCTACGACATCCCGCGCGGGTGCGCGGCCGGGTACATGCCCGAGATGAACGTGCTGTGCGCGCTCGGCGACTACAGCACCCAGAGCGACCAGCCGATCATGAAGCACCTCAAGGTCACCATCGATCCCGCCGCCTGAGCCGCCCGCTCGCCCGCCGGGACGCCGGAGGTCGGGGATGCCGTGGGTCGGGGATGCCGGAGGTCGGGGACGCCATCGGTCGGGGATGCCCGGAGCCGGGGATCCGGGGCACCGGGACACCCGGGGGTCCGGGTGATCGCGCCGGTCCCGGGCGGACATGATGTCCGTGACCCACCGGCACCAGACGCGCAGCGAGGCACAGATGGCCGACTCCCCGGACTCCCCCGGCACCCCCGACGCACTCCCGGCTCCCGGCCCCGCGGAGTCGTTCCGGCTCCACCCCGGGGCGCCCGGCTCCCCCGTGATCCTCCACGTCCCGCACTCCTCGCGGACCATACCCGCCGACGTCCGCTCCGGGATCCTGCCGGACGACCGGGCGCTCGCGCTCGAACTCGACCACATCACCGACGCGCACACCGCCGAGATCGCCCGGCTGGCCGCACAGGCGGCGCGGACGACGCCCTGGCGCTTCGTCAACCGGCTCTCGCGGCTGGTCGTCGACCCCGAGCGGTTCCCCGACGAGCGCGAGGAGATGCTGGCGGCCGGCATGGGGGCGGTCTACACCCGGACCACACACCGCGAGGAGCTCCGCCCGGCCGGATTCGACGGCCGGCCGCTGCTCGAACGCTACTTCCACCCGTACGCGCAGGCCATGACGGCGGCGGTCGCGGACCGCCTCGAAGCGGTCGGCCGGGCAGTGATCGTCGACGTCCACTCGTACCCGGCGAAGGCCCTGCCCTACGAGCTCCACGGCGACGGCCCGCGCCCGCCGATCTGCCTCGGCACCGACCCGCGCCACACGCCCGCCCCGCTGCTCGACGCGGCGCGGCGGGCGTTCGCGGACTTCGGCGGAACCGGCCTCGACAGCCCGTTCGCGGGGACGTACGTGCCGCTGCGGTACTACGGCGGGACGGCGGAGGTCGGCGCGCTCATGGTGGAGATCCGGCGCGACCTCTACATGGCGGAGCCCGGCGGGCCCGCCGGCCCCGGTCTGGAGGCGCTCGCCGCCGCGCTGACCCGGCTCGTCGACGAGGTCTCCGTCTGACCGCCGGGGTCGCGCCGCACCACCCCCGCCCTCCTGGTCCCCTGGTCCCCGGACCCCGCGGTCAGCCCCGCAGGTGGGAGGTGAGGACCTCCACGACGGCGGGGCGCTGGTCGGCGAGGTAGAAGTGGCCGCCGGGGAACACGCTCAGGTCGAAGGCGCCGGTGGTGTGGGCGGCCCAGCCGCGGACCTGCTCGACCGACGCGCGCGGGTCGGCGTCACCGGTCAGGGCGGTGACCGGCAGGGAGACCAGGTCGTCGGGCGCGCAGCAGTACGTCTCGATGGCCGTGTAGTCGCCGCGCAGTGACGGCAGGATCAGGTCGCGCAGCTCCGGGTCGGCCAGGACGCGCTGGTCGGTGCCGCCGAGCCTGGCGACCTCCGCGAGCAGGCCGTCGTCGTCCAGCAGGTGGACCGTCGAGTCCCGGGGCACGGAGGGCGCGCGGCTGCCGGAGACGCAGAGCCGCACCGGGCCGTCCGCGCCGTCGCGTTCGAACCGGCGCGCCACCTCGAAGGCGACGGAGGCCCCCATGCTGTGCCCGAACAGCGTCAGCGGGCGGTCCGCCCAGCTCAGCAGCGCCTCGTAGGCCCGGTCGGCGAGCACGGTCAGCGAGTCGGCCGCCGGCTCCTCGAACCGGTTCTGCCGGCCCGGGTACTGGACGGCGAGCACGTCCGCGTACGGCGAGAGGGCGGCCGACCAGTCCAGGAAGTAGCCGGCCGCGCCGCCCGCGTGCGGGAAGATCACGACCCGGGCGGGTGCCGCGTCGTTGGGGTGGAAGCGGCGGAACCAGAGGCTCTCGGTGGCGGCGGTGTGGCCGGGCATGCGGGGGCTCCCTCTCGGCGTACTGGCGGCTGGTCGATCTCAAGTCCCAGTCTCCCCACCCGACCGCCCCGCCCACCAGGCCACCCGCCGGACCGGCACCGTGACGGCCGCCACTCCCGCAGCCCGCACGCGCCCCGGCGCGGGCTCACCGGACCCGCGTCCGCCCCGTGCCGGACCCGTGCCAGCCCCGTTCAGACCCCCGTCGGATCCGCTCAGGCCCCCGTCGGCGGGCCCGCCGGTGCCGCCCCGAACCGGGCCCGCACCGCGCGCGAGCGGGAGACGCCGTCCAGCAGGAGCACCGACGCGGCCTCCGGCGCGGGCGTCGCACCGGCACCGCGGGCGTGCCGGGTGAACGCGGCGAGCAGCCGGTCGAGGCCCCGGCGGTGCCGGGCGAAGGCACGGCGCGGCGCCCAGCGGCCGCGGGCCTGCTGCCCGGCCAGGGCGGTGGCGGCGCCGACGTCGAGCAGCACGAGGTGCAGTTCTCGCCCCTGCCGGGCGGCCGAGCGGGCGAGCCAGCGGCGCATCCACGCCCGGCTGCCGCAGTCGTGGACGAGGAGCGGTCCGCCCCGGCGGACCGAGCGGCGGAGCAGCCGGAAGTGTTCCAGCCGCGCCCACGGCCGGTAGACGGCGTACGGCAGGCGCGCGGGCATGACGGCGGCGCAGGCCTCGTGGACGGCCCGCGGGTCCACGGTCCCGGCCCGGGGCGCCGCGGCGGACCAGCGGCGCAGCAGGGTGCTCTTGCCGCTCCCGGGCAGACCGGAGACGACCACGACGGCGTCGCCCGGGTAGCCGGCGGTGAACGGTTCACCGGCGTCGCCGCGCAGGTCGACCAGGCCTCGCGGTTCCATCGCCGCTCCAGCCGGTCCCGCCGCTCCCGCCGGTCCCGCCGGTTCCGGCGGCGCAGCTCGGCTACCGGTCGCCGGCCGGATCGCCGTCGGCCCACCCGCAGTGGTCGACCTGTCCATGGTGCTCACTCATCCCGTCCGTGCCCGACCCGGCACGATAACAATCCACGCCGGGGGCCCGGCGGCCGGTTCCCCCGACGGGCGGCGCGCCGCGTCGCGGGGCCTGCGGGTCCGGACCGTACACGAGGTCGGCCGGACGGGCCGGCCGACCCGGCGGGGCGGGGCGATAGTGCGGAGGCGCGCCCGTCAGTCCTGGCCGTCGACCTGTCGACACGGCGGAGCGGCCGACGCCTCGGCCGCGCCGCGGTCGGACCGGCCCGGCCGGGGGCCGGCCGGTCAGCGGTGATGCGTCACCGCGCAAGGTCCCCGAAGGCCCGGTCAGGCGCCGTCCCGAGCTGCGACGGAGCCACGGGGTCCGAGGTGCCGGACGGGCCCAGCGGGTTTGCCGGTTCCCGCCCGGCGTCCACGGTCCGACCCCGACAGGCCCTCCTCGGCCCCGCCCGCACCTGCGGTTCAGCCCCGTCCGTACCCGCTCCCCCGAACGATCAGTAGGGTGGTGGCCGATGTGATGGACCGTCAGATCGTCGGATCCGTCGGAGCGGTGGGCGACGTGCCGGGCGGCACCGGGGGTGCGCGGCGGGTGGAGGGCTGGGACGTGGCGGGGACACTGCGGGCCGAACCGGTCGCGGCGGCCGACACCGGGGCGGCGACGCACACCGGTCTCGTGCTGGCCGGGCTGGCGCGCGATCCGGAACGGGTGGCGATCCGCCACGGGGCGGGGGAACGCACGGCGGCGGAGTGCCTGGCGGACGTGTACCGGCTGGCGCGGGCACTGCTGGCGACCGGGCTGCGGCGCGGGGACGGCGTCACCGTCCTGGCCGGGAACCGTCCGGAGACGGTGCTGGTGCGGCTGGCGGCCAATCTGATCGGCTGCCGGGTCGCGATGCTCTACACCGACCGGCCGGTGGCGGACCAGATCGCGATGGCCGGGTCGGCGCGGACGACGGCCTTCGTCTTCGACCCGGCGCGGTTCGGCGCGGAGGCCGCGCGGATCGCCGCCGCGCTGCCCTCGGCGGGCCTGCTGGCGCTCGGGCCGACCGTCCTGGGGGTGGACCTGCTGGAGCTGGCCGCACCGCTGCCCGCCGGGCCGGTGACACCCCGGTTCCGGCCCGAGGACGTGATGGCGGTCCGGTTCACCGGCGGCTCGACCGGGCGGCCGAAGGGGGTCCTGCGCCGGTTCGCCCGCCCGCCGCGGCCGGAACTGGTGGCGGCGTCGGTGTTCCTCCTCTGCACGGCGCTCTGCCACGGCGGCGGCACCACGGCCGACCTCGCGCTCGCGGCGGGCGGCACCGTCGTGCTGCAGGACGGGTTCGCGGCGGAGGAGGTGCTGGCGGCGGTGGAGCGGTACCGGGTGTCCCGGGTCTACCTGCCGCCGCACCTGCTGTACCGGGTGCTGGACCACCCCGCGCTGCCCCGGACCGACACCGGGAGCCTGCGCCGGGTCACCTACACCGGGTGTCCGGCGGCACCCGAGCGGCTGGCCGAGGCGACCCGGCGGCTGGGCCGGGTGCTGCACCAGACCTACAGCCTGACCGAGTGCGGGCCGGTGACCAGGCTGACCCCGGACGAGCACCTCGACCCGCGGCTGCTGACCACGGCGGGCCGGCCGTTCCCGGACACCGACGTGCGGATCCTGGACGAGGAGGGCAGGCCGCTGCCCCCGGGCGCCACCGGCCGGATCCAGGTGCGCACGCCGACCGCGATGGAGGGCTACTGGCGTGATCCGGAGCTGACCGCCCGGGTGCTCCGCGACGGCTGGCTGGACACCGGCGACCTGGGCGGCCTGGACGGGGCCGGTTACCTGACGGTGGCGGGGCGGCGCGACCCGATGGCGATCGTCGACGCGCACAACGTCTTCCCGCGCGACGTCGAGGGGCCGCTGCTGGCCCACCCCGCGGTGCGGGAGGCGGTCATGTTCGCCACCACCGGGCCGGACCGGCTGCAGCGGGCGCACGCCGCCGTGACCGTGCTGCCGGGCAGCGGGGTGACGGCGGCGCAGTTGCACCGGTGGGTGCGTGAGCGGAGCGGGCCGCTCTGCGACCCGGCGACGATCCTGGTCCTGCCGGGGATCCCGCTGGCCGGGACCGGCAAGCCGGATCTCGGGGCGCTGCGGGCCCTGACGGCCGGGCCGGGGGACGAGGGGTAGCCGGGAGGCCACGGGTAGCCGGGGACGAGGGGTAGCCGGGGGCGCGCGGGGCGGGACTGTGCGCTGCCCGCGCTTCGACCGCCCGCGCGCACCACCGCCCGCGCGGCGGTGGCGATGCGGAACCGCCCGTGGACACTCGACCCGGCGGGCCGGTCTGCCGATATCCCCGGCGGCACTCCTTCGCGCCGCCCCACAGGAGGCACCTTCCGTGACCTGGCTCCGCGTCCTGACCGCGCTCGGCATCCTCGCCGCGGCGGCCAGCGCCCTGCTCGTCTTCGCCCTCTGCACGGCCGCGGCCCGGGGCGACCGCTCCGACCGCGGCGCGCCCCGGGACCTCCGGGAAGAGGCCGAGCGGTCCGGGCTGATCCGCCGTACCAGCGGGGAGAGTTGACGGAGCGCCGACCCGTCCGGCGGGAGCCTTCGACCCCGGCCGCAGCCCCGAGTACGGCGGCCGACGGGCCGACGGGCCGCAGGCCGCAGGCCACGGGTGGCGGGTGTCGGACCTCGGCGGAGCCGCCGGGCGGGGCACCGGTATGCCGTCGACATCAGGACACAAGGTGTCCTAAGGTGAACGTCGTGTCCTTCGCCGGTCCCCCGGCACCGGACACCGACGCGCCGCGCGCTCCGCGGTGCACCGCGCCCCGGCGTCCCCGACGGACCCGGCGTCCCCGCACGAAGGAGAAGCACCGTCATGGCCGAGACCCTGACCGCCACCAAGGCGGACCTGGTCGACCTCGCCCAGCGCAGGATGCAGACCGCCATCCCCGACAACGGCTGGACCACCCGCCAGAAGCTGGCGCTCACCTGCCGGATCCTCTTCGACGCCGGCCACGACTCCGGTCTGGCCGGCCAGATCACCGCCCGCGCCGAACGGCCCGGCACCTACTACACCCAGCGGCTCGGGCTCGGCTTCGACGAGATCACCGAGGCCAACCTGCTCCTGGTGGACGAGGACCTCAACGTCCTCGAAGGAGACGGCATGGCCAACCCGGCCAACCGCTTCCACAGCTGGGTGTACCGGGCCCGCCCCGACGTCAACTGCATCATCCACACCCACCCGCTGCACATCTCCGCACTGTCGATGCTGGAGACCCCGCTGGTCGTCTCGCACATGGACCTCTGCCCGCTGTACGACGACTGCGCGTTCCTGGAGAAGTGGCCCGGGATCCCCGTCGGCAACGAGGAGGGCGAGATCATCTCGGCCGCGCTCGGCGACAAGCGGGCGCTGCTCCTGGCCCACCACGGACAGCTGGTCGCCACCGGCACCGTGGAGGAGTCCTGCACCCTCGCCGTGCTCTTCGAACGGGCCGCCCGCCTCCAACTGCTGGCCTCCGCCTCCGGCCGGATCCAGGAGATACCGGAGCTGCTCGCCCGCGAGGCCCACGACTGGACCTCCACCCCCAAGCGCGGCCAGGCCAACTTCGCCTACTACGCCCGCCGCGCGCTGCGGGCCGGGCACGGTGACGCGCTCACCGCGCCGGCCACCGGCTCCCCCGGCGGCGGCACCACCCCCGGCACGACCACGAGCAGCGACACGGACGACACGAACGGCGGTGCCTGAGATGGCCGGTCCCACCCTGGAAGGGATCATCGCGTACCCGGTGACCCCGTTCGCCCCCGGTGACGGCGGCGTGGACACCGACGCGCTCGCCGCCCTGGTCGACCGGCTGATCGCCTCCGGAGTCCACGCGGTGGCACCGCTCGGCTCGACCGGCGAGAGCGCCTACCTGGACGACCAGGAGTGGTACACCACCGCCGAGGCCGCGCTCGCGGCCGTCGCCGGACGGGTGCCCTCGGTGGTCGGCGTCGCGGACCTCACCACCCGCAACGCGATCCGGCGCGCCCGGTTCGCCGAACAGGCGGGCGCGGACGCGGTGATGGTGCTCCCGGTCTCGTACTGGAAGCTGGACGAGCGCGAGGTGACCCGCCACTTCACGGCGGTGGCCGAGGCGGTCTCCGTCCCGGTGATGATCTACAACAACCCCGCCACCAGCGGGATCGACCTCTCCCCCGAGCTGATGGTCTCCCTCGTCGAGCGGGTGGAGAACATCACCATGGTCAAGGAGAGCAGCGGAGACGTGCAGCGGATGCACCGGCTCTCCCAGCTCACCGACGGCGCGCTGCCCTTCTACAACGGGAGCAACCCGCTGGCGCTGGAGGCGTTCGCCGCCGGAGCGGCCGGCTGGTGCACCGCCGCGCCGTGCCTGATCCCCGGGCCGGTGCTGGAACTCCACCGGGCGGTCCGGGCGGGCGAGCTGGACACGGCCCGCGAGGTGTTCTACCGCCAGTTGCCGGTGCTGGAGTTCATCCTGCGCGGCGGCCTGCCCACCACGGTCAAGGCCGGGCTGGCCCTGAGCGGGCTCGACGTCGGGACGCCGAGGCCGCCGCTGCTGCCGCTGGACGAGGAGCGGACCGGCCGGCTGGCCGAGCTGCTCGCGGCGGTGGGCTGACACCCGCCGCCCGTCCCCCGCCCCCCGGCCCGGCGCAGCCGCGTCAGGGCAGGACCGGGACGCGGTCCGCCGGGCCGGCCGGGTCGTCGTGGATCACCACGAGGACCGCGGCCGGCCCGGCGCCCGTCGAGCGGCAGCGGTGCGGCAGCGCCGAGTTGAAGTAGACGCTGTCGCCGGGCTCCAGCTGCACCGTCCGCTCCGGGAACTCCAGCTCGACCGTCCCCGCGTGGACGAAGAGGAACTCCTCGCCCGCGTGGGACTTGAACGGCGAATCGCCCGGGTCGGTCGGCGGGTGCATCATGAACGGCACCATCTGCTTGCCGGTCAGCCCGGTCGCGATGCCCTCGTAGTGCGGCCCGCCCGCACCGGCCCCGCCGGCCATCGGCGTCCGCTCACCGGCCCGCACCACGGTCACCAGCTCGGGCTCCACCTCGTCCGAGAACAGCCGGCTGACGTCCACGTCCAGCGCGTGCGCGAGCTTGAGCGCGGTGGAGATCGACGGGTCGCTGAGCCCGCGCTCCACCTTGGACAGGTAGCTCTTGGTCACACCGACCTGCGCCGCCAGTGCCTCCAGGCTGAGCCGGTTCTGCTTCCTCAGCACCCTCACCCGGCTGCTCATCGCGCCACCTCTCGCCCCGGAACGTCCCGGTCCAGTATCCCATCCGCGCATGGGGCGCCCGCGCCCCGCCGTCCCTGCCCGTCCTCGGTACCCCGTCCCCGGCACCCCGCCCCCGGCGCCCGCCGTCAGTGCCCTTCGAGGTCGTCCGGGCGGACGGCGATGTGGTCGGGGGCGAGCTCCACGGCCACCCGGTGCTCCATCCCGAGCGACTCCAGGAACTTGGCCGGGAGCTGGACCCGGCCGGTGCGGTCCAGCATCACGTACTCGGTCTCGTTCACCGACTCCTCGCCGTGCTCGTCGGTGAGGGTGCGGCGGAGCACCTCGCTACTCGTCCGGCCGTCCCGGATGGCGACGGTCCGGCGCACCTCGCCGGCCACCATCGGGTCGTGGGTGACGATCACGACCGTGGCGCCGAGGTCCCGGTTGACGGTGCGGAAGGCCTCGAAGATGCTCGCCCCGGTCTCCGAGTCGAGCTCGCCGGTCGGCTCGTCGGCGAGCAGCACCGGCGGGTTGTTGGCCATGCCGACCGCGATCGCGACCCGCTGCTGCTGACCGCCGGACATCTCGGACGGCCGCCGGTGGGCGAGGTCGCCGATCTCCAGGGCCTCCAGCAGTTCGGCGACCCGGGCGGCCTGCCGGCGGGAGGCGGCCCGGGAGGACCGGCTGCCGCTCAGCTGCATCGGCAGCGCGATGTTCTCGGCGGCCGTGAGGAAGGGCAGCAGGTTGCGGGCGGTCTGCTGCCAGATGAAGCCGACCACCTCGCGGCGGTAGCGCAGGCGCTCGCGGGCCGACATCTCCAGCAGGTCGCACCCGGCGACGGTCGCGGTGCCCGCGGTCGGCACGTCCAGTCCGGCGAGGATGGTGAGCAGCGTGGACTTGCCGCTGCCGGAGGCTCCGACCAGGGCGACCAGGTCGCCCTTGCGGATGGTCAGTTCCAGGCCCTGCAGGGCCTGGACCTCGACGCCCTGGGCGCTGAAGATGCGGACCAGGCGGTCGCAGACGATGGCCGCGTCCGCCTCTCCGAAGGTCTTGGGCGCGGCGGCGGCGCGCGCCCGTTCCTGCAGTTCCTGGAAGGTGGGGACCGGGACGGCCGTCCGTTCCTGGGCGCTGCTGTTCACCGCTGCTCTCCTCTCGTCGACGCTGTGCTTCTGTCACGGCCGCACCGTCGTGCTTCCGTCGTGTGCCGGGCCGGGGCGCTCATCGCTGGTCCCCCGCCCGCAGTTCGGTGGTGATCTGGCGCCGGCCGGAGACCAGTGCCTCCGCGACCACGCCGGCCGAGATCAGGACGGCCAGGCCGCCGGTCTGGATCAGGACCGGTGGGACGGCGACCGGCAGGCCCTTCGCGATCGCGACGCCGACCAGGGTGGACAGGTCGAAGGCGGGGCCGAGCAGGACGACCGCGGTGATCGCGACCAGTCCGCCGCCGAGTGCCGCGACCAGGGTCTGGGGCAGTGTCTCGACGAGGATCAGGGTCAGGCCCTGCCGGGGGCGCAGGCCCATGGTCCGCAGCCGGGCGAGCAGGGCGGCGCGCTCGGGTGCGGCCCTGACGAGGGTCAGCAGGACGGCGAGCAGGGCGAGCACCCCGGCGCCGAGGACGGCGGCCCAGAACAGCCGTCCGGCGGAGCGCTGGAGCGGGTCGTCGGCGAGGTCGGCGGCCATCGCGGCGCTGGTGCGCAGCGTGTAGCCGGCGGGCAGCGCGTCCTTGCCGACCGCCGCACCGGCGGCCCCGGCCGCTGCCCCGGCCGCCCCACCGCTCGGCCTGGCCTGGCCTGCGTCATTGACGATCCGGTCGCGCACCAGGCGCCTCAGTGCGTCCTCGTCGACCGGGCCGGTGGCGAACCAGAGGTTGGAACGGCCGAGTTCGGGTGCGCGGGCGACGGCCGGCGCGGCGGGCAGGACGACGAACAGGCGGCCGTCGCCCTGGAGCGCCGGTGTGCCGTCGACGGTCCCGGCCGCGGTGACGAGCAGTTCGCCGCCGCCGGGCAGCCGCAGGCGGTGGTTTCCGGAGTCGCCGGCCAGCTTCTCGGCGAGGTCGGTGGAGACCAGCGCGGGCACCGGGCCGTCCGGGCCCGCGGAGCCGCCGGCCAGCACGGCCGGGTCGAAGGTGCCGCGGCCGAGCGAGCCGGCGAGGGCCGCGTAGGCGACCGGGTCGGCGACCACGGCGGAGACCCGGGTGGAGCCGTAGCCGGTGCCGAGGAGGAACACCTCGGTGTCGGACCAGACGGGGACGGCCTCCCGGACCCCGGGGAGTGCGGCAGCCTCGGTGGTGAAGGCCTGCGGGACGGTGACGCCGATCGGCAGCAGCACGGCGGCGTCGCCGCCGACGGCGAGCCGGGCGGCGCGGGTGCGGGCCGAGTCGACGGCGTCGAGGACGGTGGCCCCGAAGCCGGCGGTGGTGACGGCGAGCAGCAGGGCGAGCAAGGGCAGGACGGACGGCCGCGGCCGGTTCTCGGTGCCGCGGGCGGCGCGGGCCAGGCCGAGGAAGCCGACCACGCCGGATCCCCGGCCGGCGGCCCGGGCGAACGCGCCGACCAGCAGCGGCTGGATCCGGGCGAGCAGCAGGCCGCCGGTGAGGGCGAGCAGCAGCGGTGCGGCGACGAGCAGCGGGTCCAGGCCCTCGCCGACGGGGGCGACGCCGCGGCGTCTGACCTCGGCCACGGCGGCCACGGTCAGGGCCAGCACGGCGAGTTCGCCGACCAGGCGGCGGCGGGTGCCGGCGGCCCGGGGCCGCGACCAGAGCAGTGCGGCGCGGACCGGGAGGGCGAGCAGGGTGAACAGGGCGACGGCCAGTGCGGCGAGGAGTCCGCCGCCCCAGCGCGGGGTGGGCAGCAGCAGGAACGCGAGCGTCGTCGCCACGGCGGCGGCGGGCAGCACCGTGACCGCGCCCTCGCCGAGCAGTCGGCGCACGACGCCGCCGCGCGAGCCGCCGCGGGCCTGGAGGAGGCGGAGTTCGGCGGTGCGCCGGTCCGAGGTGAGCGCGGCGGCGAGGCAGAGCACCACCATGCCGACCCCGGCGAGTCCGGCCGGGCCGATCGCGGCCAGTGGCGCCACCGCCTCGTGGCGGGCGGTGGCCTCGCGGAACAGCTGCGGCAGCTGGGAGGTGATCCGCAGGTCCTCGCGGTGGGTGGCGGCCATCAGGGCGGTCGCGGTGGGGCCGGTGAGGTAGGCGGCGACGTCCTGCTGGATGCGGGAGAGCTGGTCGGCGCGCAGGTGCCCGACGTCGATCGGCACCCGCCAGAAGTCCTGTGCGCCGGGCGACCACGTGTCGAGCCGGTCGAGCGAGCCGCCGGCGATCAGGCCGGCGGTCTTCCAGTAGGCCTTGGGCAGGGAGTCGGTGGTGTGGGTCAGGCAGGCCTGGACCGGGCAGGGCAGGTCGGCCCAGTACGGGTCGTCGACGGAGCGGGCGGCGAACAGGCCGACCACCTCCACCTGCGGGGCCTCCCCGTCGACGGACGCCGCGGTGTTGAGCACGTCGCCGAGGCGGATGCCGACCGTGTCCGCGGTGCTCTTGCCGAGCGCGATCTGGACGGGTCGGCCGGCCCCGCCGGCCTCCGGCCAGCGGCCCTCGACGAGGGTGCCGTGGTCGCCGAGGCCCTGGAGGTAGAGCAGGTCCATCACCGGGGGGACGGCTTCGGGCGTGTCGAGCCCGGGGTCGATCAGGGAGCGGGACTTCCCGCTGCGGGCCCCGTAGACGGGGCCGCTCGGGTCGACGCCGTAGGTCGGGCCGGCGTGCGCGGTCAGCTGTGCGGCGACGTCGTCGAGGTCCCGGGCGCCGCCGCGCAGGCCCGCGGTGGCGAGCAGGCTGGTCATGGCGGGTCCCCGGTCGTTCAGGAACTCGCGCAGGCCCTGGTCCGCGCTCCGGTCCAGGACGCGGGGGAGGGCGGCGGCCAGGAAGACGGTGCCGAACGCCAGTGCGGCGGTGAGCAGCGCTGCGAGCGGTGCCGCACGCAGCCTGGTGCGCACCCAGGGTGCGGGGCGGTGGGCGGTGTCGGCGGGGGCTCCCCCGTCGGGCGTCCCGCCGGTGCCGGCCGGGCTGGTCACATCTCCTCCAGGTTTCGCAGCCGCTGGGCCACGTCCCGGCGCCGGCGGCCGCTGAGCAGGGCCGAGAGCAGCGGGACGGCGGCGATGGCGAGGGCCAGCAGGACGGCGGTGCCGACCGGCAGGTCGACCAGGACCTCCGGGACGGGGCGGCGGGCCGCCGGGGTGAGGACCACGAGCGGCACGATCAGATGGACGATCAGTGCGCCGAGGCCGAGTCCGACGATGCTGCCGAGGCCCACCAGGACGGCCTGTTCGGCGGCCGCGGTGCGGACCAGGCGGCGGCGCGGGGTGCCGAGGGCCAGGAGCAGCGCGAACTCGCGGGAGCGTTCGCCCGCGGCGGCGGCCGAGGCGGCGGCGAAGCCGATGGCGGCGAGCACCGTGGTGACGACCGCGATGGCGGCGAGCGCGTTCTGCGGGGCGGCGCTGAGCGGGTCGCCGGTCAGCGTGGCGGCGACCTCCTCGCGGAGCTTCAGGTCCGGGGCGCCGGGGGCGGCGCGCAGGGCGGCGGCGGCCTGTGCGGGTACCGGGTCGTCGGATCCGGTGGCGGGCAGCCACCACTCGGCGGGGACGGGGGTCTCCCGTCCCTCGGCGGCGAGGGCCCGGCTGACGGTGGCGAGGTCGAGGACGAGCGACTTGTCCCCGACGACGGGCAGCGACTCGACGGCCGCGGTGATCCGCACCCGCAGGGTGGTGACGCCGACCGGGACCCGGACGGTCTCGCCGACGGCCGCGCCGTTGGCGGCGAGGAAGCCGCGGGTGGCGACGCCCGGGACCTCGGCGGGGGCGGCGGCCGCGGTCGGGGTGAAGACGCCCCGCACGCTGCCGGGGGCGCCGACGACGGAGTGGTAGCGCACCTTGAACAGCTGTCGTGCGTCGGCGGGTTCGGTCTGCCGGTCGGCGGCGAGCGCGCCGTTGGCGTTGGTGCCGCCGGCGGCCCAGGTGAGGCCTGCCGGGACGTCGACGGGCACGGCGGCGGCGCCCGGTCCGTCGACGGTGGAGAGCCTGCGGATGGTCAGTTCCCCGCCGTCCCGCGTGTCGGCGGAGACGGTCACCCCCACGACCGTGAGCGGTGCGGAGGCGGTGCTGAGCGGGGCGTCGGTCAGTGCGCCGATGTCGGCGGTGGCCCGGCCGTCGCCGGAGGCGGGGAGGCCGGTGAGCGGGACCTGGAAGGTGAGGCCGAAGCGGTCGCGGACCAGCAGCCAGGCGTCCGGGCGCCCCTTGGACGGCAGGTAGCCGAAGAACGGGTCCACGGCCTGCGGTACGGAGGTGAACGTGACGTCGGCCTCGATCCGCTGGGGGTGGCCGGGCAGCGGTACTCCGGTGGCCGCCCCGGCGGGCGCGGGCTGGGCGAGGGAGCCGAACAGCCGCTGCGGGTCCTGGTCGTCCAGCAGGTCGGGGCGGACCGGGACGCGGTCGGCGAAGCCGGCGGTGTCCAGGACGATCACCTGGCCGTAGCTGTTGTCGGGCAGGGACTGCTCCTGCCGGACGACCGGGAGGATCCGGTCGCCGCCGGGCAGGGCGCCGTACCGGCTTCCCTGGCCCATCGGTGCCGTCTTGGAGTTGTGGATCCGCAGTCCGCCGGCGGTCGCGAAGCTCGCCTGGTCCTGCTGGGAGGTGTTCCAGGTGGCGTGCTGGCCGAGTGCCAGGACACCGGTGGAGACGCCCAGGACGAGGAGCAGGACCGGCCCGCTGGCCCGGCCGGGGCGGCGGGCCAGCTGCCAGCCGACCAGCGCGGGTGCCAGGCCGCGGCCGCGGGCGGCCAGCCGGGCGCCGAGGCGGGCGGCCAGCGGGAGCAGGCGCAGCACCAGGAGGGTGCCGGCGCCGAGCGCGAGGGTGGGGGTGGCGACGAGGACCGGGTCGAGGCCGAGCCGGCCGGAGGAGTCCGGGGACAACCCGCCGCTGTACTGGGAGAGTTGGTGGTAGGCGAGGACGGCCAGGGCGAGCAGGGCGAGGTCGGCTCCGGAGCGGGCGGCGCCCGAGGCCAGTGCCTGGCGGCGGCCGGCCCGGCGCAGCACGGCCGCTCCGGCGCCGCGCAGCAGGGCGGGCACCGCGGCGAGCAGGACGCAGCCGAGGGCGCAGAGGACGGAGACCGGCCAGAGCGTCCAGCTGAGGCCGGTGTCCAGGGGCACCCGGCGGAGCGGGCCGAAGCCGCCCAGTACGCGGAGCAGCGGCGGGCTGAGCAGGGGGGCGAGCAGCGCGGCGGGCAGCGCGAGCAGGGTCGCCTCGGTCGCGGTGAACGCGCCGAGCCGGGCGCCGGACGCGCCGCGGGCGGCCAGCAGGGCGTTCTCCGACTGCTGGCGGGTCGCGATCAGGTGGACGACCAGGAGCAGGGCGGCGGCGGCGAGCACGATCAGCTGCAGGGCGCCGATCAGCAGGGTGGAGCGGGCGACCAGTGCGCTGGATTCGAGTTCGCCGAGCAGGTCGGCGAGGTCGCTGTGGGCGAGCAGGCCGGAGTTCTTGGCGAGTTCGTCGCCCAGGCCGGGCACCCGGGAGCGCAGGGCGTCGACGTCGGAGGGGGCGACGCCCGTGAAGTCGGCGTCGACCAGCCAGCTGCGGCCGTTCTGCGGCAGGCCGGCGGCGGTGAAGGCGCTGTCGTCGACCAGCAGCGGGCCGTAGGTGGTGAAGCCTCCGACCTGGATCTCGTGTCCCAGCAGCGGGTCGAGGCGCCAGTAGAGGTCGTCGGCGTCGGTGGCGCGGTAGACGCCGGTGAGCCGGACGGTCAGCGGTGCGCCGCCGTAGCGGTCGGAGAGCTGCACGTTGGCGGGGAGCGCTTCGGCCTTGAGGCCCATCCGGGCCAGTGCGGCCTGCGGCACGGCCGCCTGGAGGGGGCCGCCCGCGCCGGGGGCCTTGGCGGTGTCGGGCCAGGCGCCGGAGATCAGGCTGACGCGCTGCCGGTCGAGGGCGGCGAGGAGGGTGAGGTCCGCCTCCTTGCCGCCCGGCCGGCTGCTCGGCTGCCCGGTGGGCTGGCTGCCGGGCTGGCCGCCGGTCTGCTCGGTGGGCTGGCCGCCCGCCTGGCCGCCCGCCTGGTCCGGCAGGCCGTAGGAGCGGCTGCGGGCCAGGCTCTGGACGCTGGTGGGCCGGTCGCCGAAGAGGGCGCGGGCGTAGTCCGCGACCGCGGCGTCGTCCTTGGCCCGTTTGTCCAGCCCGTGCTCGGAGTTGACCAGCACCGTGGTGCGGGGGTGGCCCGCGCCCTGGAGCGCCTGTCGCTGACCGACCTCTCCGACGGTGCGCTGGAACGCCACCAGCGCGGTGAGAACCGCCGTTGTGATCAGTACGGTGAGCAGCGCCGCACTGGCCAGGGGCAGTCGCCCGCGCAGACGGCGCACGACAAAGCCGAGCATCCTGATTCCTCCCCCGGTCCATCATGGCCCCGCGCCGCTGCCCTTACGGGCAGACTTCTCCCACTGCGCGGATGGGCGCCCTTGGCGCACCGATACGGTGATCACCGGCGCTTGATCACCGGATAGCGGACGATGCTGTCAGATCCGGTCAAAGAAAGGAAGGGACTTGCGCGAATCATGTAACCAATGAGCAAATGCTCCGGATCGCATCGCCGTTGCGGCTGACGTCAGGTCAGGCCGCCGCTTTGCGTGAACCAGTAGTAGCCGTCGAAGCGGCACCTAAGATTGACCATGAGCACCTCAACTCCTTGCCGTCGGCGGGGAGCCCCAGAGGAACACCCGAACACCCAGGGGGACGCCGTATGACGCAGCAACCGGTCGGCACCGTCACCGCTCCCATGGTGGCCGTCACCGATCTCCGGCGCAGCTTCGGAACCGGTGAACGCGCCGTCCACGCGCTGCGCGGAGTCAGCTTCTCCATCGGGAAGGGTGAACTCACCGCCCTCAAGGGCCGGTCCGGCTCCGGCAAGACCACCCTGCTCAACCTGGTCGGCGGCCTGGACAGCCCGAGCGGCGGCACCATCACCCTCGACGGCACCGACATGGGGAGCCTCGACGAGGAGGGCCGGCTCGCGCTCCGCCGGGACCGGATCGGCTTCGTCTTCCAGTCCTTCGGGCTGCTCCCGGTCCTCACCGCCGCCGAGAACGTCGGCGTGCCGATGCGGCTGCGGAAGGTGCCCGCCGCCCAGCGCGAGGAGCGCGCCCACACCCTCCTCGCCCTGGTCGGACTCGCCGACCACGCCAACCAGCGCCCCGGTGAGCTCTCCGGCGGCCAGCAGCAGCGCGTCGCCATCGCCCGCGCCCTGGCCAACGAGCCCGACCTCATCATCGCCGACGAGCCGACCGGCCAGCTGGACTCGGAGACCGGCCGCTCGATCATGCAGCTGCTGCGTGCGGTGGTGCACAGCGAAGGGGTCACCGTCCTGGTCGCGACCCACGACCCGACCCTGATGGAGCTGGCCGACCGGGTGGTCGAGCTCCGCGACGGCCGGATCGTCGAGGAGTCCGACGACTGATCCCGGGCGCGCCGCCGCTTTCCCCACGTCACGGAATGCGGCCGCCCGATCCCGCCGAGTGAATGCGCGCACGGTCCGAGGACCAGGCTCCGCACCGGGCGGGGCATGGCGGGGCAGGGCAGGGCAGGGCAAACGGACGGACAGTGAAATCCGGCTTCGCCGACCAGGAATCGGCGGAGCCGGATTTTTCGATCCCGCCGCACACGCACACATGACCCGCCGATTCCGCACGGGACGGAGCGGATCGGAAATACGCCCGCCCGCAATTCACGGCCCGCACCGCCGAACGGCGAAAAGGCCGGATCAACCGATTCCCGGCCTCGTCGCGGAACACCGGCCCGCCCCCCGCGAAACACATTCCGCCAGGACTCCGCCTCGGCGCGGGGCCAGGGCGCGGAACGCACTGCCCTCCGGATCGGCCCGAACCGTCCGCGGCGCGTAGCCCCGGCTCACGTCGACGGGCTCACGCCGGCGGGCTTCGCGCCGAGAACCCGCGAACGCGCCGCCACCTCTTGCCGATGGGCCGCGGAGGCGGTGACGGGATCGATGTGCACACGATTCTTCGCCGGCCCGCACTCCCGGACGCGAAGAACGCCGAGGCGGACGGCGGCGGGATCGGGATAGTCGGGGCCCCGGGGTTCGGCGCCGGTCACGCCCGCTTCCCCGGTGGCGGCGCCTCGACCCCGCGCCCGCGCCCCGGAACCGCACCGGGGCCCCCGCCACTTTCTTGCGGTGCAAGACAGAAGATGACTATCTTGTACCGCATGACAAAGGAGGAGCCCGCCCGCGACCAGCGACGAAGCCAGCTCCTGCGCGGAGTGCTCGACCTCTGCCTGCTCGCCCTGATCGAGGAACGGCCGCGCTACGGCTTCGAGTTCGCGCAGGGGCTGACCGAGAACGGGCTGGAACTGGTCAGCGACGGCAGCATCTACCCGCTGCTCGCCCGGATGGAGCGCGCGGGGCTGATCGCCGCCTTCCGCGCGCCGTCCCCGGCCGGCGGCGCTCCGCGGAAGTACTACCGCCTCACCGGGGCGGGCGAAGCCGAACTCGCCGCCGGACGGGCCGGCTGGCAGGCCTTCACCGGCCCGGTCGGTCGGATCCTCGACGACAACCGGCCCCCAGGGGGAAGCACATGACGAGCGAGAAGGTGCTCGCGGCCTGCCGCAGCAACTGGGAGTACCGCGGCATCGACGAAGCCTCCGTCCGGGAGATGCTCGACGAACTCACCGCGCACCTCCAGGACGCCGCGGCCGCCGGACGCACCGCCCAGGACGTCGTCGGCCAGGACGTCAGGGCCTTCGCCGCCGCCTGGGCGAGGGCCCGCACCCCGCTCCCCCGCCGGGTGCTGCGCACCGCGGGCACGGCGTCCTTCATGCTCGGGACCCTCCTGCTCCTCACCCACCTGATCCGGCGCACCACCCAACTGGACGTCACGGCCGACCAGATCGCCTTCTACGCCGTCATCGCCACGATCACGGTCGTCTGGGAACTCCGCCGGGGCAGCCTCGGCCTCCGCCGCGGCTGGGCCGTCGGCCTGGTGGCCGGACTGCCGGCCATCCTGCTCACCCGCTACCTCATCGGCCACCAGCCGCTGTTCAGCCTGCCGCTCTGGGTCGCTCCGGTCCTGCTCCTGCCCGGCCTGCCGTTCGTCCTCGCGGACTCCCGGGCCAGGAGGGCCGGTTCGGCCCCCGCCGAGTAGGACGGGCGGGCGTCTCGGCGCCGCAGGGCTCGGGGAGGGCCTCCCGTCCGGGCGCCCGCCGCCACGGGCCCCGTGGGATCCGGAGCGGACAGCGTGGCGCCAGGGCTTCCAGAGCCCGGCGGGCCCGACGGCCGGGTCGACGGCGGGCCCGGCGGCGGCGTAGGGCCCGGCGCCGTTCCCGGCGATCGGCCCGGAGCGGCCGACCGGGCGGCGGGCCGCGGCGGCGGCGAGCGCCACGGGGGCGAGAAATGTGCGACCCGGCCGTTCGGCAACCCCCTCCCGCCGGCGCCGTTCCGGACGAGCGGTCCGCTGTGGCATCCGGCACGGGCGGCAGTTACCCCACCTGACCGTTCAAGTCCCTTACCCCACAGTCCTGTTGGCTCTCCGATCGGCCGATCGACCGGACAGCCGTGCCGACCCGCGACCTCCGGTGCGAAGCGATGAACCGACTCGGCGACGGGGAAACCGTGGTGATGCACACTCAGCGTCCGCGCACCCTCGAAGGGTGACATTTCCCTGATCCCGGGACGGACCGCCCGGTGAGCCGTAGATTCGTTCCTACAACTGGTGATCGGCGACACAGTGGGGTGGTTGTGGGAATCGGGAGCATCTTCGGTGCGGACGACAATGTGAGCTCGACGATCGACCTGTTGGAGGCACGGCTTCCGGCCGTGCGGGAACGGCTGGCCCGGGCGGAGGCGGAACTCGCCGCCGTCACCGCCGAACAGGACGCCATCACCAAGGCGCTCGAAGGACTGCGGCTGCTGGTCGGCCCGCTCGCCACCGGCGGGGGTGAGCCGCCGCACGCCGCGGCGTCGCCCTCGGGCCCGGCCGATGACCTGGTCGAGGCCGATGCTGTGGCTGTGGCTGTGGCTCCGACAGAGAACCCGGCCCAGGCTGCTGCTGAGGCACCGGCCGAGGCTGTGACTGCGGCTCCGGCAGAGGTCGAGGCTCCGGCCGAGGCCGCGCAGGCGGCGGCCGGTGTAGCGGTCGAGCCGACCGGGACCGCCGAGAAGGCGACCGCAAAGAAGGCCACGGCCAAGAAGGCGACCGCCAAGAAGGCCCCCGCCAGGAAGGCCACGGCCAAGAAGGCGGTCGCGGCGAAGAAGGCCGCGCCCGCGCCGGACGCACAGGCTCCGACTCCGGCCCCGGATCCGGCTTCGGCCCCCGCCCCGGCGGCGAAGAAGGCCACCACGAAGGCGGAGACCCCGGAGTCCGGCTCCAAGGCCACCGGGACGAAGCCGAAGCGGGCGACCGCCGCCAAGGCGGCGGCCCGGACGGCCCCGGCGGAGAGCGAGCCCGCCGTGGAGGCGTCGGCGCCTGCTGCGGGCCGACGGCGGAAGATCACGGACGCCGACGGCGTTCTGGCGGCGCTGGCCGGCGCCACGGGTCCGCTGCGCGCCCGCGAGGTGACCGAGCTGCTGGGCCTGGACCCCCTGGAGGGGAACATCAACGCGATCCGCACCAGGCTGGAGCGCCTGGCCAAGGAAGGACGCGCACAGCGGCCCGACCGCGGCCTCTACACGGTGGCGACGGAACAGCCCGCGGCCGGAGCCTGACCGCACGGCACCGGCACGGCGCCGGGGCCGCTGAGCGCGGCGGACCGGGTGGAGCCCCTTCGGCTCCACCCGGTCCGCCGTGCGCGGCCGGCGGATCCTGCGCCCGGGCCCGGCCGAGTCCCGCCCGGGCCCGCACACCCCCTGCCCCACGGCCCCGTACGGAGCGGCGTCCGCGCCCGTGAACACCGCTCCGGACGACCGCACCGGCTCGACGGGCCGCGGCCCGACACCGCCAGGGTCGGTACCGCCGCGTGTCGCCCGTGACGGCGCCCGCCGCTTCGGGTATGACGGACCAACGGCCGCGGGCCGGCGCTACGCCCGACCGGCGAGGCGTCGCGGGCCGCACGCGGGCCGTTGTCGAACGAGGCGGGCAGTCATGGAACTCGGCGTGTACGGACTCAGTGCCAAGGCCACCCACGGTCCACGGGCCACGACGCAACTGGCCGCCCTGGCCGAGGAACTCGGCTACCGGTCCTGGTGGGTGGGTGACCACGTGGCGCTGCCCGACCCCCGCACCCCCGAGTCACCCATGGACGCGGCCGAGTCGATCCTCGACCCGCTGGTCCACCTCGCCTACGTCGCCGCCGTCACGGAACGGATCGAGCTGGGCACCGGGATCATCGTCCTGCCGCAACGCCATCCCGTGGTCCTCGCCAAACAGCTCGCCAGCCTCGACGTGCTCAGCGACGGCCGGCTGCGCGTCGGTGTCGGCCCCGGCTACCTGGAGCCGGAACTCGCCGCCGTGGGCGTGCCGATGTCCGAACGCGGCGCGCGCACCGACGAGTACCTCGACGCCATGACCGCCCTGTGGACCCAGCCCGCACCCTCCCACCACGGCACCCACGTCGCCTTCGACCACCTCGACGCCCGGCCCCGCCCCGTGCAGGCGGGCGGCCCGCGCATCCTCATCGGCGGGCACAGCCCCGCCGCCTACCGCAGGGCCGTCGCCCGCGGCCACGGCTGGTTCGGCGCCGGCGACAGTCCCGACCGGCTCGCCGCCGACCTCGCCGGACTGCGCAAGGCCGCCGACGAGGTCGAACGCCCCGCCCGGCTGGGACCGCTCGAACTCAACTACACCGCCATGACCCCCGTCGACGCCGAGGCGTTCCACCGCTACGCCGGACTCGGACTCGCCCGCCTCGTCGTCTACCCCTTGCCGCTCGACGACGTCCGGGACGTCGCCGCCTACCTCCGCCGACACGCCCGTCTCCCCCACTGACCCACCGGCGGCGGGCGGGCCCGGCGCGACCGGCCCCCGGCGCCAACCGACGCCGGGCCGCCACCACCACACCAGGGCGCGCCGGGCGGCGCCCCCGACCGTGCTCCGGCCGGGGTCGCCGCGCCGCCGTCCGGCACACCGGTGCCCGGTGTCGGCGGACCGGCCGCTCAGGCCGGGGGGCCCGCGAACCGTGTCGCCGGCAGGCCGCGGACGTCCGTCCGGACGCGGTAGGTCCTACCGGACTCCGGGTAGCGCCGCAGGGTCGGCCCGTCGAGGGCGACGCGGGCCGTGGTGACGATGAGGTCGGTCAGGTCGGGACCGGCGAAGCAGCAGCTGGTCAGCCGCGCGACCGGGAGTTCGACGACACCGACGAGCGCGCCGTCGGGTGCGATGCGCAGGACGGCGCCACCGTCCCACAGGGCGGTCCACACGTGCCCCTCGGCGTCGACGGTCAGACCGTCCGGGCCGCCGAACCGGGGGTCGACGGCGGTCAGTACCCGGGGGTCGGTGAGCCGGCCCTCCCGCACGTCGAAGTCGTAGGCGGTGATGGTGCCGCGTGCGGTGTCGGTGACGTACATGACCGTGCCGTCGGGGGACCAGCCGAGGCCGTTGGGAATGGTCAGCCCGGTCAGGACCGTCTCGACGCGGCCGTCGCCGTGGACCACGCACAGGGAGCCCGCGCGGTCGGCGGCGTCGCGGGCCATCACACCGACCCACAGGCGCCCGGCGGGATCACACTTGCCGTCGTTGGCGCGCATGGTGGCCGGATCCCCGGGGAGGCGTGCGAAGCCGGTGCCCCCGCCGTGCGGGGTGAGGGCGACGACGTCCGTGCCGACCGCCGCGAGCCAGCGGCCCGGTGCCCAGGGAACGGCGCAGCCGATGGCGTCCTCGGTGGGTGTGCGGGTGACGTCGTCCCCGGAGACCGTCAGGAACGCCCTGCCGACGATGTCCACCAGGCCGAGGGTCGCGGACCCGGCGTCCCACGCCGGTCCCTCGCCGAGCAGCAGCGGGGTGTGGTCGAGCGGTTCGGGCTCGTCGTGTCGGATCTTCACTCGGCGCTCCGGGTGGTCGGCGGCTGGTGTCCCTGGCTGTCACCCGGGCCGGTTCGGCGGTGGCGGCGTGGCGTCAACGTGGCGGCGGCACCGCGGCACGGCGGGCCGCGTCACCGCGTCACCGCGTCGACGCCGCCGAGGCCCCGGAACCCGTGTGGGGCGTGCGGAGCCGTCGGGACCGGCCGGGTGGGGTGGTACGAGTGCCCACCTTCCCACCGACGGCCCGTCTCCGGTGGCCGGACGCGGAATTGCGGCCGGGGCGTGATCCTCGTGTCCGGCGCCCGGCCGCCGCTTGGCGGCGGATCCCTGACAGGGCGTCCGCCGCCCACCGGGACGCGGTCACTGCTCCGGGATGCGTCCGCACATGACGTTCCCGGGCTCGGACGGGTCGGCGCTGATCCAGAACTGGGCCCACAGGAGCGCGAATTCGGGCCGGCTGAGGTAACCGTCGCCGTCCAGGTCGAGCAGCTCGAAGACGTCGTGGGTCTCCACGCTCCGGCCGTGCCAGACGTCGACGAGCCGGCGGTGCTCGGCGCGCGAGATACGGCCGTCCCCGTTCTCGTCCACGGCGTCGAACACGGTGTCGGCGGTCGCCGTGACGACCTCGTACAGGGCGGGGAGCCGGTCGACGAGGGCCAGGAACTCGGCCATGTCGACCTTGCCGTCGTGGTCGGTGTCGGCGACCGTGAGCAGGTGGTCCCACCAGCCCGTCATGAGCGCCTCGACCCTGGCGCCCAGCCCGGCGTCCCGCTGGACGGCGGGCAGCCGGCTCCAGCGCTCCGCCAGGGCCCCGAAGTCGCTCTGCCGCAGGCAGCCGTCCCCGTCCGTGTCGAACGCGGCGAAGACGCTGCGGAGCTTGCGCCGCTGGAACTCGCTGGCCATGAACGGGCCTCCCCTGTGCCGAACCGCTGCGCCACCACGTGTGGCGACAGGCTGGTGACTATAGGTGCGCGGCACGGGTGCCACCGGGCTTCGGGGAAGAACGGGGGATTCCCGGCGGCGCCGCCCGAACCGTGCTATCCGTCCTCCTCGTCATCCGGCCCGGCCACCGGAGCCGACCCGCCGCCGGGGAGCGCCCCGGCCCACCGGCCCACCGCTCAATTCCCGTTCGGCCGGGTGCAGTCGCAGGTCGGAGAGGGTTCGGCGCGCGGCACCGGACCCCCGGCCGCCGCCCGGAGGTCTAGGCGAAGCCCTCCTGGAGTCGATGCTCCGGCCCGTCCTGGCGGAGCGGCAGGACTGAACGCACCGCGCAGCGCTGCCGCCGTCGGCCGGGTGGCGTCCACCGCCGGTCACCACCTCGTGGCGTCCGGTCGCGCTCCCCTCGGGACCGGGGCCGCCCCGCCTCCGGTCGCGGTTTCAGCAGAGCCACGCGGCGGCCGTCGCCGCGCCGAGCGAGGCTCCGGCCACGGCCTGCGCGGTGGTGTGGTACGTCAACGCGACCCGCGACCAGCAGACGACGGCGACCAGCGGGTACGCGGCGATCCACCACGGCGAGTGCACCACCGCCAGCACGGTGACCACCGCACTGGCGACCGCGCTGTCGACACTGATCTTCCAGACCGTGTTGACCGCCAGCAGGCCCACGGTCATCGCCCACAGGGCGACCATGGCGACCAGGACGTCGCGCGGGGCATCGCCGAGGACCATCGCGAGGGAGCCGAGGCCGATCGAGCCGAGGATGACGAAGAAGATCGGCGCCCGCTTGGTCCGGTCGACCACGTGGCGGTCGCCCCAGGTCCCGCGCTTGCGCTCCCACTCGATGTAGCCGGCCGGCACCACACCGGCGCACAGCGCAGCCAGCAGGCCCCACCCGATGCCGGTCCAGTCGCCGGCCGCGGCGGCGCCCAGCCCGGTCAGCCCGGCCACCAGCACGTTGCGCGGCTGCAGGACGTCGGTGACGACACGGGCCACGGTGGTGTTCACGGGGTCGACTCCGCCGTCGCGACGGCGCGTTCCCCCGCGCTCCTCCCTGCGACGGCCCGACCGGTGCAGCGACTCCTCCCGGTGGAGAGTGCCGATCGGGACATGGGTGACTCCTTCGTGCCGTGGGCCGCCGAGCGGCCCGTCCGGCGCTCGGCCTCTCACCATGCCAGCCCGCTGCGCGGATCCCCCACTTCCGGACGCGGGAGCACCCGCGGCCAGGTCCCTCGGATCCGCAGCTCCCCGCACCCACGCGCCCTGCCCCGTGATCACCGTGTCCCCCTCCGAGCTGCTGGAGAAGCTGGAACCCACGGCCCGCCACGGGGCGCCCGTCCCCCTCGCCGCCGGCTGCCACCGCTGACGGAACCCCTCCGCCTCCGGCGGGTCGCGGGCTCAGGCGAGGCCGGAAACCGCGGTCCGGACCTTGGAGGTCAGCGCTTCCGGCAGGGGAACGTAGCCGATCGGGGCGATGGCCTGCTGCCCGGCGTCGCTGCTCGTGTAGGAGAGGAAGGACTTCAGGGCGGGCAGGGCCGAGGCCTTGTTCCCCTTGTCGCAGACCACCTCGTAGGTGACCAGGACCAGCGGGTAGGCGTTCTCGTCCTTGATCGCGTAGTCCAGGTTCAGGGCGAGGTCGCCGTCGGTGCCGGTGACCTGCGCCGTGGCCAGGGTGGCGGCGGCGTTCGCGGCGTTCGCCTCGACCGGCTGGGCGGCGCCGGTGCTGATGGCGGCGCTCTTCAGGTTGTTGGTCTGGGCGAAGGAGAGCTCGGCGTAGCCGATCGAGTTGTCGACCTGCTTGACCTGCGCCGCGACCCCGGCGGAGCCGTTCGCGGACTGCCCGCCCTTGCCCGCCCAGGCCTTTCCGGCCGGGTGGCCCCAGGCGCCGTTCGACGCCGCGGCGAGGTACGCGGTCAGGTTGGCGGTGGTGCCGGAGTCGTCCCCGCGGTGGAACGCCTGGATCGGCGCGTCGGGCAGGCTGGTGCCCGGGTTGAGCGCGACGATGGCCGGGTCGTTCCACGTGGTGATCTGCGAGTCGAAGATCTTGGCCGTGGTGGGGCCGTCGAGCACGAGCCGGTCGACGCCGGTGACGTTGAAGACGACGGAGATGAGGCCGCCGACCATCGGCAGGTCGATGCCCCGGCCGCCGGTGCAGACCTGCTTGGAGGCGTCGACCTCGGCGGGGCTGAGAGCCGCATCGGTGCCGGCGAAGGCGACCTTTCCCGAGTTGAACTGCTGGACGCCCGCGCCCGAACCGCCGCCGCCGTAGTTGACGGTGACGCTCGGACACGCCGACTCGAACTCGTTCCTCCAGAGGTCGATCGCGTTCCCCTGGGCGGTCGAACCCGCGCCCAGCAGCTGCCCCGACCCGTCGCAGGCGATCGATGCGGAGGCCCGCGCGGAAGAAGCCCCGGAGGTGGGCGCGGAGGTGGGCGCGGCCCCCGCCGCGGTGTCGGACTCCATGCCGCACCCCGAGGCGGCGACCGCCACGACGAGCGCCAGCGCCGAAGGCGTGAGCGAACGGATCACGACGGACCGACCAGTAGACACGGGGACTCCCTGCGAGCACGCGGCGCACCGACGAACGGACGAAACGGGTGAAACGGACGCCGTCATCGTCCGCAGCGGTCCCCTACGCCCACCCGTGACACACGGCGCACCCCCGGAACGTCACCGCGAATTCATCTTTCATCAGCACTTCAGCCACTGCCCCCGAGCGTCGTCCGGTGCGGTGGGACGGCGACCGGGGCTCCACCGCCCTCCGCCCCGCCTCCCGGTCGGGAGGCGGGGCGGAGGACCGGACCCGGTGTGCGGGTTGCGGCTACCCGAAGCCCCGGGCGTCCTGCTTCAGCGCGGTGTCCACGGTCAGCGCGGTCGCCACGACCAGGCTCAGCAGCGGGTCGGCGAGCGGGCGGTGGATCTGGAGCACGTAGTTGTCGGCCGTGGTGAACATCGTCTTCGCCAGGCCCTCCCAGGTCTTGGTGATCCGGGCGATCTCGGTGTCCGTCTCGTCGACGATGGAGAAGTTCCAGGCCCGCCAGTTCTCCGCCTTGACGGCGCCGACCTTCCGCCCGCCGACCTCCAGCGCGAAGTTGATCTTCCCGATGGCGTTCTGCTGAACGACCTGGCCGACCTCCTGGCCGTTCGGGAGCTCCACGATCACCCGGGACTTGATGAACTTCGCCGGGCGGGTCAGCACCAGCACCGGAGCGCCGTGCGCGTCACGGATCTCCAGCTTGTGGGTCAGGTACTGGTCGAGGGAGGTGAGCAGCCGTATCGCCTTGCGCAGACCGCTCTGGCTGACCTGGACCACCGAGCCCAGCGTGGCGCCCTGCTGGTCGAAGACCGTGTACTCGTTGGTCAGCTCGATCAGCTTGGCCTTCTGGTTCACCACCAGGACCGGCTCGGAGAAGAGGGTGCCGCCGCCACCGGAGACCGGTCCGACGCCCGCCTGCTGCTGCACCTGGCGCTGCACCTTGGCGGAGTCGCCGGCCGGAGCGGCCGGCTGCCCGGGGAAACCGGGGGTGTTCGTGTTCTGGGACATGGCGGGCAGGTTAGGCTCATTCCTCCACCGGTAGCCAGATCGATTTCAACGGCCCGAATCGGCTCAAGACTGCAAGTCACGGCTGCAACCTGCGAGTTCGGGTGCCGCGAGCGATATCCGGCCGGAGTCCGGCGGCGGTGATGTGGCCGATGTCACACCTCGGGGCCCGTTTCCCCGCTGCCTCCGGCTCCGGACGAGGCCGGACGGCCGGGGCCGGACCTGCCCCGGCGTACCGTCATGTACCGCGTCCTCCGGCGTTCGCCCGCCCGGGCGGCCACCCGCCGCGAGCTGTGGAACGGCAACCGGGAGCACGTCCGCGGCCGGCTCGATCCGCCCCCATCCGCTGGGCCTGGACCAGACGCGCCGCGCACCGCCGACGCACCCTGGACCGGCTCGCGGCCCACCCCGAACCGGCACTCGCCCACCTGACCTCGGCCCGGGCCGCGCGCTTCTGGCTCCGGACGGTCCGCCGGCCCGCCGGCCCGCCGAACCATGACCCGGGCTCCCAGCGGTCCGGACACCGGCAGAGCGCACGGACCATCGAGCGGCGCCGCGGCGTCGCGGGCCTGACGCTCACTCGCCTCCTGCCTCCTGCCGGCGCACCGGGCCACCCGCAGGCGGTCTCAGTCGAGGTACTGCATGGCGATCCGGCAGTGCCCCGCCCTCCCGCGCAGCGTCCGGCCGGCGTCCCCGGACGCGGACGGTGCGGGCTCCTCCCCGTGCTCCTCCCCTCGCTCGTCCGCACCGTCGCCGCGGTGCGGCCGGAGGGCGAGGACGGGCGCGCGGTCCGGGCGGCGCGGCAGGACGGCGGCGGCGGCCTGTCCGACGCCGTGCGGCGGCCTCGCGACGGCGACGACGGTCCGGGTCTCGCTCATGGTGGACGCTTCCTTCCGGGGTGGGTGCGGAGCGCCTGACCGGGCCCGCGGTTCCAGTGGAGACCCGGTACGCCCCGGTGCACCCGTCCTTGACGCGCGGCCTACGCCCGGGCGCCCGTTCTTGACGGCTTCCTGACGCCCGTCGACACGGACGGGTGAAACCCGCAGGAGGGCAGTGGTACGCACCGCCCCGCCGCCGCCCCGGCCGCCCCGCCGCAACCGCGTCAACACGGCGTCAAGGACGGGGGCGGCCGGATCATGAAAGCGTCAGGGGCGGGGACACCGGGGGCGCGGCCGGGCATACGGTCCTGGTACGAGCCCGGCCGGCGACGGCGCCGAGGACCGGGACACCGTCCACCCGTGCCACCCCTGCCTGGAGGCAGCCATGAACCGACGCTCACTCGCCGAGGACCCCGAGCCCTCCGAACCCGGCCCGGCCGGACTCCTCCTGGTCCCCGTCCGGCCGGGCCCGCTGGGGCACGCCGCCCGGCTCTTCCGCACCCCGCTCGGCGACCGCACCGCCGTCGCCTTCACGACCGAGCAGCAGCTCGTCACCGTCCTCGGCACCGCCCAGCCGTGGATCACCCTCGCCGAGCCCGCCCTGCGGGCCCTCACCGAACCGCTGGGCGTCACCGCGCTCACCGTCGACCCGCAGCTGGCCGCCGCACCGGCCGCCGCACCCCGCCGCACGGGCGCCCCGGACCGGCCGCTCGTCGTCGCACGCCCCTACACAGGCGCGCCGGGCCTACGCCGTACCGCGTTGGGCGCAGCTCGGTCGAGGTGATGCCGAGGTGCTGTCGAGGTGTCACCGAGGTGATCTCGCGGAGCCGCCGGGCCGCCCACGCACCACCGCGCACCCGGCGGCGACATCGGCCGCCCCCTCGCCGAACTCGCCCGGCGCCGGGCGGATCGGGCTGGGCGGCGCCACGGTGCCCGTTGCGCTCCTCCCGGCACACCTGGTGCTCCCGGTGCTCCCGGGCACGTGGCCGCCACAACCGCCGTGACCCCCGTGTGTGCCGGAACGCGGCGGTCGTCGTCGAGATCGGATTCGGGCGGCCCGGCTGCGCCCGGCCCCGTGACGTTCCTGCCGGTCCGTCCCGTCGGGACGCTCCCCCACCCGCGTCGACGAGTACCTCCGGCACCTCGCCGTGCCCGCCGGTCGCGGCCTACCGGCGCACCTCCCGGCCCACCGGCGCCGTTCCGGGGCGGTGGTGGTTCATCCGGTGGCGGTTCATTCGGTGGCGGGGGTGATGACGACCCTTCCGTCAGCTCCGGTGGCACCGGCGACGCCCTGGTCTCCGCCTCTGCCACCGGCCCCGGCGCTCCACTCGGCGGGCAGGTCGCCGCCGCCCGCGCCGCCGGGGCCGGGCCGGGCGCCGCCGATGCCCGCCACACCGCCGGGGTCGAGGTCTCCGCCGTTTGCGCCCGCTGTGGCGGCTTCCGGCTCCTGGTCCTCGGCCAGGCCGGGGCAGGTGCCGGCGGCTCCGCCCTTCTGGCCGTCCTTGAAGAAGTCGCGGCGCCAGTGGCCGCCGACGCCGCCGGGTTCGGCCGCGCTTCCCCCGTTGCCGTCGTCCACGGGGTTGCCGCTCATCGCGAGGCCCCCCAGGCCCCCCGAACCACCGGGGCCGACGGCGAGGTCCGCGTCGGCGGTGCCGAACAGCGAGGCACCCCCGCCGCCCGCACCGCCGCCGCGGACGTAGCTCTCGTGGGCGGTGAAGGCACTGCCGCCGCCGGCGCCGCTGCCGTCGCGCCGACCGGTGGTGTCGGCGCCGTTGTGCCCGGTGTCGGTCCCGCCGGCTCCGCCGTGCGGGCCGCTGCCCGGCAGGCCGCCGCCGGGCACCGCGCCGGCCGCGCTGCCTCCCCCTCCGCCCCCGCCTCCGACGACGACCCGGTAGCGGTGCCCCTGCTCCACCGGGAGGACGCACGCCACATAGCCGCCGCCACCGCCACCACCGCCACCGTCGTCCTGCCTGGCGCCATCACCGTCCGGCCAGTTGCCGGCGCCACCGCCGCCTCCGCCCGCGCCCACCAGCGCCACCTCGATCCTCTCCACCCCCGAGGGGACGACGTACTCGTAGACACCCGCCCTGTCGTAGGCCACCGGCGCCGAACCGTCCACGGCGTGAGCGCCCGGCACCTGCCCGACCAGCGGTAGAACCATGCCGCCCACCGCCATCACGACCGCCACCGACGGCCGGCGGCGCGTGCGGGACACCGCCCGGCACGACGTCGTTCCAGCGGCATGCCCACTACCTGCCTGCACCATCAGGACCCCTCTCAAGCCGGGCCCGGGCGGGCACCGGGGGAACCGGCACCCCACCCGGGCAAGATCAACCGATCTGGCCAACGACACGCCCCCGGCCACGACACGGCCACTGCCACTGCCACTGCCACCGTCGGCGGCCGTTCGGCGCCCCGACGCCGTGCCCCGGCACGCGCAGGAGCGGGCCACCGGCATCACGCCGGGCCCGCTCGGCGGCGACGCCGACGCCGTGGAACACCGCCTCGAAGCCCTCGTCATCGAAGCCGCGGACGACGGTGGTGGCGACAGGGCTCAGCCTGTTGCCGCGCCATGCCTCCGCACGGCCGTCGTCGTACCTCGAACCGGTCGTCTCGGTAGGGGGGTGATGGTGCCTGCCGCCGGCCGGCCGGGACTCCCGGCCGGAGCCCGGGCCCCGACCGGCCGCCACCGCCACCTGACGTCAGCCGCCGACGGCCGCCCCGGACAAGGCCCCGCCGGACGCCGCCGGGTCGGACAGCTCCGTCCACAGGTCGAGGAAGGCCCGCAACGGCGCACTCGGCCGGGTGCCCGGCCGCCACACGAACACCTTCCGCAGCCGGACGGCGGGCTCCAGCGGCACGACGGTGAAGCGCCGGTCGGCGGCGAGGACCGGACTCGCCCGGGAGGTCAGGGCGATACCGATCCGTTCCGCGACCAGCGCAAGCTGGAGGGCGACGTCGTTCGTCGCGTAGGCGATGTCCAACCGCAGCCCCTCCGCGGCGAAGGCCTCGCGGATGAACGCGTGCACTCCGCTGTCGGGACCGTAGCTGATGACCGGGCCCCGGACCGCCTCGTCGAGGGTCATCGGACGGTCCGCGGGCCGGCTTCCGGCGGGGAGGACCGCGACGATCCGGTCCTCCAGGAGCACCCGCGAGGCGACGGCGGCGGGTTCGCCGTCCGGCGGTCCCGCGACCACGGCCGCGTCGATCCCGCCGTCGCGGACCTTCGCCAGCAGTGACGGGCTCGACGCCCCGACGAGACTGACCGCGACCCGCGGGTACCGGCGGTGGTACTCCCCCAGCAGCCGGGGGACGGCGGTGCCTTCCAGACCGCCGACGGTCCCCAGCGCGAACGAGCCGCCGAGCAGGCCCGAGCGGTCGGCGAACTCCAGGACGGCCGAGGCGGCCGCCGCCAGACAGGCGCGGGCGTGCGGCAGCAGGGCGGCGCCCCCGGAGGTGAGGACCACCTGCCGGGGCAGCCGCTCGAACAGGGGCTCTCCCAGCTCCTTCTCCAGCGCCTGGATCTGCTGGCTGATCGCGGGCTGCACGACGTGGCAGCGGGCCGCCGCCTTCGTGAACGACCGCTCCTCCGCCACCGCGACGAAGTATTCAAGCGTACGGAGCTCCATGGCTGGCAAACTATCAACTGTGCAGCTGGGAGCACCGGTTGTGTGCGCCACGGCCGATCGGGCGCCGGAACGGGCGGCCGACGGTGCGATCAGCGGCCGTGACCGCTGCCATCACCGCTGTGTATTGGACGCGCGCAGCCGGGGCGGCGAGGCTGGTGACAGGGGGTCGGCCAGTGCGTGGCCCCGGCGAAGGGCGAGGACAGACAGATGAGAGTGACCGTCGTCGGCGGCGGCATCGCCGGGCTGACCTGTGCCCTGAGCCTGCACGCCGCCGGCTTCGCGCCACGGGTGTACGAGGCGGCGCGGAGGGTCGAGGCGGTCGGCGTCGGGATCAACCTGCTGCCGCACGCCGTCCGGGAGCTCGCCGAACTCGGCCTGGACGGCGAGCTGGCCCGCGTCGCGCTGCCCCCGCATCGGCTGAGCTACCGCGACCGGGCGGGCCGGACGGTCTGGGAGGAGCCGCTGGGGCGCGCCGCCGGGTACCGCTGGCCGCAGTACTCCGTGCACCGCGGCCGTCTGCAGATGCTGCTGCTGGCGGCGGTCCGCGAGCGGCTGGGGCCCGACGCGGTCCGTACCGGGCTGCTGTTCCAACGGTTCGAGCAGGGCGCGGGCGGCGTCCGCGCCCACTTCCTGGACCGGTCGAGCGGTCTGCCCGTGGTCGACGACGCCGACGTGCTGGTCGGCGCGGACGGCATCGACTCCGTGGTCCGCAGCCGGCTGTACCCCGGCGAGGGTCCGCCGAACGCGAACGGTGTCCACATGTGGCGCGGGGTCGCGCGGCTCCCGCACGTCCTCGACGGCCGTTCGATCGTGGTGGCCGGGGGCACCCCCGGTGCGAAGTTCGTCGCCTACCCGATCGAGGACCCCGAGGCCGCGACCGCCGACGCCCTGGTGAACTGGGTGCTGGAGGTGCGGCACGGCCCGTCCGCCCCGCCGCCGGGCGGCCCCGGCCGCCGTGTCGGCGCGGCGGAGGCCCGCGCCGGGCTGTCGTCGTGGAACCTGCCGTGGATCGACCTCGCGGCGCTCGCCGAACGCTCCCCGGCGGTCTTCGAGTACCCGATGACCGACCGCGATCCCCTGCCGCGCTGGAGCTTCGGACGGGTCACCCTCCTCGGCGACGCCGCGCACCCGATGTTCCCCATGGGCATGAACGGCGGGTCGCAGTCCGTCGTCGACAGCCGGGTACTGGCCTGGTGCCTGGCCCGGGACGACGACGCCGAGGCCGCGCTGCGCCGCTACGACGGGATGCGCCGGCCGGCCGTCAACGCGATCGTGCTGGCCAACCGGGACCTGGGGCCGGAGGAGACCATCGCGCGGGCCGAGGAGCACGGCGCGGCGCTGCCCGCCGGGGAGGCCGAGCGGATCTCGACCCGCTACAAGCGGCTGACCGGTGCCACCGTCACCCGGGTCAACACCCACCCGTCCTGGACGGTCGTCCCTGCTGTCCCCGCCGTCCCGGTCGTCCCCGCTGTCGCCGCCGTCCCCGCCGATCAGGAGCCGCTCCGCGGGTGAGCGGCCACCGAGGTCGGCACCGCCCGCGAACAGGCCCTCTCCGGACCGCCGTGGTCATCATGGAACTGTGGTCATCGTGGAACCACGGCCGACGGCAGGAGGAGGACACGATGGAACTGTTCCCACCGGTTCCGCTCGCCGAGTGGCGGGACACCAAGGAGACGCTGCACCGCTTCACCCAGGTGGTGGGGAAGGTCCGCCTCGCGGCGAGCGTGCGGCGCAACCACTGGTGGAACGTCCCCTTCCATCTCACCGGGCGCGGGATCACCACGCGGCCGATGGGACAGGTCGACGGCAACCCGGTCTTCACCGTCGACTTCGACTTCGTCGACCACCGGCTGGTCGTCGCGACGGCGGACGGCAGGACGGAGTCCTTCCCGCTCGTCGGCCAGTCCGTCGCCTCGTTCTACCGGCAGACCCTGGAGGCGCTGGCGGCGCTGGGCGTCCGGGTGGAGATCCGGGTCCCCCGGCCCTACCGGCTTCCCGACTCCGACCGGCCGTTCGACCAGGACTTCGAACACGCCGCCTACGACCCCGTCCAGGCGAACCGCTTCTGGCAGGTGCTGGGCCAGGTCGGGCTGGTGCTGGAGGAGTTCGCGGCGCGCTTCTCGGGCAAGGTCAGCCCCGTCCACCTGTTCTGGCACTCATTCGACATCGCCCACACCCGGTTCTCCGGGCACGCCCTCGACCAGCCGCCACAGGTGGACCCGGTGACCCGCGAGGCGTACTCCCGGGAGCTGATCAGCTTCGGGTTCTGGTTCGGGGACGCCGACCTCGGCGAACCGGCCTTCTACTCGTACACGGCGCCCGAGCCCGCGCACCTGGCCGAGGACCGGCTCTCACCCGCCTCCGCCGGGTGGGTCGCGCTGGAGAACAGCCACCTGGCGGTCCTGCGGTACGACGCGGCCCGCGCCGAGGCCGATCCGCGGGCGGCGGTGCTCGCCTTCTACGAGAGCGCGTACCAGGCCGGGGCCGCCCGCGCCGGCTGGGACGTCGGCGGCCTCGCCTGCCCGGGCGGGATCACGGACCCGCACCTGCCGGGCCCGCCTGCCTGAGCAGGCCCTGAGCAGGTCCTGAGCAGGTCCTGGCCAGGTCCTGGGCAGTCCTGGGCAGTCCTGAGCAGTCCTGAGCAGTCCTGAGCAGGACGGTGCGGGACGTTGCGGGACAGCCCAGGACGCTGCGGGTCAGTGCAGGTGCGACTGCCAGTCGGCGGGGACCTTGCCCAGCGGGCCGGGCACCGGCTGCGAGGCCGGGTGCGCGACGGGCGCCGCCAGTTCCGGCCCCTCGTAGTACTGCTCGGTCTCGACGTCCCAGAACCACGCCTCACCGGGCTCGAAGCTGGCCAGGAACGGGTGGTCCGCCTCCCGGGCGTGCCTCGTGCCGTGTTGTGAGGGTGAGGAGTCGCAACAGCCGATGTGCCCGCACTCGGCGCAGCGCCGCAGGTGGAACCACCACCCCGGCCCGTCGCCCGCCAGGCACTCCGCACACCCCTCGCCGCTCGGCTTCACGGAGGGGTCGATCCCCCGGATCGGGCTGTCAGCCATGGCACACGCCTCCCGTCGGGGCCGGCCGGGCGCCGGTCCGGCAGGTCGACGCCGAGCCGTCGGACCGCCGGTCCGCATCCCCGCCGGCCGGCTCGCGCGGAGGGACCGCGACGAGCAGCAGTCGGACCTCCTCAGCGTAGGCGCTCCGGCCGGGGCTGTGCATGACTGGAGGGAGCAACGGCGGCTGTGGACGGCGAGGTGCTGCGGATGGGATCCATCGGCACGGTGGGGCTGGTCCTCCACCCCGAGCGCACCTGCGCGCCCTCCGTCGACGCCGTCGTCCGGTGGGGCCGGGCCCGGGGGACGACGGTCCTGGGGCTCGCGGCGGAGGTGGCGCGGATCGGCTGCGAGGCGGTTCCGGTCGAGGCCGAGGAGATGACCGCGAGCGCCGACCTCCTGATCAGTCTCGGCGGGGACGGCACCATGCTCCGTGCCATGCGGCTCACGACCGGGGGGCACGCGCCGGTCCTCGGCGTCAACGTCGGACGCCTGGGCTTCCTCGCCGAGGTCGACATCCCCGAGCTCCCCGCCGCGCTGGACGCCATCGACGCCCGCCGTTTCACCGTGGAGGTCCGCTCCGGCGTCCACGCCCGGTTCGGGGCCGCCCGGGAGACGGCGCTGAACGACGTCGTGCTCCTGCGCAGCCCGGGCCACAAGTCCGCGGCGGTCGCCGTACGGGTCCAGGGCGAGCCGTTCGTCGCCTACACCGCCGACGCGGTGGTCGTCGCGACACCGACCGGCTCCACCGCGTACAGCTTCTCCGCCGGCGGCCCGATCGTCTCCCCCAACGCGGAGGGGCTGCTGATCACCCCGGTGGCCCCGCACGCCGCGTTCAACCGCTCCGTGTTCCTCTCCAGCGGTGAGCGGCTCGACCTCGTGGTCCTGCCGCACAGCGGCGACCTCGCCGTCGAGGCCGACGGCCTCCTGGTCGGCCACGTCTCACCGGGCGACGTCGTCGAGGTGACCATGCTGCCCGCCGCCGCACGGGTCGTACGACTCGGCCGCACCACGTTCTACCAGCGGGCCCAGCGCAAACTGCGGCTCACCGGCTCGGCGGAGCACGGCTGACTCCCCGGTCCCGTCCTGGTCCCGTCCCGTCGCGGCACCGCGCGGCGGCACGGCGCGGCGCGGCGCGGCCGCGTGAGGCTCGTGGCGCCCCGCGGGGCAGCCCGCCGCCTTCACGGCCGCGGCAGGCCGCGGGTGAGCTCCAGCGCGTGCCCGGTCCAGGTGCGGAAGGTCCGCGCGCCGAGGCGTTCGTAGAAGCCGCCGGTCGCCATGGCGTTGGTGGAGTCGACGTCCATGACGGCCCACCGGTAGCCGCGGTCCTTCGCGCGGGCCAGCGTGCGGGTGAACACGGTCCGGTACAGGCCGCGTCCGTGCAGGTCGGGTCGGGTGCCGGCGTTGGCGAGGTACAGCTCGCGTTCCCGCCCCGTGTCGGCGAGTTCGGTGGCCAGCAGGTAGCAGAGGACCTCCCGGCCGTCGGCGGAGAGCAGGAGGAGGGAGGACTCGGGGCGGAAGTAGGGGCTCCCGGTCACCGAATGGCGCCACGTCGCGGGCGTCATCGGGACGCTGCCCGGGTTGCGGGCGAAGATCTCGTTGCGGGCCGCCAGCAGCAGTGCGTCGTAGCGGTCCTCGAACGGCACCAGCGCGGTCCCGGTCGGCAGCCCCGGCGCGCCGTCCGCACCGGCGGCCGGCGCGTGCTCCGCCAGGTCGATCCGCATGCCCCGGTAGCCGCGCACCCGCCGGTAGCCCGCGGCGTCGAGCGCCTCGGCGAGCCAGCGCTGGTGGCCGTGCGTCCGGACGTGGAGCTCCAGCGGTGTGCCGCCGAACCTCTCCCGGTGCCGGCGGGCCGCGGTGCGGCGGCACCCGTGGAGCAGGTGGGCGATGACGCCGGGGGTCCGGTGCGCGGGGTGCACCACGAGGTCGAGGGTCATCTCGTGGACGGGGTCCGCGTGTTCGCGCGCCCGGGTGACGGCGTACGCCACCGGCTCCGGTCCGGCCCAGGCGGAGGTCGTGCCGGCGGCCAGGTCGATGCCGGAGGCCGCCCAGCCGTCGAGGACGTCCTGTGCACCGCGCCGGTCACCGGTGCGGTCCGCCCGTTCGCAGACCGCCAGCAGGCCCGCCACCCGGGGTGCGTCGCCGTGGGCGAGCGGCCGCCAGCGCACCGGCTCACCCACGGCGGGCCGCCGCGAGTCCGCGCTCGCCGGGTACCACGACCTGGCCGTCGGTGACCAGCATGAACCGCTCCAGGCCGGGGACCAGCACGTTGACCACCGCGAGGTCCGGTGTGACGTGGTGGTCGCGCCGGTAGACGCCGAAGCCGTGGTCCTTCAGGAGGCCGAGGAGCCGGTCGAGGTGTCCGCCCGGGGTGTCGGGTACCGCGGTCGCCTCGAAGGGCCGGACCTCGGCCGTGGCCAGGGCGGCGGTGAAGTCGGACAGGTAGCAGGCGTGCAGCGCCGGGTAGGGCCCGGTGTCGTCGCGCTGTTCGGGCAGCAGGTGCGCGTACCGGTCGCGCAGGCCCATGGTGCTGTGCAGCTGGACGAGTTCGCTCACCGCGCGGGAGACCGCGTACTCGCGGGACAGCGACGCGCCCCAGCCGCAGATCCGCGCCGGCTGTCCCGGGGGTGCGCTCTGGTAGGCCGCGTACGCGGGCACGTCCAGGTCGGTGGTCATGTCGATCAGGTGCACCGGACGGCCGGTGCGGGCGGTGGCGAAGCCGAGGAGCGCGGCGGGGCCCGGGGGCAGCGTCGCCGGGTCGACCACGGCCGGGCGGCGCGCGGGCGTGCGGAGGAAGCAGCCGATCAGCAGCATGGACAGCGCGTCCCGCTCGATCAGTTCGTTGATCGCGTGCACCGCGGCCTCGACCGGATCGACCCCGGCGGCCCAGCCGTTGTTGACCGAGTAGCGGCCCACCGAGCGGTAGTCGTAGGTGTCACCGGCCTGCCGGCGCAGGTCGTCCCCCGCCGGGCGCAGGTACTCGGGCATCGAGAGGAAGAGCGGGACGTCGACGTCCGGACCGCCGTCGGGCGAGCGGTACGGCAGGCACCCCAACGGCCCGTCGGGCGCCTGGGCGAGCAGCGCGGCGGCGATGTCCCGTCCCAGCGGACCGGCCGCGACGTCGTGGGCGGAGGCCAACCGGATCCGGGAGCCGTCGAGTCCGTCCACGCCGCTGAGCTGGTGCTCCAGCGCCTCGAACAGTGCTCCGGCCCGGGCCTCCTCCCGGCTGCCCTTGCCCAGCCCCAGCCCGGTGCGCAGCGGTACGCCGCCGCGCCGCAGGACGCAGCGCCACGTCCCGGGGCTGCCGTCGAGGACCGGTGCCAGATCGGCCTCCAGCCCCAGGTCGGCGATCGCTGCGGCGGCCCTCGCGAACGCCTGCCGCGGAGTGAGGCCGCGCTCCCCGGACTGGGGAGGAGCGGTGTGCGTGGTGGTGGTGGTGGTGGTCACGGCCGTCCCGTCTGCTGAGCGGGGGCGCGGTCCGCGACGGACGGCGTACGACCGTCGCGGACCGGCACCCTCGGACCTGTCGGCTTCGAACCCTGTCAGCCCTCGTCCGTGGACTCGGCCGGCTCGGTCCGGCCGCCGCCCTGGAGGAGCTCGGCGATGACGCTCTTCTCGGCCGCCGAGAGGACGACCTCGTCCGGGTGGAACTTGTCGCGGTCCTGGAATCCGCCCATGGGAACTACCTCCTGGAACTCGTCGGCCGACCGCCGGTCGGCGGCCGGGCCCGGGTCGCGCGGTACGGAGTACGCATACGTCCCACCACTCATGGTGACGATCCGGCGACGGCGTGTGAATGCTTGCCCGTCCGGGTGACTTGCGCGAGAGTCCGCACATGGATGCACCGCTGTCCGTGCCGGCCCCCGGCACTCCGGCCTGGGGGGACCCTCTCACCGAGGCCCTCGAACTCACCGGCGTCCGCTGCGTCCTGTCGCGCGGTCTCACCGCCGCGGGCGCCTGGGCGCTGGCCTTCCCCGCGCCGGGCCGACTCAAGGTCCAGGCCGTGCTGCAGGGCACCGTCTGGCTGCTGGTGGAGGGCGCCGAGCCACCCGTACGCCTCGAAGCGGGTGGGGCGGCCGTCCTCGCCGGCGACCGCCCCTACATCCTCGCGAGTGATCCGGCGGTGCCGGCGGTTGACGCACTGCCGCTGCTCAGGGCCTCCGCCGAGCCCTTCTTCCACACCGGGGACGACGGCCGGGACACCGTCACCATCGGCGCCCACCTGGAACTCGACACCACCGCCGAGGACCTGCTGCTCAGCCTGCTCCCGCCCGTGCTGCAGGTCGGCGCCGCGACGGCCGAAGCCCGCACCGCCTGCTGGCTCATGGAGCAGACGCTGCGGGAGCTGGCCTCCGACCGCCCCGGCGCCTCGTTCGCCGCCGGCCACCTCGCCCCGCTGCTCCTCGTCCAGGTCCTGCGCGCCTTCCTCACGGGTGCGGACGCGGGTCACTGCCCGACGGGCTGGCTGCGCGCGCTGGCGGACGAGCGCATCGCGCCCGCCCTGCGGCTGATGCACGGCGACCCGTCCCGGCCCTGGACGCTCGCCGAACTGGCCCGGGCGGCCGCGATGTCCCGCACCAGCTTCGCCAAGCGCTTCAAGGACGTGGCGGGCGTCCCGCCGCTGGCCTACCTCCGCCGCTGGCGGATGCACCGGGCCGAGCACACCCTCCGACGCGCGGACACGCCCCTGTCGGCCATCGCCTCCGCTCTCGGGTACGGCTCCGAGAGCGCCTTCAGCAACGCCTTCAAACGCGCCACCGGCCTGTCGCCCCGCCACTACCGGGAGACGGTCCGCTCCGCGTGACCCGGCGGCGGCGGGTAGTCGGCCGCCCCGGCGCGGGCCCGCGGGCATCCGGCGCACGGGCCCGCGGCCGGTGCGCCACCGCACGGCGGCCGCTCGCCGGCACCTGCCCCGGCGCCCGTCCGCGCCCTCGCCGGCGCCCTCGTCCGCGCTAGGCCAGGCGCGCCACGGCCAGGGACAGCGCGCGGTCGAGCGCCGCCGCGGCGTCGCACGGCACGTCGGGCTGGACGCCGGTGCCCTCCCAGTTGGTGCCCGAGACCGGGTTCACCGCGCGGGCGACCGGCACGCTGAGCTCCAGGTGCGGGTGCACCGTCCACCCCTCGCGCGGGTGCGCGCCGCCCCGGGTCGCCTCCCCGACGACCTCGGCGCGCCCGAGCTGCTGCAGGTCGTAGGCGAGCTCCTCGCCCCCGGAGAAGGTCTTCCCGCTCGTCAGCACGTAGAGCGGCTTGCTGCCGCCGAAGCGGGCACCCGGCACGAACGGCGGCGTCCAGGACTGCGCGGCCTCCTCGCCCTGCCGCGAGACCATGGTGTTGAGCAGGGTACGGCCCTCCAGCAGGTAGCCGCAGACGAAGGCGACCGTGTCCGGGTCGCCGCCGACGTTGCCGCGCAGGTCGAGGACGAGGGCGCGGGCGGGTGCCACCAGGGAGAGCGCTGCGGCCAGCGGCTGCGCCGCCCAGTCCAGCGGGAACAGCAGGGGCGCGATCTCCAGGACCGCGACGCCGCCGTCGAGGAGCTCCACGCGCGGAACACCGCCCAGCGAGGCGTCGAAGTCCCTCCGCATCGCGGCGAGGGCCGCCGCACCCCGCTCGGCCGGCACCGGCACGGCGTGGTGCTTGAGGCCGAGGTGCAGGTCGCCGTTGACGGACTGCAGGTCCGCGGTGACCGCTTCGGCCAACTCCTCGGCGGACTCGGCCCGGTAGGAGCCCTCGGCGCTCCGGCTCCGCAGCAGGTCCGCCAGCTGCCGGGCGACGTCGGGGAAGACGTAGTTCTCGCGGACCAGGTCGGCGATCGACTCGACGACGGCGACGGCGTCCAGCGCAGAGGGCGATGTGGTGGTGGTGGTCATGGAGGGAGTAGACCAGCGATCTTGCCAAAGCGTCAACAGTCGTTAACGCTTGATCCGGTGAGCCACCAACCAGACGAAGACGTCCAGCGGATCAGCACGCCTCGGCAGCACACCGCGCTCGCCCACCCCCTGCGCCAGCGCCTGCTGTTCGCCCTCAGCGGCCGGCCGTCGACGATCAGTCGGCTCGCCGCACAGCTGGGGGCGAACAAGGGCAGCGTCTCCCACCACCTCAGGGTGCTGTGCGAGGCGGGGCTGGTCCAGGAGGCGGGAACGCGGCAGGTGCGCGGCGGTACCGAGAAGTACTACCGGCGAACCGCCGAGCGGCTGCTCGTCGACGAACCGCAGCCCGGGGGAACGGCCGCGCTGCTCGGCGCCGTCGCCCAGGAGCTGGAACGCTCACCCGCCGAGCACCTCCTGACGCTGCGCCACCTCCGCCTCGGCCCGGCCAAGGCGGCACGGCTCGCCGAGGTGCTGGCCGCCCTGGTCGACGAGACGGAGGAGGACTCGGAGGCCGAGCCGCTGCACGGCCTCCTGGTGACGCTCTACCAGCAGGCCGGGACGTAGGGCGGGCACCTGGGCCGACGTCAGGGCCGACGCCGGGGTCGGCACCGGCGCCGGAACCCCGTGCGACGGCCGGCGGAGCGCTACCCGGCGTCCGGCCGCTGCGCCGGGCGCCGACCGGGTCAGACGTCCCTTCGGTCGACCAGTGCCGCCGCCACCGCGAGCAGGACGAAGGGAGTGATCAGTAGGACGGCCCAGGCTCCGGGGGTGGAGGGGCCGTGGCGCTCCACGTGGCTGACGGTGAGGTGGCGGATCGCACTGTCCATCAGGGACTGGTGGACGCGCAGCATCCAGCCGCGGTTGCTCTGCAGGAAGACCGGTGCCAGGAAGAGGAATCCGAAGCACGCGGTGACGGCTCCCGCGCCGTGCCGCAGCAGGACGGCCAGAGCCAGTCCGATCAGGGCGACCCCTGCGAGGTGCAGCGAGCTCGCGAGGATCGCGCGCACGGCGCCCGGTGCGGTGAGGGAGAGACCGAAGTGCTTCTGCGCGAACATGGCCTGGCTGACGGTGAACGTCGTCAGGGAGGCGGTGAGACCGACCCCCGCCGCGAGACCGCCGACCGTCGCGGCCTTCGCCGCGAGCACGGCGCGGCGGGCCGGCGCGGCGGTGAAGGTCGTCCTGATCGATCCACTGGAGTACTCCCGGCTCATGGCGAGCACGCCGACCGCCGTCAGGGCCAGTTGGAGAAGGGCGAAGCCACTGAAGGAAGCGGCCAGCGGATCGAAGCCGGCTCGCTCGTCCGGCTCCCAGCCGTCCCACTTGTGCACGGTGGAGTTGTTGGACAGCAGCGCGCTGCCGATGGAACCCAGCAGCCCCAGGCCGACGATCAGCCAGGTCGAGCGGGCTGCGCTCAGCTTGATCCATTCGGCGGCGAGCAGGTCTACGGCGCGCCTGGGGAGGCTGTCGCGGGTGGTGAGCGGGCCGGCGACCGGCTCGCGGACGGCCGGACTGTCGATGGTCATGGTCTCAGTCGTCCTGTTCTGTGCCGGCGGCCGAGCGAGCGGTGTGTTCGGCCTCGGCCGAGGCGAGGTCCATGAAGGCCTCCTCCAAACTGGCCGAGCGCGGGGTGAGTTCGTGGATCGCGATCCTGTGGGCGAGGGCCAGGTCCCCGATCCGGGGGGCGGGAAGTCCGAGCACCTCGATCGCGCCGTCCACGAGGACACGGGTGCGGGCACCGGCCGCGGTGAGGGCCTCCTCCAGGTCCTTGCCCTGCGGCGTCCGGACGGTGACGGAGCCTCCGGTGGAGCTCTGCCTGATGAAGTCCGCCACCCCCGTGTCGGCGATCAGGCGTCCCCGGCCGATGACGATCAGATGGTCGGCGGTGTTCTCCATCTCGCTCATCACGTGGCTGGAGACGAGAACGGTTCGCCCCTCGGCGGCGAGCCGGCGGAACAGCATCCTGATCCAGCGGATGCCCTCCGGATCGAGGCCGTTGACGGGTTCGTCGAAGATGAGCACGGGCGGATCGCCGAGCAGGGCGGCGGCGATGCCGAGGCGCTGCTTCATGCCCAGGGAGTAGCCGGTCGTCCGCCTACGGGCGGCCGACGACAGTCCGACCTCGTCGAGGACCGCGTGCACGCGCGAGCGGCCGATGCCGTTGCTGCGGGCGAGCGCGGCCAGGTGGTGATAGCCGCTCAGGGCCCCGGGGACAGCGCCGGCATCGAGCAGTGCGCCGACCTGGTGGAGTGGGCGGCGCAGCGTGCGGTAGGGACGACCGCCGATGAGCGCCGATCCGGCGGTGGGTGTGTCGAGGCCGAGGACCAGCCGCAGCGTGGTCGACTTTCCCGCTCCGTTGGGCCCCAGAAAGCCGGTCACCCGGCCGGGCTTCACCTCGACCGAAAGTCTGTCGAGTGCAAGCGAACCGCCATAACGTTTCGTCAGTTCCGTTGTCGTGATCATTCGTTTCCTCGGTTGTGCCGCCAAGTCCTGAATCCGGATCAGTCTGCCGGGCTCGGCTTCGGAGTCGGCCGCCGGGGGTGCATGCCCGGTTGGGACTCCGCCGCCGCCCCATCGGCCTGTTGACGGCGCATCATGGACGATCGGGGCCTATAGTCGGCAACCCAACCATCCTCCAACGATTCGGTGACGATCTGTTGGGTGTGAGAAACGGGAGGAACTCTTGTTCCGCCGATTGATCTCCGCAGCGGTGGTGATGGCCGGGCTGGCGGCGTCACTCGTCGTGCCGGCCGCCGCCACCGACTTCCCCGCGGACACCACGCCCTTGGTCACCTGGAACATGCAGGGGGCCGGCAACGAGGCACAGGACGGCAGCAAGTGGACCAACACGGTCCAGCGGCTGGCCTTGCAGGTGCCGATCCTGATGCTTCAGGAGGTCGGCCCGCACCCGCCTCGGAACAGCGTCGCACAGCCCGACCAGACCTTCACCACGGTCGACAGCCAGGGCGGCACGCACCAGTTCACCGTGCTGCACCGGACCTGGACCGTCGACAGCGGCTACCGCAGTGCCGTCCCGACCCGTGAGGTCTACTTCCTGCAGTCCGCGGACGACGCGACCAACCCGCGCCGGATCGGCGGCCGGGTCAACAACGCGCTCGTCCTGACCGAGGCGCCCGACGAGCTGATCGTCGTCGGCAACCCGGTCGACGCCGGCCGGAACGCGCTCGGTGCGCGGTTCGGCGACGAGTGGTACTTCACCGTGCACGGCCTGTCCGGCGGCGGCGGTGACTCCGGGACGATGCTGGACGCCATCGACGACCGGCTCGAAACCCTCGGGAACCAGCGTGGCGTCACCTACCACGCGACGATCGGTGGCGACTTCAACGTCGACCCGCAGGTCCTCGCCGACCGGACGAGCTTCCCGCCGACCATGCGGATCCACGGCTCGGGGCAGGCGACCCACCAGAACGGCGGTGAGCTGGACTACTTCGTCACCACCCACTTCGACCACGCGCTGACGGTCACGGTCCGGCCCGAGGGCAACTCCGACCACCGGCCGGTCCAGTCCGGCCTGCTCAACGCGGCCGGAACCAGCCCGTCGCCCGGTGCCAGCCCGTCGATCGACGAGCTGCGGGTGATGCCGACCGGCGACGGGATCACGGCCGGTGTGCACAGCACCGACGACGGTGGCTTCCGGGACTACCTGAACAGCATCCTGAAGGGCCTGACCACCGTTGCGGTGGTCGGTGGCACGGCGGCCGGCCTCATCTTCAAGCGCACGGACTTCGTCGGCGAGCTGAAGAACGGCAAGCGCGGCGACCCCGACCACATGGGGTTCGACGGCAAGGGCATCGACGACATCAAGGCCGAGTCGGTCCCCGCGCTGCAGACGCTGCGGCCGAACCTGATGACCCTGGTCGCGGGCACGGCCGACCTGGCCGGCGGCGCCGACGGCACGGCGACGGCCGGGAGGATGCAGAGCTTCCTGGACGCGATCCACCGGGCCTCGCCGACGACCACGGTCCTGCTCGGGACCCTGCCGCCGTCGACGAACCCGACGTACCAGGCCCGGATCGACGCCTACAACAGCGCGCTCCGCACGATGGCCTACGCCAGGATCGAGGGCGGCGCGCGACTGGTGCTGGTCGAGCTGGGCTCGGTCACCCCGCAGGACATCACCAACGAGGTCTACCCGACCGACGCCGGCTACCGGACGATCGCGGACGCCTTCGCCGAGGGCGTCCGGATCGCGGTCCTGCAGCGCATGATCAGCGGCCGCTCGTACGTCTGGGAGCCGATCGGCAAGATCCGGGACACCGCCGCGACCGGCTCGAAGATCGGGTTCCCCGACCTGAACGGCGACGGCAGGGCCGACTACGCGGTGGTCGGCACGGACGGCAAGGTCACCGGCTGGCGCAACGACGACCCGCGCAAGGCCGCGGTCCCGCTGGGCGACATCACCCCGGCCGACCGCGGGAACAACCCGGCACTGGTCTACTTCGCCGACCTGGACGGTGACGGCAGGGACGACTACATCCGGATCCTGCCGTCGGCCGACTCGCCGACCGGCATCCCCGCGATGCGGATGTCGCGGAACACCGGCAGTGGCGACGAGATCCGCTGGGACACCGCGACGATCGTCGCGAACAACCTCACCTACGAGCCGGAGCTGTACTTCACCGACCTCGACGGGGACGGCCGCGACGACCTGATCACGCTGGACCGGATGAGCTTCCCGACCGCCTGGCAGAACAAGGGCAGGGGAATGCCGACTCCGGGCGGCTGGGACAAGGTCGAGGGCTTCGCCACTCCGGGCGAGTCGCGCGGCGCGCAGGTCGCCTTCGCCGACATCACCGGTGACGGCAGGGCCGACACGGTCCGGGTCGAGTACACCACCGGTGAGGTCCGGGCCTGGCGGAACACCGGCGCCCCGTGGGGCGTCACCACCGGCTGGAAGTCGCTGGGCGTGATCCGCGCCGACGATCCGTTCCAGGGCACCTTCGGGACCTTCGCCGACCTGAACGGCGACGGGATCGAGGACTTCGCCATGACCCGCTCCGGTACGACGGCGAGGACCGCCGGCAAGGCGGCCGCGGCGAGCGGTGCCGGTGACGTCGAGGGCTGGCTGGTGCCGAGCTACGGCGACGGAAGCCGCAGCGAGGGCGGTGCCGGTGACCTCGGCGTCAACGGCGGTGCCGGAGACCCGATGGAGCCGCACCCCGGTGGCGACGACGGCGGTCCGCGGCCGGACGCGTCCGGCGACTGCCGGCCGGACGGTCTGGCGGCCACGCCGGGCGTGGCCACGCCGTACTGCAGGGTCTACCAGGGCGACGGCCGGGAATGGCTCGGTCAGGGCCGGGGCCGCCGGGTCGTGGGCTACTTCAACGGTGGCCGCACGGGCGCCGACGGCACGCCGCACTACCTGGTGAAGAACGTCCCCTGGTCGAAGGTGACCCACCTCAACTACGCGTTCGCCTCGGTGGAGGGGAACCGGATCCAGGTCGACGCGAACGCCACCCGGACGGAGTGGCCCGGCGAGGTCGGCGCCGAGATGGACCCCGCGCTGCCCTACAAGGGGCACTTCAACCTGCTGACGAAGTACAAGCGCCTGCACCCGCGGGTGAAGACGCTGATCTCGGTCGGCGGCTGGGCCGGTTCCGGCGGCTTCTACACGATGACCACCAACGCCGACGGCTCGGTCAACCAGGGCGGGATCGACACGTTCGCCGGCTCGGTCGTGGACTTCCTGCGGACCTACGGGTTCGACGGTGTCGACATCGACTTCGAGTACCCCACGGTCCTGGAGGACACCGGCAATCCGACCGACTGGGCGGTGTCGAACCCGCGTCGCAAGGGCCTGCCCACGACGTACGCCGCGTTGATGAAGACGCTGCGGGACTCGCTGAACCGGGCTTCGGCCGCGGACGACACGTACTACCTGCTCACCTCGGCGTCGTCGGCCTCCGGCTACCTGGCCCGCGGGATGGCGAACCAGACCGCGCTGGACCACCAGGACTTCACCAACCTGATGGCCTACGACTACCACGGCACCTGGAACGACGTCGTGGGTCCGAACGCGGCGCTGTTCGACGACGGCAAGGACCCGGAACTGGCCGATCAGTACGCCACTCCGGAGTACGGGGGGATCGGGTACTTCAACACCCATTGGGCGATGACGTACCTGCGCGGCGCGATGCAGGCCGGGCGCGTCAACATCGGTGTGCCGTACTACACGCGCGGCTGGCGGAACGTCACCGGCGGTACGAACGGCCTGTGGGGCGAGTCGCGGAAGCCTAGCGGCTGCGAGCCGGGTACGGGCGTCACGCGGCCGTGTGGTGACGGCGCCTTCGGCATCGACAACATCTGGCACGACGAGACCGGCAACGGCAGCGAGCTCGGCTCCGGGACGAACCCGCTGTGGCACACCAAGAACCTGGAGAAGAACGTCACGCCGGTCTACGCGCGCAGTGTCGGGCTGAGGCCGGAGACCGACATCACCGACCGGCGCACGGGCCGGTACACCCGGTACTGGGACGACACCACGAAGACGTCGTGGCTGTGGAACGCCGAGAAGAAGGTGTTCCTGTCGACCGAGGACGAGCAGGGCGTCGACGCGGTCATCGATCTGGTCAGGTCGACCGGTGCGGGCGGCGTGATGATGTGGGAGCTCGGCGGCGACTACTCCTGCCCGGCGGACATCCAGCCGGACACCCCGTGCGGGATGGGGTACACGCTGACCACCCGGCTGAACGAGAGGCTGGGCGAGATCGGTGCCTACGACAGCAGTCCGCGCACCGGCAGCAGTGCCGCCGCGCCTACGGTGACCGCCGACCTGAGCGTCGAGATGGTCGACTACCCGACCGCCACGGCGAACCTGTGGCCGTTGCAGCCGACCGTCCGGATCACCAACCACACCGGGCGCACGCTCGGCGGCGGCAAGGACACGAAGCTGTCGTTCGACATTCCGGCCTCGACGTCACCGCTGGTCAAGGACGCCGACTGGCAGACGGACGCCCAGGGCGGCCGGTGGAAGCTGGCGCCCGGCACGACGTTCCACCGGGTCAGCACGACGCTGGACTACTGCCAGATCATCCCGGCCGGGAAGTCGCTCGACCTGCCGATCATCTACTTCCTCCCGATCACCGGTCCGGTGAACACGAGCCTGTCGATCGGCGGTACGGCGTACGCGCCGGCGACCGACAACCTCAAGGGACTCGGTACCGCGACCCCGCCGGCCGGTGGCTGCAGTGCCGGGGACTGGGACGCGACCAAGGTCTACTCCCCGGCCGGCCAGCCGATCGAGCAGACCACGGTCAAGTACGACGGCAAGGTCTGGAAGGCCAAGTGGGAGACGAAGGGCAGTGCCCCGGGCACCGGGGCCGACGCCGACCACGAGCCCTGGAAGCTGATCGGCGACGCCGGCTGACCACCCGCGGCCGCGCCGGCCGGCCGAAGGGGGCGCCGCATCCGGGCGGGGACGGGGAGCCGGGCTCGAAGACGACCGTCAGCGGGCGGGCCCGGCGGCCTCACCTGTGGGAGGGGAGGCGGGAAGCCGGGTCCGGAAGGTCGTGCCCTCCGGGGAGTCCGGAACCGTGAGGCTCCCGCCGTGGATCGCGGCGATGTCGCGTGCGATGGAGAGGCCGAGGCCGGTACCGCCCTCGTCGCGGCTCCGGGCGTCATCGAGCCGGGTGAAGCGCTCGAAGATCCTCTCCCGGTCCGCGACGGCGATCGGCGGGCCGTCGTTGACGACGTCGAGGACCGCCTCACCGGTCGAGGCGTCCTGGCGCAGCCGAACCGTCACCTTGTGCCGGGCGTGCCGTTGGGCGTTGTCGAGGAGGTTGGTCAGGAGCCGGCCGAGCCACCGGGGATCGCCGTCGACGCTGATCCGCGAGGCGATGTCGAGCTCGACGGGGTGGACACGGGAGCTCCGCGCCTCAGCCGTCATGACGATCTCGGCGAGGTCCACCGGCTGGTTCGGCCGGTCGGTCCCCGCGTCGAGGCGGGCGAGCAGAAGGAGGTCGGCGGCGATGTCCTGCAGTCGCCCGGTGTCCTGGAGGGCTCCGGAGACGAGCTCGTGGCGGACCTCGACATCCGGGTGGGTGAGTGCGACCTCCAGCTGGGTCCGCAGTACGGCGAGGGGGCTGCGCAGCTCGTGGGAGGCGTCCGCGATGAAGCGGCGCTGGCGTGCTCCGGACGCCTCCAGCCGTTCGAGCATGGCGTTCATCGTGCGGGCCAGTTGCGCGATCTCGTCGTCGCTCCGGGGCACGGGGACACGGCGGGCGAGGTCACGGTCGCTGATCTCGGCGACCTCGGTGCGGATGGCTTCGACCGGTCGCAGGGCCCGTCCGGTGGCGCGCCAGGTGAGGACGCCGACGGTGAGCAGCAGGATTCCGCTCATGGCCGCGAGGGCGGCGGCGGTGAGGTCCTCGGCGGTGTCGGCGGTCCGGAGCGAGGCTCCGACACGGATGGTCGCAGGGCCGGTGGGTGTCGGGGCGGTGAGGGTGGCGACGCGCTGATGGTGTTCGTCACCGAGTGCGAGGACGTCGTAGGAGTCGTGCCCGTCCTCGGTGTCGGTAGGTGTGAGGGCGGGGCGTCCGGCGAGGTTCTGGCTGGAGGCCAGCACGATTCCGGAGGCGTCGGTCACCTGGATGAAGTCCGTGCCGTGGTCGAGCGGCAGGAGCGGGGGGAGGTGGCCCTCGCCGGCGAGGCGTGCGACGGCCTGGGCCTGCTCGCGTGCGCCGGTCTCCACGGTGCGCTCCAGGTTGACCCGCAGCAGGAGGAGCACGGTGGCCGAGGCGGCCAGCAGGACGAGTGTCACGCCGACGCACGCGGCGATCGTCGTGCGGGTGCGGACCGAATGCAGTGCGAGCCGCTCGCCCAGCGCTGCGACGCGGGGGTCGCGGGCGAGTCGACGCAGTACGGCTCCGGCACGGCGACGCACGGGGCCCGTCAGGTCCTCGTCAGCCACCGTCGGCCGCCAGTCGGTAGCCGGCCCCGCGGACGGTCTGAACGGCGGCACGTCCGAAGGGGGCGTCGATCTTCCGCCGTAGGGCGCTGATGTGGACTTCGACGGTGTTGGGATCGCCGTCGGGTCCGCAGTCCCAGACCTGGTCGAGGATCTCCCGCTTGGACACGGCTTCGCCGGCATGCCGGGCGAGGTGGTCCAGGACCGCGAATTCCCGGGGCGTGAGCGGGATCGCCGAACCGGCGCGGGTGCAGGTACGGGCGGCCGAGTCGACGACGAGGTCACCGAGCACGGTGCGGCGGGGAGCCCGGCTGCCGATCCGCCGGGCGAGGGCCTTGAGCCGGGCGACGAGGACGACGAACGAGAACGGCTTGGACAGGTAGTCGTCGGCGCCGGTGTCGAGCGCCTCCGCCTCGTCCCATTCGCCGTCCTTGGCGGTGAGCATGAGGATGCCGACGTCGCTGCCGCCGGCCCGCAGCCGTGAGCACACCCGGTAGCCGTTGAGTCCGGGCAGCATGATGTCCAGGACGACCACGTCGTAGGCGTGGTCGGTGGCCTTCGCCAGGCCGGACAGCCCGTCGTGAGCGACGTCGACGGTGAAGCCCTCGGCTTCCAACCCGTGCTTCAGGGCGAGAGCCAGCCGACGTTCGTCCTCCACCACCAGTACGCGCATGCCTCCAAGGGTGGCAGGTCCCGGCGCCGCGCAGCTGAAGGCGTCCTCAGGTCTTCAGCCGACCTTCAGGTAGGTACCGACAAGCTGGTCCCGTCATCCGGGTGCGGACGAAAGGCACAACCGTCATGATCACCTCCTCCGGCCTCCTGGCGGTGAACCCGCTGGACGCGGGTTCACTGCTGGGGGCCTTCGGCGCGCTGGGCATCGCCCTGGTGCTCTTCGCGGAGACCGGGCTGCTCGTCGGCTTCTTCCTGCCCGGGGACTCCCTGCTGTTCACAGCCGGACTCCTGTGCACGACGGGGACCCATGCCGGCCCCCGTCTCGAACTGCTCCAGGTGCTCGCAGCGTCCGCTGCGGGTGCCCTGGCCGGGGCGCAGACCGGCTACCTGCTGGGCCGCCGGGGCGGACGGGCCCTTCTCGCCCGCTCCCGCGACAGGAGGCTCCACGAGGGGGTGCGGCGGGCGGAGGCGATCCTGCACCGGTACGGCCACGGCAAGGCGGTGGTCATGGCGCGATTCGTGCCCGTCGTCCGCACGGTCCTCAACCCGATGGCCGGTGCGCTGGGGGTCCCCGCCCGTACCTTCACCCTCTGGCAGGTCGTCGGCGGTCTCGTGTGGACGACCGGCCTGGTGCTCGCCGGCTTCGCGCTCGGCTCGTCGGTGCCGAACGTGGACCGCTACCTGCTTCCGATCGTCGCCGCCGTGGTGGCCGTCTCCCTGCTCCCCCTCGCGCTGGAGCTGGTCCGCGCACGTCGGGGGAGGGTGCAGCCGTGACGTCGGGTGGTGTGTTGCCGGCGTTCGACGGGCGCGGGGTGGACGGAGGCCTGTACCTTCGTGCGGAGCAGTGGGCGCAGCATCTGCCGACCGTCGTGCGCAGCACGGTGGCTTCGTTCTCCGCCTACGGCCTGGGGTTGCTCGCCGCCCTGATGCTGGCCGCATGGTGGCGCTCCCGGCGGGGTGAGGCGGTGATGATGGCCAGGGCGCTCGCTGCGCCGCTCTGCGTGACCTCGGCGTTCGTCGGTTCCGCGGTCCTGAAGGACGTGGTGCGCGAACCGCGCCCGTGCCAGGTCCTGCCGGTCGGTACGACGCTGGAAGCCTGCCCTGCGCCCGGTGACTGGTCGCTGCCGAGCAACCACACGGTCATCGTCTTCGCAGGCGCGGCCGTCCTGTGGCTGGTGGACCGCCGTCTCGGCGGGATCGCGGTGCTGCTGGCCGTGGCCATGGCCGTCTCACGCGTGGTGGTGGGTGTGCACTACCCGCACGACGTGACCGCGGGTGCCGTGGTCGGCGCCGCTGCCGGCTACGGGCTCGGGCTGCTCTCCGGTCGTGGCGGGGCCGTGGTCGCCCGTCATCGCCACGGGCGCCTGCAGTGGTGGTTGTCGGCGTGAGCGGCCACCGTGTCGTCCGGACCGCTCTTGCCTCCGCGGCGTTCGCCCTGCTCGCAGGGCTCCTCGCGCTGCGGGGATGGGTGCCGTTCGGCTTCGAGGAGCGGGCCGTCTCGTGGGCGGCCGGGCACCGGCCTCCCGTGGCACGGGAGGCGGTGGTGGTGCTGACGTCCCTGGGGACGGGCGCCGCTCCCTACCTTCTGATGCTGGCGGCCGGCTTCGTGTGTGCGGGTGCCCTCGCCGCGCCGCGCGTGCGGTGGCGGTCCGCAGTGGTGCTTCTGGCACCTGTGCTGTGGCTGCTGGCGGGGCAGCTGGTGCGCCAGGGCCTGATGCACGGCTTCGGGCGGCCCCGCCCGCCGGTCGGCCTCCGGGCCGCCGCGGCGTCGGGGTTCGCGTTCCCGTCCGGGCACACCTTCACGTCGGCGGTCTGTGCGGGTCTGGTCACGCTGGCCGTGGCCCGGACCCGGCCGGACCTGCTCCGGCCGACGGTGACGGTCGCGGCACTGTTCGCGCTGGCCGTCGGCGCCAGCCGCGTCTATCTGGGTGTCCACTGGCCGCTCGATGTGCTCGGCGGCTGGCTTCTGGCTGCGGCATGGCTCGCCTTGGGCACGGTCGTCCTCGATCGGGTGGTCGGTTTCGCCTCACGAACGGCGTCCAATTCCGGGCAGTAGGCTGGTGCCGCCCGGCTGCCGTCAGGGCACACGTAAAATCGAACGGGACATACCCCGCGCATACGACCGGAGCGTCCCCGGTGTCACGCCACCAGGCCAAGGGTCCGACGATCCAACGTCACGACCGCGTGCTCATCGGTATGCCAGGACGGAGAGAAATGGTGCAGGACGGTCGGGACGCCAGGCGCCCGCACGGGGAACTGGTCGCGGACGTGCTGGCGGTGCTGTGGGTGGCGGGCGAGCCGCTGACGGCCCAGCAGGTCAGGGGGGCCCTGCAGCAGAAGCTGGCCAGAACGACGGTGGCGACGACTCTGGCGCGGATGCACGAGAACGGCACCCTGGAACGCAGCCGGCCGGGGCGCTCCTTCGCCTACGCACCCGTGGCGGACGCCGCGGGCCTCGCTGCCGGAAGAATGCGACGGGAATTGGAGAAGGGGCCGCAGCGGGACCTGGTCCTGAAGCGGTTCGTCTCCTCACTGTCCGACGATGACGAGGACGTCCTCCGCCGTCTCCTGCTCCAGGCCGACGCCGTCCCGGAGCCCGAGCGGCGGCCCGAGGGAGACGGCGGAAGGTGACCCTGTTCCTGGCGGTGGTCGCCCTGGCCCTGGTCGTCCCGTGGGGCGCGGCACCGGTGGCGCGCCACCTGGCGCGCCTGCTCTCGCCGAGGGCGGCGTCGCTGGCACTGCCCTCGGCAGCGCTTCTGCTCGCGGGTGGAGTGGTGTCGGCGCTGGTCGGCCTGTTCCACGTGCCGTTCCTGGCGCACTTCGAGCAGCTTCCGCTGTCCAGCGTGCTGTCCGAGTGGCCGGCGGTGGTTCCGGTCTCCTGTGTCGCCGGGGCGATTCTGGCATCGCAGGGTGCGCGGCTGGTGCGTCGGTGGCGCGAGCACCGCTCGCTGATCGCCCGCACCTGGGAGCTCACGGGCGGCGTTCCGGCCGTCGGCGACCTGCTCGTGGTTCCGGGCGCGGAGGCGGAGGCGTTCGCGCTGCCGGGCCACCGCGGACGGGCGGGCCGCGTGGTCGTGACCGAGGGCATGCTCCGTGCGCTGAACCCCGCCGAGCAAGGCGTGCTGCTCGCCCACGAGAGGGCCCACCTGTCCGGACGCCACCACCTGCTGTCGCTGGCCCTGGAGCTGGCCGGGGCCGTCCATCCGGCACTGCGCGGACTGCGGGACCCGTTGGACTTCCACCTGGAGCGGTGGGCGGACGAGCGTGCTGCGGCGTCCGTGGGAGACCGGAGGCTGGCGGCCTCCGCCATCGCCCGCGCGGCGCTGGCCGCAGCGGCGTCCGAGGGGGGAGGCGGCCGCCGCAAGCACCTGCTGTCGGTGAGCACCGGCCCCGTGCCCCGGCGCGTGCGGGCGCTCCTGGAACCGGGTCACGCCGGAGCACGCGGACGTGCGCCGCGGGCCGCAGCCGTCGGCCTGGGCGCCGTGGTGGCGCTGGCGGCGCTGTCGGGCCTCGCACTCGCCTACGGCCTGCACGAGTACGTGGAGTTCATGGCCGAGGGTGTCAGGGGCCGGTGACACCCGGTGTGACCACATCGACGTGGACCAATCATCGAGGCGCGGGCACGGTTAGCCGGGAGCACCTGTTGGCGACCTTGGCCAAGTCGCAGCGGGTCCAGCTCGACTCGCTGCTCCGAAAGGTCTGTTCAGCCGCCGTCCGGGACGCCGAGGAGAGCCCGGGTCGGCATCCGGGCAGTGTCCGGAGGCCGGCCGACGGGCCGGCCCGGGCCTGCGCAGACGGGCATGACGGGGGCGATGCGCGCGACGACCAGGGGTGATCTGCAACCGCCTCAGGTCGACCCGGCAACAGATCCCGTGCTCCCTGCCGAAGTTGGCGCCACCCGCCGGTCGATCCATCAGCCCGTACCCGCCACGGGTTCGCCGGCCGTGCGGGTGACCCGCATCGCGCCCGGAGCCGGGCCGGCCTCGGGCGGTCTCCGGTTCAGAGCCGCTTCGCGAGCGTCGCCCCGGCGGGACCACCGAGCGTGAGAACGCCGTCGGCGTGGTCCGCCACCAGCACGAGGTCGTGGCTGACGAGAACGACGGCGAGGCCTCGTCGGGTCCGCAGACCGGCCAACAGCTCCATGATGCCGGCCGCAGTGGCTCCGTCGAGTGCGGAGGTGACCTCGTCACAGAGCAGGACGTCGGGTTCGGCCGCCAAGGCGCGGGCCACCGAGACCCGTTGGCGTTGACCACCGGAGAGTTCGTGAGGGTAGCGGGTCGCGAACCCGGCCGGGAGGCCGACGGCGGTGAGCAGCTCTTCGACGCGCTCCCCACACCGGGCGGCGGGCAGTCCGAAGTGGAGCCTCAACGGCCGGGTCAGGGTGGAGCCCACGGTTTGAGCGGGGTTGAGGGCGCCCAGCGGGTTCTGCGGCACGAGCTGGATGCGGCGTCGCTGGTCACGTGTGCGCCGCCGGTAGGAGGAGGCCAGCGGCAGACCGCCGAGGACGGCCGTACCTGTGTCCCGCGGGTGGAGACCGGCAAGCGTGCGGACCAGGGTCGTCTTCCCGCAGCCGGACGGGCCGACGATTCCGGTCAGGGTGCCCGGGAGCAGATCCAGGTCCAGATCGGCCAGAACCACCCGGCGGGTACGCCCGCTTCCGGTGGAGGCGCCCAGTGCCGCCACCTCCAGGACCGGCCCGGTGCCGTCCGCGGACCGGGGCAGGCCGCCGTCGACGACGGTCAGGGCCGTGGTGGGCGCCGCCGCGGCGCCTGAGGCGGGCTTCAGGGCAAGGGTGTCGTCAGCGCACCGGGCGACGAAGTCGGGGTCGTGGCTGGTGAAGGCGACGGCGATGCCCTCGCGCACGGCGAGGTCACGCAACAGGTCTGCGATGTCGTCGCGCAGTGCCGGGTCGAGGCCGGCGGTGGGCTCGTCGAGAAGCAGGATGTCCGGGCGCCGCGCGAGCGCTCGGGCGAGCGCGACGCGCCGTTGCTGCCCGCCGGAGAGCCCGGCCGGGCGACGCCGCTCCAGTCGCTCATCGCCGGGCAGCCGGACCGCTCGCAGCAGGTCGGGGACGCCTGCGCGGCGCATGTCGGGTGCGGTCTCGGCGATGAGACGGCCGACGCGCATGCGCGGGTTGAGCCCGGATCCCGGATCCTGACCGACGAACGCCAGCCGGTGGCGGCGCAGTGCACGCAGCCGCTCGGCCGGCAGGGCGAGGACGTCGTGGCCGAGCACGTCGACGCTTCCGGCCGCGACGCGCGCACCCGGGGGCAGGGCTCCGACGAGGGCCCGCAGGAGCGTGGTCTTCCCGGCGCCCGAGGGCCCGGTGACGGCGTGGATCCGGCCGGGGACGAGCGTGAGCGTGGCGTCGACGAGAAGCGGCGTGTCGCCGAGGGCTATCGACAGACCGGCGACGTGGGCGGCGTGGGCGGTACTCACAGCGGGGTCTCCGGGGTGGGCCTGGCGGGGGCGAGGGCTTCGGCGGCGAGGTTGACGCTTACCGCGAGCAGGCCGATGGCCAGGCACGGCGCCGCCACCGCCCAGGGGTTGAGGGTGATTCCGGCGGCGTTCTCCCGGATCATCAGTGCCCAGTCGGCCTCGGGAGGCTGAGGTCCGAGTTGGAGGAAGGCGGCGACCGACACGACGTACACCCCCTCGACGAAGCGCAGCCCGAACAGGGCGAGCAGCGTGGACCGCAGATTGGGCAGAACCTCCCGCACCATCAGGTACCACAGGCGTTCGCCGCCCGCAGCAGCGACCTCGACGTAACCGGTGCCGGCGATCGGAGCGGCCGCAGCGGCGACGAGGCGCACCGCGTACGGCACGCCCAGGACGGTGGCGGCCGCGCCGACGGCGAGGCGCCCGCCACCGGGCCAGGCCAGGGCGACGAGCATGATGCCGAGAACCGCCGGCAGGAGGATCGCGAGGTCGGCGACGCGTTCGATCCACCGGCCGAGGGCGGGCCGGAGTGCGGCGAGGATCCCGAGGACCGTGGCGATCGCGGTGACCGCCAGGGCGATGGCCGAGGCGGTGGCGATCAGCGGCGCGCCGCCGGTCAGGACACGGCTGAGGACGTCGCGGCCGAGCTGGTCACCGCCCAGGACGGCGTCGCCGTCGGTGCCCGCGTACGGGAAGGTGACCGGTCGGTCGATCGCGTGCGGGGCGAGCAGCGGACCGGCGAGCGCCAGGAGGACGAGCAGGAGAGCGGGAACCGCACGGACCAGCACGCGCCCCCGGCGCCCGGCCCCGCCCGCCTTCGCCGGCGGAGGCTTCAGCCGGGGAATCCCGGCCCGGGTGGCGTCCGTCATCTGCGCTCTCCCAGGGTGATCGTGCGGATGAGGTCGGCGAGCAGCAGAAGCAGGCTGACGGCGGTGCCGGCGGCCATCACGACTCCTGCCACCAGAGGGGTGTCCCGGTCGGCGATGGCACCGGCCAGGACGGCCCCGACGCCCGGGTAGTTGAAGAGGGTCTCCACGACGACCGCACCACCCAGGAGCATCCCTGCGGAGGTGGCGATGCCGGTCGCGACGGCGGGCATCGCACCCGGGAGCATGTGGTGGACGAGGATGCGGCGCCGCGGCAGACCGTCGAGGACGGAGGCCTGGACGTGCGGCAGGCCCGCCTGGTCGGCGAGCGCGCCGCGCACGATCCTGGTGTTCCAACCGATCTGGGGGATCGCCAGCGCGAGTAGCGGCAGGACGAGCATGTCCCAGGACTCGGGTGCGCCGTCCGCCCCGGTCAGGGTGACGGCCGGAAGCCAGCCCGTCCACTGGGAGAGGAGCAGGAGGAGCGCTACGGACACGACGAACTCCGGTAGCGCGAAGGCGACGGTGGCAACGGCCTCGATGACCCGGTCGACCCGGCCTCCCGGACGGAGCACGGCCCAACCGCCCAGCGCGAGTGCACCGGTCGTACTCAGGGCGAGCGCGAGAACGCCGAGCAGCAGCGTGTTGGGAAAGGGCCCGGCGAGGACGTCGGTGACGTGCTGTCCCCGTGCCGTGGTGCCGAGGTCGCCGGCGGGAAGGCCCGTCATCCAGTCCCAGAACCGCTGCGCGAGCGGACGGTCGAGCCCGAGTGCGGCACGCCGGGCGGCGACGCCCGCAGCGCTCTCCCCGCGTTCTGCGGTGGCTCCGGCGGCGTCACCGGGCAACAGCTCGACTGCGGCGAAGACCGCGGCGAGCAGAGCGACGAGCAGGCCGAGGCGCCGAGCGGCGAGCCTGGCGGCCCGGCCCGCACCGGGGAGGATGCGGGCCGGGCCGCCAGGGGGTGCGCCCGCCCCGGCCGGGCGGGGTGTGGTCAACGGGCCAGCCAGGTCTTCTCAAGCTGGACCCGACCGTAGCCCGGCAGCTTGGGCAGGTCCCGCACGGCCGCGCCGGCGAGGTCGATGCCGTCGGCCATCCCCCACAGCAGGTAGCCGGACTTCGTGAACTCGATCTCCTGCAGCCGGTGCAGCAGCTTGGCCCGCTCGGCGGCGTCCGCGGTGCCCATGGCCGCGCGGTAGGCCTCGTCGAACGTCGGCTCCTTGAAGGCGGCCTCGTTCTGTCCGGAGTCGGAGAGCATCGTCTTCGACGCGAAGAAGACCACCGAGTCGTTGGTGCCCCAGTAGGTGGTGTACAGCGGGGCCTTGAGCCAACTCTCGTCCCAGAAGACCTTGGAGTCCTGCTTGACGACGTTGATCTTCACACCCGCCTCGCGGACCTGCGTGGCGAACAGGGTCGCGGACTCGGCGAGGCCGGCGATGTCCTCGGTGGTGAGCAGGTCGTAGGTCTTGGAGGTGTCGAAGCCGGCGTCGGCGAGCAGCTGCTTCGCCTTGGCCAGATCCCGCGTGCGCTGGGGGATGTCCTTGGCCAGTGCGGGGTCGCCGGTGCCCAGGATGTCGTTGCCGACCGTGCCGTAGCCGGACAGGACCTGCTTGACCATCGCGTCCCGGTCGACGGCCGACTTGAGCGCCTCACGCACCCGGGGGTCGGCGAACGGGCCGTCGGCGGTACGCATGACGATCGGCATCGCCATGTCGTTCGGCCTGCGCAGGATCTGCACGTCCTTGTGGGTCTCCGCGGTCCGGGCGGCGACCGCGCCGACGTTGGAGGCGACGTCGATCTGGCCGGCGAGCAGGGCGTTGGCCATGGCCTGCGGGCTCTCGAAGAGCCGCACCTCGACGGCGTCGAGCAGCACCTTGCCGCCGTACCAGTCGTCGTTGCGCACCAGGCGGGCGTTGCCGTCCCGGTACCAGTCGAGCTTGAACGGGCCCGTGCCGGGCGCACCGGCGAGCGCGTCGTCCGTGGTGCCCTTCTTGAGGACGAAGGTGGTCAGCCTCGTCAGCAGCGGAAGGTCGGCGTTCGGGTAGTCGGAGACCAGGACGACGGTCTTCGCGTCCTCGGCCGTGATGCCTTCGGGCTGGATTCCGGGCAGGCGGCTCTTGCCCGCGGGGGTGTTCCGCAGGCGCTGCAGGGACCAGACCACGTCATCGGCGGTGACCGGCGTGCCGTCGTGGAACTTCGCACCGTCGGCGAGCGTGAAGCGCCAGGTCTTCAGGTCGTCGGAGGGCTTCCACGAGGCGGCCAGCCGCGAGACGGTGTTGCTGGTGGCCCCGGGGACGGCCAGCGTGTCGTAGAGCAGGCTGATGATGAGGTAGTCGCTCTCATTGGCCTGGGTGCCGTGCGGATCGCGGGTGATCGCGGACGCCTTGCCGAGCGCGCCGACCTTCAGCGTCCCGCCGACACGGGGCTGCTGCGCAGCCGCACCGGAGGGCGCCGCGTCCTTGGAGTCGCCACTGCCGCTGCTGCAGGCAGCAAGAACACCGGCCGCACCGATACCGGTACCGGCCCACAGCAGCTGTCGTCTGGTGACGCCCACGTTCGTTCCTCGTTTCAGGTCGTGCTCGACTTGCTTAGGGTTACCTACCCTAAGTTTGCGGGGTTCCGCAAACCGCAAGCCCGCCGCCCCGACCCTCCGCGCAAGCCCTAAGCCATCATCAAGTCCACTGCTCACCAGGGGAGTTGGAATCGAGAGCCGTCCTCGGCCCCGGCCAAAACTTTGACTACGTAAATATAGACAATCAACCGGTAAGGTTCGCCTCGGCTTTCCGATCACCGTGACGTCCCTGATGCCCGGCCACCCAGGCCCCACCGCACGGTGCTCCATGTCGACGAGACCCCGCCAAGCTCCGCAGGAACTGACACCCGCCATGCAGCAGCTCACCACCCTGGCCCGCGACGGCCGCGCCCTCGCCGCGCTCGCCGTCCCCCTCGCCCTCACCCAACTCGCCCAGGTCGCCCTCACCACCACCGACACCGTGATGATGGGCGTCCTGGGCACCGAGGCCCTCGCCGCCGGCGGCCTCGCCCTGGTGATCTTCAACCAGTTCCGCACCATGGGCGTCGGCCTGGTCACCTCCGTCGGGAACCAGGTGGCGGCCGCCGCGGCCCGGGCCGAACGCGCCGCCGCCCACCCCGGCGCCGACGGCGGGGCCGACACCGGGGCCGACGCCGGGACCATCCGGGAACCGGTCACCGGCTCCGGCACCGACGGCGGCACAGGCACCGACCACGAAGTCCGCGACCTGATACGCGCCGCCATGGCCGTCGCCACCCTCGCCGGCCTGGCGGGCGCCGTCCTGATGGTCCTCACGGGCCAGGCCGCCACGCTCCTCGGCCAGGACGCCGCCGTCGCCGACCGCGCCCGGGGCGTGCTCGCCGCCCTCGCCCCCGGGCTGATCCCCTGCCTGTGGTTCCAGGCGATCCGCCAGTTCACCGTCGGCATGCGCCGCCCCCAGGCACTGCTGCGGATCACCATCGCCTCCGTCGCCGTCAACGCCACCCTCAACTGGCTCCTCGTCCACGGCACCTGGGGCCTGCCCGAGCTCGGCCTCACCGGCATCGGCGTCGCGACCAGCAGCGTCCACCTGCTGTCCTTCCTCGCCCTCTACGCCAGCGCCCGCCGCGACCCGCAGCTCGCCCCGCTGCTCGACCTCGCCTTCTGGAAGGCGGACGCCGCCACGGTCCGCCGACTACTCGGGCTCGGCACCCCGATCGCGGCCACCTACGGCTCCGAGGCCGGGTTCTTCTCCGTCACCGCCCTGCTCGCCGGCAGCTTCGGCCCGGCCGCGCTCGCCGCGCACACGGCCGTCAACCAGCTCGTCTACATCGTCTTCCAGGTCGCCGTCGGCCTGTCCCACGCCGCATCCATCAACGTCAGCCGCGAACTCGCCCTCGGCGACCACGCCGCCGCCCGCCGGATCAAGAACACCGCACTCGCCTGCGGCGCCGCCGTCTCCGCCCTCGTCGCCCTCGCCTACCTCGCCGCCCCCGGCCTCGTACTGCGGCCCTACTTCGACCCGGACGCGGCCTCCGACCAGCAGGGCCTCCACATCGCGACCGGCCTGCTCGTCGTGGTCGCCGTCCTGCAGTTCTTCGACTGCGCCCAGAACATCGGCGTGGGCCTGCTCCGCGGACTGGACGACACCGGAAGCGGCTTCCGCATCACCCTCATCGGCTACTGGGCCGTCGGCCTGCCCGCGGCCTGGCTCCTCGCCCACCCCCTCGGCGGCGGGACCCGCGGCCTGTGGTGCGGCCTCCTCCTCGGCCTCGCCACCACCGCCGCGCTCCTGCTCCGCCGCTACAGCCAGACCCTCACCGCCAGGGCCGCCACCACGCCCGGACCCGCCGCCGCCCGGGCCTGACCCACCCTGACCTGCCCTGACACCCGCCCTGGCCCCTCCTCGACCGAGCCGACCACGGCACGGCCGGTGATCACGGCCCGCCTCCGCCGAGAAGTCCCCCAAGCTCCTCCCCGTCCTGCAGACTCAGCCCCTCGACGGAGCCGTGGTTACCCGTCACACCGGGACAGCGAGAGCACCGGCCGCCTTCGATCTGACTACGCGAAAGTAGACATATTAGGCGACCCTCAGTAACGTGTGCCGGGCCTCGGCCCCTGGAGCCCCTGTCGCGCCGGGCACCTCCACCCGCCACACCACACCCGATCCCCGGAGATTCCATGTCCGCCCGTCGTTCCACCGCAGCCATGCTGCTCACCCTCGCTGTGGCGAGCGCCGCGTTGGCCGGCTGCTCGCAGAAGAAGGACGACAAGGCCTCCTCCGACGCTGTCAAGGTCAACGCCACCGACACCGCCTGCGAGGTCTCGAAGACCACGTTCCCGGCCGGTCACGTCGTCCTGGACATCGCCAACAAGGGTTCGAAGACCACCGAGGTCTACGTCTACGCCGAGGGCGACAAGATCGTCACCGAGCGGGAGAACATCGGCCCGGGGACGAAGGCGAGCATCACCGCCGAGATCAAGGCCGGTTCGTACGAGATCGCCTGCAAGCCGGGGATGGTCGGTGACGGCATCCGCCAGAAGGTCACCGTCACCGGCGGGGAGGGTTCCGCGGCGGCGGCCGACCCGCGTCTGACGGCCGCGGTCGGTGCCTACCGCACGTACGCGCAGGAGCAGGCGGACGCCACGATCCCGGCCGTCGAGGCGTTCGCCGCCGCGGTCAGGGGCGGGGACGTGGAGAAGGCCAAGTCGCTGTTCGCTCCCTCGCGGACCGGCTGGGAGCGCACCGAGCCGGTGGCGGAGGGCTTCGGCGACGTGGACCCGAAGACCGACACCCGCGAGGACGGCCTGGAGCCCGGCCAGGAGTGGACGGGCTGGCACCGCCTGGAGAAGTCGCTGTGGGCGGACGCGAAGATCGGCGACGAGGAGAAGAAGCTCGCCGACCAGCTCGTCGCGGACCTGAAGGACTGGCAGAAGAAGATCCCCGAGGCGGAGATCACCGCGACCGGCATGGCCAACGGCGCCAAGGAGCTCCTCGACGAGGTCGCCACCGGCAAGGTCACCGGCGAGGAGGACCGCTACAGCCACACCGACCTCGCGGACTTCGCCGCGAACGTCGAGGGCGCGAAGAAGGCGTACGAGCTGCTGAAGCCGGTCGCCGCGGAGAAGGACGCGGAGCTGGCGAAGACCCTGGACGCCGAGTTCACCGCGCTGGAGGGCCTGCTGGCCAAGTACAAGCAGGCCGACGCCTCGTACACCTCCTACGACAAGGTCACCGAAGCCGAGCGCAAGACCTTCTCCGACGCGGTCAACGCACTGGCCGAGCCGCTGTCCAAGCTCGCCGCCGCGGTCTCCCCGAAGTAGACCGACCCCGAAGCAGGCCGTCGCCTACACCGGCGTGGTCGGCGGGCCCCATCGGGCCGCCGACCACACCACCCCGTACCACCCGGTTCCAGTACAGAGAAGGGCCCGTCGCCGATGGACGCCGAGCAGGAACAGCAGGACACCGCCTCGGCCGCCGCCGGGAGCGGCACCGCTCAGGACGCCGCTCAGGCCGTGGCCTCGGATGTGGCCGGTGTTGGTGGGGGTGGGTTCAGTCGTCGTGCGGTGATCGGGTGGGCGGGTGCGGGTGTCGCGCTGGGTGCGGCGGGTGTCGGTTCGGTGGCCGCCGCGACCCGCCAGGACGACCCCGCCCCGGGTGCGCCCGCCGCGGTGGGCGGGGACGTCCCCTTCTACGGGGAGCACCAGTCGGGGATCGCGACCCCGGTCCAGGACCGTCTGCACTTCGCGGCGTTCGACGTCTCCGCGTCCGCGACGCGTGAGTCGCTGGCGCGGATGCTGAAGGAGTGGACGAGGGCCGCGGCCGCGATGACGGGCGGGCGTGAGGTGGGCAGCGGTGCGGCGAGCGGTCTGCCCGAGGCGCCGCCCGACGACACCGGTGAGGCTTTGGGCCTGCCCGCGTCCCGGCTGACGCTGACCATCGGTTTCGGACCGACCCTGTTCGACAAGGACGGCACGGACCGTTTCGGTCTGAAGGCGAAGCGTCCCGAGGCGCTGATCGACCTGCCCCGGTTCAAGGGCGACAACCTCGACCCGCAGCGCAGCGGTGGGGACCTGTGTGTGCAGGCGTGTGCGGACGATCCGCAGGTCGCGGTCCACGCGATCCGCAACCTGGCCCGGATCGGGATGGGGACGGTCAACATCCGCTGGTCGCAGCTGGGGTTCGGGAAGACGTCCTCGACGACGCCCGACGCCCAGACGCCGCGCAACATGATGGGTTTCAAGGACGGTACCCGCAACATCGCGGGTAGCGACACCGCCCGGCTGGCGCGGGACGTGTGGGTGGCGCCGGGTGAGGGTCCGGAGTGGATGACCGGCGGCTCCTATCTCGTCGCGCGTCGGATCCGGATGCACGTCGAGACGTGGGACCGGACGTCGCTGAAGGAGCAGGAGGACGTGTTCGGCCGTACCAAGGGCGAGGGCGCGGCCTACGGCAGGACCCGGGAGCACGACGACCCGGACCTCGCCGCGATGCCCGCGGACGCGCATGTGCGCCTGGCCCACCCGGACTCCAACGGCGGGCGGATGATCCTGCGCCGCGGGTTCTCCTTCACCGACGGCACCGACGGCCTGGGCCGCCTGGACGCGGGCCTGTTCTTCCTGGCCTACCAGCGCGACAGCCGCACCGGTTTCGTCCCGCTCCAGCAGCGTCTGGCCGCGTCCGACGCGCTCAACGAGTACATCCAGCACGTCGGTTCGGCGCACTTCGCCTGCCCGGCGGGTATCCGCAAGCCCGGCGAGTGGTGGGGCCAGGCCCTGTTCGGCTGACCTCCCGACCCCCTGCCGCGAACCCCCCTGAGGAGGTGCCGTGTTCGGCAACTACCTGATCGGCCTGCGCGAGGGCCTGGAAGCCAGCCTCGTCGTCTGCATCCTGATCGCCTACCTGGTCAAGACCGGCCGCCGGGACCGGCTCCCGCCCGTGTGGGCCGGCGTCGGCGCCGCCGTCGCGCTGTCGATGGCGTTCGGCGCGGTGCTGCAGTACGGCTCCACCCAGCTCACCTTCGAGGCCCAGGAGGCACTCGGCGGGACGCTGTCGGTCATCGCGGTGGGCCTGGTCACCTGGATGGTGTTCTGGATGCGCCGCACCGCCCGGCACCTGAAGACGGAACTCCACGGGAGGCTGGACGCCGCCGTCGCCATGGGCACGGTCGCGCTCGTGGTCACCTCCTTCCTCGCGGTCGGCCGCGAGGGCCTGGAGACCGCGCTGTTCATCTGGTCCGCGGTCCAGGCCACCGACGACGGCTACAACCCGATCATCGGCGCCGCCCTGGGCCTGGCCACCGCGATGGTGCTGGGCTGGCTGTTCTACCGCGGCGCCCTGAAGATCAACCTCGCCCGGTTCTTCACCTGGACCGGCGCCATGCTCGTCGTCGTCGCCGCGGGCGTCCTCGCCTACGGCGTCCACGACCTCCAGGAAGCCGGCTGGCTGCCCGGCCTGCACGACCGGGCCTTCGACATCAGCACCACCATCCCCAAGGACAGCTGGTACGGCACCCTCCTCAAGGGCGTCTTCAACTTCCAACCCGACCCCACCACACTCCAACTCACCGTCTGGGCCGCCTACCTCGCCCCGACCCTCGCCGCCTTCTACGGCCTCTTCGGCAACCACCCCGCCAAACCCGCCAAACCCGCCACCCCGACCCCCTGAGACCGCCGACCCCACCGCCGGAGACCGCAGACCCCACCGCCAGAGACGGCCGACCCGACCCGTCTGAAGCGGTCGACCCGACCGTCAGAGCGAAGAGTTCAGGCCTCACCGCACCACCTGGAGCCCCGACCGGCAGCACGCCGGACGGGGCTCCGCGCATGGCACGGGCGACCCGGACCGGCGGCGGGCTGACGCCCGCGGGCCGTACACCCTGCGCGGCTACTACCGCGCCCCCGAGGTCAACGCCAACTCCTTCACCTCCGACGGCTACTACGCCTCGGGCGACCTGGTCCGCCGGCTGCCCTCGGGGCACCTGGTGGTCGAGGGACGGGTCAAGGACACCATCGACCGGAACGGGGAGAGCGTCTCGGCCGAGGAGATCGAGAGCCACCTGCACGCCCACCCGGGGATCGCCCGCTGCGCCGCGCTCGGCCTGCCGGACGGCAGCGAAGGCCAACTGATCTGCGCCGCGGTCGTCCTGGCACCCGGAACGGCGGCGCTCACGCTGCCGGAGATCCGCACGTTCCTCATCGAGCGCGGCGTCGCCGCCTTCAAGCCGCCCGACCGCGCGGTGGCCGTCGACGACCTCCCGCCGACCGCCATCGGCAAGATCGACAAGAAGTCCCTGGTCGCCCGGTTCTCCGCCCGGCAGTAGGCCGCGCCGGGATCGGTGGGGCCGGGACTCTCCGGCCCCACCGATCCCGGCGATCCCAGCGATCCCGCCCTGACCGCCCTGACCGCCCTGACCGCCCTGACCGCCCAGTCGAAGACCGTGAGGGGGCGGGCGAAACCGGTTGCGGGTGCGGCCCGGCGCCTGAGACCGTACGAGCTCCCGCACCTGCGACGAGGCCTGGATGACGATCTACTTCTACGGCGCGGACGAAGTCCCTTACGGCTGCTTCTCCAACTTCTCCGCCCACGACCTGGAACTCGACGGGCACGTGTGGCCGACCTCGGAACACTACTTCCAGGCCCAGAAGTTCATCGGCACCCGCCATGCCGATCTCATCCGCCGGGCCCGCACCCCGCTGCGTGCCGCCGAATTGGGCCGTGACCCGTCCAGACCGTTGCGGCGGGACTGGGAGCGCGTCAAGGACGACGTGATGCGTCGTGCCGTCGCGGCGAAGTTCCGGGCGCATGCGGACATCCGCGTCGTCCTGCTGTCCACCGCCGACGAGGAGATCGTCGAGGACACCGGCACCGACCACTACTGGGGCCGCGGCAGGACCGGGACCGGCAGGAACATGCTGGGCCGGATCCTGATGCGCACCCGCAATCAGCTCCGCGCCGAGGCCTGAGAAGGTCACGGTCACTTCGGGTGGCGCAGCCGAACTGCTACGCCCTGACCCTGGCAAAGCGGCTGAAGGCCGTGGGCGCTGCCAAGCACCGGACGGACGGCGGCCCGCGAACCTCGGGCCCGGCTCCGGCCTCGCGCTGCACCCGGATGCGCTCGACGTCCCAAAGCGCTGGAAGAGTCCCCGGGTCGTGTTCGTGAACTCGATGAGCGACCTGTTCCACGCCCGAGTGCCGCCGCCCTTCGTCCGGGGCGTGTTCCAAGTGATCGGGAGCACGCCCCAGCACACCTACCAGGTACTGACGAAGCGCTCGGTGCGCCTGCGCCGGGTGGCCGGGCTTCCCGCCCGCGCTGACCAGCCCCTTCTCGCAGCAGGCGTCCAACAGACGGTCGAAGGCCAGGCGTTCCATGCCGTGCTCGACCAGCCTGACCCGGAACCTCGCCAGGACCGTGTAGTCGAAACCGGTGTCGGTCAGCTCCCGCCCGAGCGCGTATTCCCAGCCGATCGCACGCACCGCCGTCAACGCGGCCTGCCGGTCGGTCAGGTTCTCCGTGAACCGCGGCACCGTGACCAGTGCCAACACCCCCGCCAGCTCGTCCCTCGCCCGCATCGCGGGCGAACCGGACGGGAACGCCGCCCCGGCCTGGCGACGCGTGCGGATCAGCAGGTACCGAGGTCCTGCCAGACGCCCCACTGACCGGTGGTGCCGGGCTCCTCGCCCAGCGTCCACCACTTGGCGCTCCACCGGTGGCCCTTCCACGAGACGGTGCTGCCACCGGTGTAGACCTGTGTGCCGACCCAGGAGGCGGTGGAGCACGCCGGGGCGGTGCCGGTCACGGTGAGCGTGTAGGTCGCGGAGGACGTGGCCTCGGTGCCGGTCAGCGTGCCCTTGACCGTCAGCGTGTAGGTGCCGGGGACGACCGTGGACACGGTCGACACCGACAGGGCGGCGCTGGAGCTCCCGTTGACTGAGGACGGGCTGACCGAGGCGGTGACCCCCACAGGAACGCCGCTGACCGCCATCGCGATGGACGTGTTCGAGCCGTTGTTGATGATGGCCGTGCTCACGGCCGCGGTGGTCGACGAACCGGCGGTCACCGTGCCCGAGGACGGGCTGACCTGCACCTGGATGGCGGGCACCTGGACACTCGACGCGGAGGGCGACGGGGAGGAGGAGGAAGTGGCGGCTGGGAGGAAGGCCGCCGTCGGGTACTTGCCACCCGACTGCGAGGCGAGCTTGGACAGTCTGTCGTCGGCCTGGGCCTCGACGTACGGGGCGAAGACCTGGGCGGGCAGTGGGGTACCCGCCGCGTGGACGGTGCCGGTGCCGGTGAGCGCCACGCCGGCGATGGCGGCGGCGGTGACGGCCCCGGCGAGCAGGGCTCGGAGTGGTGCGCGAACGGGTCCGGCCATGGACCGCGCTCCCTTCGAAGGTGGGGGACTTCGGCGACCTGAAGCACTCTGGCCCGGACCAATACTGGTGGTCTGGACCACCCGACTGTCAAGAGTCCTTACCGAGCTCTCGGGCTCAGCGGTTCCGCCGCACGAGCCACAGCAGCTCCAGAGTTCCTGCGGGCCGCGTTCCGCGTCGACCGGAACACCCGCCAGGTCAGCTACCCCGAAGGCCGCACCAGCACCGCCGATGTCGTTGCACCTGGTGACGTGAACACGACCCGGTACGGGCGACGGCTGCTGCGCCTGCGGTCGCCGCACTGACCATGTTCTCGGTCGACAGCTGTGGATTTATCGGTCGTTCCGACCGAAAGGCCCTGCCGCATGGGCGCTGACACCCTACCGTGGAAGGGAGTCCGCCCCGGTCCGGGGCGGAACGGGGTGATCGAAGCGCACGGAGGAAGGAAAGCCATGCGGGTACGTGCACGGCTGCGCGGGGGCGCGGTCGCGGTGGGGGCCGCGGTGCTGGCGGTTGGGGCCCTGGGGGCCGGGGTGGCTCCGGGTCAGGCGGCGGCTGCCGGTCAGTGGCGGCCGCAGCCGGGGACCCTGTACATCTCCGACTTGCCGAAGACCGAGTCGTGGCGCGCCAACCCGACCGTCCGGGGGTGGGGCGACGATTTCGACTGTCCGGTGGGCTGGCCCGCCGAGCCGGCCGAAGTCAATGTATGGCACCGGGACTTCACCACCGCGGAGACCGCGCTCGCCCAGCAGAAGGTGGCGGTCTTCGACACGGAGGCCGAGGCCATCGCCTTCGCGGACAAGGCCCGGCAGGACTACACCGCCTGCGCGCACGCCCCGCAGCGGCCCGGCGTGACCGCAACCTACCTCGACCACGGGGTGATCAACGTCGAGGAGGGCGCCACCCTTCAGGGGATGCACACCTTCGACTCCAACGCCACCGAGCGCCCCGACTACAACTACCTGTGGGGCGTGGGCCGCGACGGCGACACGGTGACGCTGGTCCTGTGGCAGAGCTACTGGGGCGATCCGCCTGTGATCGCGTGGAAGAACACCCTGAACACCGCGGTGAAGAAGCTGTACTGAGCACACGCCGCCGACTCCTCGCCGCGGGTCCCGACCGGGGCGGCGGCGGGGGTACGGGCGACGTTCTCGGTGCGCACCCGCAGCGGTGGGCTGGAGGGCTGCGCGCGGACGGCGCCGGCGGTGGCGGAAGGCCCCCGCCGGAGCCGGATCAACCGCCGCCGACCCTGCGCCCGGTGATCTCGTCCGGCCGGATCCGGACCCAGAGCGGACGGTTCCCTCCGGCCCACGGGGTGGTCCCGGGCAGCTCCGACAGCCGCCGCACCTCGTCGGTGTCCGTCACGTGCCGTGCCTCTCCGAGGATCAGTACGCTCCAGCCCCGGCTGAGCCGGTCGTCGATCCGGTCGACCTGGAACGACACCGGCGAGCCGTCGTCGGGGGCCGCGCTGCTCCGGACGGCCGTGCGGAAGGCGACCGTCCCGGCCTCCACGGTGTAGTTGATCGGGAAGACCGCAGGCCCCGGCTCGACGGGCAGGGCGATCCGCCCCACGCCGTGCGAGCCGATCATCTCCCAGCACTCGGCGGTCGTGAGGTGGAGGAGGAGCGGCCGCGGAGCCGCGCCGGGCTGTCCCGGCGGTGCGTCGCCCCGGCCCTCCGACAGGTCCTGACAGGTGACTTGCAGGGCGGCGGCGATCCGCACGAAGCCGCCCGGGTCGAAGCCCGGTCCGGCCGCGAGCAGGTGCTGGAGGTAGCGCGGCGACATGGCCGCCCGGTTCGCCAGCACCTGCTCGGTCATGCCCAGTTGGGAGCACCGCTCGGCGATCCTGCGCGCGACGTCGGCAGGGTCGGCACGGCGGGCGGCTTCGAAGTCGGGGTCCTGGTTCACCGTGTACTCCTCGGTTTGCCGGTCTCCGGGTCACGTACGGAAGAGCGCGACCTTGAGGGCGTCGTTCCCGCCCGCGTCGGCGAAGACGTCGTAGGCCTCCTGCATCTCGTCCAGGCCGAAGCGGCGGTCCCCGGCCTGGACGGTCCTCGTGCCGGGGCCGGTCTCGGTGACGGTGCCGACGGCCTCGTGGCCGAGGACGCGTCCGTCGGCGACCCCCGGGACGTCTCCCTTGAGGATGTGCAGGTCGGTGCCGCAGATGGTGACCGCGTCCGCTCGGACGACGGCGTCCTCGGGGTCGCGGACGGCGGCGTCCGGGACCTCGCCCCAGGTTCGGCGGCCCGGTCCGTGGTAGGTCAGCGCCTTCATGTCCTGATCACTCCCGTCGGCCCTCGCCGGTACGGAACGGGGATGCCGTCCCGCCTTCTCCTCCAGCGTTCCCCCTGGGGCGGGTGGTCGCCATGGGGCGGGTGGGGTCGGCGGCAGGGCCGATCGGCCCCGGCGGGCGGCGGGCGAGGAAGGGCGGGCCCGAGTGGCCGCGTCTAGTCTGGCAGTGGCACCCGGCGAGTCTCGGATCCCGGAGGAACCGGTGGGCAGCACATCGGAGGATTCCACCCCTCTGCCCCGGCTTCGGCTGGACGATCTGCTGGACGAGCTCCAGGCACGGCTGGACGCGGCCCGCGGTACCCGTGACCGGGTGCACAGCCTGCTGGAAGCAGTCCTCGCGGTGGGCCGTGAACTCGACCTGGGCCAGGTTCTCCGGCACATCGTCGAGGCGGCGGTGACGCTGGTGAACGCCGAGTACGGCGCCCTCGGGGTGATCGGGGACGACCACCGGCTCTCCCGGTTCGTCCCGGTGGGCATGAGCGATGAACTGGTCGAGCGGATCGGACCGCTGCCCTCCGGCCACGGTGTTCTGGGGGAGCTGATCCGGCACCCGGTTCCGCTCCGCCTGGCCCGGATCTCGGACCACCCGTCCTCCTCCGGCTTCCCGGCCCACCACCCACCGATGAACACCTTCCTGGGTGTGCCGATCCGGATCCGGGGCCAGGTGTTCGGCAACCTCTACCTGACCGAGAAACGCGGGGGCGGTCGGTTCGACGCCGAGGACGAGTCCGTGCTCGCGACCCTGGCCGTGGCAGCCGGGGTGGCGATCGACAATGCCCGGCTCTACGCCCGCTCCAAGCTGCGCGAGCGCTGGCTGACGGCCAACGCGGAGATCACCGGCAGCCTGCTGGCCGGCGACTCCGAGCAGCGGGTGCTCGACCTGCTGGTCACCCGGGCGGCCGAGATCGCCGGCGCCGACCTCGCGGTGGTGGCCCTGCCGCTCGCGGGCTCGGAGGAGTTGGAGGTACGGATCGCCGTCGGGCTGGGCGAGGACCGGCACCGGGGCCTGGTCCTCCCGCTGGACGGCTCCTTCGTCGGCGCCGCCGCCCGGACCGGCGGGCTGGTGGTGAGCACCGACGTGCGGACGGATCCGCGGATCACCGCCGGTCCAGCGCGTTGGGAGGGGCTGGGGCCGGCCCTCGCGGTGCCGATCGGCACCGCGGGGCACGGAACGCGCGGGGTGCTGATGCTGGCCCGGGCGGCCGGTGCCCCTCAGTTCCGCGAGGAGGAGTCCGGTCCGCTCCTGGGATTCGCCGGCCAGGCGGCGGTGGCCATGGAGTTGGCGGAGCGCCGTCGCGATTCGGAGCAGGTCGCGCTGCTCCGGGAGCGTGACCGGATCGCCCGGGACCTGCACGATCTGGCGATCCAGCGACTGTTCGCCACCGGGATGACCTTGCAGGGCGCCACCCGCTTCATCGAGCATCCGGAGGCAACGGACCGGGTCCTCCGGGCGATCGACGACCTCGACGACACCGCCAGGACGATCAGGGCGACCATCTTCGGCCTGCGCGCCCGCGAAGCCGGGCCCTACGCCGACGGTCTGCGCGCCCGGGCGGTCGAGCTGGTCGAGCGGGCGGCGGGGACACTCGGCTTCACCCCGAGCCTGCGGATGACCGGCCTGCTCGACGCCACCGTTCCGGCGACGGTCGCGGACGCGGTGCTCGCCGTGCTCCAGGAGGCCCTCTCCAACGCCGCCCGGCACGCCGCTGCGAGCGCGGTCGCGGTGTCGCTCACGGCCGGCGCCGACCTGGTGCTCACCGTGACGGACAACGGCGTCGGGCTGCCTGAGGGCGGGCGGCGCAGCGGGCTGGCCAACCTGGCCGAGCGGGCCGCCGAGCTGGGCGGCACCTTCCGTGCCCGGGCACTGCCCGGCGGCGGCACCGAGCTGCTGTGGCGGGTGCCGCTGGCCCCTCCGGCCTAGGCTCCGGGGTCGAGGACGTCGGCTGCCGCCATTCGGGGGGTCGGGCTTCCTTCCGGGCCGTAGCCGAGGCGGATCAGCATCTGCACGTGCTCGGGCTTGAGGTGGGGCTCCCGGACCGTCCATCGCAGGTCCGGCCACTCCATGGCCTGGTGCAGGAGCGAGGCGCGCACCTCGTGGACGGTGGCGGCCAGCAGGACGTGTTGCAGGGCGAGTCCGGTGCGCAGCCAGTCCGCGGGGCGGTCGCGCTCGGTGGTGAGCACCGCGATGCGCGGCTCGTGCTCGAAGGTGGCGGGCGGTCGGTGCTCGGCGGGGCGGAGGGAGGAGAAGTCCCGCATCGGCAGGTGGCCCTCCCGGTCCTGCGGGCCCAGGGCGCGGGCCGGGATGCCGTAGGCCGGCACGTCGCCGCTGCGGATCCAGTCGCGGCTCTCGGCCCGCTTGCCGGGGTCGGTGGTGCTGCGGCGCTCGGCCTCGGCGGTGAGTCCGAGCAACCGGTCGGTCTCCTCCCGGCCGGGGAGGTGGAGGATCGTCTCCTCCTCCCGGGCCGCTGCCACCAACTGGTCCAGCACGTCGGCCGGCACGGGCCGGTCGGTGAACGGTGTGCGGATGGAGTGGCGGCGCCAGACGGCGTCGTACAGGCTCTCCGTGCCGGGGAGTCGAACCGGGGACGTCTCGTCCAGGCGGACCGCGGCGAACAGGTCCGGGTCGGCGGGATCCGGCAGCAGCCGCACCTCGGGCGCCCAGCCGAGGTGGCGGGCGGCGACCCGGAGGTTGAGCACCGCCGCGCCGACGGAGATGTGCATGGCCCGCCCCTCGGGGTCGGCGGCCGGGACGGCGCGCTCGCGCGCGGCGCGCACTTCCAGGATCGACGTCTCCGGATCGAGCCGGAAGTGCCAGGGCTGGCTGTTGTGGATCGAGGGTGCGGCCACGGCGGCGGAGACCAGTTTCTCCAGGGCGGCGGCGTCGAGTGCGAGGGTGGGCATGGCGGGCTCCCGGGGTGTGGCGTCAGCCGGCGGGCGGGTCGGCGCCGGATCGCAGTACCTCCAGGCGGTGGCGGTACTCGTCGGCGTCGATCTCCCCGCGGGCGAAGCGTTCGGCGAGCAGCTGCTCGGGCGGGATGCGTTCGGGTGGCGGGGAGGGGTTCGTGCCCTGCGGATTCCGCGGCGTCTGCACCAGGTGGCGGACGAGGAGGACGACCGCCACGACGACCAGTCCCCAGAACAGCAGCATCCCGACGGCCATCAGGCCGAAGCCCCAGCCGTTCATGCCGTGATCGTTCCAGTAGGTCATCGTGGGCTCCTCGGCCGGACGGGGTGGGGCTGCTGCCTCACCTCCACCGTGCATCCGGGGCCCTGGGCGGTGCATGGGCCGACCGGCCCTGTCCGCGGGGCCGGGCGGGCCCGGTGCGGCCGCGCCCGCTCAGTGGGGCCGGTCGGGCCGGTGCTCGGGGTCCGCGTGGGCCGCGAGCACGGCGGCCTGGAGCCGTCGCTCCACCCCCAGCTTGGCCAGCACGCGCGAGACGTGGTTCTTGACCGTCTTCTCGGCGAGGTAGAGCTCCCGGCCGATCTCCCGATTGGTCTTTCCTTCGCCGACCAGGACGAGGATCTCCCGCTCGCGCGGGGTCAGCCGGGCGAGCGCGGCCTCGGTCGGGCTCTCGTCGTGGTGGCGGAGGCTCTCCATCAGCTTGCGGGTGGTCGCCGGGTCGAGCATGGACTGCCCGGAGGCGACCGTCCGCACCGCACCGACCAGGTCGGCGCCCTTGACCTGCTTCAGCACGTACCCGGCCGCGCCCGCCATGATCGCGTCGAGCAGCGCCTCGTCGTCGTCGAACGAGGTCAGCATCAGGCAGGCGAGCTCCGGCTGGAGAGCGCGCAGGTCCCGGCAGACTGTGACGCCGTCACCGTCCGGCAGCCTGACGTCCAGGACCGCGACGTCCGGTCGTAGCGCCGGGACGCGCGCCAGGGCCTGCGCACAGGTTCCGGCCTCACCCACGACCTCCATGTCGGGCTCCGCCCCGAGCAGGTCGCTCACCCCTCGCCGGACCACCTCGTGGTCGTCCAGCAGGAACACCCGCACGGGCCGCGCGGACTCGGCGGGCGGGGCCGACTCGGTCGCAGCCGTCGCCGGTTCCGGCTCCGCTGGGCTTGGCGTCGTCACGCAACGATTCTGCGCGCCGGACGGCCGCGTCGCACCAGAGACCGGGACCGGCCATAGGGAACCCGGCGCACCACCGGCGGCAACGGTGCTGTCGGCGGCACGGTCAGGGCCGAACGGCCCACACCCGGAAAGGCGGTGGCGGAGGACGATGGAAGGAGAGAGGTGAGAGCGATGCACACAGTGATCGTGTACGAGAGCATGTACGGCAACACGCGCGAGATCGCCGAAGCGATCGCCGCGGGCATCCACGAAGCCGCCCCGGACGCGGCGGTCGACTGCATCCCGGTGGCAGAGGCCGACGCCGGCCTGGCGCGGACCGCCGATCTCCTGGTGGTCGGCGGCCCGACGCACATGCGCGGCATGTCCTCCGGTCTCAGCCGCAGGATGGCCGCCACGGCCGAGGCGAAGAAGGAGGGCCACGAGGACGCCGCGCGGGAAGCCGCTTCGACGGCGGAGGGGCCCGGTCTTCGCACGTGGTTCCACGACCTCCCGAAGGCCGGGGCCGGTACCCACGCGGCCGCCTTCGACACCCGCGCCGACATGCGGATGAGCGGCGGCGCGGCGGAAGGCATAGCGCAGCGCCTCTCCCGCCACTACTACGACGTGGTGGCGGAACCCGAGGGATTCGTCGTCGAGGAGGCCGACGGCCCCCTGCGGGCCGGCGAACTCGACCGCGCCCGCGCCTGGGGCGCCGGCCTGGTCTGACCGATCTCCGGGCCGCCGCCTGCTCGTGGCGGCTCGACGAGTCTGCGACGGAGGCCTTGCCGTCCTGCCCTGGCTGCGTCCTTCCCGGGCACCGATCACCGACAGAGCAGCGACCTCTCTCGGTGAGGCCGACACCCCGGGGGCCCGAGCACAAGCACAGTACTTGTGCACGGTGGAGTTCCAAGGGCCGAGGGCGTCGCGGTGACGGCGAGCACTCCCGTCCCCGCGGTGCTGGTCCGATCCGGACACGTGTCCGCAGAACGGCCGGCGACCGCCGCGGCCGCCCGCGCCGCGCGACAGCCGCCAGGACTGACCGGAGGCGACACCACGCCCCCCCGGCGCCGGCCACTGCCCTCGCGGAACTCGCCGAGTACGCCCCGCAGAAGCTCTCCTGCTCGTCCGGACGACCCGTGCTCCTCGCCTCAACCCCCTTGCCGCTCCCGGCACCCGGGCGAAGTAGGGCCGTCCGGCCCTATCGGAACCGCCCCCGGTCACGCCAGACTTCGCAGAGGCTCACACGCGACCTGCCGCCAGGGCGGGCCCACGGGGTTGGAGTGGTGATGACGGACAGTCCTGCGGCCGGGGCGCACGGCCCGGTGAAGGTGTTCCTGCTGGACGACCACGAGGTGGTCCGCCGCGGCGTCCACGACCTGCTGGACGCCGAGCCCGACCTCCGGGTGATCGGCGAGGCCGGCACCGTCGAGCAGGCGCTCGCCCGTGTCCCCGCGCTGCGCCCCGACGTCGCGGTACTCGACATGCGGCTGCCGGACGGCGACGGGGTGACGGTCTGCCGCGAACTGCGCTCCCGCATGCCCGACCTGGCCTGCCTGATCCTCACCTCGTTCGACGACGAGGAGGCGCTCCTGGACGCCATCATGGCCGGGGCCTCCGGCTACGTCCTCAAGCAGATCAGTGGTACCGACCTCGTCTCCGCCGTCCGCACCGTCGCCTCCGGCCAGTCGATGCTCGACTCCGGCGCCACCACCCGGCTGATGGCCCGCCTGCGCGGAGACACCGTCACCGCATCCAGCTCCGGACTCCCCCAGCTCACCGAGCGCGAGCGGGAGGTCCTGGCGCTGGTCGGCGAGGGGCTCACCAACCGGCAGATCGGCCAGCGGCTCTACCTCGCCGAGAAGACCGTCAAGAACCACATCTCCCGCCTGCTGGCCAAGCTGGGCGTGGAGCGGCGTGTCCAGGCCGCCCTGATCGCCAATCAGACCCTGGCCGACCGCACGCAGCCGACCGGTCGGCCCAACCGCTGAACCGGCCGCCCCGGGGACACCCGACCGGGCAGGTCCGGTCGGCAGCGTCAACGGGGACCAACGGCCTCTCCCCCGGCGCCCGGTGCGAAGGCACCATCGTTGTCATGACACCTCACTCCACAACGCTGGACGAGTGGGAATGCCGGCGACGCCTCGCCGGCCTCGCGGTCGGCCGGGTCGTCTACACCATCGGTGCACTGCCCGCCGTTCAGCCCGCCCGCTACAGCCTCGGCGCCGACGGCAGCGTGCTGCTGAACGCCGGCGCCGAGTCCGAACTGGTCCGTGCGGTATCCGGCGCGATCGTCGCCTTCGAGGCGGGAGAGCTCGACGCTGCCGAAGGCACCGGCTGGAGCGTGACCGTCCTCGGCCGCGCCGACGTCGCGCCGGATCACACGGCGAACGGTCCGACCGACACGGTCACCGTCCGGATCCTCCCCGAACTGGTGAGCGGCCGCCTGTTCCCGTCGACGCGCCCGGCCCGGCCCTGACCGGACCTCGGCACGCCGAACGTCGAACACCCCGCCCGAGGGCCGGGTCAGTGCACCAGCGGCACCGACCAGGCCAACCTGGTACCGCCGGCCTCGGGGCTCGTCAGCTCGAAGACTCCCCCCAGGCTCTCGGCCCGTTCCGCGAGGTTGCGCAGCCCGCTCCGCCGCCCCTGCTCCGCGATGCCCACCCCGTCGTCCTGCACCGTGAGCACCACACGCGACCCGGTCGCCTGCAGCACCACCTCGACCCGGCCTGCCCGTGCGTGCCGGGCAGCGTTGCTCAGCGCCTCGCCTAGGACCGCCACCACGTGATCGGCCAGCTCCGCCGACACATCCGTGTCGAGCAGGCCCTCCATGCTCAGCCGGGGCGGGAAGCCCAGCGCCGCCTGCGCCTCCTCGGCCACCCGCACCACCCGCGACCGCAGACCCTGAGTGCCCTCCACCTCGCGCGCCCGCAGGCCGAAGATCGTCGACCGGATGATCTTGATCGTCTCGTCCAGATCCCCCACCGCCCTCAGCACCCGGTCCGAGGCGCCGGTGTGGTCGATCAACCGGGCCGCGCTCTGCAGTGTCATCCCCGTCGCGAACAGCCGCTGGATCGCCAGGTCGTGCAGGTCGCGGGCGATCCGGTCCCGGTCCTCCAGCATCACCAACTGCTCGGCGTCCCGGCGGCGCTCGGCAAGCTCCAGCGCCAGCGCCGCCTGGTCCGCGAAGCCCAGCAGCGGGCCGATCTCCCGGTCCGTGAACGCCGACTCCGCCGTCCGCCGGGCCAGCAGCAACACGCCGTCCACCGGACCGCCCGCCCGGCCAAGCGGCACGGCCACCGCCGGGCCGAGACCGTCGTACCGCCACGGCCCCGCCGGGAAGCGCGGATCGCCGGCCAGGTCCACCGTGGCCGCCGGAGTGCCCTGCGCACACGCTTCACCCGCCAGCGTTCCCTCCAGCGGCACGTCCAGGCCCAGCCTCCGGGCCGCGTCCCCGCCCAGCGCCAGCTCCACCCGCATCGTCCCGGTCCCCGGCACGGGCACCGAGACGTCCGAGAGCTCGGCGCCGGTGATCTCCCGCGCCCGACGCGCGATCAGCTCGACCACCTCGGAACGGGACCCTCCCGACAGCAGACCGCGGGTGATCTCCGCACTCGTGCCGAGCCAGCGCTGCTGACGCTGCGCCTCCTCGTACAGCCGGGCGTTGTCGATCGCCACCCCGGCCGCCACCGCCAGCGTGGAGATCACCGACTCGTCGTCGGTGTCGAACTCCTCGCCGGAGCGCTTGTCGGTCAGGTACAGGTTGCCGAAGACCTCCTCGCGCACCCGCACCGGCACCCCGAGGAACGCCCGCATCACCGGGTGGTGCGCCGGGCAGCCGTACGACGACGGGTGCTCCGAGAGGTCCGCCAGACGGAGCGGCTCCGGTCGACGGATCAGCTCCCCCAGGAGGCCCCGGCCCGTCGGATAGGGGCCGATCCGCTCGATCTCCTCCTCGGACAGGCCCACGGTGAGGAACTGCGAGAGCGTCTCACCGTCGGGGCCGATCACCCCGAGTGCCGCGTATCGGGCGTCCACCAGGACGGCGGCCGCCTCCACGATGCGCCGTAGCACCTGTGTCAGGTCCAGCTCCCGGCCCACCGACAGTACGACCTCCAGCAGGCTGTGCACCCGGTCCCGGGTGCCCCGGGCCACGTCGATCCTCGCCTGCAACTCCTCCAGCAGCTCGTCAAGCCTCAGCTGCGGGATCCGCGACCGAACCTCGTCCCCACCCACGCGATCCTCCTCGTCCCCTGCCATCGGCCGGTCGATTCTGGCAGACGACCGCAACGGCGTGACAGCGCCCAAACCGCCGCTTCTCGGACGGCCGGTCCGGACACACCGACGGCCGGCTCCGGACGGCGACCGACGTCCGGCCGACGCTGCTGCGGGCGGGGGCTTCACCGGCCGCCCCGGCAACACGCAGGCCGGCCGCGACGGAAGTCGCGGCCGGCCCGGGGGCGGTGTGGTGTACGGAGGTCAGCGTAGCCAGGCGTTGTCGCGGACCACCGGAAGCTCGGCCCAGCGGCGGCCGAGGCCCCAGGTGGCGCCGGAGCCGGTCACGGCCAGGAGGACGAGGACCAGGGCGTAGAGGACGTGGTAGTCGAGCAGCGGGTTGGTGGATCCGCTCGCGGTGCCGTCGGCCAGGTGACGGGCGGGCGGCCACTCGGCGGCCCACATCAGGCCGAGCAGAGCCGTGCCCCCGACCGCGGCGATCCGCAGCCCGACACCACCGATCAGTGCGAGACCGAGGCCGAGGAGGCTCAGCATGAACATCCAGTCCACCCAGGCCTGGCCGGCCATGGCGTGGAAGGTCCCGCGGAACGGCCCCGCCGCGACGTGGCTCAGGAAGCCCTGGGCGGGTGAGGCTCCGTCGACCCAGGCACGGCCGTCGGCGGTGGCGTAGCCGAGACCGAAGGTCTTGTCGAGGAAGGCCCAGAGGAAGAGCGCCCCGAGCGCGATCCGGACGGTGGCGAGGGCGGCGGCCGCGGCCGATGCGGTGCGGGCGGCGGTCTGCCGGGCGACGGCGCGTCGGAGGGTGGCGCGGCGGGGCGTCAGGGGCGTGTGGACGTTCTGGGTGGCCATGATCGGCACTCCTCTGCTGAGGTGGTTCGGCGGTGGCGGTCCGTTCGAGCCGGTGCGCCGGAGTGCCCGGTACCGACTCGGGTCGAGCAGAAGTTCGGGGCGCTGTCCGGTCCGGGCGCCCGTGGCGGTGCCGCCCGTGGTGAGGGGCGGCACGGACGGTCGGTGCGCTCGCGGTCCCGGTGTCCACTCGAATCGTGCGCCCCGGGCACCTCGCCGGTCTGCGGGCCGTTGGTCCCGACTGCGGGAACGACGGTCCCGGTGCGGTCGTGCTCCCCGCGCGGTATGGCGCGCCGTCACACTCCGTCGGTCACCCGGCGCCGGGCGCCGGAGCGGACGGCCGCGGCCCGCTCCGTCGCGGCCGCCCGGTGGGACGACGGCGGAGCGACGACCGCCGTGGGACGGCGGCGGAGCGACAACGGCGGCGGCGAACTCGGCACCGGCTTGCCGGGTCTTCGATCGTGGGCGGTGCACAGTGTCCGGGCCACCGCCGTGCAGTCACCGGTGAGTGACGGGCCTGCCGACCTGGTCTGTTCTCAGGACCGGACAGCGATCAGTCAGTGCTGCGCGGCCCTCGTGAAACTGTGAGGGGCGCGGATCGTCGGCTGGCGGGCAGGGCTCTGAACGCCCGCCGGTACGCCTGGGGCGTCGTGCCGAGGTGACGGGCGAAGTGGTGGCGGAGGTTGTCGACGGTACCGAAGCCCGCGCGGTGGGCGATAGCGGTTACCGGGTCGTCCGTGGTCTCCAGGTGGTGCTGCGCGAGCAGGACTCTCTGCCCGGTCAGCCATTGCAGCGGCGTGGTCCCGGTCTCCTGCCGGAAGCGTCGGGCGAAGGTCCGTGGGGAGAGGTGGGCACGGTAGGCCATTGCGTCGACGGTCAGGTCCTGGTCGAGGTTGGCTTCCACCCAGGCCAGGACAGGGGCGAGGGACCCGGTCCCCTCCCGGGGGAGGGGGCGTTGGCGGTACTGGTGCTGGCCGCCGTCCCGGTGCGGGGGTGTGACCATGCGGCGGGCGATTGCGTTGGCGACGGCGCTGCCGTGCTCCTTGCGGATGAGGTGGAGGCAGGTGTCGACGCCGGCGGCGGTGCCGGCGCCGGTGATGACCGGGTCCTCGTCGACGTAGAGCACGTCCGACTCGACCCGGGCACGCGGGTGGCGGCGGGCGAGTTCGTCGGTGTAGCGCCAGTGCGTGGTACAGCGTCGCTCGTCGAGCAGCCCGGCCTCGCCCAGGAGGAAGGCCCCGGTGCAGATGCTCAGGACCCGGGCGCCACGCTTCACAGCAGCCCGCAGTTCCTCGGTCAGGTGGTCCGGCTGGCGCGAATTGAGGTCGTAGGCCGGGACGCAGATGAGGTCCGCCGAGGCCAGCCGCTCCAGGCCGTGCCGGACCCGCACCTCGAAGCCGTGGCGGGTCGGCACGCTGTCGCCGGTGGCCGAGACGAGAGCGAAGTCGTACGCGGGCAGCGCGTCGTCGCTGCGGTCGATCCCGAAGACCTCGCAGAACACACCCAGCTCGAACGCGTGGGCACCCTGGAGGGCCAGGACGGCGACGTCGTGAAGCACGGATTCCCGATCCCTTCTCACTGCGGTGGCAGGAATTTCAGCCTACCTGTCATTTCTGCCACTCTCAGGTGGGAGCGCCACTCTGGAAGGCTCGCAGGCGTTCATCCGTCCCGCGAACAGCTAGGCACAGCGCATGACCACGCAGACCCCCGCCCCCAACGCCGCCCTCTCGTCAGAGGCCGCCCAAGTCCTGCGTGGGCTCGCGCTCGACGAGGAGCTGAAGCGGCGCGTCCCAGGCGACCCGGTCCTGGGCCCTCTGGCCCGCAAGGTCGCGCGGCGGTACGTGGCCGGTGAAACCCTGCCCGACGCCCTGGCGCGGGCGCAGCAGGTCCTGGCCGCCGGCCACCGCGTGAACGTGGAGTACATGGGCGAGAGCTGCCGCGACCCGCGGCGAGCCACGGAGGAGACCGACACGTTCCTCTCCGCGGCCCGTCTGCTGCCACCCGGGTGCTCGATCTCCCTCGACCTGTCCCACATCGGCCTCGCCGTCGACGCGGAGCTTGCCCTTGCCAACGCCTCCCGCCTTGCCCAGGCCACCGCCGACACCGGGCGGGAGATGGTGATCTCGGCTGAAGGCTCCGACCGGACCGACGAGGTTCTCGCCCTGCATCGCAAGCTGTGCGAGCGGTTCGACCATGTGGGCATCACCGTCCAGGCACGCCTGTATCGCACCGCAGACGACCTGCCGGAGCTGCTCTCCCGTCCCGGCCGCATCCGCCTGGTCAAGGGCGCCTTCCTCGAACCTGAGGCCATCGCCCACCGGCGCGAGGCCCCGGCCCTGACCGCCGCGTATCTTGCGTATGCGCAACAGCTGGCCGACTCGGGCCATCTGTGCTCCTTCGCCACGCACGACTGGGATCTGATCAACCGCGTTGACCGGCACCTCGGAGGGAAGGGCACCGATTCCGATCCTTGGGAGTTCGAGACCCTCCTCGGCCTCGGGCCCGACCGCCTCCAAGCCATGGCCGAGCGCGGCCACCCCACCCGGGAGTACATCGTCTTCGGCACGGAATGGTGGCTCTACGTTTGCAACCGCATCGCCGAAGACCCCCAGCGCCTGCTCCAAGCCCTCGTCGACGCGGCCGCATGACCACCACCTGACCCGAGCCCACGTCATGACGCCTGAGCACACTGCCCTGCGAAGCGCCGGCGACCCGACGGCCGGAGCCGATCCGCCGCAACGACAGCCCCGGGCCGCTGCCGCCTCGCCATCGAGCGCGTGATCACTTCTTCTCCGGGGAGAGATCAGGCAGGAGCCACGGACTGCCCGACGAAGCGACGTCGCCGCTCGGCCTCGACGGAGTTCCGTCATACGGGTCGGACGGCTTGAGGACGGCACCCGCCGGGTGCATCCGGCCACGCCGGAGGAAGCGGCTCGTGCCGGCCCGGAGTGCGGCGCCTTCGCCTGCGGGCCGCGGACCCGGGACCTTCGGTGCCGAGGTGGGGCTGCTCGGCCCCTGTGGCCGGGCCGCCGGCCGGCGGGACGCTTGTCGCCGGACGGGACCGTGCGCACCGGCGCCACGGCCGGGCCGACGACCAGGGAGGTCGCAGTGCCTCGGAGCCCCTGACCCGGGAGAAGCTCTGCCCCGTGCTGGCCGTCCTGACCGCAGGTTCGCGCCGGGAGGGACTCGACGAGGGCCTCCTCGCGGATCTCCGCGTCGAGCACGACGGCCTGCTCGGAGGGCCCCGGAGCGCTACCAGGCGATCGCCCGGATGCTCGGCCTGCCGGCCGCGACCCCGGAGCAGGGGGTGGAGTCGCTCGCCGCGGCGGTCGAGGACCTGCGCGACCGTGCCGGCGTCCCGCGCTCGTTCAAGGCGGCCGGGGTCGACGAGGCGGCCTTCCTGGCAGCCCTGCCGCAGCAGGCGATGAACGCCTACGAGGACCAGTGCGCCCCCGCCAACCCCCGAATGCCGATGCTCGCCGACCTGCAGCGGCTGATGCGCCAGGCCTACTACGGCGACCAGGCCTGAGAAGGGACACCGAGATGACCACCTCGCAGCACACGCGCCCGGCCCCCGCCCCGGCCTGGGAGGGCTTCCGCGGCGAAGCCTGGCGGGACGCGATCGACGTCCGCGACTTCACCCAGCACCTCCGCACAGGGCCGGGCGGTCTCTGCCGCCGGGGCCGGTTCGACCCGGGACAACCGGCACCCGGCGTGCGCGGGACGGCCGCTTCCCCTCGCCCCACCGGGCCCGCCCCACCGTCTGCCCGTGCCGCTTCGCGTCGTCGGCCCCACCATGGAAGGAGGGATGACGCCCTCGCACCGGCCCAGCACGGTGGCGGACCCGGCCGGACCCGGCCGAAGTAGTTGCCGACCCGAACGAGGCCCGGGCCGGACCGGCCGCCGTCTCCCTCGTGACCACCCACGCCCCTACCCTGGAGGGTCTTGTGAGCGGACCGATCGTGGTGGGCTTCGACGGCTCGCCGGAGAGCGTGGCCGCGACCGGATGGGGCGCCCGCGAGGCGCTGCTACGAGGACTGCCGCTCGTCCTCGTCCAGGCCTGGCCGTGGCCGAACACCGACGTCCTCGGCACCGACGACGCGATCAGCTGGAGCCGGGAGCAATTGGCCGCCAAGGAGACGGAGCTCCGGGCCGTCCTCGCCGCCGGCGCCGAGATCACCTCGGCGCACGTCCGCGAGGATCCGGCCGAGGCTCTCGAAGCGGCCGGCCGGAACGCCACCATGCTGGTCCTCGGCTCGCGCGGGCTGAGCACCGTCCGCGGCTTCCTGGTCGGTTCGGTGAGCCAGGAGGTGCTGCGCCGGGCGACCTGCCCGGTCGTACTGGTACGGGCGGAGGAGGACGAGCAGGCGAGCGCGTCGCCGGACGCCGCCGACGACGGCGACGTCGTCCTCGGCCTCGACCTCCGGCGCCCCTGCGACGACGTCATCGCCTTCGCCTTCGAGGCCGCCGGGCTCCGCTCGGCGCAGCTCCGCATCGTCCACGTCTGGGCGCCGCCGATCAGCAGCGAGTACACGGCACTCGCCGCCGTCGGGAGCATGTACGGGGAGCTGTCCGCCCTCGAACAGCGGCAGCTCACGGACACACTCGCACCCTGGAGGTCGCGCTGCCCCCGGGTGACCGTGAACACGGCATTCGTCCGCGACAACGCGGCGGCCGGTGTCGTCGAGGCCGCAGCCGGCGCCGGCCTCCTCGTGGTCGGCCGCCGAATCCGGCGTTCGCCGATCGGCGCCCACATCGGGCCGGTCGCGCACGCCGCCATCCACCACGTGCAGTGTCCGGTCGCGGTCGTCTCCTACGGCTGAGACCGGACGCGGAGCCGCCGGTCGACGGCCATGCCGACTACCAGGGGGACCTCGCGGACGAACGGCGGCGCCGACAGGACCGGGAAAGTCTCGCACCTGCCTCGTCTGCGGGCTCCCACTCGTCTGGAGGGCGGACCTCCGATCCCGCAGCGGGGAACGTACCGCTCTGCGTGCGCGGTCAGGACGGCAGGGTGACGGACTGGGCGTGGTGGAAGACGTTCTTGTCGTCCCACAGCTTCTTGGCCTTCTGCAGGCGGGCGTAGTTCTGCTTGTTATCACGCGGTCGGCGTTTCTGCCCAGATCAGGGGCGTGATCAAGCATCCGGAGTCAGCAAAAGGTCAGCATGACTCCGGAGGTCGGCCCACCATGTCAACCACAGCTCTCATCCACGGAATGGGCAGCCTCTTCAAGGAGTGCGAGCACCCGAAGGCCCGCTGGAGCAGGTGCCCGCACGAATACAAGATCAGGTACCGCAACGCGTCTGGCCGCCAGACCGAGGAGTCACCTCTCGCGCGGCCGCCAGGAGTGCATGCCCGGCTGGGACTCCGTCGCCGCCCCGGTCCACTGGCACGACTCCATCATGGGAGCCGTCCTCATGCTCAAGCGCTCCACCGAGATGCCGGCCGACCTGCGCCCGCTGATCTTCCACACGCTCAAGGCCGCCGAGAGCATCAGCGACCTGACGACGAGCCCACTCACGGCTGCCGTATAGCCCGTAGTTGCGAGGCCGACTCGGCGCTGCCGCCTGTGAACGAGGACAGGGGCGGCGCCGAGGTCCTCAGGAACGAGGCTGGCCCCTCCAACCCAAGACCGAACACCCGAAGCCCGCGTATGGGCCGTCCTGTGGTGGTGGCACTTACCCACATGATTCGGCAGGATCCGTTCCATGAGGTCTCAGGACAGCGGGCTGTCACCCGCATGGGTTGCGCAGAAGGTCGTCACCTACGACGAACTCCAGGCAGCGGCAGGCTCGCTGTGGTGGCTGCAGTCCGATCCCGATCACGGCGGGGTCCGTCGGGTGATGTGTTCGGACCGCACCGGCACGGCCTTCCCGGTGACGTCTCCCGGCTTCTCGGTGGGCAGTGAGCTCCACGCCTACGGTGGGGGCGGCTTCGCCGTAGTGGGGGGCGGGGTGTGGTTCGTCGGCGACGACGGTTCCCTCTTCTGTCAACCGCTCGGCGGCGCACCGGAGAGGATCGTGCCCGTCCGCGGCTCCGAGCAGTACGGGGACCTCGTTGCGGGCCCGGACGGTGGTGTGCTCGCGGTGCGCGGCGACGGCATCGCGGACGAGCTCGTCGCGGTCTCGCCGGCCGGTGCCGTCCAGGTACTGGTTCGTTCGTCCGAGTTCGTCTCCTGCCCCCGGATCGCGGGAGACGCCCTGGCGTATCTGGAGTGGGGCCGGGACCGGATGCCCTGGGACAGCTGCCGGCTCCTGCTGGCGGACATCCGTTCCGACCGGCCCGCGTCGGGTCGCGCGGTGGCCGGCGGTGCCTCGGAGTCCGTGGTCCAGCCTTCCTGGGGACCGGACGGCTCGCTGTACTTCATGTCCGACCGGACGGGTTGGTGGAACCTGTACCGCCTCCGAGGAAGCACGGCGACGGCCGTCCTGCCGATCGACGCGGACTTCGCGCCGGCCCCGTGGGAAGGGGGCTACCAGTCGTACGGGTTCACCCCCGACGGCACCGTGGTGCTGACCGTCCTGGACGGGTTCTCCACCCAACTCGTGGCCGTCGATCCCGATGGCGGCTCGCGCAGGCTCGGCCCGAACCTCACCTCCGTGAAGCCCTACGTCGCCGTCGACGGCGACCGGCTCGCCGTCATCGGAGCTACCCCGACCTCCGCTCCGGACCTGTGGTCACTCGACCTCGCGGCCGGAGCGGACGCCCCGGCCCTCCCGCTGGGCGCAGCCCGCGAGTCGGCTATTCCCTGGACGCCCGCCCCACCGTCGGTCGACGCCACGCCGGGTTCCGGCGGACCGGTTCGTTTCCTGCTGCACCGGCCACCGACGGTGGCGGCTCCGGTGCCACTCGTCGTACGGGCGCACCCCGGTCCGACGGACGACGTCCCTCTGCGGCTGGACTGGACGACCCAGTTCTTCGTCAGCCACGGCTTCGCCGTCGCCGAGGTCCTCTACCGGGGCAGTACCGGCCGGGGCCGGACGTTCCGCCAGGAACTGCACGGCCACTGGGGCGAGTACGACGTCGACGACTGCGCGGTGGTGGCCGAGCACCTGCGGTCGACCGGCGTGGCCCGGCCCGACGCGATGTTCATCACCGGCGCGAGCGCCGGCGGGTACACCGCACTGCAGGCAGCGAGCCGCCCCGGACCGTTCGCCGGCGCGACGGCCGTCTCGGCGATCATCGATCCCGTGCAGTGGGAGCTGTCCGTACCGGAGTTCCAGCGCCCCCACGCAGCCGCGCTGCGAGGGACCGCCGGCGCCGTGGTGCCCGAAGGGATCCGATGCCCCGTGCTGGTGATCCACGGCACCGCAGACACGATCACATCCGCCGAAGAGGCCATGCGGTTCGCCCAGGAGCTGTCCGCCCTAGGCGGTGAGCACACCAGCCTGCTCCTGAAGGACGGCGACCACTACCTGTCGGCGCCTTCGGACCGGGAGCAGGCGCTCCACGCCGAACTCGACTTCTACCAAAGCATCATGAGCCGCCCGAAAGCCGGATAGCCACCCCATCGGCTTCCGGCAGCACGGCCCGGGCGAACTCGCGCAGCTCCCGGGCCGGGGCGTAGTCGACATGAGCACTCAGGTCCGCCAGAACCCCGGCCACCCTTTCGACGCACCGGCCTGACCCGGTCCTGGCGGTGTAGGCGATGGCGTCCCGGGCGGCCGCGCACGCCTGGTCGACTTCTCCGCTGCGCAGCCAGGTGGCGGCGAGCAGAGCGGCATCGATCGCGCGTCGGCGAACCCTGTCCTCGCCCACACCACTGAGGGCTTCGGCGAGTTGGCTCCTTGCGGCCGGGGCGCGACCGAGATCGTGGAGGCAGTGGGCCACCTCGTCCGCAAGGTAGGCCTGGTTGAAGTAGCGGATCCAGGCGGGTTCGTCCTGGTGGTCGACGGTTTCGAGTAGCCGTTCGGCCTGGATGATCAGCTTCGTCGCCTCGCCCTCCCTGCGCAGCCTGGCGTTGGCGCGGGCCACAACGACGGTGATGGCGGCCCGGGTCGCCGGGCTCGCGGCGCTCCCGGCAGCCGCCCGGGCCGACGCTGCCCACCGCAGGGCGGTCTCCGGCTCTCCGCAGTGCAGCGCAAGGTGCCCGAGGTTGACCGCCACGAGGTAGGCGCCGTACGCCTGGTCGTTGGTCACCGCCGTCAGGGTGAGTGCGCGCCGGTAGTAGGTCTGGGCCTCGTCGGGGTTGCCGGTGTCGACAGCCTGGTATCCGGCGAGCTCGCAGAACCCGGCAGTGAGTTTCGCCCGTCGGCGAGCGAGCGACTCGTCCGAGGCCGGACGACGGAGAAGGGCTTCGAGTTCGTTGTCGATGTAGGAGCTGACCTGCCGCCGGTACTGCCGAGCCCCGTGCGTGTGGTCGAGTTGACGGAACAGGTCGAGCATGCCCTCCACAGCACCGATATCGGCCTCGGTCACCGGAAGCGACGTTGCCGTGGTGCCGCGGTCCGAGTTGACGGACAGCCAGTCCGTGACCAGGCCGCCCAACTGTGCCAACGGAGACACTGCGGACGGCGGCACCAGCCCGCCCTGCCCAGGTTGGTGCACCACCTCCAGGAGGCGCTCGCCGTCCTTTGGTGATGCTGCCTGCACGTCGGCATTCGGACTGCCGGGGAGAAGGGCCGGCAGCTCGGCCACGGCAACCTTCAACAATCTGGCGAGCTTCGGCATCTGCCACGGTTGCGGCGTCGCTGTGCCCTTCTCCCAGCGATGCACTGTTGTGCGGTCGACGTTCATCAGCTCTGCCAGCTGTTCCTGGGTGAAGCCGGCGGCTCTGCGCTGCGTGGCAAGCCGTCCCCATCGCGTCATCGCGTTCTCCCCAGACCTTCTCGATCCGCCAACCGCGCAGGTCATCGGCAGAATTTCAACATCACTGCCGCGCGGTGCAACAAGTCTGCACTGTCACAAAGAGCTTGGCAGGTGTTCCGTATGAGCCACCGAGGAGTTCGCGCCTCGGATCGGGCCCACCGCGCAGACCGACTTCCCTCGGCGTCGCGCGTTCCGGATGTGCCCGGCGTTCAGCCCGCCATGCCCAGCAGCTGTCCAGACAAGGAAGCCGATGAGCACGATCCTCCTTCCCCCGGCAAATCCCGCACCTGCTTCCCCGCCCGGCTCGCCCCCGTGCCGCCCCCGTGCCGACCCCGGACTCTCACCGACCGCCGACCGGCGGGGGCGCCCAGAACCCTGAGGCCGGTGATTCGGTGGAGACGCTCATGTGGACGCTCTGGCTGATGGGCCACGTCCTCGTGATCACCCTCCTGGGTGTGCTCGTCCATCAGGAGCCGGACCACCAAGGCGTCGCACGCGGGCCGGACCCCGCCCGATCCGCGCCTGACGTCGGAGAAGCCTGGCCACGCCGCCACCGGACATGAGAACGACCATCCCTACTTCGGCAACGAGATGGCCGGTCCCGACGACGCTCGACGGCCTTCCCCGATTCTCGTACGTGCGGGCCCTGGTCTACATCGCCGGGGAACTCACGTGGTGGACCGGCTCCGACCCTCTCGACGACGTCGGCCCCGGGGCGCTGGCCGGCACCTGCAGCAAGATCCGCATCACCCTCGCCCCTTCGGCCGACATCGGAATCGCCGAAGAGGCTCTCGCTCGCTGCGAGGAGTCCCTGAGAGCCACCGACAGACTCCGCAGGGGCGCTCCAGCCGTCCGGCTGCTGCACGTGCGCCGTGCGTGCTTCGCGTCCGCAGTCGCTCGGCTCCTCTGCCCCACCCGTCCGACGGCGGCTCCGCCCCGAGTCATCCGGGGCGAGGTGCTCGCATCCACACCGGTACAAGTCCGTCCGTGTGTTGCCGGCCCGTTTGCCGGGCCAGCCACGGACGCATAGCGACCGGACTCACTCCGCCTCCGACTCGGAGGACTACGAGAAAGACGTATGGAGATGACTGACTTCACTCCCCCGCGGCACGCGGTGGTGATCGCTTCCGGTGGGCTGGACAGCACCACCGTCGCCTACTGGCTGGCCGCCAGCGGCAGCAGGCTCACGCTGCTCTCCTTCTACTACGGACAGCGTCACCGAAAGGAGCTGGAGTTCGCGCGGCGGAGCGCCGCCTGCCTCGGCGCGCGCCACGAGGTCGTGGACCTGAGCGGGCTCGGCCGACTGCTGTCGGGCTCGGCGCTCACGGACCCGGCGATCGCGGTGCCCGACGGCCACTACACCGCCGAGAGCATGCGCAGCACCGTGGTGCCGAACCGGAACGCGATCATGCTCTCGATCGCCGTGGCCGCAGCGGTCGCCGCCGAGGCGGACGCGGTGGCGTTCGGTGCCCACGCCGGCGACCACGCCGTCTACCCGGACTGCCGTACCGAGTTCTTCGACCTGTTCGCCGAGACGGCCCGGGTCGGCAACGAGGGGTTGATCCCCGAGGACTTCCGGCTGCTGGCGCCGTTCATCGACCAGACGAAGGCCGACATCGTCGCGGTCGGCCGGCAGGTCGGTGTGCCGTTCGCGGACACCTGGTCCTGCTACCGCGGCGGCGAGCTGCACTGCGGCACGTGCGGGACATGCACCGAGCGGATCGAGGCGTTCTTGCTCGCCGAGGTCGAGGACCCGACCGGGTACGCCGCCGCCACCGGGGCGGAGCGATGAACGGGACCAGCGTCTCCGGCCGGCACCGGATCGGGAAGTCGTTCCGGTTCGAGGCGGCCCACTTCCTGCCCGGCCTGCCTGCGGGCCACCAGTGCGCGCGGATGCACGGCCACTCCTACGCCGTGGAGTTCGTCCTCACCGCGGACCGACTGGTGCCGCCCGGGTTCGTCACGGACTTCGGGGATCTCGCCCCGGTGAAACAGATGATCGACAGCACCCTTGACCACCGGGTGCTGAACGAGGTCCTGCCGGTCACGCCGACGTCGGAGAACCTCGCCGCCTGGCTGGCCGGCTGGTTCGCGAAGCACGTGGAGTCGTCGTTGCCGGGTCGACTGGTGTCGGTGCGGGTGTCGGAGACGCAGAGCAGTTGGGCCGAGTTCGTCCTGGAGGAGCGGTGAGCCTGTTGGGAGGCGATGCCGGTGCCGGGAAGGGCCTGCTGGTGGCGGAGTGCTTCGGTCCGACGTTCCAGGGGGAAGGCCCGAGCACCGGGCAGCAGTCGTTGTTCGTCCGGCTGTCGCGGTGCAACCTGCACTGCCCTGGATGCGACACCCCCGAGACCTGGGACTGGTCCCGGTTCGACCCCCGCGAGGTGGCCACGCGGCACAGCGTCGAGGACCTGGCGGCGTGGGTGATGGCCCGTACGCCCAGGCTGGTGGTGGTCACCGGTGGTGAGCCGCTGCTCCAGCAGTCCCAGCTCGTCGACCTGGTCCAGCTCCTGTCCGGACGCCGCGTGGAGGTGGAGACGAACGGCACCGTCGTGCCGCAGCCGGAGCTGGTGGAGTCGGTCGCGGCGTTCAACGTGTCGCCGAAGCTGGAGGCCTTCGCCGCGCCCGGGGACCGTCCGATCGTCCCGGCAGCGCTGTCGGCGTTCGCCGCGTGCGGCAGGGCCCGGTTCAAGTTCGTCGTCCGCGAGGCCGCCCAGCTCGACGAGGTCGCCTCCCTGGTGGAGACGTTCTCGCTCCCCGAGGTCTGGATCATGCCGGAGGGCACGAGTAGCGAAGCGGTCCTCGGCGAGATGCGGGAAATGGCCGACGAGGTCCTGGAGCGGGGCTGGAACCTCACCCCGCGGCTGCACACGCTGCTCTGGGAGGACGAGCATGGCCGGTGAGGAGAGCAAGAAGCCTGGACGGCGCGGTCGTTCCGGCTCCCCGAGGCCGCGCGTGTTGGGTAGCGGCCAAGCAATCGGTGTGGAGGGGAGCGGGATCCTGCATGCCGTCCAGGCACGACCCACTATAGCCAACTCCCTCCCGCCGCGCGCCCATTCGCTGATGCCTTTCCTCGTCGAGCCCCGTCATCTCAAGGCCGCCGCACGGGCGTGCATGCGCCGGGCCGGCGCGCCGGGTGCCGATGGGATGAGCTGGGCGGAGTTCCGGCAGGGCATGGACGGCCGACTGGAGTCCCTGGCCGAGCAGTTGCGGACGGGCTCCTGGATGCCCGGTCCGCTGCGCGAGGTGGGGATCACCACCTACACCGGCAAGGAGCTCCGATCGGTGATCCCGACGGTGAGCGACCGCATCGTCCAGCGGGCGATGCGGAACGCGATCGAGCCGGTGCTGGAACAGCGGGCGTTCGCCGACTGGGTTTCGGGCTACCGGGCCGGGCGGAACCGGATCACCGCGCTGTGTGACTCCGAGCGGCACCTGCGCGAGGGGTACCGGTGGGTGGCGGACGTGGACGTGCGGAGGGTGTCGGAGGGGTCGAGCGCGACCGAGGTCACCGATTGGCTGGCCGAGCACGTGGCCGACGGCCCGTTCCTGCGCTTGTTCGAGCGGGTGCTGGAGGCCTTGCCGTATCCGCTGGTCCCGGGCACTGCCCTCGCGCCCCTGCTGATCAACCTGCGTCTGTCGCGTGCCGACGCTCGCCTCGCGGAGTACCGCACGGTGCGGTTCGCGGACAACTACTGTCTCTTCTGCGGCGGCGCCGAGCAGGCCGCCGAGGCGATCGAGGCCGTCACCAGGGCGTTGGCGCGCTGCGGTCTTCGGCCGAACCTCACGAAGTCGAAGATCTGGGCCGGCGTGAACGCCGAAGACCTTTTCCTGATCGCCGGATGAGCGGGGAAGCGATGACGACGAACCCGGCCGGGCACGCACTCGCATGGGTGCCGGTGCCGGGAGGTGTGTGCCTGTTCGGCGACCGGCAGCGGGCGTTGCGAGTGGTCCACCTGGAGTGGACGGCGACCCCGGTCACGCCCGCTCAGCTCGGTCTCGGCCCCGACCACCGGCCGCTGGTCGGGTTGGCCCAGGTGCAGGCGGCCCGGATCGCGGCCGACCTGGGCGGCCGGCTGCCGCTGTCGAAGGAGTGGGAGTGGGCGGCCTCCGGGCCCGAGCGCCGTCCGTACCCATGGGGCGACGAAGAACCGGACGAGAGCCGGGCGAATCTGCGCGACGTCTGCGGGCGGCTGACCCCTGTCGACTCCCACCCGGGCGGGCGGACGCCGACCGGGCTGTGGGACATGGCGGGCAACTGCTGGGAGTGGACCGCATCGAAGACGATCGGCGGCGGGTTCGTCATCCGCGGGGGCTCCTACAACTCCCTGCCGCTGTACGCCAGGTGCACGTTCCTGAACGCCGCGCCGGCGGAATTCTCCTCGTCGGGCATCGGGTTCCGGGTGGTGAGGCCGGCGTGATCGGAGACCTCGTGATCGCGGGCTGCTCGCGCCGCAAGACACCGGAGACAGGCCTCCTGCCCGCCCTGGAGCGGTACGCCGGGGGCATCGCCCCGCAGCTGAGGGCCCGCTTCGCCGACCACCCGTACGCCCGCAGCCGGATCCGCTTCCTGTCCGCGGCCTACGGCCTGGTCGGGGCGGACGACCTGCTCGCCTCGTACGACCAACGTCTCGACTCGAACCGCGTCGAAGGACTGCACCCGATCGTGAACACCCAGCTGCGGCGCGACTTCGCCGCCGCCGGCGTTCCGCGACGGGTGCTGCTGATCCTCGAACCCGACTACCTGGTCCTGCTCACCGACCTCCTGGCCCTGCCGGAACGGCCGGTTCTGCACTGGATCCCCGACCCTCGCGGCTGGCCCCAGGCCGCCGCCGTGCTCGACGAATGGAGGTGGCCGTGACGCACACCAGCCTCGCGGACACGCTCAAGACCCAGGCCAACGCCCACCGGTACTTCACGACGGGATTCACCGAGCGCACCGGCCTGGGCTGGCACCAGCCCACCCCCGCCGGCGCCAGTGCCGGCCAGGCTCTGTCGGTTGTGATCCCCGCCCGCGACACCGCCTTCGCTCTGCCGACGGTGCTGGATTCGATCACCGCCCAGCAGCACGCGGCCGACGTGGAGGTGATCCTGGTCGACGACGCCTCCACGGACGCGACGTTCGACATCGCCCGACGGCACCCGGCGGCTACCACGGTGGTGCGCCTGGCCGACCGACGCGGCTCAGCCGCAGCCCGCAACGTCGGTGCCCACCTCGCCCAGGCCCCGACCGTCCTGTTCGTCGACGCGGACATGGTGCTGCCCTCCCACGTGTTCGCCGACGTCGCCGCCCGCGCCGCGGCTGACACCGTGCTGACCGGGTTCCGGCACAACGTCCCCTACCAGGCATCGCCCTGCGGCGGGCCGCTGCTGCCCGACGGGCCGCCGCTCCTCACGGCCGACCACCGCGTCACCTGGACGCCCCCGGTGGGCAAGGTCCTGCCGTACTCGGGCATCACGCTCACCGACCATCTGGACGGACGCCCGCTCGACGCCACCGACGACTTCCAGAACCTCGGGTACGGGCGGTCCTACTACGACTGGGACCTGCCCAGGATGGCCGTCACCGCGCTGCTCACCGTCCCGCGCGAGCTGCTGCTGGACGTCGGCGGCTTCGACGAGGAGTTCGGGGCACTGGGCTGGGGAATGGAGGACACCCACCTCGGCGCGGCCCTGATCGCCGCCGGCTGCCTCGTCATCCCGCTTCGCCAGGCCGTCGGCTACCACCTGGATCCCCCGGACGCCGCCGCCCAGTGGCAGACCAAGCTCGCCGGCTGGCCCAGCACCCTCGCCCACTACCGCCGCCTTCTGGCCCTGCCCGCACCCAGCGGGCGCGGTCGCACCTTCACCGCCACCACTGACAAGCACCTGACCCACGCCGAGGTGATCACCCGATGATCCGTACGTTCGCCGCCGCCATGTTCGGCAGCACCACCGTCGTGCACGACCCGGCGGTCGGTACCAACCACCTTCCGCCCCAGTCCCTCCCCACCGGCTGTGTCGCCCTCGACGACCAACAGGTCGCCGCCTGGCCCCAGGCCGACCCCGCCGCCCTCGTCCTCGAATACCCGTTGAGCATGTGCTGGTCCCCGATCGTGCGCTGCAACCTGGACTGCCCCCAATGCCTCGACGACAAGAGCGTGCGCGAGTCCACCGCGGACGAGCGGCTCGCCCTGGCCGCGCACATCGCCGCCTCGGGTGTTCTGGGCGTCGACATCTCCGGTGGCGAGCCCCTTCTGCTGCGCGACCTGCCCGACCTCGCCCGGGCGATCCGCCGCCAGGGCACCAGCGTCGTCAGCTGCACCACCAACGGCTGGCACCTCGCCCGCCGCGCCGAGGAGGTCGCCGGCGCTTTCGACGCGATCCGCGTCTCCCTCGACGGCGCCACCGAAGCCACCCACGACACCTGGCGCGGCCAGGACAGCTACCGCCGGGCCGTCGAGGGCATCCACGCCGCCGCGGCCGAGGGCCTGTTCGTCCAGCTGCAGATGGTCCTCATGCAGTCCAACAAGCACGAGGCCCAGGAGCTGCTGGAACTCGCCGCCCACCTCGGCGCCGGCGGGGTGACCTTTCTCCAGATGCTCCCCATCGGCTCCGGCGCCGCACTCGCCGCCGAGCAGATGCTCACCGACGAACAGGCCCAGGACACCGTCACACCACTCACCGCCCCCGACGGCGTCCGGGTCCGGCTGCGCACCCGCACCAGCGCCGGCGGCTTCACCGTCCTGCGCGCCGACGGCTACGCCTGGCGCAACACCCGGGGCGCCACCGGCATCTCCGCGTTCATCCCCGTCACCGGCCCGGCGGACCTGCGCCTGCCCACCCCCGGGAGCGCCTCATGACCGACAGCCACTACGCCGCGAGGCGGGTCTTCGCCCAGCACGTCCCGTTCGCGCCCACGCGCTACCAGTGCTTCGACGCGGCCCGGCTCATCGCCGAGTCCGTCGTCGGGACCGCCCCGGACGTCTCCTGCGTGATCGGCATCGCCTCGGGCGGGATCGAACCGGCCCGTCTCATGGCCGACTACCTCAGGGTGCCCTTGCACTTCGTCACCGCCAAGCACAACAAGGGCGACACCCCGTGGCAGCAGGCCACCAGCAACGTCGAGGTGGTGGTAGACAGCAGCCTTCCCGAGTGCTTCGTCGGAACGGTGCTCCTCGTCGACGACATCGCCGGCACCGGGGCGACGTTCTCCGCCGTCTCCGAGGCGCTGAACGGGCGACTCGACGACGATGCCGCGATCATGTCTGCGGCGCTGTTCCGCAACCGGGGCTGCACGCAACCGCCGGACCGGTGGGCCTGGACCGTCAACGACTGGGTCGTCTTCCCCTGGGAGAGGCCGCACCATGGCTCGACCCAGCCGCTCCCGCCCTTGCGACAGGTGAGCGCCCGATGATCGCCCACGCCTCCTCCCGCGGCGTCCTGCTGGTCCTCGTCTCCTGGACCCCCGACGCCCCGGCCGGGATAGAGCGCGCGACGGCCGCCTTGGCCGTCGGCCTCGCGCGGAACGGCCACCGCCCGGTCATCGCGACCGCGGCGCCTCAGCCCGGTCACCCAGGCCTTCCCGGCGTCGCGATCGCACGTCTGCGGCTCGACGGTGTCCAATTCCCGTGCGACGACGCCGTGCTACGGCGCGCGGTCGTCCACCAGGACACCGCGTTGACCCGTCAGATCCGGGACCTGATCACCGAACACCGCATCGACACCGTCCTGTTCACCGACGCGCTGTGGGGGCTCGGCCGCCTGTGCGGCGACATCCCCGGCCACGTCCGCCGGGCGCTCGCCGCGCACGTCAAGCCGCACACCCTCGACGCCCGTCCGGCGCTCGCCCGCGCCACCCGCGTCCTCGTGCCCTCCGCGGTCGTCCGCGACGAGCTGGTGGACTGGGGTCCGCGAAACATCCGTGTCGTGCCCAACGCGCTCCTGGCCGATGCCTCGGTGGCTCTACCGCCGCCGTCCCGCCGTGAGCAGCTGCGCCGCAGCGGTCCGGTGCGTGTGCTCGCGCGGCTCGGGCCGGAGAAGGGTGTGCTCGACCTGCTGGAGGCTGCCGCCGACTGGGACCGGCCTGTCGAGGTGGCCCTCGCCGAAGCCGGGTTTGAGACCGGCGAGGGCTCGCAGTCCGAGCTCCTCGACCGCTGCCGCGAGGCGGCGGCCCGCACGCCGGGCGTCCACCTGCGCGGAGCACTGGCCTGGGACGAGGTGCTGCCCTGGCTCGCCGGAGCAGCCGTCGTGATCGTCCCCAGCCGCAAGGAGACCTTCGGCCTGGTCGCGTTGGAGGCGATGAGCGTCGGCACTCCGGTCATCGCCTACCGTGTCGGCAACCTACCGGCCCTGATCGGCCCGACGGGCCACGGCGACCACCTGCTCGTCGACCACGGCGAGGGGCCCACCGCCCTCCACAAGGCGGCGCAAACCCTTTTGGAAGATGACATACTGTACGCCGCGACTACACAGACCGTGTATCGGCGAGCGGCCGCGTTCGAGCCCCGCCGAATCGCTGACTTCTTCCTGGAAGCGGTGTCGTGATGCCCGAAGCCACAACAGCCCCTGCTCCGTTGCTGCTCGTCGACGGATTCAACCTTCTGTGGGCCGGCACCTTCGGCTTCCCCGCGCCGATCTTCTCCCGCGACAAGACCCGCGAGTTGACCGGGCTGTTCGCGTTCTTCGCCCTGCTGCGCGCGGCGATCCGTGACGACGTCGACGTCGCGGAGCCCGAGGTCCTGGTCGTCTTCGACGGCGAGCACGGCTCCGCCGAGCGCGCGGCCACCGACCAGGAGTACAAGGCGAACCGGGAGGCGACGCCCGAGGCGCTCAAGCCGCTGCAGTTCCTCGCCCCGGTCAAGGAGGGGCTGGACGCGCACGGGATCCGGTGGATCGAGGTGGACGATGCCGAAGCCGACGACGTCATCGCCACCCTCGCCACCCGGGCCGCTGCCTCGCGTCCCGTACTGATCATGTCGCGGGACATGGACTACTACCAGCTCCTCGACAGGCACGTGCGCGTCCTCAACCGATCCCGGAAGTCCTCCCAGCGGATCATCACCGCCACCGAGGTCGTCGCCCGGTTCGGCGTCACTCCCGCCCAGTGGCCGGCCTTTCGCGCCTTGACCGGCGACAAGTCCGACAACATCCCCGGCGTGCGGGGCATCGGACCGAAGGTCGCCGCCACCCTGCTGCGCGACGGCATGCAGCTGCGCGACCTGCCCGGGTCCGGGCGACTGACCGGCGCCAAGGGCGCGGCGATCACCACCGCCTGGGCCGACGTGCTCCGTTGGGAGGCGATGATCACGGTGCGCCGCGATATGGCCGTGCCCGTCGCCCTCAGCGGCCTGGCGAGCCCCCAGCTGCCGAAGCCCGCCGATGTCGTCGAGAAGTTGGGGCTGTGGTGACGGGTTCGGTGCCGGGCTCGGTCCTGGCCGTCTTCGCACACCCCGACGACGCCGAACTGTGGGCCGGCGCCACCCTCGCGCTCCACGCCAGGTACTCCCCCGTCACCATCGCCGTCCCACACCGCGACGACACCCGCGACGCCGAGGCCCGCAGGGGCGCCGCAGTCCTCGGCGCTGCCCTGTATCAGCTCCCCCAGCTCGATCACGTCCTGCTGCAGCAACTGCTGCTGGAGACACGCCCCGAGATCGTCATCACCCACCCGCTCAACGACGTCCACCCCGAACACCGGGCCATCGCCACCACCGTGCTCGCGGCCGTCCCCGAGCCCCGGATCACCACCGGCCGACCGAACCGCCTCTACAGCTGTGACACCTACAACTCGCTCACCCTCGACGGACCGGTGCGCGCCGACGTGATCGTGGATGCCACGGCGACCTTCGACACCAAGATGGCCGCCCTGCGCGAGCACGCGAGCCAGCCGATCGAGCAGCACTTCGGTCCCATGGCCGAGACCCTCGGCCGGCTCTGGGGCGCCCGGATCGGTGCCCGGTACGCGGAGGCGTTCACCGCCGTCCCGATCCTCGGCTGCCTACCCGGCGCCGCCCACCTCTGAATCGCCGCACCTCGCGGCCCACCCACCGTCAACTCACCCCCAAGGGATGACCATGACGTCCATACCCATGCACGCCCAGCGCCGCCGGCCCGTCGACCGCCCCCGCGTCGAAGAGCTGACCCACCAACTGCTGCTCGCCCTCGGCGAAGACCCCCACCGCGACGGCCTCAAGGACACGCCCCGCCGGTTCGCCGACTGGTGGGGCGAGTTCCTCGACCACGATCCCGGCAGGCTCACCACCACCTTCGCCCAGGAAGGCCAGTACGGCGACTTCGTCCTGCTGAGCGGCATCGAGGCGTGGAGCGTCTGCGAGCACCACCTGCTCCCCTTCCGCCTCGACGTGTCCATCGCCTACGTACCGGACACCGTCGTGCTCGGCCTGTCCAAGCTGGTCCGACACCTGGAGGCCCGCACCCACGCCCTCCAACTCCAGGAACGCATCACCCGCGACGTCGCCCACGGCCTCGCCAAAGCGGTCGGATCCGACGACATCGCCGTCTTCACCGTCGGTGAGCACCTGTGCATGAGCATGCGCGGCGTCAAGGCCACCGCGGTCCGCACCACCACCATGTGTCGGCTCGGCCGCACCGAGAGCGATCCCGACCTGGCCGCCCGGATCGAACGCCTCGCGCTGCCCGTTCGCGCATAGCCGCCTCGGTCGGATCAGGCGAGGTCTTACGCGGCCAGCCCTCGCCTGGCGCGGACTCCGTTCCCGGGTGGCCCCGGACGTTCACCTGGCTCGCGGTCGGCATCGGCATGGCCAGCCCCAACGCCGAAGCGGCCGCCAACAGTGCCCAGCTGCTGATCCTCCTCCCACTCATCTCCAGCGCCTTCATCCCAGCCGACACGATGCCGGGCTGGTTCCAGCCGATCGCCGAGTACCAGCCGTTCACCCCGGCGATCGAAACCCTGCGCGGACTGCAGCTCGGCACCGGGACCGGCAACAGCGGATGGATCGCGATCGCCTGGTGCGTCACCCTCACCACGCTCGGATACCACTGGTCGACGGCACAGTTCGACCACGACCCGAAATGAGCGCCGGGGCTGCCGCCCCGCAGCCCCGCATCGCTCCAAGGCGGCGCACCCCGACACCGCATCGGCGTGCGCCGCCCTCGGCGTGCTCGACCTGCCGGCCCTGCCGACTACCCGGACCACACTGTCGCCGCGCTACGGCAAGACGCCATGAGGTCCAGACCAATTGACTGATCGGCTGCCAGGAAGTCAGCAAGAGGTCAGCATCGATCCGACCAAGCCCTGTTAAACCCAGCCAGGGGCACAACCCGAACGGCTCGGTCCTCGCCCATCCCCACACCCGCCGTCACCTCGCCCCCGGCCGAGCCGAGGACCTCAAACGGGCTCTCGCCACCTGTGCACTGGACTCCGCCACCCTGCCCGCAGCCGTTCGCGACCGACTGGAGGACGCGCTCGCCGTCGCTGCAACGGTGCTCAAAGAGTCCCGCCCGCCCTGGGCCCGCAAGGAGCCGAACCGCTGAACGCCTCTCCGGTTCGGCGAATACTGACGTTGAGGAGCGACTCGGTCGGCGGCCGAGTTTCCTTCACCAGCCGCCGAGAGCCGGGTCCGGGCATCGACACTCAGCAGCTCCGCGGGCCAACCCTCGAATATCGCCGCTCTGGACACCTGCACCCACCGACCGACGACTGGAGCCGAGGTCCGCCCGCCAGAATCTCGCGCGGGCCAGCGGAGGCGGCAGAGGGGTCAACCGCCGCCCTCAAGGGTGCGTGAGCGGCTGTCGCTTCATGCCGATCACACCTGACTTCTCGTCAGCTCAGGTCAGCAAAAGGTCAGCATCTATCCGAGTACACCCTCGCGAATACGCGGATACCTGAGCTCACCCCGGCCCCGGAGGAGCCGCGGCCGCCCGGCGGGCAAGTTCGACCGCCCTGCTGCGCCCAGGGCAGCACAGCAAAACGACCTCTTCACTTTCCCCCCATTCGTCCCGGTATCATCCCTTTACCGGATGCTTGACGTGCCCCTGCGTGCGCGGTCAGGACGGCAGGGTGATGGACTGGGCGTGGTGGAAGACGTTCTTGTCGTCCCAGAGCTTCTTGGCCTTCTGCAGGCGGCTGTAGTTCTGCTTGTAGTAGAGGCGCTGGTAGGCGGGCCGGTCGTCGCCGGCCACTCCCAGGTCGACGTCGGGGTAGTTGACGTAGGCGCCGTCGGTGTCGGTGCCCACCTCGGGGATGCCTCCGGTCGCCTGGTAGGTCTCCTGGTACAGGCCGCGGAGGTACTCCAGGTGACCGGCGTCCTGGGCCGGGTCGGTCCAGTAGGTCTGGTACTGGAGCTTCATGACCGAGTCGCGCTGGGGCACGGCGGTCTCGGTGGGCCCGCGGTCGTTCACCTCGCAGCCGTAGGAGTCGATCTGCACCAGGGTCTGCGTGAGGTCGATCCCGTGGACGTCCTTGGTCAGCCACTTCCAGTAGGTCTCGATCTGGGCCGGGCGGAAGGGCCGCCGGTGATAGGCGGACTTGTACTTTCCCCGCTGGTTGGCCCCGGAGCCGTTGACCGTCATGGTCGCCTGGAGCCAGGGCATCTGGCGCCGCTTGTCGGGGTAGGGCAGGTAGAGCCCTCCGGCACTCCAGGTCTGGACGGTCGACCTGGTCCTCATCCCGGCCTCGACCCGGGCGAGGAATGCGTCCAACGGCGCCGGATCGTCCTCGTCCCACTGGCTGAACAGGACGATGTTCCCGTTCGTGTGGTGGGTGAGGTGGAGGATGGTGAACAGTCCTCGGTAGACCGACTCCTGCCGGCCGCTGTGCTCGGCGAGGAAGGCGCCGAAGTTCTCCAGCAGGATCCGGAAGTCCTCGGGGCGCTTGAGCAGTTCGGCCCACGGCCAGGCGACGCTGCTCAGCCAGACCCGCGGCGGCGGCTTCGGCAGGGCGTGGGCGAAGTGGTAGCGCAGGACGACGCCGAAGTTCCCGCCGCCGCCCCCGGTGTGCGCCCAGAACAGCTCGCGTTCCGGCGAGCCCTCCCGGTCCGCCCGGTGGGCCCTCGTCACCTCGACGCGGCCGCCCCGCACGGTGACCACGTCGACCTGGACCAGGTGGTCGACCGTCAGCCCGTGGCGCCGGGAGAGCAGCCCGTACCCGCCGCCGCAGATGTGGCCGCCGGCTCCCACCGAGTAGCAGGAGCCCGCCGGGATCGTGACGTCGTGCGCGCGGAACAGGGTGGTGTAGACGTCCCAGTTGGTGGCGCCCCCTTCGACGCAGTAGGTGGCCGCCCCGAACTTGTCGGTGCCCTCGCCGACGCCGCGCAGGGTGCTGAGGTCGAGGATCACGCCCTTGTCGTTGTCGACGAACCCCTCGTAGCAGTGGCCGCCGCCGCGGACCGTCGGCCGCAGCCCGCCGTCCAGCGCCCTGCTCAGTCCGGCCACCGCGTCGGCTTCGTCGCCGACCAGTCGGATGTAGGCCGGCTTGCTCCGCCAGCGCTGGTTGAAGCCCTGACTGAGCGTCTCGTAGCGTGGGTCGCGGGGAAAGACGCTCCGCCCCTCGGCCGGCCCGGCCGGCTCCGCCGCGGCCCCTCCGGCGGTACCGGCGGCCAGACCCAGCGAGGCGGCGGAGACGCCCGCGGCGGCCATTCCGGTACCGCCGAGAAAACCCCGTCGGGAGAATCCGCTGCTCATTTCCGGCCTCATTTCCCCGGCTGCGACGATCTGGCATCGGCAAGCTAGCACAGGGGTTTGACGATGTGAATCCTGTACGAATTAGTGTGACTTTAGACGGCGCATCGACCCCCTCAGGACGTGCGGATCCGCCACCGCTCCTCGGTGAATCGTCCGCGCCGTCGCATGCTCTCCCGACACACGCCTCCGGATCCCGAAGGCCGCGAACCGGATGGATGGAGGAGGGGAGAGGGGGGAGAGGAGGGGAGAGAGGGGAAGGAGAAGAGGAAAGGGCGCCTGCGGAGGGCGGGAGGCCCGACGACGGGCCCCGTCCGGCACGACAGGACCGCTCGGCACCGGCGGACGACCCGGTGCGACAGCCAACGCGCCGGCCAACGGGATGACCGGCATGATCAACCGACCCGGCCGACCGACTTGACCCACCCCCTAGTTAGGCGCCATATTACTTTCATGGTCCAACGCTCCCAGGCCGACAGCAGCGCACCCACGCTCGACCAGGCCCGCCGACAGCTCTCCCGGTACGGCCTGACGGCCGACCCGCAGGCCGTCATGGTCGCCGCCCGCCTGATGGCCGCCGGAGCCCGACTCGGGCAGGCCGGCGAGGCGCACTTCGCGCGGTTCGGCCTCTCCACCGGGAGGTACCGACTGCTGGCCGACCTGGAGGACCACGGCGGCGAGAAGTCACCCTCGCAGCTGGCGGCCTCGCTCGGGGTCTCCCGGGCGACCGTCACCGGCCTCGTCGACGGCCTCGAACGGGGCGGCCTGGTCGCCCGCCGACCGTCCACCGAGGACGGCCGGGGGAACGTCGTCGTCCTGACCACCCGCGGGGCGGAACGCCTGCGCGACATGGCGCCGGAGCACTACGCACGCATGCAGGCCATGGTCGACGGCCTCTCGGTCGAGGAGCGCACGGTCTTCCTCGACCTGCTCGCCAGGCTGGTCGAAGGCATGGACGCCCTGACCGCCGACTGACCACGGGCCGACCGCCGCGACCCCCGCCGGACCACCGGCGGCCACCCCGGCACCGCCGCACCGACCACCGACGCACGCCGACCTCCGGACACCCGGACACCCAGGCACCCGGACATCCGCCGACCGATCACACCCGCCGCGCGCCGCCGAGGCCCCGCACGAGGGTGCACCGACCACGTCACACCCATGTAGTTAGTTTCCTAATCACTAATACTTAGCCAGCTAATCAGATGCACAGGGAGTTCCCATGCCCAGCAGGCAGAACACGGCACCCGACCCCGACGGCACCCATCAGCCGTTCGTCCTCTGGCGCGAGGTCCTGGTCGCCTACGCGATGCCGGCCGTCATGGCCGGCGCCGGCGGCCTGGCCACCGGGCAGCGCCAGCTGCTGATCGCCGCCGCGACCACGATCGCCGGCACCTCGGCCGTCGTGGCCGCCCTGGTCGGCGCCCGCCTGCGCAAGCGACCGGCCGGATCGTGGATGGCCCATGCGCCACGCGTCCTCATCGCGCTGGGCTTCGGCCTCTGCGCCGCCGCGGTCGGCTTCGCCCTCGGCTGGTCGGGTGCCCACTGGCTCCCCCGGATACCGGCCCTGGCCGACAGCCCGTGGCCGGCCCGGCTCCAGCTCGACCTGCCGGTCTCCGCCGCCATCGCCGCGACCATGATCACCTGGCGCTGGCGCAGCACCCGCCCGCGCCGCCACCGGGCACGGTGAGCGCCGCCCTCCCGCTCCCGCGGGCACCCCCGCCCCGCCAGGCCGGGCCGCCGCACACCCTCCGCACACACCCGCGGACCAGCACACCCCGCCTATCCCGCGCACCCCGCATCCCCCGCGCACCCCGCGCACCCCGCGCACCCCGCCCGCGAACACGTCCACAGAACGAAGGAAGCCAGAGATGATCGTCATCATGGGAGCGACCGGCGCCACCGGTGGAGCCACCCTCCGCAGCCTGACCGGCCTGGGCGTCCCCGTCCGCGCCCTCAGCCGCGACCCGGCCCGCCTGCTGGCCGGGCTCGACGACCGCACCCGCCCGCTGGTCGAGGCGGTGGCCGCCGACGCCGGTGACCCGCGGTCGCTGCACGTCGCGTTCGAGGGCGCCAGCCAGCTGTTCCTCACCATGGAGAACGGGCCGCGGCAGGTCGAGTACGAGCTGCGCGCCGCCGACCTCGCCCTGTGGAGCGGCGTGGAGCACGTCGTGAAGGTCTCCGCCCCGGCCGCCGAGCCGAACTCGCCCGTCGCCATATCCCGCGGCCACCACCGGATCGAGGAGCACCTGCGGAAGTCCGCCGCCACGGTCACCGTGCTGCGCCCGTACGCCTTCATGCAGAAGCTGCTGCTGCTCTCCCCCGGCATCGCGGCCGCCGGGCTGATCCACGGGGCGATGGGTTCCGCCCGCTGCAACTACGTCGACTGCCGGGACATCGGTGACGTGGCGGCCACCGTCCTCACCAACCCGGACGCCGCCGGCGGCGTCTACCCCCTGACCGGCGGGCGGGCGTACAGCTACCCGGAGCTCGCCGATCTGCTGGGCTCGCTGCTCGGTCGCCCGGTGCGCTACCTCGACCTGGCCCCGGCCGAGCTGCAGGCCCACCTGGTCGGCCGGGCCGGGATGCCGGACTGGCTCGCGTCCCACGTGGTCGAGATCCAGCAGCTCGCGGTGGAGCGGCCGGAAGCACCGGACGACGCCGCCACCCGACTGACCGGGCGCGCTCCGCGTACCCTGGAGTCGTTCCTCCGGGAGTACCTCCACTGCTTCCGCTGAGCCCTTCGGGAAGCCCCGGTGGCCCCGCCGACGCCGTTTCGGCGGGGCCACCGCCCCGGAATCGATCAATCCGATGTGGCGTGAGTCACTGTCGGAATTCTCATCTGACGGACCGTCAAAACGACTGACAGTCCGTCACATCGATCCCACGAGAGGATAGTTATTGACTGACGGATAGTCAGATTTGGCCATTTGAACGCCAGTTGGGCGGAGTGTCGGTCGGTTCACCGTTCATCACACGGGGCTAGCATCGGTCGGGTTGTCCGCTCCGGCCCCGGAGTGGGGTCACCCGGTCAGGCGAGTGCTCCCACCGCCCCCAAGGGCCGGGCATCGGTCGGGACGGGGCAAGGACAAGGAGCGCACGGCTTCCATGACAGCTGAACCGAACCAGACGGAAGCGGACCGGGCCGAGACGGATCTCGCAGCCACCGGCCCCACGGCCACCGAGCACGCGGCCGTCGATCACACGGGCACCACCCGAACGGCACCGGCACCGGTGCCGACGCCGGTACCGGCAAGCGCGGCAACCGCGGCAGTCGCGCCGGACACCTCCGGCGCCCCGGACGCCACCGACCCCGCCGAGACCGCCGACGCCGCCAACCCCGCCGACGCCACCGAGGCCGCCTCCAAGCAGGCCCGCTACCCGGGCCGCCCGGCGACCGCCCCGCGCACCCTGGTCGACATCCTCGACGCCAGCGTCCGCACCCACCCGGCCGAGCCCGCCCTCGACGACGGCCGCACCGTGCTCAGCTACCGGGCGCTCGCCGCCGAGGTCGAGCAGCTCCGCCGCCGCCTGTCCGCGGCCGGTATCGGCCCGGGCGCCCGGGTCGGCATCCGGGTGCCCTCCGGCACCAACGACCTCTACGTCTCGATCCTCGCCGTCCTCGCCGCCGGCGCCGCCTACGTCCCGGTGGACGCCGAGGACCCGGACGAGCGCGCCCAGCTGGTCTTCGAGGAGGCCGCCGTCGCCGCCGTGCTCGGCGCCGACCGTGCACTCGCCCTGACCGCCGGCTCGACGACCGCCGGCGCCACGACCACCGGCTCCGCAGCGACCGGCTCCGCGACCACCGGCCCCGCGGCCACCGACTCCGCCACCGAGAGCCGCCCCTCCCCGGCCGACGACGCCTGGATCATCTTCACCTCCGGCTCCACCGGCCGTCCCAAGGGCGTCGCCGTCACCCACCGCAACGCCGCCGCCTTCGTGGACGCCGAGGCCGCGCTCTTCCTCCAGGACGAGCCGATCGGCCCCGGTGACCGCGTGATGGCCGGCCTCTCGGTCGCCTTCGACGCCTCCTGCGAGGAGATGTGGCTCGCCTGGCGCTACGGCGCCTGCCTGGTGCCCGTCCCCCGCTCCCAGGTGCGCAGCGGCGCCGACCTCGGCCCCTGGCTCGCCGAGCAGGAGATCACCGTGGTCTCGACCGTGCCGACGCTGGCCGCGCTCTGGCCCGCCGAGGCGCTGAACGAGGTCCGGCTGCTGATCTTCGGCGGCGAGGCCTGCCCGCCCGAGCTGGTGCAGCGCGTGGTGACCGAGGGCCGCGAGGTCTGGAACACCTACGGCCCGACCGAGGCGACCGTGGTCGCCTGCGCGGCGCTGCTCACCGGCGAGGGGCCGGTCCGGATCGGCCTGCCGCTGGACGGCTGGGACCTGGTCGTGGTCGACGAGGCCGGCGAGCCGGTCGCGCCGGGCGGCACCGGCCAGCTGGTGATCGGCGGCGTCGGGCTGGCCCGCTACCTCGACCCGGAGAAGGACGCCGAGAAGTACGCGCCGCTGCCGTCGCTCGGCTGGGAGCGCGCCTACCGCAGCGGTGACCTGGTCCAGGCCGATCCCGAGGGCCTGCTCTTCCTCGGCCGTGCCGACGAGCAGATCAAGCTCGGCGGCCGCCGGATCGAGCTGGGCGAGGTCGACGCCGCGCTGCAGGCCCTGCCGGGCGTGGCGGGCGCGGCGGCCGCGGTCCGCACCGCGCGCGGCGGCAACCAGCTGCTGGTCGGCTACCTGGTGACCGGGGAGGGCTGGGACCGCGAGCTCGCCGTGGAGCGGCTCCGTGCCGAGCTGCCGGCGGCGCTGGTCCCGCTGCTCGCGCCGGTCGACACGCTGCCCACCCGGACCTCCGGCAAGGTCGACCGGAACGCCCTGCCGTGGCCGCTGCCCGAACTGGAGTCCACCGGTCCGACCGAGCAGCTGTACGGCACCGAGGCCTGGCTGGCCGAGCAGTGGACCGAGATCCTCGGGGTGCCGGTGAGCGGCCCCCGGGAGGACTTCTTCGCGATCGGCGGGGGCAGTCTGGCCGCCGCCCGGCTCACCACCCTGCTGCGGGCCCGCTACCCGAGCGCCGCGGTGCTGGACATCTACCAGCACCCGACGCTGCGCAAGCTCGCCCGGCACCTGGAGCGCTCGGCGGCGGAGAGCAACGAGGTCCGGACGGTCGAGCCGGTCCCGACCCGTGCGAAGCTGCTGCAGCTGCTCCTGCTGGTCCCGCTGTTCACGGTGGTGGGGCTGCGCTGGACGGTCGCCCTGCTGGCGCTCGGCAACCTGCTGTCGCACCTGGACGGCTACGCCTGGGCGCCGACCGCCTCCTGGTGGGCGGTCGGGGCGGGCGCGCTGGCGCTGTTCAGCCCGCCCGGCCGGCTCGCGGTCGCGGCCGGCGGCGCCCGGCTGCTGCTGCGCGGCCTGCGGCCGGGCAGCTACCCGCGCGGCGGCTCCGTGCACCTGCGGGTCTGGGCGGCCGAGCGGCTCGCCGAGGTGAGCGGCGCGGCGTCGCTCTCCGGGGCGTGGCTGGTGCGGTACGCGCGGGCGCTCGGCGCCAAGGTGGGTCCGGAGGTGGACCTGCACTCGCTGCCGCCGGTGACCGGCATGCTCAAGCTGGGCCGGGGGTGCGCGGTGGAGGCCGAGGTCGACCTGTGCGGCTACTGGCTGGACGGCGACCGGCTCGTGGTCGGGCAGGTCAAGGTCGGCCCGGGCGCCGTGGTCGGCACCCGTTCGACCCTGCTGCCCGGCGCCCGGATCGGCAAGCAGGCCCAGGTGGTGCCCGGGTCGAGCGTCACCGGCCAGATCCCGACCGGCCAGCGCTGGGGCGGCGCGCCCGCCGTCAAGCTGGGCCGGGCCGAGCGGTCCTGGCCGAAGGAGCGTCCGGTGCGCCGGGCCCGCTGGTCCGCGCTGTACGGGGCGAGCGGCACGGCCCTCGGTCTGCTGCCGCTGCTGCCGGCGCTCGCGGGCGTGGCGGTGCTGTCCCGGTTCGTGGACCCCGCGGACGGTCTGGGCGGGGCGCTCGGCGGCGCCCTGCTGGGCCTGCTGCCCGCCACCCTGGCGTACGGCGTGGTGTACGCGGCCCAGCTGGTCGCGGCGGTGCGGCTGCTCTCGATCGGCCTGGTGCCCGGGGTGCACCCGCTGCACGGCCGGGTCGGCTGGCAGGCGTGGTCGGTGACGCAGCTGATGGACCAGGCGCGCGAGATCCTCTTCCCGCTGTACGCGGGCCTGGTGACGCCGCTCTGGCTGCGGGCGCTCGGCATGCGGGTCGGGCGCGGCGCGGAGGTGTCGACGGTGCTGGCGCTGCCGAGCCTGACCACGGTCGGCGACGGCGCGTTCCTGGCCGACGACACCCTGATCGCGCCGTACGAGCTGGGCGGCGGCTGGGTGCGGCTCGGCGAGGCGAAGGTGGGCGACCGGGCGTTCCTGGGCAACTCGGGGATGACCGCGCCGGGCCGTTCGGTGCCGAAGCGGGGTCTGGTGGGCGTGCTGTCGGCGACGCCGGAGAAGGCGAAGAAGGGCAGCTCGTACCTGGGCATGCCGCCGATGCGGCTGCCCCGGGCGGCGGACAAGGCCGACCAGAGCCTCACCTACGAGCCGCCGGTGCGGCTGCTCTGGGCGCGCGGGCTGGTCGAGGTGGGCCGGCTGCTGCCGGTGCTGGCCTCGGGGGCGCTCGGCGCGCTGATGCTGGCCGCGCTCTCCTGGCTCGCGGTCGACCGGTCGCCGTGGGCGGCGGCGCTGCTGTCCGGCCTGCTGCTGCTCGCCGCGGGCGGGGTGGCCTGCCTGGTCGCGGTGGCGGCGAAGTGGCTGCTGGTGGGGCGGTTCCGGGCGGTGGAGCACCCGCTGTGGAGCGGCTTCGTGTGGCGCAACGAGCTGGCGGACACCTTCGTCGAGGTGCTGGCGGTGCCGTGGCTGATCGGCGCGGTGCCGGGCACCCCCGTGCTGAACGTCTGGCTGCGGGCGCTGGGTGCGGACGTCGGGCGCGGGGTCTGGTGCGAGAGCTACTGGCTGCCGGAGGCCGACCTGGTCACGCTGGGCGACGGGGTGTCGGTCAACCGGGGCTGCGTCGTGCAGACCCACCTCTTCCACGACCGGATCATGCGGATGGATACTGTCGTACTCGGCGAGGGCTCCACCCTGGGGCCCGGCGGCATCGTGCTGCCCGGCAGCTCGGTGGGCGCGCGCAGCACGCTGGGCCCGGCCTCGCTGGTGATGCGCGCCGAGTCGGTCCCCGCGGACACGCGGTGGCTCGGCAACCCCATCGAGGTGTGGCAGGCCACGTCCTGACCACCGCCTCACCCGCCGTCCCCCTCCCCCTGTCGCAGGAGCGTACGACCCGGTGAAATCCCGTCCGGCGCAGTCCCAGCAGTCCCAGCCGTCCCAGCAGTCCCCGACCCCGGCCCCGGCCGCGTCCCCGACCGGTGCCGGTGCCCCGGTCGGGGACCGGCCCCCGGCGGCGGCCCCGGTCGCCGCACCGGACCCGTACTTCCCGAACAGCGGGGACCACCGGTACCGCGTCCACCGCTACGAGCTGGCGCTCGACTACCGGCCCGGCCCGAACCGGCTCGGCGGCACGGCCCGGCTGAGCGCGGTCGCCGTGACCGCGCTGCCCGAGTTCGCGCTGGACCTGGCGGAGTTCCGGATCGGCCGGGTGCTGGTGGACGGCAGGGCCGCCCGGTACACCCACCGGGCGGGCAAGCTGCGGGTCCGCCCGGCGAAGGCGCTGGCGGCGGGTGCGGCGTTCACCGTCGAGGTGCACTACACCGGCAACCCGCGGCCGGTGCGCAGCCCGTGGGGCGGCCTGGGCTGGGAGGAGCTGACCGACGGCGCGCTGGTGGCCAGCCAGCCGGTCGGGGCGCCGTCCTGGTACCCGTGCAACGACCGGCCGGCCGACAAGGCGACGTACCAGATAGCGGTCACCACGCCGTCGCCCTACACGGTGGTGGTGGGCGGCCGGCTGCTGACCCGGACCACCCGGGCGTCCAGCACCACCTGGGTGTACGAGCAGTCCGCGCCGACCTCGACCTACCTGGTGACGGTCTCGATCGGCCAGTACCGGCCGGTGGTGCTGGCCGAGCGTCCGGACGTGCCGCAGACCGGTTTCGTGCCGGAGCGGCTGACCGGCGCCTTCGCCGCCGACTTCGGGCGGCAGCCGGCGATGATGGCGTACTTCGAGGAGGTGTTCGGCCCCTACCCGTTCGGCGAGTACGCGGTGGTGGTGGCCGACGAGGAGCTGGACGTCCCGGTCGAGGCGCAGGGTGTGGCCACCTTCGGCACCAACCACCTCGGGGGCGGCTGGGACCGGGAGCGGCTGATCGCCCACGAGCTGGCCCACCAGTGGTTCGGGAACAGCCTGTCGGTGGGCGACTGGAGCCACATCTGGCTGAACGAGGGGCTGGCCAAGTACGCGGAGTGGCTCTGGTCGGAGCGCGCGGGCGGGCCGACCGCCGCCGCCCGGGCCGCCGCCGCCCACCGCCTGCTGACCGGGCTGCCGCAGGACCTCCGGCTCGGCGACCCGGGCCGGAAGCTGATGTTCGACGATCGGCTGTACCAGCGCGGCGGGCTGACCGTGCACGCCCTGCGGCAGGCGCTCGGGGACGCCGCGTTCTTCCGGATGCTGCGCGACTGGGCGGCCTTCAACCGGCACGGGGTGGTCACCACCGCCGACTTCCTGACGCACGCCGCCCGGTACACGCAGGCGCCGCTGGACGGGTTGTTCGAGGCCTGGCTGCGGCGGACGGAGCTGCCCCCGCTGCCGCCGGGCTCGCCCGGTGCGCCCGTCCCCGCCTGGTCCCCGCCGGCCTGACCGGCGGCCCCGGCCGGTCCGCCGGGGCCGCCGGGGCCGACCGCCACCCTGTACGCCGCACCGTGCCCGGGCTCAGGCGAGCCCGGGCTCAGGCGAGCTCGGGCACGGTGCGGTGCAGGCCCTTGCGGTCGTAGTAGCGGGTCATCGCGAAGCCGAAGAGCAGCGCCGCGACCGTGCCGATCCCGATCCAGACCCACGCCCTGGTCAGGCCGGCGTCCGCCTGCGCGTCGAAGAACAGGATGGCGCGCACCCCGTCGGTGAGCTGGCGCATCGGCTCGAACAGGGCGAGGAACCGGTAGAACGACGGCAGCGCGTCGAGCGGGATGGTGGCTCCGGAGGACGGCAGGCCCAGCACGATGAACACGAACATGCTGATGAGCAGGCCGATCCCGCCGAAGGCCGCGTTGATGGCCTGCACCCCGAGCCCGACGGCCGCGGTCGCGCAGACCGAGAACACCCAGAGCAGCGGCAGGTGGGAGGCGTCCATGTCGAGGACCACCACGCTCGCGAACATGATCAGCGAGGAGGTCAGCAGCGACAGTCCCACCGACATCGCGGACTTGACCGCCAGCGTGCCGGTGCGGCTGATCGGGACGACCGGGTGGCGGGCGCGCCAGGGGCCGATCTCGTTGTCGGCGTAGCCGAGGGCGACGTCGACGCCGTTGCCGATGATGTTGGCGCCCATGAAGCCCGCCAGGACGAGCAGCAGCGTGTAGTAGAACGCGGTGAGGCCGAGCCCGCTGCGGCTGCCGATCGGGTGGCCGACGGCGGTCGTGACGGTGACCGGGTCGGCGATCAGCAGCCGGGCCGCGTTGTCCAGGCCCCGGGCCTGCGGCAGCGCGCCGAGCATGCCGCCGAGCCGCAGTGACGCCTGGTGGGCGGCCTGCTGGCCGATCTGCGCCGCGAGCGAGGAGCCGAGGCTCCCGACGCCCGGGTTGGTGTACTGGACGATGGTGGGGCGCGCGGGTTCGGCGCCGCCGCTGCCGCCGAGCGCCGCGACGGACGCGGTGAAGTCGGGCGGCACCTGGAGGACGCCGTAGAGCTTGCCGGAGGCCAGCTGGTCCTTGGCCGCGGCCTCGTCGAGCCGGCGCCAGGAGACCGCGTCCCCCTGGTCGGGGGCGGTGGCGATGCCGGTGACGATCTGTTCGCCGAGGTTCTGCGGCTGTCCGGCGACGGTGGCGCCGCGGTCGGTGTCGACCAGCCCGATCGGGATGTGGTGGAGGTCGGCGCGCGGGTCGAGGATGCCGCCGAGGTAGAGCAGTGACATCAGCAGGCTGAGCAGGCCGACCAGGACGGCGGGGATCACCCAGAGCCGGGGGTTGCGCAGCACCTGCCGGGCGCGGACGCCCGTCGTGGGGGCCGGTGCGCGTCCCGTCGCCGGATCCGGTGTCGGCGGCTCGGGGAGGTTCGGCTCGGGGGCGTCGGACATGGGTCTCCGTACGGGGTCGGCGGCCCGGCCGACACTAGGAGCGGGGCTGTGCGGACGCACGCCGCCACGCCGCCGGGGTCACCCGCCCGCCGGGCCTCCGCACGCACGGGCCGGAGCCGCCCACGGGCGCGGGCCGGGCGGCGGGCCGGGCGCGGGCCGGGCCTCCGCACGCACGGGCCGGAGCCGCCGGTGCGTGCGGGCCGGGCGGCGGACCGGCGACCCCGGACCGAGGGCGGACGCGGGCCGGCCCGGCCCCGTGGTGCGGGGGCCGGGCCGGTTCCGTCGGGGTGGCGTCAGCCGGTGAAGCCGGCCGTGATGGAGGTGAACTGCCAGTCGTTCTGGGCGATGCCGGAGCAGGTCTCCTGCAGGCCGCCGCCGGGGCAGCCGCGGTCCCGGTTGACGGACCAGAAGGCGAGCCGGGCGATGTGGTGGCCGTTGGCCCAGTCGCGGATCGCGGTCCAGTTCTGGACGGTGGTGACCTCGTTGTTGTCGCTGAGGCCGTTCATGCCGGAGAGGCCGAGGTGCGCGTAGGCGGTGGCGTCGTCCCAGCCGAAGGTGGACTTCAGCTTGGCCTTGAGGCCCTCGGCGGCGCTGACGGTGGCGGCGTACATGTCGGTCGAGGCGTTGCCGAAGTCGAACGGCATGATCGTGAAGACGTCGATGTCGGCGTTGAGCGCCTTGGCCTGCTCGATCAGCCGGTTGCCCCAGGAGGTCGGTCCGGTGGTGGCGGTGCCGAAGGTCAGGATGGTGCGCAGACCGGGGTTGTTCTGCTTGACGATCTTGAGCGCGCCGAGGATGCGGTCCTGCACGGCGGCGTTCTCGAACTCGTCGGTGTTCTCGATGTCGACGTCGATCGCCTTGAGCTTGTAGGCGTCGATCACCTTCTGGTAGGCGGCGGCGAGGTCGGCGGTGGTGGCGCAGTTGGGGCCGAGCTTGTTGCCGCTCCAGCCGCCGATCGACGGGACGACGTCGCCCCCGGCGGCGCGGACCGCGTTGATGGTCGACTGGTCGACGCCGTTCAGCAGCGGGCGCTGGCTGTCCCAGGTGGGGTTGCAGCCGTTCTGGGCCAGGATGAACGCCATCGTGAACCACTTGATGCCGGTGGCGTTCATGACCGTGGTGGCGGCCGGCGGGTTGCCCCAGCCGTTGTAGAGGTAGGGCGCGGCCTGCTTGAAGCCGGTCGGGGTGCCGCCGCCGGGGTCGGTGGTGACGGCGAGGGCCGCGGAGGCCCCCGAGGTGTTGCCCGCCGCGTCGCGCGCCCTGACGGTGAAGGTGTAGGCGGTGGCGGCGGTGAGGCCGGTGACGGTGGCGGAGGTCCCGGTGGCGGTCGCGACCTTGGCGGCGCCCTGGTACACGTCGTAGCCGGTGACACCGGTGTTGTCGGTGGCGGCGTCCCAGGCGAGGACGACGCTGGTGGCGGACTTGCCGGTGCTGCGCAGGTTGCCGGGGACGGTCGGGGCCTGGGTGTCGGTGGGGGTGCCGCCGCCGGGCCCGTCGAGGCTGAGGTCGTCGGCGTAGTAGGTGCCCTGGCCGTACCAGCCGTTGACGTAGACCTCGGCGCTGGTCTGGGCGGCGCCGGTGGTGAAGGAGACGCTCAGCCGGGTGTAGTCGGCGGCCGAGGTCCAGGCGGAGCCGCCGCCGGTGACGCCGAGGTAGACGTAGCTGCCGCGGACCCAGCCGGAGAGCGTGTACGTGGTGCTGGGCTGGACCGCGACGGTCTGGACGCACTTGGCGTTGTCGCCCGCGGTGGCGGCGCCGGCGAGCGCCTTGGCACCGCCGTGGACGGGGGTGGCGACGACCGAGCCGAGACCGCCGGAACAGTTCCAGCCGGACAGCGTGCCGGTCTCGAAGCCCGGGTTGGTGAGCTGGTTCGCCGCGTGGGCGGCGGTGGGTGCGGTGAACGCGGCGGCGGCCGCGAGCAGGACGGCCGCGCCGGCGGCGGGGAGTCGGGTGCGCTTGTGCACCGGTGACCTCCAGTGGGGGTGTGGGGGTGGAGGTGCGGGGAGGAGCCCAAAATGGACTGGACCAATTCACCGTGTCAAGGACCGTCCGCCGAACGGACGGTGAAAGTGCGTCGGACGCCGCGCCGCCCCGGGCCCGGATCGCCCCGTCCGACGGGCCGGTCCGGCGCCCGGCCCGGACCGGCTCCGACCGGCCCCGATCGGCCCCGACCAGCCCTGATCCGCCCCTGCCGGGGGCCCGTTCGAGCCCGGCCGGCGACATTCCAGGACGTCCGGGAAAAACCGGTGGAAGACGGTAGGGCTCCGAACTAGCGTGGGGGCGTCGTGCCATCAGTCGCACGCCGACCGCATCACCGATACCGATCAGAGGATCAGATGACCGACCTGTCCGACGAACTGCTTCCCGCCACCCGTCGTGCGCTGCTGCACCGGATCGCGGTCGCCCAGGCCGAGGGCCGCACCCCCTCCATGGTCGCCGCCGTGGTCCGCGACGGGCGGCTGGTGTGGAGCGGCTCCCGCAGCATGGTCGACGGCCACGCCCCCACCGCCGACGTGCAGTACCGGATCGGTTCGATCACCAAGACCTTCGTCGCCGTCCTGGTCCTGCGGCTGCGCGACGAGGGCCTGCTGGACCTCGCCGACCCGGTCGAGCGCCACCTGCCCGGCACACCCGCCGACGGCGCCACCGTCGCCCAACTGCTCTCCCACTCGGCCGGCCTGGCCTCCGAGACCCCGGAGCCCTGGTGGGAGCGGACGGACGGCGCGCTCCGCCCCCGCCTCGCCGACATCCTGGAGCAGGAGCGGCCGCGACGGCACCCGGTCGGCCGCCGCCACCACTACTCCAACCCCACCTACGCGCTCCTCGGCGCCCTCGTCGAGAAGCTGCGCGGCGAGCCCTGGGGCGAGGTGCTGCGCCGCGAGGTCCTCGAACCCCTCGGCATGGACCGCACCACCCTCCTGCCCGAGCACCCGCACGCCGGGGGCTTCGCCGTCCACCCCTGGGCGGACGTCATGCTGCCCGAGCCGCTCACCGACACCGGCCTGATGGCGCCGGCCGGCCAGCTCTGGTCCACCGTGGCCGACCTCGCCCGCTGGGCCGCCTTCCTCTCCGGCGGGCACGAGAAGGTCCTCTCCGCCGACACGCTCGCCGAGATGCGCGAGCCCGCCGTCGGCCCCGAGCCCGGCGAGTGGGCCGAGAGCTACGGCTTCGGACTCCAGCTGATCCAGCACGAGGGCCGCTCCCTGTACGGGCACTCCGGCTCGATGCCCGGCTTCACCGCCGGGCTGTGGATCAGCGAGACCGACGGCCTGGCGGGGATCGCCTTCTCCAACGCCACCAACGGCCCCCGCACACCGCTGGTCGCCGCCGAGCTGATCGCCCTCACCGCGCAGCACGAACCGCGGATCCCCGAGCCCTGGCGCCCGCTGCCCGAGGCCGACGAGGAGCTCCTCGCCCTCACCGGGCCCTGGTACTGGGGCGCCGCGCCGCACACCGTACGGCTCGGGGCGGACCGCGCGCTGGTGCTCTCGACGCTCGGCCGCCCCGGCCGTGGCTCCCGCTTCCGGGCCGAGGCGGACGGCACCTGGACCGGGCTCGACGGCTACTACACGGGCGAGACCCTGCGCGTGGTCCGCACCGCCGACGGCTCGGTCAGCCACCTGGACGTCGGCACCTTCGTGTTCACCCGCGAGCCCTACGGACCGGCCGAGGCCATCCCCGGCGGCCTCGACCCCCAGGGGTGGCAGGCCTACTGAGGCCCGGCGGCGCTCCGGCTCCGGCCCTCCCGCTCCGGCCCTCCCGCTGGGACTCCCGCTCCGGCCCGCCGGCCGGGCCTCCCCCTCCCCGCGCCACCACCGCCGCCTCCCCCGCCGTCCCGGGGGAGGCGGCGGTCCGCTGTCCGCACCCGCCACCCCGGGCCCGCCCCGCCCCCGCCCCCGCCGCCCGGTGGCCGCCCCGCCCCCGTTTTCCACCCCGCGGAGCGGAGCAACGGGCGGCGTCCTGGTGCCCGGCAGGTGTCCCGCACGCGACGGGTGACCTCATTCAGCAGGTGCACATCTGCGCTCCCCCGAACCGCAACGTGGACGCCAGCCGACTTGGAGAGACATACGGGTGCCGGTCCGCACGCCCGCCGCCGACGCGGGCCGGGCCGGTGCCACGGTCCCCCGTGGCTGCCGTCGTCCCGTGCTGCCCTGGAGGGTCCGCCATGACCACCGTCCCCACGTACGCTCCGCCCGCAGTCACCCCCGGCCACCCCACCGCGGTGCCCGCCCCGCGCCCGGCCGCGCCGTCGCCCGCCGTCTACACCGTCGCACTCGCCCGGGACGAGGACGACGTCCGCGCCGCCCAGCGGCTGCGCCACCGCGTCTTCGCCGCCGAACTCGGCGCCACCCTGCACAGCCCGGTCGCGGGGCTGGACGTCGACCCGTTCGACGAGTTCTGCGACCACCTGCTGGTCCGCGAGGGCGAGGACGGCACCGTGGTCGGCACCTACCGGCTGCTCCGCCCCGAAGCCGCCCGCCGGGCCGGCCGGCTCTACTCGGACGGTGAGTTCGACCTCCGCAACCTGACGCCGCTGCGCGACGGGCTGGTCGAGCTCGGCCGCTCCTGCATCGCCCCCGAGCACCGGGGCAACGGCGCCGTCATCAACCTGATGTGGGGCGGCATCGCCCGCTACCTCGCCGACACCGGCAACACCTGGGTCGGCGGCTGCTGCTCGATCCCCCTGGAGGACGGCGGCGCGACCGCGGCGCGGGTCTGGGACACCGTCAGCGCCAAGCACCTCGCCCCGGAGGAGTACCGGGTCGCGCCGCACCGGCTCTGGGACTCGACCGGCGTGCCGCGGGCCGAGCGGGCGCCGATCCCGGCCCTGCTCCGCGGTTACCTGCGGCTGGGCGCCTGGGTCTGCGGCGAGCCCGCCCACGACCCGGACTTCGACACCGCCGACCTGTACGTGCTGCTCTCGCTGGAGCGGACCGACCCCCGCTACCTGCGGCACTTCCTCTCCGGCGTGGGCGGGGTGACCGGGGCCCCCGCGGGCGCCGTCCCGGCGGGGTCCGCCGCACCCGGCACCGCCGAACCCGCGGGACCGGTCTCATGAGCGTCTGGCTGCCCACCGCGTCCTGCACTCCCGAGACCTGCCTGACCGACCCGGCACCGACGGTCGCGCTCCCCCTGCGGGTGCTGCGGCTGGCCGCCTGCCTGCTGGTCCTGGCCACCGGCCTGACCCTCACCCGGCCGGTGAGCGTGCTGCCCGGGCGGGTGCGCGACCGGCTGGCCCGGTTCTGGGCCCGCACGCTGCTCGGATCGCTCGGCGTGACGGTGCGGGTCGTCCCCGCCCCCGGCGACCGGCAGGTCCCGCGGCACTCCGGCGTGCTCCTGGTCGCCAACCACGTCTCCTGGCTGGACATCCCGCTCATCGCGGCCGTCCGGCCCGGCCGTTCGCTGGCCAAGACCGAGGTGCGCCACTGGCCGGTGCTCGGCCGGATGGTCACCTGGGGCGGCACGGTCTTCCTGGACCGCGACCGGCTGCGCGCCCTGCCCGGCACGGTCGCCGAGGTGGCCGCCGTGCTGCGGGACGGCCACCCGATGGTCGTCTTCCCCGAGGGCTCCACCTGGTGCGGGCGGGAGAGCGGCCGGTTCCGCCCGGCCTTCTTCGAGGCCGCCGTCCGGGCGGGCGCCCCCGTCCAGCCGATGACGATCCGCTACCGGCTGACCGACGGGCGGGCGACCAGCGCACCCGCCTTCGTCGGGGAGGACGGACTGGTCACCTCCCTCGCCCGGGTGGTCGCGGTCCGGGGACTGGTGGCGGAACTGACCTTCCGTCCGCCGATCCCGGCCCCCGCCCCGCACGCCGCCCGGTGGGGTGCGCGCCGGGAACTGGCCCGCGCCGCCCAGGCGGCGGTGGAGGGCGTCCGCTGAGGCCGGCGCGGCGGCCGGACGGCGCACCCGACCGGCCGCCCCTCCGGCCGTCCCCCTGACCCGCTTCGACCCGGCCCGTCTCCGCTCGGCCCGGCCCGTGACCCGACCGGAACAGGCTCCCCGCCCCCACCCGACCGACCCGCCCACCGGTTCCCCGGCGACTGCCGGGCAACCGGCAGACGAACACTTCCCTTCGGCCACAGCCCTCGTTCCAGCGCCTGACAGCATGTCAGACATGCTTCCAGGCAGACATGTTGAAGAGCCGGCCATGCGGATCGAGGGCCCCCGTCCGTTCTTCCTGCGCCGCCCGGGGTTCGTCCGGACGGCCGGGGTGGCACTCGCGGTGTTCCTGATCTCCTCGGTGCCACTGGCGTTCAACGGGAACCTCCTGCTGCCGATCGAGCCCGTGGTCACCCTGAGGGGCCGGATGGGCTCCAAGGCGGACTTCTTCGAGGACGCGGAGGTCAAACGGATCCTCATGGGCCACCGCATCCGGGTCGACGTGTCCGACGCGGGCTCGCGGCTGGTGGCGGAGGGCGACCTCTCGCAGTTCGACTTCGTCTTCCCCTCCGGACAGCCGGCCGCCACCGAGATCTTCCGGCGGCGCACCCGCGACAAGGCGTACCTCAAGAGCTACCGGCCGTTCTCCAGCCCGTTGATCCTGGCCACCTACCGCGAGTACGCGGAGACCCTGGTGTCCGCCATGGTGGCCAAACCCCAGCCGAACCGCGACAGCCCCGAGCGGCTGTACTACACCATCAACCTGGCGGCCTTCCTCCGGGACGTCCGCGCCGGGAAGACCTGGAACGACCTCGGCATCCGCGAGCACGGCGCCACCAACGGCAACGTCGTGACGGCCCAGACCTCGAACGTCTGCGAGTCGAACTCGGCCGGCACCTACCTGGCCCAGGTCGCCTTCACCGAGAACGGGAACTCCGTCCCGCAGACCAGCGACGACACCGCCGCGCTCGCGGAGCGGATCAAACCCCTGCTGGAAGTCCAGGGCATGCCCGGCTCCGACGTGTTCGACCCCTACACCTACCAGGACGGCCGGGAGATCGCCCCCGTCGTGGTGGCGTACGAGCACCAGTACCTCGCCTACCAGGCCAGGTACCGCAAGGCCAACGGCACGGCCGACAGCCGGCGGGTGCTGCTCTACCCCGAGAACCAGTCCCTCACCCAGTCCGAGTTCATCGCGCTCGACCCCCGCGCCGACAAGCTCGGCGAACTGATCCTCAACGACGGCGAACTGCGGACCCGCGCCACCGAGCTCGGCTTCCACATCCCACCCCGCCCGACGGACAAGGACCCGCTCGGGGACTTCCTGCGCAAACGCGGAATACCCGTCCCCGACTCCGGCACCGACGACACCCGCACCTCGATGCCGACCCTCGACCGGCTGGAGCAGATGATCGTGCGCGTCGGCGACTGCAAGGCGGTCCAGCCTCCGGCCGCGGCGGCCGCGCCGTGACCGCCCGACCGGCCCGCCCGCACCGTCCGCCCGGCCGCGCCGCCCGGGCACTGACCCGTGCCCTGCTGGCGCTGGCCCTGCTCACCCCCGCCGCCCTCACGACGTCCTGCGCCCCGGCCTCCGGCGGGTCCACCACCCTGACCGTCCTGGCCAGCTCGGAACTCGTCGACATGGAACCGCTGCTGACGGACCTGAAGCGCGAGACCGGCATCACCATGGCCCTGGAGTTCCGGGGCACCGTCGACGCCAGTACCGAGATCGGCGCCCGACCCGGCCGGTACGACCTCGCCTGGCTCGCCTCCGACCGCTGGCTCCGCCTCGACCGCAAGGACTCCGGCACCGGCACCCCGCTGCCGCCCGCCACCCGCACCATGCTGTCCCCGCTCGCCATCGGCCTGAAGCCGGCCGCCGCCGAACGGCTGCGGCACACCGGAGCGGACACGGCGGCCTCCTGGGCGGACATCGCCGCCGACGCCGCCGCGGGCTCGCTCCGCTACGCCCTCGCCGACCCCGGCGCGACCAACAGCGGCCTGGCGGCACTCGTCGCCGTGGCGTCCGCCGTCACCGGCACCGGCCGGGTGCTGCGCCCCGAGGACGTCGAGACCGACCTCCTGCGCGGCTTCCTGGTCGGACGGACGGTCACCGCGCCGACCACCAGCCGGCTGATCGACGCCTACGTCCAACAGCAGGACCGCACCGACGCCCTGATCGCGTACGAGTCGGACCTGCTCGTCCTCAACGCCGGAGACCGGCTCCGCGAACCGCTGGAGATCGTCTACCCGCGGGACGGCATGGTGCTCTCCGACTACCCGCTCCTGCTGCTCGACCCGGCCAAGCGCGCCTCCTACGACCGGGTGGTCGACTGGCTGCTGAAGCCGTCGACCCAGGAGAGGATCATGCGGCAGACGCTCCGGCGCCCGGTGGACCCGACCCTCCGCCGCGACCCGCGCCTCGCGCACTCGATCGGCAACGCCCTGTACTTCCCGGACCAGCCCCAGGTGGTGCGGCGGCTGCTGGACCACTACACGGCGGACACCGCGGGCTCCCCGGCCTCCGCCCCGCGCCCCACCCCGGACCAGCCAGCGCACCCCGTCCCGAACCCCGTCCCGAACCCCTCGTCGAACCCGTGAAGGAGAGCAGCGACCGTGTTCACGAAGCTCTGGTGGAGTGAGTGGTGGCACTGGCTGGTGCTCTGGTCGGTCGCCGCGGGCAGCCTGCTCTTCCTCGCCGGCCACGTCGGCCGGGAGGCGCTCCGCAGCAGACGGCTCACCGGCCCCGCCGTCACCGACGGCATCTGCCTCTACCTCGACGAACGGGGCATCACCGACCAGTACCAGACGGGCCGGCACTCCGCGGCGCTCACCCAGGAGGTCGAGCGGCGGACCAGCAAGACCACGGGCGCCGCGGTCCAGGTACCGGGCAGCGGGGTCGAGGCCCACGGGGCGACCGCCGAGGAGCTCGTCACCCGGTACGTCGAGACCCATCAGCCGATCGAGGTGATCGGCGTCCTGGTCAAGGTGCTGGAGAAGGACAACGGGATCGTCCACGCCAACCTGAAGACCGGCACCGTCCGGAACAACGCCGCGCTCGCCCGGCTGCTCGGCGGCACCGGCCAGTACGACCCGCACACGGCGGTCGTCCTGCTGAGCGACGCCGAGGACTACGTGCTCCTCAAGGGCAGGTTCCGGACGGCCCACCGGACCTCGACCGCGCCCGGCGGCACCACCGTGTTCCTCGCCTCCTACGGCCCCGCGACCGCCGCCACCACCGCCGCCGCACCGGCCGCCCACGTCAGGGTCGTCTGCGACAACGCCGGGCTGCGCACCCACGATCCCAGCACCGAGTTCTCCGGGAGCTGCCTCGGCAAGGTGAAGAGCTGGAACGGCGAGGACGGCGTGCTGGAGGTCCGCGCCGTCGCGATCTTCCACTGAGCGCCCACCGGGGCGGCCCGCCGGGCCCGCCCACCCGGACCGCTCCGCCGGGGGGCCGGACACACCCGCACCCGGACCCCCCTCAGCTGCGCCCGTCCCCCACTCACCCGCGCGCGGCCCCGGCCCGGGCCTTCGGCGGTGCACCGGCCCCGACCGGCGGCGGCCCCGGCCGCGCGGCGGGGCGGAGCAGGACGGCCACCACGACCGCGGCGACCGCCAGCACCACCGAGCCGCAGCGCACCGCGAGCTGGATGCCGGCCGCGAAGGCGCCGTCCATCGCGGCCCGGACGGCGGCGGGCGGTTCGCCCCCCGGGACGGCGCCGCCGGCCCCGGTGGCCGCGCCCGCCAGCGCGTCGACCGTCCGGCCGACCGTCTCCGGCGGGACACCGAGCCGGCCGAGCGAGTCGGTGAGGGCGGCGGTCAGCCGGTGGGTCAGCACCGCGCCGAGGACCGCGATGCCGAGCACGCCGCCGAGCTCGCGCAGGGTGTTCACGGTCGCCGAGGCGGTGCCGATGCGGTCCGGCGGGACCCGCCGGAGGACGGTGATCGACACCGGGGTGAAGGTCATCCCCATGCCCAGTCCGAGCACGAGCAGCGTCCACACGTACTCCGGGTACCGGGCGTGCTCGCCGTACAGCGAGAGGCCCGCCAGTCCGAACGCGCAGAGCGCCAGGCCGAGCACCAGCGGCAGCCGGGGCCCGTGCCGGCCGGCCAGCCGGGCCGCGAGGGGGCCGGCCACGACGATCATCGCGGTCATCGGCAGCCCCGCGACCCCCGCGGCGGTCGGCGACCAGTCCAGGACGCCCTGCATCAGCAGCGGGAGGAAGAACAGCGCGCCGAACATGCCGAAGCTCACCGTGAACCCGCCGAGCAGCGCACCGACGAGCACGCCGTCGCGGAACAGCCGCAGGTCCAGCATCGGCTCGGCGATCCGCAGTTCGAGCAGCAGGAAGGCGGCCAGCAGCAGGACCGCGGCCAGGGCCGAGCCCAGCACCCGCCCGTCGGTCCAGCCCCGGGCCGGACCCTCCACCAGGGCGTGCACACCGGCCCCCAGGCCGGCCGCGGAGAGGACGAGTCCTCCCAGGTCGATCCGGCGGGCGCGCGGCGGGACGGCGGGGAGCACGCGGCCCGCCAGCACCAGCGCGGCGACGCCGATCGGGACGTTGATCCAGAACACGCTCGCCCAGCCGAGGTTCTCGACCATGGGCCCGCCGACCACCGGGCCGACCGCGAGGCCGAGCGCGGAGACGCCGGACCAGCGGCCGATCGCCCGGGTCCGCTCCCGTTCGTCGGTGAAGACGTGCCGAATGATCGCCAGGCTCCCGGGGGTGAGCAGCGCGGCGCCGACCCCTTGGAGCATCCGGGCGGCGACCAGCTGCCCGACCGAGCCGGCGAGCCCCGCGGCGGCCGAGCCTGCGGTGAACAGCCCGAGGCCCACCCGGAAGACCGTGGTGCGGCCGTAGCGGTCACCGAGGGCGCCACCGGTGAGCAGCAGCGCGGCGAAGACGAGGCTGTAGCCCTCGGCCACCCATTGGAGGCCGGAGATCCCGGCGTCGAGCTCCTGCCCGATGCGGGGCAGGGCGTTGCCGACGATGACGTTGTCCAGCATGGACATGAACATGGTGATGCAGAGCGTCGCCAGCGCGAGCCCCGGTCGGGCGCCGCGCGCCCCGGTCTCCCCCATCAGCGGGTCCTCCTCCTTTCGGGCCCCTAACACCGTTAGGGGCGATCGACACGGGACAGCGTGCACCTAACAGTGTTAGATTGCAAGCGGGATTTCCGGACCGCACGGGGACCGGGCCCGGCCGCCGCACCGCACGGACCAGGCGGCCCGATCGACGGAGGCGAGGAGCCCATGCCGGCGGACGACGGCGCAGCACCGGCACTCACCCGGGACGCCCTGACCCGGGCCGCCCTGCGGGTACTGGAGCGGGACGGCCTCGCGGGCCTGTCGATGCGGAAGGTGGCCGCCGAGGTCGGCGTCAAGGCCGCCTCGCTGTACTGGCACGTCCGGAACAAGGAGGAGCTGCTGGACCTCCTGAACGACGCCCTGATGGCCGAGGTCGAGGCGCCGCCGCGCGAGGGCGACTGGCGCACCCAGCTCCGCGCGTACTGCGAGCGCTACCGCGACCACCTGCTGGGCAAGCGGGACGCGGCCAAGGTCGTCGCCGGCCGGCTGGCCCCCGGCCCGAACCTCTTCCGCCTGATGGAGGAGCAGCTGGACCGCCTGCGCGAGGCGGGCTTCTCCGCCGCGGACGCCGCCATGGTGTCCTACCTGCTCGGCGCCTACGTCCAGGGCTTCGTGCTCCAGGAGCAGTCGCCCGTGGTGTCCGCCGATGCCACCGGCGCCGGCTGGCGGGAGATCACCGAGGCCACCGCCGAACGGTTCCGCTCGCTGCCGCCGGGAGAGTTCCCCAACCTGGTCGCGATGGCCGGCGACCTCACCGGGCCCGGTCTGGACGCCCGGTTCGCCTTCGGCCTCGACCGGATCCTCGACGGGCTGGCCGGGCTGCTGCCGCCCGGACCGCGCTGACGCCGCTCCCGCCCGCCGCTCCCGCCCCCACCCCCGTGGTAGTCCGGCGGACCGCGGCAGGCCGGGGAGCGGGCCGAACGACGCCGCGTCAGAAACCGTTCGACCGCGGCCCGTTCGGGGGGTAGCCTCGCGAGCACCCCGACCCACGCCCCGAGGAGGCCGCACCATGCCCGAGCTCCACCCGATCGGCGAGCCGTACGCGGAGGGACTGCTGGACGTGGGCGACGGCAACCGGATCCACTGGGAGGCCTCCGGCAACCCGGCGGGCAAGCCGGCCCTGGTGGTGCACGGCGGACCGGGCTCCGGGCTCAACACCGGCAACCGGAGGTACTTCGACCCCGAGCGCTACCACCTGGTCCTCTTCAGCCAGCGCGGCTGCGGCCGCAGCGAGCCGCACGCGGCCGACCCCGCCACCAGCCTGGAGCACAACACCACCGCGCACCTGATCGCCGACATGGAGCGGCTGCGCGAGCACCTGGGCATCGAGAAGTGGCTGCTGTACGGCGGCTCCTGGGGGTCCACGCTGATCCTCGCCTACGCCCAGGCCCACCCCGAACGGGTGTCGGAGATCGTGATCTGCGCCGTCACGATGACCCGGCCGGAGGAGGTCGACTGGCTCTACCGGGGCGTCGGCCGGCTGCTGCCCGGCCCGTGGGAGGCGTTCCGCGACGCCCTGCCGCCCGAGGACCGGGAGGGCGACCTGGTGTCCGCGTACAGCCGACTCCTGAACAGCCCGGACGCGGCGGTCCGGAGCAAGGCCGCGCACGACTGGGCGACCTGGGAGGACGCGGTGATCGCCCACGAGTCGCAGGGCTCCCCGAACGCCTACACCGGTCGGCCGACCGAGGCGCTGATGGCCTTCACCCGGATCACCGCCCACTACTTCTCCCGCGACGCCTTCCTGGAGGACGGCCAACTCCTCCGCGACGCGCACCGGTTGGCCGGGATCCCCGGCGTGCTCATCCACGGGAGGCTGGACCTGAGCTGCCCGCTGGAGACCCCGTGGTCACTCGCCAGGGCCTGGCCCGACGCCGAGCTGACGGTCGTCGACGACGCCGGGCACACCGGCTCCCCGGTGATGCGCCGGACCATCCTCGACGCGCTGGAGCGGTTCGCCGGGCCGGCCCGGGACAGCAGCGGGTGACGGCACCCCGACGCTCCGCACCCGCCCGGCCCGCCCGCGGCCCCGATCCGGCACGGATGGTGACGGGGCATCAACGGTCCGCGTCCGGGGGGTGACAGGTCGGCCCCGGACTCCGACACTGGAGGGGAGAAGCTCCCCCACCAACGGGTCGACCGGTACCGGTCGGTGCCGGCCGCGGAGAGGGCAGGCCGGCCATGAGCACGCCGTCCGCCAGACTCCCGATCATCTACGTCCGGGGCTACGCCGGAGGCACCCCCGGGATCGAGAAAGCCGTGACGGATCCGTTCTACGGATTCAACGAAGGCTCGACGCACATCCGCGTCGGGCGCCAGGACGCCCCCGTCTTCTACCAGTTCGAGAGTCCGTTACTGCGCCTGCACCTCGACGAGGGCTACCACATCCTCGTCGAGGGCAGCCAGGACAAGTACCTGGAGAACCACGACACGATTCCCCCCGACAGCATCTGGATCCACCGCTTCTACGACCGCTCCGCCGGCAACTGGGGTGCCGGGCCGGAGCGGTTCGACCTGGAGACGGCCGCCGCCGACCTCCTGGTCCTGATCGAGAAGCTGCAGGCCAGGACCGGCGCGCCCCGGGTCCACCTGGTCGCCCACTCGATGGGCGGGCTGATCTGCCGCTGCCTGCTGCAGAAGGTCATCCCGGAGCAGCGCCCGGGCCGGCGCGCCACCGACTACGTGGCGAAGCTGTTCACCTACGGAACGCCGCACGGCGGCATCACCTTCGCCGTCGGGTTCGGCGTCCCGGAGGCGCTGCGGGACATGATCGGCCCCAACGGTGCCGACGTCTTCGGCCCGGAGCGGATGTACCGGTACCTCACCCCGGTCGCCCGGCAGGCCCGGAGCGGGCCGCCGGTGGGCTGGCGGGCCGTCGACATGCCGGACGACGACGGCACCGGCTCCGCCGAGGACGCGGCGGGAGGCTTCCCGCTGAACCGGGTGTTCTGCCTCGTCGGCACCGACTCCGCCGACTACGAGGTGGCGCACGGCCTCTCCTCGGCGGCGGTCGGCCCGCGCAGCGACGGGCTGGTGCAGATCGAGAACGCGCAGGTCACCGGAGCCCACCGGGCCTTCGCCCACCGCAGCCACAGCGGGCGGTACGGGCTGGTCAACTCCGAGGAGGGGTACCAGAACCTGCGCCGCTTCCTGTTCGGCGACCTCCAGGTCCGCGCCGACCTGGTCGGCATGGCCCTGCCGCAGGACGACCCCGACGTCACCTGGCAGGGCGAGGTCGAACTCAAGGTGCGCGGGCTGCCGGTGCTGATGCACGAGCGGGTCGCGCCGCACTGGTGCCCGATCCAGCTCTCCGACCCCCCGCCGAACGGCCGGCGGGACCGGACCGCCCCCGACGGGCGCGACGCGGACCGCGGCGGCCCGGGCACGGACGGCGCCGTCCGGCTGGCGACCGCGTTCCTCTCCACCTCGCTGCCCCGGCCGGGGGCCGTGCCGCTGCGCTACGCGCTCGACCTGCGGGTGCTGTCGCTGCGCGAGCACAAGGGGTTCTTCGGCTTCGGCGACCACCTGGAGCGGACGGCGGACTTCGCGGACACCCTGATCGTCGACGTGGAGGCCACCGGGCCCCGCCCGGCCGCCTGGGCGCACTGGAACTCCGAGATCAGCGGCACGATCAAGGACCTCCGCCCGGCGGACGAGCCGCCGCTGCCGGACGAGGACCCCGCGGCGGCCTCCTGGGTCTCCCGGGTGCGGCTGCCGTCGACCACCGTTCCGTTCCTCGGTGAAGCGGCCAGGGTGCGGCTCACGGTCGGCCCCTGGCACTGACGCCCCGCCGCCGCCGCGCGCCGCAGGGCGCGGCGGCGGCCAGGCTCGGCGGGGGCCAGGCTCGGCGGTGGCCAGGCGCAGCGGTGGCCAGGCGCAGCGGGGGCCAGGCCCGGCCGGCGGATCGGGCGGGCCTCAGTGGGCCCGGTCCTCGCCGCCCCCCGGCCCCCCGTGGCGCTCCGGACCCCCCGGGCTCCCCGACCGCTCCGGCGAGGGCGCCTCGGCGGCCAGCAGGACGCGCCGCAGCAGGTCGGAGAGCTGGCGCCGTTCGTCCGGGGCGAGGACCCCGAGCAGGCGCCGCTCCTCCCGGCCGACCACGTCCAGCGCCTCGCGCCAGGCCGCCCGGCCGGTTTCGGTGAGCCGGACGTCGACCCGCCGCCGGTCCTCGGTGGACGGGGTACGGACGACGAAGCCGCGCCGTTCGAGCGCCTCCAGGCGCCCGGTCACCGAGGCCGGCGCCAGGTTGAGGTCGTTGCGGAGCTCGGAGGGGGCGGCGTGGCCGCCGCGCCCGGCCAGCTCGTGCAGGGTGTCGAACTCGTGCTTCTGCAGGCCGTAGTCGGCCACGCCCTGTTCGCGCACCCGGCCGAGGTGCCGGGAGAGCTTGGTCATGCGGGTGACGGCGCCCTCGATGTCCGGGTCGAGGTGGGGCAGGACCGGCCGCCAGCGCTCGACGTGGCCGTCGGTCCAGTCGCGGGGCTCGTCCGGACGCGGTTCGCCCGAGGGCTGCCGGTCCGCTGGTCGGTCGGGGCGGGGGGCGCGCGTCATGGCACGAGTCTAGGCGGCGGTGCGTCCACGCTCGGCCGTCAAGTATTTCGTTGCCGAAATTTCGGTACCGAAATATAGTCCTCCCGTGACCCACCCTCTGAGACTCCGTGACTTCCGCCTGCTCTTCCTCGGCCGGGCGGTCTCCACCCTCGGCGACGCCGTCGTCCCGGCCGCGCTCGCCATCGCGATCACCCGGGCGACCGGCTCCTCCTCCGCGCTCGCCCTCGTCCTGGGCTGCGCCATGGTGCCGCGGCTGCTCCTCCTCCCCCTCGGCGGCGTCGTCGGGGACCGCTTCAACCCGCGCCTCGTCGCGCTCACCACCGACCTGGTACGGGCCGCCGTGCAGATCCTCGTCGGGCTCGAACTGCTCGGCGGCCAGCCCCGGCTGGCGCACATCGCCGTCGCCGAGGCGGTCGGCGGCATCGCCTCCGCCTTCGCCATGCCGACCGCCTCACCACTCGTCGCGGGCACCGTCGAAGGACCGCTGAGGATGCGGGCCAACGCCCTGCTCGCCTCCACCACCAACGTCGCCCGGCTCGGTGGACCGGCCCTCGCCGGACTGCTGGTCTACACCGTGGGAGCCGGCTGGGCGTTCGTCCTGGACGGCGCCTCCTTCCTCGCCAGCGCCGCCCTGCTGACCCGGCTGGCGGTCCGCCACACCCCGGCCGGCCGGCGCCCGCTCCGCTCCGACCTGGCCGAGGGCTGGAACGAGCTGCGCTCGCGCGACTGGTACTGGACCAGCCTCATCGGCCACGGCGTCTGGAACGGCGCCAGCGCCGTCCTCCTCACCCTCGGCCCGCTGATCGCCACCCAGCGGCTCGGCGGCGACGGCGTCTGGATCGCCATGACCCAGGCCGCCGCCTGCGGCCTCCTCGCCGGTTCGCTGCTCGCCGGGCGGCTCCGGCCGAAACGCCCCGTCCTGGTCGCCAACCTGGGCCTGGCCCTGTACGCGCTGCCGCTGACCGCGCTCGCCGTGACCGCACCCGCACCGGTCACCGTCGCCGCCTACGCGCTGGCCATGACCGGGCTCGGCTTCCTCAACCCGGTCTGGCAGACCGTGGTGCAGCAGGAGTTCCCCACCCAGGTCCTGGCCCGGGTGACCTCGTACGACTGGCTGCTCTCACTCGCCGCCGCACCGCTCGGGTACACGCTGGCGCCGCTCGCCGCCGACGCCTGGGGGAGCACCGGCCCGCTGCTCGTCACCGCCGCGCTGGTCGCACTCGCCTGCGCGGGCACCGCGGCCCTCCCCGGCGTGCGCCGGGTCGGGCGCACCGGGCCCGCAGCCGGGGACTCCCCCGCACCCGCCGACCCCCCGGACTCCGCGAAGTCGCCGGAACCCGGAGGGGCCGCCGAGGGCACGGACTCCGCCGCGGAGCGGGACCGGCCGGCGCGGCCCGCAGCGGCCGGCCCCCGGTCCGCCCGGCACTGACCGGCCGGCGGCGCGCCGACGGGGCGGCATCAGCCCGTCGGGTCCGTCGGGCCCATCCGGTCCGTCGGGCCGATCCGGAGACTCCGGGTCGGCCCGCACGGCCGGGCCCCTACGATACGAACATGATCGCCTATGCCCCAGCGGCCTTCTTCTTCGCCCTCTGCGGGATCGGAGTCCTGCGCGACCGCCGCCAGTTCAGCAACGCCGTCCTGCTCGGCCTCGCCATGTCCTTCCTCGCACTGGCGCTGCTCGCCGAGCTGCGCAAGGCGCCGACGCTGGTGGCGGGACTCGTGGCGGTCGCGATCATCCTGATCCCCGCGACCGGCACCCTGGCCCTGATCGGCTTCCTGATATCCAACGGCCTCACCATGGTCCGCAAGGAGGGCTGGCGGCCGGCCAACCTGCTCTCGCTGCTCGCCGGGCTCGGCATCCTCTCGGTGATCGGCCTGCTCGTGGCCGCGCTGGCCACCCACTCGGTGCGGCTCGGCATCGTCGCGGGAACGGCCGTCCTGGTGGTCGGCTACATCTCGTTCCTGTTCGTCTGCTTCGTCGGCTACGCGTTCCTCTACGGGCGCCACCGCCCGCGCCGCGACGTCGACTTCGTGGTGGTGCTCGGCTCCGGGCTGATCGGCGGCGAGCGGGTGCCGCCGCTGCTCGCGAGCCGGCTCGACCGGGGCCGCGAGGTCTACGAGCAGCAGGCCGCCCGCGGCAACCCGCCGGTCCTGATCACCTCCGGCGGGCAGGGGCCGGACGAGAAGCTGCCGGAGTCCCACGCGATGGCCGACTACCTGGTCGAACGCGGCTTCCCCGCCGAGCACCTGGTCCGCGAGGACCGCTCGCGGACCACCGAGGAGAACCTGCTCCTCAGCAAGGTGATCATGGAGCAGGCCGGTCCCGACTACCGCTGCGTCATCGTCACCAACAACTTCCACGCCTTCCGCGCCGCCCTGACGGCCCGCAAGACCGGCGTCAACGGGCAGGTCTTCGGCTCCCGGACCGCCGCGTACTACTGGCCGAGCGCGACCATCCGCGAGTTCGCCGCGGTGTTCCTCGCCCACAAGCTGGTCAACTTCGGGATCTGCGGCTTCCTGGCGGTCTGCGGGCTGCTCGCCGCCGTGCTCTGATCCCCACCGGCCCGGCCCCCACCGGCCCGGCCCTCGCCGACCGGACCGCACGGACCGGACCGCACGGACCTGCGGACCGCACCCCACGGGCCCGGCCGTCGCCCCCGCCCCGGCGGCGACGGCCGGGCCCGCCGCGTCAGGCCGTCGGGCGCGGGGCCAGCACCGCGCAGGTGGTGGTGGCGTGCGCGTACAGCCTGCCGTCGGCCGCCCCCGTCACCCGGGCCTCCGCGGTCGCCATCGTCCGGCCGACGTGCAGGGCGACGCCCTCGCAGCGCAGCAGGCCCGAGTCGGCGAACAGCGGCCGCAGCATGTGCACGTTCAGCTGGGTCGTGGTGTAGCCGAGTCCCGCCGGGAGCCTGCTCATCACGGCGCAGCCGAGCGCCGAGTCGAGCAGGGTCGCCAGGTAGCCGCCGTGGACGGTGTTCATCGGGTTGAACAGGTGATCGCCGACCTCGCCCTCGAACACCGCCGTCCCGGGCCCGGCCCCGACCAGCCGGAAGCCGAGGGTGCTCCCGATGGGCGGCTGCGGGATCCGGCCCTCGACCATCTCGCGGAGGATCTCCTCCCCGGTGAGGTGCGGGAAGGCGGAGACCGGCGGGGCGGGCCGCCACCGGTGGGTTCGGGTGCGGAGCGCCTCGTCGGGAGCGGTCCCGGTGGAGTGGACGTCGAAGGTGGTCATGGAACCAACCTGCCCGCTCACCCGCCGCCGCTCAAGTGTGATCTCGCTCGCCCCTTCGGGGAACGCCCCGCGCCGCAGGCTCCGGCCCGGTGCGCCGGAGCCTTTGACGAAAGGTTGACCTGCTCACGGCAGAACGTTGGGGCCCTCGAATCCTATGGTCGGCGCATGCCCCCACTGCCCAACGGGAGGACCGCCCTACCGGTCCTCCCGTACCGCAAACCCACGCCCGGACGCGACTACTGGGTGATCGACGACGTCCTGCCCGACCCCGACGCCGTCCGGCGGCGCTGCCTCGACCGCGGCGACTGGACCGAGGGGTACCCGTACCGGCCGGAGACATGGCCCGGGCTGCGGACCATGCCCGGGCTCGAACCCGGCGAACTCGCCCGGGTCGAGGCGCTGGTCCGCAGGGCCACCGGCGCCGGACGGCTCTGGGTGCAGAGCACCCCGGGCGGCGGCACCCTCAACCACAACTGCGTCCAGGTCGTCGGTGCCGGCGAGTCCGAGCCGCGCCCCCACACCGACTCCCGGGCGCTCTGCCGCTACGCGGCCGTGCTCTACCTGAGCCCGGACGCGCCCAAGGACTCCGGCACCGGGTTCTACCGCCAGCAGTTCCCGGGCGGGCGGCTCGGCGGCAACCTCGTCACCGCACCGCACAACAACCTCGTCGAGGCCCTCGGCACCCGGCGCGTCCCGTCCGACGCATTCACCGAGGACGTCCGCGTGCCCAACCGCTACAACCGGCTGCTCCTCTACCACGCCAACCTCATCCACAGCGCCACCGGCTACTACGGCCTCACCCCGGAGGACCGGCGTATGACGGCGGTCTTCTTCTGGATGGCCTGACCGCGGACGGCGCCGCCCGCCCACCGACGCCCCCCTCCCCCGGACCCGCCCCCGCACCGCCCCCGCACCGGACGGCCCCGCCGCCGGGGTTGGCGGCGGCCGGACGCGGGGAGGGTCGGGCGTATGGAGAGCGAGCACCCGCCCGACCCGTCCCCGCCGTCCCACCCCTCCGGCCCGCCCCGCCCGGCCGACCCGCCGCCGTACCCGGGGACCGAGGCGGTACGGCCGGAGTGGGACGGGATCGACGGGCTCGCGACGATCGACCTGCTGCGGCTGATGAACGCCGAGGACCGGACGGTCGCCGCGGCCGTGGCCCGCGAACTGCCGCGGATCGCCGCCGTGGTGGACGCGGTCGCCGCCCGGATGGCCCGGGGCGGGCGGCTGGTCTACGCGGGCGCCGGTACGGCCGGGCGGCTCGGGGTCCTCGACGCGAGCGAGTGCCCGCCGACATTCGGCACCGCGCCGGGGCAGGTGGTCGGGCTGATCGCGGGCGGGCCGCCGGCCGTGCTGGGCGCCGTGGAGGGCGCGGAGGACCGCCCGGAGTGGGCCGTCGCCGACCTCGACGCGCTGGAGCCGGTCCCCGACGACACCGTGGTCGGCGTCTCGGCCTCGGGCCGGACTCCGTACACCGTGGCGGCCGTCCGGCACGCGCGCGCGGCCGGGGCGCTGACCGTGGGGCTCGCCTGCGCGGCGGGCTCGCCCCTGGTCGCCGCGGCCGAGCTGGGCATCGAGGTGCCGGTCGGGCCCGAGGTCCTGGCCGGCTCCAGCCGGCTCAAGGCGGGGACGGCGCAGAAGCTGGTGCTGAACCTGCTCTCCACCGCGGTGATGATCCGGCTCGGCCGGACGTACGGGAACCTGATGGTCGACGTCCGGGGCGGCAACGCCAAACTGCGTGACCGGGCCCTCCGGATCGTCACCGGGATCACCGGCGCGGACGGGCCGACCGCCCGGCGGGCGCTGGCCGCGACGGACGGCCGGGCCAAGGACGCCGTCCTGGTCGTCCTCGCCGGGGTGGACGCACCGACCGCCGCGAGGCTGCTCGCCGCCTCGGGCGGGCGGTTGCGCGAGGCGCTGGAACCGGTGCTCCGACCGGCCGGCCCGGACCGGGAGTAGGTCCTCTCCCCCGGACCCCGCCGGGCGGTACGGGCCGGGCGCCGGTGGGCGGGCGGCCGCGCGGCCGGTCCTGCGGCGAGACCGGGTCGGCCACGCGGCCAGGTCGGAATCGGGCCCGGTCAGCCGAGGCGGACCGCCGCCCGCGCGACCACCTCGCCGAAGCGGGGCAGGTTCAGGCCGACCGCCGCCCGGTGCTCCTCCTCGGTCAGCGCGGCGAGCGCCTCCTCGACGAACACCAGCTCGTAGCCGTGGTCCGAGGCGGCGCGCGCGGTGGACTCGACACCGAGGTTGGTGGCGATCCCCCCGAACACCAGGGTCTCCACCCCGCGCGCCCGGAGCAGTTCGTGCAGTCCGGTGCCGTGGAAACCGCCGACGGTGCGCTTGACCACGACCTCGTCGGCGGCCTCCGCCACCGCGGGCACGAGTTCACTCCCGGGCGGCTGCTCGGCCACTCCCGGCCGGTCGACCCGCACCGCGACCACCGTGGCCCCGGCCGCCCGGAACTCCTGCGCGAGGTCCAGCGAGGCGGCCACCACCTCGGCGCCCGTGCGCGGAGCCAGCGGCAGGGCGGCGATCCGGGGCATCAGATCGACCAGGACGAGGGCGGTGCGGGCGGGTTCGAGGGTTCGCATGACCGGTCACGCTAGCGGATCGGCGCCGCCCTGCGCCTCGCGGGCCACCTCCGCCCGGAAGCCCTCGATCAGGACGCGCAGCCCGTACTCGAAGTCGGCGTCGTGGTCGGTCATCCGCAGGGTGTCCGCGGCCTCCCGCAGCAGCGGAAGGTCCCGCAACGCCTCGTCGGGGAAGGGCGGTTGCTCGCGCTGCTCGGCGTCCTGCCGCCAGGCCTGCTCCTCGGTGACCCAGCCCATGAGGTAGCGGTCGATGGTCAGCAGCAGCCGCAGCGCGGTGCGCGGGCGCAGCCCCGCCCGGCAGAGCGCGTCCAACTGGGCTTCGACTGCGGGGAGTTCTCCGACCGTGGGCAGGGTTCCGGCGTGCACCCGGGCGCCGTCGCGGTAGGCGAGCAGGGCCGCGCGCTTGGCCCGGGCGTCGGCGGCGAGCCAGTCGGGCCAGTGCTCCGGCTCGGGCCGGCGGTCCGGGGGCAGCGCCTCGGCCAGCATGGCCTCCGCCATCAGGTCCAGCAGCTCCCGCTTGCTCTTGAAGTGCCAGTACAGGGCCGGGGACTGCACACCGAGCTCGCGGGCGAGCCGACGGGTGGTGAGCCCGTCGATGCCGACCTCGTCGAGCAGCCGCAGCGCGGTGCGCACCACGTCGTCCCGTTGCAGCGCCATGTCCCACCGACCTTTCCGCCGGCCGCTCCGCGCACCGACGGCTCCACGCGGACCGCGCCGCGGGACGACCGCCGGACGACCGCCCGCAGGCCGTCGCTCCGGACGCCGGCCGCTCCGTTTATTCGCTTGGCGCCCCACCTTATCGCTGCTAAATTCCCGCTCGGAATTTATCACCGATAAGGAAGCGGCTCGGCCCCGCTCCGAGCGGCCCGTCGCGCTCCCGAGCGGCCCGCCGCCCTCCCCCACCGAAGGGAACGATGGCCCCATGACCACCGGATCGGGCCGCCGCCCGCGGTCCCGTCTGCTGCCCGACACCGCACCGTGGCGGTCCTCCCGGGACTTCCGGCTGGTCTGGACGTCCGGCGCCGTCACCATGCTGGGCTCGGTCTTCACGCTCACCGCGATCCCGTTGCAGATCGCCGACGCCACCGGCTCACCGCTCGCGGTGGGCGCGGTCGGCGCGGTCGAGCTGGTGCCGACGGTCCTGCTCGGCCTCTACGGCGGGGTGCTCGCCGACCGCGCCGACCGGCGCACGGTGGTGCTGGCCACGGAGGTCGCGCTCGCCGCGCTCAGCGTCCTGCTGCTGCTCAACGCGGTCCGGGGCGGTCCGGCGCTCTGGCCGCTCTACGCCGCGGCCGGCTGCGCGGCCGCGCTCCAGGGGCTGCAGCAGCCGTCGCTGGAGGCGATGGTGCCCCGGCTCGTGCCGCACGACCAGCTGGTCGCCGCGGGTGCGCTGCTCTCCCTGCGGTGGAGCGTGGTCGGCCTGGCCGCGCCGGCCGCGGCGGGGGTGGTCATCGCCACCGCCGGGGTCGGTACCGCGTACCTGATCGACCTGGCCACCTTCCTGGTCTCGATCGCCCTGCTCACCCGGATCCGCCCCGTCCGCCCGGCCCGGGAGGCCCGGTCCCCACTGCCGGGCGACCTCGCCGAGGGCGCCCGCTACGTCGCACGCCGGCCCGACCTGGTCGGGACCTACCTGGTCGACCTCGCGGCGACCGCCTTCGCACTGCCGACCGCGCTCTTCCCGTTCCTCGCCGACGAGCTGGACGCGCGCTGGGCGCTCGGCCTGCTGTACTCCGCCTCGGCGGCCGGCACCCTCGTCGCGGCCGCCACCAGCGGCTGGACCGGGCGGGTGCACCGGCACGGCCGGCTCGTCCTGCTCTCCGGGGCACTGGTCGGGACGGCCACCGCGGCGGCCGCACTCACCTCCGGGATCTGGGCGGTACTGCTCTGCCTGGCGCTCGCGGGCGCCGCGCACTGGGTGGGCGACGCCTTCCGCACCGCGATCTGGAACCGCTCCATCCCGGACGAGCTGCGCGGCCGCGCCGCGGGGCTGGAACTGCTGGTCGGTTCGGCCGGACCGGCGCTGGGCGACCTCCGGGCCGGCGGCCTGGCCGCCCGGTACGGCATCCGGGCCGCGCTGCGCACGGGCGGCCTGGCCTGTCTCGCCACCAGCGGGGTGCTCGCCGCCGCACTGCCCGCCCTCTGGCGGTACGACGACCGGACCGACCCGCAGGTGGCGGCGGTCCGGGCGGCGCGGCGGACGGACGGACCCGCGGAGGGGCCGCCGACGGGTGCGGCGGCCTGACCGCGCGACGCCCGCCCGGTACGGGATCGGGTCCCATACCGGGCAGGCGGCGGGCCGCAGGGCCCCAGGGCCGCACGGCCGCACGGCCGCACGCCCGCAGGGGAATCCGGCGCAGTCCCCCGCCGGGCGCACGCGCCGAGCCCTCGGACACCGGAGGGCAGGCCCACGACGGGCGACGGCCCGCCCCGGTGTCAGGCCTCCTGGTTGTCGAGCCAGTGCACCAGCACGGCACGCTCGGTGTCGGTGCCGACCGGATGCGCCGGATCGAGCGCCCAGGCGCGGATCCGCCGGACGGTCTCCGGGTCCAGGTCCAGGTAGAGACGCCAGTGGGCCCGGGGGTGGCAGTCCGCTTCGCGGGGCTGGCCGCACTCGTGGCAGTGGGTGAAGAAGGCGTCGACCATACGGTGCACGATCGTCTCGGCGGACATGTACGGCGGTACTTCCTCACGTGCTCGGCTCGCGCCGCCGGACTCCACGGACCGGCGGGCCCGCACTCCAGGGTGCGGGCCCGGGCGGGCGGACGGGAGGGACCAACGTCCCGGGCACGCCCGAGGCCCGGTCCCCGTGGGGGTGGGGACCGGGCCGTTCGGGAGGGTCGCTCGGGGCTGGTGGGGGCCGACCGGGAGACCCCCGCCCCGGAGGGGCTCGGCGGGAGCTCCCCCCGGGGAGGGCCGTGCGGCGGAGCCGTCGGAACGGGCCCCGGTCGGGGCGGGCCCCGTCTCAGCCCCGGCCGGCGGACTTCTGGGTGCGCCGGGAGACCGAGTCGAGCACCACGGCGGCGAGCAGCACCGCACCGGTGATCATGTACTGGATGGCCTGGGCGGCGTGCACCATGTCCAGGCCGGTGGTGATCGACTGGATCACCAGCATGCCGAGCAGGGCCGACCAGGTGGTGCCGCGCCCGCCGAAGAGGCTGGTCCCGCCGATGACGGCGGCGGCGATCGCGCTCATCAGCACGTTGCCCCCGCCGAGCAGCTTGTCGGCGGAACCCTGCTGGGAGGCGATGAAGAGGCCGCCGAGGCCGGCCAGCGCGGCGGAGATCATGAACACCGAGATCCGGATCCAGGCCACGTTGATGCCGGCCCGGCGGGCGGCCTCGATGCCGCCGCCGACCGCGAAGATCTGCCGGCCGTAGGAGGTGCGGCGGAGCACGAAGTCGGTGAGGACGACCACGCCGACCAGCACGACCAGCGGCAGCGGCAGGCCGCTGTCCTGGTTGAGCGTGTAGGCGCCGACCAGCGCGACCACGGCCAGGCCGCCGGTGCGCAGCGCGATGTCGCCCAGCGGGCGGGCCGGCAGTCCGGCCGCGGTGCGGCGGCGGGCGGTGAGCAGCTGGGCGGCGAGGAAGCCGCCGATGGCGAGGACGGCGAGCAGCCAGGCGAACGAGATGTCGCCGTCGCCGAGGAAGTAGTTGTCGAGGTGGGCGACGACGCCGTCGTTGATGTTGTTGACGGTGCCGAGCTTGCCGAGCACGAAGTCCTGGAGTCCGCTCCAGGCGAGCATGCCGGCCAGGGTGACGACGAAGGCGGGTACGCCGATCTTGGCGAAGAAGAACCCGTGCAGGGCGCCCATGGCGGCGGCCGTGAGCAGGGCGATCAGGATCGCCAGCCACTCGTTGACGCCCTGGCGCACGGCGAGGACGGAGGTGACGGCGGCGCAGACGCCGGCGACCGAGCCGAGCGAGAGGTCGATCTCGCCGAGCAGCAGGACGAAGACGACGCCGACCGAGATCAGGCCGTAGCCGGCGATCCACTTGGTGATGTTGGTGAGGTTGTCGGCCTGGAGGAAGTGGCCGGTGACGCTCTGGAAGATGACGGCGATCAGGATCAGACCGATGACGACCGGCAGTGAGCCGAGGTCGCCGCTGCGGATCTTGCGCCGGAACTCCTCGGCGTACCCGGCGAGGCCGCCCTGGCGGACCAGCAGGCGCGGGTCGCCCGCGGTCGCGCCGCCGTCGGCGGGCCCGGCGGTGGGGGTGGTCTGGCTGGTGGTCACTTCGCTTCCTCCGCGATGCGTGCCTGGCGCCGGGTGACGGCGTTGTCGGTGGCGCCGGTGATGGCGGAGATGATCTCCTCGGGCGTGGTGCCGGCGACCGGGAAGGCGCCGTTGTTGCGGCCGAGCCGCAGGACGGCGACGGTGTCGGCCACCGCGCGGACGTCCGCCATGTTGTGGCTGATCAGGATGACGCCGAGGCCGCGCTGGCGGAGCCGCTCGACCAGGTCGAGGACCTGCGCGGTCTGTTCGACGCCCAGGGCCGCGGTGGGCTCGTCGAGGATGACGATCCGCGGGTCGCCCACCAGGGCGCGGGCGATGGCGACGACCTGGCGCTGACCGCCGGAGAGCGCGGCGATCGGGATCCGCACGCTGGGGATGCGGATCGACAGGGTGTCCAGCAGTTCCTTGGCGCGGCGCTCCATGGCGACCTCGTCCAGCGTGCCGCGGCGGCGCAGTTCGCGGCCGAGGAACAGGTTGGCGACGACGTCGAGGTTGTCGCAGAGCGCGAGGTCCTGGTAGACGGTGGCGATGCCGAGGGCCTGGGCGTCCTGCGGCCGGGTGATCCGGACCGGGCGGCCGTCCCAGGTGATGGTGCCCTCGTCGATGGGGTGGACGCCGGCGATCGTCTTGACCAGGGTGGACTTGCCGGCGCCGTTGTCGCCGACCAGGGCGACGACCTCGCCGGCGTGGACGTCGAGGTCGACGTCGGTGAGGGCCTGGACGGCGCCGAAGCGCTTGGAGACCGCGCGCAGCGCCAGTACGGGTGCGCCTGTCACGTGAACCATCTCCTGCGTGGGTGTGCGTGGCGGGGGTGGGTGGGTGTTCGCGGGGGTGTGGTCCCCGCGGAGGGGTGGTGCTGTTCGGGCGGGTGCGGCGTCCGGACGGGCGGGGCCCGCGAAGGGGTGCTCGTCGCGGCGGGGGTGCTCGCCGGGGCGGCTCCCCGGGGTGGTCCGGGTGCCCGCCGGGGAGGGCCGGCGGCCGGCCGGGCCGGGCGCTCCCCGGTCGGGCGGGGAGCGCGTGGCGGTGTGCCCGGCCGCGGCCGACGGCCCTGCGGCTCCGGCTACTTGATGCCGATGGCGGTGCAGCCGGCGGCGTAGTCGGCGGTGCAGATGTCGGCGGCCTTGTAGAGGCCGTCGGCGATCACGGTGTCCTTGATGTTGGCCTTGGTGACGACCTTGGGCTCCAGCAGCTTGGCCGGGATGCCCTTGTCGGTGTCGCTGTCCACGGTGGCCGGGGCGACGGCCTTGACGTCCTTGCCCTGCAGCAGGCTGACGGCCAGTTCGGCGGCGCTGTTGGCGAGCGGCTTGTAGGCCTTGTAGATGGTGTAGGCCTGGTCGCCGGAGACGATCCGCTGGACGGCGTCGAGTCCGGCGTCCTGGCCGCCGACCGGGACGGTGACGCCGGCCGCCTTGAGCTGGGTGATGATGGCGCCGGCCATGCCGTCGTTGGCGGAGTAGACGGCCTGGAAGCCGTCCTTGCCCAGCTGGGTGATGGCGGCACCGGTCTTCTGGCCGGCGACGGTGGGCTTCCACTCGCCGGACTGCTCGTAGACCACCTTCTTGATCTTGCCGTCCAGCACCTTGTGGGCCCCGGACTTGAAGAGGGCGGCGTTCGGGTCGGCCTCGTCCCCGTTGATCATCACGATGTTGGCGTCCGCGGCCTTGGAGCCGAGGGCGTCCAGCAGGGCCTGGCCCTGGAGCTCGCCGACCTTCTCGTTGTCGAAGGAGACGTAGGCGGAGACCGGACCGGTCGCGAGCCGGTCGTAGGCCACGACCTTGACGCCCTTGTCGGCCGCCTCCTTGACCCAGGACTGGGTGGACTTGGCGTCGAAGGCGTCGAGGACGATCACCTTGACGCCCTCGGCGATCAGGGTGTCGAACTGCTGCTTCTGCTTGGCGGCGCTGCCCTCGGCGTTGCTGTAGCGGACCTTGCAGTCCGGGCAGAGGGCGGTGACCCTGGCCTCGATGAACGGGCGGTCGAAGGACTCGTAGCGGGTGGAGGATGCGTTCTCCGGCAGCAGCAGGCCGATGGACTTGGTGTCCCCGGAGCTCGCGGTGTCCTTCTTGTCGCCACCGGCCTTTCCGCAGGCGGCCATGGACAGGGCCATCGAGACCGCGGCGGTGCCGATGAGGACACGACGCATCGTTGCGTTCATAGGGGGATGCCTCCGTGACAGGTGCCGCAGCGCTGCGGCGAGGTGGGAGGAGTTAACCCGGCCGTGTCATCTGGCGTCAATAAGTAAATTCAAGCTCTCCGCAATCCCGACTCTTTCGTTATCTTCATGAACGCTCGCCGGAGCTTGAAACCTGGAGTTTCCTCCGAGTCGAGCTATGACAGGACATGACAGAACGGACGAATCCCCTCGCCAAAGGGCCTCTACCTGGTACGGACCTGGGAGGCCGAGGGGTGGGACGTCAGCGGTTCACCGCTCCGCACGGCGACGGAGGCTTACTTGACAGGAGCAAGACAGGTCAACTCATGCGTTCAAGAGTTTGATCATCCGTCAGCAAAAGCCGCCGCCATCCGGTCCCGGTAGCGGCCGGGCGTCGTACCGAAGAGCCGACTGAACGCGTGCGAGAGCGCGTACGGGGTCGCGTAGCCGACCCGGCCGGCGATCACGTCCAGCGGGTCGGCGGTCTGCTGGAGCAGCGCGGCCGCGCGCGTCATCCGCCACCAGGTGAGGTACGCCATCGGCGGACGGCCGACCAGTCCGGTGAACCGCCGGGTCAGGGTGGCCCGGGAGACCCCGGCATGGGCGGCGAGGTCCTCGGTGGTCCAGCTCCGCGCCGGGTCCTCGTGCAGGGCCCGCAGCGCGGCCGCCACCACCGGGTCGCCCAGCGCGGCGGGCCAGCGGCCGCCCCGCCGCTCCGCACCGCCGGACGGTCCGCCGGACGACGGCCCGCCCACCGGCCCCGGAGGCCCGCTCACACCCGTCACACCAGGCGCGCCCGTCACACCCGGCGCGCCCGTGAGACCCGTCAGGCCCGGCCCGCCGGAGAGCGCCTCGCCCCCCGGCGGCCCGGCCAGCCAGGCGCGCACCATGTAGACCAGCAGCAGGTCGATCAGGCTCGGCACGGCCAGCGCCGCACCCGCCTCGTCGGAGGCCAGCTCGCCGCCCAACAGGTCGACGGCCGAGCGGAGTTGCGGGTGGCCGCCGACCCGGTTCGGCAGGTGGACCACGTCCGGCAGCTCCAGCATCAGCGGATGCGTCCGACTGTGCTCCAGGCGGTACTTGCCGCAGAGCAGTTCGGCGACCGGCCCCGCGCCGGACCCGAGGACGGGCACCCGGGAGGCGCCCGGGCCGAGCGGCGGCACCGCCCCGCCCGGGCCGAGCAGCCGGTCGATCGGGCGGGCCCGCGCGGCCTCGTCCGGCGCCAGCGGCTCGCTCGCCAGCACATGGCCCGTCCCGTGCGGCAGCAGCACCGCGTCACCCGCGCCCAGCGACACCGGCTCGCCGCCCTCGGGCAGCAGCCAGCAGCCGCCCTCCAGCATCACGTGGAAGCCGGCCCCGTCGTACGCGGGGATCCGGGTGGACCACGGTCCGTCCACCCGGAGCCTGACCGAGGAGGGCCGGCCGATGCGCACGGCCGCGATCGCGTCGCTCACCACGTCCATCCCGCCACCCTACGCCGCCCGGAGCTGGGGTGAGCCGATCGCGTATCCAGGTGATCCAATGAAGCATTGAGGCGCTCACTCCCTCCCCCTAGGCTCAAGATCAGCGGCGCACGGAGGTGTGCGGCGACACCACGACAGGGGAGGAACCATGGAGCGGATCGTGCTCGGGGACGCGGAGGTCATCAGGGTGGTCGAGTGGGAGGGCGCCTTCACCCCCGCGAGGACGATCGTGCCCGGCCTGCCGGCCGAGGAGTGGGAACGGAACGCCGACTGGCTGGCACCGGACCACTGGGACCCGGTGGCCGACACCTACCTGGGCGCCCTGCAGACCTGGGTGATCCGGCACGGCGGGCGGACCGTCCTGGTCGACACCGCGGTCGGGGAGGGCAGGCAGCGCCCGCACAGCCCCGCCTTCCACGACCGGCGCAGCGACTTCCTGGAGCGGCTCGCGGCCGCGGGCGTCCGCCCGGAGGACGTCGACGTCGTGGTCAACACCCACCTGCACGGGGACCACGTCGGTTGGAACACCCGTGCCCTGGACGGCGAGTGGGTCCCCTCCTTCCCCAACGCCGTCTACTACCTGCCCGCCGCCGACCACGCCGCGATCGACCCGGACGGCCCGGAGTCGGGGCCCGCCCCGGCGGGCGCCGACGCGCGGATCTGGCGGGAGGAACGGCGCCTGATGTTCGCCGACAGCATCGCGCCGGTCATCCGCTCCGGACAGGCCGTGCTCTGGTCCGACGGCCACCGCCTCGACGAGGCGCTCACCCTCGAACCCGCCCCCGGCCACACCCCCGGCTCGTCGGTCCTGCGGCTCGACTCACGCGGGGACCGGGCGGTGTTCGTCGGCGATCTGCTGCACAGCCCGGTGCAGTTGGTCCACCCGGGCTGCAACAGCTGCTTCTGCGAGGACCCGGCCGGCGCCGCCGCCAGCCGGCTGCGGGTGCTCCGACGGGCCGCCGACGAACGGGAGCTGGTCATCCCTGCGCACTTCGCGGGCGCCGGCGCCGTCGAGGTCCGCCGGCAGGGCGCCGGCTTCGCGGTCTCCCGCTGGGCCTCCTGACCGGAGGGGCCGGCCGGCCTTCCCGGCGGACGGGACCGCGCCGCACCCGGCGAGCGCGGGAGCCTCCTCCGGCACCCGCCCCCGAACGGCTACGGCCGCTCGAAGTACTGCACCACTCCGCCCGCCGAGAAGCAGAGCGCGCCCGCGAAGGTCCCCCAGTTCGCGATGTCGGTGTTCACCTGGCTCCCGGTCTCCGGACGGGTGAACGCGGCCAGCGCCGAGACCAGGAACAGCACGGACCCGATCTGGTTGACCACCACGATCCACCAGCCGATGCCGCGTGCGTGCCGGCAGAAGTGGCCGTGGCAGACCTCGACGAGCGCGAGGTGCCCCGAGACCAGGAACAGCACGCACCCCACCATGTCCGGGGCCCAGACCAGCCGGTCCGCCTGCTGCACCGAGAGGCCCTGGAGGAAGGAGTCCAGCAGGTTGACGCCGAACACCAGGGTCCCGACGAACAGGACGAAGGTCCCGAGCCAGTCGATCCGCTGGGGCTCGTAACTCCACCACCGCCAGCGCCAGGTGACCGGCGCGTCCGTTCCGCCGGACCGGCGCGGGGCGTTGACCGCCTGGAGCAGCGAGGCGTAGCCGCCGGTGTTGAAGAACAGGCCTCCGGCGAAGTAGACCGAGGCGATCGCGGTCGGGCCGACGGCGGTGGTCGCGGCGAGGAGGGCGCCGAGGGCGAAGAGCCCTCCGCCGAGGACGAACGCGACGGCGGCGACCGTGTTGAGCGTGCGCAGGCGGCGCAGCGCCCGGCCGTCCGCGGTGCGCGGCACCCCCTCCGCGCCCGACTCGGCCAGGGTCCTGAACACGCCCCGCTTGCGGGCCAGCCGGGACTCCCAGACCGCCAGGCCGCCCTCCGCCCTGCGCCAGGTGACCCGGGTCGTGAACGGTCCCGCGCCCTCGGCGCGCTCGTCGAGACGAACCATGGCACGAGAGTAGGGCCCGTCAGGCCGTTCCCGTCGGATCAGCGCGCGGCACGGACCCGCGGCAGCTCAGGCCACCGCTCAGGCGGCCCGGACGGCGTCCACCCAGCGGGCGAGGTCCTGCTCGGCGAGTTCGGGGTGGGCGAGCAGCCGGTCGCGCACGGCGGTGAGCACGGGCCCGCCGCCCGCCAGCGCGAGGTCCTTGGCGGCCAGCCGCACCGGGAAGTCCGCGTCGGTGGCCCGGGCCCGGCCGACCGCGCCGCCCAGCGGGCCGCCCGCCAGCGCCCCCAGGGCCAGCTCCTCGGGGAGGCCGAGCGAGTCGGCCAGCGCGAGTGCCTCGGCGACCACCGCGACGCCCCCGATCACGGCGCCGATCACCACCAGCTTCAGTGCCGCGCCCGACCCGGGACCGCCGCAGCGCACCACCGAGCCGAGTGTCTCCAGCACCGGCATGACGCGGTCGAGGTCGGCCGGTTCGCCGCCCGCCAGCACGGTCAGCCCGCCCGAGGCGGCCGGGCCGACGCTCCCGAGCACCGGTGCGTCCACCAGCCCGACCCCGAGCGGCAGCCGCCGGCGCAGGTCGGCCACCGCCGCCGGCCCGACGGAGGACATGTCGCTCCAGATCGTGTCGGGCAGCAGCTCCCCGGTGAACCGTTCGGCCACCGCCGTCAGCGCCGCCGGGTCGGACAGCATCGTGATGACGACGCCCGCCCCGCGCACCGCCTCGGCCGGGTCGGCGGCCTCCGGCAGCCCCTCCGCCCTGCCGGGCGTGCGGTTCCACACCGTCAACGGGTGTCCTGCGGCGGCGAGTCGGCGGGCCATCGGCTGACCCATTCGGCCGAGGCCGAGGAATGCGATCTTCTCCATGCCTCCAGGCTAGGAACGGTCGAGCCAGGCGACAAGCGAATGTCTCGCATGGTAGCCATGCGGGATGGACATGGCATGGCTCGAAGTCTTCCGCACCGCGGCCCGGCTGGGCTCGTTCACCGCCGCCGGCGAGCGGCTGGGGTTCACCCAGTCCGCGATATCGCGTCAGATCTCCACGCTGGAGGCCGAGTTCGGCGCTCCGCTGTTCGACCGCCTGGCCCGCGGGGTGCGGCTCACCGAGCACGGGCGCACCCTGCTGCCGCACGCCGAGGCGCTGCTGGAACGGCTGGACGGCACCCGCCGCGACCTGGCGGCGCTCACCGAGCTGGACCTCGGCCGGCTGCGGCTCGGCGCCTTCGACAGTGCCAACGCCGCCCTGGTGCCGGCCGCCCTGGCGGCGTTCCGGGCGGCGCACCCGCAGATCGGCGTGTCGCTCACCGAGGGGCTGTCGGCCGCCCTGCTCGACCGGCTGCGGGACGGCGCGATCGACCTCGCGGTGGTCTCCGCCTATCCCGAACACCCCTACGACACCGAGCTGTTCGATCTCCGTCCGCTGGTCGACGACCCGGTCCTGGTGGCCGTTCCGCCGGACCACCCGCTGGCCGGCCGGGAGGTGGTGCGGCTGTCCGAACTGGCCGACGAGCACTGGATCGCCGTCAGCCGGCGGGCCGAGTCCACCCTGCTGGCCGCCTGCGTGCGCAGCGGGTTCCGGCCCCGGATCGAGTACGAGGTGGCGGGGTGGCCGGCCAAGCTCGGCCTGGTGGCCGTCGGCCTGGGCGTCACCCTGATCCCGGCGCTGGCCGCCCGGGCCGCCCGTCCGGACGTCGCGCTCGTCCCGCTGCACCCGGACGACACGCCCGTCCGCCTGGTGCGCACCGCCGTCCGCCGGGGCTGGTCGGTCCCCCCTGCGGTGACCGCCTTCCTCGACCACCTGGCCGCGGCGGCCCGGCCGTCCCGGCGGGGCTGAGCGCCCTCGGGCGGGCGGGTCGGCCGGCTTCGCCGGCCACCGGTCCGGTGCCGCGCCGGCCGACCGGGGAGCGCGGTCGGGGAGCGCGGTCCGGGACCGGGACCGCCCGGGACCGGCCCCGGGTCCGGATGGGGCCCGGGGCTGGGACACCCGGGACCGGGGCGGGCGCGACCGGGCGGAACCGGGCGGCGGACCGGGCGGGAAGTCGGGCCGGGAGACGACCCCTGCCCCAGGCATCCGGGACGCCGGGCGGCGGACCTTGGAGGTCACGCCCGGCCGGTGCCGGGCGGCCGCCCCGTTCCGCACCCACCCACGGGAACCCCCTCATGACCGCACAGCCCGTCCCGTCCGCCGCCCTCCTCGACGCCCGACGCTCCGTCTGCCTGCCCGACCTGCTCCGCGAGCAGGTGGCCGCCCGGCCCGACGCCACGGCCGTGACCGGCGGCGACGGCCGGCTCAGCTACCGCGGGCTCGGCGAGGCCGCCGACGCCCTCGGCGCCCATCTGCACCAGCTGGGCGTGGCCGCCGACGACTGCGTCGGCCTGTACACCGAGCCCTCCCTCGACCTGATGACCGGAGCCTGGGGCATCCTCTGCGCGGGCGCCGCCTACCTGCCGCTCTCCCCGGAGTACCCGGAGGAGCGGATCCGCTACATGATCGAGTCGAGCGGGACGAGGGTGGTCGTCACCCAGGCCCACCTGCGGGACCGGGTGGCCGGGCTGGTCCCGGCCGGCGTCCGGATCGTCACACCCGCCGACGCCCGGGCCGCCGCCACCACGACCGCCGTCACCGCCGCTGCCGACGCCTCGCACCCGATCCCGCACCAGAGCCAGGGCCCCGGCGACCGCCCGCCCGGCCCGGCCCCGGACGCGCTGGCGTACGTCATCTACACCTCCGGCAGCACCGGCCGCCCCAAGGGCGTGATGATCGAGCACCGGAGCATCGTGTCGCAGCTGCGCTGGCTGGCCGACGCCGGCCACCTCGGCCCGGACACCACCGTGCTGCAGAAGACCCCGATGAGCTTCGACGCGGCGCAGTGGGAGATCCTCGCCCCCGCCGCGGGCGCGCACGTGGTGATGGGCGCACCGGGCGTCTACCGCGACCCGGACGGTCTGATCGACACCGTGCTGGAGCACGGCGTGACCGCCCTGCAGTGCGTGCCCACCCTGCTCCAGGCCCTGCTGGACACCGACCGGCTGGCCGGCTGCACCACGCTGCGCGCGGTCTACTCGGGCGGCGAGGCGCTCTCCGTCCGGCTCGCCCGGACGCTCACCGCCGCCCTCCCCCGGGCCTCGCTGGTCAACCTCTACGGGCCGACCGAGTGCACCATCAACGCGACCGCCCACCGGGTGGACCCGGAGTACCTCGGCGGGGGTTCCGGTTCGGTGCCGATCGGCGTGCCGGTCGACCGCACCCGCTGCTTCGTGCTGGACGCGGAGCTGGCCCCGGTGGAGGTCGGCGCCACCGGGGAGCTGTACATCGGCGGGATCCAGCTGGCCCGGGGCTACCTGAACCGGCCCGACCTGACGGCGGAGCGGTTCGTCGCCTCCCCGTACCTGCGGGGCGAGCGGCTGTACCGCACCGGCGACCTCGCCCAGTGGAACCCGGACGGCACCCTGCAGTGCGCCGGCCGGGTGGACAACCAGGTGAAGCTGCGCGGCTACCGCGTCGAGCTGGACGAGATCGCGCTGGCGATCGAGGAGCACACCTGGGTGCGCCGGGCCGCCGCCGTGGTCACCGACGACGCGCGGACGGGGCACCGGAACCTGGTGGCCTGCGTGGAGCTGAACCCCAAGGAGGCGGCCCTGATGGACCAGGGCAGCCACGGCGGGCACCACCGGTCCAAGGCGAGCAGGCTCCAGGTGAGGGCGCAGCTGTCGAACCCCGGTGTGCGGAGCCCGGGCCGGCTGGCGGGGCGGCCGGTGCTCGCCCTGCCGGGGCGCCGGGAGACCGCCCGGCAGCGCCGGGAGACATTCGCCCGCAAGACCTACCGGTTCTTCGAGGGCGGCCCGGTGACCAGGGACGACCTGCTCGCGCTGCTCGCCGCACCGCACCCGGCCGGCGGGCCGGTCCGCCGGAGCGGTGGCGTGACCCTCGCCGAACTGGGCGGGATCCTGCGGTGGTTCGGGCAGTTCCACAGCGCGGAGCGGCTGCTGCCGAAGTACGCGTACGCGTCGCCCGGCGCCCTGTACGCCACCCAGCTGTACCTGGAGACGGACGGGTCCCAGGGCCTGGCGGCGGGCGTCCACTACTACCACCCGGTCGACCACGGTCTGGTGAGGGTCGGCGACGCGGCCGGGGACGCCGTCCCGCTGGCCCTGCACTTCCTCGGCCGGCGCGGCGCCATCGAACCGGTGTACCGCAACAACATCCGGGAGGTCCTGGAGTTCGAGACCGGGCACATGCTCGGCGTGCTGGAGGAGGTGCTGCCCGGGTACGGGCTGGCCGTCCGGCCGCTCGGGTTCGAGCCGGCCGTCCGGGAGCGGCTGGACGTCGCCGCGGAGGACCTCTACCTGGGCAGCTTCACCGTCGTCCCGGAGGACGGGCGGCCGCACCGGGACGACACCGAGCTCTACCTCCAGGCCCACCCCGGCCGGGTCGAGGGCCTGGCGGCGGGCACCTACCGGTACGCGGACGGCGGGCTGACCAGGATCTCGGCCGAGCTGGTGGAGGCCCGGCACGTGATCGCGATCAACCAGCAGGTCCACCGGCGGTCGGCGTTCGGCATCACGGCGGTGAGCCGGGCGGCGGAGCCGTGGCTGGAGTACGTCGGCCTCGGCACCCGGCTGCACCACCTGCAGCGCAACGGGCTCGGCCTGGGGTTCATGTCCTCGGGCTACAGCTCGAAGACCGGGCACCCGCTGCCGGCCGCCCGCCGGCTGGACGCGATCCTCGCCTCCAGCGGGATCGCGGCCGGTCCGTCGTACTTCTTCCTCGGCGGGCGGGTGAGCGGGGAGCAGGTCCGCAGCGAGGGCATGCGCGAGGACGCCGTCCACATGAAGGGCCCGGCGGAGATGATCAGGGACGAGCTGGCCGCCGCGCTGCCGGACTACATGGTCCCCAACCGGGTGCTGATCCTGGACGAGCTGCCGCTCACCGCCAACGGCAAGGTCGACGCCAAGGCGCTGGCCGCCGCCGAGCAGGTGCGGGACGCCGACACGGGCGCGCCGTTCGTGGCCCCGTCGACGCCGACCGAGCGCCGGCTCGCCGAGGTCTGGGGCGCCGCGCTGAAGTACGAGGCGGTCTCGCTGGCCGACGAGTTCTTCGCGGCGGGCGGGAACTCGCTGATCGCGGTGGCGCTGGTCAACCGGGTGAACCGGGAGTTCGGCGTCCGGCTCCCGCTCCAGGTGCTGTTCGAGAGCCCCCGGCTGGCCGAGCTCGCGGAGCGGATCGAGCGCACCGGTACCGGCGCTCACGACGGTTCCGACGGGTCCGGCGATGCCGCCTCGCGGCTGGTCCCGCTGCACCGCGGGGGCACCGGCGACCCGGTGTTCTGCTGGCCGGGGCTGGGCGGCTACCCGATGAACCTGCGGCCGCTCGCCGGCCGGTCGGGCCGGCCGTTCTACGGAGTCCAGACGCACGGCATCAACCCCGGGGAGACGCCGTACCCGACGATCCGGGAGATGGCCGCCGCCGACGTGGCGGAGATCCGCCGGATCCGCCCGGAGGGTCCGTACACCCTGTGGGGGTACTCCTTCGGCGCCCGGGTGGCGTTCGAGGCCGCCTGGCAGCTGGAGCGGGCCGGTCAGCGGGTGGACGACCTGCTGCTGATCTGCCCGGGCAACCCGGAGCTGCGGAAGGCCGACGGCGAGCGGTACGGCCGCGAGTACTCGTACCGCAACCCGGCGTACCTGACGATCCTGTACTCGGTGTTCGCGGGCTCGATCAGCGGGCCGGGGCTGGCCCGGTGCCTGGCCGAGGTCCGCGACGAGGACGGGTTCGCCGCCTTCGTGCACGGGCTGCTGCCGGAGCTGGACGAGGAGATGGTCCGCCGGATCGCCCGGATCGTCGGGGAGACGTACGAGTTCGAGTACAGCTTCCGCGAGCTGACCGAGCGGCGGCTGGCGGCGCCGGTGACCCTCTTCAAGGCCACCGGCGACGACTACTCGTTCATCGAGGACGGCTCCGGCCGCTCGGCGACGGTGCCGGCCGTGGTCCAGCTCGCCGGCGACCACTACGGGGTGCTGAAGGAGCACGGTGTCGGCGAGCTGGTCGACGCCATCCGGTCCCGGCCGGGCGCCTGAACACCCGGACGCCCTGAACCCCGGACGCCCTGACACCCCGGCACCCCACCAGCCCGGTCCGGTCCGGTCGCCGCGAGCGGCCGGACCGGACCGGCCCACCGCCCTCGGACGGTCCACGCCTGGCACGCCCTCAGGGGCGCGTCCCCTTTCCCGCGCCCCCCGCGTTCGCCGCGGGCGCCCCCGACACCCCGGCGGCGTCCGCGGCTCCGGCGGGGTCCCCGGCCTCGGCGGCCTCAGCGGCCTCGGCGGCCTCGGCGAGCAGCTTGATCCGCGCCAGCCGCCGGTCCCAGTCCGCCGCGAGCGAGGCCATCCACCGCGCGGTCGCGTCCAGCGCCGCCGGCCGGACGGCGTAGCGGACCTCCCGCCCGGCCCGGTGGCCGGCGACCAGCCCCGCGGCCTCCAGCACGGCGAGGTGCTTGACCACGGCCTGCCGGGTGACGGGCAGCGGCTCCGCGAGGGTGGTCGCGGTCGCCTCGCCGCGGGCGGCGAGCAGGTCGAGCAGCCGGCGCCGGGTCGGGTCCGCCAGCGCGCCGAGCACGCCGTCGACGACCTCGGTGCCGGCGCCCCGCTCCTGCGTCACTCCGACCTCTGCTCTGCGCGCGTGCGGAGCGCGTCGAACACCTGGGGCCAGCCGCCGCTGTTGTCCTGGACGGCCTTGCTCCGCTGCTCCTCGGAGGCGGCCAGGGCCGCGAACCCGCTCTCGACGACGCGCAGCCGGGTCTTGTCGCCCTCCGCGCTCAGGGTGAACTCCACCAGGGTGGAGTTGTCCTCGCGCAGTTCCTCGCCCGGGAACGCGCTGGCCCAGCGGTAGGCCAGGTAGGTCGGCGGTTCGACCTTCTCCACCCGGACCGGGAAGTCGCCGTACTCGGGGTTGTGCGCCACGACGGACTCGCCCTCGCGGGCCACCGTCCCGGCCACGCCCTCCGGCGTGCCCACCCAGAAGCCGGGCTCGGCCACCAGCGACCAGACCCGCTCCAGGGCGGCCTCGATCAGGGTCTCCCGCTCGATCCTGTCCTCGCTCATGGGATGCTCCTCCGTCGTCACCAATGAATGCAACTCCATGGTTGCACTTCGATCCACTCGGGCGCAACCGGAGAGTTGCGCCCGAACGGCGTCACGCCGGTCAGCCCCACCACTGCTCCGGGACGGCGGCCTCCTCCCCCGGCCGCCCGGCCGGCTCCTCGGCGGCCCGCGCGGGACCGGCCGTGACCAGCAGTTCGTCCAGTCCGGTCGCGGCCACCTGGTAGCCGGACTCGCGCAGCACCACGGCGACCGCGCCGGTGACCGCGACCCTGATCCCCTCGACCGGCGGCGACGGGTCGGCCCCGCCGCCCCCGCCGTCCCGGCCGGGCCCGTCAGGGCCGTCGACCGGCTGCCAGTCGACCACCACCCCCTGCGGACGGTGGCCGATCCGCAGACCGGACACCCCCCGTCCGGTGTCGAACCCGGCCCGGGCCAGGTCGGCTGTCACGTCCTCGAAGAGTTCCCGGTGATCCACCATTGGCGCAGCGTAGGCCCGCCACCGCACCCTCCCCGGGCACGGCGCGCGCCGAAACGCTTCAGCGCCCCGGCACAGCACCCGGGCGCAGCATCCCGGCACCCCGCGGGGGGTCGCGACGCCCCGGACGGGCCGACACGAGCGGCCGGACGGGCCGATGGACGTGCACAGGCGGCGCGGTGCCGACAGCATGTCAGAGTAAGCGCTCCATCACTTTGAGCAACGGGGTCGGCGGATCGGCGGATCCGCGCGTCGGCGTTCCCGGCACCCCCGCATCGAGAGGTCCGATGATCACATCACTCCGCCGGCCGGCAGCTCTGCCGCCGGGCGTCCAGGACGTTCCGCAGCGGACGCCGGGGAGCCCGTCGTGAGAGCCGGCCGGCAGCCGAGCCCGGCGCCCGTCACCAGCACCCGCGCGGCGCCCGCCAACAAGGCCGAGGCGCTCGTCGACTGGGCCGACGGGCGACTCGGCATCTACGCCCTGTCCAAGTCCAACCTGCGCAAGATCTTCCCGGACCACTGGTCCTTCATGCTGGGCGAGATCTGCCTCTACACCTTCGTCATCATCATCCTGACCGGGGTCTGGCTGACGCTGTTCTTCGTCCCCTCGATGGGCGAGGTCATCTACGAGGGCTCGTACGTGCCCCTCAGGGGCATCCCGATGTCGGAGGCCTTCGCCTCCACGATGGAGATCAGCTTCGACCTCCGCGGCGGCCTGCTGATCCGGCAGATCCACCACTGGGCCGCCATCGTCTTCGTCGCGGCCATGTTCGTGCACATGATGCGCGTCTTCTTCACCGGGGCGTTCCGCAAGCCGCGCGAGATCAACTGGCTGTTCGGGGCACTACTGCTGTTCCTCGGCATGTTCGACGGGTTCATGGGCTACTCGCTGCCCGACGACCTGCTCTCCGGCACCGGCATCCGGTTCATGGAGGGCGCGGTCCTCGCCGTGCCGATCGTCGGGACGTACCTCCAGTTCTTCATCTTCGGCGGCGAGTTCCCGGGCGTGGTGATCATCCCCCGGCTGTTCACCGTGCACATCCTGCTGATCCCCGGGATCATGCTGGGGCTGCTGGTGGCCCACCTGATCCTGGTCTTCTACCACAAGCACACCCAGTTCGCCGGGCCCGGCCGGACCAACTCGAACGTGGTCGGGATGCCGCTGATGCCCGTCTACATGGCGAAGGCGGGCGGCTTCTTCTTCCTGGTGTTCGGCGCCGTCTCCGCGATGGCGGCGATCGCGACCGTCAACCCGATCTGGCTGTACGGTCCGTACCGGCCCGACCAGGTCTCCACGGACGCCCAGCCGGACTGGTACATGGGCTTCTCCGAGGGCCTGATCCGGATCATGCCGGGCTGGGAGATCGGGCTCTGGGGCCACACCCTCAACATGGGTGTCTTCGTACCGCTGATGATCTTCCCGATGGTCCTGATGGCGATCTGGTCCTACCCCTTCCTTGAGGCGTGGATCACCGGCGACCGGCGCGAGCACCACATCGCCGACCGGCCCCGCAACGCCCCGGTGCGCACCGCGTTCGGCGCCGCCTGGATCAGCCTCTACCTGATCCTGCTGGCCGGCGGCGGCAACGACCTGCTGGCCACGCACTTCCACCTGTCGATCAACGCGATCACCAACGCGGTCCGGATCGGGTTCTTCGTCGTCCCGGTGGTGGTCTTCGTCATCACCAAGCGGTGGTGCCTGGGCCTCCAGCGGCGGGACAAGGAGAAGGTCCTGCACGGGCGGGAGACCGGCGTCATCAAGCGGCTCCAGCACGGCGAGTTCGTCGAGATCCACGCGCCGCTGCCGCAGGGCCGGCTGTACACCCTCACCTCGCACGACCAGCCGCAGCCCGTGGACCTGCCGGCCGAGGTGGACGAGAACGGGGTGGCCCGCAAGCTCGGACTGCTGGCACGCACCCGTGCCAAGCTCTCCCGCGGCTTCTACGGCTCGGGCAGCCAGATCGCCAAGCCGACGGTCGAGGAGCACGACGAGATCACCAGCGGCCACGGGCACCACTGACCCGGACGCCCCGCACCGGCGGGCCCGCCGCACCCCGTGGGTGTGCGGCGGGCCCGCCCGTCGTTCCCGGCCGGGCGGGGTTCCGCCAGCCGGACGGGGCTCCGTCAACCGGGCGGGGCTCCGTCAGCCGGACGGGGGCGTCAGCCGTGCAGGGCGGCCGGGAGGGCCGCGAGCAGCGCCGCCGCCAGGGCCACCGAGAGGCAGACGGCCGCCCAGCGGGCACAGATCCGGCGGCACTCGGAGCGGTAGCGGGCGGCCAGCTGCCGGCACCGCTCGACCGCCCGGTCGACGACCTCCTCGGCGTACCGCAGCCGGTCGTCCGCGTAGGCGCGCTCCAGGGCCTCCCGGTCGTCCGGCGCGAGCCAGGGGAACCGGTCGGCGAAGGCCCGGGCGTCCCGTTCGGCCGCCGCCACCTCCGCCTCCCAGGCGAGATAGCCCTCCAGCCGGGCGATCTCCACCCGGGCGTCCACCGCCGGCCCGCCCGCGCGCGGGTCCGTCGCCCGCCTGCCCGGCCGGGCGTTCCGCGCCTTCGGCGGGCGCTGCCTGCCACCCATGACCGCTCCTTGTCCCGTCGTCGTCCCAGCACCCCCCGGCGCGGACCGCTCCGCAGCCACGCAACTACTATCAGTGACCGGTGGCGGGCGGCGCCCGACTCGCCGGACCGCAGCCCGCCCGGCCCGCGGCGACCGGGCGCGCGGAACGCGGCGCGCGCCGGGGTGGCTCCGGCGCACGTCAGCGGGGGTGCGCACGGGCGTGGCGCCGCCGAAAGGATGGACACGCTCCGCACATGGCCGTGTACCATCAGCGATCGAGACCGGCGCCCTGCCCGCGTCGGCCCGGCCGCCCCGGCCCCGCCCGGAGCGCGAACCCAGGAGGTCAGCCATGCCCGACGCCGGTCGGTTCAGCGAGTTGGGCGAGCAGGGCTCGCGCGCGGTCATGGAGGCCGCGGCCGTCCTGGAACGCGAGCTCTCCGCCGGGCTGGCGGACGCCAAGGCGGCCACCGCCCGGCTGACCGGCGAACACCGCGTGGACCAGGAGGAGTTCGACCGACTGGTCCGCCGGGTCTCGGAGAACACCCACCAGCTGATCGACGCGGTCAGCACCCGGGTCCTCGCCAGTACCACCGGCGAGGTGTCCGACCAGGCCGAGCGCCTCACCGCCAACGCCCACGACGTCCTCGACCTGCTGCTGAACCTCAGCAGCCTCGCCCCGGGCCTCGCCAACCGCACCCTGCAGGGCGCCTTCGGCCCGCAGCGCCGTTCGGGCGAGCGCGCCGAAGGCACCGGCGGCGGGTCGGCCGAGCGGCCGGAGGGGTGAGCACGGCGGCCGGCCCCGCGGCCGTCGGGGCGCCGCTGGTCGAACGGGTCCTCGCCCGGTACCGCGAACGGACCGTCACCGAACTGCTCCGCCACATCCCCGAGCAGAGCCCGCCCTACCTCTACGAGCTCACCGCCGACTACCCGGCCCGGCCCTGCAAGGGCCTGCGCGCGGCCCTCTGCCTGGCCACCTGCACCGCCTTCGGCGGCTCCCCCGGGCGGGCCCTCAACCCCGCGGTCACCGTCGAGCTGTTCCACAACGCCTTCCTGATCCACGACGACATCCAGGACGGCAGCGAGCTGCGCCGCGGCGCGCCCACGCTCCCCACCCGGTACGGCGTCGAGGTGGCCCTGAACGTCGGCAACGCCACCCACCTGCTCGGACTGCGCAGGGTCATGGCCAACCGGCGCGGCCTGGGCGGCGAACTGGCCTGGCGGCTGTTCGAGGAGACCGAGCTGATGTGCCGGCAGTCGCTGGAGGGCCAGGCGATGGAGATCGGCTGGATCAGGGACAACGTCTGCGAGCTGACGGCCACCGACTACTACCGGATGTGCCTCAAGAAGACGTCCTGGTACACCTTCCTCTACCCGTGCCGCTCCGGACTGCTGGTCGCCCGGGGCGCCGGCACGGACGCCAGCCGGCTCGACCGCTTCGGCTGGTACCTCGGCGCCGCCTTCCAGATCCAGGACGACGTGCTCAACCTGATCGGCACCGCCGAGGAGTACGGCAAGGAGATCGCCGGGGACCTCTGGGAGGGCAAGCGGACCCTCATGCTGATCCACCTGCTGGAGCGCTGCACCGCCGCCGAACGGGCCCGCGTCGTCCGGTACCTGAGCCGCACCCGGTCCCAGCGCGGCCCCGGGGCGGCCGAGGACGTCCGCTGGCTGCTCGACCGGATGACGGCCTACGACTGCGTGGCGCACGCGCAGGAGGCCGCCGCCGGGCTGGTCGCCGCCGCCCGGCGGGAGATCGAGAGCGTCCTCGCGGACGTGCCCCCGGCCGGGCCCGAACCGGCCGCGGAGGACCCCGAAGCGGCCCTGGAGGCCACCGAGGCGCGGGAGTTCCTGCTGGCCCTGCCCGGGTTCGTGGTCGCCCGCGGCCGCTGACCCTTGCGCGTTCACCCACCCTGCGTAAGATCCACAAGGCCGGCCCCGGACGGCGGGAACCGACCACCGGCCGGCCGACGTCACCGGGGGTGACGTCGCTGCGGTCAACGTGGGGGTGGGGTGGCCGATGTCCATGGAATCCGGCCTGCGCGAGCTCGAACGGCTCGCCGGGCGACTGCCGGGCGGGGTCGACCTGTACCGGCTCCGGCCCGACGGCCGCGTCCTGCTCGCCGACCGGGACGGCGCACGGGAACTCGGCCCGGACGCCGCCCACGGACCGGCGGGCGAGGAGCTGCTCCGCTTCATCGACGAGGGCCAGTTCGCCCACTACCTGGTCGGCGACGCCAAGACCTCGCCCGAACGGCCGTCCAACGCCACCTACAAGCTCGGCATCGTCGCGCCGCGCAGCGCCTTCACCCCGCACGCCCACGGCGGCGAGCACCTGGTGCTCAGCCTCGGCCACGCCGCCTGCGGCCTGTACGACGCCGAACGGCGCCGGGTGGTGAACGTCCCGCTGACGCCCGGACTGCTGATCCGGATCCCCGAACTGATGCCGCACTCCTTCGCCAACCGGGGCGACGAACCGCTCAACATCCTCGCCGCGAACACCGGTTACGGCATCGACCACGAGGACTACGCGATCACCGCCGCCGAGGCCGAACGCCGGCAGGAGACCGAACTCGCCGAGGCGCTGCGCGCGGTGGAGCGCGGGCAGCAGGTGGGCGGGGTCAGCCCCCGGGAGCGGCTCGCCGCCCGGCTGCGCCGGCTGGCGGCGGCCCTGGAGGTGCCGCGGTGATCTGCCCGCACTGCCGGCAGCAGCTGCTGCACCGCGAACGCTACGGCCGCCGCTGCGGCCGGTGCCGCCGCGAGTTCGCGCTGGAACCGAAACTCGACCAGGGCCTGCACGACCTCCGGGTGATGCAGCACGCCGCCCGGCTCACCGACGGCGGCCGCCTCCTCTGCACCACCGACCAGCTGCGCTGGTCCCTCGTGAAGCGGCAGCAGCCCCGGGCCCTCCCGGACAAGGCGCCCGCGGAACCGCCCGCACCCGTCGCCGACACCGACAGCCCGGGCTGCGCGGCGGCGGGCGCGGCCGTCCCGCTGACCGTCGCCGCCCTCTGGGCCGTCCTCGCGCCCGCGTACCCGCTCCTCGCCCTCGCACCGGCCGCGTTCGGCCTGTGGTTCCTGTTCGGCCTGCTGGTCATCGCCGTGGAACGCCGGCAGCTCCCGCGCAAGCGCCGGGAGTGGCAGCGGTCGCACGACCGGTGGACCGAACACCTCCGGGAGTGGCAGCACGAGCAGCGGCGCTGGACCGAACCCCTCGTGACCCCCGTCGACCTGACGGCCCAGCAGGTGCGGTCCTCCCTCATGCACTCCTGGAAGAGCACCTACGGCGCCCTGCCCGAGGGCGTGGTCGACGAGTCGACCGTCCGGCCGGCCCGCCCGCCCGGCGCCCCGGCGCTCGCCGTGCTCTGCCCGGACCCGACGGTGACGGCCTTCCTGCACGCCAACGGCTTCCCCGGGCGCCACGACGCACTGCTCGTGCGCACCCCGGAGGAGATACCCGCCGGACTCCCCGTGGTCGTCCTGCACGACGCCTCCCCGCAGGGCCTGCTGCTCGTCGCCGACACCCGGGCCGCGCTCCCCGGCCGGCGGGTCGTCGACGCCGGACTGTCGGCCCGCACCGTGCTCGCCGAACCGACGCGGACGGTCCAGCTGTACACCCGTCAGCAGCGCGCGGTGCTCGCGGAACAGCTGGCGCGGATACCGGGACTCACCGACGCCGAACGCACCTGGTACGAGAAGGGCCTGTCGAGCCCGATCGCCGCCCAGCCGCCCAAGCGGGTGATGGCGGCCGCCGAACGGGCCGCCGAACGCGCACGGGGACGCGACCTGGGCTTCCTGAGCTGGCCGGCCCCACCGGCCGGACCCGCCCCGGCGGTGCCGCCCGCCCGCCCGGCGGACCTGGGCAAGGCGACACCGGAGGCGCCACGATGATCTGTCCGCACTGCGCGAAGAGCCTGCAACAGCGCGAACGCGGCGGGCACCGCTGCTCCTACTGCCGCAAGGAATTCGCCCTCGACCCGAAGTCGGAGGGCACCGGGCTCCACGACCTGCGGATCCGCAAGCTCACCGCCAGACTCACCCTGGACGGCCGGCTCGCCTGCACCACCGGCCAGTTGCGGTACGCCCTGCAGCGGCGCGGACGGCCCGACCCGGCCTTCCTCGGCAACCGCGGCGGAGGCTCGTGCCTCGCCGTGCTCGGCCTCGCCGCCATCGTCGTCGGCGCGGCCCTGAACGGGACCCTCACCGTGCTCCTGGTACTCGGCGGCCTGGTCCTGATCGGCACCGGCGTCCGGATGTTCCGGCTCGCCGACACGCCCGCGCCACCCGTGCCGATCGAGCTGCGCTGGGACGCCGACGGCTTCCGGCGGACCGTGGTCGACCGGTGGAAGAAGGTCTACGGCACGCTCCCGGCCGGGCTGGTCGAGGACGAGCTGCTCCGGCCGGGACCGCCGCCCGCCGACCCCGCGTTCGTGCTGCTCTGCCCGGACCGGACGGTCACCGCGTTCCTGCACGCCAACGACTACCCGCGCCGCCACCGCGCGCTGCTCGCCGCCGACCTGCGCGCCGTCCCCGCCGGACCGCCCGTGGTGGTGCTGCACGACGCCTCCCCGCAGGGCCTGCTGCTCGTCGCCGACACCCGCGCCGCACTGCCCGGCCGCCGGGTGCTCGACGCGGGCCTCCCGGTGCGCACCGTCCTCGTCGACCAGGACAAGTACGTCCTGCTGCGCGACCCGCACCGCCCCGAGGAGTTGCAGGTGCGGCTGGAGCGGACCGTACCGGGGCTGACCGCCACCGAGCTGACCTGGTTCGCCGAGGGCTGGTGGAGCCCGCTCGCCGCACTGCCGCCCAAGCGGCTGATGGCCGTCGCCCTCCGGGCCGCCGAACGGGCCGGCGGGGCGCACCCGGCACACGGCCGCGGCACGGCGGGCGGGCCGGGCGCACCGGGCGGCCTCGTCAAGGCCCCGGCGGCCCGGCGGCCCGAACCCGCCGAGAGCCCCGCCGAGACCCGTCGACGCGCCCTCGCCGTCGGCTTCCTGACCTGGCCCGACGACCGGCCCGGCAACGGGCCCGGGCCCGCCGAGAAGGGCACCGCATGACCCCGCGTCCACTGCTGGACGGAGCACTGACCGTCGCCGCCGCCCGGGCCGGAGCACCCGGCGGACTGCGCTACACCGAACGCCAGCTCTACTACGAACTGTGCCGGGTGCTCCAGCCGCTGCACGCCGGCCCGCGCCGGATCCCGTACACCCTGGCGCCGCCGGTGCGGTACGGCCGCTTCGCCACCGCGCTCGCCGCCCGGCGCGACGGGCTGCCGGGCCTGCTGCCACCGCTGGAGCCCGGGGCGACGGTCGCACCGCGCGCCCGGGTCGCCGCCGAGGCGGACCTGTACGACTACGGGCTCCCCCGGCTGCTGGTCTGCCAGAGCCCCGAGATCTCCGCCATGCTGATCGCCAACGACCTCCACCTGGAGGCCGCCTGTCCCGTCGTCCCCGCCTCCGGCCTGCCGCTCGACCCGCGGCTGACGGCCGCGCTGGCCCGGGCGGGCGGCGCCGTGGTGCACGTGCTGCACGACGCCAGCCCCACCGGCCTGGCCTGCTTCGAACAGGTCCGGGCGGAGTACGGCACCGCGGCGGGCGCCGGCGGAGCGGACGGCACCGCCGGCGTGCGGGTGCGCTCGATGGGCCTCGTCCCCCGGCACGCCGCCGCCCTCCACCTGACCTCCGGCCGCGGCCCGCAGGCCCACCGGGGCCCGCTGCCCGCCGGGCTGCGCCCCGAGGAACGGGCCTGGCTCGGCAGCGGCCGGACCATCGAACTGGCCGCCGTGGCGCCGGCCCGGTTGCTGCACACCGTGATCCGCCAGGTCCGCGGCACCGCCGCCGGACCGCGCCGCACGCCGCTGCGGAGCCGGGTCCGCAGCGCACGGGAGGCCGGCTTCCTCAGCTGGCCCACCGCCTGACCACCCGCCCCGTCCCCGACGCGTGAGGACCCCTCGACCCATGAGCAACGCCCGCCACCTCGGCTACCGCGACGAACTGCTGGCCGACGGCCAGCTGCACCGGCGGTACGAGGACGGCCGCAGCGAGTGGCGCCGGCGCGGCGCCGGCCACCTCGTCCACTGGCACGACAGCCTCGGCCGGTCCGGCACCGACGAACGGCTCGGCCGGGACCTCGTCAAACGGCGCCACGGCGACGGCACCACCGAGTACGGCCGCGACATCGGGTACGGGCGCACCGTCTGGGCCGGCGGACTGGTCACCGTCAACCGGACCTCCTTCAGCGGGCGGCTCGGCGTGGTCGTCGGCGCCCTCGGCGTGGCCGGCGTCGCGGCGGTCACCGCCGCACAGCTCCCGCCCGCGGCGCTGACCGAGGAGGAAGAGGAGGAGCTGCGCCAGGAGGCGCAGCGGCAGCGGACCGACAGCGGCGGCGGTGGCGACGGCGGGGGTGGTGGCGACGGCGGGGGCGCCACCGAGGCCGACTGGGGCGACTCCGACGACGGCTGGGACGGCTCGGCCGACGACGGCTGGGACGGCGACGACTTCGGCTGAGCCCGCCCCGCCCCCGCACGACCCCCCGACGAAAGGCACCGCCCACCCATGCCCCGCTGCTGCGCCTGCGCCGGCCCCGACGCCGACCGGGCCCGCTCCCACCTCTCCGCGCTCACCGGCACCCCGGACCGGACCGGCGCCCCGGACCCGGCCGACGCGGCCGGCCGGGGCGGTCAGGCCGCCCTCGTCCACGGTGAACCCGGCTTCGCCACCGGCCCGTTCACCGTCGACGGCGCCACCGCCGTCGGCGAGGTCACCCTGCACAACCGGCCCGAACTGCTCGACGCGCTCGCCACCGCCGGCTCCCCCGTGCCCGCGGCCTGCCCGGACGGCGAACTGCTGCTGCGGCTGTGGCTGCGGCTCGGCGCCGACGGGGTCCGGCGCGCCGACGGCATGTTCGCGCTCGCCGTGGTCGACGGACCCGACCTCGTCCTGATCCGCGACCACACCGGCGCCCGCACCCTCTTCTACGCCCGCGCCGACGGCTGCTGGGCCGCGTCCACCTCGCTGCGCGCGCTGCGCCGCTGGCCCGCGCTCGGCACCGGGCTCAACCTGGCCGCCGTCCGGTCCTTCCTCACCTTCGCCTACCTGCCCGGCGAGGAGACCCTGCTGCGCGGCGTCCACGAGGCGCTGCCCGGACGGATCCTGCGGCTCGCCGCCGACGGCTCCACGCACCAGGACCCCTACTGGGAACCGGCCGAACTGCTCGCCGAGGACGGCCTCCTCCCGCCCGCCGGGTACGCCCGGGAGCTGCGCGCCCTGCTGGAGCGGGCCACCGGGCGCCGGCTGCCCGCGGGCGAGGCGGTCGCGGTCCTGCTCTCCGGCGGCGTCGACAGCTCCCTGGTCACCGCGCTCGCCGCCCGCCTGCACGACCGGCCCGTGCACACCTACTCGATCAGCTTCGGCGACCGGCTCCCCAACGAGCTCGGCTACTCCGGCCTGGTCGCCGGCCACTGCGGCACGACCCACCGGGTCCTCACCGTCTCCGGCGAGGAGGTCGCCGCCCGGCTCGCCGACACCGTCGCGCTGCTCGACAGCCCGGTCGGCGACCCGCTGACCGTGCCCAACCTGATGCTCGCCGAGGCCGTCGCGGGCGACGGGATCACCGTCTCGCTCAACGGCGAGGGCGGCGACCCGGTGTTCGGCGGGCCGAAGAACCTGCCGATGCTGGTCCACGAGATGCACCGGGACGACCCCGACCCCGAGGCGCGCGCCGAGGCGTACCTGCGGTCCTACCGCAAGTGCTACGAGGACCTGCCCCGGCTGCTCACCCCGGCGGCGCTGCGGGCGCTGGCCGGCGAACCGCAGCCGCGCCGCTTCGTCGCCCCGTACCTGCGGCCCGGGCCGATGCACACGCTGCTCAACCAGCTGCTCCACTGCAACCTGCGGACCAAGGGCGCCCACCACATCCTCACCAAGGTCGAGCGGCTGACCGCCTCGCAGGGCGTGCAGGGGCGCTCCCCGCTCTTCGACCGGCACGTCGTCGACCACGCCTTCGCCACCCCGCCGACGCTCAAGCTCCACGGCACGGTGGAGAAGTGGGTGCTCAAGGAGGCCGTCCGCGACCTGCTGCCGGCGGCCGTCGTCGACCGGCCGAAGAGCGGCATGCGGGTGCCGGTCCAGCAGTGGCTGCACGGGCCGCTGCGCGACCTCTCCGGCGACCTGCTGCTCGGCCGCGCCTCCCGTGAGCGCGGCCTGGTCCGGCCCGACACCGTGCGCACCTGGATGCGGCGCGAGGGCACCCTGCTGCCGCGCCAGGGCGGCAAGCTCTGGCTGGTGCTCACGCTCGAACTCTGGTTGCGCGCCTACGACCTGTGAGGCCGTACGGCCTCCGAGGCCGGAGTCCCCGCCCGGGACCGCACCCCGTCCGCCCCGTCCGCCCCGCAATCCCAGCTGCAGCTGCCCAGGCCCGGGAGGCCCGCCCATGGAAGCGTCGACCGAACCGTCGATCCACCTGACCGACCCGCGCACCGGCCACACCCGCGGCACCCTGGTGCCCGCCCGCGCCGGGCGGGTCGCCGAGACCGTCGCCCGGGCCCGGGCCGCCGCCCCCGGCTGGCGCGCGCTCACCCCGCGCGAGCGCGAACGCCGCCTCGACGCCCTCGCCGACCTCGTCGAACGGCACCTGACCGAGTACACCGTGCTGGAACAGGCCGGCACCGGCAAGCCCGAGGCGGAGGCGGCCGGCGAGATACACCAGGTCGCCGACCTGTTCCGGTTCTACGCGGGCGCGGCCCGGACCGGCAGCGCGCCCGCCGCCGGCCGCTACCTGCCCGGCCACGAGAGCTGGGTGCGGTGGGAGCCGATCGGCGTCGTCGCCGCCGTCGTCCCGTGGAACTACCCGCTGCTGATGGCCGCCTGGCGGTGCGCCCCGGCGCTCGCCGCGGGCAACACCGTGGTCGTCAAACCCGCCGAGACCACCCCCGACTCGGCCGCCCTGCTCGCCGCCCACGCGGCCGAGGCCCTCGGTGAGGACGTGCTCACGGCCCTGCCCGGCGACCGGGAGACCGGGCGCCTGCTGGTCACCGCCGACGTCGACCTGGTCGCCTTCACCGGCAGCGCCGCCGCCGGCGCCGACATCGCGGCCCGGGCCGGCCACCGGCGGGTCAGCCTGGAACTGGGCGGCAACAGCCCCGTCCTGGTCCTGCCCGACGCCCCCGCGCACACCTGGTCCGCCCTCGCCGACGCCTGCACCTACAACGCCGGCCAGAGCTGCGCCGCCCCCGCCCGCGTGATCACCCTGTCCGACGACTACGAGCACGTCCTCGCCTCGCTGACCGCCGCCTTCGCCGAGCGGCAGGCCGGCCGCGACTTCGGCCCGCTCAACAACCCCGACCAGGCGGCCCGCTACGACCGCATCCTGGCCGCCTCCGCCGCCAAGCGCTCGACCGCCGCGCCCGGCCGCACCGACGGCCTCTGGCGCCCGGCCCGCCTGCTCGCCGACCTCCCGGACGACGACCCCGCCGTGCTGGAGGAGGTCTTCGGCCCGCTGCTGACCGTCCAGCACGCCCCCACCGCCGAGGAGGCCCTGGCCCTCGCCAACGCCGTCCCGCAGGCGCTCGCCGCGAGCGTCTGGACCCGCGACCTGGCCACCGCCCTGGACCTCACCGCCCGTCTGGAGGCGGGCGAGGCGTGGATCAACTGCCACCTCGTCCAGACCGCCGAACTCCCCCACGGCGGACGCGGCGCCTCCGGCCACGGCACCGACCTGTCCGTCCTCGCCCTCCAGGAGTACCAGCGCCCCAAGACGGTGACCGCCCGGCTCTGAGTACTTCGTGCACGGGGTACCGAGTACCCGTGCTCTGACGGGGCGGCGCGGCGGCCGGGCAGGATCGCCGGTATGACGAAGACGGTGGCCCGGTCGCGGGTCGAGTGGTGGCGTGCACCGATGGTGTCGACCCTGGTGACGGGGCTCTGCCTGCCGATCCTGCTCTTCCTCCGGGGGCTGGCCGAGATGGCCCTCGATCCGTGTCCGTCCGAGCCCGGGTCCTGCCCGGCGACCCGTCACGGCCTGGCGTTCGCGGACGGGTGCCTCACGGCCACGCTGGTGCTGCTGGTGGTCCAGTGGCCGGTCGCGTTCCTGCTGCGACCGGCCCGGGTCTGGGCCGCCCTGGCACCCGGGACCGCCCTGTTCCTCGGTGTGGTGACGGTCTTCGGCGTCCAGCCGGGGCAGTGAGCGGACGGGTCAGGCGAAGGAGCCCGGGCGGCCGAGGGCGACCAGGTGGTGGTCCTTGGTGCCGACGTAGATGCGGCCCTTGTCGGTGGCCGGGACGGAGAACTTGCTGACCGTGCCGAGCGGGAAGGAGCGGCGCAGCCTGAGGACCCCGTCGACCGGGACGGGGTCGTAGGCGCGCAGTTCGCCGCCCTCGCCGTACTGGCCGGTGCCGGACCAGATCACCCAGACCAGGGCCGACCCGGAGCGGGTGCCGTCCGAGGTGACGACGGGTGAGCCGGACATCTTCAGGAAGTCCTCGGCGCTGGTGCCGGCGCTGCTGAGCTTCGGGGTCCCGGCGGCGTCGACCGAGTACCGCAGGGCGCGCAGCTTGCCGAAGTTCTCGACGGTGTAGACGTAGCCGCCGTCGCCGCCCCAGACGGCCGGGTGGCCCCAGACGCCGCCGTGGGGGCCGGTGAGGCCGACCACCTTGTCCGTCCCGCCCGGTCCCTGGCCCATGCCGCCCAGGTCGTCGCGGTCGAGCAGGAAGATCCGGCCGTCCTTGCCGACCTGGACGAGCAGGCGAGGGTGGGCGGGGGTGCCGAAGGTGGACGGGAGGGCGACGGGCCCGCCGGAGCCCAGGTCGGTGTCCCGCTTGTCGAGGGTGGCGTTGTTGCTCGGGCTGAAGAAGTCCACCGGGGCGAAGCCGCCGTCCTCGTCGACGGCGAAGCGGATCACCGACTCGCCGAGGCCGCCGGGGGGCCGGTCGCCGGGGCCGGCGGCGGGTGAGGCGCCGGCCCCCTGGCCGTTGGCGGTGGTGAGGAAGAACCGGCCGGGGCCGTCCGAGACGAGGCCGCTGCCGGCCATCCAGATCGAGGCGCGCTGGGTGTCGGAGCCGGCGACGGTGGAGAACAGGGTGAGTTTGCGGGTGCGGGTGTCGAGGCCGGCCAGGGTGCCGATGTAGTCGCCGATGCCGCAGAGGGAGCCGAAGCCGAAGTAGAGCCGGCCGTCGAGGAGCAGCAGTCCGGGGCGCTGGAGGGAGCGGTAGGCGTTGAACGGCTTGCCGGGGGCGTTGACCGGGTCGCCCTGGACGGTGACGGGCCAGCCGCTGCGCTCGGCGCCGGTCTGGGCGTCGACGGCGTGCACGTAGTAGTGCGGGTGCTTGTCGTCGGGGCCGTCGTCGACCTTGCTGGTGAGGTAGACGGTGCCGGTGGCGGGGTCGTACACGGGGGTGGAGGTGGTGCCGACGTTCGGGCCGGGGTCGGAGCAGCCGATGGCGGCGGAGGCCCAGGCCGGTCCCATCTGGCGGTGCCAGGTGATCTTCCCGGTGCCGGCGGCGATGCCGTAGACGTGGTTGGTCTCGGTGGCGACGACGACGGTCGGGCCGATGACGAGGGGCTGGGCGAAGACCTGTCCGTCCAGCGGGGTGGAGAAGCGGACGCCGAAGTCGGACTTGCCGACCTCCGCCGGGCTCAGCGCGGGTTCGTCGCGGTCCCAGGCGGTGCGGTCGTTGGAGAAGGAGATGGTGCCGACGTCGGCGCGGGCGGTGCCGGCGGCGGCGGGGGCGAGCAGGGCGAGGCCGGTGAGCACGGCGGCGGCGCGCGGCAGCCGGCGGGGGCGCGGACGGCGGCGCGCCGCGGGGCGCGGGAGGGTGGTCCCGTGCGGGAGGACGGTTCCGTCCGGAGCGGTGGTCCGGTGCGGGCGGGGGGCTCGGTTCATGGCGCCCATGGTTCGGGCGCGAGGGTGGGGCCACCAGCGGGGGTGGTCCACTCGGCGGTCGGCCGTTCGCCCGATTCACCGGACACGCCGGGCGCACTGCTCTATCGTCGTCGCGGCAGGTTTCCGAGTGACGGGTGGTGCGGTTGTGCGGTACGGGGTCATTGGTACCGGTGGGGTTGGCCGGACGATTGCGGACAAGCTGGTGGCTCTCGGCCACGAGGTGACGCTGGGTTCGCGGACCAAGGCGAACGAGGCCGCGCTGGCCTGGGCCGAGCAGGCCGGGCCGAACGGGCACAACGGCACCTTCGCGGAGGCCGCCGAGTTCGGCGAGCGGGTGGTGAACGCGACCGCCGGCACGGTGGCGCTGGAGGCCCTGCGGGCGGCGGGCGCGGAGCGGCTCGGCGGGAAGGTCCTGCTGGACCTCTCCAACCCGCTGGTGTTCTCCCCCGAGGGCGCGCTGACGCTGGACCCGGTGAACACCGACAGCGTCGGCGAGCGGATCCAGCGCGAGTTCCCGCAGGCCCGGGTGGTGAAGGCGCTCAACACGCTGACCGCTCCGCTGATGGTGGACCCGGCCCGGCTGCCGGGTGAGCACAACGTCTTCGTGGCCGGTGACGACGCGGCCGCCAAGGCCGAGGTCGTGGCGCTGCTGGGCGAGTTCGGCTGGCCGGCGGATTCGGTGATCGACCTGGGGGACATCTCGGGCGCCCGGGCGCTGGAGATGACGATGCCGTTCTGGATCCGGCTGATGCAGGCCTTCGGGACGACGGAGTTCAACTACTCCTTCAAGCGCGCGCAGTAGCCGGAGCGCCGACGCAGCCGGAGCGCCGACACAGCCGGAGCGCCGACGCCCCCGCGCCCGCCCGTACAGGACGGGGGGCGCGGGGGCGTCGGTCGTCCGGCGGCCGGCGCCACCGGTCGGACGACCGGTCGACCGGTGCCGCTACCGGCCGGCCGTGGAGGCGGGGACCCGGTCGGCCGGGTCCGCCGGGTCGTCCTCGACCGGCTCGGGCGAGCCGGCCGGGCGCGGCACCCGGGCGCCGGCGGGCTGCCCGGCGCGGCCGCTGCGGGCCGCCTCGGCCAGGGCGAGCCGGCGGTCGGCCTCGGCCTGGATGGCGTCCTTGTCGCCGATCTCGGCGTCCGGCAGCGCGTCCGGGAGGAGGTCCTCCAGGAGCCGCAGCGGCCGGTAGGCCAGGCCCAGCAGGCCCCACACCGTGAGCACCAGGCCGACCACGACGAGGAGCAGTCCGGCGCCGCGGCCCGGTCCGGTGCCGAGGACCAGGCCGACCGAGTCGGCGAGCGCCCCGCCGGGGCGCATCAGCGGCTCGAAGACGTGGTCGGACAGCGGACCCGCGGTGAGGAAGCCGAGCGGCATCATCGACATGGCGAGCATCTGGTTGGTGGCCAGGACGCGGCCCTGGAGCTCCATCCCCACCTTGGTCTGGATCAGTGCCATCCAGTGCGAGTTCAGGATCATCATGGCGGCCCAGAGGACGAACAGTCCGCAGGCGGTGAGGGCGGCCTCGGGACGGCTGCCGGTCAGGACGGCGGCGACGCCGACCACCGAGGTGAAGCCGATCATGCCGAAGGTCCGCCGCCGCGTGCCGCCCCACAGGGCCATCACCAGGGCGCCGGTCATCGCGCCGAGGCCGCCGAGCGCGGTGATCACGCCGAGCTGCACGGCCGAACCGCTCGCCAGCACCATCGGGGTGATCAGCACGGTGGCGACGGCGAACAGGTAGTTGAACACCACGAAGAAGACCACCATGGCGACCAGGCTGTGCCGGCGCACGATGTACCGCCAGCCGGTGACCACCTCGCGGAGCAGCGGCTCCTCCTGCCGGTCGAACATCGCGTCCGGGAAGCGGACCAGCAGCAGGCAGGTGACGCCGGTGAGGAAGGTCGCCATGTCGAACAGCACGACGCCGTGCAGACCGATCAGCGAGACCAGCACGCCGCCGGCCAGGACGGCCATCATGTCGCCCGCGCCGGTGCCGAGCTGGGCGAGGCCGTTGGCCTGCCCCAGGTACCGTTTGGGCACCAGCTGGGTGATCGCGGCCAGGTAGGCCGGGCGTTGGAAGGCCGAGCAGACGGCCGCCACGCAGGCCACCACGTAGATGTGCCAGACCTGGAGGAGGTCGGCCCAGAGCAGCGCGCCGAGGCCGAGCATGGCGGCGGCGGCCACCGTGTCGGTGACGATCATGATCCGGCGGCGGTCGACCCGGTCGGCGAGCGCCCCGGCGATCGGGAGCAGCAGGACCGCGGGCAGCACCGCGACCACCGAGATCATCGCGAAGTCGAAGGCGGAACCGGTCTGCTGGTAGACCCAGACCCCGAGGGCGAAGGTGGAGAGGCTGGTGCCGATCATCGAGACGAACTGGCCGATCGCCACCTTGCCGAAGGTGGCCAGCTCCGCGCGGGCGGCCGGGCGCTTGGCGTCCGCCTGGCCGGCGACCGTGCCGGTGGCGGCGAACCCGACCAGCACCCGGGCGAGTTCCTCGGCCTGGTGCTTCAGGAAGTAGTGCCCGGCGCGCGGGATGACGGCGAGGTCGACGGTGCCGCCGAAGTGCTCCCACTCGGCGTACCGCTCCTGGTAGAGCAGGGTGGCGCGGTCCTTCTCGCCGACGACGCAGAGGATCGGCGCCGCGATCGGGGCCGGGCGGGCGTCGCCGTAGGCGCGGGTGTAGAAGTCCTCGGCCTGCCGGACGTCGTGGCGCAGCGCCCGGACCAGGAAGTCCTGTTCGGCCTGGTCGTAGACGTCGGTGAAGCCGCCCATGGCGCGCAGGTAGTCGAGGTAGGAGCGGTTGGAGAGCATTCGGTCGCCGGGGAGCCTGCGGGCCATCCACTCGGCGAACCGGCCGGGCAGCCGTGCGGCGGGGAAGGTGCCGCCGAGGGCGACGCCGCGCAGGTCGGCGCCGGCCGCCTCCAGGCGGGAGCCGAGCGCGGTGGCGAGCGCGCCGCCGAGGCAGTGGCCGTAGAGCAGCACCGGCCCGTCGATCAGCTCGCGGATCTGCGCGGTCAGGGTGTCGGCCAGCGCGTCGAGTTCGGCGAGTTCGTCGTCGGGGCGGCTCGGGTCGTGGCCGGGCAGCTCGACGGCGTAGAGCCGGTGGTCGTCGGGCAGGGCGTCGGCGAGCGGCTGGAAGGTGATCGGGCTGCCGCCGCCGTACGGGACGCACACGACGTTGACCGCCGCGGGCCGGTTCCCGCGGGTGAGCTTGTGGACCAGGGTGCGCGGGCCCTCGTCGGCGGTGCCGCCGGCCCGGGCGTCGAGCAGTGCGGCGAGTTCGCGGACGGTGGGGTGCTGGAACAGGTCGATGACCGAGAGGCCGCGGCCGATCAGCCGGACGGCGTGCACGGCGGAGAAGGAGTCGCCGCCGAGGGCGAAGAAGTCGTCGGCGGCGCCGATCTCCTCGGCGGCCAGCACCTGTCGGTAGGCGGCGGCCACCGCGTGCTCGGTCTCGGTGGCGGGTGCGCCGCCGCCCGCCGAGACGGGCTGGGCGGCGACCGGCTCGGGCAGGGCGGCCCGGTCGACCTTGCCGTTGGCGTTCAGCGGCAGGGCGTCCAGGACGACCAGCACGGCGGGCACCATGTAGTCGGGCAGCCGGGTGCGCAGCGCGGCGCGCAGCGCGCCCGGGTCGGGGGCGTCGGCCGGGTCGGCGGGGACGAGGTAGCCCGCCAGGGTGCGGGCGGCGCCCTCGCCGCGGGTGACCACGACGGCCTCCCGCACCTCGGGACGGGCCGTCAGCTCGGCCTCCACCTCGCCGGTCTCGACCCGGAAGCCGCGGATCTTGACCTGGTGGTCGATCCGGCCGAGGAACTCGACGGCCCCGTCGGGGCGACGCCGGACCAGGTCGCCGGTGCGGTAGCAGCGGCGGCCGTTCACCTCGGTGAAGCGTTCGGCGGTGAGGTCGTCGCGGCCGAGGTAGCCGCGGGCCACGCCGGCGCCGGAGACGTACAGCTCGCCCGGGACTCCGACCGGGACGGGGCGGCGGCGGGAGTCCAGGACGTGCGCGCCGACGTTGCCGAAGGGGCGGCCGAGCGGGGCGGTGGCGGCGTCGCCGAGGTCGGCGGGGACGGGCGCGCCGAGCATCGAGACGGTCGTCTCGGTGGGCCCGTAGTGGTTGTGCAGCGCGAGGTCCGGCCGGGCGGACCGGATCCGGGTGACCAGGTCGGGCCGCAGGGCCTCGCCGGCGCAGATCAGCAGGCGGGCGGGCAGGATCGCGCCGAGGCCCGCGCCGTGCGCGGCGAGGCCCTCCAGGTGGCTGGGGACGAGCTTCATGGCGTCGATCCGGTGCTCGGCCGCGTAGGCGGCGAACGCCTCAGGGTCGGTCGCCTGGTCGCGGGTGAGCAGGTGCAGGCAGCCGCCGCCGGTGAGCGCGCCGAACACGTTGGTGGTGCCGAGGTCGGCGGCGAAGGTGGAGACCAGTGCCCAGTTCCAGCCCTGCTGGTCGCCGCCGATCCGCTCGCGCAGGCCGTGCAGGTAGTTGCGGTAGTTGCGGTGCTCGACGGCGACGCCCTTGGGCGCCCCGGTGGAGCCGGAGGTGAAGACCAGGTAGCAGAGGTGCTCGGGCCGGACGTCCACCTCGGGCGCGTCGGCGGTCGCCGAACCGTCCGGCACCACCGCCGGGATCCCGGGGGCGAGCCGCCCGCGCAGGTCCTCGGTGGTGACGACGGCGGCGGCCCCGGCGGCGGCGAGCAGCCCGTGGATGCGCTCGTCCGGGTAGACCGGGTCGAGCGGCAGGTAGGCGCCGCCGGCCTTGAGGATGCCGAGCATGCCGACCGCCAGGGCTGCGGAGCGCTCGACCAGCAGCCCGACCGGGCGGTCCGGACCGACGCCGAGCGCCCGCAGCCGGTGGGCCAGGGCGTTGGCCCGCTGGTCGAGCTCGGTGTAGCTGAGCACGCCGTCGGCGCCGCGGACGGCGGGCGCGTCCGGGGTGCGGCGGGCCTGCTCCTCGACCAGGCCGTGCAGGGTGCCGCCGAGGTCCCAGCCGCGCAGCGTGTCGTCCCACTCCGCGAGCTGCCGCTGTTCGGACGGGGTGAGCAGCGGCAGCTCGGCGACCGGCCGGTCGGGGGCCTCGGCCATCGCGTCGAGGACGGTGGTGAGGTGGCCGAGGAAGCGGCGGACGGTCGGCTCGTCGTACAGCTCGGTGCGCCAGACCAGGTCGGCGGCCAGGTCGCCGCCGGTGTCGACGACGGCCACCGACAGGTCGAACTTGGCGGCGTCGGTGTCGATCGGCCGCCAGCCGACGGTGTGCCCGGGCAGTCGCGGCCGGGCCTCGGCCTGGTTGTGGACGTTGAGGAGGACCTGGAAGAGCGGGGTGTGGGCGAGCTCGCGCTCCAGGCCGAGCGCGTCGATCAGCCGCTCGAACGGGAGGTCCTGGTGGCCGTACGCGCCGAGGGCGGACTCCCGTACGCGCTCCAGCAGTCCGCGCACGGTCGGGTCGCCGGAGAGGTCGGTGCGCATCGCCAGCGTGTTGACGAAGCAGCCGACCAGCGGCTCGGTCTCGCTGCGGGTGCGCCCGGCCACCGGGGTGCCGACGGTGACGTCCTCGCTGCCGGTGTAGCGGCCGAGGACGGTCTGCAGGGCCGCGAGCAGCACCATGTAGACGGTGGTGCCGGTCTGTTCGGCGAGCGTCCGGATCCGGCGGGTGCGCTCGGCGCCCAGCCCGGCCGTGAACCGGGCGCCGGAGGTGCCGGCCACGGCCGGCCGGGGGCGGTCGGTGGGCACGGTGACGGTGGCGGTGGCGCCGCGCAGGCGCTCCTGCCACCAGGTCTGCTGCCGGTCGAGCTCGGCGGCGAGCTCGGTCTGCTGCCAGTGCGCGACGTCGGCGTACTGGACGGCCAGCGGCGGGAACCCGGGCGCGCGGCCCTCGCGCCGGGCCGCGTAGGCGGTCGCGAGGTCGCCGAACAGGACCCCGATCGACCAGCCGTCCGCGGCGATGTGGTGCAGCACCAGGCTGAGCACGGAGCCGTCGCCGGTGCGCAGCAGGGCGGCGCGCAGGGGCAGCTCGGCGGCGAGGTCGAAGGGGCGGTGGGCCTCGGTCTCCAGCCAGGCGTCGACCCGGTCGGCGGGGACGTCGGCGGTGGTGAGGGCGAGGCGGTCGGCGGGCAGCGGCTCCGGGCGGACCTCGCCGTCGACGGTCGGGTAGACGGTGCGGAGCACCTCGTGCCGTTCGAGGACGTCGCGGAGGGCCGCGCCGACCACGGCCGGGTCGGGCTCGCCGTCGATGTGCAGGGCGAGCGGGATGTGGTAGGCGGCGCTGTCGGGCTCGTACTGGGCGAGGAACCACATCCGGCGCTGGGCCGAGGAGAGCGGCGCGGGGGTGCCGTCGGGGCGCGGGGCGATGGCGTACCGCTCGGCGGTGGCGCCGGTGGTGCCGCCGGCGGCGCCGGCCTCGGCGTTGGCCCTGGCGTTGGCCTTGGCCTTGGCGAGGCGGCGGCGGAGCAGCTCCTGCCGTCTGGCCTCCGGGTCCGGCGCGGCGGTCCCGGTGGTGGGCTGGTCGGTCATGCGGTCTCCCCCGTCCGGGCGCCGGTGGTGACGGCGGCCGTGGCGTCGTGCGGGCTCCCGGAGGCGCCGGGGTCACCGGGGCCGTCGGGGTCGGTCGGGTTTCCCGGATCGCCGGGGTCGCCCGGGTGCGCGAGGTCGCCCGGGTCGTCGAGGTCGCCGATCTCGGCGAGCATCCGGTCCTCGATGCGGCGGGCCAGCGCGGCCAGGGTGCGGGCCTCGAAGATCGTGCGCAGCGGCAGCTCGGTCTCGAAGGTGTCGCGGACCCTGGTGAGCAGCCGGGTGGCGAGCAGCGAGTGCCCGCCGACGGTGAAGAAGTCGTCGTGCCGGCCGACCCGTTCGATGCCGAGGACCTCCTGCCAGAGGTCGGCGAGGAGTTCCTCGCAGTCGCCCTCGGGCGGGGCGCCGACGCCGCCGAGCTGCGGTGCGGGCAGCGCGGCCCGGTCGACCTTGCCGCTGGGGGTCAGCGGGAGCGCGTCGAGCAGGACGAGGGAGGCGGGCACCATGTAGTCGGGCAGCCGCTCGGCGAGCGCGGTGCGCAGCGCGTCCTCGGTGAGGCGCTCCGCGGCGGGCGCGGTCGTGGCGGATGCGGTGGCGGGCGGGGTGCCGGGGACGGCGTACCCGGTGAGGACCGGGCCGGCCGGGGTCACGACGAGCCGGACCGCCGCGGCGGCCACCCCGGGGACCGCGGCCAGCGCGGCCTCGACCTCGCCGAGCTCGATGCGGAAGCCGCGGAGCTTGACCTGGGCGTCGGCCCGGCCGTGGTACTCCAGCCGCCCGTCGGCGCGGCGGCAGGCGAGGTCGCCGGTGCGGTACATCAGCGCGCCGTCGGGGCCGCCGGGTTCGGCGGTGAACCGTTCGGCGGTGAGGTCCGGGCGGCCGTGGTAGCCGAGGGCGACGCCCGCGCCCGCGATGCAGAGCTCGCCGACGCCGTTGACCGGGACGGGCCGCCCGGCGGAGTCGAGCAGGTGCAGCCGGGTGTTGGCGATGGGCGCACCGAGCGCCACCACACCTCCGTGGGCGGCGAGTTCGGGGGTGACCCGCTGCACGGTGGACCAGACGGTGGTCTCGGTCGGCCCGTACAGGTTCCACAGCGCGCCGACGCGCGGGAGCAGCGCCTCGGCGAGGTCGGCGGTGAGCGCCTCCCCTCCGCACAGGGCGGTCAGGCCGGGGCCGCCGGACCAGCCGGCCTCCAGCAGCATCCGCCAGGTGGCGGGGGTGGCCTGGAGGTGGGTGACACCGCGGTCCGTCAGCCAGCGGGCCAGCGCGTGGCCGTCGGTGGCGGTGGTCCGGTCGGCGATCTCCACCCGGGCGCCGGTGACCAGCGGCAGCCAGAGTTCCAGGCCGGCGATGTCGAAGGTGACGGTGGTGACGGCGGCCATCACGTCCTGCCCGGTGAGGCCGGGTTCGCGGCCCATCGAGGTGAGGAAGTTGACGATCGCGCGGTGCGGGACGGCGACGCCCTTGGGGCGGCCGGTGGAGCCGGAGGTGTACAGCAGGTAGGCGCGGTCCTCCGGACCGACGGTGACGGCGGGCGCCCCGGTGGGGGCGGCGGCGTGCTCGGGGCCGTCCACCAGGACGGTCTCACGGCCGTCCAGCAGCGGGTCGCCGGCCGTCGCGGTCTCCGCGACCAGCAGGGTGACGCCGGCGTCGTCGAGGACGCCGCGGTTGCGGACGAGCGGCTGGTCGACGTCGAGCGGCAGGTACGCGGCCCCGCTGCGCAGCACGCCGAGCAGGGCGGCGGGCAGCAGCCGGCCGCGCCGGACGGCGACCCCGACCAGGCTCCCCGGACCGGCCCCGCGGGCGACCAGCAGGTGGGCCAACCGGTCGGCGGCGTCGTCGAGTCCGGCGTAGTCGAGGACGCCGTCGGCGGCGGAGACGGCGACCGCCTCCGGGGTACGGGCCGCCTGGGCCGCGACCAGCTCGTGCAGCCGGGCGTCGGGGATCGGCGCCGCGGTGCGGCCGACCGGCCCCTCGGCGGCGAGCCCGGCAGGTTCGGCGGGTCCGGAGAGACCGGAGAGGCCGGAGTGTTCGGCGAGTTCGGCGAGTTCGGCCGCGGAGAGCATGGCGAGCTCACCGAGCGGGCGGTCGGGCTCGGCGACGGCGGCGGTGAGCAGCGCGACCAGGTGGTCCAGCACGGCCTGGACGGACCGCTCCTCGTAGCGCGAGGTGCGGTACTCGGCGGAGAGCAGCGGGCCGTCGGCGGGGAACTCCAGGAAGACCGAGAGGTCGGTCTTGGCGGTGCCGTTGCACACCTCGGCGGTGAACCGCAGGCTGAGGCCGGGCAGTTCGACGGCGGCCACCGGGTGGTTCTGCACGGCGAGCAGCACCTGGGAGATCGGCGAGGCGGTGAGCCCGCCCGAGCCGCCGAAGCGGCGGGCGTGGTCCACGAACGGGTGGCCGCTGTGCTCGGCCGCGTCCAGGACGACCGAGCGGACCCGGGAGACCAGGTCGCGGAAGGTGTCGGTGCCGGCCGCGTCGAAGCGCAGTGCCACGGTGTTGATCAGCGAGCCGAGGACCTGCTCCAGCTCGGGGACGGGCCGGACGGCGAAGGGGCTGAGCACCGCGAAGTCGGTGCGGCCGGTGTAGCGGTGCAGGACCCCGCCGAGCGCGGCGAGCACGGCCATGTAGAGGCTGGCGCCCTCCTGGGCGGCCCAGCGCTCGGTGGACCGGATCAGCTCGGCGTCGAGCCGGCGGGCGATCCGGCGGCCCGCGATGTCCTGCGGGTTGGGGTGGGAGCGGTCGCCGGGCAGGTGCTGCTCGGCGTCCAGCCCGCGCAGCCGCTCGCTCCAGCGCCGGGCCGCCTCCTGGCCGGCCGCCACCGCGCGGTCCTCCCAGCGGGCGACGTCGGAGAGCTGGAGGGCGGGTTCGGGCAGTTCACCGTCCTGGTGGGCGCGGGCGATCTCGGCGAGCAGCAGCCCCGCGGCCCAGCCGTCGATCGCGGCGTGGTGGACGGTGAACAGCAGCTCGTGCCGGTCCTCGCCGGTCCGCACCGCGAGGACGCGCAGCAGCCTGCCGCCGGACAGGTCGAGCGGCCGGGCGGCCTCGGCGCGCAGCGCGGCGTCGAGGGTCCGCTCGTCGGCGCCGGTGAGGTCGAGCAGCGGGACGTCGACGGGGTAGGGCGCGACGACCTCCGCGCTGACCTCGCCCTCGTCCCCGCGCGGGTTCTCGATGCCGCGCAGCGCGGTACGCAGCACCTCGTGCCGGCGGACCACCTCGGTCACGGCGCGGCCGAGGGCCTCACGGTCGAGGACGCCGTCGGCGCGGACGAGCAGCGGCACGTTGTAGAGGGGGCTGCCGGCCTGGATCGACTCGTGCAGCCGGAGCTCGCGCTGGAAGCTGGTGGCGCGGGCGGGCAGTCCGGCCCCGCGCTCGGGGGGTGCGACGGAGCGGCGTCCGCCGCCGCCGTTGGCGACGCGGACGGCCAGTGCGGCGACCGTCGGCGCGGCGAAGAACTCGGCGAGCGGCACCCGGGTGCCGAACTCGCGCTCGATCCGGGCCAGGAGTCCGGCGGCGAGCAGCGAGTGCCCGCCGAGGTCGAGGAAGACGTCGTGCACGCCGACCTCGGGGACGCCGAGCAGGCCCTGCCAGAGCGCGGCGATGCGGGTCTCGACCGGGGTGCGGGGGGCGACGAACAGCTCGTGTCCGGCCCGGCTGCGGGCGACCGGGGGCAGCGCCTTGCGGTCGGTCTTGCCGTTGGGGGTGAGCGGCAGGCCCTCCAGGACGGCGACGGCCAGCGGCACCATGTAGCCGGGCAGGGCGGCGGCGCAGTGGGCGCGCAGCTCGGCGGGCGACGGTTCGGCGGTGCCGGGCGCGGGCTGGACGAAGGCCGCCAGGTAGTCGCCCGCCTCGTCGCGCTGGACGACGGCGGCGGCCGCCTCCACGGCGGGGTGCGTGGCGAGCACCGCCTCGATCTCGCCGAGCTCGACCCGGAAGCCGCGGACCTTCACCTGGTGGTCGACGCGGCCGTGGTACTCAAGGTCGCCGTCGGGCAGCCGGCGGACGAGGTCCCCGGTGCGGTAGCAGCGCACGCCGTCGACGGTGACGAACCGCTCCTCGGTGAGGTCGGGGCGGCCGTGGTAGCCGCGGGCCAGGCCCTCGCCGGAGAGGTACAGCTCCCCGATGCCGCCGTCCGGCACGGCTATCCGCTGCTCGTCGAGGACGTGGCAGGCGGTCCCGTCCAGCGGGCGGCCGATGAGCGGCTCGCCGCTCTCGTGGCGGCCGACCAGCGACCAGGTGGAGTAGACGGTGTCCTCGGTGGGGCCGTAGAGGTTGTAGAGCCGCTCCACCTTGGGCTGGGCGTACACCTTGTCCGCCAGGCCGCGCGGCAGGGCCTCGCCCGCCAGGTTGACCACCCGGACGCCGTCCGGCAGGCCCCCGCCGCCGGGGAGGCCGTCGCCGCGCAGCAGGGCCGCCATGGCGCTGGGCACCGTGTTGATCAGGGTCACCTCGTCGCGGGCCGGCAGCTCGGGCAGCGCGAGGACGTTCTCCGCCACCACGACGGCGCCGCCGACGGCGAGCGGGAGGAACAGCTCGTACACCGAGATGTCGAAGCAGACGGAGGTGCTGAACAGCACGCCGGCGAGGTCGGCCGGGGTGTAGGTCCGTGCGGCCCAGCGGAGCATGGCGTTGACGCCGCGCCGGGGGACCTCGACGCCCTTGGGGCGGCCGGTGGAGCCGGAGGTGTAGAGGACGTAGGCGAGCCCGTCGGGGTCGTCCGGGGCCGGGGAGGCGGGCGCGGCGGGGGCGTCGGAGGCGTCGAAGGCGGAGGCGGATAAGGCGCCCTGCGCGGCCGTGACGGGCGTACCCGTGGCCGTGCCCGTACCCGTGGCGCCCGTGGCGGCCGTGGCATCGCCGTCGACGTACAGGAGAGCGGCACCGGCGCCGGCCAGCAGGTGCTCGTGGGCACGGTCCGTCACCACCACGGGGGCCTGGGCGTCGCCGACGACCAGTTCGAGGCGGTCGCGCGGGTAGGCCGGGTCGAGCGGTACGTACGCGCCGCCGGCCCGCTGGACCGCCAGCAGGGTGACCACGAGGTTCGCCGTCCGTGGCAGACAGACCCCGACCAGGGTCTCCGCCCGGACTCCGGAGTCGGACAGGCGGGCCGCCACCGCATCGACGGCTTCGTGCAGTTCACGGTACGTCAGCCGGTTCCCGCCGTCGATCACGGCGATGGCTTCGGGGGTACGCCGGGCCTGAGCGGTGAACAGCTCGGCCGGCGATGCTGCCGGGTCCAGCGGAGGATGTCCCGTCGAACTCATCAACTCTCCTGAGGGTGTTGCTGCTCCGACTTGTGGTCGGCGAGAAACGGTCGGTGTGCCCTCGGAGATGGTGGGGTAAAGATCTTCTGATGACCAGCACATTTCCGTCACTCGTTCGATATGCCGGAAAGATCACCCCACTCACCCCCGTCGCCGGCACGCAGACGTGAGGGTTCGCCGGTGTTTTCGCACTGATTGTCAGGACCCTTGGCATCGGCGCCCGTTGACGCTACGTTCTTCGCCAACGGGCTTCCGGGAAAAGACCGACGCCGTTCGCCGGAGACGCAAGACCCCTTCCGGCCATCTCGTTGTCAGAGACCTGTCACGCAAGAGGCCGTGCGACCCCGCGCGGGACGGGGCGGCAGCGGCGGGCGCGACAGCCACCAAGCGAGCAACGGTGACCGTGAGTGACGAGCGCGGCGGCCGCCCCGACGGTGGCCGCACCGGTGGCGCACGTCCGACCGGCCGGTCGGGCACACGGGCGCACGGGCGCACGGCGCACAACAGGCCGCGCGGCCGCGCGCGGCCGCGCACCCGGGCGGGCACCCCGTACGCGGCCCCGGCGCTCGGCCCCGGCTCTCGGCCCCGTTGTGCGGCAGGGTGGGCGGGAGCCACCCGGACAGGGGCCAGAATGTACGCCATGTCCCGACGACGCCCCGCGCCCCGCGCCGCCGCGCCCGCGCCCCGCCTGCTCCCCTCCTCCCCCTGCCCGTGCGGCCTGCCCGCGACGTACGGCGAGTGCTGCGGCCGCCTGCACCGCGGCCAGGCCGCGGCGACCACCGCCGAGGCCCTGATGCGCTCGCGGTTCAGCGCCTTCGCCGCCCGCGACGAGGCCTACCTGCTGCGCACCTGGCACCCCGACACCCGGCCGGACACGGTGGACTTCGACCCCGGGCTGCGCTGGGTCCGCCTGGAGGTGCTCTCCGGCTCCGAGGGCGGAGCGTTCCACACCGAGGGCACGGTGGCCTTCCGCGCGCACTACACCGAGGGCCGGGAGGAGGGCGTCCTCACCGAGCACAGCCGCTTCGTCCGGTACGAGGGCGCCTGGGTGTACCTCGACGCCCTCTCGCTCGACTGAGCGACCGGCGGGCGGCCGGTCCGGGCCCCGGCCGACGGGGCGGGCCCGCCGGGCGGACCGCCGGACTGACCGCCGCGTCGGCCGGGGCCCACCGCGCGGCCGCTACAGGTAGTCGTCCAGCCGGGCCAGCGCGAAGCCCTGCGCGGTGACCTCCTCGACGACCTTGCGGAGCAGGTCCGTCATGGTGCCCGGCCAGAGGTCGGTGCCCCGGAAGTGGGTGAGGATGATGTCGCCCGAGTGGAGGCGCTGGTCGAGCTGGCGGTACTCCATCCGGTCCGGGAAGGCCTCCTCGTTCCAGAGCGGCACCGCCTCGATGCCGCAGGAGGCGGCGGCCCGCAGGGTGTCCTCGTTGTACTCGCCGTACGGGGGCCGGAAGAGCCTGGGGCGGGCGCCGATCTGCTGCTCCAGCTGGTCCTGCTGGTTGCAGATCTCCTCCCGCTGGGTCTCGTAGCCGAGGACCTTGAGGTTGCGGTGGTTGATCGTGTGGTTGTTCACCGCGTCGCCCTGGGCCGCGAGCCGGCGGAAGTAGCCGTAGTCGGAGCGGGCGAGGTAGTCGGCGACGAAGGTGGAGAGCGGGATCCCGAGCTCGGCGGCCATCCGGCTGAACTCCGGGTCCTTCTCCGCGCCGTCGTCGACCGTGAGGAAGACGATCCTCTCGTCGGTGGGCACCCGGTAGACCACCGGCGGCAGTCCGGCGGCGAGCTTCACCCCCGAGGCGGCCCGCAGCTCCGGCCGGCCCGCCGGCCGCGGCGGCACCGGCAGCGGCGGGCGCTCCAGCCCCCACCGGTGGGCGGTCTCCAGTGCGGTCCGGACGGCCTCGGCCTTGCGCGCCACCGCCTCGCTGCTGGTCTCCTCCTCGGCGCGGGCGGGCCCGGGCAGCGACAGCGGCACGGCGGGCGGACGCGGCGCACCCTTCTCGGCGGGCGCCCCGCCCGCGAGCGCCCCGCCGCCGGCAGCCGCGCCCGCCCCGGCCCGCGCGGGCTCCGGCGCCGCCGAACCCCCGGCCGGCCTGCCGCAGCCCGCGACCGCGGCGGCCAGGCACACGGCCGCGACCAGCCCGGCCCGACCCCGGTGATGCCCCCTCAGAAACCCGCTAATACGACAATCTGATGGTCTGTCCATGGACCCACTGCTCCCCCGCCACGCCGACCCCCCAATCCCCCCGTCACCCGACCGGCGCAGCGGCGGCACCGCCCACGGCCCGTCCAGACCGGCCCCCCTGGGACGCCCGAGCCGCCCCGGCCGACAACGCACGCGGCGAACAGCCGGACCTCTGCGACGGCTGCCGCCAGGGGCCCGAGGCGATCTGCTCGCTCTGCAACCGGGTCCGCCCTTGCGCCAGCCGCGGCGAGCAAGGCCAGCCGATCTGCGCCACCCACTACCAGCGTCACCGCACCGGCGAGCCGTGCGCCCGCTGCGGCACCGTCCAGCCAGTGATCGCACGGGACGACGACGGCGCAGGCCTTTGCGGACCCTGCGCCGGCTTCGCAGCCGACTACACGTGAAGGAGAGCCCGAACACCAGGCCCCTCGCCCGGCTCGCGGCCGAAGGTCAGACCCTGAGCCACAAGCCGCTGAACGAGCTCCCGCCCAGCCGGACACCAGAGCCCACTCCCGCGGCCCCCACCCCGGCCGTGCACTGCCGCCCCGCCGGCCCACGGCACCAAACCCCACCCCGCCACTCTTCACAACCGCTGCCTGCGGCCCCAGGCCTGTCGAGCAGCAGGAAGAAGGGAATTCTCCCCTTATCCAGACGGCTGCTTGCGCCCTCACCGGACTCCCGGCCACTGAGCTGGTAGTTCGCCAGAATCGGAATCGCCTGACAGGCCAACCGTGCACGCGCCAGTATGAGCCCATCGATTGGGCAACTACGCGGAACCGGAATCACGGGGGAGCATCGTGCAACCTCTACAGTTCATCGGGATCATCTCCAACACGCCAGAGGTTGACTCGCCGACGATTTGGCGCGACCCGGAGAGCGGCACCCTGATCATCCAGTCCTACAAGGCCAGTGAAGTGGACTTGAGTCGCTGCAAGGACGTCGGTTCGATCCCCGGGCACTCGGCTGACGTGCCTGACCATGAGACCGTGATCCGCCTCCCCAAAGAAATGATCAAATCCATCGTGGACCTCGCCGCACGGCTGGCCACTCACGAGGAAGTGAAGGAGTAGCGTGGCCAACCCGATCGCCACAGCCATGGCAGAGGCCAACTTCTCTGCCGTGCACCTGGAGATGCGCGACATCTACGCGCCGAACGACCCGCAGTTCGAGCGCTATCGGGAGGGTCTTCGCTACAGCCCGGACGACCGTCCGGAATGGTTCCAGAACTGGACCGAATTCGCCGGAGAGGTGATCGACCGTGGCGTCGCCATGCGTCGAGCTCGGATCGTCTCCGAACCGGTCACGGAGTACATCCGCTACGAACACCATGTGACATTCCTGAACGTGGCTATCGGCGAGCAGGTGCGCCGGCTTCCGCGCCGCTTGGCGGCAGACATCGCTCTGCCCGGAACCGACCTGTGGATTCTCGTTCCTCCCCGTTCGGACCGGCGTCCGACCGCTTGACCCGAAATTCCTGGAGGCCACGCCCGACCTCGCCACGGCACTGTCCGTGGCAGTCGATGACGGTCGGGACGTCTTCGAGCACATCCCATGCGAGTGGAGGGCAGTAGGAGAATGGGCGAGTTCAATTCCGATGCCGCAGAGGCGCTGAAGGCCGCAGAGGCGGTCTGCGGACCCCTGGAGCTGAAGGAGATCAGCAATCGGCGCGGCTCGGCGGTATGGAAGGCCACCGGTCCCCGAGGAGTGGCGAGCATCAAGCTCGGTACCGGCGAGGCCGCCGAGGTCACCGCCCGCGAAGCCTCCGTGCTGGACCGGCTCCCCGGCTACACCGTGACCGTCAGCCGCTTCGCCGACGGCGTCTGGTACGTCACCCCATGGCTGGCCGGGCCGTCCACCTGGGACGTGTTCCGGCTCGTACGCAGGAGTGACGAAGGCAAGGGCGAAGCCCTCGCCGCTGCGGTCGAACTGTGCCGCGCCGTGGCCGAGCTGCACAACGCCGGGTGGGTACACGGGGACCTCCAGCCCCAGCACGGCATCCACACCGAAGAGGGTGTCCGGCTCCTGGACTTCGCCTGGTCCCGCCGGGTCGACATCACTCCCTGTCCGACCTTCGACGGCACGATGATTCACCTCACCGCCCCCGAGCTGGCCGCCCGTATCATCACCGGCCCTCAGCCCGTCATCACCACACAGACGGCCGACGTCTACGCCCTCGCCGGCACCCTGTGGACCTGCGTCACCGGTAGCTGGCCGCTGGACTACGAGGCCGGCGGACTCCGCAAGGACGCCACAGTGGAGGCGAAACGCAAGGCCATCGCCGGGAAGGCCGTCCCGATGTCCACCACGATGCCCTGGCCCGCCCTCCAGGCCCGGCTTCGCTACGTCCTGCTGGCCGACCCCGACGACCGGCCGACCGCGCCCGAGCTGGCCAAGCTCATTGAAGCGGTGGGCGCGTGATCGAGCTGAGGAAGCTGGCTCCCGACGATGCCGAAGCCCGCTACTACACTCGCGACGCCGCAGCCTCCGCACGGCAGGACCCCCGGACGCCGTACATGCTCGGCCTCGTCGGGGACGGTGACCTCCTCGGTGTAGTCAAGCTCCACCGTGACCGCCCCATCGCCACCATCAGCTACATCCTGCGCGCGGACGCCTGGGGCCGGGGCCACGCCACCGAAGGTGTCCGTAGGATACTCGCCTTGGGCATCGGCCACCTCGGACTGCCGAAGATCCACGCCAGGCACCACCCCGACAACCCCGCCTCCGGCCGCGTCCTCCTCAAGGCCGGGTTCGTCCTCACCGGCGTCAGCGAGTTCATGACCTACGCCTTCCGACCACCCGGGATCGCCGGCCGCGCTCCTCCTCACCTGACGAACAACCGGAGCACCCCGTGGAACCGCCCTTCCGATCACCGCCAGGCCTGCGCGGGAGGACCCCCGTAACGGCTTCGCCTCCATCGACAAGACGCTCGTCACCGAGTGGGCGGGATCACCGGTCCCGGGGTGTACGCAGTACCGAGAACCCTTCCGGTGGATCGCGCGGCGCCTTCGGACGTGCGGTCCTCCCCGTCGGCGGGCCCGAACAAGCCCCGGTCGTCCGATGAGGACGACCGGGGCTGAGACCTACTTGCCCTGCTTACCGCTGACCACGCAGCAGCTCCCACAGGACGGGACCGGTGAGGCCGACGGCCGCGGCCGTCGTCGTCGGCCAGCCAACCTGGCCGTGGAGGACGAGGGCCGTGACCACGCCGTGGGTGTAGACCGTGAGGTCCCGCCAGGTCACGGGCCTATCGGCCCTGGCCAGGGGAACCCGGTTGCGCTGTGCCATGATGGGGCGTTCCTTTCGGTTCTCTCGAATACCGGCACGCGAGGAACGCACGGGTCGCCTCTGCCAGGAGGCGGCCCGCACTCGCACCGGCATCCTAAGACCCGTCAGAGAAGGTCTCAAAATCACCAGGCGTCGAATTGACCGGACATGCATCTGCGCAGGTCAGGCACCACAGAAAACATGGTTTAATTGATTCAGAAAACCATGGCAGGAGTGCACTAAAACCAGATGCGCGGGAGTTATATAACTTCCGCTCCGTCGAATTGATATAAATTACTATTTGACGCCGGTGGATCCTGCTGCTGGGCAATTCCCGCGACCTCCGCTGATCAGCGGAGCAAGGGCAGGGCGCCTGGGCGCTACCGGGCCGCCGCCCAGGCGGCCAGCACGGCGAAGTCCTCCGCCATCAGCCCGCGGGCCGGGTGCACCCGGTGCAGCAGTGCGGGGCCGACGTGGTGGGTTGCCACGTACGCGTGGTCGGCCGGCCCGATGTCGTCGTCCACCCAGGCGAACGGCCGCCCGGCCGCCCAGCTGACGATCGGCCAGGTCTTCGGGCAGGTGTCGTCCGGCCGCCACTCCGCCGGACCGGGCAACCGGAGGTACGGCAGCTCGGGCAGTCCGAGCACCGGTCCGATCCACGTGTTCGCCCCGTCCTGCCAGAGCGACGGGTCGCCCTTGCACCTCCAGGATGCAGGCCCGTGCCGCTGACTGGAGAGTGGAACCATGGCGCGCAAGTCTGCCGGACCGGTGCGATACGTCGACCTGCTTATTAGGAAGTCGCAGGTCGTGAGGGGTACGGCTGCCCGGGACATTCTGTCGTTGAAGGCGCAGGAGGTGCGGGGGCGGGCGTGGGCGAAGGCGGACGGGTACGAGATCCGGAGGATCTTCCGGGAGAACCTTTCGGCCTACAAGAAGGGCGTGGCGCGTCCGGAGTTCGAGGCGGCGGTGCACGCGCTGCTCGAAGGCGATTCGGACTGCCTGTGGGTGTACGACTCGTCCCGGTACTCGCGGCAGGGTGCGGGCGACGTGCTGAAGGTCCTGGACGTGCCGGGCAAGCGGCTGGTGTTCGACCTGGACCGGCTGGACACGGACGTTCCCGCAGACCGCGTCCGCATCGTCGGCAAGGCGGAGGACGCCCGCGAGTACAGCCGTGTCCTGTCGGAGAAGGTCCGGGACACCAAGGCTGCGCAGCGCGAAGAGGGCAAGTGGCTGGCGGGTGCGCCGTACGGGTGCAGGGTCACGAAGAAGCGCAAGCTCAAGCCCGGCAAGTTCTGGGAGGTGATCGTCCGCATCCACGCCGAGGCCGCCGAAGGCTCTTCGAACCGGAGAATCGCGCTGGGGCTGACCGCCGACGGGTACCGGTCCTCGAAGGGCGGGCCGTTCCGGTCGAACACGGTCGGCAAGATCCTGCGCAACCCGGTGTACCTCGGATGGCAGGTCTTCACCGTGAAGGGGCACCACCACCTCTACCTGAACGGCAAGGGGAAGCCGGTGAGGGTGTTCGCCAAGGACGCGCAGACCATCCCGCAGGAGACGTGGGACAAGCACCGTCGGATCGCGGCCGGATTCGAGCGGCGCAAGAACCTGCCGACCGTGGAGGAACAGGCCAAGCCGGTGGAGCGCTCGCCCGCCTCGGGCCTGATGTGGTGCGACGGCGGGGGCCGCGACCCGAGGAAGGGCCACACGGCGACGATCCACGGCCAGTCGTTCCGGTGCGGTCCGCTCAGTCTCGGCATCAAGACCTGCCCCGACCCTGTGTCGGGGATGCGGACCACGGTGGAACGCGTCCTCGGGGAGGAGTGGCACAGGAAGCTGACCACCGCCGACCCGCTGGACCCCGTGATGCTGGCCGTCGCGGAGGGCTGGGTGGCCCTCTCGCAGCCGGAGGAGAGCCAGAAGGAGTCCGAGGCCCGGGGCCGGATCAAGCTGGCGGAGGAGGCCGTGGCCAAGCTCGACCGCCTGAACGCGGGCGGGGCCTACACCGGCCGCGACGGCGAGGAGACGTTCATCAAGCTGCGCCGGGCCGCCGTGGAGGACCTGGAGAGCGCCCGCAGTGACTGGGAGGCGGTGGCCGTGCCGATGGCGGACATCTCGGCGCTGAGAGACCCGGAGCGCTGCCGGGAGCTGTGGGAGTCCGCCGACAGCCACTACCGGGGTCAGCTCCTGCGGCTGGCAATCGAGCGGGTGTACCTGAAGAAGGCCCCCTACTCGGGTGCGCGGTTGAAGGCGGACCGGCTGCACATCGTGTGGAAGACGCCGCGCGGGTGGAAGCAGCCGATGCCGGCGGCCGGAGAGGGAGGCCGTTAACCGGCCCGACTTAATACCTACGGGACCTTCTCCCGTGAGGAGTTGGGGGATCGGCGTTAACCGCCTCCCCTCAATACAGGTGGACAGGTGCGCACACTCGGACGTGCGTGGCGGCTTCGCGGGAGACCCCGGCACAGTGCCGGGGTCTCTCTCATTTGCTCCGGGATTCGTCCGCAGGCGAGAGCGACGGCCGCACCTCTACCTGTTCATGATCACCGCGTTTCGTCGGGGGGAGGAGTGCCGGACATGGAGACCACCACGGCCCGGTGCCGGGTGTGCGGGGTGCGGCCCCGGGCCCGGGACGGCCCGCAGCCGCTCTGTGCGGACGAGCGCTGCCGCAGGGCCTTCGCTCTGGCGCGGGAGTCCCAGCGCGCGGCCCTGAGGGAGCTTGCGGACCCCGCGCTGTGCGGTGAGTGCGGCGAGCCGTCGGGCAGGCGGCCCGCCCGCGCCGGGCAGGCCACCTACTGCGAACGGTGCGCGGCCGACCGCCGGGCCCGCCGCCGTGAGGACGCCCGCCGCGCCGAGCTGCTGGAGCGCACCGCGCACGGGCCACGGGCGTGCCACAACCCCCGCTGTACGGGCACCGTGGACGCGCTGGCCGACCCCCGTAGGCGCTACTGCTCCGACCGGTGCTCGCGCGCCGCCGAGCACGCCCGCCGCAAGGCCCGCCAGGCCGGGAGAGACCCCGGGGAGAAGGCCCGCCCGTGTCGACGCTGCCGCTTCCGCAAGGAGGTGATGCAGTTCCCGGACGGCGTCTGCCAAGTCTGCCAGGACGAGCAGCGCCGCCGCCTGCGGGACCGCCGGGAGTCGATCCGCCGGAAGGTGTCCGAGCGCCACGGCGACCGGTGCGCGTACTGCCCGCCAGCACTGGCCACGCCGGGCGAAGTCCTGGACCACGTAAGGCCGGTGGCGCGCGGCGGGCTCACGGAGATCGCCAATCTCCGCTGGGCCTGCCGGGACTGCAACACCGACAAGGCCGACATGCTCACGACCGAGTGGATCTCACCCCGCGAACGCCTGACCCCACCTCAGATTCGGGGGGATGCCGTGACGTGCGCAAACCCCCCGACCCCCTGACCCCAGGGAGGGGGCCGCACCCCACCCGACACCCACCGAACCCCTTGCCAGCACGGGCCGGACCCCACCCGCACCTCCGACCATGATCACCAGATCCGGGGCGGACGGGACGGCCAGCATGCCGTTTCACCCCCAACCCCCTGGTGATCATGAACCCCGCCACCCGACCGAAAGAAGGACCCCCAACCATGATCCACCCGTTCTCCCTCTCCGCCCGCCGCAAGGCACTGGACCTGTCCGTTGCCGAGGTCGCCGACCGCGTCGGTGTCCACCTGGCCACCGTCTACGCCTGGGAGTCCGAGGACAAGACCCCGACCACCGCGCACTACCTGCGGTGGTGCGCGGCCCTCTCGCTGACCTACCGCGACGTGGTCAACCACGAAGCGTGGGAGGCCAACCCGAACGCCGAGTTCATGTACCTGTCCGCACTGCTCACCCTGCAACGGACGACGGGCGCCCACTTCATGAGCGGTGACGCGCGGCTGTTCCGCGCCCCTGACGGCTACCGGCCGCCGACCGCCGCCGACCTGTTCGACGGGCTTCCCGTACCTTCGGCCGGCTGACCGCACCGACACCCCAACTCCCCAGCCCCGCGCCGCAGATGGCCGGGGCTTCTCCGTTCCCGCCGCATCGGCGGGAACCCCAGGAAAGGCGCTACCCCGTATGACCGGCAACACCTTCGAGATAGACGATGTCGTGGCCGTGGGCCTGGCCCTGATGCGCTCGAACTCCGTCCTGGGCGAGTGCGTGATGCGCGACGCCGAAGCGAGCTTCACCGGCGGCCGGGGCGACTCGGTGCGGGTGCGCACCCCCAAGCGCCGCACCGCCCAGAACTTCAACGGCACCACCGTCTACACCAAGGTGGAGGAGGGCCACGCGCAGGTGAAGCTGACCGACGAGCCCACCGACGCCGCCGCCTTCACCACCAAGGACATGACCCTCAACATCGAGAGCTTCGGCGAGCAGGTCCTCAAGCCCCAGATGGACGCCGTATCCACCTACGTCGAGAAGTCCGCCGCCGCCCTGCTGAACACCGCGAGCAAGGCCGCCACCGCCCGCGTCATCAAGGCGGACGCCAAGCCGGGTGACGCCGGGCACGTCGTGAAGATGCTGACCGCCGCAGCCGCCGACTTCACCCGCCGCGAGATCCCCGCCACGGACCGCTTCCTCGCCATCGGCCCCGACGTGCAGAACGTCCTCCTGGACGTCGAACAGCTCCAGAAGGTCAACGAGGCAGGGGAGCCCCACGCGCTGCGCAACGCGACCATGGGCGACCTGTTCGGCTTCCGCGTGGTCGTCTCGCCTTACCTGGACGGCGCGGTCGCCTTCCACAAGACGGCCTTCGCGCTGGCCGTCCGCGCCCCCAACGAGGTGCAGGGCGGAGCCCGCTCCGTCTCCGCCGCCGACAACTCGTACGCGCTGCGCGTGACCATGGACTTCGACCCGTCCGTGAAGTCCGAGGTGTCCATCGTGGACACCCTGTGCGGCGTGGCCACCATCGACGCCACCCGCGCCATCGCCTTCACGGTCACCCCGCCCGCCAAGGCGTGACCCCAGGCGGGAACCGTCCAGTCGTGGACGGTTCCCGCTCGCTGCCGCCGCGTGGACTTGTCGAAAAAGACATGTTCCAGCGTGCCCAAGGGCGGGCCGCCAGGTGTCAAAACTGACACCTCGCGGCCCGCAGGCGCTCAATGCCCAATTGGACATTGCCCGCCCCGCCCGAGTGGTCCAAACGGGCCGGTTCCAGCCCCCAGCGCAGCCGGGGTCACCAAATGTCCAAACGGACATTTGGTGACCCGCCCCCCTTGCCCCCGCTCGAAGACCGGAGAAACCCACTGTCCGCAGACGACCCGACGCCCGCCGAGGTGATCCCCGGCGGTGTCGCCCACCCCGACACCCCCGTCCAGCGCGACGCCGCGCCGACCCCCGCGACCGAGGCCGCGCCCGAACGCCGGCCGGAGCCCGAACCCGACCCGCGAGACGCCCGAATCGCTGCTCTGGAGGCCGAGTTGGCCCACGTCCGCGAGGAGCACAGCGGCGCATCCGTCGAGGCGGACGAGCTTCGCCACCAGGCCGCCGAGGATGCCCGCCGTGCCGAGGTCGAGCAGATCATCGCCGGGTACTCGCTGCCGCCGTTCGCCGCTGAGGCCGCCCGCGCGGCGGGCCCGTTCGTGGACCTGGACGCGCTGTGCCGCAACCTGGCCGAGGCCGCCGTTCCGCGCCCGCTGTTCGGCAGGGGTGGGCTCGACCCGACCGCCCCCGCCAAGCCCGATCACCAGGCCATCGCCGAGAGGCTGATCCGCCGGGCATGGTGACCACGAGGCCGCCCGGGGCCCCGTGCGTCCGCCTCACAGCCCCGCAGCACCCCAGCAGAGGCGCATGGACCACGGGTGCTCCTGCCGGGCCGCGAGGCGGACGCACAGCGCTTTCGTGAGCCCATCAAGGAAAGCGCCGAGGTTCGCACACCCTCGTAGCCGCGCAGTTCTGTGCGCTTCCCTTGCGAGCAGCCGACGAGTCAAAGTCGAATGGCTTCGCGCTTGCCTGACATGCTCCAAAGTCTCCAACTTCTTTGCATTGCAGCATGGTTGACCAGCTTCGACCGCTGGGGCAGTGCACGTCAGCGCGTGACGCCGGTCACGGAACCCCGGGGGGCGACTCCCCCGTGCGCCTCTTTCTTCTCCGGGGCGTCATAGCAGACCAGCACCGATGCGCATAGGCACACACCAACCCTCATGCGCACAGCGTCACACCCATACACCGAGAGTAGTGAAAGGAGCCTCCCTGAACGAGATCATCACCGACCTACGGGCCGGATTCGCCGCCCTGGAGATCGAGTTGGACCCCCAGGAGGACGCCGCGCTCCGCCTCGCCGAACACCACCTGCGCGACGCCGCGCACTGCGACGAACAGGTCCGCGCGGACGGCCGCCTGATCGCCGGAGGCACCCGCCATGGGGTCATGGTCGCCCATCCCCTGATCGCCGAAGCGCGCCAGCTCCGCGCCGAGGCGGGCCGCCTGATCGCCCGCGTCCGCCTTCCCGCCGATGAGCCCCCCGCGGGCCGCTCCAACGCCGCCCGCAGCCTCGCCGCCTACCGCTGGGGCAACCGCATCTGACCGCCCGAGCACCCCGGCCCCGGCTACCCAACAAGCTGGGTAGCCGGGGCCTTTCGTGCGTTCGGTGTCCTCGGGATTCCAGTGGGCCATCAGGGCTTCTCCGTCGAGGGAACCCTTCGGCTCATCTTGCGCTGAACGGCGTGGGGGATGCGCCTCGTGCCGACTTCGTGCAATTTCGTGCATGCGGGGTTGTGGATCTCACTCGCAGCACCGACGGTGGTGCATGTCCCTGCAACTCCCTAGACGTTGGAGATCGTCGTGGCACTAGATTTCGTGGGCATCGACCCGACCACCGGCGGCGGAGGCTCGCCCACCGTGTGGGTCGAAGACGAGCTTGAGGAGATCATCGTGCAGAGCTTGACGGCCAATGCCGCGCTCTGCGAGAAGATCGCAGGGACTGAGTGGGTTCCCGGCCACGCGATCGGCATTCCCGCTCATGAGTCTGTGATCCGAATCCCGGCACGTATGTTGCCGATCCTGAAGGAGGCTATCGAACGTGTCGAACGTGCCCGACTTCACCACGCTGCTGAAGAGCGCCCAGAAGACTGCCGTACACCTGGAGATGCGTGACGCCTACGCTGTCGGCGACGAGGCCGAGGAAATCGACCACTTCGCCCGAACCGGCGAGATCGAGTTGGACCCCGAGGCGTCGTGGTGGCCCGAGTGGCTGGGCCTCGTCCGCGAGACGATCGGCCGTGGGGTGGTCATGCGGCGGGCCCGGATCGTCTCCGAGCCAGTGACCGACTACATCCGGTGGGAGCACGCGGTCACCCCGATGAACCTCGGTGCTGGCGAACTGGTTCGGTGGTTGCCGAGGAGTCAGGCGTCGGACATCGCGCTGCCAGGCAACGACTTCTGGCTGATCGACGACAAGTTGGTGCTGTTCCACTTCTTCACGGGGTATGGCGACTGGGCCGAACCTGGGTTCGCTTTCTCTGAGGACCCCGCGACGGTTCGTCTCGTCTCTTCCGCGTTCGAAGCCGTTTGGGAGCGCGGCATCCCGCACGACCAGTACAGCGTCTGACCTATCCTTACCCTGCGAGCACCGGACCGCCAGACCTATGCCAACGTCACCGTCATCAAGCGCGCAAGCCGCGCGTCTTGCCCTTGCCAACCGCCTTGTCGACCTCCGCAAGGATGCCGGACTGACGGGTAAGCAGCTGGCGTTCCGGTGCGGGTGGAACCCTTCGAAAGTGTCCCGAATCCAGAGCGCGCGAACCCCGCCGGCCGACTCTGACATTCGGGCGTGGTGCGCGGCCTGCGCGGTTCCCGACCAAGCGGACGACCTGATCGCCACATCGAGAGCGGTCGAATCGATGTATCTGGAGTGGCGGCGGCTCCACCGCACCGGTATGCGCCAGGTGCAGGAGGATTTCTACGCGCTCCACGAGCGTGCGGAGTTGTGCCGGACGTACGTCTCCAACGTCGTTCCTGGTTTCCTCCAGACGCCCGAGTACGCGACTGCCTTGATGCGCTCCATCACGGAGTTCCAAGGAACCCCTGATGACGTTGCCGCCGCTGTTGCCGCGAGGGTGGCGCGGGGGCGGCTTCTACACGAGGGCAGGCACAGGTTTGCGGTGCTGATGGAGGAATGGGTGCTCCGCTCCCAGATCGGTGACGCGGAGACCATGGCCGGGCAGCTCGGCCACCTGCTTGCCGTGATGCCGCTGGCCTCGTTGTCGCTAGGGGTGATCCCGTTCACTGCGCAGCGCGGTATGTGGCCCTTGGAAGCGTTCTACCTGTACGACGATCGGCATGCCATCGTGGAGACGCTGACGGCTGAGGTCAACGTCACTCAACCCCGCGAGATTGCCGACTACGTACGGGCGTTCGGTGAGTTGCAACGCCTCGCCGTCTACGGTGCCCAAGCGCGTGCGCTCATCACGTCCGCGATAGCCGCGCTCGGGTGAATCCCTGCAAGACCGTGCAACACGCTCGCGGCTCGGTCGGCTCGGTCCCTACGGTTCTGACTACGGATCAGAGTTGGAGACAGGAGCCACGGCCAATGTCGCAGACGACGGATCTACAGGAACCGACGGAAGTCGACCGCGTCACCGCGGATTCCGTCCCGGAGCGGGCCAACATCCTGCGGGAGTGGCCGCCCTGCACCTGCGGTAGGGACGTGTGTCCGGACAGGGGCGCATCGTGAGTATTCGCGAGATCGCCGCCCGCCCGTCCGAGGTGCCGCCGGACACCGACGAGTGTCCGGGGTGCCTGTTCTTCGACCGTGCCGAGGCGCAGTACCCGCAGGCCGTGAACCCCATGATCTCGCGGATGCTCGCACGCAACCGTGCCCGACACGTCGAGGACGGGGAGTGCACCGTGCTGGGGGTGGCCGGTGAGTGACCAGGACACCCCGCAGGCGGCTCTGGACGGCCCCACCGAGGAGTTGGGGCCGGTGGACCCGTTCGCGTGGCTGCACGCCCACCCGTGGCCCGTGAGGAAGTTGTCCGGGCCCCGTCCGGTTCTCACGCCGGAGGAGTTCGGCGAGGCGCCCCTGTCGGAGGGAGACAGGGTTCGCCGTGCCCGACTGCTGGCGCGGGTTCGCGAGGCCAACCACCCCTGGCTGCGCTGATGGACCCCTACGCCGCCCCGGTGTTCGGCATCGGCGGCCTGTGGGCGGGCCAGCGCCGGGCGTGGGACGGACTCCCGCCGCCGGTTCCCTGGTGGGGGCAGCACCGGCCCTTGTGGGCCACCCAGATTCCCGCTCCGGCCGTCATCCCTGGCAGGCGGCCGGCCGGAGCGGGTTCCGCAACACCGAAGGACCCCGGCACCTGCCGGTGACCGGGAACCCCGCAGTGTGAGGAGTCATCAGTATGGGCCACGACCCGGAGAAGCAGCCCGAGAGGCCGCCCGGCCCCACGCCGCCGGACGCCGCCGACACCGTCCCCGCCGAGTAGGAGGAACCTGCCATGCGCATCGAGATCATCGTGTCCAAGCACAAGGGCAACGAGAAGCCGCCGCCGAAGCACGCGGGCAAGCCCGCCGAGGAGAAGCCCGCCACGCCGTCGAAGTAGCGGCTGCCAGCACACGGCAGGCCCCTCGCCAGCACGCGCGAGGGGCCTGCCCCCACTGCAAGGGAGAGCACCGATGGCCGACCGTCTGGTCATCTCGTACGAGTCGCGCCACTTCGCCGACGCGGACTGGTCGAGGAACGCGGACCGCTGGCGGGCCAGCTTCTACGAGAACGGATCCAAGATCTTCGGCACCGCCGACATCACCCGCGTCATCCCGGGTGTCACACCGAATCCCCGCGAGGCGCTGGAGCTGGACCCGGGACTTCTCGACCGCATCCCACGGGTGATCTTCACCGAGGACGGCGGACTCGCTCCGGCCCTCGCCGAACTGCGGCCGTCGCTGCTACTCCTGCTGGAGTCGGTCGAGGTCTCGGCCGAGTGGCGGGGGAAAGGCGTTGGGATGCGTCTGGCGGTCGAGGCGCTCCGCCGCCTGGCCGTCCCGGGAACGCTGGCCGTCTGCTACCCCGCCCCGATCCACGACCACGGGCCGGACGAACCGTGCAGCTTCGACTCGGACGACCCCGAGGTCCGCAGGCCCGACGAAGAGGCCATGGACAAGCTCCGCCGGGCCTGGGAACGCCACGGGTTCGGGCCGATCGGCGAGGGCGTGTACGTCCGTCTCATCAAGCCTCAAGACCGATCCTCCGCCACAGGCGGGCGGGGGCAATCTCACCTCCAGGACCAACCATGTGGGCCAGCACCGAGCCCGACCGGCAAGCCATGATCAAACGTCTCGTGATCGCCGCTCTGCCCGCTATCGCCCGACGCTACGAGTCGGGTGTGGGCATGCGGGTCATCGGCACGATGTACGGCTGCGATCCGAACTGGCTCCGCGATCAGATGCTCAAGGCCGGGCATCGCGTCCGGCCTCTTGAGGAAGCCACCGGCATCCGCCCGACGGCTCCCCTTCCATGGACACCCATACGACTGTCGGGGCGGAAGATGATGCCCTAGGTCATCGTGAGAAGGAAGGGGCCACAACAGGGCCGTGGCCCCTTCTTTCTCAGCCCCATTTCCGCAGGTCAGAATCAAGGTGCAAGGGTGATACGTTCTCCCAGGTGGTCGCCCAGACCAGGTCGAACGGCAGCGCGCGCAGCCGCTCGCCGTGCGTCCGGTCCAGCCAGACCTCGACCGGCCGGGCGGACCAGGCCGGCTCGGTGAGGAACGGCCGGTATCCCGGCGGGCGCTCCGCCGGGGCGGCGTAGTAGGGGTTGAGCGGGCCGTCGACGTCGAGCAGGAGCAAGGGGCGCGGATCCACGGGACGGAACCGTACCGGGCACGGTCGGGCCCGGGGCGGCGGCGGACGGGGTCCGGGGGATGATCGAAAAGCGTTCGTCACCGGGGCGGCCGGGTGCCGATAATGCGCGCATGACGATCAGTGGGACACCTACGACCGAGATGACCTGGGCCGTTTCGGCCGCCGACGTCGGCTCCGCGGAGGCCCTGGCGTTGCTGCGGGAGTACTACGTGGACGTCGCCAACCGGTACTACCGGCTCCACCTCGGCCGGGAGGGCACGGCGGAGGAGATCGAGACCGGGCTCGCGGACTCGCCCAGCGACGACCTCGCCCCGCCCGGCGGGGTGTTCCTGCTGGGGCGCTACGGCGGGGCGGCCGACTCCTGCGCCGGCCTGCGCGTGCTCGACGCCCGCACGGTGGAGCTGACCAGGGTGTACGTCCGCCCCGCGCGGCGCGGCACCGGCGGGGGCGCCCGGCTGCTGGCCGCCGTCGACGAGGCGGCGCGGGCACTGGGCGCCGAGCGGATCGTGCTCGACACCCGGCTCGACCTGGTCGAGGCCCGCGCGCTGTACCTGCGGAACGGGTACCGCGAGATCCCCGCGTACAACAGCGGTCCCTACTCGCAGGTCTGGTACGGCAAGGACCTCACCACCGGCCCCGCCGACGACCGGGTGCCGTCCCCGACCGCGGACGGCCCGCGTGCAGACCGTTGAGCTGCTCTGCGACGCGCCGTTCGACCGCGCCGTCCGCGCGGTCTGGCAGCAGTTGGCCGATGGCGGCGTGGACAGCCTCGCGCACAACACCCACCCGGGCCACCGCCCGCACCTGACCCTGGCCGCGTGCGCCCGGATGCCCGACGGAGCGGCCGAGCGGCTCGACGGGCTCCTGCGGGACGCCCTGCCGCTGCCGGTCCGGCTGACGGGTCTGCTCTCGTTCAGCGCCCGCAGCCGGCACCGGGTGCTCAGCCGGTCGGTGGTGCCGACCGTCGACCTGATGCTGCTGCACCAGCGGGTCTGGGAGGTGCTCGACGGCGCCGAGGAGCCGGACCGGCACTACGTTCCGGGCCGCTGGTCCCCACACCTGTCCCTCACCCGCCGCCTCACCCCCGAGGAGGTCACACTCGCGCACACCGTGCTCGGCCGGCTGCCCGACCTCACGGGGGCCTTCGACGCGGCCCGCAGCTTCGACTCCGGGACGCAGCAGACCCGTCCGCTGGGAGCGGGCTGAGGGCCGGGCGCGCCACGCGTGACGGGGCGGTCGCGACGAGGCGGCCGTGACGGGGCGCCCGTGACCGGGCCGCCTGACCGGGCGTCCGGCGAGGCCCGCCGGGTGGTGGCGATCCGGCGACGGCGCGCCGGGCCCGACAGGCCCGCCCGGGCCGGCGGCGGAGCCGTGGCGCGCCGTCAGGGGGCGGTCGCGGCCAGGGCCTCCGCCAGCTCGGCGGCGTCGGGCGGGTTGGCGCCGGGGCGGGCGACCGTCAGGGCCGCCGCCGCGGCCGCCCGGGTCAGCGCCTCGTCGAGGCCGGCGCCGCCGTGGCGGGCGTGGAGCAGCGCGGCCATGAAGGAGTCGCCCGCCCCTACGGTGTCGGCGACCTCGACGGCTCGGGCCGGCACCTCGACGCGGCGGCCGTCCGCGGTGAGCGCGAAGGCGCCGTCGGGTCCGCGGGTGACCGCGACGGTGGCCGGGCCGAGGCCGAGCCAGTGGCGGGCCGCCTCCTCGGGGTCCCGGCCCGGGTAGAGCCAGCCGAGGTCCTCGTCGCTGGCCTTGACGAGATCGCTGAGCGCCACGCACCGCTCGACCCGGCGGACGGCGTCGGCCCGGTCGCCGAGCAGCGCGGGGCGGACGTTCGGGTCGTAGCTGACGCCCGCCCGGCCGCGCCACCGCTCGACCAGCGCGAGTACGGCGGCCGCGCCGGGCTCGGTCACCGCCGCGATGGAGCCGATGTGCAGGTGGCCGGGCGGGTGCGGGAGCTCGCCGGCCGGGAGGGTCCAGTCGATGTCGAAGGTGTAGCGGGCCCGCCCCTCCCCGTCGATCCCGACCACCGCCGAGGGGGTGCGCACGCCCCCGGCCGGACCGGTGAGGACGGTGACGCCGGCCGACTCCAGGTGGGCGCGGATCAGCCGCCCGTACGGGTCGTCGCCGAGCTGGGTCAGCAGGGCGGTCGGCGTTCCGAGCCGGGCCAGTCCGTACGCGACGTTGGCCGGGCTGCCGCCGGGGTGGACGGTGTCGGGCGCGCCGTCGGTGCGGACGACGTCGGCGACGCACTCGCCGATCACCACGAACTGGGGGCTGGTCACGGGCTGCTCCTGCCGGTCCGGTGCACCGGCGGGGCTGCGGGCGGCCGGCGCGGCTGCCCAGCCTACGAGGTGGTGGACGCGTACGGCCGGTGCGTACGGCCGCTGCGCACAACGGGGGCAGCACGGCGGGGGCACTGCGGCGGGGGCGTCCGTACGGCGCCCGGAGCGGGTGCGGGCGCGCGGCACGGGTGCGACCGTAGGCATGAGTACGGCCGCCGGACCTGGCCAGGTCCGGCGGCCGTGGCCCCTCCCGTCAGGGGGTGGAGCTCTTCGAACCTATGACACTGCGCAGCCGCTCGGCTACCACGGTGGTCCGTCCGGGGGACGGCCGCGTGTCGCGCGGCTCCGTCGGGGCCTCCGGGATCGGCCGGAACCGGGCGGGGTTGTCGGACCCCTCTGCTACGTTCCGTGTCGGTAGGGTCGCGCTGCGGAACCGGGTGTGCCCGGTCCGTGCTGCGGGCCGAACGACACGAGAGAGGTGATCGCCTTGTCCAGGTACCGCTCCGTCCTCGCCGCCGCGCTCGCTGCGGCGCTGCTCGCCCTGGCCCCGCCGGTCCCGGCCGCCGCGGAGCCGGGCGCCGGCCCGGGGGCGGGTACGGACGTGGGCCCCGGCACGGGGGGCGGCACCGGGGACCCGGTGTTCCCCGGGCTCGGCACGACCGACTACGACGCGCTCGCCTACGACCTCGCCTTCACGTACCGGGCCGACACCCGCACCGTGGACGGCACCACCGTGCTGACCGCCCGGGCGCTCACCGCACTGCGCGCCCTGGAGCTGGACGCCCTGGGGCTGGACGTGCGCTCCGTCCGGGTCGACGGCCGGCCCGCGCAGTTCCGGGAGCACGACGAGAAGCTCACCGTGGTGCCCGCCCGGCCGGTGCGGCGCGGCGCCGCGCTGCGGGTGGAGGTCGCGTACACGGCCGACCCGCGCGGCGCGCTGCCGCACACCGGCTGGGTGGTGACGCCCGACGGCTTCGCGGTGGCCGGTCAGCCGGACGGTGCGCACACCGTCTTCCCGTGCAACGACCGCCCGGGCGACAAGGCCCGCTTCGCCGTCGCCGTCACCGCGCCGGACGGGCTGTTCGGGGTGGCCAACGGCCTGCTCACCGCCACCGAGAAGCACTCCGACGGCTCCACCACCCGGCGGTACGCGTCGCGCGAGCCGATGGCGACCGAGCTGGTCCAGGTGTCGGTGGGCCGGTACACGGTGCGCGAGAGCCGCGGACCGGGCGGGATCCCGCTGCGGGACGTCGTCCCCACCGAGCGCGCCGCCGCCCTGGAGCCCGCCCTGGCGCTGACCCCCGGGCAGCTGGCCTGGGTCGAGGGGCACCTCGGCCGCTTCCCCTTCGAGACGTACGGGCTGCTGCCCGCCGACACCGACGACCCGGCGGCGTTCGACTTCACCGGCCTGGAGACCCAGACGCTCACGCTCTACAAGCCGAACTTCCTCCGTCAGCCCGAGAACCTGATCGGCTCGCACATGGTGCACGAGCTGGTGCACTCCTGGTTCGGCAACAGCGTCACCCCGGGCGCCTGGGCCGACCTCTGGCTGAACGAGGGCCACGCCGACTTCTACGGCCTGATGTACCGCTACGAGCGGGGGTGGCCGGACTCCTCCGGCTTCACCGACCTGACGGCCCGGATGCGGGCCGTGTACGCCAAGGGCGACCAGTGGCGCCGCGACTCCGGGCCGGTCGCCGCGCCGACCGCCGCCAACCTGTTCGACAGCCAGCGGTACACGGGCGGCGCGCTGGTGCTGTTCGCCCTGCGGGAGCGGGTCGGCGCCCAGGTCTTCGACCGGATCGAGCGGGCCTTCCTGGAGCGGTACCGGAACGGCAGCGCCACGACCGCCGACTTCCTGCGCACCGCCGACGAGGTCTCGGGGCAGCGGCTGAGCGGGTTCCTGACGGAGTGGCTGTACGGGGAGAAGACGCCGCCGATGCCGGGCCACCCGGACTGGACGGTGGACCAGGTGGATCGCGCCGCCCTGCGGGCCGCCGACGTGCCGCAGGGCTCCGGAACGCTCTGACCGCTCCACCCCGGGCGGCCCCGGCCGCAGGGACCAGCCGCAGGGACCGGCCTCGCGTACCGGCCGCAGGGACCGACCCGGTCCACCGACCGGGTCGGCCGACCCGACGCGCCGGGTCGGTGCGCCCGGGCGCCGTCCGCGCGCCCCTGGACGGCCCCCGCGCAGGGGCGGATCGTGGTGCCCACGGCCCGCCCGCCGCCCGGCCGAGTCCCGGCCGGCTCGCGGGCCGTCCACCGTTGTGTGCCGGTGCCTCAGGCCCGGCTCCGGTCCCCCGGCCCTGGTCCCCGGCACCGGCCGAGTCCGGCCGCCCCTGGGACGAGCCGTCGGACGCATCCGGGCTGCGGGACGGATGGCGGCCCCCGGGGGGCCGGGCCCGCCCGAGTCGCCCCCGCCCCGTCCCGCCCCGAACCGCCCGGCCGTGCTGGGCGGAGGGCCCCGCCCGGTCCGCACCGCGCCTGCCCGGCCGCGCCAGCCCGCCGCGGTGCCGGAGGTCCGGCCGGATGCCGGAAAGTCACCCCCGGAAGGCAACCGAAATCGGTCCCCGGCGCGTTCAGCAGCCGTGAGAACGACAGCGAGGACACGGCGGCCCCGGCCGACCGGCAGGACCTCCGCCGCCGACACGGCGGCGAGGACTACGGACACGACAACGGACACGACGACGGACACGACGGCGGGAACGGCATGGCGGGGGCGGCAGGATGAGGGACGCGACACCGGACTTCGAGGAGTTCGTCGCCGCCCGCAGCCCACGGCTGCTCCGGATGGCGTGGCTGCTCACGGGCGACCCGCACCTGGCCGAGGACCTGTTGCAGACCGCCCTGGCCAAGGTCTGGCCACGCTGGGACCAGATCTCCATCGACCGGCCCGAGGCGTACGTCCGACGGGTGCTGGTGAACTCGCACGTCTCCTGGTGGCGCCGCCGCTGGCACGGGGAACTGCCGCACGACCGGCTGCCCGAACCGCCGGTCGACGCGGACCCGTTCGAGGACGTGGTGGTCGGCCAGGTGGTGGCCGCCGCGGTCCGGGCACTGCCGCCGCGCCAGCGGGCCGCCGTGGTCCTGCGCTTCTTCGAGGACCTCAGTGTGGAGGAGACCGCCGAGGCGCTGGGCTGCACCGCGGGCACGGTCAAGAGCCAGACGCACCGCGCCCTGGTGGCCCTGCGGGGCAAACTGCCGACCCGCGAGCTGCTGATGCACGGAGGACACCGTGACGGGGCGTGAGTCCGGCCCGGACTACGGCAGGCCGCCGGCGCCCGGGGTCGAGGACGAGGACGAGCTGCGGATCCTGCTCCAGCTGGCCGCCCCCCATCTCGCGGCACCCGACGACCGGATGGACCGGATCCGCGAGCGCGCGGCCCGCACCCGGCGGCGGCGCCGGACCGCCGCCCTCGCGGCCGGGCTGGCCACCGGGCTGACGGCCGCGGTGCTGGCCGCCGCACCCGCCCTGGCACCGAGCCCCTCGGGGACGGCGCTGGCTCCCGGCTCCGCAGGCCCGGCCGCGCCCGGCGGGGCGCCGTCGAACGCGTCGCCCAGCCCCACGCCGGACCGCACCACCGGGTCGGAGACCGGCGGGCCGGTCCGGTTCCCCGACCTGGGCGGGGTCATCGTCGACATCCCGCCCGACTGGTACCGGCTGTCGGTGCCCGGCACGAACCGCAGGGACGGCACCGCCGCCTTCGGTTACGCCGCCGGCCAGCCGATCGTCCCCGAGGCGGGCTGCCCGATCCGGAACGGAACGCGGGACCGGTTCTGCCTCGCCTCCGGGAGCTTGGAGGACGGCGGGGCCCTGGTCGGCCTCACGCTCGTACGCGATCCGGCCCTGGCGGGCAAACAGGCCGGCCAGGCGATCGATCTCACGGAGGCCCCGCTGGAGAAGTCCTGCCTCGTGCAGGGGGGCACCAGTGCGTTCCGCGGGTACCGGACGGTGGTGGTGGACTCCCGGCCGACGGTCGTCGAGCTGACGGCCTGCATGCGCAGGCCGTCCGAGGAGACCGTGTTCGTGGTGGACCGGATCCTCGGCTCGGTCCGGCTGAGCGGCGCGGCCGCGGACGCCCCGACGACGGCTCCGGAGTGACGGCGGGCCGGGACTCCCCGGCCCGCTCGTTGCGGCGGCGTGGCCGGCGCGCACTCCACCGGCTGCTGCCCGCCGCTCCGGTCCCGCCCGGTCCCGGCAGGTCCCGGGCAGCGGCCGACCGCGTCCGGCGACACCCGTGAGGGGACCGCCGTGAGGGGACAGCCTTGAGGGGACCGCCGACGGCGGGCGCAGCGGCACGCCCGGTGGCACCGGCGACCGGGCGCGGTGCCGGCGACGGGGCCGGCCGGCGGGCCTTCCGACGGCTCGGTCGGCTCCGGGACGCTTCCGGGCCCTGCCGGGGGCGCGAGGCGCGACCCGGACACGACCGCCGGGCCGTAACCCGAGTGGCGCAGCGTCGTTGGACGGGGCATGAAGAAGCGCAGCATGCTCGCCGTCGCCTCGCTCGCCGTGGGCGTCGTGGCCTCCCTGACCGCTCCCAGCGCCCACGCCTCCGCGGTCGGCGGCCAGGGCGACCTCACCGGGCCGCTCCAGGGCAGCGTGCCGGCCACGGTCCCGGACGCCCTCCCGGGCCAGGTCGGGGACGCCGGCGGCGTCGTCGGCGACGCGACCGGGTACGTGACGGGGCAGGCGCCCGGGCTGGTCGGACTGTCGTCCTGACGGCCCTGGGCCGAGCCACCGGCGCGCCGTGGTGAGGGTCGGCGCCGGTGGGCGCCGGTCCGGTCCGGGGCCGATGAGGGTCGGCGCCGGTCCGGTGGGGGTCAGCCGAGCGGGGCGCCGAGGTCCTGGGTCCAGTAGAGGCCGGCTGGTCCGGTGGCCACGCCGATGCCGACGTCCTTGAAGGCGCAGTCGAGCATGTTCGACTGGTGGATGCCCCCGTCCATCCAGCGGGAGAAGACCACGGCGGGGGCGGTCGGCCCCCGGTCGAGGTTCTCGCCCCACTGCGACCAGCGGTAGCCGGCCGCGCCGAGCCGGGAGTCGGCACGGGTGCCGTCCGGGCTGGTGTGGTCGAAGAACCCGCGCGCCACCATGTCCTCGGCGTGCTTCTGGGCGGCCGCGTGCAGCTTCGGGTCGATCCGCAGCGGGCCGCAGCCGGTCCTGGCGCGCTCGGCGTTGACCAGGTCCACCAACTGGCGCTCCAGGCTGGGCGGCGGGCCGGCCTGGCGACTGGGGCTCGGGGTCGGGGTGGCCGCCGGGGTGCTCGGTGCGGGCGGCTCGGCGGGCGCGGACGCGAGGGTGACCACGACCGTCGGTGACGGGGCCGTGGTCGGGGTCTCGGGCTCGGGTGCGGGCGGCGCCGGTATCGCGGCGGCCGACGGGGTGTCGGGAGCGGCGGCCGGAGTGGTCGGTTCGGGTGCGGTCTCCCCGGGCTGCGGATGGTGGGGCCAGACCATCGCGAGCGTGGCCGCCGCCAGCACGGCGGCCGTCCCGCCCGCCAGGACGGTCTTGCGGCGGGCGAACTCGGCCCAGCCGCCCGTTCCCCCCGCGGGGTCGGCCGGAGGCGTGCCCGTCCCGCCGGGCGAGGCCGCGCCGGGAGCCGAGCCGCCTCCGGCACCCGCCCCGCCCGCGGCTGCCCCGGAGGACGCGGCGGAGGAGTTGGCCGCGGCGGTCGCGGCCTGGAGGGCCAGTCCGGTCGGCGTGTCCATCGGCACGGGCACCAGCGCCAGCCCGGCCAGCAGTCCCTCGGCCGGGAACAGGTCGCGGCCCAGCCCGTCGCAGGAGGCGCAGGACCGGATGTGCCGGGCGATCCGCTTGCGCCAGACGGAGTCGGGTGCACCGTCCCACCCGGCGGTGAGTTCGGCCAGCTCGGGGCAGCGCGGGTAGGCGGTCAGCGCACGGACCACCACCCGGCCCGCCTCCAGCTGCTTCTTCATCCGCTGCACCCGGACGGCGGCGTGCTGGGGCGTCAGGTCGAGCGCCTCGGCGAGTTCGGCGCGGGTGAGGTCGCCGCACGCCTCCAGCCACCAGAGGGCGAGCAGTTCCTGGTCGTCCGCGTCCAGCCAGCGGGTGGCCTCGGCGACCTCCCGGCGCTGGCCGGAGAGGCCGAGGCGGAGGATGGTCAGGTCGGTGAAGTCCGCGCGGGGGTCGGCCAGCTCCCAGGTCTCGTCGAGGCCGCCGACGGCTGCCTGCTGCTGACCGGTCGACCGCCGGCGGACCTGGTTCATGGTGATCGCGACCAGCCAGGACCGGAACGCCTCGGGGTCGCGCAGCCCGTCCAGTCCGTCGAGGGCCCGGATCATCGTCTCCTGCGCGACGTCGTCCACGTCGGCATGGCCGTTCAGCGCCCGGCCTGCGACGTTGTAGACCAGCGGGAGCCAGGCGGCGACCAGCGCCTCCCGCGCCTGCGGGTCGCCCGCCTGGGCCGCGAGCACCAGGGTCGTCCCGGTCCTGCTCTGCACGTCAACGTTCATGGGTCCGCACTCCGTCTTGCTGTCGTCCGTCCGCCGTTGCCTCCTCGGAGACCTCTGGGGAGTGCTCAGATAACAACAATTCGCGCGGATTCGGAAAACCCGAGGTCAGCGGGGGTGTTCTCGGCGGCCGGTCCCGGCCCGGGGAGGAGCCGGAACCGGGGCCGGAACCGGGGCCGGAGCGGGGACCGGAGCCGGCCCCGGACCAGGGCCCGGGGTCACGACGGCGAGGCGAAGACCTGCGTCCACCAGGGACCGCCGGAGCCCGTCCGGACGCCCACCCCGATCTGCTTGAAGGAGCAGTTGAGGATGTTGGCCCGGTGGCCGGGGCTGTTCATCCACGACTCCATCACCGCCGCCGGGTCCTTCTGGCCGCGCGCGATGTTCTCGCCCCAGCTGCTCCAGCGGTAGCCGGCCGCCTCGATGCGCTGGTCCGCGTGGTTGCCCTCGGGGCTGGCGTGGTCGAAGAAGCCGCGGTTCGCCATGTCCTCGCTGTGGACCTGGGCGGCGGCGGTCAGCTTCGAGTCGACGGAGAGCGGGCCGCAGCCGGCTTGGGCGCGCTGGGCGTTGACCAGGTCCGCCACCTGCTGGGCGAACTGCGCGTTCGCCCCGCCCGGACCGGCGGTGGTGGTCGGCCGGGCGCTGGTCGCGGACGGCTTGGCGGTGGTGGGGGCGGCGGTGGTCGTGGCGGCCGGGGACTCCGGCTTCGTGGGGGAGGGGGCGGTCGGGCTCGCGGTGGGGTTGCGCGGTGTGCCGGAGGCCGAGGACGGCGCGGCCGAGGCCGACTGTCCGGGCGTGCCGGTGGAGGCGGAGGGCGTCGCGGACGCGGTGCCGGTGGCCGGGGCCGCGGTCGCCGCGTGGGCCGGATCGCCGGCGGGCGGGCTGCCCGCCGCCGCGACGGCGGCCAGGTCGCCGATGCCCGCCCCGGGGACCTGGATGCCGTTCTGGTCACCGGCTTCCGCCGCGATCAGCGGCTCGTAGGCCACGGCCACGGCCTGGTCCCCGCCGTCCTCGCCTTCGTCGCCCCGGTACACCGCGTACCCGGCACCGGCCAGGGCGGCTATCACCCCGGTTCCCGCGACGGCGGCGACCACCGCCACCATCGGTCCGAGGCCGCCGCGCCGCCGACCGCGGCGGCCGTGCCCGCGGCGCCGCTCGGCGCCCCGCCGCGCGGCACGCCCACCGGCGCCGCCGTGGCGTCCGGTAGCGGGGAGGATGGTCGTCCGGTCTTCGCTGTTCACCTGCGCACGCTTCCTGTGTCCGGGTCCGTCGGGAGGGTACCGACACCTGGGAGACCTCGGGGCGGAAGCGGGATAACAAAAAGTACGAACGAATTTCCGAGAACCTTCGGAGAACCGTGGCGAGGGGTGGGGAAGGAGCGCCCGGCCGCGGTTCCACGCCCCGCCCCCGCCCTCACCCCGGACGTCCGACGGACGTCGGCCGCCGCCCCCGACCACCGGGCGCCGGACCGTGGCTCCGCTCCGGTCAGGTCGCCCGCCGCCGGGCCCGCCGCGCCTCGCGGTCGACGGCCCGCCGACGGGGAGGCGGACGCTCGTCAGCCGGTCCGCGGGCGAGCACGGCACCGTGGCCCTCGTCTACGACCGGCTCCGTTGGGCCCGCTGACGGGGCCGGCCGGCGGACGCGCTTCCCGGCGGGGTCCGCGTCCCGGCGGGCGGATCCAGGCGGGCGGCGGGCGGCCGCGGGTGCCCCGCAGGATGCCGTCAGCGCCCGGCGGCGGAGTCGCCCGGAGGCATGTCGTAGGTGACGAACATCGTGCGCGTGGCGACCTGGTCGTACTTGCTGCGGGCCCGGTGGTTGTCGTCCGCGGTGATCCAGCGGACGGTGTTCCAGCCGCGTTCGGCGGCGATCTCGCGCAGTCGGGCGAGCAGGGCGTCGACCGCTCCGGCGCCCCGGGCGGACGGGGCGACGAAGAGGTCGTCGAGGAACCCCGCGACGGCGCCGTGCAGGGGCCGGACGAAGGGGCGGTAGTGGGCCAGGCCGACCGGCGTGCCGTCGGTGTCGCGGACCACCAGGCCGTCCAGCTCGTGGGCCGGGTCGGAGAGCCACGACCAGACCAGCCCGGCCTTCTCGTCCGACGCCGGCACCCGGTAGAACTCGCAGTACCCGCGGAACAGTTCGCGCCAGGCGGCGAAGTCGCCGCTCCCCGGCGCCTCGACGGTCCAGCGGGCGGCGGTGGTCACGGACGTCATACGGGCTCCCCGGTGTGCGCGGCGGTTCTGCGGTCGCGGGACAGCATGACGGTCCGTCGGGCCGCGGCCGATCGACAGTCCGGCCAAGAACGCCCCGGGTACCGCTCCATCCGGGCAGCGTCCGGCGGGCGCCGCGCCGCCGAACGGCGATCGCCCCGACCGGCGGCGTCCTTGCCACCGTGGCGTCCGGACGGGCGGGGCGGTGGGCGAGACACGGCGGTGGGCAGGCGCAGGACGACCGGCGGGTGCAGAGCGACCGACGGGCGCAGCGGCGAGCCGGGCGTGTCCGCCTCGCGCGATCGGCCCGCGTCGCCGATGCTGGACGCCCGCCTCCGTCACTCCCCCTCCCCCTCCCCGCCTCCCTGTCTCCCGAGGAGCCCGCGATGCTGCTGCGGCACCTGGCCCTGACCTCCCGCGCCGTGGCGGCCGAGCCCGGGCGACGGGCCAAGACCGACCTGCTCGCGGAGTGCCTGCGCGACCTCGGCCCGGAGGAGGCCCCGGCAGCGGTCGTGCTGCTCTCCGGCGAGTCCCAGCGGCTGCGGACCGGCATCGGACCGGCCGCCCTGCGGGACCTGCCGCCGCCCGCCGCCGAACCGGTGCTCGGGGTGCGGCAGACGGAGCGGATCCTGGAGGAGATCGCGGCCGTGCACGGCGCCGGAGCGCAGGCCGGACGGCACCGGCTGCTGGCCGGACTGTTCGAGCGGGCCACCGACGTCGAGCAGGGATTCCTGCGCGCGGTCCTGGTCGGCGACCTGCGCCAGGGTGCGCTGGACGCGGTGGTGGCCGACGCGGTGGCGCGGGCCGCCGGCGTCCCGGCGGCAGCGGTGCGCCGGGCACTGATGTTCCGCGGCTCGGCGCGGGCCGTCGCGGCGGCGGCGCTGACGGGCGGCGTCCCGGCGCTGGCCCGGTTCCGGCTGGAGGTGGGCCGCCCGGTCCGGCCGATGCTGGCGGCCTCGGCACCGGAGGTCGGGGCGGCGCTGGAGCGGATCACCGGTCCGGCCGCGCTGGAGTGGAAGCTGGACGGCATCCGGCTCCAGGTGCACCGGGACGGCGGCGAGGTCGCGGCGTTCACCCGTTCGCTGGACGACATCACCGCCCGGGTCCCCGAGGTGGTGGAGGCCGCCCTGGCCCTGCCGGTCCGGTCGGCGGTGCTGGACGGGGAGGCCATCGCGCTCGGCGCGGACGGGCGTCCGCGCCCCTTCCAGGAGACCGCCGCCCGGACCGCCGCCCGCCGCGATCCGGACCGGCTGCGCGCCGAAGTCCCGCTCAGCGCGCACTTCTTCGACCTGCTGCACCTGGACGGCGAGGACCTGGTGGACCGGCCGGGCCGGGAGCGCTGGGCCGCGCTGTCCGGGGCCGTCCCGGCGGAGCTGCGGGTGCCGCACACCGAGACCGGCGACCACGACGAGGCACTGGCCTTCTTCCGGGCCGCCCTCGCGCGCGGACACGAGGGGGTCCTGGTCAAGGATCCGGACGCCGGCTACCAGGCGGGCCGGCGCGGCGCCGGATGGATCAAGGTCAAGCCGCGGCACACCCTGGACCTGGTGGTGCTCGCCGCCGAATGGGGCAGCGGGCGGCGGCGCGGCTTCCTCAGCAACCTGCACCTGGGTGCCCGGGCCGGGGGCGAGGCCGGTCTGGGCCCGTGGGTGATGCTCGGCAAGACGTTCAAGGGACTCACCGACGAGACGCTCGCCTGGCAGACCGGGGCCCTGCTGGCCCGCGAGGTCGAGCGGGACGCCCGGGCGGTGCGGGTGCGGCCGGAACTGGTGGTGGAGATCGCCTTCGACGGCGTGCAGCGCAGCCCCCGCTACCCGGCCGGGCTGGCGCTGCGCTTCGCACGGGTGGTGCGCTACCGGCCCGACAAGGCCGCGGCCGAGGCGGACACCGTGGCCGCCGTCCGGGAGATCGCGGCAGCTGAGGGACTGTGAGGACGGCCTGCCCCGGCCGGCGGCCCCGGTGGACTCCCGCCCGGGCCGTGCGGCAGGTAGCCGTCCCCCGCGGCAGCACCTCGGCGGATCCGACGGTCACTCAAACTTCCTTTTCCTCAAGCCCGTTCAGCATCAGAGATGGAAACCGGCCATTCTGCGCAGGGCCGCCGCTCACTCTTCGTATGCGACAAGGGCTGCGGCTAGGTTGACACCGACAACAAGGGGCGGCACGGCCTGGGCCGTCCGGTGCCACACCAATGAGAGGTGTCCGACCATGCAGGTGAGCGTCGATCCGGACCGTTGCTGCAGCTCCGGCCAGTGCGTCATGACCGTGCCGGGGTTCTTCGAACAGGACGACGAGGACGGCCTCGTGAGGATCCGTCCGACCGCTCCGGAACCGGCGCAGTACGCCGATGTCCGGCTCGCCGCCGAGCTCTGCCCGGGCGGCGCGATCACCGTCACCGAGGGCGCCGAGCCCGTCGGGCACGCCGGGCACGGCCCCGCCAGGTAGCCCTGAGGCCCCGCCGCTGCCCCTCCCCCACCACAACGTGCCCACGTCGTCATCCAAGGAGACCTCACCTTGACGAGCACACCCACCACCCAGGCCCCGCTGCTCCCGGCCCGGCACGACACCCGCTGCCCGTTCAACCCGCCGCCCGCCTACACCGAGGCGGCGGCCACCGGCCCGGTCAGCCGCGCCGAGCTGCCCGACGGCACCTCCTGCTGGCTGGTCACCGGCTACCAGGAGGTCCGCACGGTCCTCTCCGACAGCCGGTTCAGCGCCGACGTCCGGCGGCCCGGGTTCCCGTTCCTCACCACCGGACAGCGCGAGATCCTCGCCGTCACCCCCTCCTTCGTCCGGCTCGACGACCCCGAGCACGCCCGACTCCGCCGGATGGTCACCGGCGACTTCCTGATCAAGCGGGTGGAGGCGCGGCGCCCCGCCATCCAGCGGATCGTGGACGAGGCGCTCGACCGGATGACCGCCGCGGGCGCGCCCGCCGACCTGGTCACCCACTTCGCGCTGCCGGTGCCCTCCCTGGTGATCTGCCTCCTGCTCGGCGTCCCGTACGCGGACCGGGAGGCGTTCCAGGAGCGCAGCCGGCTGCTGCTCAGCATCGAGGCCGGGCGGGAGGAGACCGCCCGGGCGCGGATCGAGCTGCTCGACTACCTCGGCGAGCTCGCCGTCCGGAAGCGGGAACACCCCGGTGACGACATCCTCAGCCGGCTCGCGGCCCGCGACGACCTGACCCCGCGGCAGATCGCCACGACCGGTGTGCTGCTCCTGGTCGCCGGCCACGAGACCACGGCCAACATGATCGGACTCTCCACCGCCATGCTGCTGCGCCATCCGGAGCAGGCCGCCCGGCTGGCCGACCCGGCGGCCCTCCCCGGAGCGGTGGAGGAGCTGCTGCGGCTGCTCACCATCGCGCACGCCGGCGTACCCCGGGTGGCGTTGGAGGACGTCGAGCTGGGCGACACGCTGGTCCGGGCCGGGGAGGGCGTGATCGCGATGCTGTCCACCGCCAACCGGGACGAGGAGCTGTTCGGCGGCGGGGACCGGCTGCCCACGGACGAGCTGGACCTCGACCGGGACGCGCGACGGCACGTCGCCTTCGGCTTCGGGGTGCACCAGTGCCTGGGCCAGCCGCTGGCCCGGGCGGAGCTGCAGATCGCACTCGCCACGCTGTTCCGGCGGCTGCCGGGGCTGCGGCTCGCGGTGCCGGAGAGCGAGCTGGAGTTCCGCACCGAGGCGGTGATCTACGGACCGAAGTCGCTGCCGGTCGCCTGGTGAGGTGACGGGGCCCGCCCCGGGTCCGGCCGTCGCCCGCCGGTGCCCGCGGGCGGGCCCGCTTCGCTCCGCCTCCACCGGCCCGGCCCGACGCGGTCGCGGCGTGCGCGGGCGGGATCGGTCGTCGCGCGCGGGATCGGCGGGTTGAGGGCGGGACCCGAAGGCGGAGGCCCGGCGGGAGCGGGAGCGGCGGGTGCGGCGGGAGTGGCGGGTGCGGGAGCGGCTAGGAGGACCCTGCCCGAGCGGACCGGGAGGGCAGGAATAGTCCCCCGGCGACCGGGCAGACGAGACGGCGGGCGGGCCTGGAAACCCTGGACCGGGCCCGCCCGCCCGACGTCCGGACCGGTCCGGTTGGCCGTGGCGCGGGCACAGGGGCAGGCTTGAGGGGCGAGACAGCACACCGGTCCGGTGGCCGCCCGGCGCCACGGCGTGTCGGAGCGGATCCGGGTGGCCCGGCCGGCCGAGGAGAGGAGCCCGCGATGACCGACATGAGCGCACGCTCCGAGGTGGGCGCCGACCGGGACGAGGACGTCCGTGCGGCCGACCCCGAGGAGGGCGTCACCTCGATGCAGAACCAGCACGCGCAGGACACCTCCCAGGCGGAGGGCGAGCCCGTGGAGGAGCCGGGGGCGGGCGGCTGACCGCCCCGACGCGAGAGTTGCCACGAGGCCGCCCGCTCCCCGGGCGGCCTCCGCGACCGCCGGTGCCACCCCGTGAGCGGCGGCGGACCGGCTGGGTCCCCTCCTTCGGATCCCGTCGGATCAGCGCACGGTGTCGGAGTGCGTGCACCGGCGGTGCGGAGGACGGGGGCACCTCACGGCCGAAGGCCGGGGGCCGTCGGCGGCCGGCGACGAGCCGGCGAAGTGCGTGCTCCGGCGGCGCGACCCCGGCAAGATCCGAAGAGACAGGACCCAGGGAGGATGGGCGCATGACCGAACAGCAGCAGGGCGCAGCAGGGCGGAACGCGGCCGGGCAGGTCGGTGCCGGGGCGGTGGAGCCCCCGGTGGATCCGCGGGCCTCGTGGGCCACCTGGACCACCCAGTCGATCATCAGCGGGCCGGGCGGGGTGACCACCACGGAGGTCGGCCCGATCTCCGGCGACCTCACCGTCCACACCACCTGGGTGGACGGCGAGGCGCGGCTCACCGTGCAGTACACGGGGGCCCTGGACTGGTACAGCGTGGCGGGAAGCCCGGTTCCGGCGGCCGACGAGAGCACGGCGCGGGCCGTGCACCAGGCGATGGTCAACGCCGTGAAGTCCGGGCGGGGCGCCGGAGCGCCGGCGGCACCGGCGGGCTGACGGCGTTCCCCGGGGGCCACTCGCCCCCCGGTTCCCGGGGCCCTGGCTTCACAGGGCCCCGGCTCTCGGGGTCCCGACTCTCGGGGTCCCGACTCAAAGGCCCCGGCCCCGGCGGTCCCGGCTCCTATGCTCCCCGTCCCGGCGCGCCCAGCCCCTGCGGCCTCCACCGCGCGGCCCTCGACCGCGGAGCGGCCGACGACGGCACGGTCGGTCGCGGGCCCCGGCGGTCGCCGGACGGCGGTCGTAGGGGCCCGCGATCGCCGTCCCGCCCCCTCGGGGCGCGCTCAGCCGCCCGCGCCTCCGCGGTGCGCCGGGGCGGCGGCCTCCCAGTAGCCCGGGTCCACCGGGAGCCGGCCGCGCAGGTCCGCGCGGACCTCACGGGCCACCTTGCGGGTGTCGCGGCGGTTGACCGTGGCACCGATGCCCGCGCCGACCAGCAGGGGGGTCAGTGAGGGCAGCCGGCGCAGCGAGCTGCGGGTGAGCCGGCGGCGGACCTGCTGGCGCACCTCGGAGCCGAGCGCCATCGCGGCCAGCCCCGCCGGTTTGACCAGGAGGGTGGCGTCGATGCCCCGCCGGTTGGCCCAGGCGGTGACGTAGGCGGTGGCCCGCTGGGTGGTGGTGCCGTGGGCGGGGACGCCGTAGACCTCGTGGAGTTCCGCGATCAGCTTGATCTCGACGGCAGCCACCGCGAGCGTCTCGGCCGCGATCTCGACCGGCATCGCGGGCGGCACCGGGAGCATCGCCGCTGCGCCGACCCCGGCACCGAGTGCGCTGGACGCCCTGGAGGCGCCGAGGACCAGCAGCTCGGCGAGCTTCTCGGGGTCGGTGGCCTTGGGGTGCTGGGAGCGCAGCGTCGCGAGGTTGCGGACCGGGATGCGCGGCGCGGCGTGGAGGAGCTGGTCGGTGAGGGCGCGGCCGCCGTACGCGGCGCCCTTGGCCGCGGCCTTGCCGCCGGTGCCGAGCCGGCGGGCGATGTCGGAGACCAGCCGGGCGCCGCGCCGTCGGCCGTACTCGACGCCCGCGCCGTACTCGACCACCTGTCCGACGGGGCCGCCGGGCGCCTCCGGTGCGGGACGCTCCAGCTCCTCGACCAGTTCGGCCAGCTCGTCGGCCACGCGGTCCGGGGTCGGCTCGGGCTCGCCGCCGCGTCCCGGCTTCCTGAAGATTGCCATGTTCTGCCGGTACCCGGCCGGGCGCCGCAGTACGCGCCCCCGGTGTCCGGGTCCTGTGACGGTCCCGCTACCGCGACGTGCCGCCCGGCCCGGCCCGGCCCGACTACTCGGTGATCTCGACGCCGCGCCAGAACGCCACCCGGTCCCGGACGTGCTCCGCCTCGGGCTTCGGGTCGCTGTAGTACCAGGCCGCGTCGGGGTTGGTCAGCCCGCCGACGTCCAGGGTGTAGTAGGCGGCGGTGCCCTTCCACCCGCAGACGGTGGTGGTGTCGGAGGGCCGCAGGTACTCCGCGCGGACCGAGTCCGCCGGGAAGTAGTGGTTGCCCTCGACGACGGTGGTGTCGTCGCTCTCGGCGATGATCGCGCCCTGCCAGCTCGCTGTGGTCATGCCCGCGATTCTGCCCGACGGCGTGCCGGGGGCGCCGCCGGTCCGGCGGGTTCAGGACAGCGGCGGTACGGCGCGCCGACGGGTACGGCCCGACGGCCGCGCGAGCGGGTGCGTCGGCGGGTACGGCGGCAGGCGCGTCGGCAGGCGCGTCGGCGGGTGCGTCGGCGCGGAGGCGGCCACCCGCGCGGGGCACGGGAGACGGATCAGGGCAGCGGCTCGGCGTGGACCGGGAGGTGCGGTGTCTGGTGGCCGCCGCTGGCGAGCATCCGGACCTCCCCCGCGTCGCTGATCTCGGCCCGGACGATGCCGCTGGCGTCCTCGTACACCGGGTGGCCGCCGGGGCCGGTCGCGCTGGTGCGGGCGACCACCACGACGTCCTGCGGCGCCTGGGTACCGGGGGTGCCGGGGAAGGTGAGTGCGTAACGGATGGCTGAGCTCATCGCCGGCCTCCTGGTTCCTGCTCGTCACTTCCGGTCACGGGTGACCGTTCCACATCGCCCGCCGTCGCCGCGTTCGCCGCGGCGTCCGGCGGTGTCTCCGCCCCGGCGACCGGCCCTGCACCGTCCACGACCGTCCAGGACCGCCCTGAAACCGTCCCGACCGTCTAGACCGTGGCCTTGGCGGGACTCGCGGTGCCGCCGCGGACCTCCAGCTCGGCCAGCAGCCGGGCGGTGGCCTCGGTGACGGCGTCCACGGCCCGGTCGAACGCCTCCCGGTTGTGCGCGGCGGGGGCCCGGAATCCGGAGACCTTCCGCACGTACTGGAGGGCTGCCGCCCGGAAGTCCTCCTCCGAGGCATCGGGCGTCACCGGCGGTCTCAGCGTCTTGATACTGCGGCACATGGTCCCAGTCTCGCGCGCGAGCGCCCGACTGGCGACCCCCGAAGGTCACCGGCCCGCCATGACGGCCACACAGTGTGGTCATCCGACCGGATTAGGATTTCGCCCGAACAATCCTGACTCCTCCCGCTCGTTCCGGAGTATCCCCTTGCCTCTCGCGCTGGTCGCCCTGGCCGTGACCGCCTTCGCCATCGGAACCACCGAGTTCGCCGCCATGGGGCTGCTCCCCCAGGTGGCCGACGGTCTGGACGTCTCCATCCCGCAGGCGGGCTGGCTGATCTCCGCCTACGCCGTCGGCGTGGTGGTCGGCGCCCCGCTGCTCACCGCGCTCGCCGCCGGGCGGCCCCGGAAGGCGGTGCTGGTCGCCCTGGCCGGGTTCTTCGCCGCCGGGAACCTGCTCTGCGCCCTCGCCCCCGACTTCTGGTCACTGGCCGCCGCCCGGCTCATCACCGGACTCCCGCACGGCGCCTTCTTCGGTGCCGGGGCGGTCGCCGCGGCCGAACTGGTCGCCCCGGACCGGCGCGCCCGCGCGGTGGCGGTGATGTTCTCCGGTCTGACCGTGGCCAACATCATCGGCGTCCCGGCGGCGACCCTGCTCGGCCAGCACCTGGGGTGGCGGGCGACGATGCTGGTGGTGGTCGTGATCGGGGTGGCCGGCACGGTGGCGATCGCGCGGCTGGTCCCGCACCTGCCCTCCCCCGCCCAGGGCGGGCTCCGGCACGAACTGGGTGCGTTCCGCAACGGGCAGCTCTGGCTGGCGCTGGCCACCGTGGTGTTCGGCTGCGGCGGGTTCTTCGCCTGCTACAGCTACATCGCCCCGCTGCTCACCGAGGTCTCCGGCTACGCGACCGGGTCGGTGACGCTGGTGCTGGCACTGTTCGGGGTGGGGATGACGATCGGCAACGTGCTCGGCGGGTACGCGGCCGACCGGGCGCTGCGGCCGACGGTCTGCGTCGCGTTCCTGCTGCTGGCCGCCGTACTGGCGCTGTTCGCGGTGACCGCGCGGGCCGAGTGGTCGGCGGCGCTGACGGTGGTGCTGGTCGGGCTGTTCGGCTTCGCGATCGTGCCGGCCGTGCAGACCCTCGTCATGCGGGAGGCCCGCAGCGCGCCCACGCTGGCCTCGGCGACCGTGCAGGGCGCGTTCAACCTGGCCAACGCCCAGGGTGCGTTCTTCGGCGGGCTCGCCCTGGACGCCGGGCTCGGCTGGACCTCGCCGACCCTGGTCGGATCCGGGCTGGCGGCGTCCGGTGCGGTGATCGCGGTACTCGCCTGGGCCCTCGACCGGCGGGGGAGGAAACGGGTGGGCGGCCCGCCGGTCGCGGGCGGGGCGGTCGCGGGTGTGGCGGTCGCCGGTGGGGCGAACGCCGGTGGGGCGATCGCGGGTGGGGCGGTCACAGGCGGGGCTGCCGCGGGCGGGGCGGTCGCCGGTGCACCGGACCCCGGTGTCGCGGTCGTTCCCGGGCCGGCACCCGCGGGCGACGACGTGATTCGCGTGGCGGCCGGCACCGGCCGCTGAGCCGCACCGCCCCACCACCACCACCGCCGCACCGCCGCGTGACCGGGCGGCCCGGTCGGGTGGTGGTGCGGCGGGTGGCGAGCCGCCCCGGCGTGCTCTTTGCAAAGTGAAATCGCACTTTGCAAAGAGCACGGCCGGGCAGCGGAGGCGGGGCCGCCGAGGCGGGGCGGTTATCCGGGCAGACCGGCGGCCGGCGGCACGGGGCGGATGTCCCGGTGGCCGTCGGCCAGCAGGCGGTACCCCTCCGCGTTGAACTTGATGCCGCCGCGCTCCTCCTCTGTCAGCTCGCGGCGGACCTTGGCGGGGACGCCGGCGACCAGGGAGCCGGGCGGGACCTCCATGCCCTGCGGCACCACGGCACCGGCCGCGACGAGCGAGCCGGCCCCGATCCGGGCACCGTTCAGCACCGTGGCGTTCATCCCGACCAGGACATCGTCCTCGATCACACAGCCGTGCAGGACGGCGTTGTGCCCGACCGAGATCCGCTCGCCCATCACCAGCGGGAAGCCCAGATCGGCGTGGAGGGTGCAGTTGTCCTGGACGTTGCTGCCCGGTCCGACCGTGATCGCCTCGGCGTCCCCGCGCAGCACCGCCCCGTACCAGATGCTCGCCCCTGCGCCGACCGTGACGCTGCCCACCACGACGGCGTTCGGCGCGACGAACGCCGTCGGGTCCACGGCGGGGACCCGGCCCGCGACCTCGGCTATCAGCGGCTCTGCCATCTCGTCCTCCAGGTGACGACTGCCCATCAGGTCCGGGCCATGATGGCATCCCCGGCGGACGGCCCGATCAAGGACCCCGGACCGTCCGACCGGGCCCGCCTGTCGGACCCGGTCGGGCCCGACGGCGTCAGGCGGGCCCGGCGCGGTCAGTCGAGCGGACCCGCGACGGGCGACTCGGCCGGAGTCAGGACCGGCGACTCCGCCGAGACCGGGGCCGGGGGCGGGCCACCGCACGCGGCAGTGTCGATCAGGTGCCCGAATGCCGCGTTGGTGGCGTCGATGTCCGACATGTCGTAGGAGTTGACCGAGGCGACGAACTGGCGGCGGTTGTCGGAGTCGCCGTACATGAACGTGTCGTAGCCCGGAACGCCGCCGGCGTGGCCCCAGGTCTCGCCGCAGGCGGTCAGGTTCCGCTGGAGGCCGAGGCCGTAGTGCGCCTCCTGGCTCTGCGGGGTGACCGCCTTCATCTCGGAGAGCAGCCGCCCGGGCAGCAGCCGCCCCCCGAGCAGGGCCGTCAGGAAGGTGGTGAGGTCGGCCGTCGTCGAGATCCCCGCGCCGGCCGCGCCCGCCATGCTCGGGTCCAGTTCGGTGGCGTCGGCCGGACCGGTGGACAGCTTGTAGTAGCCGTGCGCGTGCGGGCCGGGGACGGTCGTCGAGTGGATCGGCATCGAGGTGCCGGTCAGGCCGAGCCGGCGGACGATCCGGCGGTCCACCTCGTCGGCCCAGCTGCGGCCGGTGATCCGCTCGATCAGCAGCCCGACCACGATGTAGTTGGTGTTGGAGTAGTGCCAGCCCTGCCCGGGGGCGAAGTACGGCTGGTGGGCGTTGGCGATCGCGATGAGCTGCTGGGGCCGGTAGGCCGTCCAGCGGCCGGTGTCCAGCCACCGCTGCAGCGCGCCGGTGCTCTCGTCGAACGAGAAGGCGTCGTCCTCGGTGTAGTTGAAGATGCCGCTGGTGTGGTCGAGCAGCTGGCGGACGGTGATGTTCCGCCCGTCGGGCACGAGGCCGGGCAGGAACCGCTCGACCTTGCCGTCGAGGTCCAGTCGGCCCTCGGCGACCAGCTGGAGGGCCACCGTGGCGACGAAGGTCTTGGTCACGCTGCCGATCCGGAACCGGCCGTCCGCGGAGGCCTTCGCCCCGGTGGCGAAGTCGGCGGTGCCGGCCGCACCCTTCCACACCGACCGCCCGCGCTCGCTGACCCGGACCAGCGTGGCCGAGGCCCCGCCCTGCTCCACCATCCGGCGCACCGCCGCGTCCAGCGCCTTCCCGTCCACGCCCTTCTTCGCCCCCTGCCCCGCCACCGTCACCCGGTACGGTTCGGACGCCGCGTGCGCGCCGGCCGCCGGGGCGACCACACCCGCCAGGCCCGCGCCGGCCAGCGCGACCGCGAGCACGCGGACGGCCGCACCCCGCCGTCGGCGCCCGGCGCCCGCCGCCCCGGCCGTGGGGGACCCGCTCCCCCGGCCGTCCACCGCTCCCCTGTCCGTCCCGCCCATGCCGCCTCCCGAGTCAGTACCCACGAGTGCCGTCAACACCCCTGCCGCTTCCGACAGCTGACACTCTGGCAGGTGTGCACGAAGGAATCGTCGGCCCCAGGTCCAGACCGTCTCCGCCCCTGGCCCGATCCTTCCTGGCGTGTCCCTCCACCCTGAGGGTGAGTCGCGAGTCAGGGTCCGTTTCGTCGCCGACACCGGGGTGAGGCCGACGGCGGCCGCCCGGGGAGGTCGACGGCACGGCTCCGCGCCCACACCCCGGGGCCGGCCGGCGACCCGACGGGAGCCCTCGCGGGGATGCGGTACCGGAGTCCGCCGTGGTCCCCGTCGACCCACCGGGTCGACGACCGCCACGGCTGGAACGGAGAGCGACCGGCCCTCTTGTGCCGCCCTCGGATCCCATCCGATGCACCGTTCAGACGCAGTACGTCGAAATCGGCGCCTTCGATATCACCGAAAGCCATGCACTCCGATCAATCTCCATCAACTCCGGTCGGATCAGAAGATCGACGTTTCGTCATGCATGTGACCTTCTACGGTCGTTGCTCAAGCGTCGCAGTGGCCCGCAGAAGGGTCCGGACACCACCGTGCCGCAGTGACCCACGCATGGGTGCTGGCACAGGAAGTGGGAGAGTCATGCCCGTATCCAGGAACTACAGCTACGACATCCCGGACCACCCGATCTCGTACGAGAAGGTGGACCCGAGGACCGTCAAGTTCGATCCCCGCGCGCAGCGCAACCTCAACAGGGCCCGCGCGAAGGCCATCGCCGAGAAGCTGGTCCCCACCGCGATCGGCACACCGATCCTCTCCCTCCGGTTGGACCGGTTCCGCTACGCGGTGGACGGGATGCACCGCATCCACGCCTGCCAGCTCATCCTGAACGGCGACGTCAAGGCCCCGGTCAAGGTCCGCAAGGCCGTCGAGGCCATCACCTGCGAGGTCCACGCGAAGCTGTCGATGGCCAACGAGGCGTCCATGTTCATCATCAAGAACAAGGAGTCCTCCAAGGTCGGCGCCAACGACGAGTACCGTATCGGCCTCCTCGCCGGCCACCCGCTCTTCGTGGACACCGACAGCGTCCTGGAGAAGCACAGCCTCAAGGTCGGCAGTCGCACCACCAACGGCCTGCGCGGCATCAAGGGCATCCTCAACATCGTCGCGGAGTACGGCCCCGAGACGCTGGACCTGGCGCTCACCATCGCCGAGGACGCGTGGGGCCGCACCCCGGACACCTGGGACTCCGTCACGGTGGGCGGCATCGCCACGGTGGCGGCCAGGCACTCCGACGTGGTCAAGCCGAGGGACCTCGCGGAGAAGCTGAAGCGGCAGGGCGATCCGGCGTCCTTCCGCGCGAAGATCCAGACCATCGCCACCAACGGCAACACCCACGGCGACGGGACCATGGGGCGGCTGAAGGCCGCCCACTTCTCGGTCGCCTCCGCCTGGAACAGCAACCGCCGCACGAACAAGATCCCCGTCCCGAATATTTTCGAGTAGGGACCCCGGCCCGAGCGGAGCCCCCGTCGCAGTCCGCGACGGGGGCTCCGGCGTTTCCACACCCCGGGGCCGGCCGGGAGGGGAACGAGCCGTGCGACCAGCGACTGGGCGACCCTCCGGGCGCGCTCCCGGGGAGGCCGTGAGCGGCATCGCTGCGCGGGCGTCCTCGGCGCGGAACCCGGCCCCGGCGCCGCGCGTCGGCGCCGCTCATGGGTACGGCACGGGCGTGCCCCGCACCTCCGGCGGCTGACGGCCGGTCCGGGACGGGATCCCGGCCGGCCGGCGCGCGGGTCGCGGGGCCGCGACCCGCGTGACGGTCGGAGGCGCGGGAAACGGCCCCGGAACGGATCAGGCGACCGGGGCCTTCACCCGCAGCACCTCGATGAACGCCCGCAGCCACGCCGGGTGGTCGGGCCAGGCGCGGGCCGAGACGACCACGCCGTCGACCACCGCCTCGCCGTCCACGTACGCGGCGCCGGCCGCCTTCACGTCCGGCTCCAGGGCCGGGTAGGCGGCACTGGTGCGCCCGGCCAGCACGCCGGCGGCGGCCGTGATCAGCGGGCCGTGGCAGATCTGCGCGACCGGCTTCTCGCCCTCGAAGAAGTGCCGGACGATCCGCTGCACCTCCGGGTCGTTGCGCAGGTACTCGGGAGCGCGGCCGCCGGGGATCACCAGGGCCACGTACTCGGCCGGGTCGACGTCGGCGAACGCGACGTCGGCGGGCCAGGTGTAGCCGGGCTTCTCCGTGTAGGTGTCGAACCCCTCGACGAAGTCGTGCACGACGAACTGCAGCCGTTTCCTGGCCGGAGCCGCGATGTCGACCTGGTAGCCCTCCTCGCGCAGCCGCTGGTAGGGGTAGAACACCTCCAGCGACTCCGCGGCGTCCCCGGTGACGAGCAGGATCTTCGATGCCATCGCCGACATCCCTCCGAATCGATCGATCGTCGGACACGGTGCAGGCCCGCTCGGTCTGCACCGGCGCGGGCCGCGACCAACCTCCCGCACCGGGCGGCGCCCGCGCAACAGGGCGCACGGGCGTCCCGCAGCGTGTCGGCTGCCACGCGCGCCGGTCGTGGACGGCGTGCGCCCCCTGGGCGGCGGACGCCTAGACTCCGTGCTGCCCGCACCCGTTGATCTTGGAGGGAGTCCGCCCCGATGTCGGACCGCACCACCTACCTCGTCCTGCCCGGCTACCAGAGCTCCGGCCCGGCCCACTGGCAGAGCCGCTGGGAGGCGGCCGACCCGGCGTTCGTCCGCGTCGAGCAGGCGGACTGGGAGCACCCGGACCCGGAGGACTGGGTGGCCCGGGTGGACGCGGCGGTCGGCGCGGCGGCCGCCGCCGGGCCCGTGGTGCTGGTGGCGCACAGCCTGGGCTGCGCGACGGTGGCGCGCTGGGCGGCAGCGGCACCCGCCGAACGGACCGCCGCCGTCCGGGGCGCGCTGCTCGTCGCCCCCGCCGACATCGACCACGCCGACGTCCCCCCGCTGCTGGGGTTCCGCCCGGTCGCGCTGCCCCGCCTCCCGTTCCCCTCCGTCGTGGTCTCCAGCAGCGACGACCCGTGGGTCACGCCGGACCGCGCCCGCCACTTCGCCGCCGCCTGGGGCTCCCGCTACGTCGAGCCCGGCGCGTACGGGCACCTCAACTCCGACTCGGGGCTGGGCGACTGGCCCGAGGGCCGCGAGCTGCTCGCCGGGCTCTGACCCGAGGCCGGAGGCGGCTGGCGCAGCGGCGCGCGGGGAGCGAGCGGCGCGCCGGGCGCGGCGGCCTCCGAAGGCCCGCCGTCCCGGTGGTCATCCCAGACTTCGGGGATGGGAAGGCGGTCACCCCTGCGACCAGAATGCGGAGCAGACCGACTCCCCCCGAAAGGTGTGCCGGAGATGAACCGTCCCGTCCGCTCGCTCGCCGTCCTCGCGCTCAGCGCCGTCGCCGCCCTCACCGGGACGGCCGCCGCCCAGGCGGCCGCCCCGCCCGGCACCACGGTGGTGACGCCCACCGTCGACCCCAAGCCGCTCGAAGAGGCCGCCGCCTACAGGTGCGACGTCGAGTACACCGTCGCCTACTACAGCTACCGCCAGCTGGGCTACCCCGAGCTGGAGTCCGTGCTGCACGCCGAGAAGACCTATGCCCTCTGCGCCTCGCAGGGCTGACCGGCGACCGGTGACCGGCGCGGAGGAGACCGCGATGCGCCGGGGGCCGTTCTCGCCGCTCGCCCTGTGCACCATCGCCCTGGGCACCGCCCCCGCCCCGCAGGGCGCCTGCGAGGCCGGCACCGGGCGGGAGTCGATCGGCGGCCACGGCGTGCTGGAGCCGCTGCCGGCCCCCGTCACGCCGGCTGTTCACTGCACCGGGCGCCGCCTGTACCTCGAACCCGGCACGTACGGGTGGTCGTTGCTGTCGCCCGGCGGGACCGCGCCCGGCCGCGACGTGTGGCTCGCGGGTGACTGGTACGCGTGGTCGCTCTGCGTCCACGCGAGCTCCGGCGGCTACGCCGCGACCACGATGCTGTGCCCGGAGAGCGGCACCGGACCGGCGCGGTCGATGACCCAGTCGTTCGACGTCGCCTTCGAGTACACCTACTCCTGGGAGTCCCGGCTGCACCGCCGGTAGCCCGGTCCTCGCTGAGCCCGGGCCGGACGGGCCCTCAGCGGACCCTCAGCGGACCCCCGGCGTGCTCCCGGCGTGCTCCCGGCGGGCGGTGGGTGTCGGAACTTCTCCCGCAGTTCGTCCGGAGGCCACCCGGAGGGGCGCGGCGGCTCCTAGTCTGCGGGCGACGACCCCGACGCCACGCCACCAGGGCGAGCAAGGAGATCCCATGACGAACCGTCCGCTCGACGGCAGCAGCCCGGCGGAGCCCGCCGAGGGCACCGGCTCCTCCCGCCGACGCTTCCTGCGCGCCACCGGCGCGGCCGGGCTCGGCGCGGCCGCGTTCGTCTCGGCCGGTGCCGGTGAGGCCTCCGCGGCCCCCGGCGGCGACCCGTCGGGTGCCGAGCAGCCCTCCGCCGACGAGCGCGCCGCCGCCGCGGGCCGCCCGTCCGGCACCCGCCCGCCGGTCCGCACCGGCACCGGCCTGGACCGGCTCCCGCACCCGCTGATCGTGGGGCACCGCGGTGCCCCCGGCTACCGCCCGGAGCACACCCTGGGCTCCTACGACCTCGCCCTCCAGCTGGGCGCGGACGTCATCGAGCCGGACCTCGTCCCGACCAAGGACGGCCACCTGGTGGTCCGGCACGAGAACAACATCGCCGAGACGACGGACGTCGCCGACCACCCGGAGTTCGCCGGCCGCAAGGCCACCAAGACCATCGACGGCGCGGCCCAGACCGGCTGGTTCACCGAGGACTTCACGCTCGCCGAGCTCCGCACCCTGCGCGCCAAGGAGCGGCTGCCGCAGCAGCGCCAGCGGAACACCCTCTACGACGGCCGCTGGGCGATCCCGACCCTCCGCGAGGTGGCCGACTTCGCCCGCAAGCGCGGCCGCGAGCTGGGCCGGGACGTCTGGATCTACCCGGAGACCAAGCACCCGAGCTACTTCCGGTCGATCGGCCTTCCCCTGGAGGAGCGGCTCGCGGACGAGTTGCGCCGCACCGGGCTGGCCGGGCGCAACGGCCGGGCGATCCTGCAGTCCTTCGAGCCGAGCAGCCTCCAGCGGCTCGCCAAGCTGGTCGACAACCCGCGGATCCAGCTGCTGGGCGGCGCGACCACCCGCCCGTACGACTTCGAGCTGGCCAAGGACCCTCGCACGGTGGCCGACCTGGTGACCCCGGCCGGTCTGCGCTGGATCTCCTCCTTCGCGCACGGCATCGGCCCGACCACGCAGCTGATCGCACCGGTCGACGCCACCGGCAAGCTGCTGCCGCCGACCACCCTCGTCCGGGACGCGCACGCGGCCGGCCTGCTGCTGCACCCCTACACGGTGCGCAACGAGAACGGCTTCCTGCCGCTGGACTACCGCAGGGGCACCGACCCGAACGCGTACGGCGACGCCATCGGCTGGGCCCGCTACCTGTACGAGCTGGGTGTGGACGGGTTCTTCACCGACCAGACCGACACCAGCGTGCTGGCCCGTCAGGACTTCTGGGCCGCCAAGGGCGTGCACTGACCCCGGACGCACGAGGCCGAACGCCCGTGCCCCGGACCGTCACCGGACGGTCCGGGGCACGGGCGTCGGTACGTCCGCGGCCCTGCCCCGGCCGGGCCCCGCGGGGCCCGGCCGCCTCAGCCGTCGGCCGGTTCGCCCTCCGGCTGCCCCTGCGTCTCCGCGCGCTCGGTCGGCTGCGGCTGGACGGGCTTGGCCGGCTGGGTGGGCTGCGGCGAGCGCGGCCGGCCGGTGGGGCGGTTGCCGGGCCAGGTCGGCGCGGTGTCCGTCGCGGAGTCGCCCGGCCCCGGGGTGCCGCCCGAGCCGCCGGGGCTCGCGGACGGGTCGCGCTTCGGCGGCGGGTCCGGGATGTGGACGGTGGCGAACTCCTTCTCCGGCAGGTCCTTCACCGCGGCGCTCATGCCCGCCTGCCAGATCGGTCCCGGGCCGGTGGCGCCGAAGACCTCCTCGAAGTACTTGCCGCCGATCCTGATGTTCTTCATCGGCACGCCCCCGGCCGGGCCGCCCAGCCAGACCGAGGCCGCCAGGTTGGCGGTGTAGCCGCTGAACCAGGCCGACTTCTTCTCGTCGCTGGTGCCGGTCTTGCCGGCGATCTGCCGGTCGTCGTCGAGGCCGAGGTCGCGCCCGGTGCCGCCCTTCTCGGTGACGCCGAGCAGCACGGTGTTGATGACGTCGGCGGTGCCCTCGGAGAGCACCCGGTCGCACTTGGGCGGGCTGACCGGGATCTCCTTGCCGTCCACCGTGGTGATCCTGTTGATCGCCACCGGCGCGCAGTGGGTGCCCCGGGCGGCGAAGGTCGCGTAGACGTTGGCCATCACCAGCGGGCTCACCTCCTGGGTGCCGAGGCCGAGGGCCGGCAGCTCCTCCAGCGGCTTGCCGCTCGCCTTGGTCGCCACGCCGAGCTTGTTGGCCATCTGCTTGACCGCGCAGAGGCCGATCTCCTGCTCCATCTGCACGAAGTAGGTGTTGACCGAGAGCGCCATCGCCTGCTTGAGCTCGTACGGACCGACCTCGCCCGCCGACTCGTTGGGGACGGTGCCGTTCTTCTTGTCGTTCTTGGCCAGGTTCTTCCAGGTGCCGTCGCAGGTGCTCATCGTCGGCCATTCCATCCGGTTCGGCGACGGGTAGGACTGGGTGGGCGGCAGCCCGGCCTCCAGGGCGGCGGCGGCCACGATCGGCTTGAAGTTGGAGCCCGGCTGGAAGCCGTTGCCGCCGCCCATCGCCGCGTCCACGTTGTAGTTGACGACGGTCTGGTTCTTGTTCGGGTCGAGCCCGTACGGGCGGGTCTGGGCCATCGCGAGGATCTTGCCGCTGCCCGGCTCCACCATGGTCATCGCCGCCGAGACCGGGTCGGTGACGTTGACCCGCTTGGTCACCGCGTTCTGCGCGGCCGTCTGCTTGACCGGGTCCAGGGTCGTGTGGACGGCCAGGCCGCCCTGGTCCCACAGCTTCTTGCGGTCGGCGGCGGTCTTGCCGAACACCGGGTCCTGCTTGACCACGTGCCGCACGTAGTCGCAGAAGAAGCCCATCCCCGCCTGGGCGGTGATGCACCCGTTCTGCGGCTCCTTGTAGCGCAGCCCGAGCGGCGCGGCCTTCGCCTCGCGGGCCTGCTCGGCGGTGAGGTGCTTGTTCTCCACCATCTTGTCGATGACGGTGTCGCGGCGCTTCTGCGCGGCCACCGGGTGGAGCTTCGGGTCGTACTGGGAGGGGTTCTGCACCAGGCCGGCCAGGGTGGCCGCCTCGGGGACGGTCAGGTCCTTCGCGTCCTTGCTGAAGTACCGCTGGGAGGCGGCCTGGATGCCGTACGCCTGGTGGCCGTAGAAGGTGATGTTGAGGTAGTTGGTGAGGATCTGCTCCTTGGTCAGGTCCTCCTCCAGCTTGATGGCGTACTTGAGTTCCTGGATCTTGCGGCCCAGCGTCTTGCGCTGAGCCGCCAGCACGGCGGCCTGGTCGTCGCCGGCCTTCTCGACGTTGACGTTCTTCACGTACTGCTGGGTGAGGGTCGAGGCGCCCTGGACGGTGGCCCCGCTCTCGGCGTTCTTCGTGACGGCCCGCAGGACACCCTTGAGGTCGACGGCGCCGTGCTCGTAGAAGCGGGCGTCCTCGATGTCCACCTGGGCCTGGCGTATCAGGGGCGACATCTGTTCGGCGGCGAGCACCGTGCGGTCCCGCTCGAAGACCTTGGCTATCAGGCCGCCGGTCGAGTCGTAGATCCAGCTGGCCTGGGTCAGCGGCGGGGTCATGAAGTCATCGGGGATGTTGTCGAACCCGTCTACGCTGCTCTTCACCCCGAGGCCGAGGGCGCCGGCCGCCGGCAGGGCGATGCCCGCCAGCAGGACGCCGGCCAGGGTGCTGTAGCCGAGGAACTTCACGCCGTGGCCGAGCAGGCCCAGCGGGGTCTCGCGGCGCCGGGGGCGCGGCACCCAGGTGTCGAAGGGCTCCGGGGAGGCGATGCGGCGGCTTCTCCGTGACATAGTCGGAACACTACGTCCACGAAAACCGCGCGAGGGGCCGGTGTTGGCCAACCTTGGTCACAAATCGGCGACAGATCGGCCGGGTTGGCGCGGGTGGTCGACCGGGTCGACGAACGATCCGCCGGAAGCCGGGGCCGTTCGTCCACGTTCAGGTGATTCGATCAAGGCGGTGGACACCCGGCCCCACGGGTACCCCGACGGACGCGCGGGCAGACCCGGCGGGCATTCGGGCACAGGCGGGCCGGTCGAGACGGAAGGCGGGCCGCGCGGGCACCCCGACGGACGCGCGGACGGGCCGGGCTGGCGCGCGGGCGTCAGTCCTTCCGCTTCTTCCGCCGCAGGCTCAGCACCGCCCCCACCACGGCCGCCAGGAAGAGCACGCCGATCGCCTGGTCGACCGGGTCTCCCGAGGAGTCCCCGGAGGACGAGGCCGCGGGCGGGGCGCTGCCGCCGCCGGAGGGCGGGGCGGCCGAGCCCGGGGGCGCGGCGGGGTCGGCGGAGGGCAGCGGCTTGACGGTGTCCGGGAGCTGGTCGGCGTCCAGCGGGGCGCGCCAGACCGGACTGCCCTTGCCCTCGCTGCCGTAGAGCAGCGCGCGACCGTCCGCACTGAAGGTGACCGACTCGCCCTGGCGCTGGAACGGCGTCGCGGGTGAGCCGATCTCGCTCGGCGCGCCGTCCTTCCAGCGGTAGAGGGTGGCGGAGAAGTAGCTGCGCAGGACGAGCCGGGTGCCGTCCGGGGAGAAGGCGCCGTCGGTGATCCACGGGACGTCGCCGATCCGGCGGAAGGTGTTCACGCCGGTCGGGGAGAGCTTCTCGGGGCCCTGGTAGAGGCCGCCGCCGCCCTGCCGCTTGCTGGCGATGTAGGCGCGGCCGGTGACCGGATGGACCATCAGTGCCTCGGCGTCGCGCGGCCCGTCCTCGTAGCGGACCTTGTAGCGCGTCGCGTCCACGGTCTGGTCGCGCAGTTCGGCGGGTTCGGCGAAGGCGTAGATCCAGACCTCGGGCCACTTGCCGCCGAGGTTGTCGCCGATGTCGCCGAGGTAGAGCCGACCGTCCGGTCCGAGCGAGACGGCCTCGACGTCGCGCGGCTCGACGCCCCGCAGGGTGACGGTGGCGACGGTGCGGCCCCGGGAGTCGACGGCGTAGACGTACGGACCGTCGTCGCTGTCGTTGTGGGTCCAGTAGACGCCGGGGTGGGCCTGGCTGGCGGCGAGCCCGCTGGATTCGGTGATCCGCGGGTCGGTGATGGTGAACGCCTCCCCCGGGCCGTCGGCCGCGCGGGCGGGCGGGGCGCCGACCGCGAGGACGGCGCAGGCGGCGGTGCAGGCGGCGAGCAGCGCCGCGGGGAGCCGCGCGGCCGTGCCCGGACCGGCGGGCTGCGTGGCCGCCTGCCTCTTCGTTCGCATCCTCAGCACCCGCCGATCCTCCCACGAGTCCCGTGCGCGGGGCCGAAAACCCCTTTTCGTCACCTTGACGAGATGGGGTGTCAGCCCATAGCGTCCGCATGACGAGAAGAGGTACGCACTCATGGCCGACATCACCAGGCGCTTCGGACTGCGCCACCTGCGCGCAGTCCCGACCGCGCACATCCGCCACTTCCGGCGCGGACGCCTCACCCACGACGGCACCGGGCTCGCCTTCTGGTTCCGCCCGCTCACCGCGGCCCTCTCCGAGGTTCCGGTCGACGACCGCGAACTCGCCATGCTCTTCCACGCCCGCACCGCCGACTTCCAGGACCTCACCGTCCAGGCCACCCTCACCTACCGGATCACCGACCCGGCCACCGCCGCCACCCGCGTCGACTTCGGCATCGACCCCGACACCGGCGCCTGGCGCGCCGCCCCGCTCGACCAGCTCGCCACCCTGCTCACCGAGACCGCCCAGCAGCACGCGCTCGGCCTGCTCGCCCGCACCCCGCTCGCCGCCGCGCTGGCCGACGGCGTCGCCACCGTCCGCGACCGGATGGCCGCCGGGCTCGGCGCCGAGGCACGGCTCGCCGAGACCGGGCTCGCCGTCATCGCCGTCCGCGTCGTCGCGCTGCGCCCCGAGCCGGAGGTGGAGCGCGCGCTGCGCACCCCCGCCCGCGAACTGGTCCAGCAGGAGGCCGACCGGGCCACCTTCGAACGGCGTGCCGTCGCGGTCGAGCACGAGCGCGGCATCGCCGAGAACGAGCTCGCCAACCGGATCGAACTCGCCCGGCGGGAGGAGCAGCTGATCACCCAGCAGGGTGCCAACGGCCGGCTCAAGGCCGAGGACGACGCGGTCGCCGACCGGATCCGCACCGAGGCGGAGGCCGGGCGGCGGACCCGGCTCGCCGTCGCCGAGGCCGACGCCGCCCGCGCGCTCGGCGACGCCAGGGCCGCGTCCGAGGCCGCCTGGCTGGCCGCCCACCAGCAGGCCGACCCGGCCGTGCTGCGGGCGCTCGCCCTGATGCGGCTGGCCGAACACCTCCCGCGCATCGACAGCCTCACGCTCACCCCGGACGTGCTCACCGGGCTGCTCGCCCGGCTCGGCGCGGGCGGCGGCAGTGCCGGCGGCGGCAGTGCCGGCGGGGGAACGGACGGCGGGGGAACGGACGGCGGGGGAACGGGCGGCGGCGGGGGCGACCGGTGACGCTCGCGCCCCGGGCGGTCCTGGTCCACCGCCGCACCGAGTACGAGGAGCTGGTCGCCCACCACGGGACCCCGGGCCAGGCCGCGTACTTCCTGCACAGCCGCGGGCGCTCGATCGACGAGGTCGAGCAGCGCCACCGGCGGCAGGCCGAGGCACTGCTCCGGGCGGCCGCCGCCGTCCCGCTCGACTGGCGGCGCACCCGGGTCGAACGGTCCGACCTGCCCCGCTTCCTCTTCGAGCCGGAGGACGTGGTGGTCGTGGTCGGCCAGGACGGCCTGGTCGCGAACGTCGCTAAGTACCTCGGCGGCCAGCCCGTCATCGGGGTGGACGCCGACCCCGGCCGCAACCCCGGCGTGCTGGTCCGGCACCGTGCGGACGCCCTGCCGCTGCTCCTCCCGGCCGCGGCCGGCCCCGGCGTCGACCGTCGAGTCGACGAGCGGACCATGGTCGAGGCCGTGGCGGACGACACCCAGCGGCTGCTCGCACTCAACGAGGTCTACGTCGGCCAGCCCGGCCACCAGACCGCCCGCTACCGGCTGGCCGTCGAGGACACCCCCGGTCAGGCGCCGGACGCGGCCGGCACCGGGAAGGCGGTCGGCACCGGGAAGAAGGCCGGCGACAGGAAGGCGACCGGCACCGGGAAGGCGGCCGGCGCCAGGAAGGCGGCCGACGGAGGCGGGGCCGGGGAGGCCCAGGCGTCCTCGGGCGTCCTGGTCGGCACCGGGACGGGAGGCACCGGCTGGTGCCGCTCCGCCTGGCTGGAGCGCGGGGCGCCGCTCGCGCTGCCCGCGCCGTCCGCCCCCGCGCTGGCCTGGTTCGTCCGCGAGGCCTGGCCGTCCCCCACCACCGGGACGGCCCGGGTGCACGGCCTGCTCGACGCCGGCCGGCAGCTCGTCCTCACGGTCGAGTCCGACCGGCTGGTCGCGTTCGGCGACGGCATCGAGAGCGACGCCCTGGAGCTGACCTGGGGCCAGACCGTGCGGGTGGGCGTCGCCGCCGCACGGCTGCGGCTGCTGGGTTGAGGCCCCGGCGACCCCACCGCCCGCGCCGCCCGGCCGGGGGCGGGCCGAGCGGGACGGCGGAGCCGGAGGGCCGACGGCTCAGGCCGGCTCCGCCGGTTCGGTGTGGCGGACGACGGCGACCGGGCAGTCGGCGTGCTGGATGACGGCCTGGCTGGTGGAGCCGAGCATCAGCCCCGCGAAGCCGCCCCGGCCGCGGGCACCGACCACCAGCAGCTGGGCACCGCGGCTCGCCTCGATCAGGGCCGGGCGGGTGTGCTGCTCCACCAGCCGGGTCCGGACGTCGACGTCCGGGTACTTCTCGCGCCAGCCGACCACCGCCTCCTCCGGCACCCGCTCCGCGCGGTCCAGCCGGCCCGTGTGGGAGTGCCAGGCGTGCAGGGCGGTCAGCGGGGCCCGGCGCACGGACGCCTCGGCGAAGGCGAAGCCGACCGCCTCGGCGCCCACACCCGAGCCGTCCACCGCCACCAGGACGTCGCCCTCCGGCTCCGGGCGGCCCCGGACGATGAGCACCGGACAGGCGGCGTGCGCCGCGAGGTGCACCGCCACCGAGCCGATCAGCAGGGCGCTGAAGCGTCCGAGCCCCCGGCTGCCGACGACGACCAGGCAGGCACCGCGCGACCGGCCGGCGAGCACCCCCAGCGGTTCGCCGGTGACGAGTTCCGTGTCGACGTGCAGGTCGGGATCCAGTTCCCGGGCCCGGCGCCGCGCGTCGGCGAGGACGTCCTCCGCCTGGTGGCGCAGCCCGCCCTCCGCGGGGCCGTTCGGGGACGGCCCGAGCGACACGTGCATCAGCGGCCAGATGAACGCGTGCACGACCTTCAGGCCGCAGCCGCGCAGCCGGGCCTCGCGCACCCCGACGTCCACCGCGGCCAGGCTCGCCTCCGAGCCGTCCACTCCCACCAGCACCGGGTCGTTCATCTGCCGTCTCCTGTCTCCGCCGGGAACACCCGCGGTCACCTGCTCCCACCTGAACCCGCCTGACGCCGTGCCGCCGCGCCGTCCGCCGTCACGCCGTGACCCGTCGGGCGCCGCCGGTCCCGCCTACCCGGCCTCCCGGGGGTCCTCGTCGGACTCGCCCCGGTCCCACGCGCGCTCCTGCTCGCGCACCCGCTCGTACGGCACCACGGCGACCGGGCACGGCGCGTGGTGCAGGACGGCGTGGGCGACCGCGCCGACGTGCACGCCCACCGGCGACCTGCGCACCCGGCGCCCCACCACCAGCAGCTCCGCGCCCGCCGCACGCTCGGCCAGGACCCTGGCCGGCCGGGCGTTCACGGTCTCCTCCACCACTGTCACCTGCGGGTACTTCTCCCGCCACGGCTGGAGCAGCCGGACCAGTTCGCGCCGCGCCTGGGACGACATCTCCGCGGTCACGTCGACGCCGGCCGCGATGCCCGCGTACTGGTAGGAGGGCGGGAGCGTCCACGCGTAGACGGCGCGCACCGGCAGACCCAGCCGCCCGGCCGCCTCGAAGGCGTGGGCGAGCACCTCGTCGGCGCCGGCGTAGGGGTCGACACCCGCCACGACCTCGGGTCCCACGACCTCGGGTCCCACGACCTCGGGTCCCACGACCTCGGGTCCGGCGGCCGCCGTTCCGGCAGGTCCACCGGCACCGGCGGACGCGGCGGTGCCATCGGCCCCGGCAGGCCCGTCGGGTCCGGCGGCGGCCTCGCCCCTGCGGACCAGCACCACCGGGCAGGCCGCCCGGCCGAGCACCCGGTGGCTCACCGAGCCGACCAGGAAGCCCGTCACCACGCCCAGCCCGCGCGAGCCGAGCACCAGCAGCCCGGCCCCGTCCGCCTCCGCGAGCAGCGCGCGCACGGCGTCGCCCGGCAGGTGCACGGCCGTGACCACCGAGTCACGGCACCGCTCCCGCGCCCTCAGCTCGGCCTCGCGCAGCACCACGTCCGCCTGCTGGCGCTCCAGGTCGGCCGTGCCCAGCACCGACAGCGGTGTGACCGGGCTCGGCCAGGCGTGCACCAGGCGCAGCGGCGCGGCGCGGCGGGACGCCTCGTCGGCCGCCCAGTCCAGGGCCGCCAGGCTCTCGGGCGAACCATCGACGCCGACCACGACGGGAGCGGACATGCGAGCCTCCGGCATTCGTACGGAGCGGCCGGACGGGGTACTTCCCGGCCGCATGCACCACCCTTCCCGTCCGGGTCGGGCGCTCCCAGGGCCCAAGGTCCCCGTCGGGGGGTCCGTCCGGCCCGGGGCCGGCGCGGCGGCGGCCGGGGCCCTCGGCGGGGCGACCCCGAACCGTCCGGGCCGCCCTCCGCACGGGTTCCCGCCGTACGTCCCGCCGTCCTACCGGCCCGCCGTCCCTCCAGGTTCCGTCCGTCCCCGCGTTTCCGCCTGCCCGGCGGCCCCGGGCGGCGGCTACGGGAGCGTGAGGATCCGGGGCCCGGCCTCGGTGACCGCCACGGTGTGCTCGACGTGCGCGGCCCGGGTGCCGTCGGCGGTGCGGACCGTCCACCCGTCCGGGTCGGTGTCGTGGGCGTCCCCGCCCCCGGCGGTGAGCATCGGCTCGATCGCCAGCACCAGCCCCGGCTTCAGCGGGAAGCCGCGGCCCGGCCGGCCCTCGTTCGGCAGGTGCGGGTCCTCGTGCATCCGCCGGCCGATGCCGTGACCGCCGAAGCCCTCCGGGAGGCCGTAGCCCGCCCCGCGGGCGACGCGGCCGACCGCGTGCGCGATGTCGCCGGTCCGGTTGCCGACCACCGCCGCCGCGATCCCGGCCTCCAGTGCCCGGCGGGCGGTGGCGATCAGCTCCACGTCCTCGGGACGCGCGGCGCCGACGGTGAAGCTGACGGCGGCGTCGCCGGCCCACCCGTCCAGCACGGCGCCGCAGTCGATGCTCACCAGGTCGCCGTCCCGCAGCCGGTAGCCGTCCGGGATGCCGTGCACCACGGCGTCGTTGACGGAGGCGCAGATCACCGCCGGGAACGGCACCGGTGCGAAGGAGGGCCGGTAGCCGAGGAAGGGCGAGGTGGCGCCGGCCGCCCGCAGCACTCCGCGTGCGACCTCGTCGAGCTCCAGCAGGCTCACGCCGACCGCGGCGGCCCGTTCGACCTCCGCCAGTGCGGTGCCGACCACCCGCCCGGCCTCCCTCATCGCGCCCAGTGCCGCCTCCGACTTGAACTCCACCATGTGGTCCCTCCGAGGATCCGTCATCCAATTCTTATACCGGTATTTCTATCACGGTCGACGGATCTCCGGAACCGGGCGCCGCAGTGTCCGCAGGGTTCGCAGGGCAGCCGGACGCGTCGGCCCGCCGCAGCCCGGGGCAGGCCCAGGGCGTGTCGGCAGAGTCGCGTCGGACCAGGGCGCGGCGTTGGACGCCTGGCCGGGCGTGCGCCCGGATCGTCCTCGTACCGGACGTACTCGGGCGATTCGGGCGTGTGTCCAGGCGGGATGCCCGGCGTCGCGGCCCGGCGGGACTCTGCCGACACGCCCTCGCCCCGGCGGGCACCCCGGGACCGGGCGCCGCCACGGACGGTGCACCCCGGATGTGGGCCCGGCCGCCGTCCCCGAGCCTGGACCCATGGGATCGATCATCGTCCTCTTCGAGACGGAACCCGACCGGGCGCTCGGCCCGGACGGCGTCGAGCCCGCGGTACTGGCGGTGCACGCCGCGGGCGCCGACCCGGACGTCCCCGAGGACCCGCAGCCGCGCACCCTGTGCGGCCTGGACACCGGCCCGATGGAGCACGCCCACTACCGGCCCGCCCGGCCCGGTGAGCCCTGGTACCCGCCGGCGCTCGCCGACCGGCGCTGCACCGAGTGCGAGCGGGCCCTGCGGACGCGGTAGCCCCGCCGAGCCTGCGGGCTGCGGGCTGCGGGCTGCGCTTGATGCGGGATGCGCAGGAATCGGGCTACGGGATGCGGGCCGGGCTCCTTCCCGCGTACCGGCCGTCGGGGCGCGTACTACTCAGGACCGGTCCCGTCTGTCACCCTCGTCTTTCGTCGGGCACCGTCGGGTCGGGTGTCCGGCGCGCAGGGTACGCCATGTGAGAGCGCGTCCGGCTGCGGTACCGACGCCGGGCGGCGCGCCCCGACCGGAAGAGGCGAACGTGCTCGGTGAGACCGCCCGTACCTGGCTGCGGCGATGGGACCGGCAGCAGGAGCGCTACAGCCCCGACCGGGACGAACGCTTCGAGGTGGTCGTCGACACCGTCGGCTGGCTGCTCGAAGGGCGCGACGCACCCCGGCCCCGCCTGGTGGACCTGGGCTGCGGCACCGGATCGCTCACCACCCGTCTCGCCCGCGCCTTCCCGCGCGCCGAGGTGGTCGGCGTGGACGCCGATCCGCTCCTCCTGGGCCTCGCCGAGGAGGCCGTCGCCGGCACGGGCACCCGGCTCCTCGCCCGGGACCTCACCGCGCCCGGGTGGGCCGACGAGATCGGGCCGCCCGCCTCCTGGGACGCGGTGGTGTCCTCCACCGCCCTCCACTGGCTGACCCCCGACGAGCTCGGCGCGCTGTACCGCACCCTGGCCGGCCGCCTGCGGCCCGGCGGGATCCTGGTCGACGCCGACAACCGGCCGCCCACCGACGTCCCCGCGCTCCTCGAACTCACCCGCCATCTGCGCGCGCGGCGGGCCCACCGGACAGGGCGCCGCGGCCGCGAGGACTGGGACGGCTGGTGGAAGTCGGTCCTGTCCGCGCCGGAGCTCGCGCCCCTCGCCGAGGCCCGTGCCCGCTCGCCGATCGCGTCCCGCACCTTCACCGAGCCCCACGATCTGACGACCGCCGAGCAGGTCCGCCTCCTCCGCGAGGCCGGTTTCACGCACGCCTGCACCGTCTGGCAGTGCGGGGACGACGGCGTCCTGGTCGCCGTCCGCTGAACGGGCGGGCCGACCGCAGCGGCGGGGCCGGGTCTGCGGGCCGGCGCGGCAACGCCGGTGAAGGCGCATCAGGCGGACGGCGGCCCGGGGCCGTACCGGGCGCGACCGGGGCCGTACCGCGCGCGCCGGGCGTACCGACCGGGCCGACCGGGCCGACCCGGCCGACCGCACGGGGGAACGACGACGCCGGGGTGCCGAAGGGCACCCCGGCGTGATGTCGGGGGCGAGGAAAGCGGAGGGACTAGTTCGTGGATGAGTGAGAAGGAAGTCCCCCCATGGCCTCGCCTGCGCCCACCGTAGCAGTCAGCCCGGGATCAGGTCGCGCAGATTCGCCGGAGTGACGACCAGGGAGTCCGGGTGCAGTCCCTCCGGGCGCTCCAGGCCGATGAAGGTGACCGGACCGTCCGGGACCGTCGTGCCGTCCCACAGCGTGGTGGCCGTGGCGGACCCGCCCATCAGGTCGGTGAGGTGCCGGACCGTGAGGTGGTCGCGCTCGACGATGCCGCGCAGCAGTGTCGCGACCGAGACCCGGTTCCCCTCGACCCGGTTGGAGTCCGGGTCGCCCCTCAGGTAGAGGTGCAGCCACTTGGCGCGCCATTCGCCGTCGCGCCCGCGCACGAACGCCAGCGGCAGTGCGACCCTGGCCGGGCCCCGCAGCTCCGACTTCATGCGCACGGTGCGCGCCTCGAAGGGACGGCCGTGCTGTTCGCCGTCGCGCAGCATGAAGCCGAACAGCGACTCCTCGACCTGCTCGAAGCCCTCCCCCGAGTAGACGTTGACCTGCGGGACGATGAAGTCGCCGCGCACGGCGCCCAGCCGCAGGTTGATGAACTCCGAGGCACCGTCCGGCGCGTCGGTGATGTCCCCGGAGTGCTCGCCCTCGACCTGCGTGAGCGCGGTGTACGAGAGCCAGCAGACGGTCTGGTAGGAGGCGTCCAGCACCAGCGCCGACAGGTCGAAGTCGGTGCTGCGGGCGGTCTGCTTCCAGTGGACGAAGAAGCGCAGCAGTTCGCCGTCGACCGGCGAGAGGGAGCCGCGGGGCAGCACGCCGAGCCCGGCCGCCGTCGCCCTGCCGCTGAGCGGGAGGGCGACGTCGAGGACGTCCGGGTCGATCAGCAGGTGCCCCGGCGCCGGGAGTCGGCGGCGCGTCTCGGCGTCCACGGCGGCGATCAGGCGCTCGCGCTCGGACGGCGGCACCGGTGGGCGGGTGTCGGTGGTCACCCAGGCTCCGCCGAGCCGGTTGACGAAGACCCGGCGCCCGACCGTCGTCCCGTCCGCCCGGTTGAGGAGGTGCTCGCGGACCGACAGCAGCACCCTGCCGGAGACCCGCGGGGCGACCTGCTCGGCGGCGGCCACGACGGCGTCGCGCTCGTCCTGGGTCCGGCAGGCGCGCAGCAGGCGGTCCAGGGAGCGGAACAGCTTGCCCGGGGCGGCCGTGAGCAGCCGCGCGGCGCCGGTGACGTCGTTCGCGCCGAGCAGCTCCTCGACGCGGCCGTCGAACGACCGGGCCTCCTTCTCGCCCCGGGCCACGGCGAACACGTCGGCGGCGTGCGGCCAGCGCGGGTACTCGTGCGGGTGGAGGCGTTCGCCGAGGCGTTTGAACGCCTCGCGGTGCGCGGTGACGTCGGCGAGCTTGTCGGGGGCGGCCGCGACCACGGCGTCGAGGCCCGCGAGCAGGGCCCGGCGCGTCCGCCGGGACAGCGCCCGGAACCGGGTCGGTGCCACGAGGGTCACGTCGCCGCCCGACAGCGCGCAGGCCAGGCGGAGGACATCGGTGACGGTGTCCAGCAGGAGGTCGGCGCCGGCGTCGAGGCGGGCGAGGTTGACCACGGCCCGGGACTCCCGCACCGGGATGGCCCCGGGCTGGGGGCCGCCGACGCAGTGCGCGGCGAGCGGGCCGAGGTCGCGCAGGCCCTCCTCGCCCAGCGGGGTGGTGCTGCCCGCCAGGGCCAGGTATAGGGCGGTGACCTCGTCGGCCGGGGCGGCGCCGAGGTGCAGGACCGTCATGCGGTCGCCTGCGGCGGCGGTCAGTTCGTCGTGCGCGGCGAGCATCTCGGCGTACGTGTGCCGGTAGTCGCCGTACGAGGGGAGGGTCAGGAGGTCGACCACGCCGGTGCGCAGAGCGGCTGTCGTGCTCGCGCGTGAGGCGTCGTCGGCGAGCGCCTCGGCGATGCAACGCATCCAGAAGTCGAACGTGTCCGGCACGTTGGCCGGGAAGTCCACGAAGTAGGTGTTGTGGCGGACGTGGTCGCCGACCATCTCGCGGACGGTGCCGAGCGTGCGCACGGCCGTGTCGACGACCGCCTCCTCGGCCAGCCCCGAGAGGTGCGCCAGGAGGTCGGCCGAGAGCTTGAAGCCCACCGACATCAGCGCGGCGTCGAACTGCCGCGCCGCGGCGCCGCCCTCCCCGGCGGGCCCGCCGGGAGCGGGGAGGCGGTGCGTGTGCCGGACGACCATGGGTTCGAGGTGGTGGGGCATCCGGGCATGATCCCAGAACCGCCCGAGGCGGCGCATGCGGGTTTTCGGGATCGGAGTGCGCCGACCGGACGCCCGCCCGGGGCGGGGGCCCGGTCCCGCCCGGTCCCGCCCGGCACGGCGCCGGTGGCCGGGCGGGAGGGCGGGACCGGCGGGAGCGGCGGGACCGGCGGGGCGGACCGGGCCGACGGGCGGGGGCGGTGCCCTCCGCCGTGCGGCTGGCCTACCATCGGGGGCATGGTGAGGACTCCGCTGACCCCCCGGGAGCGCGAGCGCGGCGAGCGCTTCGGTGCGCTGCTGCGCGAGGCGCGTGGCGAGCGCAGCATGGTCGAGGTGGCGGCCGCCGCCGGCGTCTCGGCCGAGACGCTCCGCAAGATCGAGACCGGGCGGGCGCCGACTCCCGCCTTCTTCACCGTCGCCGCCCTGGCCTTCGCCCTCGGCCTCTCGCTCGACGACCTGGCCGCCGCGTGCGGCGCCCCGGCCGACGACGAGGCCCTCTCCGCGTAGGGAGGCCCTTTCCACGTAGGGAGGCCCTTTCCGCGTAGGGGAAGGCCGGACACCCCCGTGGCCCGGCCTCCCCCCCGGACATCCGAACGGCCGGGTGGGGGTCCGGCCGTTCGGGGTCGCGGTGCCTCAGGCGGTGATGCCGCCGTCGAGGACGAGGTCGGCGCCGACGGTGTAGGCCGACTCGGGGGACGCCAGGTGCAGGACCGCCGCGGCGACCTCCTCGACGGCCCCGGCCCGGCCGACGGGCACGTCGCCCTTCATGCGGTCGGCCTTGTCGGCGGCGGTCTCACCCGGGCGGGAGGACATGTCGGTGTCGATCGGGCCGGGGCTGACCAGGTTGATCCGGACGCCTTCGGCGATGTGGTCGCGGGCGGCGCTGCGGGTCAGGGCCGCGACGGCGGCCTTGGAGACGGCGTAGGCGCCGAGGCCCTCCAGCCGCATGTGGACGCCCAGGTTGGAGGCGATGTTGACGATGGCTCCGCCGCCGTTGGCCCGCAGGTGGGCGATCTGGTGCTTCATCACGAGCCAGGTGCCGGTGAGGTTGGTGTCGATCAGCCGCTGCCAGTCCTCCTCGGCGACGTCGGCGACCGGGCCGAGGCCGCCGAGTATGCCGGCGTTGTTGACCGCGATGTCCAGTCCGCCGAGCTGTTCGACGGCCTCCCGGACCAGCCGGGCGGCGTCCTGGCCGTCGGCCACGGAGCCGACCAGGGCCACGGCGGTGCCGCCCTCGGCCTCGATCAGGGCGACCGTCTCGGCGAGGGCGCCCGCGGTCCGTCCGGCGACGGCGACCCGGGCCCCTTCCCGGGCGAAGGCGAGGGCGACGGCGCGGCCGATGCCGCTGCCGCCACCAGTGACGAGGACGGAGTTGCCGGCGAAGCGCGTGGTGGTGCTGGTCATGCTGGGACTCCTCGATCGTGGTCTAAATCGACCGTTCGGTTCAGTATCAGGACAGCAGTTCAGAACAGACGGGAACAGCGCGGCGAACAGCGCGGCGAACGGAGCGACGGGGGAACGGGGTGACGGAGCCGCCCGGGGGCGGGCTCGGCGGTACGGACCGCCGGGCGGGAACACCCGGGCGGGGCGGGGCGGCGGGCGCGGACCGGGGTGCCGCGGCGCGGGCCCCGCTCCGGTCAGTCCAGCAGGGCCAGCGCCTGCTCGGCGGCGTCGCGCAGACGCGCCGAGCCGTCACCGGCCTTGCCGATCACCCGCATGCCCTGGAACAGCACCAGCAGCAGCCGCGCCAGCGCCTGCGGGTCCCGGCCGTCGGGCAGTTCGCCCTGGGCGCGGGCCCGGACCAGGGCCGCGGTCAGCAGCGTCTCCAGGTGGCCCAGACTGGCCTCCACCCGGCGGGCGGCGCCCTCGTCGTGCGGGGCCAGCTCGACCGCCGTGTTGGTGACGAAGCATCCGCGCTGCAGGCCCCCGTCACCGTCCGCGGCGGACTCCCGGGCGAAGCGGTGGACCAGCGCGCGGACGGCCGGCAGCACCGGCCCCGGCTGGGACAGTTCGGAGAGCAGCAGCGGGTTCTGCTGCTCCCCGTACCGCTCCAGCGCCCTCAGGTAGAGCTCGCGCTTGCTGCCGAAGGTGGCGTAGATGCTGGCGCGGGCGATCCCCAGGTGGTCGACCAGGTCGGCCATCGAGGTGGCCTCGTAGCCGCGCCGCCAGAAGAGCTCCAGTGCGGACTGGAGCGCTGCGTCGGGATCGAATTCCTTGGTTCGCGCCATGGGTGAACCGTAGCCCTTTCCAGATCGATCGGTCAAGAAAGATGGGAGGGAGGATCACGGTGGGCGGGAGAGGGAGCGCCGGGTCGCGGCAGAGGGATCCGGCGGGACCCTGAGGCGGAAAGACCCGGATCCGCGGGGGCGGGACCTGACAGTATCGCCGCATGGAGATCCGTCGCATCACCCGGGCCGGGGCCGTCGAGGCGGCCGGCCACCTGTTCGATGATCCCCCGCAGCCCGGAGCGACCGGGCGCTTCCTGGCGGACGACCGCCACCACCTGCTGATCGCCTACGTCGACGGCGCCCCGGCGGGCATGGCCACCGGCGTCGAGATGACCCACCCGGACAAGGGAACCGAGATGTTCCTCTACGAGCTCGGCGTGGACGAGCCGTTCCGCGGACGCGGCGTCGGACGGGCCCTGGTGTCGGCGCTCGCCGACCTGGCGCGCGAACGCGACTGCTACGGCATGTGGTCGATCACCGAGGAGGGGAACGCGGCGGCGCTGGCGACGTACGCGCGGGCCGGGGCGGTGGCCGAGGAGGGGCAGGTGGCGCTCACCTGGACCTTCGACGGGGCGTAGCACCGGGGACGGGAGGGGCGTGGCGGGCCGGGCCGGGGCCGACCCCTGCGGACGTTCAGGGCCCCGGAGGCTCGGGGCCGGGGGCTCGGGCCGCGGGGGCCGGCGAGCGGTCGCCGGCCCCCGCGGCCGCTCCGTCAGACCACCGTCGGCAGCGGAGGTTCGACCTCCAGCGGGGCCGAGCTGCGGGCGCGGTGCTGCGCGGCCCAGGTGGTCAGCGCGACCGTGCAGGCGTGGTCGAGGTGGCGCAGTCCCGACCAGTCCAGCTCGACCGGGCGGTCCGCCGGGAGCCGCTCCAGCGTGTCCAGCAGCCGGGGCAGCCGCAGGAAGGTCGCGTTGCCGCTCAACCGGACCCGCAGCCGGGGTTCGCCGGGGCCGTCGGCGGCGGCCGGGAGCTCCTCCACGCCGATCTGCAGGTGGGAGGTCTGCCAGGCGGACTTCACGACGGCCAGCCCGATGCCGATCAGCACGCCCTCGAACAGGTCGGTGGTGATGATCGAGACGGCCGTCACGGCGAGCACCGCCGCCTCGCCCCGGTGCTCCCGGCAGAGCGCGGCCATCCGCCGCACCGGGACCAGCTTGGCACCGGCGTGCACCAGGACGGCGGCCAGCGCGGTCAGCGGGACCAGGCCGAGCGCGCCGGGCAGGAGGGCGGTGAAGAGCAGCAGCCAGCAGCCGTGCAGCACCCGGGACGCCTTGGTCCGGGCGCCGGCCTGCACGTTGGCGGCGCTGCGGACGATCACCGCGGTCATCGGCAGCGCGCCGAGCAGTCCGCAGAGCGTGTTGCCGACGCCCTGGGCGGTGAGTTCGCGGTCGTAGTCGGTGCGCGGGCCGTGGTGCATCCGGTCCACGGCCGCGGCGCTGAACAGGGTCTCGGCGGACGCGATCAGGGTGAACGCGAGGATCGTACCGAGCCCCGCCGAGCCGGCCAGGGTCCCGAGCGCGTCGCGGTCGGGCAGCCGGACCACGTCGAGCAGTCCGGCCACCCGGACCCGGGCCACCGGCAGGTCGGCGGCGGCCGTGACGGCGGCGGCCAGGCCGACCGCGGCCAGCGGGGCGGGCACCGCCTTCCCGATCCGGGGCGGCAGGTACTTCCAGGCGACCAGCACCAGCAGGGTGGCTGTGCCGAGCGCCAGCGCGCTGCTGTTCGCGGCGCCGGTGACACTGTCGCGCAGCAGCGCGGGCAGGCCGCCGATCTTCTCCGTGCCGGTGCCGGGGGCCCGGCGGTCGGCGAGCGCGTAGAGCTGGCCGAAGAGCAGCGTGAGGCCGATCCCGGCCAGCATGCCGTGCACCACCGAGGCCGACATGGCACGGAACCAGCGCCCCAACCGCAGGGCGCCCATGGCGAGTTGGAGGAGTCCGGTGAGCAGCACCAGCATCCCGAGGGCGGCGGCGCCGAACTGCTGGACGGCCTCGTAGACGAGGACGGTCAGTCCGGCGGCCGGTCCGCTGACCTGGAGGCTGCTGCCCGGGAGGGCGCCGACCACCAGGCCGCCGACGATCCCGGTGACCAGGCCGAGTTCGGCGGGGACGCCGGAGGCGACGGCGACGCCCACGCAGAGCGGGAGCGCGACCAGGAAGACCACCAGCGAGGCGGGCAGGTCGTAGCGCCAGGGCACGGCGCGCAGCGCGGCGGCCGGGGTGCGGCCGCGCAGCGAACGGCGGGGGCGGGCGCGGCCGGGCGGAGCCTTGCGGCGCGGGCCGGCGGGCGGGCTCTTGCGCCGACGGGGCAGGTCGTTCACCGGGGCACCCCCGGGGCACACGAGGGGAGGCGGGCGGCGGCGGAACGGGCGGCAGTGGAGCGGGCGGCGGCGGAGCGGGGGCCGGCGGCGATGGAGCGCACGGCCCCGGTGGCGGAACGGGAGGTCCCGGCGGCCGGGTCTTCGGCCGGGCGGCGGCGTCGGGGCATGGGGCGATTCCTTCCGTACGCCCGCCGCGGGCGGGCGCGCTGCTGCTGGGAGGGCGGAACGGCGGCACGGGCGGGCGGCCTGGCCGGTCGCGGCCCGCCCGGGGCGATCGGGTCGGCCGGGGCGGGGGCGGGGGCGGTCGGGGCAGCCGGGAGGGACCCCGGCCGGGGCGGGGACGGGCGGAGCAGGACGGGCCCGGCGGCTCCGGAGGGCCCCGGAGGCCTCGGGATTCTCCGGACCCGGAGGTTCCGGTGGTCCGGACGGTGGTGGCGGGCGGCGGGTCGGGGCCGATGCGGGCCGCGGTGGGCGGGTCACCCCGGTCGGGAGCGGGCGGGCCGGACGGGCGCGGCCCGAACCGGCCCGAACCGGCCCGGAAGGTCCTCGCGCGTCCTTGAGCGTCCTTGGACGTCCTTGAGCGTCCTGCGGAAGGGGAACCGGACGCCGGAGCTCCCCCGCTCCCCTGCCGGCCCCAAACCCCCTTGCCGCGACCCGAGTTGAACATGGCAACCATGACGGGTCCGGCGTGCCACCGACGGTACCCAGTGGTCCCGGCCGGGCCAACCTCGCTCACCGTCCCTTCACCCGGGCGACACACCGGGACCGCGTTCGGCCCGGAATCCGGGGCTCGGGCGGGTACGCACGTACGCCTGTCGAGCACCAGGTCGAGCCCGGGGCCGGGCGGGCGACCCGCCGGACGGCCGACCCCGGCGAGGACTCCCGGCGACGGCCCCGAGCGAGGAGCCCTGGCGGCAGCCCCTCGGCGGCAGCCCCTCGGCGACGGGCACCCCGCCTTCCACATTCTGTTGAACTCCCTCTTGACGCTCCGGCGGGGCCCGCCATACTTTTGTTTCCGCATAAAGAAACCTTTCTTCCGCATGATGGAATTTTGGAGATGAGCCCTCCGGTTCCCAGCGGGCCGACGCAGGAGAAGTCCGATGCCTCGTATGACAGCCGCCCGCGCGGCCGTGGAGATCCTCAAGCTCGAAGGCGTCGAGGTCGCGTTCGGCGTGCCGGGCGCGGCGATCAACCCCTTCTACGCCGCCCTCAAGGCCTCCGGCGGGATCCGGCACACGCTGGCCCGCCACGTCGAGGGCGCCTCCCACATGGCGGAGGGCTACACCCGGGCCGGGGCCGGAAACATCGGCGTCTGCATCGGCACCTCCGGACCGGCCGGCACCGACATGATCACCGGCCTCTACTCGGCCATCGCCGACTCGATCCCGATCCTGTGCATCACCGGCCAGGCCCCGGTCGCCCGCCTGCACAAGGAGGACTTCCAGGCGGTCGACATCGCCTCGATCGCCAAGCCCGTGACCAAGGCCGCCACCACCGTGCTGGAGGCCGCCCAGGTCCCCGGCGTCTTCCAGCAGGCCTTCCACCTGATGCGCTCGGGCCGCCCCGGCCCGGTCCTGATCGACCTGCCGATCGACGTCCAGCTCACCGAGATCGAGTTCGACCCCGAGGCCTACCAGCCGCTGCCGGTCTACAAGCCCGCCGCCAACCGCACCCAGATCGAGAAGGCCGTCGCGCTGCTCCAGCAGTCCGAGCGGCCGCTGATCGTGGCCGGCGGCGGCGTGATCAACGCCGACGCGGCCGACCTGCTGCTGGAGTTCGCCGAGCTGACCGGCGTCCCGGTGGTGCCGACCCTGATGGGCTGGGGCATCGTCCCGGACGACCACGGGCTCAACGCCGGCATGGTCGGCCTGCAGACCTCCCACCGGTACGGCAACGAGAACTTCCTCGCCTCCGACTTCGTGCTCGGCATCGGGAACCGCTGGGCCAACCGCCACACCGGCGGCCTCGACGTCTACACCGCCGGCCGCACCTTCGTCCACGTCGACGTGGAGCCGACCCAGATCGGAAGGATCTTCGCCCCCGCGCTCGGGATCGCCTCGGACGCCGGGGCCGCGCTGGAGCTGTTCGTCGAGGTCGCCCGGGAGCTCAAGGCCGCCGGCACCCTCAAGGACCGCAGCGCCTGGGCCGCCTCCACCCAGGAGCGCAAGGCCCGGCTGCAGCGCCGCACCCACTTCGACGACGTCCCGCTGAAGCCGCAGCGCGTGTACGAGGAGATGAACCGGGCGTTCGGCCCGGAGACCCGGTACGTCACCACGATCGGCCTCTCCCAGATCGCCGGCGCCCAGCTGCTGCACGTCTACCGGCCGCGGCACTGGATCAACTGCGGCCAGGCCGGTCCGCTCGGCTGGACCATCCCGGCCGCGCTGGGCGTCGCCACCGCCGACCCGGAGGGCCGGATCGTGGCGCTCTCGGGCGACTACGACTTCCAGTTCATGGTCGAGGAGCTGGCCGTCGGCGCCCAGCACCGGATCCCGTACGTCCATGTCCTGGTGAACAACTCCTACCTGGGCCTGATCCGCCAGGCGCAGCGGAACTTCGACATCGACTTCCAGGTCAAGCTGGAGTTCGAGAACGTCAACTCCCCGGAGCTGGGCGTCTACGGCGTGGACCACGTCAAGGTCGCCGAGGGCCTCGGCTGCAAGGCGATCCGGGTCACCGAACCGGATGGGCTGCTGCCCGCCTTCGAGGAGGCCAAGAAGCTGGCCGCCGAGTTCCGGGTGCCGGTCGTGGTCGAGGCGATCCTGGAGCGGGTCACCGACATCTCGATGGGCGCCGCCGACATCGACAAGGTCATGGAGTGGGAGGAGGTCGCCACGCTCCCGGGCCACGCCCCCACGGCGATCCGGCCGCTGGCGCCCTGACCCCGTCCCCGGCCGGTCCCTGCGCCGTCCGGTCCCTCCCGCCGCGTACGGACGGGGGACGGCGTCCGGGGCCGCGTTCGGGACGGATACCGTACGGGTACGTATCAAGGACACGTATCAGGGACCGCCCGCGCGCCCTCGGCGCGCGGGCCCGCCCACTCCGGGAGGCCCACGCCGTGTCCTTCACCATGAGCAGCGCCGACCGCGAACGGTTCCTGGCCGCCGTGCACGTCGGCGTCCTCGCCGTCGGCGGCGCCGACACGGCCGCCGCCCCGCTCGCCGTCCCGGTCTGGTACTCCTACCGGCCCGGCGGACTCGTCACCGTGCTCACCGGGCGGGACTCCGTCAAGGCCCGGCGGATCCGGGCCGTCGGCCGGTTCACACTCTGCGCCCAGCAGGAGGAGGCGCCCTGCCGCTACGTGAGCGTCGAGGGGCCGGTGGTGGCGATCGAGGACCGGCTCGACCCGGACGAACGGGCCGCGATGGCCCACCGCTACCTGACCCCCGACACCGCGCCGGCGTACCTGGCGGCCACCACCGAACAGCTGGTGGCCGACGTGGCCATCCGGATGCGGCCCGAGCGGTGGCTCAGCGCCGACTTCAGCGCCGTCGCCGAGCGGCTCGCGGCCGCCGCGCCTCCCCCGGTGTCCGACCGGCCCGTCGCCGAGCGGCTCACCTGACCTCCGCTCCCGGAACACCCGCGGGCCGGTGGCGGTTGAGGGAGCGGGAGCGGCTAGCGTTCCGGGCGGGCCGGTCCCGGCCGCCGGTATCCGCACACCCTCAGAAGCCGACCTCAAAAGCCGACCCTCAGAATGGGGACCACACCGTGAGCCTGTACGACATCCCGCTGCGCACGCTGTCCGGCGAAGCCGCGTCGCTCGCCGACTACAAGGGCAAGGCGCTGCTGATCGTCAACGTCGCCTCCAAGTGCGGCCTGACCCCGCAGTACGCGGGTCTGGAGCGGCTCCAGGAGCGCTACGCCGAGCGCGGGTTCACCGTGCTGGGCTTCCCCTCGAACCAGTTCGCCGGGCAGGAGCCGGGCAGCGCCGAGGAGATCCAGACCTTCTGCTCCACCACCTACGGCGTCTCCTTCCCGCTGTTCGAGAAGACCGACGTGAACGGCGAGGACCGGCACCCGCTCTACGCCGCGCTGACCCGGACCGCCGACGCCGAGGGCCAGGCCGGTGACGTCTCCTGGAACTTCGAGAAGTTCCTGGTCTCGCCGGACGGCACCGTCGCCGCCCGGATCCGGCCGCGCACCGAGCCGGAGTCGGACGAGGTCGTCGCCGCCATCGAGGCCGTGCTCCCCGCCTGACGCGGACGTACCGCCCGCACGGAGGGGCCCGGGGCACCTTGGGTTCTAACGGTCCTCGCAACACCCGTGATCGATGGGAGTTGCGGGGACCGTGGGCGTTGGACGCGATGATCTTTCGGGGTTGAGGGAGCGTTTCCTTGCGCGGCTGGATGCCGTGGGGAACGTGACCGTGGTGGCGCGTGAGCTGGGGATGAACCGGAACACCGCCTTCGGCTGGGCCCGGAAGGCCGGACAGAGCTCGGTGCGCCTGCCACGGCGGCACCCCGGGCGCGACGAGTACGAGCGGCTCCGGGCCGGGGGTGTCGCGCGTCAGGAGGCGGCCCGGCGGGTCGGTGTGAGCGAGCGCACGGCCAGGGACTGGGACCAGGGCGTCAAGAAGAGTGCCATGACGCGGACCTATCCCGACGGCCGCCGTGTCGACTACGCCACCGGGACCGTCACGATGTGCGGTGTGACCACGGCACCAGTGGGCCTGACGGCCCTGGAACAGCAACTGCACCCGAGGTTCCTGACACTGGCCGAGCGCGAACGGATACGGGATCTCCAGGCACTCGGTCAGTCGTTGCGGGCGATCGGACGTGCCCTGGGGCGGCCGGCGAGCACGGTCAAGCGGGAGATCGACGCGAACTCGGGCAGCAAGGGATACCAGCCCTACGCGGCCCACCGGGCGGCCGCCGCACGCAGGCCCCGGCCCAAGGAGCGCAAGCTGCTGCGCGAGGGACGACTGCGCGGCTTCGTGCAGGACAGACTGCGCGTCCGGTGGTCACCGGAACAGATCTGCCACGCTCTACCGACGGAGCATCCCGACGACGAGAGCATGCGGGTGAGCGTGGAAACGATCTACCAGGCGCTGTACTTCCAGGCCCGTGGCGGCCTGAAACGGGAAGTACAGGCAGCCGTCCGCTCCGGCCGGACCCGCCGCAAACCCCGCCGCGACCCCGAGCGGCGCACCCCGCGGTTCATCGACCCGATGGTGATGATCAGCGACCGACCCGCCGACGTCGAGGACCGGGCCGTGCCCGGTCACTGGGAAGGGGACCTGATCATCGGCGCGGGCGGCCGCTCCGCGATCGCCACCCTGGTCGAGCGCAGCACCCGTTACACCATGCTGGTCCACCTGCCGGGCGGTGCCCACGACGCCGAGACCGTCCGCGACGGCCTCGTCCGCACCATCCAGACCCTGCCCGCCCACCTGCGCGGCTCCCTCACCTGGGACCAGGGCAGCGAGATGGCACGCCACAGGCAGTTCACCATGGCCACCGGCATGCCCGTCTACTTCTGCGACCCCGCCTCACCCTGGCAACGCGGTTCGAACGAGAACACGAACGGGCTCCTGCGGCAGTACTTCCCGAAGGGAACCGACCTCAGCCCGCACAGCCCCGAAGACCTCGAACACGTCGCCCAAGAACTCAACGGCCGCCCACGCAAGACGCTCGGCTGGGATACCCCAGCCGAGCGTCTACGTGATCTACTCACCACCTAAAACCAAGTGGTGTTGCGACGACCCCTTGAACCCAAGCACCGCCCCGGGCCCCTCCGTGTGTCCGCTTCCGGACGGCCGACCGGGCACGGGACGGCACGGCGCGGCACGCCCGGACCACCGGGCGGGGGCGGGCACGGGCACGGGCACGGACGCCGGGGCCCCGCGGGTTCAGGGGCAGCGGTAGGGGAACGAGGTGGCCGCGGTCCTGGCCTGCGGAGCCAGGATCTCCAGGGTCGCGGTGGCGTCGAACGACCCCCGGCCCTCGAAGCTCCAGCGCAGCACCAGCTCGGTGCGGTGGGTGCCGGAGCGGACGTCCTGGCGGATCTCGCCGGAGGTGGTGCCGTCGCTGCGCAGCCAGCGGTACCGGACGGTTCCGGCCCCGCCCCTGGTCTCCAGCACGGCCGTGACCACCGCCGTGCCGCCGCAGCCGGGGCCCGCCGGATCGGCGGTGGTGACGCCGACGCCGGTGACCTCCAGGGCGGGGCCCTGGAAGCGCCAGAACAGGAACGCCAGGACGGCCGCCGCCACCGCCACCGGCACCAGCCACCGGAGTGCCCGGCGGCGGCGCGGCTGCTCCGCACCCGGTACGGCCCGGCCGTGCCAGACGGCGGCGGCCTGCGGCGGGACGCCCGGTCCGAACCGCCGCAACTCGCCCGGGGCGAACGGGCGATCGTCCTCCGCACCCTCGCCGGGCGACGCGCCGGACGCCGCCGTGGCACCGAGCGCCGCCGTCACCCCGGGCACCGCCGAGGCGGACGGGTCCGCGCCGGGCGCAGGCGGAACGGTGCCGGGCGCGGGCGGAACGGTGCCGGGCGCGGGCGCCGGGGGCTCCGCCAGGGTGACGCTCTCCCCCGGGGCCGGTGCGCCTCCCCAGGCCCGGGGATCGAGGAACGTCGCGCTCGCGGCCTCGGTGTCCTCCAGCCCGACCGTGGCCTCGGCGTCCGGTCCGCCCGTGGCCGGTGCACCGGCGGGGCGGTCCAGCCGGACGGTCCGCTCCGGTGCCGCCGCCCCCGGGCCGAGCCGGACGGTGGCCGCCCCGCCGGAGCCGTCGGAGCCGTCGGAACCGTCGACCGCCCCGTCGGCCGGGGCGAGGCGGACGGTCCGGTCGGTGTCCGCGCCCGGTGCCGGGGCGGAGTCGGGTCGGGGCTTGGACATGGCTCCTCCAGTGAGCGGGATCGGGGCGGGTCGTCAGGGCCGGGACGGGTCGTCAGGGCCCCGGCGCACGGGGCCGATGCGCCGGGGGAAGGCCAGGGGGTGGCCGGGGTGCGGATCAGCGGGGCGGATCGCAGAGGTAGGCGGCCAGTTCGGAGGACGTCCTGCCGGGTTTGGCGGCGGACGGTGCGGTGCCGACGCGCACGCCCCAGGTCGGGAAGGTGTCGGCCGAGCCGAAGTCGTGCGTCCGGGTCACGGTGGCGCGACCGTCGCGGAGCGCCACGGTGTCGGTCGCGACGGTGACCGCCCGGCCGCCCGAGCTGTGGTACCAGCTCAGCGTCAGCGTCCCGGTGCCGCCGCCCTGCGCGACCACCGTGACCGTCGTGCTCAGGCTCCAGCGCCCGGCGCAGGAGAGCGAGTCCACGTTCACCGAGCCCACCGTCACCGCCGGGGCGAGCGTCGGGCTCGGCGGCGGCGAACTGGACGACGGGCCCGCGGGCGGGGTCGACGGCGGCGCGGCGGTGCCGGCCGGGGTGGGGGCGGCGGTCGGCGCCGCGGTGGGGGCACCGGTGCCGGGCGGGGCCGGCGGCAGGCCGGTGGTCGGGGCGGCGGTGCCGGGCGGGAGCCCCGGCGGCGTGGGGGTCCCGCCGGTCGGCGCGGCCGTGGGACCGCCGCTCGGGCCCGCCGAAGGCCCGCCGGTCGGGGCGGAGGGCTTCGGGCCCGGCGTGCCCGGGCTCGGCGACGGCCCGGCCGTCGAGGCGGACGGATCCGGGCTCGTGGACGCCGGCCCCTCCGGCGAGGGGTCGCCGGGGCCGCCCGTCGCGGGGTCGCCCGTCGCGGGGCCTGCCGTCGGATCGGGCGCGCCGAGGCTGGTGGTCGCCTCCGGCGAGGTGCCGCCGACGACCGTACGGGCACCGCCGTCGGCGGCCCCCGCCATCGCCATCCCGGCCATGCCGGCCAGGGTGGCGAGGGCCAGCGCCCCGGCGGCGGCGCCCGCGAGGGCCTTGCCGCGGGCGCCGAGGCGCACGGCGCGCCCGCCCGGGGACACGGTCTCGCGGGCGGCGCCCCGGAGGGTGTCGGCACCGGCCGCGGCCTCCGCCCCCGGCGTCCCGGTGGTGCCCACGGAGGTGTGGGCCAGCGAGGTGCCGCCGGCCGCGCCGCCCGCGCCGGGCAGCAGCAGGGCCAGCAGGGCGACCAGCGCGGTCAGGTCGAGCCGCCCCTTCTCCTCCCACTGCGGCCCGTACCCGGCCGCCGCGACCGCCTCCAGCTCCTCGACGAGCGCGGCCGCGCTGTCCGGCCGGTCCTCCGGGGACTTGGCGAGGCCGGACAGGATCAGCGGCCGGACCGGGTCCGGGGCCCGCTCGGCCGGGATCGGGGCCTCGGTGTGCTGGACGGCGAGCTCGGCGATCGTGGTGCCGCCGTAGGGACGGGCGCCGGTGAGGCACTCGAAGAAGGTGACGGTCGCGGCGTAGACGTCCCCGGCCGGGGAGGCGGGCCGGCCGGCCCACTGCTCCGGCGGCATGTAGGCGGGGGTGCCGGAGACGTCGCGGTCGTCACCGCTCGGGACCGCGATGCCGAAGTCGACCAGCTTGGACGTGCCGCCGGTGTCCACCAGGACGTTCGCGGGCTTGTAGTCGCGGTGGACCACCCCGGCCCCGTGCGCGGCGGCCAGGCCGAGCAGCGAGCCCTTCAGCACGACCAGGGCGGCTTCCGGGGTGGTGGCGCCCTCCGCGCGGAGCAGGTCGCGCAGCGCGATCCCGTCCACCAGCTCCATCACGATGGCCGCGCCGCGCTCGCCCTCCACGTACTCGTAGAGCCGGGTGACGTGCGGGGAGTCGATTCCGGCGAGGACCCGGGCCTCCGCGCGCAGACCGGGCGTGCCGGCGGAGCCGCGCAGGTACTTGATCGCGACGGGCGTGCCGGTCTCCCGGTGCCGGGCGAGGACCACCCGGCCGCTCGCCCCGGCCCCGAGCTCCCGCTCGTGGAGGTACTCGGGAAGCTCCCAGGGCCGCTCGTCGGCGGGCACCCGGGCGTCGCCCGCGGCGGGGGCGCTTCCGCCCCCGGTCGGTCTGTGGTCCTGCTGCTTCCGGTCGTCCATCGCTCCGCGCTCTCCCCGTCGCCGCCTCGGCTGTGCGGCGTCGCACCTTACGGCACCACCGCCGCTGCCTGGGACGCAGCCCGTGAGCAGCGGGTTCCGGGCCGGTGGATCCGCGAGGTCACGATTCGGGTGATTCGCACACCGTGCCAACCGTTCGGCCGTGCGGCCGGGTTCGCGCGGCGGGATGAGGGCGGCGTGCGGGGGCGGAGCGGCGACGGCCGAGGCCGGGCGGTGCCGCTGACGACCGCCGCGACCGCCCGACCGCCCGACCGCCCGACCGCTCACTCCAGCAGCAGCCTCGTGCCGGGTGGCAGCTCACCCGAGCGGGCCGCGTCGTGCAGGTGGTCCAGCAGGGTCGTCCGCAGCGCCTCCGCGGCGCGGGTGAGCGGCACCTCCGAGCCGTGCGCCACCGCGATGGTCCGGCCCAGGCCGGGTGCGGCGAACGGGGTCACCGCCAGCCCCGAGCGGGCCGCCACCATGCCGGGCAGCACGGCCGGCCCGAGCCCGGCCCGGACGAAGCCGAGCACCGCGTCCATCTCGCCGCCCTCCACCGCGAGCTCCGGCTCGAACCCGGCCGCCCGGCAGGCCGTCAGGGTGGCCTCGCGCAGGTCGTAGCCCTCGCGGAACATCACCAGCGGCCGGCCGCGCAGCTCCGTCACCCGGACCCCGCGCCGCCGGGCGGGCTTGCGGCCCGCGGGGGCGCGGCCGCCGGACCCGCCGGGACCGCCCTCCGCGGCCTCGCGCTCCACCAGCACCAGTTCCTCGTGCAGCAGCTCGGTGACGGCCAGCGGGTGCGCGGACTGGCTTCCCGCGCCGTTGCGCCGGGTGATGACCAGCGCGAGGTCCAGCTCGCCCGAGGTCAGCGCGGGCACCAGGTCACCCGAGCCGCCCTCGCGGACCACCAGCGCGACCCCGGGGTGCCGGTCCCGGAAGGCCCGGAGCACGTCCGGCACCAGGCTGGTGCAGAGGCTCGGGGGCGCACCCAGCCGGACCCGGCCGCGGCGCAGCTGGACGGTCTCCTGGACGGCGTGGCGTGCGCTCTCGGTGTCGGCGATGATGCGCCGGGCGAGCGGCAGCAGTGCCTCACCGGCGTCGGTCAGGGCGATGTTGCCGCGTGCGCGGTGGAACAGCTCGGCGCCCAACTCCCTTTCCAGGGAGCGGATCTGTTGCGAGAGCGACGGCTGGGCCACGTGCGCCGCCTCGGCGGCCCGGGTGAAGTGGCGGGTCTCGGCGACGGCCAGGAAGTAGCGGAGTTGCTGGAGCTGCACCCGGCCAGGATAGGCCCGCCCGGCGGCCCGGCACGATAGGCCAGGGCTATGGTCGTGAGCCGTATCATGTCTTGGACGCACCACCGTCCGTGTCCTTACCGTTGGCGCCATGACAACCGCGACACGGACGGCCCGGCATCCGTCCATCCTGCTGACCCTGTGGCGGTCGACCGTCGGCAAGAAGGCGGTCATGGCCGTCAGCGGACTGGTCATGCTGCTCTACCTGGTCGCGCACATGCTGGGGAACCTCAAGGTCTTCTTCGGGCCCGAGGACATCAACGGCTACGCGGCCTGGCTGCGGACCCTCGGCCAGCCCTTCCTCGGGCACGAGTGGTTCCTCTGGATCGCCCGGGTCGGCCTGCTGGCCGCCGTGGTGCTGCACGGCGTGGCCGCGTACCAGCTGAGCCGGCGCGACCTCGCGGCCCGTCCGAGCAAGTACGCGCACCAGCGGCGGCGGGCGAGCTACGCGACCCGGACCATGCGCTGGGGCGGGGTGATCCTGGCGCTGTTCATCGTCTGGCACGTCCTCGACCTGACCACGCTGACCGTGAACCCCAACGCCGAGCACGGCAAGCCGTACCAGAACATCGTGGCCTCGTTCGGGACGTGGTACGGCTGCACGATCTACATCGTGGCGATGCTCGCCGTCGGCCTGCACGTCCGGCACGGCTTCTGGAGCGCCGCGCAGACCCTCGGCGCCAACAACGCCCGCCGGGACCGCGCGCTGAAGCTGACCGCCGACGGCCTGGCCCTGCTGCTGACCGCGGGCTTCCTGTCCGTCCCCGTGGCCGTGATGACCGGAGTGGTGAGTTGAGCACCGACGACAGCGACTACAGCGACTACCGGACCGGCGAGCCGGTCGCCGACACCCGGGCCCCCGCCGGGCCGATCGAACAGCGCTGGGACCAACGGCGGTTCGAGGCCAGACTGGTCAACCCGGCCAACCGGCGCAAGCACACCGTCATCGTGGTCGGCACCGGCCTGGCCGGCGGCGCGGCCGGCGCCACCCTCGCCGAACAGGGCTACCACGTCGTCCAGTTCTGCTTCCAGGACTCCCCCCGGCGGGCGCACTCGATCGCCGCCCAGGGCGGCATCAACGCCGCCAAGAACTACCGCAACGACGGCGACTCGGTCCGCCGGCTGTTCTACGACACCGTCAAGGGCGGCGACTTCCGGGCCCGCGAGTCGAACGTGCACCGCCTCGCCCAGGTCTCGGTGGAGATCATCGACCAGTGCGTGGCCCAGGGCGTCCCGTTCGCCCGCGAGTACGGCGGCCTGCTGGACACCCGCTCGTTCGGCGGCGTCCAGGTCTCCCGGACCTTCTACGCCCGCGGCCAGACCGGCCAGCAGCTACTGCTCGGCGCCTACCAGGCGCTGTCCCGGCAGATCGCCGCCGGGAACGTCGAGATGCACGCCCGCACCGAGATGCTGGACCTGCTGGTGGTCGACGGCCGGGCGCGCGGGATCGTCGCCCGCGACCTGGTCACCGGAGAGGTCTCGACGTACACCGCCGACGCGGTCGTCCTCGCCAGCGGCGGCTACGGCAACGTCTTCTACCTCTCCACCAACGCCAAGAACTCCAACGCCACCGCGATCTGGCGGGCGCACCGGCGCGGCGCGTACTTCGCCAACCCGTGCTTCACCCAGATCCACCCGACCTGCATCCCGCGCTCCGGCGACCACCAGTCCAAGCTCACCCTGATGAGCGAGTCGCTGCGCAACGACGGCCGGATCTGGGTGCCGGCGGCGAAGGGCGACGCCCGGCCGCCGGCCGAGATCCCGGAGGCCGAGCGGGACTACTACCTGGAGCGGATCTACCCGGCGTTCGGCAACCTGGTGCCGCGCGACATCGCCTCCCGGGCCGCCAAGAACGTCTGCGACGAGGGCCGCGGCGTCGGCCCCGGCGGGCAGGGGGTCTACCTGGACTTCGCCGACGCCATCCGCCGGCTGGGCCGGGACGCCGTGGAGGCCAGGTACGGCAACCTGTTCGAGATGTACGAGCGGATCACCGCCGAGGACCCGTACCGGGTGCCGATGCGGATCTACCCGGCGATCCACTACACCATGGGCGGACTCTGGGTCGACTACGACCTGCAGACCACCGTCCCGGGGCTGTTCGCGATCGGCGAGGCCAACTTCTCCGACCACGGCGCCAACCGGCTCGGCGCCAGCGCGCTGATGCAGGGCCTGGCCGACGGCTACTTCGTGCTCCCGCCGGTGCTCAACGACTACCTGGCCGGGGAGAGGCTCCCCGCCGTCCCGGCCGACCACGAGGAGATCGCGGCGGTGGAGGCCGAGGTGGCGGACCGGCTCAACCTGATCCTCGCGGTGGACGGCGACCGCACGCCCGACTCCTTCCACCGGGAGCTCGGCGGACTGCTCTGGGACGAGTGCGGGATGGCCCGCGACGCGGCCGGGCTGCGCCGGGCCCTGGCGCGGATCCCGCAGCTGCGCGAGGAGTTCTGGCGCCGGATCAAGGTGCCCGGGACCGGCGCGGAGCTCAACCAGTCGCTGGAGAAGGCCAACCGGCTGGTCGACTACTTCGAGCTCGCCGAGCTGATGTGCCTGGACGCGCTGCACCGCGCCGAGTCCTGCGGCGGCCACTTCCGCACCGAGAGCCAGGCCGCGGACGGCGAGGCCGCCCGGCGCGACGAGGAGTTCTCCTACGCCGCCGCCTGGGAGTTCACCGGTACCGGCGAGGCGCCCGTACTCCACCGCGAGCACCTCGACTTCGAGCACGTCCACCCCACCCAGCGGAGCTACGCGTGAACCTCACCCTTCGGATCTGGCGCCAGGCGGGCCCCGACACGCCCGGCTCGATGACCACCTACCAGGTCGGCGGGATCAGCCCGGACATGTCCTTCCTGGAGATGCTCGACAGCCTCAACGAGGAGCTGATCACCCGCGGCGACACGCCCGTCGCCTTCGACCACGACTGCCGCGAGGGCATCTGCGGCGCCTGCGGCATGGTCATCAACGGCCGGGCGCACGGCCCCGAGCGGACCACCACCTGCCAGCTGCACATGCGGCACTTCGCCGACGGCGACACCATCGACGTCGAGCCGTGGCGCGCGGCGGCGTTCCCCGTGGTCAAGGACCTGGTGGTGGACCGCTCGGCGTTCGACCGGATCATCGGCGCGGGCGGCTACATCACCGCCCCGACCGGCAGCGCCCCCGACGCGCACGCCACCCCGGTGCCCAAGGAGGCGGCCGACACCGCCTTCGAGCACGCCGAGTGCATCGGCTGCGGCGCGTGCGTGGCCGCCTGCCCGAACGGCTCGGCGATGCTCTTCACCTCCGCGAAGGTGGTCCACCTGAACGTCCTCCCGCAGGGCGCCCCGGAGCGGAGGTCGCGGGTGCGCGACATGGTCTCCGCGATGGACGCCGAGGGGTTCGGCGGCTGCACCAACACCGGCGAGTGCGCGACCGCCTGCCCGAAGGGCATCCCGCTGCCCAGCATCGCCGCGATGAACCGCGAGTTCCTGCGCAGCACGCTGGGGGGCTGAGGCACCCGCCGCGCCCCCCGGTCCGCCCTCCGGCCGTCCGCGGCCCCCTCCCGTCGGGGTGGGGCCGCGGACGGCCGACCCGGCCGCCCCGGCCGCTACTGCGCCGGGGCGGCCGGGTCGGCCTGGTCGGGGAGTCCGCCGAGGGTGTCGGCGAGGGCGCGCAGGTCGGCGGGCCGGACGGACGGGCCCATCGCGGCGAGCCGGAACGGGGAGAGCCCGCCGAGCATCGCCCGCAGGCCGGGGTTGGCCAGCATCGGCAGCCGCTCCAGGACGGCGGCGGCGGCCCGTTCGTCCTCCAGCAGGGTGCGCAGCGGGGTGTGCACGGAGAGCGGTGCGTCGGGGAAGTCGCCCGCCTCGGGGAGGGGTTCGGCGGCGGCGAGCGCCTGCGGCTGCTGGGCGCGGACCTGGAGGTGCCCGGCGGTGACCGGGCCCTCGGCGGGCAGGCCCAGCCGTTCGAACTGGTCGGCCGGGGCGTCGGCGTCGCGCAGTGCCTGGGTGAGCAGCGCGGCCAGCTGCAGCTCCAGCTCGTCGTCGACCAGGGGGTGTTCCTGGTCGGGGTCGGCGTAGAGGTCGAACAGCAGGGTTCCGAAGGCGTACGGGTTGCCCCAGGAGTTCGCGGGCAGGCGCAGGACGGGCATGCCCTTGGTGAAGGGCAGCGGTCCGGCGAGGGTCGCGGGGGCCAGCTCCTGCGGGGTGAAGTGGCCGCGCATGTGGGTGGGCATCAGGGTGTGCTCGTACAGCGGCCGGTTGCCGGCGTCCTTGCAGGCGCGCATGTAGACGTAGCGGCCGTCGGTGATGTTGACGTGCCCGCCGAAGACGCCGAACAGGCCGTGCAGCCGGACGGGGGTGTCGTGGGCGACGGTGTCGGCGAGCGCGCGGCCCTGCATGTCGGGGGTGCGCGGGACGCCGAAGTACTCCAGCAGGGTGGGCCCGAGGTCGATGGTCTGGACGAGGGCGGCGCGGCGGCCGGTGGCGCGGGTGCGCGGGTCCCAGACGAACAGCGGGGTGTGGATGTTCTCGTCGTACCAGGGCTGGATGTTCTTGCCCCACCAGCCGCGCTCGCCGAGCAGGAGGCCGTGGTCGGTGCAGACGATCAGCAGGGTGTCGTCCCAGAGGCCGTGCTCGTCGAAGGCGTCGAGGACCCTGCCGAGCGAGTCGTCGCACATGGTGAGCAGCGCGGCGTACTCGTTGCGGGCGTGCTCGACGGCTTCGGGGCTCTCGGTGACGCGCTTGTAGTCGGGCCAGTCGAAGTGCGGGCCGTCCCAGTCGTGCGGGTAGTGCTTCTTGTGCTCGGCGTAGGAGTAGAACGGCTCGTGCGGGTCGAAGCACTCGATCTGCAGGAACCAGCGGTCCTGGTCGCGGTTGGTGGCGATGAACTCCAGGCCGGCGTCGAAGGTGCGGGTCTGCGGGTGGTCGGCGATGTCCTGCAGGTACTGGCGGTTGACCCAGTCCTGGCGCCAGGCCGGGCCGTCGCGCCAGGAGAGCGTCTCGGGGATGTCCGGGTCGGCGACGTGCCCCTTCCACTTGTCGCCCTCCTGGCCGCGGAAGAACTCGTAGCTGTCGTAGCGGTTGTGGTAGGTGGCGCCGCCGTCCTCCCAGTAGTGCTGGTGGTCGGTGACCAGGTGGGTGTAGACGCCGGCCTTGCCGAGCAGGTCGGGGACGGAGTCGTCGAAGGGCTCCAGCGGGCCCCAGGAGCGGTGCAGGAAGTTGTACCGGCCGGTGTGCATCTCGCGACGGGCCGGCATGCAGGGCATCGAGCCGCCGTAGCAGTTGTCGAAGGTGGCGGAGCGGGCGGCGAGGCGGCTGAAGTTCGGGGCCAGGGTCCAGTCGCAGCCGTAGGGCGGCAGGAAGCGGCGGTTGAGGCTGTCGAACATGACCAGGACGGCTTTCACCGGGCGGACTCTCCTTCGGTGGGCGCGGGGCGGGTTTCGGTCGCGGGTTCGGGCAGTGCGTCCTGGAGGAGGCGGCGGGTGCGCTCCAGCCAGTCGAGCCAGGCGTCGACGGCGGACGCCCCGTACTGGTGGGTGAGTTCGCGGAGCAGGCGGACCCGGTGGGCGTCCGCCTCCGGCACGTCGTCCGCGAAGGCGACGGACCGGTCGCGCCCGCGCATGGTCGCCACCTGGCGGCGGCGGTAGGCGAGTTCGGTGTCGATCAGCCCGATCAGGCGGTCCGGGGCGACCAGGCCGGTGAAGTAGAACCGGGCCATGAAGTCCGGGTCCTGGAAGCGGCTGGTCGGCTGGTACGGGGAGCGGGCCTCGGTGACCAGTTCGGCGCGGCCGGCCTCGGTCAGCCGGTACACCTTGGCGTCCGGGCGGCCGTCCCGGGGGTCGGTCTCGAAGGAGACCCAGCCCTGGTCGGCCATCCGGTTGAGCAGCCGGTAGATCTGGCTCTGGTGGGCGTTCGAGCGGACGAACTGCCCCTCCCCCGCCAGCCACTGCTTGAGGTCCCAGCCGCTGCGGGGGTGGATGGCCAGCAGGCCGAGCAGGACGTGGTCGAACTTCACCGGTGGTTCTTCTCCTCTTCCGTGGCGGCCGTGGCGGCCGTGACGGCCCGCGGAGCCCGTGACGACCGCGGGGCCCGCTCTCCGCCGGTCGGCGGGCCGCCGGGTCCGCGGGTCCCCCGGTCTCTCCAGGTTCGCTAGGTGCATTCTCACCTAGGTGAAAAGTGCTATAGCTTGGCCCCATGAGTCAACCCCCCGCCGGACGCGCCTGCTGCCTGCCGTCGGCCCGGGGCGCCGACGCGCCCGCCCTCCCGCTCCCCGCCGCGCCGTCCACCGCGCGGCCCGCACACCCCGAATCATCCCTTCCCGGAGGCGTGTTCGCGATGGGGGACGCCCACGGCGAGGGCTACCCCGCCGACGGCGAGACGCCGGTGCACGAGGTGGAACTGTCACCGTTCACCATCGACTCCGAGCCCGTCACCACCGCCCGGTTCGCCGCCTTCGCCGAGGCCACCGGCTACCGCACCGACGCCGAGCGGGCCGGATCCTCCGCCGTCTTCCACCTGTTCGCCCTCGCCGATCCCGCCGACGTGCTCGGCCGCTCCCCCGCCGCGCCCTGGTGGCTGGAGGTCCGCGGCGCCGACTGGCGCCACCCGTACGGCCCGCTCGGGGACGCCGCCGACCTGCTCGACCACCCCGTGGTGCACGTCAGCCACCGCGACGCGCTCGCCTACTGCCGCTGGGCCGGCCGCCGACTGCCCACCGAGGCCGAGTGGGAGTACGCCGCCCGCGGCCCGCTGGCCGGCCGCCGCTACCCGTGGGGCGACGAGCTGCGACCCGGCGGCGAGCACCACTGCCGGATCTGGCAGGGCCGGTTCCCCGACCTGCCGACCGGCGAGGACGGCTGGTACGCGACCGCGCCGGTCGGCAGCTACCCGCCCAACGGCTTCGGCCTGTCCGACGCGGCCGGCAACGTCTGGGAGTGGTGCGCCGACCGCTTCGACCCCGGCTGGTACGCGCGCTCGCCGCGCCGCGACCCGCGCGGGCCGGAGTCCTGCCCGGACGGCACCGGGCGCCGGGTGCTGCGCGGCGGCTCCTACCTGTGCCACGACTCGTACTGCAACCGCTACCGGGTCGCCGCGCGCACCGGCAACACCCCGGAGTCGACCAGCGGCAACTGCGGCTTCCGGACGGTGGCCTGCTGAACGTCCGGCGGGGCGCGCGCACCGGTCGTGCGCGCCCCGCTTCTTGGACGGTTCGTCAGGATCGGTGCTGGGGGGCCGGAATTCGCGCTACCGTGGTGCCCGCGCCAAGGAGGAACGCATATGCCCGAGGTTCAGTCCTGCTCCGGGTGCGGCGGTTCCGGGGGGACCGAGAAGACCGAGGCCACGGTCGAGCTCGATGAGGAAGGGAGCATGGTGCCGAGGATCCACACCTTCTGGTCGCCATGCAGTCGGTGCCACGGTTCCGGGACGGTGATCGTCGGATGAGGCTGGTCTTCGAATGCGTCGAGTGCGGCAGCCACTACCTGCCGCCCGAGGGGATGGACTACCCGGACGGGCCCGCCTCGCCGCTGTGGTGCACACGGTGCCAGGCGGCGAAGCGGGCGGCGGGCGTCCGGGAGGACCCGCTGATGGCGCGGATCGCGCTGGCGGCGGCACGGGCCGCGCGCGCCGGCGCCGCGCCGGAGGAACCGGCCGGCGGGCGCCCGGACGTCAGGCCCTCGCGGCCGCCGCTGTCCCGGCGGGCGCGCTCCGGGCCGGGCGGGGTGCGCGGCAAGCTCGCGTAGCCGGGCCCGCCCCGCGGCGGACCGCGCCCTGACGGAGCGTCCTGACGGAACGCCCCGGCGGACCGGACGCCGTCCCGGTCAGGCCGTGTCGGGAGCAGCGGGAGCACCGGTGTCGGGAGCAGCGGCGGCGGGAACGGCGGCGTCCGGAGCAGCGGCGTCCGGGTCGGTTTCGGCCAGGAAGCGTGCGATCAGGTCGGCGACGGCCTCCGGGGCGTCCTCCGTGCTGTAGTGGCCGACCCCCGGCAGTTCGGCGACCCGACCGTCCGGGAAGGCCGCGCGGAACAGCGGGAGGAAGTACCGGGCGTTCAGCGTCCGGTCGGCGGTGCCCCAGACCGCCAGCGCGGGGACGGCGGCCAGCGCGGCGCGGGCCTCGTCCGACGGCGTCTCGAAGCGGTGTGCGCCGGTCGCGAACCCCTTCGCCCAGCCGATCGCGCCGCGGCTCTGCTCCGGCGTCGGGAACGGCGAGGCGTACGCGCGGACCCAGGTGTCGGTGACCACGGCGGGGTTCTCGAAGCCGTTGAGCCGCAGGGTGGCGAGGACGCCGCGGCCGAGGTCCCCGAGGACGGTGTCGAGGGTGCCGTCGGCGTGGGCGCGGGCGATCCAGGTGAACCACGGGGAGTCGGCGGCGTTGGCGGCCAGCACCCGGGCGAGGTCGGGCTGGCCGAACGGAGTGGGGCCGTTGACGCTGACGACCCGGGCGATCAGGTCGGGGCGCCGGGCCGCCAGGCCCATGCCGACCGGGCCGCCGAAGTCGTGCACGACCAGGGTGATCCCGGTCAGGCCGAGGTCGAGGACGAGGGCCTCGACGTTGTCGACGTGGTCCTGCAGCCAGTACGTGCGGTCGGCCGGGGTCTCGCTCCTGCCGAAGCCCATGTGGTCGGGGACGACGACCCGGTGGGTGGGTGCGAGGCGGCGGACGAGGTCGCGGAAGAGGTAGCCCCAGGTCGGTTCGCCGTGCAGGCAGAGGACGACCGGACCGGTGCCCTCGTCGACGTGGTGCATCCGGAAGCCGGGGGCACTGCTGAAGTGCGGACGGTACGGGAAGGTGCCGTCGAAGGTCTCGTGGGCGGCGGTCATGGCGGGCCTCTCGGGATCGGGCGCACATAGTGGTAGCAAAGTAAAACCACGTGCAGCCGAGCCTAGGTGCATCGGTTTTTACGTGCAACCACGAAGGCGGGGGCGGGGAGACCGGCGGGGCGCACGCGCCCGGTGGTGCCCGAGTCGACGGGTGGCCGATGCGGCACGGCACGGTGGCGCGAAGATGGCCGCGAGCTTTCGCGGTCTTGTGGCGGACATGTCGCGCGAGCCATACTCCCAACACGGACCACATTGCGTGATCGACTCATGCCTCTTCGTGGCGACCATCGTCGGTTGTGGCGGCCCTGGACGGGCTCACCGCCGCCTGAAGTCTGGATGATCCGTGAATCCCCTTGAACCCTTTGCCGAACGATCCGTCGTGCCCGGCCGTGCACCCCGTCGACCGAAGGAGGTGGGTCGGTTCGGTGCCGCGATCTCCCGGAGGGCTTGAGACCCTCGACCCCACGCGACAACGGCAGTTCTCGGAATCCGGCTACCTGGTCCTCCCCGGCTTCCTGCCGGAACCCCTCCGGGCGAGACTCGTGCCCGAGGTGGACCACTGGGTGGACGAGGGCCTGCGCGCCCGTTCCATCGCCGCGTGCGCCGCCCCGGAGGCCGGCGGTCCGCCCCCGGTCCTGGAGCTGGAGCTGGCGGCCCACGGCGAACTCCTCACCCACCCACCGCTCCTGCGGACCCTCACGCAGCTCATGGGGCCGTCGTTCGTCTTCCACCACCTGCACAGCGACCGCCACGCCCCCGGCATCGCGGGCAAACCGTGGCACCACGACTGCGAGCCCAACGACCGGGGCGACCCGGCCCTGCGGATGATCCACGCGCTGCACTACCTCGGCGGCCTCGACGAGAAGGTCGGGAGCCTCGCGATCCTGCCCGGCTCCCACCGCCGCTCCGCCGACAAGACCGCGCTCGCCCACCTCGGCACCGGCGAAGTGCCCGGTGAGACGGTCATCGACCGGCTGCCGGCCGGTTCGACCGTGCTCCTCGACTCCGCCCTCTTCCACACCCGCAGACCGGCCCCCGACGGCCCCGGCGGTCCCCGGTACTTCATCGACGCGTCCTACTGCCAGACGGGTGCACGGTGGCGTCCGGTGAAGCCCTACTGGAGACACATGCTGGCCAGGGCCCGCGAACTGGGCCTCTCCGACAGCCGGTGGCCGGAGCTGTTCGCGGAACGGCACTTCACCGAGTACACCGGAACCGTCTGAGGAGAACCGCCGTGGAGATCGTCACCGCCGTCGCCTTCGCCGAGGTCGTCGACGCCTACCGGCGCGACCACCCGGCGGAACGCACCCACGAGGCGAACAGCAACCAGGCCGGGGAGGAGAACCTCGACCGGGCCGACCGGACCGCCGACGACTGGCGGCGGGTGCGGCTCTCCCGGGCGGACGTCCTCGGCGTGGTCCTGCCCTGGCACCTCAGCGAGGGCGGTGCGATCGAACTCGTCCCCCGGAGCGGACTGACGGTGGAGGAGGCGGTCGAGCGCGTCCGCGCGGGCGGGGCCGCGTGGGCGAACGCGAACCCCGTCTGCGCGGCGAAGCTCAGACTCCTGAGATGGGCACCGTTCACACCCGTCTACCTCAGCACCGATCCGGTCGACCACTCCGACTACACGGACCTCCGAGTCCGGGAGGGACTGATCCACCTGGACGGCCTGCACCGCATGATCGCCTGGGAACTGGCCGGACGGCTCCCCGCCCGGGCCCGGCTCGACGGGTACCTCGCGGGCGATCCACGGGCCGCCCACACCGCCCGGGTGGACGCACGGCCCACCCGGGCGGCACGGAAGGGGGACGAGCGGGCGTGACCTCCGCGACACGGCACGTCGGATCGACGCGGTCCACCGGGACCCTGCCCGGGCTGCTGTCGCGCATCGCCCGCCTCCACCCGCACCGGCCCGCCCTGGCGGACGGCGTCCGCGCGTTCGACTACCGGACGCTCGACGCCGTGACGGACCGGATCGCGGCCCGTCTGGGCCGGGCCGGAGTCGGCCGCGGCGACCGGGTGGCCCTGATCGGCCCCAGGGACGCCCGGATGCTCGCGCTGCTGCACGGCGTCCTGCGCTCGGGAGCCGCCGCGGTGATGGCCGACCCCCAGTGGTCCGCGCCCGACCTGCGCCGACGCCTCGACTCCGTCCGGGTCCGCCGGGCACTCACCACGGAGGCCCCGGTCCGCGGCCCGGGCGGCTGTCCCACCGAGTCGGTGGACGTCGACGCGCTGGCCGCCCACGGCCACCGGCCGCAGCGCACGGACCGTCCGCACCGCACGGACCGGCCGCACCGCACGGGCACCGTCGGCGCGAGCGGGGACCTGGCCTACCTCTCCTTCACCTCGGGTTCGAGCGGCGAGCCCAAGGCCGTGGCCGTCACCCACGCCAACGGCGTCCACTACGCCCGGGCACTGGCGGACCGGCTGCGGTTCACCGAGGCCGACGCCCCGCGGATCGCGCACGTCACCACGCTCGCCGCCGACCTCGGCCACACCGCCTGGCTGCTCGCGCTCGCGACCGGAGGATCGGTCCAGGTCGTGCCGGACGACGAGTCACGCGACCCGGACGCCTTCTGGGCGACCCTGAGCGGCGCCGGGGTGTCGGTGCTGAAGACGACGCCCTCCCACCTCACCGCGCTCCTGGAGGCCCGGGCGGTCACCGGCCGGCCGGCCGTACCCGCGCTGCACACCGTGCTCCTGGGCGGGGAGGCGCTGCCGCGCGCGCTCGCCGCCGACCTGCTCGACACGGGCGTCGCCGCCCGCGTGGTCAACCACTACGGCCCGACGGAGACCACCGTCGGCGCCACCTGCTTCCTCGCCACGACGACCGACCAACTGCCCCCGGACGAAGCCGCCGTCCCGATCGGCACGGCGATCGGCGAGGTGGTGCTCACGGTGGTCGACGGCGACGGGCGTCCGGCGGCCGACGGCGCCGTCGGGGAACTGCTGATCGGCGGCAAGGGGGTCACCGCCGGATACTTCGGCAGGCCCGCCGAGACCGCGCGCGGCTTCGCCCGGCACGACGGCCGGCTGATGTACCGGACGGGCGACCTGTGCCGGCGGCGACCGGACGGGAACCTCGTCTTCCTCGGCCGGTCGGACCGCCAGGTCAAGATCAGGGGATTCCGGGTCGACCTCGCGGAGGTCGAACGGGCCGTCGAGGGGTTCCCGGGGGTCCGCCGCTCGTCGGTCCTCGTCCGCGACACCGCCGTGGGCGGCCAGCTGCTCGCCGCGATCACCCTGGCCGACGGCGCCGCCCCGCACGGCGTGGCCGACCGGCTCGGCGCCCACCTGCGCGACCGGCTGCCCGGGTACTCCGTCCCGCAGCCGATCCTGGTGCTGCCGGACTTCCCCGTCGGCCCCAACGGGAAGCTCGACCGGGAGCGGCTCGGCGCCCTGGTGACCGAGGCCGTCGAGGCACGGGCCGCCGGCCCGCGAGCCCCGGCCGACGCGCGGCCCGGCGCCGTCGACGGCCGGCTCGGCGCGGTCGACGGCCGGCTCGGCGCGGTCGACGGGCGGCTCGGCGCGGTGACCCGGTCGATCACCGACTTCTGGGCGAGTGCGCTGGGCCTGCCCCTCGTCGGGCCGCACGCCGACGTGCTGAGCCTCGGCGGCGACTCGATCCTCGCCATGCGTACCATCGCGCTCCTGCGCAGGTCGGGCCTGTACGTCAGGCCCGACGAGTTCTACCGCCACCCCACCGCCACCGGGCTGGCCTCGGCCGCCACCCCCGCGCGCGCCGCCGCGACGGCCCCCGCCGCCGGCCCCGGCCGGGGCGACGACAGGGCGCTGCCGCTCGCGCCGGCCCAGCGGTGGCTGTTCCGGCAGCCCGTCGAGGACCCGCGCCACTGGAACCAGTCCGTCCTCCTGCGGTGCCGGGCGACGGTCGACCCGCCGACCCTGTCGGCCGCCGTCGCGGCCGTCCTGGCACGGCACCCGGCGCTGCGCCGGCCCGTCTCCCCGGACGGCTACGGCGACGCCCGGCCGGTGCCCGACCTCGACCCGGTGTCGTTCTCGCGGCTGCCCGGACCGGCCGGCCCCGTCGCACGGACCGTGACCGAGGTCTGCACCGAGCTCCAGCGCAGCCTGGACCCGGCCGCCGGGCGGCTGGTCCGCTTCCACCTGTTCTGCGGTCCGCCCGGCACCGACGACCGGTTGGCCCTGATCGCCCACCACCTGGTCGTCGACGGCCTCTCCTGGCGCGTCCTGCTGGACGACCTCGCCCACACCTACCGGGCGGTGCTCGACAACAAGCCGGCCGACCTCCCGCCGACCGCGGACTTCTACCAGTGGGCGGCGACGGCGCCACCGGCTCCCGCGCCCGAGCCCGCCACCGGGCACGCCGCGGATCCCGCCACCGGGGCCGCCTCGACGGCCGTGGCCGCAGCCGTGCCCCGGCCGCGGGCGGAGGCAGCGGCGACGGCCCGGACGGACGCAGGGACGGACGCAGGCGCGGCGGCGGGCCCGGACGCGCGCACCAAGGCCACCGGACGGACCCCCGCACCGGACCCGGCCGCCATCAGCTGGACGCTCGACGAGAGCGGCACCGCGGCGCTCATCGGCCGCCACGGCGCCGGTCCGGGCCTCGAAGCCTTCCTGCTGTCGGCGTTCGCCGACGCCGTGTCCGGCTGGACCGGCCGCCCCCGGCTCGCGGTCGAAGTCGAGACCCACGGCCGCGACGGCACCGCCGACACCGGTGAACACCTCGACACCGTCGGCTGGTTCACCGCCGTCAAACGACTCCAGCTCGAAGCCCCCGACGGACGGGCGGACTCCGCCGGCACCCGGGTACGGGAGGTCGGACGCCGCCTTGCGGAGTCTCCGGTGCTGCCGATGGACACGGCGGGAGTCCGCCCGGACACCGGCTTCAACTTCCTGGGCACCTTCCACCTGCCCGACGAACCCGCACTGGACTGGACCGTCGCGGACGAGCAGCCCGGTACCGCCCGCTGCGCCGGCGGCGATCCCCTGTACGCCCTGCGCCTCACCACCCGCATCGTCGAGAAGCGGCTGGTCGCCGACCTCGTCTACGCGCCGCCCGGACCGGCGCACCGGGCGGCGGAACGCATCGTCGCCTCCTTCGCCCGTACGGTGGCGGCGGCGGCCGGGACCACCGCGGCCGCACCGGTCCGGCCCCCGCTGTCCACCTCCGGCCACCTGCTCCACCGCGGCGGCCCCGCGCCCGCGGTCGGCACCACGGTCGGCCCCGCAGGCGGCACCACGGTCGGCCCCGCAGGCGGCACCGCGGTCGGCACCGCGGTCGGCCGCCTCACGGTGGCCGAACCCGCCCGGGTGCTGCTCACCGGCGCCACCGGCTACCTGGGCGGCCACCTGCTCACCGAACTCCTCCGGCGCGGCGCCCACGTCACCTGCCTGGTACGCGCGGAGGGCGACCTCGACGCGGCCCGTCGGCTCGACCGGGTCCGGCGGACCGGCGCCCGCCACGACCGGATCGAGGCCGTCGCCGGTGACATCGACCGCGAGGGGCTCGGCCTGTCCCGGGCCGGGCTCTCCCTGGCCCGAACCGCCCGGACCGTCCTGCACGCCGCGGCGGACGTCCGCCTGGTGGCCTCGCCCGCCGAGCTGGAACGGACCAACCACACCGCGGTCCGCCGACTGCTCGCCTGGATCGACGAGCACACCCCCACGGCCCGGTTCCACCACATCTCGACGCTCGCCGTCGCGGGGGGCGTCGACGGAGCCGCCCGCAGGTTCAGCGAGGCCGACCTGCGGATCGGCCAGCGCTTCCGCACCCCCTACGAACAGGCGAAGTTCCGCGCCGAGGAGGCCGTCCGCGCCTGGGCGGCGACGGGCCGCCCGTACTTCATCCACCGCAGCGGGCACATCGCGGCGCACAGCCTGACCGGGGCCTTCCAGCCGAACGTCGGGGACAACCGGATCTACCAGCTCATCCACGGCTACCTGCTGGCCGGCGCGGCGCCCCGGCGTCCGGCCGCCGGCTTCGCGTTCTCCCACGTCGACACCGTGGCCGCCGGGATCGCCGCGATCGCCGCCAACCCCTACGCCGCACCCGGCACCTACCACGTCGAGACCCCGTACGAGACGCCGCACGACGAGCTCGTCCGGTGGCTCGCCGCCCACGGCCACCCGGTCGTGCTCACCGGCGACGAGGAGTTCGCCGCCGCGATCGCCCGGGCCGAACGGAGCCACCCGACCGAGGCCGGACTGGCCGCGGCGTGGTCCCTCCAGGACGAGCGCAACGTCGTCGTCGACCGCTCCTACACGACGTCCGTGCTCGACCGGCTGGGCGTCCGGTTCACCGCTCCGACCCGGCAGTGGTGGTCCACGGCGCTCTCCTGGGCGGCCGAGGCCGGATACCTCCCGCCCGCCGGCGCCCCGACCGCACGCCCCGACCGCACGACCTGACCACCGCGACCGACCACACGACCGAACCACCGCACCGCCGCACCGCCGCACCGCCGCACCGCCGCACCGCCGCGAGTGAACGCAGCACCGCGCGACCGCACCACAGCGACCGATCGCACGGCCCGACACCGCGACCGACCGCCGCCGCATCCGCCGACAGAAGGCAGGCTCCGTGTCCCGACTCTCCCCGGTGCTCAAGCAGGCCACCCCCGTCGTCGCCACCCGCGGCGAGGGGATCCACCTCTTCGACGCCGACGGCCGACGCTACCTCGACTTCACCTCCGGCGTGGGGGTGACCGGCACCGGCCACTGCCACCCGCGCGTGGTCGAGGCGGTGCGCGACCAGGCCGGCAGGCTGCTGCACGGCCAGTACACCACCGTGCTGCACCACCCCCTGCTCGCCCTGACCGAACGGCTGGGCGAGGTGCTCCCGCCCGGCCTCGACTCGCTGTTCTACGCCACCGCCGGCACCGAGGCCGTCGAGGCCGCACTGCGGCTCGCCCGGCACGCCACCGGCCGGCAGAACGTGGTCGTCTTCGAGGGCTCCTTCCACGGGCGCACCATGGGCGCGGCCGCCCTCACCACCGCCGGTACGCGCTTCCGCGCCGGCATCGGCCCGGTGATGCCGGGCGTCGCCGTGGCCCCGTTCCCGTCCGCCTTCCGGCTCGGGCTGAGCGAGGAGGACGCGGTCGAGTACGCCCTGCGCGGGCTGGACCGGGTCCTGGCCACCGTCAGCGCACCCGCCGAGACCGCCGCGATGTTCGTCGAGCCGGTACTCGGAGAGGGCGGCTACGTACCGGCGCCGCCCGGCTTCCTGGCCGGGCTGCGGGACCGCGCGGACCGGCACGGGATCCTCCTGGTCGTCGACGAGATCCAGACCGGCTTCGGACGGACCGGCAGGTTCTGGGCCCACCAGCACGACGCCGGGACCGTGCCGGACGTCCTGATCACGGCCAAGGGGCTGGCCAGCGGTCTGCCGCTCTCAGCGATCGCCGCGCCCGCCGCGCTGATGCAGCGGGCCTGGCCGGGTTCGCAGGGCGGCACCTACGGCGGGAACCCGTTGGCCTGCGCCGCCGCGCTGGCGACGCTCGACGTCATCCGGGACGAACGGCTCGTCGAGAACGCCGCCGACCAGGGAGCGCGACTGCTCGACGGGCTCCGCGCGGTCGCGTCCGGCACCCCTGCCGTCGCCGACGTCCGGGGCCTCGGGCTGATGGCGGGCAGCGAGTTCCGTCACCCGGACGGCGCCCCGGACCCGGACACCGCCCGGCGCGCCCAGCAGGCGGCGGCCGAGCTCGGCCTGCTGCTGCTCACCTGCGGCATCGACCTGAACGTGGTCAGGATGGTCCCGCCGCTGATCGTCACGGCGGAGCAGGTCGACGAGGCACTGGCGGTCTGGTCGAAGGCCCTCGCCGTCGCCACGGACACGACGACCCGCTAGGGCGTGCTCGCGGGGTCGCGCCGGACCGGGCCGCGGCGCCGGGCGCGCGGCCTGGCGCGCGGCCTGGCGGGCGACCGGCCGGGGACGGACGCCCCGCGTCGCGGGCCAGGCGTGGCCCCGCACACGCGTCCCGGAACAGCCCGAGACAGACCGGAACAGACCGGAACAGACCGCCACAGGCCCGGCGAAGGTCCGGTGAGGACAACCGAGAACGGCCGAGGACAACGACGAAGGGAGTGGTCGCCCCATGCCGGACGACACCGTGCAGGAGATCGGCTGGAGCAGTGCGGGCCTGGCCGCACGGCGCGACACCTGGTCGCTCGCCCTCGGCGAGGACGACCGACGGCTGCTCCAGGCGGACGCGGGGGCCGGGCGGTGGGACCGGGCCGAACCGGTCCGCGCCAGGCTCCGCGCGTTCGTGCGGAGCAGCACCCGGTCCGCGGGTCTCACGCACATCGGCGGACTGCTGGACCCGACGGCACCGCTGGACGAGCTGGTGGCGGCGCTGTCGTTCACACTCGGCGACTTCGGCGAGATCGTCCCCCAGAACGGGCAGGGCGACCTGACCCAGGTGCTCCGCGACCAGGACGGCGACGGGAACACCGAACTGGGGTTCCACTGCGACACCTGCGACCTGCTCGTCCTGTTCTGCCTGCAACCCGCGGCGAGGGGCGGGGGGCTCACCAAGCTGGCGAGCGCGCGCCACGTCCGCGACATCATCGCGCGGGAGCGGCCCGACGCCCTCGCCACCCTCGGCGAGGACTGGACCTTCAACCGGACCGGCCGGGCGGGCCCGCAGGTGATCGTCTCCCCGATCCTCTTCACCCAGAAGGACGGGACCGTCGGCTGCTACTACCAGACCCGCACCGTGCGGTCCTCCCCCGAGCGGGGAGGACCGCCCCTGACGGAGCGCCAGTGGGAGGCCCTCGACGTGCTCGACGAGGTGCTCTACCGCCCCGAGATCGCCTTCGGCCTGCCGATGGCCGCCTCCGACCTGCTGATCATCCGCAACAGCCGTGTCCTGCACGGCCGTTCCCCCTACGTCGACGAGCCCGGACCGCGCTCCCGCCGCATGCTGCGGATCTGGATGAACACGGAGGACCTGTGACCGACCCCACCCCCACCGACGCCGCCACCCCCACCGCCGCCCCCGGAACAGCCCCCGCGGAGCAGCCCGGCCGGATCGCCCTCGTCACCGGTGGCGGCAGCGGCATCGGCAGGGCCAGCGCGCTCGCCCTGCTCGGCGCCGGCTGGTCGGTCGCCGTCGCCGGGCGGCGCAAGGACGCCCTGGAGGAGACCGTCGCCCTGGCCGGCGTCGAACCGTCCCGCGTGCTGGCCGTGCCGGCCGACGTCAGGGACGCCGCTCAGGTCGCCGAGCTCTTCGGGGCCGTCCGCCGCCGGTTCGGCCGGGTGGACCTGCTGTTCAACAACGCGGGAGCGGCCGCGCCGCGCCGGCCGATCGCGGACACGCCCGTCGAGGACTGGAACCTGGTGATGGACACCATCGTGACCGGCGGCTTCCTCTGCGCGAGGGAGGCGTTCCGGGTGATGGGCTCCCAGTCCCCGGCCGGCGGACGCATCATCAACAACGGTGCGCCGTCCGCCCACGTGCCCCGGCCGAACTCCGTCGCCTACACGGCCGCCAAGCACGCCCTCCTCGGTCTGACCCGGGTGCTGTCGCTGGACGGCCGCCGGCACGGCATCGCCGTCGGGCAGATCGACGTGGGCAACGTGGCTCCGCCCGACGGCCGCCCGCAGCCGGCGGCCATGCAGGCCGACGGATCGCTGGCGGTGGAGGCGACCATCCCGGTGGAGCGCTTCACCGAGGCGCTGCTGCTGATGGCCTCGATGCCGCTGGACACCAACGTCCAGTCCCTGACCGTGCTGCCGACCACCATGCCGTTCGTCGGGCGCGGCTGAGCGATGCTGGTCAGCGCCCGCTCCTTCGACGAGTACCGCGCCATGTTCGCGCTCACCGAGCACGACCTGCGGCTGGGGATCCTGGACTGCCCGGGCGGCGCCGCCGGCTTCGTCGCCGAAGCCGGACGGCGCGGCACCGACGCCGTGGCCGTCGACCCCGCCTACGCCGACGACCGGGAGGACCTCGGCGCGCTGGTCCTGCGCGAGATCCGCCACAAGCACGCGGCCCTGGTGCGGGACGCCTCCGAGTACGTCTGGACCCGGCTCGGCGGCCCCGAGCGCCTCACCCGGCTGCGCAGCCGGGCCGCCCGCGCCTTCGCCGCCGACATCGCCGCCCGCCCGGACCGCTACGTCGCCGGCTCGCTTCCCCGGCTGCCCTTCCCCGACCGGTCGTTCGACCTCGTGCTCGGCTCCCACCTGCTGTTCTCCTACGGGGCGCGGCTCGACGAGGACTTCCACCTGGCCTCCCTGCTCGACCTGGCGCGGGTCTCCCGGTGGCAGGTGCGGCTGTTCCCGGTCCTGCTGCACACCAGCAACGTCCGGTACGGCCCGCTGGACCGCGTCAGGTCCGCACTGGCCGAGCACGGCGTCCCGAGCCGGCTGGAGCGGGTCGGCTACGAGTTCCAGCCCGGCGGGGACGAGATGCTCGTGCTCTCGACCGCGGGCTACCGGCCGCCCGCCGCCGCGGCGCCACCCGTGCGCGACCCCGCGGCCGGGGCGCTCGACCCGGTGCGCTGGCGGCACCGGGAGGCGCCCGACGGCCGTGCGGGCCCGGCCCAGGCCCCGGATCCGGTCGGGGATCCGGGTCCCGGTCCGGGCCACCGGGGCGCCACCGGCCGGAGCGGTGCCTAGAAGAGCGCCTCCTGGGTGTCCGGGACCTCCGGGCGGACCCGCGAGCGCAGGGACAGGCCGGACGGCGGGCGGCCGGGCGCCGGGGAGAGCGTCCAGCCGGTGAGCAGGCGGGTGTCGAGGAGCAGCGGCTCGGACCCGTCGGCCTGGTCGAGCAGCAGGTGGCGCCCGATCGCGGGGCGCAGCAGTCCGGCGACCACCGCGCCCGGTGCGAGCGCGTCGATCTGCCGGTAGGCGGCCGGGGCGCCGCCGGTCAGGCCGTAGACCTCGACGTGGTCGGTGACCAAGTGGTCGGCCGACAGCTCCACCCCGTGGCCGTGGAGCAGCTCGTGGGCCCGGGTCCGGGCCTCGGTGAGCAGCGTGCGGCGGTGGGCGGTGTCGCCGTGCTCCCACCAGTGGTCGAGCTTGACCCGGCTGGTGAACCGTTCGCGTGCCAGTCCGGAGGCGGCGACGGTGAGTTCGGCCCGGCGGACGGCGGGGAGGCTGCCGCGTGCGGCGAAGGTCCAGGCCAGCGCGCCCTGTTCGAGCAGGCGGGTGGTGCCGCGCTGCTCGGCGGTCAGGCCGACCTTCAGCAGGCCCGGGCCGAACCAGGCGAGGTAGAGCCGGTAAGTGCGGCCGTCGTCGAGGATCTGGTCCCGGGCCAGGGCCAGGCCCCGGTCGACGCTCTGGCAGGGCGCGCACTGCACGGCGCCGCCGTCCGGGGCGATCTCGGCGTGGTGCGGGCACGGTGTGCGCTCGCTCCGGCCCGCCAGCAGGGCGCCGGTGCAGCGGCGCGGCCCGCCGAGGAGCCAGCCGACCGCCGTGCCGGGGGCCGCCTCGCGCTCGTGCACGAGGTGGCCGCGGGCGGCGCTCAGCACCGGCCGGCCGTCGCGCCACCGCAGGCCGGTGGAGATCCAGCCGGTCGCCGGGCCCGCCTGTCGTTCTGCCACGTTCACCTCTCCGCTCCGAGCAGTCGAGGCTACCCGCCGGGTCGGACAACGGGCCTCGGCGGGTCTCGCGGGCCCGGCCGGTGGGGCGCCCGCCGTGCCGTCGCACGGGCCGGGTCCGGCCCCGGCCCGGGCGACGGCACGCGCAGCAGCGGCGCCCGGTCGGTGCCGCGGCCCCGCGGCGGCCGCACCCGCAGGGCGGTGTCCGGGCGCCGGGCGCCGCCGCCCACCCGATACCGTCGCGGACATGATCACCGACACCGCCCCGCCCGGGCCCGTGACCCCCGACGACCTCGCCACCGTGCTCCGGCTCGCCGTCGCCACGCTGCGCTCCGCGCCCGCCGACGCCGACTGGTCGCGCCCCGCCGGCTCGATCAGCTGGGACTGCTGGAGCACCGTCGAGCACCTCGCGGACGACCTGCTCGCCTACGCCGCCCAGCTGGGGCCGGCGGAGCCGCCGCGCGACCGCTACGTGCCGTTCGTCTCGGTGCGCCGCTTCCCCGGCGGGCCGAACAGCTTCGTGTTCGCCGACCGCGCGGGCGGGCCGGACGCGCTGCTGCAGGTGCTGGAGGCGAGCGGCGCGCTGATGGTCTCGATCGCCCGCACCGCCTCGCCCGGGGTGCGGGCGTACCACCCGTGGGGTCTCGCCGATCCGGCCGGTTTCGGCGCGATGAGCCTGGTGGAGGCCCTGGTCCACCTGCACGACGTCGCCGAGGGGCTCGGGCTGCCCTGGCAGCCGCCGGCCGACGTCTGCCACCGCGTGCTGGCCCGGCTCTTCCCGGACGTCCCGCTCGACGGCACGGCCGGCCCGTGGCCGACCCTGCTGTGGGCCACCGGCCGGACCGACCTGCCCGGCCGGCCCCGGCGGACGGACTGGCGCTGGTACGCGGCGGTGCCCGGGGAGGCCCCGTCCGTCTGACCCCGCCCGCCCCGTCCGCTCCGTACGGCCCCGACCGCCCCCACCGGCGGTGACCGCGCCCCGCCCCGGGTGACGCCTCCTCACCCCCGGCAGCGCCGCAGGTCGCGGGCCCTTTGCACGGTCCCCCCGTCCACGTTCTATTGTGGCGGGCGCGGCGGCGGCGCGGCCGGGAGGCGGACGCAGCGCCGGACGGACGCGGAACGAAGGGGTGGACGTGGCGGGGCGGCGGAACGACGGGGTGCTGGCGGTCTGGGCGGAGGCGCAGCGACAGCAGCAGCGCCGTGAGGAGGCCCGCTGGCGGGCCCAGACCGCCGAGCAGCGCCGGCGGGAGCGGGAGGAGCGGGAGGCCCAGAAGGCGGCCGCCCGCGGCGAGCGGGAGGCGCAGCGCGCCTACCAGCAGGCCCGGGAGGCGGAGGCGGCCCGGCGGACGGCCGAACTGGACGCCCGGGTGGAGGAGTTGCGCGGTCTGCTGACGGCGGGGCTGGGGCGGGCGGCGTTCCGGGCGCAGTCCCTGCTGGCGCCGCGCCCGGTGCCGCCGTTCGAGCCGGGCCGGCTCGGTGAGCCGGTGCCGATGCCGGACCAGGCCCGCTACCAGGTGCCGCCGCCGGACCCGGTGCAGGCCCGCAACCCCGGGGTCTGGCAGCAGTACGAGCAGTACGTGGCGCAGGCCAGGGCCCGGTTCGAGCAGGACTGGTACGCGGCGCAGGCGGCCGAGGCGGACCGGCAGCGGCGCCTCGCCGACTACCACGGGCAGTACCTGGAGTGGGTGGCCCGGTTCCGCCGGGAGGACGAGCAACGGGCCTCCCGCACCGAGGAGTTGCTGCACCGGCTGCGGTCCGGTGAGGCGGAGGCGGTGCAGGAGTACTTCACCGCCGTGCTGTACGCCTCGGCGGCGTGGCCGGAGGGGTTCCCGCACCGGCTGGTGGCGGCCTGGGAGGCGTCGAGCCGTCAGCTGGTGGTGAACTGGGAGCTGCCCGGCCCGGAGGTGGTGCCGTCGGCGGGCCGGGTCCGGTACGTGAAGACCGACGACCGGGAGGCGGAGGTGGCCCGGCCGGCCACCGAGCGCAAGGCGCTGTACCGGGAGGTGCTGGCGCAGAGCGCGCTGCGGGTGGTGGCCGAGCTGTACCGGGCGGACGGGGACGGGCTGCTGGCCTCGGTGGTGCTGAACGGCTTCGTCCAGGGCATCGACCCGGCGACCGGCCGGGAGGCGGAGCGGTTCCTGACCACGGTGACGGTGGACCGGGGCGAGTTCGCCGGGCTCACGCTGGACCGGGTGGCGGCGGTGGAGTGCTTCCAGGGGCTGGGCGGTGTGCTGTCGGCCCGGCCCGAGCGGCTGGACGAGGTGCGTCCGGACCGCCTGCCGGAGACGGTCGGCGGCAGCGTCGCCGGGCAGGGCGGGGAGGACGAGCCCGACCTCTTCGAGATGGACCCGATCGAGTTCGAGGAGCTGATCGCCGAGCTGTTCCGGCTGCGCGGGTTCCGGGTGATGACCACAGCCCGCAGCGGGGACGCCGGGGTGGACGTGGTCGCCGAGGACCTCGACCCGGTGACCGGCGGGCGGATCGTGATCCAGGCGAAGCGCTACCGGTCGACGGTCTCCCCCACCGCGGTGCGCGACCTCGACTCGACGGTCCGCCACCACGGCGCGATCAAGGGGATCCTGGTGACCACGGCCGGTTTCGGGCCGGGCTCGTACGAGTACATCCGCAACAAGCCGCTGACCCTGGTGAGCGGGCCGGAGCTGGTGGAGCTGCTGGCCGAGCAGGGGCTGCGCGGCCGGCTGGGCGGCGGGAGCGGTTCGCCGGGCGGCGGCCCTGCGGGCGGTACCGCGGCGGGCGGTGCTGCGTCCGGCGGCGCGTCAGGGAACGGCACGTCAGGGGACGGCACGCCGGGGAGCGGTTCGCCGGGCGGCGGGCGGGCGGGCGGCGATCCGGCCGCGTCCGGCTCCGCCACCACGGTGGCGCTCTCCTGGCGGAGCCGGACGGCCGGCGGGGACGCGGTCGAACTCGACGTCTCGGCCTTCCTCTGCGCGGGCGGCAAGGTGCTGGACGACGAGCACTTCGTCTTCTTCAACAACCCGCAGGACCCGGACGGCGCCGTCCGTCTGCACGCCACCCGCTCGGTGCCCGGCGAGCCGGTGCGCCTGGCCGAACTCACGCTGGAGCCGGGCCGGTTGGCGCCGGGCGTGGACGAGGTGGTGGTCGCGGTGTCGACCGAGGAGGACGACCAGCCCGCACTGCCGCTCGGCTACGTGCACGGGCTGTCCGCGGCCCTGTCGTTCGGCGCGGCCGCGGCCGGGCCGGCGGCCTGGACGGCGGACACGGGCGGGGTGTCGGAGAGCGCCATGCTGGTCGGCTCCTTCCGGCGGCGCGGCGGTGTCTGGCACTTCGCGCCGGGCGGTGCGGCCGTGGCGGACGGTCTGGCCGGGCTCGCGGTGCGCTGGGGCGTGGCCATCGAGTAGCGGACGGCCGCCTCCTCAGGAGGGCCTCCTCAGGACCTCCTCCTCAGAACGGCCCCCTCCTCAGGGACGAGGTCATACCTGAGGAGGAGGAAGGCCCCCCGCGCCTACGCCGGGACGACGGGGGGCCGCCGTACCCGGGACCGACATTCCGGGCCGAACCGGTTGGGAGAATCGAACGGAACACATTCGTCCGTTTCCGTTCGCAGCCCTCAGGAGTCCCTCGTGACGATGTCCGCAACCGCCGTCCGCACCGGCCGGGCGGCCGCCCGCGCCACCGGCCTCAACAAGGTCTACGGGGAGGGCGAGACCCGCGTCGTCGCCCTGGACAACGTCAGCGTCACCTTCCCGCAGGGCGAGTTCACCGCCATCATGGGCCCCTCCGGCTCCGGCAAGTCGACCCTCATGCACTGCATGGCCGGCCTCGACACCGTCACCTCCGGCTCCTCCACCATCGGCGACACCGAACTCGTCGGCCTCAAGGACAAGCAGCTCACCCAGCTGCGCCGCGACCACATCGGCTTCATCTTCCAGGCCTTCAACCTGCTCCCCACCCTGACCGCCCTGGAGAACATCACCCTCCCGATGGACATCGCCGGCCGCAAGGCCGACAAGCAGTGGCTGGACCGCGTCGTGGACACCGTCGGCCTCTCCGGCCGCCTCTCCCACCGCCCCAGCCAGCTCTCCGGCGGCCAGCAGCAGCGCGTCGCCTGCGCCCGCGCCCTCGCGAGCAAGCCCGACATCGTCTTCGCCGACGAGCCCACCGGCAACCTCGACTCCCGCTCCGGCGCCGAGATCCTCTCCTTCCTGCGCAACTCCGTCCGCGAGCTCGGCCAGACCGTCGTCATGGTGACCCACGACCCCGTCGCCGCCGCCTACGCCGACCGCGTCGTCTTCCTCGCCGACGGCCGCATCGTCGACGAGCTCCACCAGCCCACCGCCGACACCGTCCTGGACCGCATGCGCCGCTTCGACGCCAAGGGCCGCACCAGCTGAACCGGCGCGCCGGCCGCACCGTCACGGCGGCCGAGCCACCGCACCGGCCCCGGGCCCGCCCGCCCGGCCCCGAACCGGCCCCCGTCCCCACCACCCTCCAGGACTGACACCACCCCATGTACCGCACCGCACTGCGCAACGTGCTGGCCCACAAGGCCCGCCTGCTGATGACGACGCTCGCCGTCCTCCTCGGCACCGCCTTCGTCGCCGGCACGCTCGTCTTCACCGACACGCTCGGCAACGCGCTCCGCTCCCAGAGCGCCAAGAGCTACAGCGACATCACCGTCACCGTCAGCGACCGCGAGGCCGTCAGCAAGGGCTACGACCACAACGGCGGCACGGCCGAGGCGGGCCCCACCCTCACCGAGGACACCCGCAAGGCGATCGCCGCCCTGCCCGGCACCGCCGACGCCCGCGGCGTGATCAGCGGCTTCGCCGGCATCGCCGACAAGAAGGGCGCGCTGATCGGCGACGGATTCTCCACCGCCGGCACCAACTACGTGCCCGGCGCCGACGGCACCGACCCGCGCTACCCGCTGGTCGAGGGCCGCGGCCCGCGCGGGGCCAAGGAGATCGCGCTGGACGCCAAGACCGCCGAGAAGGGCGGCTACAAGGTCGGCGACACCGTCCGCGTCGCCGTCAACGGCCCGGTCATGGAGCTCCACCTCACCGGCACCCTGCACACCAACGACCCGCGCGTGGTCTCCGGCGGCTCGCTCGCCGCCTTCGACACGGCCACCGCCCAGCAGCTCTACCTGAGCCCCGGCCGGTTCGCCGAGATCGACGTCAAGGGCAAGCCCGGCACCGACGACGGCGCCCTGCTCACCGCCGTCGAGCAGACCGTCCCCAAGGGCGACTCGATCGAGGCGCGGACCGGCCGCGCGCTCGCCGACGAGCAGGACCGGATGATCGCCGACGGCACCAAGGGGCTCTCCACCGTCCTGCTGGGCTTCGCCGCCATCGCGCTCTTCGTCGGCATCTTCATCATCGCCAACACCTTCACCATGCTGGTCGCCCAGCGCACCAAGGAGCTGGCGCTGCTGCGCGCCGTCGGCGCCAGCCGCAAGCAGATCACCCGGTCCGTCCTGATCGAGGCGCTGCTGGTCGGCCTCACCGCCTCGCTCGGCGGCCTGCTCGCCGGCATCGGCATCGCCACCGGGCTGCGCGCCGTGCTCAACGGCCCGATGGAGGCCAACCTGCCGGACGGCCCGCTGGTGATCGGCCCCTCCACGGTGCTCGGCTCCGTCGGCGTCGGCGTCGCCGTCACCGTGCTCGCCGCCTGGCTGCCCGCCCGCCGCGCCTCGCGGATCGCCCCGGTCGCCGCCATGAGCTCGGCCGAGCAGCCCGCCACCCAGAAGTCCCTGGTGGTCCGGAACGTCGTCGGCGGGCTGTTCGCCCTGGCCGGCGTGGGCGGCCTGCTCGCCGGCGCGTCCGCCCAGGAGGGCAAGCTGGTCGGCATCGGCGCGGGTGCGCTGATGATCGGTGTCTTCGTCCTCACCCCGCTGCTCTCCCGGCCGCTGATCGCCCTGTTCGCGCCGCTGCTGCGCAGGCTCTACGGCACGCCCGGCAAGCTGGCCCGCGAGAACGCCGTGCGCAACCCGCGCCGCACCGCCGCCACCGCCTCCGCACTCACCATCGGCGTCACCCTGATCACCGCCCTGACCGTCGTCGGCGCCTCGGTGAACAAGGCCGTCGACGAGGCCACCGCGAACGACCTCAAGGCCGACTACACCGTCGCCATGTCGAACTTCTCGATGCTCTCCCCCGAGGTCGCCCCGAAGATCGCCGGGATCCCCGGGCTCACCGCGATGAGCGTGGTGCGCACCGTCCCGGTCAAGGGCGCCACCGAGTACGACACCTCGTGGCTCACCACCGTGGACGCGGCCACCATCGACCGGCTGGTGGACCTGAAGGTCACCGAGGGCTCGGCCGACGCGCTCAGGCAGGGCAAGCTGCTGGTCGGCTCCGACTACGCGGAGCGGAACGGCCTCAAGGTCGGCTCGGCCCTGACCGGCACCTACCCGGACGGCACCAAGGCCGCCCTGACCGTCGGCGGCCTGGTCGAGCACAGCACCATGCTGTCCGGGCTGATCGCCCCGGACGGCGTGGCGGGCGCGCACGCCGCCCCCGGCACCGGCCTGGACAAGGTGTTCGTCAAGGGCTCCCACGGCCCGGACGCCGAGCTCAAGCAGGCACTGCGGGACGCCACCGGCGGCAACCCGCTGATCGCGGTCAAGGGCGACAAGGACATCAAGGCGGAGAACCGCCAGCTGGTGTCCGCCGTCCTGAGCATGATGTACGGGCTGCTGGGCATGTCCGTGGTGATCGCCGTCCTGGGCGTGGTCAACACCATGGCGATGTCGGTGTTCGAGCGCCGCCGGGAGATCGGCATGCTGCGGGCGATCGGCCTGGACCGGCGCGGCATCGGCCGGATGGTCCGGCTGGAGTCGCTGCTGATCGCGCTGTTCGGCGGCGTGGTCGGTGTCGTGCTCGGCATCGTCACCGCCTGGGCCGGCAACCAGGCCATCGCGAAGGCCTTCAAGAACATCACCACGGTGGTCCCGCCGGTGCAGGTCCTGGGCTTCCTGGTGGCCGCCGCGCTGATCGGCCTGCTGGCCGCGCTGTGGCCGGCCCGCCGCGCCTCCCGGCTGGACATCCTCAGCTCGATCAAGAGCGAGTAGCCGGACCGCGACCGCACGGACGGCGCCGCCCGCCGGGACTCCCTCCCGGCGGGCGGCGCCGTCGTCGGTCCTGCACCGAGCGAACGTTTCCTCAGCAGCCGGCGAGGATCGAGGAGAGCGCGCTCTTCTCGGCGCTGTCCACGGTGAGGCCGTAGTAGTACTTCACCTGCACCCAGGCGCGGGCGTAGGTGCAGCGGTAGGAGGCCTGCGGCAGCCAGTGCGCCGGGTCCTGGTCGCCCTTGCTGCGGTTGGAGCTCGCCGAGACGGCGATCAGCTGCGGGCGGGTCAGGTCGTTGGCGAAGCCCTGGCGCTGGCCGGTGGTCCAGGCCCAGGCGCCGGAGCGCCAGGCCTCGGCGAGCGGCACCAGGTGGTCGATGTCGAAGGACGAGGCGCTGGTGGTGCTCACGTTGTCGTAGACCGAGAACCAGCTGCCGCTGACGGAGGCGCAGGCGGAGTCGGTGACGACGTTGCCGCCGTCCCGCTTGAGGACCGTCTCGCGGGTGTTGCAGGTGCCGGAGACGGTGATCCAGTGCGGGAAGAGCGCCCGGTCGTAGGTGGAGGCGTGGGACTCGGCGGTCACCGCGATCGAGGCGAGGTAGCTGCGCGCGGTGGCGGCGGAGACCGGGGTCGGCAGGGCGGCCTGGGCACTGCCGGCGCCGGTCAGCAGGGTGGCGAGGGCGAGCAGCAGGGCGCCGACGGCGGCGGCCAGGGTGCGGCGGGGCGGACGCGGCACGGATATCGCGGACATGGGGGGACTCCTGTGTCGACGAGGGCAGGGAAAAGCCCCCGGGCGGAGCGGCCCGGGCTGCCGACCAGCATGCGGTCCCAGTGGTTTACGCGGGTAGAGCCGGGAGGTGAACTTTTTGACCGGGCGTCAGCACACCGCCTGTCCGGGTCGCCCGTGTCATGCGCGGAGCCCCGTCCGGCGTGCTGCCGGTCGGGGCTCCAGGTGGTGCGGTGAGGCCTGAACTCTTCGCTCTGGCGGTCGGGTCGACCGCTTCAGACGGGTCGGGTCGGCGGTCTCAGGGGGTCGGGGTGGCGGGTTTGGCGGGTTTGGCGGGGCGGTTGCCGAAGAGGCCGTAGAAGGCGGCGAGGGTCGGGGCGAGGTAGGCGGCCCAGACGGTGAGTTGGAGTGTGGTGGGGTCGGGTTGGAAGTTGAAGACGCCCTTGAGGAGGGTGCCGTACCAGCTGTCCTTGGGGATGGTGGTGCTGATGTCGAAGGCCCGGTCGTGCAGGCCGGGCAGCCAGCCGGCTTCCTGGAGGTCGTGGACGCCGTAGGCGAGGACGCCCGCGGCGACGACGACGAGCATGGCGCCGGTCCAGGTGAAGAACCGGGCGAGGTTGATCTTCAGGGCGCCGCGGTAGAACAGCCAGCCCAGCACCATCGCGGTGGCCAGGCCCAGGGCGGCGCCGATGATCGGGTTGTAGCCGTCGTCGGTGGCCTGGACCGCGGACCAGATGAACAGCGCGGTCTCCAGGCCCTCGCGGCCGACCGCGAGGAAGGAGGTGACCACGAGCGCGACCGTGCCCATGGCGACCGCGGCGTCCAGCTTCCCGTGGAGTTCGGCCTTCAGGTGCCGGGCGGTGCGGCGCATCCAGAACACCATCCAGGTGACCAGGCCCACCGCGATGACCGACAGCGTCCCGCCGAGTGCCTCCTGGGCCTCGAAGGTGAGCTGGGTGGAGCCGTACTGCAGCACCGCGCCGAACGCCATCGACAGCGCGACGGCGGCGCCGACGCCGGCCCACACGGGCGGGAGCCGGTCCCGGCGGCCGGTCTTGACCAGGTAGGCGATCAGGATGCAGACGACGAGGCTGGCTTCCAGGCCCTCGCGCAGGCCGATCAGGTAGTTGCCGAACACGGCACCTCCTCAGGGGGGTTCGCGGCAGGGGGTCGGGAGGTCAGCCGAACAGGGCCTGGCCCCACCACTCGCCGGGCTTGCGGATACCCGCCGGGCAGGCGAAGTGCGCCGAACCGACGTGCTGGATGTACTCGTTGAGCGCGTCGGACGCGGCCAGACGCTGCTGGAGCGGGACGAAACCGGTGCGGCTGTCGCGCTGGTAGGCCAGGAAGAACAGGCCCGCGTCCAGGCGGCCCAGGCCGTCGGTGCCGTCGGTGAAGGAGAACCCGCGGCGCAGGATCATCCGCCCGCCGTTGGAGTCCGGGTGGGCCAGGCGCACATGCGCGTCCGCGGGCATCGCGGCGAGGTCCGGGTCGTCGTGCTCCCGGGTCCTGCCGTAGGCCGCGCCCTCGCCCTTGGTACGGCCGAACACGTCCTCCTGCTCCTTCAGCGACGTCCGGTCCCACGTCTCGACGTGCATCCGGATCCGACGCGCGACGAGATAGGAGCCACCGGTCATCCACTCCGGACCCTCACCCGGCGCCACCCACACGTCCCGCGCCAGCCGGGCGGTGTCGCTACCCGCGATGTTGCGGGTACCGTCCTTGAAACCCATCATGTTGCGCGGCGTCTGGGCGTCGGGCGTCGTGGAGGACGTCTTGCCGAACCCCAGCTGCGACCAGCGGATGTTGACCGTCCCCATCCCGATCCGGGCCAGGTTGCGGATCGCGTGGACCGCGACCTGCGGATCGTCCGCGCACGCCTGCACACACAGGTCCCCGCCGCTGCGCTGCGGGTCGAGGTTGTCGCCCTTGAAACGGGGCAGGTCGATCAGCGCCTCGGGGCGCTTCGCCTTCAGGCCGAAACGGTCCGTGCCGTCCTTGTCGAACAGGGTCGGGCCGAAACCGATGGTCAGCGTCAGCCGGGACGCGGGCAGGCCCAACGCCTCACCGGTGTCGTCGGGCGGCGCCTCGGGCAGACCGCTCGCCGCACCGCTGCCCACCTCGCGCCCGCCCGTCATCGCGGCCGCGGCCCTCGTCCACTCCTTCAGCATCCGCGCCAGCGACTCACGCGTCGCGGACGCGGAGACGTCGAACGCCGCGAAGTGCAGACGGTCCTGGACCGGGGTCGCGATCCCCGACTGGTGCTCCCCGTAGAAGGGGACGTCCCCACCCACCGCGGCGGGCGCACCCGGGACGGGGTCGTCCCGGCGGGTCGCGGCCGCCACCGAACCGACACCCGCCGCACCCAGCGCGACACCCGCACCCGCCCACCCGATCACCACACGACGACTGAACCCACCCCCACCAACACCGGCCACATCCAAGGCCACATCCGAGGCCACATCCGAGGCCACGTCCGCGGCCACGTCCGAGGCGGCGTCCTGCTGTTCCTGCTCGGCGTCCATCGGCGACAGGCCCTTCTCTGTACTGGAACCGGGTGGTACGGGGTGGTGCGGTGGGCGGGCCCCGCCGGTGCGGTCGGCGGCCCGGTGGGGCCCGCCGACCGCACCGACGGGGCGACGACCTACTTCGGGGAGGTCTACTTCGAGAAGACCTACCTCGGGTCGGTCTACTTCGGGGAGACCGCGGCGGCGAGCTTGGACAGCGGCTCGGCCAGTGCGTTGACCGCGTCGGAGAAGGTCTTGCGCTCGGCTTCGGTGACCTTGTCGTAGGAGGTGTACGAGGCGTCGGCCTGCTTGTACTTGGCCAGCAGGCCCTCCAGCGCGGTGAACTCGGCGTCCAGGGTCTTCGCCAGCTCGGCGTCCTTCTCCGCGGCGACCGGCTTCAGCAGCTCGTACGCCTTCTTCGCGCCCTCGACGTTCGCGGCGAAGTCCGCGAGGTCGGTGTGGCTGTAGCGGTCCTCCTCACCGGTGACCTTCCCGGTGGCGACCTCGTCGAGGAGCTCCTTGGCGCCGTTGGCCATGCCGGTCGCGGTGATCTCCGCCTCGGGGATCTTCTTCTGCCAGTCCTTCAGGTCCGCGACCAGCTGGTCGGCGAGCCTCTTCTCCTCGTCGCCGATCTTCCCATCCGCCCACAGCGACTTCTCCAGGCGGTGCCAGCCCGTCCACTCCTGGCCCGGCTCCAGGCCGTCCTCGCGGGTGTCGGTCTTCGGGTCCACGTCGCCGAAGCTCTCCGCCACCGGCTCGGTGCGCTCCCAGCCGGTCCGCGAGGGCGCGAACAGCGACTTGGCCTTCTCCACGTCCCCGCCCTTGACCGCGGCGGCGAACGCCTCGACGGCCGGGATCGTGGCGTCCGCCTGCTCCTGCGCGTACGTGCGGTAGGCGCCGACCGCGGCCGTCAGACGCGGGTCGGCCGCCGCCGCGGAACCCTCCCCGCCGGTGACGGTGATCTTCTGGCGGATGCCGTCACCGACCATCCCCGGCTTGCAGGCGATCTCGTACGAACCGGCCTTGATCTCGGCGGTGATGCTCGCCTTCGTCCCCGGGCCGATGTTCTCCCGCTCGGTGACGATCTTGTCGCCCTCGGCGTAGACGTAGACCTCGGTGGTCTTCGAACCCTTGTTGGCGATGTCCAGGACGACGTGACCGGCCGGGAACGTGGTCTTCGAGACCTCGCAGGCGGTGTCGGTGGCATTGACCTTGACGGCGTCGGAGGAGGCCTTGTCGTCCTTCTTCTGCGAGCAGCCGGCCAACGCGGCGCTCGCCACAGCGAGGGTGAGCAGCATGGCTGCGGTGGAACGACGGGCGGACATGCAAGCTCCAGCGGTCAGGGCGGGGCGAATGAGGGCAGGGCTGAGCGTGGACGGGGAAAGGCACTGTCGGCCCCCCGCCCACTTAGCTTAGGCATACCTTATGGATATCGGATTTCGCCGTCCATTCCCGCGACGGTAAAGCTTAGGCAAGGTCGTCGATGCAGGTGGGAGTGGTTGCGGCACGGACTACCGGCCGGTAGGACGATCATTTTCGGCCATCGGGGCTCGCGGACGGCTCGCTCACCGGCGCGCCGAAGCGGGCAGGGGGCGCGTGCCCCGGGTGGCACGCCCGCAGCCGACGGTGCCCCCACCCCGGGCGGAGGGGGTGGGGGCACCGGACGGACGAGAGCGGAGCGGGCGGACGGCCGGGACCGGACGGGACGGTGGCCCCGCTCAGCGCCCGGGAGCCCGGCGGGCGGCGGCGCGGGCGGTCCAGCGGCCCTCGTGCCGACTGATCCGGATCGGGTGGCCGAAGGTCGCACTCACCAGCTCGGTGGTCATCGCCTCGTCGACCGGACCCGCGGCGACCGTCTCCCCCTCGCGCAGCAGCAGCGCGTGCGTGGTCGACTCCGGCAGCTCCTCCAGGTGGTGCGTCACCAGCACGCTCGCCAGGTCCGGGTGCTGGTGGCGCAGCAGGTCCAGGCTGTCCAGCAGCAGCTCGCGGGCGGTCAGGTCCAGCCCGGTGGCCGGCTCGTCGAGCAGCAGCAGGCGCGGGCTGGGCATCAGGGCACGGGCGATCAGCGCCCGCCCCCGCTCGCCCTGGGAGAGCGTGGTCCACGGCGACTCCGCCGCGGCCGCCATGCCCAGGGTGTCGATCAGGCGCTCGGCACGGTCGAGCTCCTCCGGGACCGGCTTGCGGTGCAGGTCCGGCTCGATGGTGTTGGTCAGGCCGGTGAGCACCACCTCGCGCACGGTCAGCGGCGAGCGGAGCGGGTGCCGCGGGTTGACGTGGCCGAGGTGGGCGCGCAGCTCGCGGACGTCGACCCGGCCCAGCCGGCGGCCGAGCACGTCCACCTCGCCCCGGGTGGGGTGGGAGACCGCGCCGAGCAGGGCGAGCAGTGTCGACTTGCCGGCGCCGTTGGGGCCGAGCAGCGCCCAGTGCTGGCCCGGGCGGATCTCCAGGTCGATCCCGCGCAGCAGGTGACGCCCGTCGCGTACGACGTCGACGCCGCGGGTGCGCAGCAGCGGGCCGGCGAAGGAAGGATCGGGCGTGCTCATGGCGGCGGGCCTCCGGGGGTGGGTGCCGGGCAGGGTCTCGGGCACGGCGCCGAACCGGGCGGGCGCGGCGCCGACCGTCCGCGTGCAGAGTACAACCGTCGGCCCGGGGACGGCCGGGGCGTCCGAGCGGTGGACACCGGTCACCTTCCGCACGCCCCTGTTGCAGAGCGGCAGTTGGCAGGAGGATCGGGGAACCGCGCGGGCCGGCCGAGCCGTCCCGCGAGGCAGGATCCGCACGGTGGAGGGGGCGTGGTCATGGCAGGGACGAACGAACCGGTGGAGACCGGTTCGGGGCGGGCCGGGACGCTGCACGGACGGTTCGAGGAGCACGCGCGGCGGACGCCCGACGCGGTGGCCGTCCGGTGCGCCGGGCGGGAGCTCGGCTACGCGGAGCTCGACGCCCGGGCCGACCGGCTGGCCCGCCACCTGGCCGGCCTGGGCCTCACCCCCGGCCGGCGCGCCGCCGTCGCGTTCGGCCGCGGCACCGAGGTGTACGTCGCGCTGCTCGCCGTGCTGAAGACCGGCGCCGCGTACGTGCCGCTCGAACCGAGCGCGCCCGACCCGCTGCTGCGGCACGTGCTGGCCGAGACCGACCCGGTGCTCGTCGTCACCGAGGAGAGCCACCGCCTGCGGCTCTCCGACGCGGGCGCGCGCACCGTGGTCTGCGTGGACTCGGCGGCCGCCGGGATCGCCGGACTGCCCGCCCTGCCGCGCACGGAGGGCGTCGGACCGGAGGATCCGGCGGTGGTGTTCACCACCTCGGGCACCACCGGCGAGCCGCGCTGCGTGCTGGTCGAGCACCGCAACCTGCTGGCCCTGCACCACGGGTGGTGCGAGGTGTACGGACTCTCCCCCGCCGACCGGATCCTGACGACGGCGAGCCTGGAGTTCGACGTCTTCACCGCCGACTGGATCCGCGCGCTCTGCTCCGGCGCCACGCTCGTCGTCGCCCCGCGCAACCACACCCTGGACCGCAGCGCCGAGATCACCGACCTGCCGGCGCTCGTCGCCGACGAGCGGATCACCGTGCTGGAGCTGAACGTCCGCAACGCGCGCCGCCTCGCGGCCCACCTCGCCGTGGCCGACGGGGAGCCCGGCGGCGCGAGCGGCCACCCGGACGGCGGTGCGGTCGGCGCGGTCGCCGCCGCCCGGGCCCGGGCGCGTGCCGCGAGCGGCTCCCGGCTGCCCGGCGTGCGGGTGCTCACCGTCGGCGCCGAGAAGTTCTGGCTGGACGAACACCTCGCCCTGAAGCGGCTGCTGGGCCCGGAGACCCGGGTGATCAACGTGTACGGGCTGGCCGAGGCCGCCGTCGACAGCACCTGGTACGAGCCGCCGGACGCGAACGACGTGCCGGACGGCGAACGGCTCTCGCTGGTCGGCGTGCCCTTCCCGGGCGTCAGGGTCCACGTCCTCGGCACGGACGGCTTCCCCGCCCCGCCCGGGACGGTCGGCGAGATCGCGCTCGCCGGCCCGGGGCTCGGCCGCGGCTACCTCAACCGGGCGGCCGAGACCGCGCAACGGTTCGTCCGGGCCGTCTACGACCCGGACGGCAGGGTCCTGCGCACCGGTGACTACGGCCGCCTCGGGCCCGGCGGGGTCCTGGAGTTCGTCGCCCGCGCCTCGACCGCCCTCGGGACGCCGGGCCTCGCCAGGCCCACCGCGCCGGCCGCGTCCATGGAGGCTGCGGAGGCCCTGGCCTACACCGTCGTGCGCGGGGTGGTGGCGGCGAACCGCGTCGAGGCCCTGCTGCGCGCGCATCCCGGGGTGCGGGAGGCGGTGGTCACCACGGTCCAGGTCTCGCCCACCCGGCGGGAGCGGGTGGCCTACGCGGTGACCGAGCCCGGGGCCCCCGACACCGACGGGTGGTCGCTCTCCGCCTACCTGAACGCCCGGCTCGCCGCCGAGTTCTCCGAGGGCGACGCTCCGGCGGCCGTGGTGCCGCTGCCCGAGCTGCCGCGCACGCGGGCCGGGAAGCTCGACCACGGCGCGCTGCCGCTGCCCGCCCCCGCCGACCACACCGCGCCCCGGCGCACCGTCGCGCGGAAGGGCTCGGGCGGCAAGGGCGGTGCCCGGCTGCGGGCCGCGGCCGGGCACGACGGCGCGACCGGCTGCGGCTGGCTGGCCGCGGCGCTGCCGTTCGCGGTGCTGGCGTGGGTGCTGACCGACCTGATCTGGCCGGGCTCCACGGACGTCTCCGCCGTCCCGGGGCCGTACGCCACGTACTTCCGGGTGCTGTACGTCTTCGAGTGGGGATCGTTCGGCCTCGGCATGGCCTGGCTCTTCGCGGGTCCGGTGGTGCTCGCCCGGCTGGAGCGGCCGGCGTGGCTGTCGGTGCCCGCGTACCTGGCGGTGTTCTGGCTGCTGGCCTCCTGGTGGCCGCAGGACAACACGTACCGGACCAGCGCGCCGACCGACTGGCCCCGGCAGTCGCTGCTGGTCTACCTCTTCAACGTCGCGCTGATGGTCTCGGCCGCCGTGGTGGTCCGGTTCCTGGCCTGGCGGCGTCCGAGCCCGACGAAGCCGAGGTGACGGTCCGCCCGTCGGCCGGCGGCGGGTGAACGGCCGGCCGGCGGTAGGTTCGGGGCCCGGAGCGGGTACGGCGCCGGGCGGGTGCGGGGCCCGGGCCGCCGTGCGGGTGGCTCAGCGCAGGGCCTCGAACATCCGGCCCAGCGCGTGGTGGCCCGCGCCGAGCAGTGCCTCCGCCGCGTCCAGCGCCTCGGTGCTGTGCGCGGCGAGCGCCAGGCCGACGGTCGGCTCCGGCTCGTACCCGGCCGTCACGATCAGCGGCAGGACGGTCGCGCCGAGCCGGGCGCACTGCGGGCGCAGCCGGTCCAGGTGCCGGTACAGCGCCTCCTGGGAGAGCCGGGCGCCCAGCGGCATCGCGTCCAGGGTGCGGACGAGGTGGCCCGGCCCGCGCACCCGGTCCAGCCGCTGCCGCAGCACGAACGCGACGGCCGGTCCGGTGAGCCGCAGGTTCACCTCGGTCGGGGCGGGCCGCCGCTCCCGGTCGGTCACGAAGTCCACGTCGAACCAGCCCCGGTGGCCCGCCGCGGCCAGCCGCTCGCCCACGGCCAGCCCGAACCGCTCCACGGTGGCCGCCGCTCCCGGCGGCACCACGCCCGGACCGACCGTCACCCCCTGGTACCGGGTGCCGTCCACGGCCATCTCACCGACGCCCACCGGGTGCACCCGGCCGTCCTCGCCGATCACCGCGTCGAAGGTGAGGTCGCGCAGCCGGCCGGAGCCCGCCGGTCCGCCGTCCACGTACTCCTCCAGCAGCAGGCCGCCGGCGGGCGGCAGCACCTCGTCCCGCTCCAGCCGGCGGAGCAGGGCCCGCGCCCCGCCGGCCGCGAACACCTCCTGCGGCGTGACCACCACCGTCCCGTACCCGCCCACCCCGTGCGGGCTCTTCACCACCGTGGTCAGCCCCCGGGCCGCCCGGAACGCCAGCCGGCGCGCGGCCCGGCGCGGACCGTCCGCGTGCTCCTGGCGGGGTACCCGCACGCCCGGGTGGTCGGGGGCGAGTCCGGTGAACAGTTCGTGTGCGGCCGCCTTCGACTCGTAGCGGCGCACCGCGGCCAGCTCCGGCCCCTCGCCCTGTGCCGGGGTCCGGCCCCAGAAGAGTGCCGGACCGCCGCCGTCCGCGATCCGCGCCGCCAGCGCGGGCCGCCGTTCCAGCGCCCGGGCGATCGTCTCCCGCTGCGCGACTCCGCTGTGCAGTTCGACCGGGCCCCACTCCAACTCGCGGGCCAGCCAGTCGATCCAGTCCCGCTCGACCTCCGCGGGGAGCACCAGCACCGCCGGTTCGGGGCTGTAGCAGGTCGCCATCCCCGCGTAGTGGTGGGCCTGTTGCAGCCGCCGCTCCCGCTGCTCCCGGTCCATCCGACCGTCGAGGAACTGTGCGTTGAAGTCGGCGACGTTGCCCACGTGCACGGCCCGCCGCCCGCCGGTCCAGGCCCCCACCCATCCGTCCATTCCGCGAGGGTACGGCCTGCGCGGGGGCGGTGGCGACGGGTCGGGGAGGGTGGTGCGGCGGGTGGTGCGGGCGGGTGGGCGGCGGCCCCGGGGAGCGCGGCGGCCCGGCGGGCGCGCCGGGTGCACCCACCGGCCGCGCCGGGCCCGCCCGGTGCTCAGAGGGCGAGGAGCCCCGCGTCGGTGGGCCGGAAGCCGCAGGCGCCGAAGTAGTAGGGGCGCAGGTGCGGTTCGAAGTCGACGTGGAGCCAGTCGCAGCCGGCCGCGCGGGCGCCCTCGGCGGCCGCGGCGACCAGCCGGGTGCCGATCCCGAGGCGGTGGGCCCCCGGGTCGACGGCGGTGTCGAGGAGGAAGGCGTGGACGCCGCCGTCCCAGAGCACGTTGACGAAGCCGAGCAGCGGGCCGTCGGGTGCGGGCCGGGCGCAGACCCACCCGGCGCTGTGGCGCTCCAGCCGGGCGCGCCAGGGGGTGGCGGCCGCCGCGGGGCTCCCGGGGCCGGTGGGACCGACGGGGCCGGTGAAGGCCGCGGCGTGCAGGGCGTCCAGCTCGTGGTCGGTGAAGGGACCACGCCAGACGTACTCCACAGTTCGGTGATCCTGGGGGGTTGTCATGGCGGGATCGTAGAGGAGGAGTTCACAACCGATCGATTTTGATCAGTACAGGCCACGACTTGGTCAAGAAATGACGCCTTCTCTAGCTCACCCTGACGGTCCACCGTCAATCTCGGGGCAGCTCCTTCCCTGCAGCTACCCCGACTGGAGTCAGAGTGAGCCCCACCTCCTCTTCCCGCCGCCCCCTCGCGGCCGGAGCCATAGCGGCCACCGCCGCCCTCCTCGCCGCCACCTTCACGGCCGGCACCGCCTCCGCCGCGTCCCCCTCCGACCGCGACGCGGCGATCGCCCAGGCCCGCTCCAACGTCACCCGCAACGCCGCGGTCTTCGGCTACGGCGACGGCCAGGACCTGGTCGTGAAGGACGTCGTGCTGGACGCCGACGGCAGCCGGCACGTGCGCTTCGACCGCACCTACCTCGGCCTGCCCGTCGTCGGCGGCGACCTGGTGGTGCACCAGGACGCCCGCGGCCGCCTCAAGGACTCCTCCCGCGCCGCCGCCCACGACGCCGCCGTGAGCTCGATCGTCCCCAAGGTCCCCGCCCAGCTCACCGCCGGCCGCGCACTCGAAGCCGCTCCCGGCGTCAGCGACGCCACCAGCTCCCCCGAGCTGGTCGTCTGGGCCGCCGACGGCACCCCGCGCCTCGCCTGGCGCACCACCGTCCAGGGCACCGGCGACCACGGCCAGCCCGCGGGCCGCGTCGTCGTCACCGACGCCCGCAGCGGCGAGCAGATCGAGTCCTACGACTCCGAGCACCAGGCCGCCGGCCTCGGCCACTCCGAGTACACCGGCGACGTCACCATCGACACCACCCCGCAGTCCGGCGGCTACGCCCTGATCGACCCGGTGCGCCACCACACCACCAGGGACGCGCACAACGCCGGCGCCGGCTCGCTCACCCCGACCTCGGGCACCCTCTTCACCGACGCCGACAACGTCTGGGGCGACGGGAGGAAGTTCTCCACCGACCGCGCCACCGCCGCCGTCGACGCCCACGCCAACACCGCCTGGACGTACGACTACTACAAGAACGTCTTCAACCGCAGCGGCATCAAGAACGACGGCAAGGGCGCCACCGTCTTCGTCCACGTCGGCACCAGGTGGGACAACGCCCAGTGGTCCGACACCTGCTTCTGCATGATGACCGGCGACGGCGACGGCAACGTCGACCCCGAGCAGGTCGACCTCGACACCATGGGCCACGAGATGACCCACGGCGTCACCAGCGCCACCGCCAACCTCCGCTACAGCGGCGAGTCCGGCGGCCTCAACGAGTCGACCTCCGACATCTTCGGCACCATGGTCGAGTGGTACGCCGACAACCCCGTCGACAAGCCGGACTACCTGTTCAGCGACCAGTCCACCCCGCCGTGGCTGCGCCGCTTCGACAAGCCGTCACTGGACGGCGGCTCGGCCGACTGCTGGACGAGGAAGGTCGGGCAGCTCGACGTCCACAACTCCTCGGGCGTCGGCAACCACTGGTTCTTCCTCGCCAGCGAGGGCAGCGGCGCCCGCACCGTCAACGGCGTCTCCTACAACAGCCCGACCTGCAACGGGTCCACCGTGACCGGCATCGGCAACCAGAAGGTCGCCAAGATCTGGTACCGCGCGCTGACCGTCTACATGACGTCCACCACCGACTACAAGGGCGCCCGCACCGCCTCCCTGAACGCCGCCAGGGACCTCTACGGCGCCACCGGCACCGAGTACAAGGCGGTCGCAGCCGCCTGGAGCGCCGTCTCCGTCGGCTGATCCCCGCCTCGCCGGACGTACGGCCCGTCACCCTTCCCCCGGGGGGTGGCGGGCCGTACCCGTGGCCGTGGCCGTACCCGTACCCGTGGCCGTGGCCGTGGCCGCGGCCGTGCGCCCGCCGGAGGCTCAGCCCAGCACCCGGACCGGCGCACCGGCCAGGAACGCCGCGATGTCCTCCACCGCATCGCCGTAGTACCGGCGGTAGTTGTCCTGCGACACGTACCCCAGGTGCGGCGTCGCCAGCAGCCGGGGAGCCGTCCGCACCGGGTGGCCGGCGGGCAGCGGCTCCTGGTCGAAGACGTCCACCGCCGCACCCGCGAACCGCCCCCCGGCGAGCGCCGCGAGCAGCGCCCCCTGGTCCACGATGGCCGCCCGCGAGGTGTTGACCAGGTACGCGGTCGGCTTCAGCAGCGCCAGCTCGGGCGCGCCGAGCAGCCCCCGGGTGCGGTCCCCGAGCGCCAGGTGGACGGAGACGAAGTCGCTCCCGCTCAGCAGTTCCTCCATCGACCCGGCCCGCCGCACGCCCACCCCCGCCGCCCGCTCCTCCGTCAGGTTGCGGCTCCACGCCACCACGTCCATCTCGAACGCGAGCCCCACCCGGGCCACCCGCGCACCGATCCTCCCCAGCCCCAGCAGCCCCAGCCTGCGGCCCGCCAGATCGGCCCCCACCGTGCTCTGCCACGGCCCGCCGCCGCGCAGCGCCGTGCTCTCCTCCACCAGCCCGCGCGCCAGCCCGAGGAGCAGCGCCCAGGTCAGCTCGACCGGCGGCGTCGAGGAACTCGCCGTCCCGCAGACGGTCACGCCGTGCGCGCGGGCCGCCTCGTGGTCGATCACCGAGTTCCGCATGCCCGAGGCCACCAGCAGCCGCAGCCGGGGAAGCCGGCCGAACAGCTCCGCCGGGAACGCCACCCGCTCCCGCAGCGTCACGATGATGTCGAAGTCGGCCACGGCGCGCACGAGTTCGTCCTCGGAGCCGAAGTGCTCCCGGAACGCGACCACCTCCACCCGGTCCGCGACCGGCGACCAGTCGGCGAGACTGGTGGCCACCCCTTGGAAGTCGTCGAGTACGGCGCAGCGAAGTTTCATGATCCGCACTCTTCCAGACGCCGCCCGCCGTCGTCCGCCCCCGCCCCTCCCCTCCCCTCCCTCCCCGCCCCGGCTCGCCCCGGCTCGGGCGTCAGAGGTTCGGCGCCAGGGGGTCGGTCGGAGGGATCGGTGGGAGGGGATCGGTGGGAGGGGGCGGACAAGGGACGGGGGCCGACCTAGCGCCTCGGGCCGCCGGTGGCGTAGACGGCGGTGCCCGCGACGGCGAGGAGCCCGGCCGTCCAGGTGGCGGCCGGCGTGCCGGGCGGCTGCAGCATCCAGGTCAGCACCTGCGTCGCCACACCCGTCCCACCCGTCGTGCCCGTCGCGGCCGGGGCGGCGAAGGCGAACGGCAGCCAGGCGAAGAGCGGGGTCCACGCGTACCGCTGCCCGCACCAGGCCGCCCCGACGGCGACCAGCCCCATCAGCCCCGCGCTGTTGCGCACGACGAAGGCGGGGGAGGCCGGCTCGCCGCCCACCGCCCGCACCGCCCAGAGGACGGCGGCGACGAGCACCCCGCAGAGCAGCACGTGCGCCGCCCTGCGCGGTACCCAGCGGATCGCGGCCGTCCGGTCCAGCGCGAGGTCCTGCCCGCCGAGTCCGACCGAGACCGCCGCCGCCCCCGCGGCGAGGACGAGCGTGGACAGCCGCGGATCCGCCGTCCCCCCGCCGCCGATCCCGGCGAGCGCCGCCACCGCGGCCGCGCCGGCCAGCACCGCGGCCAGCGAGGCGGGCACCTGCCGCGAGCGCGCGTACAGCGTCAGCCACCTCACCGGGACGCACCGCCCGTCAGCTCGGTGAGCAGGCCGCCCGAACAGGAGACGGCCGCGGCGTGCAGGGCACCGATCCGCCGCCGCTGCTCCGGCTGCGGCAACGCGATGAGCTGCTCCCACACCGGGCGGGCCTCGTCCGCCCAGTCCTTGGCGCCGTGCATGGTCCCTTCGAGCTGCCGGAGGTCCCCGAGGACCCAGGCGGCCGCGATGCTCTGTGCGACGGCCTCCTCCAGCGAGCCGCTCTCGACGCCGCTGCGGGCGTTGCACAACGGGACCACGCCCTGGGCGACCAGCGCCCGGGTCAGTTCCCCTCCCCCGGCCTCACCGATCGCCGCGTCGCCGAAGTCGAGGAGCAGCGCGTCGTCCGACCGCTCCGCCGGATCGAGGAGCCCCCGCAGGAGGGTTGTCTCGCGGATCCCCGTGGGCGCCTGGTCGCCCAGGGCGCCGCGCAGCAGGCGCAGCACCTCGGCACCGCGCCCCGCCAGATCGCCGAGCCGCGCCCGCTCGGCGGTCGTCACGCACACCGGGCCGTCGCACACCTGCGCCGCCGCGGCCCGGTCGACGACGTACGTGTCGCGGGGTCCGGCCGGGAGCAGGAGCAGGGCAGCGGCCCCGCCCGCCAGGAGCGGGGTGAGGGCGAGCACCCGCCCCCGCCGGGTGGCGGCGGCCAGCAGCGCCAGACCCGTCGCGGCCGCCCCGAGCAGCCAGAACGTCTGCCCGGCGTGCACGGGGGCGGAGAGCGTGAGGAGCGGCTGGCGCACCTCCGCCACCAGGGGCGACAGCAGCGCGAGACGGTTCGGCGCGCCGGAGGTCGGCACCTCGGCGTCCGTGGTCCGCCGCAGGAGGGTGACGAACAGGAAGGCGCCCACGGCCAGGGCGGGCGGGGTGAGGACGGACGGCAGGGCCCGCGCCACCCCCATGCCCAGGACCGCCCCGGCGGCCAGCGCGAGCGCCCCCACCAGCGAGATCGGGAGCCAGCCCAGGTGGGCGTACGCGGCGCCGCCGGCGAGCACCCGCACCGCGCCCACGAGGACGACCAGCGCGAAGGCCGACACCAGGGCGAAGGCCGTCGTACCCGCGAGGGCCGCCGCGCGGTGCCGGGCCGGACGCGGCGTGCTGCTCAGCAGTTCGGACATCCTCGAACGGGAGTCGCGCAGCCCCTGGAGCGCCCCGAGGCCCACCGCGAGCGGCCACAGGAAGACCAGCAGGAACCTGGTCCACAGGGCCATCGAGGTCCACTGCGCCGTCCACAGCGCCGGCCCCTTCCACCAGGCGCCGGGGACGAGGTGCAGGAACGCGAGCGCCGACACCAGGACGAGGACGCCGGCCCACGGGGCGACGGACCGCCGCAGCTCGATGCGCAGGACGCGGAGGTTCGTCCGGCCGGGGTTCGGGTTCACCAGGCCCCCCTCGTCCGGACGGGGTCGACCAGCAGCGCCGAGTAGCCGCGCTCCAGCGGGCTGTCCCCCACGTGTTCCGGACCGCCCGCCGCGGCCAGCTCGTCCGGGGTGCCCTGGAAGACCAGCCTCCCCTCGGCGAAGAGCACCACGTCGGTGCAGGCGGCGGCGACGTCCTCCACCAGGTGGGTCGAGACGACCACGCAGGTGTCCGTCCCCAGCTCCTGGAGGAGTCCCCGGAAGCGCAGCCGCTGCGCCGGGTCCAGGCCGACCGTCGGCTCGTCCAGCAGCAGCAGGGCCGGGTCGTTGACGATGGCCTGCGCGATGCCGACCCGCCGCACCATCCCGCCCGACAGCGCCTTCATCCGCTCGTCGGCCCGGTCCGCCAGGCCGACCCGCTCGACGGCGCGCTGCACCGCCCCGGGGATGTCCGCGGTGGGCACCTCCTTCAGCCAGGCCATGTACTCGACGAACTCGCGCACGGTGAAACGCCTGTAGTAGCCGAACTCCTGGGGGAGGTAGCCGATCCGGCGGCGCAGCGCGCGGTGCTCGCCCAGCCCGCCCACGGACTCCCCGAGCAGCTCCAGCTCACCCCCGGCGGGGCGCAGGACGGTGGCCAGGGCCCGGATCAGGGTGGTCTTGCCCGCTCCGTTGGGGCCCAGGAGACCGTGGACGCCGGTGCCCAGCGACAGGTCCAGTCCGTCGACGGCCATCCTCTTCCTGCCGACCCTGACCTTCAGTCCGGTCGCCCGGATCTCCCAGGCGTAGGCCGTGGGGGCGATGTCGGCCCTGCTCACTGCGGGCATCGTGCGTTCCTGTTCTTTCGGGGGACGGGGGACGGGGGACGGGGGACGCGGGTCGACGGGGCGGCCGGGGTCCGGCGGTCGGGGGACGGCGGTCGGGGGTGGGCGGCTCGACGCGGGGGGTTCGGCGGGATGCGGAGGGGCTCAGCGGTGGGCTCCCAGCACGGTGTAGGCACCCCGGCGGACGACCACGACGGCGACCCCGAGCACGAGGAGCAGCCCCCACACCGGCAGACCACCCGTCTGCAGGGCGAAGGCCGTACGGCTGGTGGCCAGCGTCGGCGCCGCCACCACCCCGGCCCATGCCGCCACCAGGACGACGGCGGCGCGGGTCACGCCGATCACCCCGCCGAGCGCCAGCGTCATCGAGGTGAAGGCCAGGCAGGGCAGCAGCCACTGCACGGCCGTCACCCCCGTCACCCATCCCCCCACCAGCAAGGCGGGGACCACCACGGCGAGCACGGAGGCGGTGCGCCGCAGCACCAGCTGGAGTCCCGCCCTCGGTGTGGAGGCCGTCAGCTCGTACGCCGGGTCCAGGCCGCGCGACCAGGAGGCCGCCACCCCGCACACCGGCAGGACCGGGGCGAGCAGCAGCAGCACGGACACCCGGCCGGGTCCGGCGCCCACCAGGTCCGGCAGCAGCGCGAGCAGCGTCACGGCCAGGAGCATGGCCGGCCACGGCAGGGCGGCGGGCGGCGCCCACACCGCCGGGCGCGCCGACCGCCACACCCTCCGGCGACGGCGCGCCGGTGCCGGGGCGGCCGCGGCCAGCTGCCGTTCGAGGTCGGACCAGACGGCCTCGGTCAGCGCCGCCAGGGCGGGCGCCCCGGCCGCGACGGCGGCCGACAGCCGGTCGCGGCAGGGCCGGCAGCCCTCCAGATGGGCCTCCAGGGCCCACACCTCGTCCGCGGCGAGGTCCGTGCCACCGCGGGCGTACCCGTCGATGAGCCGTGCCGACGCGTGTTCCACGTTCATGCCAGTGCCTCCCGCATCGCGATCCGGGCCCGGCGGGCACGGGTCTTGACCGTTCCTTCGGGCAGTCCGAGCAGCACGGCGGTCTCCCGGACGGACAGTCCGTCGAGCACCATCGCCTGCAGGACGTCCCTGAGCTCCGGCGCGAGGCGCCGCAGTGCGTCCCCGACGTCCCCGCCGACGGTCGCCACCAGTGCCTCCTCCTCGGCGGCGGGCGCCACGGGGTGCGGGGCGGCGGCGGCCGGCGGCTCCGCGTGGTGGGCCCTGCGCCGGAACGCGTCGACGAGGCGGCGGGCGGCGATCGTCCACAGCCACCCGACCGCCGTACCGCCGGTCCGGCCCCCGGCGAACGAGCCCGCCGCCCGCCACACCGCGAGGTACGTCTCCTGCATGACCTCGGCGACGATCTGCTGGTCGGCGCAGCGCCGGTTCAGGCGCACCGCCAGCCACGGCGACGTGCGCCGGTACAGCTCCTCGAAGGCGGCCCGGTCTCCCCGGGCCACCCGCCTCAGGAGGTGTTCCTCGTCCAGTTCCTGCGGCGCTGCCGCCCCAACCCGTTTCACACCTGCTAGACGCCCGGCCGGGCCTGCAGGTTTTCCCCGGGGCGTGATCCGCGTCACGCCCCGGGCGGACACCGCGAGGCGGCTCCGCGATCGGACCCCGCGTCCGGGCACCGCGGCACGGGGCGACGGGCGGGGGTGGCACCCGCCCGACTTCCGGACCACGACGTCAGCCGGCTGGCCGTCGAGGCGAACGTCAAGCGCTGGCACCTGCCCCACCAGCACTCCGACCAGAAGGACCATTTCCAGGCCGAGACCGCGAAGGCCGAGGCGAGGAGGTCGTCCCACGTCCGCTCCGCCGACGCGTTCGAGGAACCCAAGGAGGGGCACGCCGCCCTCCAGGCCCACTGTCAACAGCCGGAGGCACGGCTCCAGACCTGCGCGAACGCCCTCGATCCGCTCGCGTTGGAGAACGCCGCGCTCTCGGGCCGCGACGCGGACGCCGCGAAGGTGAGGGCGCTGCCCCGCCGGTCCCCGCACCTGTCCTGAGCACGGCAGGTGCGGGTCACGCGGCGACGCCGAGTTCGTGCCGGGTCCGGTGGACGAAGTCGCGGACGGCCGTCTCGCGGCGCCAGGGGGTGAGGGCGGCGTTGAACTCGCGGACGTAGTCCAGGGCCCGGCTGGACTGGACGCGGGCGAGGATGTCGACGGCCTGGTGACCGAGTCGCAGCCCCTGGTCGAGATCGCCGCCCTGGAGGTGAGCGGTCCCCACGATCGCCAGGCGCATGCCCACCGAGCGGGTGAACACGCCCGGTCGCATGGCCGCGGCCTGCGCGTTCCAGACGAGCGCCTCCTTCGGCTTCCGCAGGTCGCGGAACACCTCGGCAGCGTCGGCGGAGAGCCGGGCGTGGTGATAGAAGTCGATCCACGCCGGTTCCTCGCCGCCGTCGCGGGCCCGGCCGAGCAGGCTCTCGGAGGCGGTCAGCGCGGCCGAGGCCGCCCTGGCGTCGTTGTCGCGGGCATGGGCCCGCGCCTCGATGAGCTTGGTGAACGCCAGGACCCTGGGGGCGGCCTGGCCCTTGGCCCGCTCGAAGGCGCCCTGGGTCATGTCGACGGCCTCACTGGCGAAGCCCCGCAGCAGGGTCTGCATCGCCATCGTGGTGAGCACATAGCAGCCGAGCTGCACGTCACCGCCGGCCCGGGCAAGGCGGAGTGCCTGGATGAAGTGTCGCTGGGCGACCTCGTGCTGACCGACGTCGAAGGCGGTCCAGCCTGCCAGGCGGGACAGCTCCGCGGTGACCGAGAACAGCTCACGGCCCACCTCGTCGCCGAACGACCCGTTCAGCAGCGGCACCGCCCGCTCCTGCCGGCACGCCGTCACCGAGTTCGCCTTCCAGTTCCCGCCGCCGTACTTCGAGTCCCACCGCCGGGCGTCGTCGGCCGCCTCCCGCAGTTCGGCAAGGTCGACGGCGCCGACCCGGCCGCTGCCACGATGGGCGGAGGAGTCATCGGCCGGGCTCACCAGCCACCGGGTCACCGGCGTCGTGAACGAGGCAACGGCGAACCCGGATCCGGCGAGGAAGTCGCGGCGGTTCACGGAACTCCAGAACGAAGTGGCGACGCGCACGGCGTCGGCGGGGTCTCGCGGGAAATCCAACCCCGCCGCGGCGTCCGGTGTCTGCGCATCCGCCATACCGATCTCCGCCAACTGCACGGACCTGCCGAGCCGTTCGCCGATCGCCTGGGCCAACAGCTTGGGCACCGGCCAGTCGGGGACCATGCCCCGGCGGCACCAGTTCGCGACCGAGGTATGCGTGTACGTCGTGGTCAGCCCGGCCACATGGGCCAGCTGGTTCACACGATGGGCCAGCGACTTACTGATCGTTTCAGAATGACTTGGGCTCAAGGTCTTGCGCTCAGGCGATCTTGGTCGGCAGGGTGTGCGGGTGCGTGCTGATCTTGTTCCGGACGGTCTGTGGGAGCGTGTGGCTCCGCTGCTGCCACCCGCTCCCGCGCGGCGTCGGCGCTATCCCGGGCGACTGCGCGTTCCGGACCGGGCGGCGCTTGCGGGTGTGATGTACGTGCTGCGAACCGGTGTCGCCTGGCGCGACGTTCCCGCGGACGCCGTGGGCTGCTCAGGAGTGACTGCCTGGCGTCGCCTGCGGGACTGGACCGAGGCCGGCGTCTGGCCACAGCTGCACGAGGCCCTGCTGGCTGAGCTTCGGGCCAACGGCGGCCTGGACATGGACGATTGCGCGATCGACGGCTCCCACATCAGGGCGCTCAAAGGGGGGATCACGTTGGCCCCTCGCCCGTCGACCGAGGACGGCCGGGTTCAAAGCATCATGTGATCGTGGACCGCCACGGCACCCCGCTGGCCGTGTCGGTGACCGGCGGAAACCGACACGACGTCACGCAGTTGATCCCGCTCCTGGACGCGATACCCCGCATCCGGGGCCTGCGCGGAAGACCTCGCAACAGGCCCCGGCGGCTGTTTGCCGACCGCGGCTACGACTTCGACAAGTACCGCCGCCTCCTGTGGAAGCGAGGCATCAAGCCCCTGATCGCGCGCCGCGGCGTCGCCCACGGGTCCGGGCTCGGTCGCACCCGCTGGGTCGTCGAGCGGACCTTGTGCGCCACGAGGCGCTCTGTTTGTATCCCCGGCTCAGCCGGGAGGAACTCGGAAGGAGGTTCCTGGGCCGGATGACTCACCTGGATCCGAAAGGTGAAGGGGACAAGAGCATGTCAGGAAACCGGTGACCGGGCCCAGTTGCCAGGGACGGTGCAGCGGGCGGCCCGTGCGATATGGCGAAGACTGGATTGTTTGAAGCCCAATCTCCAGAAGATGCAAGTTCCCATCCGTCGGAAAGACAGCTGAAACCGACGCCGACCCTGCACCGGTTTCGATTGTTGGCCTGGTGCAACTTCCGGGGTTCGGAGCGATGTCCAGCGAGGACATTCAAGGAGATGAGTGGGACGCCTAAGTCGCGCTAGAACGTACAGACAGGGACGAACGTGGGATCGCCTACGGGACGCGAGTCCTATGGCGACGGAGGCCCCGTAGTAGTCGCCGGAGTCACGCCCGGCCGGGGAGGGCGGGAAAGCCGTCCGCAGGGCGAAGGGGGCCAGGTGATTCGGACACCCGGATATGGGGAGGTATGCGAAATGCAGAGCGCCGCAACGGTGCTGGGTGTCCTGCGTGAGCGCGGCAGGCGCCATCTGCCGTGCGACGAACTGTATCGACAGCTGTTCAACCCGCAGTTGTATCTGCTGGCCTACGGTCGCATCTACGCCAACCACGGCGCAATGACGCCCGGGGCCACGCCGGAAACCGTGGACGGCATGTCCCAGCGGAAGATCGACCGGATCATCGAGGCGATGCGCCACGAGCGCTACCGCTTCCGGCCGGTCAGGCGCGTGCACATCCCGAAGAAGAACGGGACCACGCGTCCGCTGGGGCTGCCGACCTGGTCGGACAAGCTCGTCGGGGAGGTGGTCCGCCTGCTCTTGGAGGCGTACTACGAGCCGACGTTCTCCGACCGATCTCATGGATTCCGTCCCCGACGGGGCTGCCACACCGCACTGCGGGAGGTGGCCCACACCTGGACCGGGACTTCCTGGTTCGTCGAAGGGGACATCGCCGACTGCTTCGGCAGCCTGGATCACCAGGTCCTGCTGTCGATCCTCGGCGAGAAGATCCGTGACCAGCGGTTCCTGCGGCTGGTGCGCAACATGCTGACAGCCGGATACCTGGAGGACTGGAAATGGGGTGCCACGCTCTCCGGAGCGCCGCAAGGCGGAGTGGCTTCCCCGATCCTTTCCAACATATACCTGCACCGGTTGGACGAGTTCGTTGAGAAGGTTCTGATCCCGGAGTACACCCGTGGAGAGCGCCGGGTTCGCAACCCGGCGTATTTGGAGTTGCAGAAGCTGCTGGCGAAAGCCCGCCGGCGCGGTGACCGGGTCCAGGCCCGGATACTGCGTCAGCGGATGGTGAGCCTGCCGAGTGCGGATCCCAACGACCCGTCATATCGCAGGCTTCGCTATGTCCGCTACGCAGACGACCACCTCCTCGGATTCACCGGACCGAAAGCCGAGGCCGAGCAGATCAAGCATCGCCTGGCGGAATTCCTGCGTGACGAACTCAAGCTGGAACTCTCCCGGGAGAAGACGCTGGTCACTCACGCCCGAACCCGGGCGGCGCGGTTTCTCGGCTACGAGATCACGACCCAGCACAACGACACGAAGAAGACCGGCCGCTACCGCAGGGTCAACGGTCAGATCGCCCTTCGCGTCCCCAGGGACGTGATCAAGGCCAAGTGCGAGCCCTACCTCGCCTGCGGCAAGCCCGCGAAGCGAACGGAACTGACCAACGGCAGCGATCACGCGATCGTCGCCACGTTCGGGGCCGTCTACCGGGGCATCGTCCAGTACTACCTGCTCGCCGGAGACGTCTTCCGGCTGCACCGCCTGCAATGGGTCATGGAGACATCCATGCTCAAGACCCTTGCGGCCAAGCACCGTTCGACCGTGACGAAGATGGCCGCCAAGCACAAGGCCAGAATCGACACACCCAACGGGCCCCGAGTCTGCTTCGAGGCCCACATCGAGCGGAAGAACAGGCAGCCGCTGGTGGCACGGTTCGGTGGAATCCCTCTCCAGCAGCAGCGATCGGCGAAGGTCGTCGACCGTCGGCCTGTCGGGGTGGACTATCCGCAGAAGGAGCTGATCACCAGGCTCCTGGCGGACACATGCGAGGTCTGCGGGGCCACCGGTGATGTCCAGGTGCATCACGTCCGAGCCCTTGCCGATCTCGCCCGTGCCGGATGGCCGCCGTCCGACTGGGCGCGCGTCATGCTCGACCGGCGGCGCAAGACCCTCGTGGCCTGCACTGCCTGCCATGACCGCATCCACGAAGCGCGAACGGCCCGATCACTCACGCCGTGATCACTGGAGAGCCGGATGACAGGGAAACCGTCATGTCCGGTTCGGCGGGAGGCCGCGCGGAAAAGGACCTGCCACGGGCAGGCACCTCGCCGCGCGGCCGACCCAACCGCCTGGCTCCACCAGTTCAAACGACTGCGCACCCGCTACGAACGCCGAGCCGACCTCCACCAAGGACTCCTCGAACTCGCCGCCAGCATCATCTGCCTCCGACGACTCCAGAGATCATTCTGAAACGATCAGTTATGGCTGGCGCCCTCGCACTTTTCGATCATCCGGGCCAGCGCGTCGTTCGGCGGCTTGGTCCGGCGGGTGGTCGACGCCACAGCGTCCCCTTCAATCCGTTCCCCGCCTGGGCACGGGGAGTCGTACTCGGCTGGGCACAAGAAGTCGTACGCCCGGCACCGAGGCCGGATCACCGAGGGTATTGCCTTCACTGCCAGCAGTGAACCGCATTCGCAAGTCGTGAGCCCCCCTGCGAGCCCTGCCCGCACCGGCCGCCAGACGGTTGCCTGGTGTTCCGGGCCTCCGCCGGGACCTGGGACCGACCTCCCGGCGGGGCCACCACCGATTCACGCTCGGGGGTGACAACCAGATGTGCGGAATCGCAGGACTGGCCGGCGCCGACGCCGTCCGCCACCAGACCACCGTCGCCGCGATGGGGCTCGCTCAGCACCACCGCGGACCGGACGGCACTCGGCACCTCACCTCGGCCGACGGCCGGGCGGTGCTGTCCATGAACACCCTGCTGATCGTCGACACCGCCGCCGATCCCGGCCCCTACCCGGACCCGGTCAGCGGCATCGTCCTCACCTTCAACGGCGAGATCTACAACTACCGGCAGGTTGCCGCCGCCTGGGGCATCGGCCTGGAGCCCGGCGAGACCGATGCCCACCTGGTCCTGCGGGCCTGGGCCAAGCTCGGCCCCGGTTGCCTGGGCGCCTTCGACGGCATGTTCGCCCTGGCCGCCTACGATCCACGTGAGGGCCGGCTGTTTCTGGCCCGGGACCGGCTCGGCGAGAAGCCCCTCTACTGGCGCCTGGACGGCGGGCGCCTCGCGTTCGCCTCCGAGGTCACCACTCTGACCGGCTACGGCACCGCGCCGCTGGTCGTCCGCCCGGAAATGCTCAGCATCGAGACGCCGACCGGCGTCGACACCCCGTTCCAGGGCATCCAGCTCCTCCCGCCGGCCGGGCTGCTGGCCTTCGACGTTGCCACCGGCTCGCTCGCTCAGCAGACCTGGTGGCGACTGGAGGGCTTGGAGCCCTGGCAGGGCGACTACAGCACCGCGCTCGCCCGGTTCTCGACCCTGCTGGCCGACCGGATCCCGATGCGGGCACCCGGATCGGACTTCGCGCTGCTGCTGTCGGGCGGGCTGGACTCCTCGGTGCTGGCCTACCTGATGCGGCCCCGGCTCTGCGTCACGGTCCGCTATCCCGGCCAGGACCGCCTGGACGAGTCCGCGACCGCGGCTGTCGTCGCCCGCGACATCGGCGCCGAGCTGATCGTCATCGAGCCGACAGTCCAGGACTTCACCCGCACGCTGCCCGAGATCATGCACGCGCTGGACTACCCGATGGGCAACGCGTCCACCTTCTCCGAGCACATGGCCTACCGGGCGATCGCCGAACGCGGCATCCGCGTCGTGGTCGGCGGGCTGGGGCCGGACGAGTTCTTGATGGGCTACGTCCGCCACGCCCTCGTCCTCTTCGGGCCGGAGGCGGTGCTGGGCGCCGGGCTGGAGGCCTACCGTCCGCTGGCCTCCAAGGTCCTGAACGAGGACGGCGGGCAGCTGGAGCCGGCCGAGGCGATCGTCCGCCTGGTCCTGCGCGGGCAGGATCCGGACGGACGTCTCCGCGAGCTGGTCGCCGACGCCCTCCGCCGGGCAGACGGGGACCTGGCCCGCGGGCTGACGCTGGCGGACCTGGCGACCGCCTGGCGACCGCTGGTGATGACGTCCGACAAGCTGGCCTCCGCCTTCGCGCTGGAGCGGCGCTCACCGTTCCTGGCGCGGGACCTGGTCGAGTTCTCCTACCGACTGCCCATCGAGCACAAGATCTCCGACCCGGCGGCCGGGAAGCGCATCCTGCGGGACGCGGCGAAGGGCCTCGGCCTGCCCCCGGAGGTCTGGGGCAGCAGGGACAAGCTCGGCTTCGCCTCCCCGGTCCCGAGCTGGCTGTCCGGCCCACTGGAGCCCTGGGCGACCGACCGGATCAGTTCGGCGCTGAAACGGGCGCCGCTCGGGTTGCACCCGCTGCTGGCCGGTGGCCTCAGGCCCGGCGGCCGGTTCGACCGCACCCGCATGCAGGCCCTCATGGCCGCCGCCTGGCTTGCCGACCACAGGCTGGCGGAGGCGGCATGACGAACCGCCGGCTCACTACGGTGAGCACATGGACCCCCTTCCCGAGAATCCGTCCACCGCCCAGGCTCGGGGCGCCGTCGCAATCATCACGAACTTCCGCGACAAGCTCCTGCTGCACCTGCGCGACGACGTCCCGGGCATCGCCTGGCCCGGCCACTGGAGCCTCCTCGGAGGTGGATGCGACCCCGGCGAGCCTCCCCATGTGGCGATCGACCGTGAGCTCGAAGAGGAAGCCGGCCTCGGCGTCGACGACCTCCGCCGGCTCTTCGACATCCACGACGAGCACGGATCCGGGCAGGTCATCACCTTCTTCTCCGCCTACTGGGACGGCGACGAGACCGCGCTCCCACTGGCCGAAGGCGTCAAGCTCCGGTTCTTCGCCCCCGAGCACCTGCCAGCCCTGACCATCCCGCCGTTCATCCGCGACGGCATCCACCGCTTCCTCGCCGCCGAGCCGGGCACCTGACACCTCCGACCCCAGGGGGGCGCCTGGCGGGCAGCGCCCCACCCCTTGGAAGGACACGTTCGTGAAGCTCACCGTGATCGGCTGCGGCTACCTCGGCGCGACCCACGCCGCCGCGATGGCCGAGCTCGGCCACCAGGTCCTCGGCATGGACACCGACACCGACAAGGTCGACGCGCTGAACAAGGGCCAGGCCCCGTTCGTCGAGCGCGGCCTGGACCACCTGCTCGCCAAGCACACCGCCGCAGGCGACCTGCACTTCACCGCCTCCTACGCCGAGGCCGCCGCCTTTGCCGACCTCCACTTCCTGGGCGTCGGCACCCCCCAGCAGGACGGCAGTGGCGCCTACGACCTCACTCACCTCCACAGCGCCGTCCGCCGGCTGGCCCCGCGGCTCGGCGATGGCGCGCTGATCATCGGCAAGTCCACCGTCCCGGTCGGCACCGTCGCCCGGCTGCGGCAGACCCTGGACGAGCACGTCCGCGACGGGGCAAGCGCCCGTCTGGCCTGGTCGCCGGAGTTCCTGCGCGAGTCCTTCGCTGTCCTGGACACCCTGGAGCCCGACCGGATCGTGCTCGGCGTCGAGGACGGCGACACCGGCAGCGAGGCCGCCTTCCGGACCGTCTATGCCGACATCCTGGCCGCCGGCACGCCGCTGATCGTCACCGACATCGCGACCTCCGAACTGATCAAGGGCGCCGCGAACGCCTTCCTCGCCACCAAGATCTCCTTCATCAACGCGATGGCAGAGCTCTGCGAGAAGACCGGTGCCGATGTCCGGCAGATCGCCCTCGCCCTGGGCTACGACCACCGGATCGGAGCCGAGGGCATGCGGCCCGGCCTCGGGTTCGGAGGCGGCTGCCTGCCCAAGGACCTGGCCGGCTTCACCCACCGCGCCGAGGAGCTCGGCGCCGACACCGGCCTGCTCCGCCAGGTCGCGGAGATCAACCGGCGCCGGCGCGAGCGCACCGTCGAACTCGCCCGCGAGGCGCTCGGCGGCACCTTGACCGGCAAGCGGATCGCCGTCTGGGGCGCCGCCTTCAAGCCGAACACCGACGACATCCGCGACTCCCCGGCCCTCGCGGTCGCCGAGGCCCTCCAGCGGGCCGGCGCCGAGGTCACCGTCCACGACCCCGCCGCGATGGAGAACGCCCGCAAGGCCTGCCCCCAGCTCGACTACGCCGACGACCCCACCGCGGCCACCACCGGCGCCGGGCTGCTGCTGCACCTGACCGACTGGCCCGCGTACTCCGACGCCGACCCGGCCGACCTCGCCCGGCACATCGCCGTCCCCAAGGTCATCGACGCCCGCGGCACCCTGAACGCCGAACGCTGGCGCGCGGCCGGCTGGACCGTCCGCGCCCTCGGCCGTCCCTGACCCCTTCGGCACATCCACAGGCCCCCGGCGGAGCCGAGCGCGAGGGCTCATCTCCGCCGGGGGCCGAAGCGCCTCCCGCCCGGCCGGGGCTGCTCCGTCCGTCGCCGTGCGACGACCGGTCCTGCCGGTCGTCGTGAAAGCGCGGCGGAGTCCGCGGTGGCCGGTCCGCTCCGGCAGACGGGCCGGATCCCGGGGCCGGCGACAGGGCCTGTGCACCCGCGCCCGGCCCCGCACACCTCCGCCGCGAGCGCGGCGCCGGCCGCCGCGCGGCGCGATGCCGGACGCCGGTCGGGCCCGGTAGTCGGCACGGTGACCGCGGGTCCGGGCGGCCGCGGGCAGGTGAGGCCGGGGGCGCCCCGGTCCGCCCGCCGGGGCGCAGGAACGGCGGGCGGGGGTCAGCCCCGGGTGCGGGTCAGCCCTGGCCGCCCCGGGCGGGTGCCGTGCCGTCGATCGCGCGCGCGTCGGCGGCGATCAGCCGGGCGCGGTCGGCCGGGACGGTGCGGCCGGACTGGTCCTCGGCCCACCGGGCGAGCGGCTGGTACTGGCCCTGGCCGAGCATGACGGTCAGGGTGGCGACGGCGTTGCGGTCGGCGCCCGAGGTGAGGACCAGTGCGGCCAGGCCGGTCGGCGTGGCCGAGACGGTGAACTCGGTGGTGGTCTCGGCCCGGCCGCCGGGGCCGGTCGCCTCGGCGCGCAGGGTGTGCCGGCCGAGTGCGAGCGCCGTCGTGTCGAGCGCCGTGCCCGGCGTGAGCGCGGCGCCGTCCAGGGTCAGCCGGACGGTGTCGGCCCCGCGCGACTGGACCGCGGCGACCGGCTGCTGGGCGCGGTCCAGGACGGCGCCGGCCACGGGCGAGGTGATCGCCACGGTGGGCGCGGCGGGCGGCGCGACGGTGCCGCCCTGCTGGAGGGCGGAGTTCCAGCCGGCCAGCTCGGCCGGGCGGTTGGTGATGACGCCGTCGACGCCGACGGCCTCCAGGGCCTTCCAGCGGGCGGCCGAGTCGACCGTCCAGACGTTGACCGCGACGCCGGCCGCGTGCAGGTCCTTCACGATGCCGGGCCGGTCGGCGACGGCGGCGTCCGACGGGTTGTAGGCGGTCAGGCCGAGTTCCCCGGCGATCGCCACCGGGTCGGCGTCGAGCGCGCTGCGCAGCAGACCGAGCGGCAGCTCCGGCGCCAGCTCGCGGGTGTACCGCAGGGCGTCCACCTCGAAGCTCTGGACGAAGACGCGGCCCGCCATCCCGTGGTCGCGCACCTCCTTGACGATCCGGGCGACCTCGTCACGGCTGTGCCGGCCCTTGATCTCCAGCAGCAGGCCGCCGCCCCGGGTGCGCAGGTCGTCGAGCTGCGCGGCCAGGGTCGGCACCCGGGCGCCCGCGTACGCGGGGCCGAACCAGGCCCCGGCGTCCAGCGCGTCCAGCTGGGCGGAGGTCAGGTCGCGGATCCGCCCCTTGCCGTCGGTCGTGCGGTCCACGGTGTCGTCGTGGAGGACGTACGGCACGCCGTCCTTGCTCGGCTGGACGTCGTTCTCGATCCACTCGGCGCCGCCGCGGCGGGCGACCTCGTCCGAGAGCAGGGTGTTCTCCGGCGCTGTGGAGGAGGCACCGCGGTGGGCGAAGACGGTGAGCGGCGCGCCGGCGGGCCGGATCCAGCCGTTCGGCGCGAGCGCGGTCACCTTGAGGTCGTCGAAGGACACCTTCGAGCCGTTGACCAGGAGCGCCTGGCCGCCGTCGGCGCTGCGGGCGACCCGGGTGGTGCGCAGGGCCTCCTTGCCGTCGAAGGTCCAGCGGGCGGTGGCGCCGTGCACCTCGACGGCGATCCGCACGTCGCGGCCGGTGCCGGCGGCGGTCGGGGCGGCGGCGGTGTCGGTGACGAGCCAGCTGCCGGCGGTGGTCCGCTGGGCGAACTCCAGGCCGTTGGCGGCGGTGGTGCCGGAGCGCATGGTGGCGATCGACCAGGGGGTGACGCCGCTCGCCGGGACGTCCAGGCCGAGTGCCGTCCAGCGGGCGCCGTCCACGACGGACTCGAAGCGGGCGGTGGCCTCGATGCGGAAGTCGGCGAGGTGGCGGCCGAAGGTGATCCGGCTCTGCTGGCCGGAGTTGGCGGACACGCCGACCAGCCGGCCGTTCTCCACCTTCCAGTCGCCCTCGACGGCGGCCCAGCCGGCGGGGAGGGCGGTGCCGGAGAAGCTCTCCTCGACCACGGTCTGACCGGGTGCGGGGGCGGCGGCCGTGGCGGCGGCGGCCGTGGCGGCGGCGGCCGTGGCGGCGGCGGCCGGGTCGGACGTGGCGGAGGCGATGGCGGCGGGGTCGGACGTGGCGGAGGCGATGGCGGCGGGCGGCTCGGCCGAGGAGGCGCTCGGGGCGTTCAGTGCGACGGTGCCGAGGCCCAGCGCGGACGCGACGACGGCGGCGAGCAGGCTGGTGTGCCGGCCGGCGCTCGCCCGGAGCTCGCGCCGGTGGTGGGACGAGGTCCGGGCCCCGCTCCCGGGGTTAGCGGGCTGCGAACCGGTGGACGGGCGGCCGGGGGCGGTGTGGTGACTCTGTGTCATGTCCGGCACGCTAGGGGACGGTCACCGTTCCGGAAACCGCTTCCCCGGGAACCGTTCGTGACCATTGCGTGCGCCCTCGGGCCGTGGCGGTCCGAGGGCGCGGGGCGGCCACTCCCCCGGTCCCGTGGGTGACGCCGGGTGGCGGTGCCGCAGGTCGCCCGAGGCCGACGGTGGGTGCCGACGGGAACGCCGACCACGGCTCGGAGCACGCCTCAGCCCGAGGCCGGACCGTGTCGTCGACCCTTCGACAAAATATGCAGACCGGTCTACTGTTTTCCGCATGGGAGTCAAAGGCGAGGAGACCCGTGCCCGGCTGATCGCCGGTATGCGCGGCCTGATCGAAGCACAGGGCTACTTCGGTACCGGCCTCAACCAGGTCGTGGCGGAGAGCGGCGCACCGCGCGGGTCGCTCTACTTCCACTTCCCCGAGGGCAAGGACCAGTTGGTGACCGCCGCCCTGACCCAGGCCGGCCAGGAGATCGAGGAACTGCTCGCCTCGCTCGCCCGCCAGGGCTCCGACGCGGCGACCGTCGTCGCCGGACTCGCCCGGGCCTTCGCCGACCGCCTCGCCGAGTCCGGCTACACCAAGGGCTGCCCGATCGCCACCGTCGGCCTGGAGGTCGCCGGCAGCAACGAGGCGCTCCGTCAGGTCTGCGTCGAGGTGTACGCGGGCTGGCAGCGCGTCCTCGCCGAACGCCTCACCGCCGAGGGCTTCGACCCCGCGGAGGCGGACGTCGCCGCCGGCCAGGCGCTCGCCCTGCTGGAGGGCGCGGTCCTGCTGGCCCGCGTCCGCCACTCCCCCGCGCCGCTGACCGACGCCACGCACGCCGTGCGCCACCTCCTCACCGCGAAGCCGGCCGACGCCGCCCGCGCGGGCCTCACCCCGCAGCGCGCCGGCTGACCGACGGGCCGTCCGAGCCGCGGGCGGGCGCCACCACGGCGCCCGCCCGCCGCCGTATCCGGCCACCTCACCCCCGGAGCGGCACCGGACCGTGCGCCGGACCCCGGCCGGACACCCGTGGCGGACCACGGCCGGTGCGGCACGCACCGGCACGCCCGAGCCCCCGGACGTCCTCCGGAAGCCCGGCAGCCTGACCGGACGACGGGAACCCCTCGGTTCGGACATGCCCCGAGGCTTGTCACGGCGAGGGCCGCCGCGGCACACCGGCGCCGGACCCGTCACGACCGGCCGGGTCAGCCCTCACACAGTGACGGCGCCTCCGTCCGCTGCGGCCGGGGAGAGTCACCGGGGGTCTCCGTCGGAAGTTCCCCCTGCGCAGGGCGGCCGTTCGCGTCGGCCGGGAGCGGGGCTCTTGACCCTCACGCGGCGTCAGGCCGCATAGTCGGTGCCGTGGATGATCACTGGACCGTGGGACACGTGGCCGAGCTGGCCGGCGTGAGTGTCCGCACGCTGCATCACTATGACGAGATCGGGCTCGTCCGACCGTCCGCGCGGACCGCGGCCGGATACCGGGCGTACTCGGCGGGCGACGTCGAACGGCTGAGGGAGGTGCTGGCCTACCGGCGGTTGGGCTTCGGGCTGCGGGAGGTCGCGGAGCTGGTCGGCGACCCGACCGCCGACGCGGTCGCGCACCTGCGCCGACTGCGCGGCCTGGTGCTGGAGCGGCGCGACCGCGCCGACGCCATGGTGGCCGCCATCGACAGGGAACTGGAAGCACGGGCGAAGGGACTGAAGGTGACACCGGAGGAGCAGTTGGAGATGCTCGGTGCACGGCTGTACGACGCGATCGGCGGCGCCTACACCGCGACACGCCACACCGAGCCGCGGATCGCCGCGCAGATCTGGGACGCGCTCGGCGACGCTCGGACGGTGCTGAACGTCGGGGCCGGAACCGGCTCCTACGAACCCGCCGATCGACACGTGACCGCGGTGGAACCGTCGGCGGTCATGCGGGGGCAGCGGCCCCCCGGCTCGGCGCCGTGCGTGGCCGCCGCCGCGGAGAGCCTGCCGTTCGAGGACCACTCCTTCGACGTCGCGATGGCCGTCTCCACCGTGCACCACTGGGCCGACCCGCTGGCGGGGCTGCGCGAGATGCGGCGCGTGGCCCGCCGCGTGGTGGTGCTCACGTTCGACACCGACGAGCCCGGATGGCAGGACCGGTTCTGGCTCACCCGCGACTACCTGCCCGAGTTCTCCGGCGTCCTCGCGGGATTCCCCTCGCTCGCCGGGATGGCCGACGCGATCGGCGCCCGCGCCGAGCCGGTGCCCGTCCCGTGGGACTGCGCCGACGGCCTGTTCGAGGCGTACTGGCGCCGGCCGGGGGCGTACCTGGAGGATCATGTGCGCCGGGCGATGTCGGTGTGGACGAGGGTCGGGCCGGAGGCCGAGCAGCGGGCGGTGCGAAGCCTCGCCGACGACCTCGACTCCGGTCGGTGGGCCGAGCGCAACGGCGACATCGCCGACCTCGACGCGGCGGATCTGGGCCTTCGCCTGCTCATCGCCTGAACTGGGGCTCGGCGTCGGTCCCGTGGCGGTTCCTGGACGACCGGCCGGTCGCGTACGGGCGCCAAGCGGGCACGGCGGCGCGGGGCAGGGACGGCGGCGCGGGGCAGGGACGGCGGAGCGGGGCAGGGACGGCGGAGCGGGGCAGGGACGGTGGAGCGGGGCAGGGACGGTGGCGTGACCCCGGTGGCGTGACCCGGGCACGCGCGTCCCGGCACGCTCGTCCGGGCACGCGGAGATCGGCACACGCGGGTCGGCACACGGTCGACGGGCACAGGTCGATGCGGCGAGCTTGTCCGCCGTTCCGGCGAGGCCTGTGCGCGGACCTTCGATCAACGGTCTCCGGGACGGGTGAGCCCGGCGGCGGGTCGGGGTCGGATTCCGGGTGCCGCCGGGGTGACCGGCTGCCGCCGCTGCGGGCCCGCCCGCTCTGCCGGATGCCCTGACCTGGCGCGTCCCGCCCGTTCGGGAGGCTCCGCCTGGGTTCGCCCGGCGCCGGGCGTCGGGCGTCGGTCCGACGGGCTGACGGGCTGACGGGCTGACGGCTGGACGAATGAGCGGACAGGCGCGGCCTGGTGGCTGGCGGGCGTCCGGCCCCGGCGTCCGGCCCCGGCGCCGCAGGCCGTCGTCGGAATGCCGACCGACCACGACTCCCGCCGGTCCGGCGCGCAGCGCAGTGCCGCCCGAGGGCAGCAGCCGTGACGAGTCGGGCCGGTCCGTGGTCGAGGGGGCCTCGGCCGGGTCAGCCCCAGGTGAGCGGGTCGAGGTCGAGGTAGAACCGCAGGCGGTCGTGGTCGAGGGCGACGCCGTACCTCTCGGCGAGCGCCGCGTCCGCGGCCAGTGCCCGGTCCTCGTCGGTCCACGTCTCCCGGGCGTTGGCCAGGAGCAGCGCCAGGTCGGCGTGCCGGTCCGCCCGCCCGAGGCGGCCCAGGTCGATGAAGCCCGACACGTCCAGGCTCTGCGGGTCGAGCACGATGTTGGGCAGGCACAGGTCCCGTGGCAGACGACGGCGTCCTCGGCCTCCTGGTCCCGTCGGCGGGGGACCTGCGAGGTCAGGCGGGCCAGCAGCTCGGTCGGGGGCGTGTGCTGCTGCTCGTCCGGGAGGAACTCCGGGTTCACGGCTTCACGGGCGACGACGTCGCGCGCCAGGGCGACCATGGCGTCCAGGTCCCGCTGGAACGGGCACTCCGCCACGGGCAGCTCGTGCAGACTGCGGACCGCGTCCGCGATGCCCTCCCAGGAGTTCCACAGGTCCTCGGGTGACACCCGGTCAGCGGGCACGCCGCGGACGGCACCGGTCACCAGGCAGGATCCCGCATCGCCGTCGTACCAGTCGAGTGCGCGCGGGCCCGGTACGCCCCGGTCGCCCAGCCACGCGATCCGGTCGCGTTCGGCCGTCAGGTCGGCCGCGTCCACGGCGGGTACGCACTTGGCGTACCGGGCGCCGTCCGCACTGCGGAAGACGAAGGCCCCCGACTCGCCGGTGGTGACGGCCAGCCAGTCGCCACCGAGGCCGAACAGTTCCGGCGACACGGCCTGAGGTCCCGAGTGATCGTCCACAGCGGCCACCGTACCCGGCCCGGCCGTGCCCGCATTCGCCGGGCGCCCCGCCTGCGGCCGCCGCACGGCGTGCCCCCTGCTGCCCGGCCGGTTTCAGGCGGCGGCCGTCGGGGCCGGGGGATCCGAGCCACGGGGCGGGCCTGGCAGGACAGGGTGACCAGGACGCCCACGACCAGTCGGCGCGTCCGTCGGCAAGGGGCACGGCCGGATGCCGCGTCCTCCGTCGCCATCCTCCGTCGCCACCGCAGACCTCTTGCCAAAAAATATACAGACCGGTCTACTGAATCCAGCACACAGACCACTCCTCCTTCATCCGCCCCGACCTTCCGCCATGCCCGAAAAATATGCAGACCGGTCTACAGATTTATGTAGACCGGTCCACTGAAAAGGAGCCCACCTTGGCCGGCGCCCCAAACCCGAACCCGAACCCGCCCCAGCCCCAGCAAGCAAACATCGCCCCGGCCGACCACCCGCCGCGCACCCTCGTCCTGGGGGCCACCGGCTTCCTCGGCCGCTGGCTGCTCCTCGAACTCCTCGACCGGGGCGAGCCGGTGGCCGCCGCGGTCCGCACGGGTGCCGGGTCCCCGCGCGACCGCGAGCTCCGCGGCTGGCTCCGGGTCCACGGCGCCGACGACCGCACCCTGACCACCGTCGCCGCCGACCTCACCCTCCCCGGCCTGGGCCTGACACCCGAGGACGACGCCCGCCTCGCCGGCGTCCGCGACGTCCACAACCTCGCCGCCCTCTACCGCTTCGGCCTCGACCGCGCCGAGGCCCACGCCGCCAACGTGGACGGCGCACTCACCGCACTCCACTGGGCCGCCGGTCGACCGCACCTGCGGCGGCTCGTCCACCTCTCCGGGTACCGGGTCGGCCGGGGCGGCGCACCCCGCCACCCGCTGCCGCCCGCCGAGGCCGACGCGCTCTACGCCCGGCTCGGCGCGTACGAGGCGTCGAAGCAGCTCGGCGACGCCGCCGTCCGCGTCACGGCCGCCGAACTGGGCGTGCCGCTCACCACGGTCAACCCCAGCAGTGTGATCGGACATTCGGCCACCGGCGAGGCCGGGCAGTACCTGGGCCTGGCGGAGCTGGTCCGCCAGCTGTGGTCCGGCCGCCTCCCGCTCCTGCCCGGGACGGCGCGCACCCTCCTGCCGGTGGTCGCGGTCGACCACCTGGCCCGCTTCCTGGCCGCCGTACCGGAGTTCGACGACGGACCGGCCCACGCCCACACCGTCCTCGACCCCGCCACACCGCCGCTGCCCGCGCTGATCGCCCTGATCGCCGAACACCTGGGCGTTCCGGCGCCCCGCGGACTCGTCCCCGTCGGCCTGGTCAGGCGCCTGCCGACGGCCCTCACCGGCGCCGATCCGGAGACCCTCACCTTCCTCGTCGAGGACACCTACGACACCGCCTCGGCCGACCGGCTCGCCGAGGCCGCCGGACTCCACCACCCGCCCGTCGCCGACCTGTTGCGCCGCTGGGCCACCCGTCTGGTGGCCGACGGCTTCGGCGCCGCACCCGCCTCCGCCGCACCCACCGCCGTCGGCCCCGCCTCCGCGCACACCGGGGCGGCGGGCGGGTTCGCCGACGTCGCCGGCAGTCGCACCTACCTCCATGGGGACCGCCGGACCCCCCACTACGTCCTGCTCCCCGGCCCGGCCGCGGACACGGGCGCCTGGGCGGACCCCACCGCCCACCACGACTCCCGGACACTCACCGCCGACCTCCCCGGGCTCGGACGCTCCTCCCCCACCAAGGCCCCCGAGGCCGACTGGCTCCGGGAACTGCTCGCGCCGGTTCGGTCGCGCCCCGTCCTGGTGACCCACCAGGCCACCGCCGCAGTGGCGTTGGACTATGCTGCCGCCCACCCCGACCGGGTCACCGAACTGGTCATCGTGAGCACCGACGCCGCCGACGCCACAGACACCGCAGACGGCACTGGCAGCCCCGACCCCGCTCCCGCCCCCGCGTTCCACCGCCCCGGCGCCACCCGCCGCGCGACCCGCCGCCTCCGGGAGGCCCGGCGCCCCTCCCGCCGAAGGGAGTTGAGCCTCCTGATCGACGCCGGAACCGTCCCCGTCCGGGTCATCCCGCCCGAGCGCCTCCGGGACCTTCTCAGGACAGTCCCCGCCCTGGTGGGAGGCGAGTCGACGGTCTGACGCGAGGCCAACCGGGCCGGGGTCGGCGCGGCCCCGGACGCGGCCCGGACGTGGCCCGGACGCAGCCCGGATACAGGCGCCGACGCGGACGCGCCGGTGGGTGGCGTCGCGGATGCTGCGGCTGATCCGCAGGCATCGAAGGCCCCGGGCCCGGAGCCCCGGACCGGGCACGAACGAGGGCACGGGCACGGGCACGAACGCGGGCACGGAACCGGCAGCCCACGGGGTGATTCCCGTCCCACCGGCACCGAGCTCCGACCGATCGCCCTGCCGCCCTTCGCCGTTGCGAGCACAGGAGCCAAGTCCCGGCGGACGTCGCCGTCGCCCACCGCCCGCCGCCCGCCGCCGTACGGACGGGTCCTCGTGGGGTCAGCGGGCCCGGGCGGCGGCGGCCGGGGTGAGGTGGCGGGAGAGGACCTCCAGGGCGTCCGCGACCTCCCGCATCACCGTCGGGTCCGGCCCGGCGCCGTCGGTGCCGCCGAGTGCGGCGGCGAGCGCGGCGTCGATACCGGCGGCCCGGACCTCGGCCACCCGGGCGGAGGGCTCCTCGGTGGGGCGGACGAGTCGGCGTCGCCGGTCCCCGGGGTCGGGCTCGGTCTCCACGGAACCGGCCTCCACCAAACGGGCCACCGCGGTGGACACCTGACTCTGCGGCAGGCCGGTGCGGGCCGCGATCTCGCCGACCGTCGCCCCCGGGTGCGCCACGACGTCGCCGAGCGTGACGAGCACCGAGCGGACCGACCCCCGTGCCGCCGTCTCGGCCCCCGCCTCGGCCTCCGGTCGCGGCATCGCCTGCTCGCCGATCTTCATGAGGGTGCGACCGAGGAGGAACAGCTCGACTCCGTTCATGCCGGCAAGAATACATCCGCATAGATGCATCTCAATCAATACATCTATCTTGATCCATCTATTTAGATGCTCTATCGTCATGGCGGCGGACGGAGAAGCCGACCGCCGACACATCCAGGGGGCACACCGCCATGGCCACGCTCGCGAACTCCACCGCCCGGACCCTCACCGTGCCCGGCGCCGTTCTGCACTACCAGGTCAAGGGCAGCGGTCCCGTCCTCCTCCTCGCCCAGAGCGGCGAGGGCGACGCGGACCGCACCGTCGATCTCGTCCCGCACCTGACCGACGCCTTCACCGTCGTCACCTACGACCGCCGAGGCCTCTCGCGCAGCACCCTCGACGACCCCACCGACCCCGTCACCATGGCCGACCACGCCGACGACGTCGCACGGCTGCTCGCCGAAGTCGCCCACGGTCCGGCCTCGATGGCCGGGTTCAGCATGGGCGCCGCGATCGGCCTCCAGGTCGTGGCCCGCCACCCGGGTGTACTGAGCACGCTGATCGCCCACGAGCCCGTGATGCCGAACCTCCTGCCACCGGCGGACCGCGCGGAGCACAAGGCGGAACTGGCGGCCATCCAGGCCGCGTTCGCGGCCGGGGGCACCGCGGCGGCGTTCCCGGCGATCGCCCGGCACCTCGGGATCGACCCGGCCCACGACCGCACCGAGGAGGGGCTCACCCCTCAGCCGATGACGCCCCGTCGGGTGGCCAACTTCGGGTTCTTCATCGGGACGGAGTTCACGGCCGTCACCTCGGACCGCCTCGACCCGGCCCACCTCGCCCCCGCCGCAGCCCACTCGGGGACGCGGATCGTCCCGGCCGTCGGCCGGACCACCCGGCCGACCGTCCACACCTACCGATGTGCGCTCGCCCTGGCCGAGTTGCTGGGCACCGCCCCCGTGGCCTTCCCCGGCGGGCACAACGGCAACACCGCCTTCCCCCGCGCAACCGCCCTGTCCCTCAAGGCTCTGTGCTCCCGAAGCCGCCGCGAGGTGACAAGTAGCTCTCTCGGCAGCCGATTCGGGGTGTGATCGTCCTGACTTCGGCCGTCTTCGCGCCTTCTCCGATCTGGCCCCGTCACCTTGGTGGCGTTCATGGTGATCTCGAAGGGAGTGAGCGTGCGTCAGGACTGCGAGCCGGAGGCCCCGATCGAGCTCTGGACACTGCCGGACGACGAGAAGCGCCCGCGGAGCAGGTCCGGGGCGAACCGGCCGGGATTCGCGCTGCTGCTGGAGTTCTTCGAGGTGGAGGCCCGGCACCCGGAGAGCGTCTCGGAGATCCCGACACCGGCGGTGGCGTACGCGGCTCAGCAGGTTCGGGTTCCGAGTGCATGGTGGAGCACACGCACCGAGCCCGGCTCGCGGAGTGGCCGGCCGGGGAGCTGCGCGAGGTGGTGCCGTCCGAGGAACGGTCGGCAGAGACGGTCGGCAGAGGCGGTGGCCACCCGGTGCCGCAAGGGCCGCCCGGGGCCGGGGTCCGAGCCGCACACGGGCAACCGGCTCGGCCCGGCCAAGGTGACCGTTCCGGGGCAGCCTGCGTCGCGTGACGGGCGCGCGGAGGCGACCGGAAGCGCCGAGGCGGGTCAGGCCCGCGCGGGGGCCTCCGCCGTGACGACATAGAGCGTCACCGCAGCGAAGAACGGACTCCGTACGAGCTGGTCCAGCCACCCGTCGGCCTGCCGACGGGTGAGGTAGCCGGCGGCCACGGCGCGCTCGGTGTTGCGCTGGAGACCGAGGACCTGGTCGGCGGCACGGACTTCGCGGAAGACCGAGGTGACCGGGACGACTGACGTGACGGTGAATCCTGCTTGCTCGGCGAGTCGGGGCAGTTGCCGCCCGACGACGGCATTGCGCACGATCCGGTCGGTGATATGGCGGGTGTACGCCCGGGCGACGTCCAGGTCCGGGTGGTCGACCGCGAGCGAGTCCCAGTCGGGCTCGGCCATGACGAGTCGGCCGCCTGGGCGCAGGACCCGCAGTGCCTCCGCCAGAACCCTGGGGACGTCGGCCACGTGTTGGAGCACGCGGTCGGTGCGTACCCGGTCCGCCGAGCACGGGGGGAACGGCAGCGCGTGCACGTCGGCCGTCAGCACACCGGCGTGTGGCAGGTCGATGATTCGGGTCAGCGCCTGACGGGTCATCCGAGGGTCGGAGTCGACTCCCAGAACCCTCCCTGCGGGTGCTGCCGCGCGTGCCAGCGCACCGAGGTCGGTGCCCGGGCCGCAGCCCAGGTCCAGGACGAGGTGGCCTGGCTGGACGGCCAGCGCGTCGAGTGCGGCCTGCTTGTAGGAGCGCGCGAGATCGGTCGTGGCGAGCCGATCCTGGTAGGCGGTCTTCTCGGGGACCACGGTCTCGAAGATGCGCCCCGTGACATGGGCGAGGGCCTCGATCTCGCCTTCGAGCGTCTCACGGCCGGCAACGGTCAGGCGCATCGGGCGTCGCCTGCCCTCTCCGTCCAGATACTCGATCAATCCCTTGCCGCGCAGCCGAGTCAGCGCGCTGGACAGGCTGCCGCGGCCGAGTCTCTCGCCGGTCATCCGTTCGATCGCGGTGTTGACGGCGTAGCCGTGCAGCGGACCGTCCGCCAGCACGGACAGGACGAGCATCTGGGCGTCGTTGGTACGCACTGGCACTCCCGGGCAGTGGACGGCGGGCTCCCCGATAACACGCGACGCGTGCTAATACTCCTTAGTATGCACGCTGCGGCCGGCCAGCGGCTGCCGCCCCGACCCGAAGGACTTCGATGGTGCGCGTAACCGACCCGCTCTACGCCCTGTACACCCGCCGGCTTCGCCGGCGACTCCAGGGCGGGGAGCTGCCCGGGCACATCGGACTGATCATGGACGGCAACCGCCGATGGGCGCGCCGGCAAGGCATCGGGAACCCGAGCCTCGGCCACAAGTACGGTGCCGAGCACGTGGAGAACGTGCTCTCCTGGTGCGAGGCCCTCCGGATCAGGCATGTCACCGTGTTCGTCTGCTCCGCGGAGAACCTCCAACGGCGCGGCGACGCCGAGGTCGCCTTCCTGATGCAGGTGATCGAGGAAGTCCTGACCCGGCACCTCACCAGGCCGATGCCGCGCTGGCGGGTGCACATCGCCGGAGCACTCGACACACTGCCCGACACCACCGCCCGCGCCCTCAAGGACGCGGTCGAGGCCACACGGGAGTGCCCCACCGGAGCGCACGTGACCCTCGCCGTCGGGTACGGCGGCCGCCAGGAGCTCGTCGACGCCATGCGCGATCTGCTGTACGCGCGGGCAGAGACCGACACGTCGATGCGGGACCTCGCCGCCCACCTGACCGCGGACGACATCGCCCGCCACCTGTACACCGCCGGCCAGCCGGACCCGGACCTCGTCATCCGCACCAGCGGAGAGCAGCGCATGTCGAACTTCCTGCTGTGGCAGAGCGCCTACTCCGAGCTGTACTTCAGCGAGGCGAACTGGCCGGCGTTCCGTGAAGTCGACTTCCTGCGTGCCGTGCGCGCGTACGCCGCCCGGCAGCGCCGCTACGGCGCCTGAGAAGCGGCGGCCCGCCATGACCGGTCTTGGAGGCGTCGCCAGGCAACCCGCCCCGGCACGGACCGGGCGGCTCGTGCTCCGTGAGCCCGAGCCGCCCGGGGCAGTGCGGCGTTCATCGAGCCGCCGGTGTCGCCGGAGGTGCACACCCACCTCGGCGGCCCCGACCGCGTGACGGGCTTGAGCGCGCGAGATGACCGAGGGGCCCGAGCCGTGGCCGGGGAGTGAAGTCGTCGATCTCGACGGGGCGATGATCGGCCGGATCCTGCTCAGGGGAGCGTCGGAGCACCATCGCCCGGCAGGTGCGATGCCCTGCTCGACGAGCGCGGCCCTTCGGACGCGCACCATCGCGGCGCAGCGCCGGGCCGCGGCCTCGGCTCAGAGGTCCACCCGTCAGGAGCCCCGGGCGCGGAGGATCAGGACGCGGAGGATCAGGACGCAGGGGTGCGGTGGGTGGCGCGGTAGCGGCCGGGGGCGGTGTGGAACTCGCGTTTGAAGGCCCTGGCGAAGGCGTACTCGGTGGTGTAGCCGACCTGTTCGGCGACGGTGCGCAGGAGCAGGTCGGTCTCGCGGAGGCTACGGGCGGCGAGGGTCATCCGCCACCAGGTGAGGTAGCCGAGCGGTGGACGGCCGATCGTCGCGGTGAAGCGCTGGGCGAAGGCCGTGCGGGAGAGCCCGGCGCGGTCGGCGAGGGACTGCACGGTCCACGGCGCCGCCGGTTCCCGGTGGACGGCGCGCAGGGCCGCCGCCAGGGCCGGGTCGTGAAGGGCTGCGCCCCAGCCGGTGGTGTGCTGTTCGGCCTGGCGTTCGTGCCAGGCCCGCAGGACGTAGAGCAGCAGGACGTCCAGCAGCGCGGTGAGGACGCCGGGAGCGCCCGCCCGTTGCCCGGTGGCCAGTTCGCGGCGGAGCAGGTCGACGGCGCCGCGCAGTTCCGGGGACTGCCGGTCGTCGCCCGGGAGGTGGACGAGGTCGGGCAGTTCGGCGAGCAGCGGGTGGGCGCGCGCGTGGTCCAGGCGGTAGGCACCGCACAGCATCCTCGTGGTCCGGCCCGTGCCGACCGTCTCCCGCGGGCCGGGGCCGCTCAGTGGCGTGGTCGGGGTGTCCGCGATCGCGTGCCCCAACTCCCTTGGCAGGAAGGCCACATCGCCTTCGACGAGCCGGACGGGCTCGCCGCCGGCCGGAATCAGCCAGCAGGTCCCCTCCGTGATCACGTGGAATCCGGCCCCCTGCTGCGGGTCGAAGCGGATGCCCCAGGGGGCGCGCAGCTCGGTCACCGAGGAGTGCGGGGTGCCGGTGCGCATCGCGGAGACGGCGTCGCTGATGATGTCCACCACCTCAACGTACCTCCGGTCCACGGCCGTCCGGGGACGCCGGTGGGCGTCTCCGGGTCTCCGTGCGCGTCCGGCGACGCGTCCGGCGTCGTGTCGTGTCGGGCGTCGCGTCCGGTGTCGTGGCCGTTCCGTCGACGCCGGACGAACGGACATCCGGCCCGGACGGTGGGGCATCCACCGTCGCCCCCGCCCTGCCTACGGTGGTGATCAGGTTCGAGCGGCGCACGTCGCCGCCGTGGAACAAGCTTGGGGAGATGGGAAGATGAGGATCGCCGTCCATGGCGCGACCGGATTCACCGGCGGGCTCGCCGTCGCGGAGCTGGTCCGGCGCGGGATCACGCCCGTGCTGGTGGGCCGCAGTCCGGAACGGTTGAAGGCGGTGGCCGCCGAGCGGGCCCCCGGCGCCGAGGTGCGGGTAGCCGAAGTGCGGGTAGCCGGGGCGGGCGGGAGCGGGGGCGCCGACCGGGTGGCGGACGAGGACCTGGCCGCCGCGTTCGCCGACTGCGACGCGGTGGTGAACTGCGCGGGCCCGTTCGACCTCTGGGGCGAACCGGTGGTGCGCGCGGCGATCGCCGCCGGTGCCCACTACGTCGACACCACCGGCGAGCAGCGCTACCTCCGGCGGGTGCTGGACACCTTCGGCCCGGAGGCCGGGCGTGCCGGGGTGAGCGTCGTCCCCGCGATGGCGGACGACGGCGGGCCGGGCGACCTGATCGCCCGGCTGACCGCGGACCGGCTCGGCGGACCGGTCGACGACCTGCTGGTCGCGGACCTCCGGCGGCCGGACGGCGGGGCCTCCCGGGGGACGGGCCGGTCGATGGCCGCGGCGTTCTCCGCGGGCGCGCTGGAGTACTCCGACGGCGGCTGGCACCTGCTGGACGCTCCCGTGGAGGATTCGCTGGTTCCGCCCGGCGAGGAGGACGCCGTCCCCGTGACGACGTTCGCCCTGCCCGGTGTGGTCACCGTTCCCCGGCACCTGGCCGTGCGCCGGGTGCGCAGCGCAGTCCGCACGGAGGTGGCCGGGCTGTTCTCGGCGCTGACCCCGGAGGTCGTCGCCGGCCTGCCCGAGTCCGTCCCGGAGGAACTGCGCCGGTCCGGCGTCTGGCTGATGGCCGTCCACGCCACGGGCGTCGACGGCCGCCGGGCCCGGGGGTGGGTGACGGGGACGGACGCGTACGGGCTCACCGCGGTGATCGCCGTGGAGGGAGCGCGTCGTCTCGCCACCGGGGAGGACGCCGCCCGCCCCGGTGTGCTCACCCCCGCCCAGGCCTTTCCCCCGGCGGCCTTCCTCGACTTCCTGGCCCCGTACGGCGTCGACTGGCGCGTGGAGGAGGTGGTGGGGGGCGAGGGGGACGGGGGCGCCGGCGGGCGCTGATCCCCTGCGGCGGCGCCGTCCCGGCCTCACCCCGGCCTCGCCCCGGCCTCCTCCCGGCCGCAGCGGGGTGCGGCCGGGCGCGGGCGGCGGGGTGCGGGCGGCGGGGTGCGGGAGGGTTGACGGTACGGCGGGGATCACGAACGATCGGCGGTCATGACGACAACCGGTGGAACACCGCCCGCACCCGCCGCCGCACGGCCCGTCGCGCTGGTGACGGGGGTCGGGCGCACGGTCGGGATCGGTGCCGGAATCGCCTGCCGACTCGCCGCCTCGGGCTGGGACATCGCCTTCACCTACTGGACGGCCTACGACCGGAGGATGGCCTGGGGCGCCGAGGCGGGCGCCGCCGAGGCCGTCGGGCGGGCCCTCGCCGAACGGGGTGCGGGGGCCCTCGCGATCGAGGCGGACCTGGCCGATCCGGCGGCGCCGGGGCGGGTGTTCGACGAGGTCGAGCGGCGGTTCGGCGGCACGACGGCGTTGGTGCTGTGCCACTGCGAGTCGGTCGATTCGGGTCTGCTCGACACCACGGTGGAGAGCTTCGACCGGCACTTCGCGGTCAACGCGCGGGCGAGTTGGCTGCTGGTCCGCGAGTTCGGGCGGCGGTTCGCCGGGGCGGCGGGGAGCGGTCGGATCGTCGCGCTGACCAGCGACCACACGGTGGGCAACCTGCCGTACGGGGCGAGCAAGGGGGCGCTGGACCGCATCGTGCTGGCGGCGGCGGGCGAGTTCGCCCGCCTCGGTGTCACCGCCAACGTCGTCAACCCCGGTCCGGTGGACACGGGTTGGATGACGGAGGAGGTGCGGGACGCGGTCCTGCGGCGGACCCCGCTCGGTCGGCTCGGCACCCCGCAGGACACCGCGCACCTCGTGGACTTCCTCTGCTCGCCGCAGGGGCAGTGGGTCAACGGGCAGGTGCTGATGAGCAACGGCGGCTTCGCCCCGGCCTCCGGCTGAGCAGCCCCGGCGTCCCCGGCGTGCTGCGTCCAGCGGGTACCGGGCGACGTGCGGGGCGCGGGGCGGCGCGACGTGCGGGGCGCAGCGACGACCTTCGCGCGTCAGGCCGACCCGCCCCCGGGGGCCGAGGTCCGGAGGACGAGTTCCGTCCACCGCACGTCCGTGCGGCCGTGCAGGTCGGCCCGTTCGGTGCGCAGGAGCGGGGAGAGGCCGCGGGCGCGGGCGAGTTCGACCGTCTCGTCGGCCGACACGTCGAACATCCGCCGCCCGGGCGGGACGGGACCGTGCCGCAGGGTGAGGTGGAGGTGCCCGGCCGGGGCGAGCAGCTCGGCCAGCGCGTCCAGTGCCGACGGCCGTTCGTCGGCGGCCAGGTGCATCCACACGGCCGTCAGCAGGACCAGGTCGAACCGCTCCCCCGCGGCGCGCAGCCGGGGCAGTCCGGGCAGGGCGTCGTCCACCCAGCGCACGCCGCAGCCGGCGTGCAGCCGCTCGCCGATCCGGCGCAGCTCGGGCGTCGGTTCGGCGGCGACCACCCGGTGGCCGAGGGCGGCCAGCGCGGCGGCGTCCCGTCCGGTGCCGGCGCCGACGTCGAGCACGGCAGCGGGCTCGGCGGGGAAGAGGTGCAGGGTCTCGCGGTGGACCTCGGCGAAGGTCACGGCCTCGTACTGCTCCGCGAGCCGTTCGGCCTCCTCGCCGTACCCGGCCGTGCTCGTCCGTCCGCCCATTCGCGTCTCCCCCGTGACCGGCCCGTCCTGCCCCGTATCGCCCGCCGCGGCCGTGCGGCGGAGGCGGACGGTGTGTCAACGGGCCGCAGGTCGGCGTGCGGACGTCGGGCACCGACGTCGACGGGTGGCGTCAACGGGCGGCGTCAACTGTACCGGTCGGCCGTCACGCCTCCGGGGTCAGGCCTCGCCGGGGTGCCAGGCGGGCCATTCCCAGGGGCGGTCGGTCCACCGGACGCGGACGGCGTCGTGGGGGTCGAGGTCGGGGAAGAGCTGATGGATGCGCGGTTCGAGCTCCTCCGGGCCGAGCGGTTCCCAGCCGTGGCCCTCGAAGCGGACCAGCCGGTAGCGGCTGTCCGTGCGGAACTCGGCGATCTCGACCAGGGCCTTCGTGGTGCCGGACGTGCTGTTGGTTTCCATGCCCCCCAGCATGTGGCGGACCTCCGGTGACCGCACCCGGGGTACGGCAGGCAGCGTACGACCGGGGCACCCGCGAGCCGTGAGAACCCTTCGTCCGGGTCATGTCCCGTCGTCGGTGCACTCGTTGAGTACGGCGAGCGGGTGGCCGGCGCCGTACGGGGTTCGCTCCCGTACGACCCGGCACCGGCGGGGCCACCGCTCGTCGACGGGCGGAGAAGGCTGCGACGGCAGGAGGACGAGGACATGAGCGGGCAACCGGCAGGCGGCGGGCACCCCCCAGGTGGCGGACGGCAGGCGGGCGGAGAGCGGTGGCAGTGGCCGGAGCAGGCGTGGCAGCCGCCGCCGGTCCCGGCCCCTCCGCCCGCCGGTCCCCCGGCGCCCTGGACGGTACCGGCGGCGGCGCCCGCTGCCGCGGTCCCACCGGGGCAGCGGCCGCGCTGGGTGTGGGCTGCGGGTGCCGCCGGGATCGTCGCAGGGCTGGCGGCCGTGCTGGCGATGTGCGGGCCCGGGGGCGGTGACGAGTCGTCCGGGGTGGTGGCGTTCCCGGCGACGTCGCCGGTGCCCGGTCCCTCCTCGTCGGTCCCCCCGGCGCCGGCCCTGCTGCCGGTTCCGGCCCCCTCGCCGCTGCCGTCGCCGACCGCGGCCGGGGACGGACCGCCGTCGGCCGCCGCGGGCTCCCGGCTGTCCGCGCGGTCCGGGCCGCCGGGGAGCAGCGCGTCCCCGGCGGCGGAGGACGACCACGCCGCGACGCCCCGGCCGAAGCCGGGCCGGACACCGCGCCCGGCGCCCACCCGCACCGCGAGCGCCTCGGGCAGCGCCTCCGCGCCGGCGGGGAGACCGGCGCCCGCCCCCGCCTCCACGCCCGGGCCGGGAACGAACGCCCCTCCGTTGCCCCCGGCGCCCACCGCTGCGCCGGGGTCGATCTGCGAGCAGGCGGAGCGCATCGGCCGCTGGCCGGCCGGTTCCGAGCAGGCGCGGCTCTGCCACGGCATCTACGGCTGAGGCGGCGCGGTCCCGAGGACGGGGCGCGGTGCAAGGAGCAGGGCGCAGCGGGCGGGATGCGGCAGGAACGGCGGGGTCCGCCCGGCGACCTGCTGCCGGGCGGACCCCGCCGTACGACTCGTGCCGTTGCGACTCCTGTCGTGCGACTCCTGGCGCCCGGGCCTCGCCGGCCGGAGTGCACGGGCGGGAGGGGCTGAGGGGGCCCGGCCCCGGGCGACGGCCCCGCCCGTCCAGGACCGGCCCCGGACGGACGGACACCGGCCGCCCGGGTGGGCGCCCGTCGACCGCGTACCACTGTGGCAGGGGCGGTCCGCGTGGTCGGCAGCCCAGCCGGGCCCCGTACCGGTCCGGTCATGCCCGCCCGGACGGCCCGCCACGACGGCCCCGGTCCGACCTTCACCGGCCGCGCCCCGACCGGTCTTCCTCCCCCCAGCGCTTCCCGTCAGCGCTTCCCGTCAGCCCTGCCCGGTCAGCAGCGCCTGGTCCAGACGCGGGGCGAGGACCCGGGCGAGGGTGTCGGTGATGTGCCCGGTGTCGCGGTAGAGGATCACTCCCTCCAGGACGGAGGGGCAGTCCGGACCGGTGCCGGGGCAGAGCAGCGAACCGAGGTCGAGGACGCGGACGCGGTAGCGCTCGGCGAGGCCGCCGTCGATCAGCGGGTCCCGTTCGAAGGCCGACTCACGGGGGAAGAAGCAGGCGTCCGAGCGGCCGTCGGAGGCGGCCAGGCAGGTGGGGATGTCCTTGCCGGGCATCGGCGTGTCACCCAGGTAGGCGAGCGGTGTGCCGAGCGCGGCCAGGCGGTCGAGCGTGCGGGTCCAGCCCTCGGTGCGCTCGTCCTGGCCCCCGTACCGGTTGAGGCCGGCCATCAGGACCAGGCGCGGCTTGGGACCGACGGCCAGCCGGGTGAGGGTGTTCTCGCGCCAGCGGTCGCACTCGTCGAAGGTGCGGCCGAGCACGTTGTTCCGCACCGTCAGGGTCGCCAGCGGGCAGCCGGGCTTGACCAGCACCTCCAGTGCCCAGTGCCGCTGTTCGGCCATGGCGAGGGCGGCGGAGATCCACTGGCCGGCGTGCGAGTCGCCGATCAGGACGATCCGGTCCGGGCTGGACTCGGTGCCGAACAGGCAGCGCGGGCTGTTCTCCGCGGCGAGCGGGATCTCGCAGCCCTTGCCGGGAGGGAAGTCCTCCCGGGCACGGGCGAGCGAGGGGGTGAGCGCGAGGACCCGGGTGCCCGGGGCCAGCAGGCCCGGGCCGTCGACGGCGCCGGCCGGGGCGACGGTGGGCGCGTTCGGGTCGCCGAGTGCCCGGACGGTGCCGCCGCCCAGGGTGAGTCCGGCGATCAGCGGGATGACCAGGGCGCTCGCGCCGACCGCGAGGCCGCGGCGCGGGGCCGGGCTGCTGCCGTACCGCAGCGGCTGTTCGACCAGGCGCATGGTGAGCCAGGCCGGCAGCGCCGCGGCCGCCGTGAGCAGGACCAGGGTGGTCCACGGGAGGGCGCCGTAGCGGGCCTGGGCGATGGTCAGGACCGGCCAGTGCCAGAGGTACCAGGCGTAGGAGAGCCGGCCGGCGGCGCGCAGCGGGCCGGTGGCCAGCAGTCGGCCGGCGTCCGCCGGACCGAGCGCGCGGTGGGCGGGGCCGACCAGCAGGACGACGGCGGTGCCGAGGACGGGCAGCAGGGCGGCGCTGCCGGGGAACGGCGTGTTGCGGTCGTAGCGGAAGACCGCGACCACGACGGCGGCGGCGCCCGCCCAGCCGAGGGCCCGCAGTGCCCAGCCGCCGAGGCGCGTGCCGGGGCCGCCGCGCCCGAGCCGGGCGCCGAGCGCCGGCGCGGCCAGGGCGGCGCAGGCGCCGGCGGCGAACTCCCAGAGGCGGCTCGCAGTGGAGAAGTAGCCGAGCGGCGCGGACCCGGCCGTCCAGCGGATGCAGAGGAACAGGGAGACGCCGCCGATGGCGAGGGTGGCGACGGAGATCGCGGTGGTGCGGCGGCGGCCCACCAGGTAGCGGGCGAGACCGAGCAGCAGCACGCCCCAGAGCAGGTAGAACTGGTTCTCCACACCGAGCGACCAGAAGTGCTGGAGCGGGCTCGGGTCGCGTTCGGCGGCGAGGTAGTCGGTCTGCTGGCCGACGAACCGCCAGTTGGCGAACTGTCCGGCGGAGGCGATCAGGTCGCGGGCCAGGTCGGTGCCGCGCAGCGGGTCGAGCAGCGCGCCGCCGGCGAGGGCGGTGGCGACCAGGACGACGGCCGCGGCGGGCAGGATCCGGCGGGCCCGGCGGGACGCGAAGTCCCACAGGCCGATCGGGCGGGCCAGCAGCAGGCCGGTGATCAGGAACCCGGAGATGACGAAGAAGATGTCGACGCCGACGTAGCCGCCGGTGAAGGCGGGGACGCCCGCGTGGAAGGCGAGGACGGAGAGCACGGCGACGCCGCGCAGGCCCTCGATGTCGGGGCGGAAGGCGGCCCTGGGCCGGTCGGCCGACCGGGTGGTGGCAGCTTCCGCGCTGCGGGCCGGTTCGACGGCGGACCCGGCGGTCGCGGCGCCGACGGTCGCGGCGCCGACGGTCGTCGAGGCGACGGTCGCCGTGGCGACGGCGGTGAGAGCGGCAGCGGTGGAGCCGCCGGCATCGGCGGCGGTCAGGCCGACGGCCCGGCGCAGCGCGGGGTCGGCGGGAGGGCCGGGCGTGAGGTCGACGGGGAGGAGTTCGTTGCTGGCGGCGGACGGTGACGTGGCGTCACCCTGGCGGGCGGCGGCGCGAGACGGCTCGGCGCCCGGTGGTACGGCCGTTGACACGGCGGTGCTCCTTGCAAGGGCTGGCAGCGGTGGTCGGGGCCGCCGGGCCGATGGGGCGGCCGGGCGGCGGGTCCGCGCCGGTGGGGCGACGCGCAAGGATGAGGAGATGGGGAGAAGAGGGGGAGGAAAGGGTTCTCTGACGATCAGTCAGAAGATGAGCGGGTCGGCCCAGCCGGACGCCAGCAGGCCGCAGAGCAGCAGCACGGCGGTGACGGCGACCGACTCGGCCCGGCCGAAGCGCAGTTCGGCGGCGTCGGATCCGGCGGTCCGGTCCTCCGCGGGGCGGGCGAGGTCCGCGACGGTGGCGCCGTTGCCACCCCGGAGCAGCGGCCAGAGGGCCCTGATCAGCGGAACCATGGTGTAGGTGGTCAGCGCGAGGAGCGCGGCGAGCGCCCAGTACGGCTGCCAGCCGTGCAGCGAGACGGCACGGACGAGTCCGACCGCGCCGGCCACGATGACGAGGCCGAGCCAGCCGACGCCGATCCGGGCGACCGCCCGGGCCAGCGAGGTGCCGCCGGAGACCGCGCCGGTGGGGACCCACTCGGCGCTGCGCCGGCGGAGCGCGTGCGCGATGGCGACCACGTGGCAGAGCCCGCCGAGGAGTTGGACCCGGGTGACCTCGAAGCGCCAGCGGGTGCGGGACATCGCGGGCAGCAGGACGAGCGAGACCCAGATCGGCGGCAGGAAGGGCAGGACCTGCCAGGGGGCGATCTCGTCGGGCCGGAAGAACAGCATGATCAGCGCCGGCAGCGGGACGGCGAAGACGTTCACCGCGCTGGTGAGGTAGCCGAGGATGCCGTTCCAGAAGCAGAGCCGGGCCGAGCGGGGCAGCGGGCCGCGCCGGAAGTCGGGGTCCCCGACCAGCGCGAGCGAGCCGAGGCACCAGCGGTACTGCTGGCTGATGAACGCGGGCAGGCCGGTGGGCGACATGCCCTTGGCCAGCAGGGCCGGCACGTACCGGGTGGTCCACCCGGCGCGGGCGAGCGAGAGGCCGGTGTAGAGGTCCTCGCTGTGGTCGATCTCGGCGAAGCCGCCGACGCGTTCGAGCGCGGCGCGCCGGTAGAGCGCGTTGGTGCCGCAGCAGACGGTGCCGTCCTGGGCGTCCCGGGAGGGCTGGATCCAGCGGTAGAAGATCTCCTGGGTGGCTCCGGCCGCGCGCTCCAGCCAGGACATCCCGGGGTCGGTGTCGAAGCACTGCGGGCTCTGCACGATGCCGACGTTCGGGTCGTCGAGGTACGGCACGAGGTGGTGCAGGAAGTCCGGTCGCGGGCAGAAGTCGGCGTCGAGGACGGCGATGATGTCGCCGGTCCCCTCGGCCAGGCCGTGGTTGAGGTTGCCGGCCTTCTTGAAGCGGCCCCGGTCGGGGCGGGCCCGGTACTCGAAGCCGTAGGACTCGGCGAGTTCGCGCACCTCGGGCCGGTCGGCGTCGTCGAGGACCAGGACGGTGAGCCTGCCCGGCCAGCGGACGGCCGCGGTGTGCCGGTAGGCGTTGTCCAGGACGTCGAGCGGTTCGCCCGCGGTGGGCAGCAGCAGGTCGACGCCGGGGGTGAGGGCGGGTCGCCAGGCCCGGACCAGCAGGTCGTGCGAGTCACGGGTGAAGCGGCGCGAGCGCTGGCCGTCGGCGATGGAGAGCAGCCAGGTCGCGGCGTTGAGCACGGTGAGCACCAGGAACGGCCAGAGCAGCGGCCGGCTGAGTGCGAAGAGGCCGAGCGTCGCGGTGGCGCCGGCGTAGGAGAGGGTCGCGCAGAGCAGCACCCACCGGCGCTGCGGTCCGAAGTACCAGTAGAGCTCGTGGTCGTCGGGCGGGCTGGGCAGCCGAGACGGTCCGTCGCCGGGCCGGTCGCCGGGTATTCGGCGGGCACGGCGCGGACCGGTGTCGGATGCGGACATGGCGTTGCCATGGAGTACGGGCATGCGGAAATGGCCCCCCTGGGCTGGGACGGAACGTGACCGTGCGTCGCCAGCCTCTCACAATGGCCTAGACCAATCGTGAACGAGGTATGACGTCCATGCATCGCCGCAGGTCAGGACTTTGACGACATGTCAGATTCGTGCACGTCCTGACGATATGTCACCGCTACCGGACGGTAAGCGCCTTGATCAGCTTCTCGAACCGCAGGTCGGGGCGGAGCGGGATCCCGAACCGCTCGTCGCCGTACGGGAACGGGGAGTAGACACCGGTCCGATGGAAGCCCCGGCGCTCGTACCAGGCGATCAGGTCCGACCGCTGCTCGATCACCGTCATCTCCAGCTCGGCCGCGCCCCACTCCTCGCCCGCGAACCGCTCGGCCTCCTCCAGCACCGACCGCCCGACACCGCCGCCCTGGCGGCCGGGACGCACCGAGAACATGCCGAAGTAGGCGTGCTCGCCCCGGCGCTCCAGCTGGCAGCAGGCGAGCAGCTCGCCGCCCCGCTCGGCGAGCAGCACCACACCGTCGGGGTGGGTGACGGCCGCGGTGACGCCCTCGACGTCGGTGCGCTGGCCCTCCAGCAGATCGGCTTCGGTGGTCCAACCGGCCCGGCTGGCCTCGCCCCGGTAGGCGGACTCGACCAGCTCGACCAGGGCGGCGACGTCGGCCGTGGTCGCGGGGCGGAAGGTGAGGCGGTCGGCCGCGGTCTCGGCGGCCTCTCGGGTGGTCTCGGGCACGAGGTTCCTCGTCTCACGATGGTCCGGGCGGTGGCCCGGACGGGCGGCGGCCGTTCGGGCCGATCCCTGGCATCGTGCCACAGCGCCGCCCCGCGCCCACCCGGCGCCGACCTGCGCGGAGCCCCCGGGCACCGGACCCTCGGCCGGACCCGCCGCACGGGAGCGCCGCCACCTCCCGCGAACCGCCCCGCCCCGATCCGCCGTGGCCCCTTCCTCGACCCCCACCCCGGTCCACGCCCAGGTCCACGCCCAAGTCCCCGCCCCGGTCCACGCCCCGGCCCGCCCGCCGTCCTGGTGCGCCGCACCATCCACCGCGCCGTCCGCCACGCCGTCCAGCACCCGGACGTCCACCCGACCTCCGGAGCGCCTCGGGCAGGATGACCTTGACAGCTGACCGTGACACCCGTCGGACCACCCGCACCCCGGAGGCCCCATGACCGTCGTCGAGATCCCCGGCTCCAAGTCCGTGACGGCCCGCGCGCTCTTCCTCGCGGCGGCCGCCGACGGCACCACCACCCTGCTCCGCCCGCTGGTCTCCGACGACACCGACGGCTTCGCCGAGGGCCTGCGCACCCTCGGCTACGCGCTCACCCGCGAGGCCGACCGCTGGCTGGTCGAGGGCCGCCCGCAGGGCCCCGCCGCCGACGCCGAGGTCTACTGCCGCGACGGCGCGACCACCGCCCGCTTCCTGCCCGTCCTCGCCGCCGCGGGGCGCGGCACCTTCCGGTTCGACGCCTCCGCCCAGATGCGCCGACGCCCGCTCGGCCCGCTCACCGAGGCGCTGCGCACCCTCGGCGTGGAGCTCCGGCACGAGGAGGCCGAGGGCCACCACCCGCTGCGGATCACCGCCGACGGGGTCCTGGGCGGCGAGCTCACCCTGGACGCGAGCCTCTCCTCCCAGTACCTGACCGCGCTGCTGCTGCTCGGGCCGCTCACCGACAAGGGCCTGCGGATCACCGTCACCGACCTCGTCTCGGCGCCGTACGTCGAGATCACCATCGCCATGATGCGGGCCTTCGGCGCCACCGTGACCCGCACCGGCAAGGTCTTCGAGGTCGCACCGGGCGGCTACCGGGCGACCACCTACCCGGTCGAGCCGGACGCCTCCACCGCCAGCTACTTCTTCGCCGCGGCCGCTCTCACCGGCCACCGGATCACCGTGCCGGGACTGGGCCGTGACGCGCTCCAGGGCGACCTGCGGTTCGTCGACGTACTGGCCCGGATGGGCGCGCGGGTCGACGTCAGCGCCGAGCGGGTCACCGTCGAGGGCGCGCCGGACGGCCGGCTCGGCGGCCTCACCGTCGACATGCGCGACATCTCCGACACCATGCCGACGCTGGCCGCCATCGCACCGTTCGCCTCGGCGCCGGTGCGGATCGAGAACGTCGCCAACACCCGGATCAAGGAGTGCGACCGGCTGGAGGCCTGCGCCGGGAACCTCCGCCGGCTCGGGATCGACGTCGCCACCGGCCACGACTGGATCGAGATCCGGCCGGGGACCCCGCGCGCCACCGAGCTCGCCAGCCACGGCGACCACCGGATGGTGATGTCCTTCTCCGTCACCGGCCTGCGTACTCCCGGTATCACCTTCGACGACCCGGGCTGCGTGCGGAAGACCTTCCCGGGCTTCCACGAGGCGTTCGCGCAGCTGCGCGAGGGGTGGCCCACCGCCGTCTGACCCGCACCGGGCGCGCACTCGATGCCGCCTGCCGTGCGCTCCGCACGAGCCGCACGAGCCGCACAGAGCGTGCCGCGCTGAGCGCGGCGCCCGGAGCGCGGCGCGCGAGCCCGGCGTGCGGTTCCCGGCACGCGGCGGAGCCCCGGGGAATGCGACCGGGCCGGTCAGGAGGGATTCATCCCGGGAAACCGCGGAAACGCTCCCTTCCGGCGCCCATCGGAAACCTTTTCTGCCCGCCCGCCACTTCCACCCCATCGGACCGTCCGATAATCATTTCCGGAATTGTCCGCACCGCTCGTCCGTCCACCATTTTCCCTTGACGCCCACCATTCCCGACGGGAGTATTTCCGGGGCTGCGCCCCGGCGGCGCGGCGCACACGTCGCAGCACCGTGAACGGAGGACGAGCAGTGGACCAGCTGAACGAATCCGGAATCCCCTCGAACAACCCGGGAGGGCGGCGGACCTTCCTGCGCGGCGCCCTCGGCGCCACCGCGGTGGGCCTCGCCGGAGCCATGGGCACCGCCCGGGCGAACGCCGCACCGGCCCCCGCACCGGCGAAAATCCGGAGCACGCAGAACAACTGGCGTTTCTGTCAGAAGTGCTTCGTGATGTACTTCTGGGGCTACCCGACCGACGGCGTCTGCCCCGCCGGTGGCGCCCACAGCGCCCAGGGCTACAACTTCATCCTGCCGTACGACGTTCCGGAGACATCCACCGCCCAGCGGAACTGGCGATTCTGCCAGAAATGCTTCTCCATGTACTTCTGGGGCTACCCGACCGACGGCGTCTGCCCGTCCGGCGGCGCCCACAGCGCCCAGGGCTACAACTTCGTCCTCCCGCACGACGTTCCGGAGACACCCACCGCCCAGCGGAACTGGCGATTCTGCCAGAAATGCTTCTCCATGTACTTCTGGGGCTACCCGACCGACGGCGTCTGCCCGTCCGGCGGCGCCCACAGCGCCCAGGGCTACAACTTCGTCCTCCCGCACAGCTGACGGTCCCGCACGCGGAACGGGCGCCGGCGGCAGCCGCGCGCGGCCTGAACGTCCGGCACCCGACCACCGACGCCCCACCACCGACGCCCGCCCAGCAATACCCGATACCCGATGCCCGGCGCCCCCACCCAGGGTGCCGGGCATCGGGCGTCGGGCGTCGGGGGCGGCGCCCACCGACCTTCACGGTCGCAGGGCGGGGCGGGCCGCGGAGTGCGCCCCGAGGCCTGGCGGGAGTGGCGGGGACCTGGCTACCCTGCTCCCGGCCGGGATCCCTACCGGCCGGTACCGCACTCACACGCCGTCAGCACGGACCAGAGGAGTGTTCATGCCCAGCACTTCCCGCTCCGCCCGCTCCACCGGCACCAACCGAAGCCCGAAACCCCGCAGGCTCGCCGTCCTCGCCGCCCTGGCCACTGCGGCCGCCCTGACCGCCGGAGTCTCCGCGCCGGCCCACGCGGCCGAACCGGCCCCCACCGCCGCTCCTGCCACCACCCCCGACGGCTCGGCCGGCGCGGAACGGCAGGGCGGCCTGCCCCCGATCCACCCGGAGCGCGACTTCGCCGGCTCCACCGTCGCCGCGCACGAGGGGAGAGCCGACACCCCCGCCCTCGCCTCCCTGACCGCCACCCAGACCCCGGGGCTCGACGTCGCCAGCTACCAGGGCAACGTCGACTGGGCTTCGGTGGCCGGCAACGGCGCCCGCTTCGCCTACGTGAAGGCCACCGAGGGCACCACGTACCGAAACCCGTACTTCGCCCAGCAGTACAACGGCTCCTACAACGCCGGCCTGATCCGCGGCGCCTACCACTTCGCCCTGCCCGACCGGTCGTCCGGCACCGCCCAGGCCAACTGGTTCGTCGACCACGGCGGCGGCTGGTCGCGCGACGGCAGGACCCTCCCGCCCGCGCTCGACATCGAGTACAACCCTTACGGCGCCACCTGCTTCGGCCTCTCGCAGAGCGCCATGGTCAGCTGGATCCGCGCCTTCAGCAACACCGTCCGCTCCCGCACCGGCCGCTACCCCACCATCTACACGACGACCGGCTGGTGGGCGACCTGCACCGGCAACAACTCCTCCTTCGGCGCCACCAACCCCCTCTGGATCGCCCGCTACGCCTCCGCCGTCGGTACCCTCCCGAACGGCTGGACGTACCAGACCTTCTGGCAGTACGCCGACTCGGGCACCTTCCCCGGAGACCAGAACCTCTTCAACGGCGCCTACGACCGCCTCAAGGCGCTCGCCAACGGCTGACGCGCCGGGGGCCGGGCTGAGAAGAAACGTTTCCCCTCAGCCCGGCCCCGCCAGGTCAGGCGCGCTCGGTCACCAGGTGCCGGTGATGGGGGTGTCGCCGGGGTTGCCGAACCTCACCCCGTACGCCACCGCACTCGAATCGTGCGCCGCACCGAAGAACTCAGCCGTCGCCGAACGGTAGACACCCACCTCGTCGGAGCCGTCACCGTCCCAGTCCCCCACGATCGGCTGCTCGTCATGGTTGCCGAACGCCACATAGTGATCCACGTGCGCACCCGACACCGCGTCCGTCAGATAGAAACTCGCCTCACTCGGACGGTAGACCCCGATCGTGTCCCGACCATCACCGTTCCAGTCACCCACCAACGGCACATCACCGGCCACACCCATCCGCTGAGTCCCCACCACATTCAGATTGTCATCGGTCCACGCGAAATCCTGCGTCGCCGGCTGGTACACCGCGATCGTGTCCCGACCGTCCCCGTTCCAGTCACCCACCAACGGCACATCACCCGGATTCCCCAAACCCCCCGCAACCGCCACCGAACCATTGTCGTTCGACAGGTAGAAATACGCCGAACCCGGACGATAGACACCGAACGTGTCCCGACCGTCCCCGTTCCAGTCACCCACCAACGGCACATCACCCGCCGCCCCGAACACCGACGAACCCACCGTGTTCCCCACCCGGTCCGACACCGCGAAGAACGAATCACCCGGCCGGTACACACCCACACCCGTCGGCTTCCCCGACACGGCACCGCCGAGTTGGACGTCCAGGTAGTCCTGGTCGATCTGGAGCGAGTGGCCTCCCCAGCTCTCCGTGATGTTGCCTCGGTACTGGTGGACGCGCTGGTGGTTCGCCCAGGCGCCGGCCGGTATGACCGGCTCGTCGGTGTTCGCCGCGCCGTTCCAGCGCGCGGTGAACAGGACGTCGGGGAGCGCGTAGCCGCTTCCCCGGCTGTTCACCACGTCGGCGATGCCGGAGGACGAGGAGCTGTAGACCGCCGAGCCGTAGCCCCGCTCGTGCAGCCGGGTCGTCCAGGCGGACAGGAAGGAGAGGACCCGGTCCGAGCCGGAGGTGTAGTTCTCCATGTCGTAGTAGAGCAGCGAGCCCTGGCCGAAGCCGAGTTGGGCCGCCTGGTTGACCGCGTCGTCGGCGGCGGCACGGCCCTGGCTGGTGGCGGAGGTGATCTGACCGGCCTGGAGGCCCACGTAGATGGGCAGGAAGCGCCAGCCGTTGGCCGCCTGCCGCTGCACCCAGGACGCGGTGAGGTTGGCCTGCGCGCAATAGCGGTTGCTGCCGCCGATGTAGACGCCGACCGCGCCGTAGGGCGAGTTGGCCTTCCAGGCGTCCATCAGCGCGTTGCCCGGTGCCGTGCAGGCGTCGAAGCCCTTGCCGGTGTGGTTGGTGAGGTCCGCGCCGCTCGCCGTCAGGGCCGCGGTCCGCGCGGCGGGGGCTTCGGCCGCACTCGCTGCGGGCTTCTGCGGAACCGCGCGCGGCAGGCCCGCACGGTCGAGGACGGACCGCACCAGGGCGGGGTCCTCGGCGTAGGTGGCCGTGACCTTGAGGCCGGAGAAGCGGCTGACGATCTCGTGGCTGACGTCGCGCAGTTCGGTCCCCCAGTCCGCGGGGCCGGCGGCGTCCGGCTGGACGAGCAGCGCCTCGGTCCGGCCCACCAGGCCGGTCGGGCAGTCCTGGGTCTCGCCGGGGGTGCCGAGGTAGACCGCGTGCCGGGCGAAGTGGACGCAGGCGGTCGGGTCGGCCGCCAGGTCGATGACGGGCCAGTCGGCCGGCACGTCGAACCGGTGCCCCTGGTAGGTCACGGGCTTGAGGCCCGAGGCGGAAGGCGCCGCGTGGGCGGCGGTGCCGAGGGCACCGCCGAGCAGTGCGCCGACCGCGGCGACGACGGGGAGCAGGCTCCGTCGTGCCGATCGGAAGGTCGATGACATCGCTGTGGAACTCCTTGAGGGTCGTGTTCGGTCCGGACGGACCGCGAGTGGAGCGTCTGCCGCCCGCCTCCGGTTGCGTGCGGGCGGGCGGCGGCGCCGAATGCCTCGGCGTCAGGCCGGGCGGGTGCCCCGATGCGTACGGGGCGTGGAGCCCGCAGCCGGGGTGAACCCGGCGGCGGGGTCGAACGGCGGGCAGGCGCCTCTGCGAAGTCGCCTACAACCGCGGGTGGAGCGGTGGGTCGTGTGCGGCTCCCGGCTACCAGGTGCCGGTGATGGGGGTGTCGCCGGGGTTGCCGAACCTCACCCCGTACGCCACCGCACTCGAATCGTGCGCCGCACCGAAGAACTCAGCCGTCGCCGAACGGTAGACACCCACCTCGTCGGAGCCGTCACCGTCCCAGTCCCCCACGATCGGCTGCTCGTCGTGGTTGCCGAACGCCACATAGTGATCCACGTGCGCACCCGACACCGCGTCCGTCAGATAGAAACTCGCCTCACTCGGACGGTAGACCCCGATCGTGTCCCGACCATCACCGTTCCAGTCACCCACCAACGGCACATCACCGGCCACACCCATCCGCTGAGTCCCCACCACATTCAGATTGTCATCGGTCCACGCGAAATCCTGCGTCGCCGGCTGGTACACCGCGATCGTGTCCCGACCGTCACCGTTCCAGTCACCCACCAACGGCACATCACCCGGATTCCCCAAACCCCCCGCAACCGCCACCGAACCATTGTCGTTCGACAGGTAGAAATACGCCGAACCCGGACGATAGACACCGAACGTGTCCTGACCGTCCCCGTTCCAGTCACCCACCAACGGCACATCACCCGCCGCCCCGAACACCGACGAACCCACCGTGTTCCCCACCCGGTCCGACACCGCGAAGAACGAATCACCCGGCCGGTACACACCCACACCCGTCGGCTTCCCCGACACGGCGCAGTTGCGGCTGGTGAAATCCCTTGTGGAGCCGTTGAAGCCGACTCCGTCGAAGGTGGCCTGCTGGCCGACTCCGTTCAGTGTCTCCTCGAAGTGGAGGTGCGGGCCGGTCGAGTTGCCGGTGTTGCCGAGACGGCCGACGACCTGGCCCGCGTTCACGTGCACGCCCACCGAGACGTCGAGGGCGGAGAGGTGTGCGTAGTGCGTGGTCCAGCCGCCACCGTGGTTGATCCGGACGTGTGTTCCGGCCCATGAGCTGCCTGCTTCGGCGACCTCCACGGTGCCCGCGGCGCTGGCGGTGACGGGGCGGCCGTAGTCGTCGCCCGGGTAGTGGTTGAGGTCGACCGAGCCGTTCGGGTTGTGGCCGGCGTAGGTGCTGGCGGTCCACGTCTCCCCGCAGGGGACGGGGAGTTGGAAGTCGGGCCGGCCGGCCGCATGAGCCGGCGGAACGGCGAGCAGGGACAGTGCGATCGTGGCCATCACGGTCAAGCCGGTCAATCGTGCCTTGAGCATGTGGAGCCCCCCTCGGAAGGTGCCGACTGTCGCGCGGCTCCGGACGCCGCGCGACACGGACACCGGACACGGGACGGCACGGCGCGGCGGAGGACGGCCGCGCCGCCCCCGCCATCGCTTCCGCCGCCCCCGCCGGCGGAACAAGGCCTCGCAAAAGCGTCGGAGAGGCCTCGATTTTGCGGCGATCCCCTTTGCCGCTCCTCGACAGTAGAGGATGCTCCTTCGCTTTCCAAGAGCTCCCGAGCGGGAAAGTAAGTCCCCGAACGGACCGCCGGACAAAGGAAATCATCACGGAAAATCAGACCTGACGTGCCATCAGCCCTAAGATCGCCGAATACGGTCCATGCGCCCCAGGGGCGGTCGAATGCGACGAACCCGGTTCGACCCCGAACAGACGGAACGCGGCCCCGCCCCCGGGAGGGGTAGGGGCCGCGTCGGGTTCGGGCGGGGGCGGGGCGGGTGGGACGGGCCGGTCAGGGCAGGTTGAGCGGGGCGGGCAGGCGGGGGCCGGTGGGGACGGGGCGCCACCGGAGGGTGCCGTCCCGGTCGGCGACGACGCGGCCGAAGGGCTGGTCGCCGAAGTGGAAGGCGAAGCCGAGGGTGCGCGGGGCACGGAGCTCGGCCAGGAGGGTGCGGCGGGCCCGCAGGACGGCGGCCGCGTCGGTGTCCGGGCCTGAGGGCCAGGCCGGGTTGGCGATCTGGGCCGGGGTGTGGAAGGCGTCGCCGAAGACGACCAGGCGGTGGCCTCCCGGGTCGGTGACGACGTACGAGGTGTGCCCCGGGCTGTGTCCGGGGGTGATCAGGGCGGTGACGCCGGGCCAGATCTCGGCGCCGTCGTCGAAGGGCTGGAGGACCCGGGACATCGGCACCATGAAGGAGTCCCAGGACGGCGCTCCGACCTCGATCTCGCCGCGCCAGAACGGTTCCCATTCGGCACCGGCCACCCGGTAGGCCGCGCGTGGGAACGCCTTGTGCAGGACGTGGTCGCGGCCGGGGCGGAAGCCGAGCCCGGTGTGGTCGGTGTGCAGGTGGGTGAAGGCGACGGTGTCGACGGACCCTGGGGACACCCGTAGGGCACGGAGGGTGTCCAGCAGGGCGCCGCCGCGGGAGCGGCCGAGGGCCGGGGAGAGGACGTTGGCGCCGAGGCCGACGTCGATCAGCAGGCGTCGGCCTCCGCGTTCGACGAGGACGCCGCCGGCCGACGCGGCGATCCGGCCGCCGGGGGTGAGCGCCTCGGGGTGGTCGCGCCAGTACGCGGGCGGGACGGCGGGGAGGAAGCCCGCCGGGTCGAGTTCCATGGCGCCGTCGACGACGTAGGTGACCCGGGTGTCGCCGAGGTCGAGCGAACGGACCGCGGACTGCTCGTTGAGCCGTCCGAGCCGTGGCAGGCGCGGACGGGCGGCGGCCGCGCGGGGCGCGCCCGCGGTGAGAACGCCGGCCGCGGCGGCGGCGGAGGCCGTGGCGCCGAGGGCGGTGCGCAGCAGGGTGCGGCGTGAAGTGCCTTTGGCGCGTGGGGTGTTGGCGGTCATGGTCGGGAACTCCCGTGGGGATCGGCCTGCCTGGGATCGGCCTATGTGGGGATCGGCCTGTGTGGGATCGGCGGGGCGGGGATCAGCCGGTGTTGCGCAGGCCGGCGGCGATGCCGTTGACGGTGAGGAGCAGGGCGCGGGCGAGCAGCGGGTCGGGCTCGGCGGAGGCGGCGGCCGCGGCGCGGCGTCGTTCGAGCAGGGCGACCTGGAGGTAGGAGATCGGGTCGAGGTAGGCGTCACGCAGGGCCAGGGTCTGTTTCAACCCGGGCTGATGGTCGAGGAGTTCGCATTCACCGGTGACCCGGAGCACCTCGGTGAGGGTGCGGTCGTGCTCGGTGCGGATGGTGTCGAACACGTGGGTGAGGTGCGGTGGGACCAGCGTGTCGACGTAGTGGCGGGCGATCCGCAGGTCGGTCTTGGCCAGCGTCATGGCGACGTTGGACAGGAAGTTGCGGAAGAAGTGCCACTGGCCGTACATCTCGTCCAGGACGTCGCCGAGTCCGGCCTCGCGGGCGGCGGCGAGGCCCGCGCCGACCCCGTACCAGCCGGGGACGATCTGGCGGGACTGGGTCCAGCCGAACACCCACGGGATGGCGCGCAGGCCGTCGAGCCCGGCGCCCGAGTCGGGGCGGCGGGACGGGCGCGAGCCCAGGTGGAGTTCGGCGAGCTGGTCGACCGGGGTGGCCGCGAAGAAGTACGCGGGCAGGTCGGGGTGGTCGACGAGTCGGCGGTAGGCGGCGTGGGCGGCCTCGGAGACGACCTCCATCGCGGCGTCCCAGCGGGCCAGCTGCTCGGCGGACTGGCGGGGTGCGGTGTGCAGTGCGGTCGCCTGGAGGCTTGCGGCGACGGCGAGTTCGAGGTTCTCCCTGGCGAGCGAGGGCAGCAGGTACTTGTCGGAGATGACCTCGCCCTGCTCGGTGACCTTGATCTCGCCCTCCAGGGTGCCCCAGGGCTGGGCGAGGATCGCGTCGTGGGACGGGCCGCCGCCGCGGCCGACGGTGCCGCCGCGGCCGTGGAAGAGCCGCAGCCGGACGCCGTGCCGGTGGGCGACGTCGCGCAGCCGGCGCTGGGCGCGGTGGATCTCCCACTGGGAGGTGGTGATGCCGCCGAACTTGGAGGAGTCGGAGTAGCCGAGCATGACCTCCTGGACGTCGCCGCGCAGGGCGACCAGCCGGCGGTAGGAGGGGTCGGCGAGCAGTTCCTCCAGGATGTGGCCGGCGGCGCGCAGTTCGTCGGTGGTCTCCAGCAGCGGCACGATGCCGATCCCGGCGACCCCGGCGTGCAGGTCGACCAGTCCGGCCTCGCGGGCCAGCACGGTGGCGGCGAGGACGTCGTCGGCGCCCTGGCACATGGAGACGATGTAGGACTCGACGACCTCGGGGCCGAAGGTGTCCAGGGCGCGGCGGACGGTGTGGAAGACCTCAAGGGTGCGGGTGGCGGCGGTGTCGAGGGGGGCGGGTCCGAGCAGTCGGCGTGAGGTCAACTCCTTGGCGAGCAGGCGCTGCCGGTAGTCGCGCGGCATGTCGGCGTAGCGCCAGGACTCCTCGTCGAGGCGGTCGACCAGGAGTCCGACGGCGTGGTGGTGGGCGTCGGCGTGCTCGCGGACGTCCATGGTGGCGAGTCGGAGGCCGAAGGCGGCGAGGGTCCGGATGGTGCGGGCGAGCCGGCCGTCCGCGAGCAGGGTGCCGCGGTGTTCGCGCAGCGAGTCCTGGATCAGGCGGAGGTCGGCGAGGAGGCCGGCGGTGCCGAGGTAGTCGCGGCCCTCGGTGTGCGGGGTGCCGTCGGCGAGGCGGCGTTTGGTGTTCTCCAGCTTCTGGCGGACGCAGGTCGCCTTGAGGCGGTACGGCTCCTCGGCGTTGAGGCGCCGGTAGCGGGGGCTGAGTTCGGGGAGGGCGGCGAGGTCGGCGCGGAGCGAGGCGAGCAGGTCGCCGGTGGCGCCGGTGTGCCGGACGGAGTGGGTGAGCAGGCCGCGCAGTTCGTCGACGGTCCGCAGGGCGGCGTCGATGCCGTGTTCGTGCTGGAGGAGCAGCACCTCCCAGGTGACCTCGGGGGTGACGTTGGGGTTGCCGTCGCGGTCGCCGCCGATCCAGGTGCCGAAGGTGAGCGGGCGGGTGTCGTCGGGCAGGCGGACGCCGGCCTGGTCGAGGTCGGCGGCGAGGTCCTCCAGGAGGTCGCCGACGGCGCCCGCGTGGAGTTCGTCGAGGTAGTAGACGGCGTTGCGGGCCTCGTCGGCGGGTTCGGGGCGGGCGACGCGCAGTTCGTCGGTCTGCCAGACGAGGTCGATGTGCTCGGCGAGCCGGGTGTCGAGGCGGCGGCGGTCGGCCTCGTAGGGCGGGATACCGGCGGTGTCGAGCAGGGCGGCGATCCGGCGGAGCTTGTGCAGGACGCTGCGGCGCGCGGCCTCGGTGGGGTGGGCGGTGAAGACGGGGCGGACGCTGAGGCGGGCGACGGCGTCGGCGAGGAGTTCGGGCGAGCGTTCGGCGCCCTCCCGGACGACGCGGCCGAGCGGGGACTCCCGGCGTTCCCGGGCCGCTCTCAGTTCCCGTCCCCGGTGGACCTGTTCGGTGACGTTGGCGAGGTGGAAGTAGGTGGAGAAGGCGCGGACCAGCTTGACGGCGGTCTCCAGGTCGACGTCGGCGAGGAGTTCGGCGGTGGCCTCGCCGTCGGTGCGGCTGAGCAGCCGTACCTGTTCGACCAGGCCGAGGAGTTGGGGGCCCTCCTGGCGGACCAGCGTCTCGCCCAGGAGGTCGCCCAGGCGCCGGATGTCGGCGCGCAGGGCCGCGTTCGCGATCGGGGCGTTCATGGGGTCTGGGTCTCCCTGGTGGAGCGGTTCGGGTCGGCCGGCGGCCGGGGTCGTCGGGCCGCCGGTGGGGCGCGGTGGCGGGCGGGATCGGGGGCGGGCGGTGGCGGCGGCGGGTCGGATTGCTCGGAGCTCAACGGCTCTGCCACGACGCCGCGTTGACGGGTGGGCGGCCTCGGTCCCCAGGGCGGGGGCGGCCCCGGGGCGGGGCCCGGGGCTCAGGGGGCCAGGAGCGCGGCCGGGTTCCGCCGCGTCACGGCGCCGATCTCCGCCGTGGTGAGCCCGGCGGACCGGAACCACTCCCGGTTGCGGTCCGGCCAGGCGGCCGGAACGGGCTGCTCGGGCTGGCCCAGGTCGGAGCTGAAGACGACCCGGGGGTGGGCGCGGACCAGTTCGGCGAGGTGGCCCGGGTCGCGGTGGCCGAGCAGCAGCATCAGCGCGGTGAGTTCGACGTAGAGGCCGGGCAGGTCCGCCAGCCCGGCGAGGTCGGCGGGGGTAAGGCCGGACATCGGGTGGGTGGCGTGGGTGAGCAGGAGGCGGGGCAGTTCCAGCCGGGCGGCCTCGTCGGCGACCCGGAGGGTCTCCTCGCGGTCGCAGTGGCCGGTGGCGAGGACGACCGGGAGGTCCCGGGCGGCGCGGAGCACCTCCCGCACCGGCCGGGCGAGCCGGCCGGTGCCGTCGAGGATCCGCGGGCCGCGCCACCGTTCGAGGTCGAGCAGCGGGTGGAAGGGGGCGCGCCGGAGGGGGGACGGATGGGCGGGGCCGATGTGGGTGGGCAGGTGGACGAGCAACCGGGCCGGGCTGTCGGGGCCGTGGGCGTAGACGGCCTGTTCGACGACCCGGGTCCGGACGCCGCCGGCGAGGTCGTTGAGGACGACCGTGCCGGAGACCGGCAGCCCCTCCTCGCGGGCCTCCCACGCGGCGGCGGCGGTGGAGCCCAGGTGGCTCTTGACCGCGACCCAGCCGTCGATCCCGGCGTAGGCGCGCCCGGCCCCGGCGACGGTCAGCCGGCGCCGGTAGAGGTCCGGCCCGGCGTGGTAGTGGACGTCCACCACCTGCCGGTCGGCCGGCCGGAGCCCCCCGGCCGGGGCCGGCTCCCCCGCCGGGGGCTCCGGCGGCCGGTCCCGCGCGGGTGGTTCACCCGAGGACCGCTCCCCCAGGGAGGGTGCCCCCGGAGGCCGCCCCGCCGGGGACGGCTCCGGCACGGGCCGCTCCGACGGGGGCCGCTCCCCCGCCGGACGGTCCGCCGGGCGCCGGGCGGCGTCAGGCATCGCCGGTCCCGCGGGCCGGCCCCTCCCACGGCTTGGCGTAGCCGAAGGTCCGGCGGGCCTCGTCGAGGCGCGTCCCGTCCGCGACCGCCCGGGCGATGGCGGCCTCGGTGGCCTCGACCCGCTCGGCCCGGTCGGCCACCTCGGCGGCGCGTCCGGCGGGCACGACGAGGACACCGTTGTCGTCGGCGACGACCACGTCCCCGGGCCGGATTGTGACCTCGCCGATGGTGATGTCCCGCCCCGTGGCGGCGAGTTCGACCCGGTTCTTGCCACTGACCATGGTGACGCCGGTGCTGAACAGCGGGTACCCGGCGGCCCGGATCTCGGCGATGTCGCGGGCCGAGCCGAACAGCGCGGTGCCCCGTGCGCCCCGGCTCCGCGCGACGGCGGTGAGCAGCGAGCCCCAGTTGGTGCAGTCGGTGCTGCCGCCGTTGTCGACGACGACGAAGGAGCCGGCGGGTACCTCGTCGAGGTAGTTCGCCGCGTTGCGGAAGCCGCTCCCGGTGTCCTCGACGGGCCGGTAGGTGACGGTGTAGGCGCGGCCGGCGGTGCGGGCACCGGGCACGCGGGCGGCCAGTCCGGCCAGGACGCCGGGCAGGCCGAGGCTGTCCAGCGCGTCGGAGACCGAGGCGGTGTCCAGGCGGGCCAGCCGGTCGACGACCTCGTCGGCCGCCGTCCCGCCGTCGCCCGCCGCGCCGTCGACGGACGCGGCGGCGGACCGGGCGGCCGCGTCCCGGGCGGCCGCGGCCCGGGGGGCGGCGGACCGGGGGGCCTCCGCCAGTGCACCGGCCACGGCCCCGGCGACCTCGCGGGTACCGGCCGTACCGCCGAGGTCGTAGGTGACGGTGGTCCGGGCGCGGGCGACGCCGCGGACGGCGGCGCGCAGTTCCTCGCCGGGCACCGTCAGGCCGAGGTGGTCGAGCAGTTGGGCGACGGTGAGCAGCATGGCCATCGGGTTGGCCCTGTCCTGGCCGGCCATCGAGGGGGCGGATCCGTGCACGGGCTCGAAGTAGCTGCCGTGGTCGCCGATGTTGCCGCTGGGGGCGAGGCCGAGGCCGCCCATGACGCCGGCGCCGAGGTCGGAGAGGATGTCGCCGAACATGTTCTCGGCGACGAGCACGCCGAACCGCTCGGGCCGGCGGACCATCCAGAGCGCGACGGCGTCGACGTTGAGGATCTCGGTCTCGATCCCGGGGTACTCGCCCGCGATCAGTTCGAGCCGCTCGCGCAGGTGGTTGCTGCTGTTGCGCAGCACCATCGGCTTGTCGACGAGGGTGAGCAGGCTCTTCCCGCGGGCCCGGGCGTGCTCGAAGCCGAAGCGCAGCAGCCGGTCGATGCCGAACCGGGTCTGGAGGCGCAGCGTGACGCTGGTGTGCTCGGGGCCGGAGGCGGCGGCGTTCGGGTGGTGGCGCACCGCCTCCCAGAGGGCGCCGTCGAGGCCGTGCAGGTCGAGCCCGGCGTAGAGGCCCTCGGTGTTCTCCCGGATGACGGTGAAGTCGAACCGGCCGTCGTCGAGGTCGGTGACGGGGCGGATGTTGGCGTAGAGGCCGAGCCGCTGGCGGAGTTGGATGACGGGCGAGACGTAGTGGAGGCCGGTGCCGCGCAGTTCGGGGACGAGTTCGTCCTCGGTCTCGCGGAGGGGCTTGCTGGTGATGGCGCCGAGCAGGCAGGTGTCGGTCTCCTCCAGGAGCTTCCAGGTGCGCTGGGGCACCGGGTCGCCCTCCTGCCGCCAGCAGTCCCAGCCGATGTCGCCGAAGCGCAGGTCGAGCGGGAGGTCCAGGCGCTCGACGGCGGCGAGCGCGGCGTCGACGACCTCGGGGCCGATGCCGTCGCCGGGCAGGACGGCGACGCTCTTCGTCGTGGGTGGGGTGGGCATTACCGGAGTCCCTTCTCGTGCAGGAGTGCCTCGACGAGTGCGGACACCTCTGCGGCTTGGTCGAAGTGCGGGCGCATGCCGGCTCGGGGGGCGACGTGCACCAGGTGGTGGGGGGCGGCGGCGGTGTGCCGCCGGGTGACGAGCTGGGAGCGGCCGCCGACGATCTGGAGCAGCGGGCCGGGGTGGGCGCGGACGGCGTCGGTGAGGTCGATGCCGCGGAGCAGGCGGAGCCCTCCGGCGAGCCGCCGGCCGGCCTCCGCGTCCGGCTCCGCCGCCTGCGCCGCCCCCGCACCGGCCCCGGGTGCGCCGTCCGGGAGCCGTCCGCCCAGCCGTCCGTCCAGGAGTCGTCCGTCCAGTCGTCCGTCCGGGAGCCGTCCGTCCGGCAGGACCCGGCGGTGCAGCAGGTCGAGCGCGGCGGCGGGCCGGCCGGCGGCGGCCAGGTCGGCGATCTCGCCGAGCCGCCCGTCCAGGACGGCGTCGCTGCGGGCCGGTCCGGAGACCAGCAGGGCGGCGGTGGCCGGGTCGGCGTCGGGCAGCAGTGCCTGGGCGACCGCGCCTCCCAGGGCGTTCCCGCAGAGCAGGTCGACGGGCCCGAAGGTCGGCAGCACCTCGCGCCAGCGGGCGGCCAGGCCCGCCAGCGTGGTCACCTCCTCGTCCCAGAGGGCGAGGGTGTCGGCGACGGTGACCCGCAGTCCGGCCCCGACCAGCGTGCGGATGACCGGGGTGAAGAAGGCGCCGCCGTCCCAGCCCGGGGTGACCGGGGCGAGGACCAGGGCGTGCGCCGTGCCGACGGCGGTCGGGGGGAAGAAGACCGCCGTCGGCACGACCGGTCCGGCGTGGGTGGTCACCGGGCGCCGGCGAGGGTGCGCGCGGTGGCGATGGCCTCGCCGTGCTCGCCCAGCAGCTCCTTGCGGTGCTCGACCGAGAGGTCGTAGCGGCCGAGCACGAGGTCGGGCAGGGGCAGCGACGGCCGGCCCTCGGGGATGGTGGCGAGCAGCAGTTCGGCCAGCCGCAGGACCGGGGCGAGGTCGATGTGCCCGGCCTTCTCCGGGTCGGTGCGGTCGAGGTGGGCCAGCCACTGCTCGGCGATGAGGTTGCCGGGGCCCTTGCCCATGCCCTGGACCGAGGAGTCCATCCAGGTCGCGCCGGCCGCGACGGCGCTGATGGCGTTGGCCAGCGCGAGGCCGAGGTTGTTGTGGGCGTGCAGGCCGACCGCGCCGCCCGTGACCGAACGGGTCAGGGTGGTGAGGTCGGTGGTGTCCACCGGGGAGAGGCTGCCGTTGGAGTCGGCCAGGTAGACGACCTCGGCACCGGCGTCGGTGGCGGCGGTCGCCACCTCGACCACCTCGCGGGCCGGCCACTGGCTGATCCGGGCGAAGTTGACGCCGACGGTGAAGCCGAGGTCGCGGGCCTGGCGGATGTACTCCAGGCCGGGTTCGTAGCCCTTGGCGGGCAGGATGACGCGGACCAGCCGGGCGCCGGCCGCGTACATCGCGGGCAGGTCGTCGCGGGTGATGTTCTTCGGGTGCAGGATCATCGCGACCCGGTGCGGGCCGATCTCGCGGGCGGTGGCGGCGATGAAGTCGTCACCGCCGATTCCGGTCAGGCCCAGGTCGGGGATCGGGGCGAACGAACCGTTGCGGTAGGCGATCTCGACCCAGTCGAAACCGGCCTCGACGCTCAGCCGGGCGTGCTCCAGGGCGTAGGCGAGCGGGAAGTGGAATCCGGTGCGGTACCCCCCGTCCCGGAGAGTGACGTCGATGTTGGTGATCCTCATGGCTCCTCCATCAAGCGGACGTGCGGGGTGGGTCAGGAAGGGTCGTACGGGTTCGTCGGGCGGGGCCCGGTCGGCGGGCCCGGCGCGTGCCGCGTGCTCGGCGGCCGTGGCAGGCCCCGCGGATGCCGTGCGCGGCGGCTTCGCTGCGTCCGGCGGCTTTGCTGCGTCCCACGGCCGCCGTGCGCCGTGCGCCGGCCGCTTCGCGGTGCGTCCGGTGATCGCGGAGCGGCGCGGACGGCGGGTCAGACGGACTGGGCGGCGGCCACGTGGTGCGCGGCGCGGCGGCCGAAGACCAGCGAGCGCAGCACCGAGGTGGCCGGCGGGTAGGCGTGGTAGAAGAGGCCGGTGGCCTCGCCCGCCGCGTACAGGCCGGGGATCGCCGTGCCGGACGGGGTGACCACCCGGCCGGCGAGGTCGGTGCGGACGCCGCCGTAGGTGAAGCAGATCGCGGCGGTCACCGGGATGCCGATGAACGGCGCGGTGTCCAGCGGGGTGGCCCAGTTGGACTTGGCCGGGGTGAGTCCGACGGTGTGCTTGCCGTCCAGCCGGGTGGGGTCGAACTCCCCGGGCGCGACGGCCGCGTTGAACTCGGCGACGGTCTTCTCCAGGGCCTCGGCGTCGACGCCCAGCTTGTCGGCGAGACCGGCCAGGGTGTCGGCCTGCTCCGGCGGCACGTCGGTCAGCAGGGAGTTCGCGATGCCCGGGATGGCCAGGGTCTTGGCGTCGGCGATCCAGTACGCCTCCTGGTCCTGGTTCCTCCAGATCTCGTAGCCGACGTGCTCGAAGGTGTTGTCCCAGGTGTCGCGGCCCTCGTCGAAGAAGCGCTCCAGCCGGCCGTTGACGAAGATCCCGGCTGCGAAGCCGTAGAGCACCGCGTCGGCCTTGCCGGTGCGGGTGTCGACCGGCTCGGCGTGGATGCCGTCGAACTGGCCCGCGGTGTCGGCCCCGAGCTCCAGCGCCATCCGCAGCGCGTCACCGCGGTTGGCGGCGATCCCGGGGGCGATCAGCGGCAGGTCGCAGGCGTTCCGCCCGACGTACCGGGTGAGCATCTCGGGGTTGCCCTCGAAGCCGCCGCAGGCGAGTACGACGGCGCGGCCGGCCAGCGTGCGGGTGAGGCCGTCGGGGCCGCGGACGATGACGCCGTCGACCGCGCCGTCCTCGTCGGTGGAGAGGCGCAGGGCCTCGGTCAGGTAGCGGATCTCGACCCGCGGGTCCGCCTCCAGGGCGGCGCCGAGGTGCTCGACGATGGCGGCGCCGCCGCCGCGCGGGCTGGCCGGCGGGGCCATGGACGGGGTGCCGGCCGCGAAGGTGTGCGGCAGCGGGAAGTCCTGGAAGGCGATCTCGACGCCGTGCTTCTCGACGAACGCGAGGGTGCCGGGGGTGTCGCGCTCGACGGTGCGGCAGTAGTCGAGGTCGGCGAGGCCGCCGGAGACCCGGTGGACGTGCTCGGCCCAGTCGGTGTCGAGCTGCCGCTGCCGGTCGATCCGCAGGAAGGCGCCCGTCCAGCGGGTGGCTCCGCCGCGCTCCTCCTTGCCGGAGCGCTCCAGGACCGCGATCCGGACGGGCCGGTCCCGGCCTTCCGTCGCCTCGGCGAAGGACAGGGCGGCCGAGAGGCCGGCGGCGCCGAATCCGACGACGATCAGGTCGTACGCGGGGACCGGGGCGGACGTGGCTGACATGGTTCTCCTACGCGGTGAGTGGGGTGTGAGGGGGTTGCGGGCGGCGCGGGCCCGTGGCCGGCGGCGCCGGCCGGAGCGGGGGCAGGAGCCGGCGGTCAGCGGTTGGGGGTGATGACCCGGCTGGTCCGGTACAGGCGGTACTTGGCGCCCGTCGTGGTGGTCGCGAACTCCTGGTACCGGCGGGTGAACTCGGCGTCGTCGAAGATCGCGTCGAAGCTCTTCTCGTCGGACCAGGCCGCGAGGTTGACCACGGCGTCGCCCTCGACGCTGGTCAGCAGGCGGGAGCCGCGGAAGCCCTCGGCGGTGGCGGCGACGTGCGCGACGGCCTCGGCGAGGGCGGCCACGGTGGCGGGCGCGTTCTCGGTGGTGGCCACGTTGATCAGCAGCACGCCGTCGCCCGGCTCGGGGGCGGTGACCACGCCGGGGCTGGCGAAGCCGGCGGTGAACGGGGTCCGCTCGTAGGAGGCGATGCCGAGCGTGTGCCAGGGGTCGCTCTCGATCAGCTCGGTGACGGTGGCTTCGTCGAGGTCGGCGGTGACGATGACGGCGCCGCCGTCCGGCCGGGGGCCGCTGAGCAGGATGCGGCCGCGGTCCGCGTGGTCGCGCAGCCAGGCCTTGTGCTCGGGCAGGTGGGCGGTGACGGTCTCACGGGGCTTCAGGTAGGTGAGCGTGAGGACGTGGATCACGGTGGTCTCCGGTGCGGTGGGAGGGTGGGAACAGGGGAACCGGTCGGTGCGGGCGCCGCTGGACGGGTTTCCGCCGTGGCCGGTGGCCGGTGGGCGGGCGCGGGGTCGGGGCGGGGCGGGCGCGGGGCGGGGGCGGCCGGTGTCAGCGGCCGATGCGCGCCGCCAGGTCGCGCAGGACGGTCTCCGCCTCGGCGACGGTGTCCTCGACGATCGCGGCGGCCGGGCGGACGTCCTTGACCAGGTCGAGGACCTCGCCCGCGAACAGGGCGCGCTGGCTGACGTCGTCGCGGGCGACCGCGGCCGCCCACGCGGGCTCGACCTCGGCGCGCCGCGCGGCGAGGTCCTCGTCGCGGCCGGTCCACTCGCGGGTGAAGGCGTTGCTCACCGAGCGGGCCCGGTAGACCTCGTCCCAGGGGATGCCGCGGACCACGTCGAAGGACCGGGTGTCGACGGTGTCGGTGGTGCCGGCGGCGGTCAGCGAGGTCTTGAAGCCGGCGGTCGCGATCGACTCCACGGTGAGCGCGAAGCGGGTGCCCATCATCACGCCGTCGGCGCCGAGGGCCAGCGCCGCGGCCAGCCCGCGGCCGTCCGCGAAGCCGCCCGCCGCGACCACCGGGACGGCGCCCCGGACGAGGTCGAGCACGGCGGGGACCAGCGGGAGGGTGGCCTGGGTCTTGTGGTGGCCGCCGGCCTCGGCGCCCTGGACGACCAGCACCGACGCGCCGGCCTGCAGGGCCACCAGGGCCTGCTCGGTGTCGTGCACCTGCACCACCACCCGGGCGCCGCGCTCGGCGGCCGAGGACACGTAGCGGCCCACCTGGTCGGCGTCGCCGAAGGAGAGGGCGATGACGGGCGGCGCGTAGCCGAGCACCTTGTCCCAGAGGCCGGGGCGCTCGTCGAAGGTGAACATCACGCAGCCGGCGCCCCAGACGCCGCCGGCCTCGGCGGCCTGCGGCAGGTGCTCGTCGATGAACGCGGCGTCGCCGTAGCTGACGCCGACGAGGCCCAGGCCTCCGGCCCGGGTGACGGCGGCGGCCAGTCGCCCGCCGGAGACGCCGCCCATCGGCGCGCTGACGATCGGATGGTCGATTCCCAGCAATTCTGTCAACTTGGTCGAGATCACGACTTCCCCGGCTCCCAGCTCGAATATCGGAATGACGGAACGATGAACGATGAACGATCGGATTGACGCGGAACCTGCCACCGGGGATTCTTCGGGACGGCGGACCGCGGACGGCTCCCGGGGCTTTTCGACCCCGGGACCGGCCTGGCCGGTTTCGCACTCAAACCATAGTTCGACCGGCGTCTCGGCGACTAAGACAGAAAATGCGTGGAAGCCATAGGACCGGACCTATGGGCGGCACCCGCGGAAGTGACGCTCCGGGACCGGAGGTGAACTTTCCGTACCCGGGGGGCAAAAAAGAATCACCCGGTCCGGGGAAATCATTCTCCGGACCGGGTGATCGGGTGGGGGTCGAGGCGGATCGCGGACCGCCCCGACCGTGCGGGGAGGTCTCAGGCGAGGTACGGCCAGCCTCTCCGGGCGGCGGCCTGGGCGAGCAGCCGGGCCGCCCGGCCGCCGGCCGGCGCGGTGACCGCCAGCCGTTCACGCGGCGGCGCGCTGGTGGGCAGCGGGCGCCAGTGGAGCTGCGCCTCTCCCTGCACCGCGAGCCTCGGGCGCAGCGCCACCAGGTCGCCGGCGGTCTGCAGGGTGTGCACGAAGAGCGCCTGCTGGTCGTCGACGGGATGCAGTTCGGCCCGCCAGCCGAGCGCGGAGAGCTGGGCCGGGACCGTCTCGGCGTACCCCGGCGCGCACCCCTCGACGTACCAGAGCAGCCGCTGGGTGGCGAGGTCGTCCCAGGTCAGAGTGGGTCGGGCGGCCAGCTCGTGGTCGGGGCGCATGACCACGCCGAGCGGCTCGTCCCAGACCACCGCGCCGACCAGCCCGGGCGTGGTGACGGGGAGCCGGACGATCCCGAACGCCAGCTCGCCGTGGTGCAGGAGCTCCGGCTGGTCCGCCGCGCCGACGTGCCGCATGCGCAGCTCGGCGCCGGTCCGGCCGGGCCCGTCGGGGTGCTCCCCGGCCAGTCCGCTCTGCACCTCGGCAAGGACCTCGGTCGGTACTCCGCCGCAGACCCCGACCGGCCAGACCCGGGGCGTCGGCGCGGCCGCCGCGATCGCCGACCGGAGCTGTCCGGGAATGGACTGGATTTCCCGCAGGAAAGCCCGGCCGCTCGCCGTCAGCTCGACGCCGCGTGAACTCCGGATGAATAGCGGTGCACCGACCCTGCTTTCCAGTCTCTTGATCTGCTGGCTGAGGCTCGGCTGGGATATCCGCAGTTCCTGGGCGGCCGCCGAGACGGTTCCCGCCCGGACCACGGTGAGGAAATAGCGAAGGTGTCGCATGTCGAAGTCGTCGACGTGCTCGGCGTGGCCCGCCGCGCGCCGGGCGGCAGCCCGCATCGAATCCTCCAGGGCGTGACCGAATTCCGTTTGGTACAGGGCGGACGATCCGATCCTTTCGTTCAGCACACTCATGACACCCCTCCGTCACATCGTCTCGGTTCGCGACCCGCCACCGGTCTGTCCGCCGCCGGGTGGTGGCTGTCCCGGACGTCCGGGACAGCCACATCCTCCCTGAACATACCTTCGAGAGGGTATGTTCAGCGGTTCCGTAACGGAACCCTCATACGGCCCGTGGATCCGGGCACAGGCCGCACATCTCCGGGTCCGGGCGCCCGCCGTCCGGGGGCCCGTCCTCCGGGCCCCGGCCGACCGCGGTCCGGCCGTGCCCGGCGCCTCCGTACCCGGCGCCTCCGTGCGTGGCCCCCTCGTGCGCGCCCCCTCCGCTGGCGACCGCGTCACCGAGGCCACCGGGTCCACCGAGGCCACCGGGTCCACCGAGGCCACCGGGTCCGCCGGGGCCGCCGGACCCCACCGCCCCGCCGGCCAGCGACTCCAGCAGCACCCGCCACGCCGCCTCGTAGGCGCCGGGGGACCCGCAGGCCCCCGGCGACCCGAACGGCACGTGCGGCGCGCCGTGCATCACGGCCAGGAGGAGCTGGGCGACCAGTTCGGGCGGCCGGGGGGCCATGCTCCCCTCCCCCTGGGCCCGCCGGATCAGGTCGACCAGCCCGCGCTGCACGTCCTCGAAGATGCCCGGCACCATCTGCGCCAGGTTCGGGCAGTCGGTGGCCAGCCGCAGCGCGGCCCGCAGCCGGACGTCCTCCTTCAGCCGGTGCGCCAGGTCCAGGACGAGCGATTCCAGGACCGCGCCGGCCCCCGCGCCGGGGACGTCCCGGGCCAGCCGCATCTCCTCCCAGACCTTGCGGGACTGCAGCAGCAGCGCCCCCGCCAGCACCCGCTTGGAGGCGAAGTGCCCGTACAGGGCCCCCTTGGTCATCCCGGTCCGCTGCGCCACCGCGTTGAGCGTGGCCCTGCTGTACCCCTGGGCGGAGAACTCCTCGGCGGCGGCGTCCAGCACCTTCTCCCGCGTTCGCCGTGCTCGCTCCTGTTTGATCATGCGGGCGCCCTCCCTGTTCAAGAACATACCTTCCTAAAGGAATGTTCTCAGGACAGGGGGCACGCCCGCCCGGCTGTCCGCACATCAGACGGAAACCGATCGGTGCCCGACCGCGGTGCGGGCCGCCGGACGCTCCGGCAGGCGCGGTCCGCGACGTCCGTCGAGCACCGGCCAGCCGGCCCGCACGGCCTCCGCGACCAGCCCCGGCGAGCCGTTCACCACCACCGGGCGGCCGACCGACCGCAGCATCGCGAGGTCGCTCTCGTGGTCGCCGTACGCGAAGCAGTCCGCCGGCCGGACGCCCCGCGCCCGCAGCAGCGCCACCACCGCGTCGGCCTTGGCCCGGCCGATCATCGGTCGGTCCACCTCCCCGGTCAGCACTCCCCCGGCCGACACCGTCTGCTCGGCGCAGCACACGCCGTCGGCGCCCAGGTCCTCGGCGACCGCCTCCAGCAGCGGCCGCAGCGAGCCGGACACCAGCACCACCGCGTGCCCGAGGTCCCGGTGGCGGGCCACCGCGTCGAGGCCCGCCGTGACGAACGCCTCCGCGCCGCGGCGGTACCCGTCGTACCACCGGCGCGCCGAGGACCGCAGCGCGGCGGCGGGCACACCGGCGAACCGGCGGTAGTACATCCGGTTCAGCTCCTCGCGGGGGACGCCGGCCGCCATCGCGGCCCGGAGGTCGACGGCGGCGGGCGGAGCCGCCCCGGGCGCCTCGCCCCGCGGCCCGTGCGAAGGCCGGTACGAGGGGTCGTGCGGGTGGCCGTGCGAAGGCCGGTACGAGGACCCGTACGAGGACCCGTGCGAGGGGCCGTTCGCGTGCGCGTGGGCGTGCGCCGCCCTGGCGGGGTCCGCCGTCCAGTGGTCCCAGAACGCGAGCATCCCCTTGGCCGCGATCAGCGTCTCGTCGACGTCGAAGAAGGCGATCGGGGCGGGCGCCGGGCCGTTCACGCGGGACCACCCCCCGTACCGAGGACCGCCTCCGCGTAGCCGCGGGCCGCCGCGTCCGGGTCGAGGGTGCGGTGCACCGCCAGCGCCGCCGCGTCCCGCCAGGCGCGCTGCAGGACCGAGCCCGGCGTCTGCGCCCCGATGCCCGAGGCGAGGAACAGCGCGTCCACCGCCTCCCGGCAGAGCACGGCGGCCGTCGCCGCGTCACGGCGGTTCTCGGCCACCGCCAGCGCGCCGACCTCCCCCCGGTCGGCGCGGTCGGCCGCCCCGTCGAGCAGCAGTCCGGCCGTGTGGATCCTGGCCGAGGCCTGCGACAGCACGGTGTGCGCGGCCGGGTGCGGGTTCGCCGCCCGCCGTGCCCCGGCGGTCCACTCCCGCAGCGCCGCCCGGGCGATGCCCGCCAGCGGAGCGGCGAAGACCAGCGCGGCGACCATCGGGTACGGGACGGTGTGGCAGCGGGCGGCGTCCCGCTGCGGCACGAGCAGGGTGTCCAGCGTGAGCGTGCGGTGGTCGGGGACGTGGACCGCCTCGGCGGCCACCGAGGTGCTGCCGCTGCCGCGCAGCCCGGCCGAATGCCAGGTGTCCAGCACCGTCAACTCGGCCCGGGGCACGGCGAAGACCCGGTGCTCGCGGCCGGCGGCGCCCTCGGTCCAGGAGGCGAGCAGGATCCAGTCCGCGTGGTCGGCCCCGCTCGCCGGCCGCCACTCGCCGTCGAGCCGCCAGCCGTCGCCCTGCCGCTCGGCCCGGCCCTGGGGCGGGACGACCGCCGCAGAGATCCGGACGTCCGGTCCCCCGGCCCAGAGGTCGCGCTGCCCCTCCGGCGGGAGGTAGGCGGCCAGCCGGCCGTGCGCGGCGTACAGGGCGGCGCACCAGGCCGCGCCCGCGCAGGACTCGGCCACCGCGGCGGTCCCGGTCACCAGCGCGCCGAACCCGCCCGCGGTGCCGCCCCACCGGCGGGGCACGAAGTGGCGGGGGAAGCCGGCCAGGGTGATCCCGGCGGCGACCTCGTCGGTCAGCCGGCGCAGTTCCTCCGCCCGCGCGGCGTCCCGGCGGGCGGTCTCGGCGAGTGCGCCGACCGCCCGCGCCGTGAGCCCCTCGCTCCGCGTCCCGCCCCGAACCCCACCCCGCCCGTCGGCCCGGGTGTCGTTCCCGGCCTCGCTCAGCATGCCGTTCCCTCCGTTCCGTGCGGGCCCGCTCCGTACGGGCCCGTTCCCTGTCCGCCCACCGCACCCGGTGCCGTTCGCTCCGTTCCCAGGCCCCCGGCCCTGACGGCCCGACCGGCGGACGCCGGATCCGCGACACCCCGACCGGCGGACGCCGGATCCGCGGCGGCCGTCCGGCGCACCCGGGCGAAGGCGACCGGCCGGCCGTCCTGCACCGCCGTCAGCCGGACCGTCCCGGCCGGGTCGGCCGGACCGCCCGCGCCGGTCACGCCCGCCGGACCGGTCACACCCGCCGCACCGCCGTCCGCCGGCTCCACGACGATCGCGACCGGCGTCGGGAGTTCACCGAACGCGGTGAACCCGGTGGCTATCCCCCGGAGTTCGGCGATCGCGTCCGCCGGCCCGAACACGGCCGCGGAGGCCGCGGCCCCGGGTGCCGTGCCGGTTGCGAACGCGGCGGCGGCCGCCTGCCGGAAGGCCTCCATCAGGACCATCCCGGGCACGTGGTCCACCGGGTGGTCGAACAGCACCGGGTGGTCCTCGAACGGCCGCAGCCACCAGCGGTCGGGGCGGGCCGGGTCGGCGGCGACCAGCACGTCGCGGTCGGCCGTCTGCCCCACCCGCCGGGGGTCCACCGGCACGAACACGTCCGGCGCCGCCTCCGGATCCGCCGCGGCCCCGGCCGACCGCCGCCTGATCAGCTCGTAGCGGTCGGCTTCCAGCACCTCCCAGCGCATCCGGACCCGGCCCACCGGCCGGTGTCCGGCCCAGGCCACGCCCTCCATCGCGAACCGCTCGCGGCCCGGTCGGGCCGCGGCGGGCGGGCAGCGCAGGTCGAGGCCGACGTCGAGGCCGTCCGGACCGGTCGGCGGCAGGGCCTCGTCGAGGTCGACGGCGAGGTCGCTGAGCACGAAGGGGTTCCCGTAGGTGCTGCCGTGGAACCGGTGGGCCAGGTGGATCGCGGTCTGCCGCACGGTCTCGGCCAGCATCACCGGGTCGGACGCCGGTCCCCCGCGGCGGCCGAGGTGGTGGTCGCGGAGCCAGAGCGCGGCGACGGCGAAGCGCTCCTCCTCCAGCCGGACGGCGTCCGTGAGGAGCACCTCGGAGTCGGCGTGCTTGTGGACCGCCTCACGCGGCAGGTGCCGGTCGAATCGCAGGCCGTTCCAGCCCTCCCGGAGCAGCGGACGGCGCCGTCCGGGCACGACTGATGACAGGACGTTCATGATTTCTTCCTCCCCCATGTCGCGGTGACGGCGGCAGGCCCGCTATCTTTCGGTGCCTACCGGAGCGACAGCTCAGGAACATACCTTCTGGAAGGTTTACCGTCGAGGCGGAATTTTGCGCCACTCTGTCCAAATCGCCCCCGCCCTGACGGTCCGGCACCACCGTTGACCCCACCATCAGAGGAGCCGTCCATGCCCGAGCCGCAGACCACGTCCCCGTTCCCTGTGCGCAGAATCACCACCAGGCGGGGTCCCGACCCCAAGCAGGACCGCGCCGCCCGGACCAAGATGCTGGTTCTGACCGCCGCCGCCGAGCTGTTCTCGACGCAGGGTTTCCGCCACACCTCGGTCAAGGACGTCGCCGACCGGGTGGAGATGACCAAGGGGGCGGTCTACTTCCACTACCCGACGAAGGAGGCGCTCGCCGTCGCGGTGGTGGAGCAGCACTACGCGCGGTGGCCGATGCTCCTGGAGGAGGTCACCGCCGAGGGGCGGGGGCCGCTGGAGACCGCCGCACGGCTGCTGGAGGGCGCGGCGGCGGCGTTCCGGGACGACATCGTGGTCCAGGCGGGCGCCCGGCTGCAGATCGAACGGCCGCAGATAGACGCGGAACTGCCCACCCCGTACGTGGACTGGACCGAGCTGCTGACCGCGCTGCTGATCAGCGCCCGGACGGCGGGCGAGCTGCGCGAGGAGGTCTCGCCGAACGCGGCGGCCCGGTCGCTGGTGGCCGCGTTCTTCGGCACCCAGCACATCTCGGACGTCCTGCACGAGCGGGCGGACGTGGTGGAACGCTGGGCCGAGACCGCCGAGTTGCTGTTCCGGGCGATCCGCGCCCGGTAGCGGCGGGAGCCGACGGGATCCGGCGGCCTACCGGCTCCGGCGGGATCGGGCGGGATCCGGGATCCGGCGGCCGGCGGGCCGGCGGGGCAGCCGGGCGGGCCGCCCGACCGGGCAGCCGGCGGGGCAGCCGGGCGGGTGGACGATCGGGCAGACATCCGGCCGGGCCCGGACATGCGGAAGCGCACCGCGGGCATCGCCGCGGTGCGCTTCGCAAGGGTCCGGACGACCCGCCCGTACGGGGGGACGGTCGGGGCGCCGGACCGGTCAGGTGTTCTCCGGCAGCCGCCCCCGGCTGGCGGAGACGATCAGCCCGCCCGCGATGGCCAGCACCATCAGGACGATGCCGAAGACCGTCGCCCCGTCGGTCAGCCCGACGGAGTCGCTGAGGTAGCCGGCCGAGACCGGCAGGATCCCGGCCGGCACGTAACCACCCACGTTGAGCGCGGCGTTGGCCTCGGCAAGGCGCCGCGGCGGGACGGCGGAGTTGAGCAGCGAGAGGCCGCCGAGCTGGCCCATGCCCTGACCGGCTCCGGCCAGCAGGGCCGAGGCGACCAGCACCGGGACGGCGGAGGCGTGCACCGCGGCGATCAGCGTCACCATCGCCAGGGTGGTGGAGACCGCACCCGCCATCAGGATGGTGCGCCGGCGCAGCTTCTGGACGGCGAACTGCACGCCGGTGGCGGTCAGGAACATCACGAAGGCCATCGCCCCGGCCACGATCCGGCTGGTGGTGCCGAGCAGTCCGGAGAGCAGCGACGGGCCGAGCGAGAGGACGAACGAGGTGGCGGTGATGCCGGGGGCGAACACCGCGATGCCGAGGACGAGTTGCAGGCCGTTGCCGCGCGGGACGCCCGGGACCCGGATCCAGGCGCCCTTCGCCGGGGCGGCGGGCCGGCGGACCGGCATCCGCAGCACCGCGAACACGGCGGTGGCCAGCAGGACGGCCTCGACCACGAAGACGGTCACGGTCGGGCCGGGCGCCGTCTCGGAGAGCACCCCGGCGAGCAGCGGGCCGAGGCCGGCTCCGAAGACCATCGCGCAGGAGGCGAGCAGGGCGGCGAGGCGCTTGCGGGCCGGGCCGGCCACGTCGGTCACGGCCGCCATGCCGGCGGAGACCACGGCGCCCACCGCGATGCCGGTGAACAGCCGGGCCACGATCAGCGCGGCGACCGACGAGGCGGTGGCGAAGATCGCGCAGGCGGCCACCGCGAGCCCCAGGGCGGGCAGCAGCACGGGCTTGCGTCCGATCCGGTCGGAGACCACTCCGGAGACCAGCAGCGAGCCGAGCAGTCCGACGATGTAGAACGCGAACACGACGGTCAGGGTGCCCTTGGAGAACCCGATGTCCCGCTGCCAGACCACGTACAGCGGGGTCGCCGCGTTGGACAGGACGAACACCGCGGTCACCGGCCACGCGGCCAGCCACACCCACCAGGTGGGCGTCCCCGCGGTGACCGCCCCCTGTTCCTTCTCCGGCACCGGCAGGTCCGCCTCGGCGACCTCCTGCACCGACACCGTCCGACTCTCCGACATGGTCGCTCCCTCCGCCAGACGCAGTACGAGTTAAGTCGAACATAGCATGCAGTACGATGAGAGTCGTACAGGAGAGTCCGAAGTCCTTTCGGCCCACGAGGAGTCGCCCATGCCTTCGACGCTGCGCCCGGCCCCGCCCTTCGTCGTCCTGCCGGAGCCGGCCGACCTGCCGGAAGCACTGCCCGAGCCGGCCGTCGAGGAGCTCAGGCTGGAGCTCGTGCTCGGCGCGCTGAGCGACCCGCTGCGGCTCACCATCGTGCGCAAGCTCCTCCTGGAGCGGGAGCGCTTCGACCACCCCTGCGGCTGGTTCGGCCTGGACCGCCCCAAGTCCTCGCTCACCCACCACTTCAAGGCGCTCCGCCAGGCGGGCGTCATCCGCCAGCGCCAGTACGGGCTGGAGCGCCGCAGCCACGTCCGGATCGACGACCTGGACGCCCGCTTCCCCGGCCTGCTCGGCCTCGTCGCCGACTGGACCCCCGACAGCCCCTGATCCCCACGGGGGACCGCACCCCGATCCGACGGGGCCGAGCCCCCGCCCCGAACGGCCCCGGGTCCCCCCGTGCCCGGGGTCCCGCCGCCCCCACCCGCACCGGGGGCGGCGCGCCGCGACGGGGCGGGCCGCCGGCACCGCCGACGGCCCGCCCTTCGTCGCCCCCTCGACCCACCCGGCCCCGCCGCCCCCGCACCCACGCCCCGGCGTCCGCCGCGGGAGCGCCCCGGGATCGGCTCCGGGGCCAGGCCGGGGCCGGACCACCGCCCGTCCGGCCGCACCGGAACGGCGCCCGCCCCGGCCCGTCGGTAGCGTGGCCGGGACGGAAACAGCGCCGAACAGCGGAAGGCCGGGCGGGTGCGATGGTCAGCGACATCGGCGGCGAACTCGATCTCACCGGACTGCGGCGCGTCTACGGACGGCCCGGCCACCGGCTCTTCTACGCGCTGGTCTGCCGCAACGCCCGGCACTGGGGCTGGACCGAGCCCGGCCAGTCCAAGTGGCGCTGCTGGCGGGCGCAGCGCCGGCTGGAGGGCGTCCTCGGCCGCAAGCTCGCCCTGAAGTCCGGCTCACGGGTCCTGGACGCCGGATCAGGGTCCGGCGTGGTGGCCCGCCAGCTCGCCGCCCGCTTCGGCCTGCGGATCACCGGAGTCGACGTCCTGGACTTCCACGTCCGCGAGGCGCGCCGGCTGAGCGCGCTGGCCGCGCTGGAGGACCGTACCGACTTCTTCTGGGGCGACTACCACGAACTCGACTACCCGGACGGCTCGTTCGACGGCATCTACTCGATGGAGACGCTCTGCCACGCCTACGACCCGGCCCGCGCGCTGGCCGAGTTCCACCGGCTGCTGCGCCCGGGCGGGCGGCTGGTCCTGCTGGGCCCCGTCGCGCTGCCCCCGTCGGAGATGCCCGCGGAGAAGCGGGCGCTGCTGGACCCGTACCTGGACGCGATGGCGCTCGTGGGCGCGAAGCGCTACGACTCCGGCTCCCTCGGCGGGCTGATCACCGGGGCCGGATTCCGGATCGAGGAGGAGCTGGACGCGAGCGCCTACTACCGGCCCACCACCGAGGCGCTGTACGCCTACTTCCGGCTCCCGTACGCCGTGCTGCGGCGGTTCGGGCGGACCGAGCAGTGGCTGGGGCTGCGCTCGACCGTCGAGATGTACCAGCTCCGGGACCACATCGCCTGGCTGGTGCACACCGCCGTCAAGCCGTGACCCGGCGCGCGCACCCCGCGGGCCGACGTCCCACCGGCCGACGTCCCACCGGCCGTTGCCCCGGAGGCCGTTGCCCCACCGGCCGACGTCCTACCGGCCGTTGCCCCGGCGGTCCGCCCCCGGCGGGTGCGCGCCCAGCATCCTGAGCACCAACTCCCCGTAGCGGCGGCCCAGTTCCTCGGGCGTCTCGCTGCTCCGGTCGGTGTACCAGCGGGACACGTCGATGCCGAGCGAGGTGACCGCGCGGGCGGCCGTCCGCACCTCGGCGACCTCGAAGACCCCCGCCGCCAGGCCCGACTCGATCAGCGCGGTGACCTCCCGCTCGATGTCCAGCCGGAGCTCGGCGACCACCGCGTAGGCGTCCTCGGGGAGCGCGTGCAGCTCGTAGTTGACCACCCGGCCGACCGTCCGGGCGCGGGCGTGCCAGGCGGTGAACTCCTCGACCAGCCGCCGCATCCGGGCCACCTGGTCCCCCTCGCCGGCCACCGCCGCCCGGACCAGCGCGAGGGTGGCGGCGTGGCCCGCCTGGCTGATCTCGGCCAGCAGCGCGGCCTTGGACGGGTAGTGGATGTACAGCGCGGCCGGGCTCATCCCGGCGCCGGTGGCGATGTCCCGGGTCGTGGTGGCGTGGAAGCCGCGCTCGGCGAAGGACTCCACGGCGGCCCGGAGCAGCCGGTGCGCCGCCTCGGGGCGGGTGTCGGCGCCACCGGGCAGGGCGGGCCAGGCGGGCCAGAGCTCGGCGGTGGGCTTGCTGGTCATGGCGCCATCCTCGCAGATCGGTCGTACGGGCTTTCGCCCCGAGCGGGCCGGACGGGCTGAGCGGAACGGGGTGGACCGGGGTGGAACGGCGCCGGTCGACCAGGGCGGACCGGCCCCGGCCGGGCAGTGCGCACCGGGCCGGGTGCGCCGGGCCGGGTGGAGCGACCGGGGACGCCCTCGTCCGGACCGGCGGAACGGCCGCCCGGACGCGCCCCGGCGGCCCGCCCGTCCGGCCCGGCGGGCTGTTGACAGGGTCCCCCGCCGACACCATGCTAAGCAAGCGCTTAGTCACCGCCGCCGCGCCGAGGCGCGCCCAGGACCGACCCCGCCGAGAGGACCCCCGTGGTGCACTCCTTCAAGGGCCAGGTGGCCCTCGTCACCGGATCGAGCCGGGGCATCGGCCTCGGCATCGCACGCGAGCTGGTCGCCCGGGGGGCGAGGGTCTGCCTGACCGCCCGCACCCCCGAGCCGCTCGCCGAGGCGGTCCGTGACCTGGGCGGCCCCGACGTCGCCGTCGGCATCCCCGGCAAGGCCGACGACCCCGCCCACCAGGAGGAGGCCGTCGCCCGCACGCTGGAGGCCTTCGGCCGGCTCGACCACCTGGTCAACAACACCGGCATCAACCCCGTCTACGGCCCGGTGCTGGCCACCGACGAGGCCGCCGCGGCCAAGATCCTCGCCGTCAACGTGCTCGCCCCGCTCGCCTGGACCCGCCGCGCCCACGCCGCCTGGATGGGCGAGCACGGCGGCTCGGTGGTCAACGTCGCCTCCGTGGCGGGCATCCGCGCCTCGCTCGGCATCGGTATGTACGGCGTCTCCAAGGCCGCGCTGATCCGGCTCACCGCCGAGCTCGGCGCCGAGCTCGGCGGACAGGGCATCCGGGTGAACGCGGTCGCCCCCGCCGTCGTCAAGACCCGCTTCGCCGAGGCGCTGTACGACGGCCGGGAGGACGAGGTCGCCGCCGCCTACCCGCTGGGCCGGCTCGGCGTCCCGCAGGACGTCGCGGGCGCCGTCGCCTTCCTGCTCTCCTCGGACGCGGCCTGGATCACCGGTCAGACCCTGGTGGTGGACGGCGGCGTCACGCTCGGCGGCGGCCTGTGAGCCCGCTCGCCGACCAGCAGGAGGGCGGGCTCCCCGGCGGGCCCCCGTACGCCGGCCGGGGCGTGGTGGTCACCGGCGCCGGACGGGGCATCGGCGCCGCCGTGGCGCGCGCCTTCGCCGCAGCGGGCGCCCACGTCGTGGTGAACGACCTGGACGCCGCGGCCGCCCGCGCGGTCGCCGCCGACTGCGCCGGAACCGCCGCCCCCGGCGACGCCGCCACCGCCGACGGGCTGGCCGCCCTGGTCGGCGCGGCCCGCACCGCACTCGCCGGACGCGGCGCCGAGATCGACGTCTGGTGCGCCAACGCGGGCGTCGCCCCGACCGGCGGCGCCGACGCACCGCCCGCCGCCTGGGCCGCCGCCTGGGAGGTCAACGTGCTCGCCCATGTCCGGGCCGCCGAACTCCTCCTCCCCCGCTGGCTGGAGAGGGGCTCCGGACGCTTCGTCGCCACCGTCTCGGCCGCCGGGCTGCTCACCATGCTGGGCTCGGCCCCGTACGCCGTCTCCAAGCACGGCGCGCTCGCCTTCGCCGAGTGGCTGTCCGCCACCTACCGGCACCGCGGCCTGCGGGTGCACGCGCTCTGCCCGCAGGGCGTGCGCACCGCGATGCTGGACGGCACCGGACCGGTCGGCGAGGCACTGCTCGGCCCCACCGCGCTGGACGCCGAGGACGTCGCCGAGGCACTGCTGGACGGGCTCGCGGCCGACCGCTTCCTCGTCCTGCCGCATCCCGAGGTCGCGGAGTACGCCGCCGTCCGGGCGGGCGACCCGGACCGCTGGCTGGCCGGGATGAACCGGCTCCAGCAAGGACTCGAAGGGAACGGGGCACTGTGAGGGCCTGGCAGGTCACCGAGCCGGGCGAACCGCGCGATGTGCTGCGGCTCGCCGAGGACGTACCGAGGCCGGTCCCCGGCCCGGGGCAGCTGCTGGTCCGGGTGCGGGCGGCGGCCGTCAACTTCCCGGACGCGCTGATGGCCCGCGGCCAGTACCAGGTGCGGCCGCCGCTGCCGTTCACGCCCGGGGTGGAGCTGTGCGGCGAGGTCGTCGACGGCGCCGGTCCGTGGCGCCCCGGCGAGCGGGTGATCGGCACCCCGCTGCTGCCGCACGGCGCGTTCGCCGAGTACGCCCTGCTGGACGCGGCCGCCGCCTTCCCGGCACCCGCGGCGCTGGACGACGCCGAGGCGGCCGCCCTGCACATCGGGCACCAGACCGCCTGGTTCGCGCTGCACCGGCGGGCCGCGCTGCGCCCCGGCGAGACGCTGCTGGTGCACGCGGCGGCCGGCGGGGTCGGCAGCGCCGCCGTCCAGCTCGGACGGGCGGCCGGCGCACGGGTGATCGCCGTGGTCGGCGGCCCCGGGAAGGCCGCCGCCGCCCGCGGGTCCGGCGCCGACCTGGTGATCGACCGGACCGCCGAGGACTTCGTCGCCGCCGTCAAGGAGGCCACCGGGGGCCGCGGCGCCGACGTGGTCTTCGACCCCGTCGGCGGCGAGGCGTACACCGGCTCGACCCGCTGCGTCGCCTTCGAGGGCCGGATCGTGGTGGTCGGGTTCGCCGGCGGCCGGATCCCGGAACCCCCGCTCAGCCACGCGCTGGTGAAGAACTACACCATCCTCGGCCTGCACTGGGGCCTCTACAACACCCACGACCCGCAGGCCGTCCGCGCCGCCCACGAGGAGCTGACCGCGCTCGCCGCCGACGGTGCGGTCCGGCCCGTGGTCAGCGCCCGACTGCCGCTCACGGCGGCGGCCGAGGCCGTCCAGCGGGTCGCCGACGGCACCACGACCGGACGCCTGGTGGTGGTGCCCTGAGCAGCCCGCCCGCCCCGCCCGCAGCTCGGCCGACCGCACCTCACCGACCCGCGCCGCCGCCGACCGCACCTCACCGACCCGCGCCGCCGCCGACCGCACCTCACCGGGCGGCAGCGGCCGCGATCACCTCCAGCGCCGGGCGGGGACGGCGGCCGAGCAGCTCCGCGAGGTCCCCGGGGCCGCCCGGCCCCTCCAGGAAGCCGTGCGCGACGGCCGAGTACGTGCCGGCCATCATCGGCACCTGGAACGCCTCCGCCCCCGAGGCCGCGGCCACCGCCCGCACCTCGGCGAGGGTCCCCGGCCGGTACTCGACCGGGCGGCCCCCGGCACGGCTCAGCTCCGCCGCGACGTCCGCACCGCCCACCGCCTCCTCGCCGACCAGCTCGTAGACCCGCCCCGCGTGCCCGGCGGGCGCCAGTGCCACCGTCACCGCGACCTCGGCCAGGTCCTCCCGCGCCACCGCCGCCAGCCGCCCGTCGCCGAACGGGGCGGTGATCACCCCGTCGGCGTCCGGCGCCGCCAGGGCGCCCAACAGCTCGGCGTAGAGGCCGTTGCGCAGGATCGTCCAGCGCAGGGTCTCCGACGCGCGCAGCCGACGCTCGGTCCAGCGGTGGGCCAGCGCGTAGGCGAGGTGGTCGCCGTCACCGGCGAGGCTGGTGTACACGACGTGCTCGACGCCGGCCCGCTCGGCCGCCTCGATCGCCGCCCGGTGCCGGGCGATCACCACGTCGTCCTCCCCGTACCCGGCCGAGATCAGCAGCAGCGTCCGCACACCGGTGAAGGCCTCCGCCAGGGTCTCCGGCCGGTCGAAGTCCACCGTGCGGACCGGGACTCCCAGCGCGGGCACCCGCTCCGGGTCCCGGCTCCCGGCGACCACTCCGGCCACCGCACCGTCCGGGCCGACCGCACCGCCGGCCGACGACCCGGCCAGGCGCTCCAGCACCAGCGAGCCCAGGCCGCCGTTGACACCGGTGACGAGAAGCATGATTCCTCCACACGCGAGAAGCCGTCGGCGGACGCCGTCGGTCCGCCCGGGGCCGGCGGTCCGCCGCCGTGCCCTGCACTGCCTCCATCCTCGATAGCCTGGGCGTTCGACATAAGGAGGCACTTGCATGTCAGTGGGGCACACCGCGGTAACCACCCCGACCCCGGCCACGTCCCGTCCGGTGGTCTGGTGCGAGGACGGCGTGGACTGCGGCATCCGCGGTCTGCTGGACCGGCTCGGCGACAAGTGGTCGGTCCTGGTCGTCGTCGAACTCGCCCAGGGCGTCCGGCGGTTCCGCGAACTCCAGCGCGCCGTGCCGGGAATCTCCCAGCGGATGCTGACCCTGACGGTCCGCCGGCTGGAGCGGGACGGCCTGGTGTCGCGGACCGTCCACCCCACCGTCCCCCCGCAGGTGGACTACGAGCTCACCCCGACCGGCCACAGCCTGACCCACCTGATCCGGGCCATGGCGGACTGGTCCTACGACCACCACGACTCGATCGTCGAGTCACGCCGCGAGTGGGACACCGCCAACCCGGACTCGGAGATCCGCTAGGGCGTGCCGGCAGGGTCGCGGCCCCGGCGGGACTTCGCCGGCACGCCCTCGGGCCCGCCTCGGAAGTGGATCAAGGTCTGCGAGGATCACGCTCCGTGGCTCGGGGAGATCCGGCAGACGCACAGAGGGCGGTGCTGGAACCGCTGCCGCCGACGGGTGTCCAGCCCGGTCGGCCGCCGGTCCACGCCGAGCGACAGCCATTCGACCGGACGGTGCCGGTCGCCGCGATCGGCGAACGGCTCTGACCGGCGCCGCCGTACACGGCAGCTACGGCCAGGAACGGATGTGCCACCGTTGCGCGTTGGGCCGGCATGGTGATGATGGCGGGTCTGCTCTTCATGGCAGTGCTGGTGATCGTGCCCTTCACGCTGGCCTCGATCCGGCATCTCGTGGTGCGATCCGGCCGTCCGGGATGGCTGTCCAGCCGCCTGGCCGCTCGAACGCGAAGCGGCGGGCTCGGCCTTGGCGCCACCGCGACCGAGGAGTTGCACGCCTTCTTCAATGCCAACAAGCGCGTGCAGATCGAGCAGCGGCGGACTCAACTGGTCATGCGGGACGACGACCACTCCGGCGCCCCGCCTCACATGGGTATCGACTTGGACGGCGGCACCGCGGTCGTTCAACAGTAGCGGCGGCCGCGCCGTACCATGCGCGATCCCCTCACTGCAGGATCCGCCTCCGAAGTGGACCCCAGGTCGCCGGGCGGGTGCGCGGGGGTCAGCGCGCGTACTCCATCTCCGGGAACCGCGGCGAGGGCCCGTCCAACAGGTGGTCGTCGTGGCCGCGCAGCCAGCGGTCGAGGAACGAGGCGACGTACGCGCGGGTGGCGAGCACCGCGCGCTCCGGACGGACCTCGCCCACGTCGCCCCGCACGGCGTCCGCGGAGACCGCCCCCTGGCGGGCGAGCTGCGGCAGCAGGGACTGCGCGTCGGTGTAGGAGCCGTGCCGGGAACCGGTCAGCGTGACGTCGGCCTTCCAGCCGCGGGTGTGCTGCCAGAACGAGGCCCAGCCGGGCTGGTTCCGGTAGTCCCCGGAGTCCGGGCTTCCGGTGCCCATCAGCAGGAACGGGCGGTCGAGGCCGTCCTCGGCGACGCTGCTCAGGTGCACCCCCGTGCCGTCCGGGCCGGGGAAGTGCAGCTGGCCGTCCATGTTCACGCCGGCCCTGATCCGGGGGTCGTCGTGCATGGTCTGGGCCGCGGTGAACCCGCCGGCCGAGTGGCCCACCATGCCGACCCGGTTCAGGTCCAGCGAGCCGGCGAGGGCGGCCGGCAGACGGCCGTCGGTGCGCAGCGCGCCGAGCTCGTCCAGGACGAAGCGGGTGTCGTCGACCCGGGCCTGCAGCGCCTTGCGGAGCAGCGCGCCGATGTCCAGGCCGGGCTGGCCGCTCAGTCCGGGGAGGACGGAGGCGGCCAGGCCGCCGTCCGGGAAGGCCACCTCGGAGGCGTCGTAGGTGTGGTCGACGGTGACCACGACGTAGCCGCGCGAGGCGAGGTCCTCGACCAGGCCGGTACCCCAGGTCCGGGGGTCGCCGAGCCCGGCCGAGTAGAGGACCACCGGGCGCGGCCCGGCTCCGGGCAGCGCGGGCGCGTCCTGCCGGGCGTGCGTGCGGACCCCGGCCCAGTCGGTGCGGCCCGGCTCCGTCCCGTAGTTGAAGACCGAGGCGCCTGCCGTGCTCCCGAAGTGCTCGGCGGCGCGCGGCTCCATGTAGCGGGCCGGCCGCTCGCCGGCGGACACCGGGCGGGTGGCCGGGTACCAGAGGCTGATCATCAGCTCGCGGACCCGGTCCGGCTGCCACGGGTCCTGCCGTCCGACGTCGGTGAGGCGCAGCGAGGTGGTCCCGACCGCGTACGGTCCGGTGGGCTGCGGGAGCCAGGCGCGGGCCTGGCGTTCCGTCACGGCGGGCGCCGCCACCGCGGCCGACGCCGTCACCCCCGCGCCCAGGACGGCCGTCGCCGCCGTCGCCACCAGTACGGCGGCGATCCCCGTCCGCGTGCCCCGGCCCCGGCCCTGTCCCTGCCCCGGCCCCTGTCCCCGTGTGCGCATGGTCGTCCGCTCTCCCCGTCGGTGTGCCCGCCGCCCGCCGGCCGGCCCGTACCGGTGACAGTACGGGCCGGACGGTGCGTGGACGTCATACCGCGGTGCCAACCCGCCGGGTGCTACCCGGGTATGACACCGGGTGGACCCGGCGAGTGCCGGCGGACCCCGCCCGGGGCGGCGTCGCGCGAACGCGCGCGCGGGCCGTCGTACCGCTTCGGCCGTACTGCTTCGCCGTACTGCTTCGGCCGCATCGCTTCAGCGGTACTGCTTCAGCGGTACCGCTTCAGCTCCCGGCGGGCCAGCGAGCGCTTGTGCACCTCGTCCGGCCCGTCCGCCAGGCGGAGCGCGCGGTTGCCGGCCCAGAGCTGGGCGAGCGGGGTGTCCTGGCCGACGCCCGCCGCGCCGTGCGCCTGGACCGCCTTGTCGAGGATCCACCCGACGGTGCGCGGCGTGGCGATCTTGATGGCCTGGATCTCGGTGTGCGCACCACGGTTGCCGACGGTGTCCATCAGCCAGGCGGTCTTGAGTACCAGCAGCCTCAACTGCTCGATGCGGACGCGGGATTCGGCGATCCAGTCCTGGATCACGCCCTGCTCGGCGAGCGGCCGGCCGAAGGCCTCCCGGTCGAGGGTGCGTCGGCACATGAGCTCGACGGCGCGCTCGGCCATGCCGATCGCACGCATGCAGTGGTGGATCCGGCCGGGCCCGAGCCGGGCCTGGGCGATGGCGAAGCCGGAGCCCTCCTCGCCGATCAGGTTGGCGGCGGGGACGCGGACGTCCTCGAAGTCGATCTCGGCGTGCCCGCCGTGGTCGGCGTCGTCGTAGCCGAAGACGGTCATGCCGCGCCGGACGGTGACGCCCGGGGTGTCGCGCGGCACCAGGATCATGCTCTGCCGGCGGTGCGGCTCGGCGTCCGGGTCGGTCCTGCCCATCACGACGAGGATCCGGCACTCGGGGTTCATCGCACCGGTGATGTACCACTTGCGGCCGTTGACCACGTAGTGGTCGCCGTCGCGTTCGATCCGGGTGGCGATGTTGGCGGCGTCGGAGGAGGCGACGTCGGGCTCGGTCATCGCGAAGGCCGAGCGGATCCCGGCGTCGAGCAGCGGTTCGAGCCAGCGTTCGCGCTGCTCGGGGGTGCCGAACTGGGCGAGCAGCTCCATGTTGCCCGTGTCGGGCGCGGCGCAGTTCAGGGCGGGCGGGGCGAGCTGGGGGCTGCGGCCGGTGATCTCGGCGAGCGGGGCGTACTGGAGGTTGGTGAGTCCCGCGCCGCGCTCGCCCGGGAAGAAGAGGTTCCACAGGCCCTGCTTCCGCGCCTCGGCCTGCAGCCCGGCGACGACCGGCGGGACGGCCCAGGCGGGGCGGGCCGGGTCGGCCAGCTGGGCGGCCAGCACGGGCTCGGCCGGGTACACCTGGCCGTCCATGAACTCCGTGAGCCGATCGATGAGTCCGAGAGTGCGGGCGTCGTGGGCGAAGTCCATCGTTCAGCGCTCCTGGGGGGCTTCGAGGGTGGTGAGGCCGTGCTCGACGAGGACGGGCGCCATGGTCGCGGCCCGCTCGAACCCGGCCCCGAGGGTGCCGCCCTGCCGGAACCGGAAGTGGATGCCCTCGGCGACGACCGCGAGCTTGTACGAGGCGAAGGCGACGTACCAGTCGAGGTCGGCGGCGTCCCGGCCGGTCGCGGCGGCGTACCGGGCGGCCAGTTCACCCGCGGGCGGGAAGCCGGGGGCGGTGGCGGCGGCGGGGATCAGGCCGCCGCCGGCACCGGCGAGCTGGGTGTACATCACCAGCAGGCCGACGTCGGTGAGCGGGTCGCCGAGGGTGGACATCTCCCAGTCGAGGACGGCCGCGATCCGGTCCCCGCCGTCGATCAGCACGTTGTCCAGACGGTAGTCCCCGTGGACGAGCGCCGGGGGCGGCGAGAGGGGCCGCCGGGCGGCCAGCAGGTCGTGCAGCCGGTCGATGCCGGGCAGTTCGCGGCTGCGCGACGCGTCCAGCTGGGTGGACCAGCGGCGCAACTGGCGTTCCAGGTAGCCGTCCGGGCGTCCGAAGTCGGCCAGCCCGACGGCCGCCGGGTCGATCCGGTGCAGCACGGCGAGGGTGTCCACGAGGGCCGCGCCGATGCCGCGGACGCGGCCCTCGCCGAGGGCCGCGAGCGGCGCGGCGTCCCGGTGCGCGGTCCCGGGCACGTACGCCATCAGGTACCAGGGCGCGCCGAGCACCTCCGTCCCGGTGTCGAGGTGGAGGGTGGCGGGCACCGGCACGCCGGTGTCGCGCAGGGCGCTCATCACCCGGTGCTCGCGTCCCATGTCGTGCGCGGTGGCGAGGACGTGCCCGAGCGGCGGCCTGCGCAGCACCCAGTCGGAGGCGCCGTCGGTGAGCCGGTAGGTGAGGTTGGAGCGGCCGCCCTCGATCAGCCCGGCGCGCAGCGGGCCGTCCACGGCGCCCGGGAGCACCCGGTCGAGGTGGGCGCGCAGCCGGGCGAGGTCGAGCCCGGGCGGGTCGGCGGGGGTCTCGGGCACGGGCACTCTCCTCGATGGCTGTCGTCGGGTTGCCGTCCGTCGGGCGCACTGCCCGTCGGGTTGTCGTTTCGCCGGATCGCCGTCCGTCGGGCAGCCGCCGCCGTCGACCTGGACGCCCTTCCCGTACGCTGACTAAGCGCTTGCTTAGCATTCAGCCGACCGCGCCGACCTGTCAATCCCACCCGCCCGTCACAATGAGCCCCATGAGGTTGATCCACACCGTCGCCGGCGTGCTGCTCCTGCTGCTCACCATCGGCAGCATCCTGCGCACGCTGGTCGTCCCGCGCGGCCTGTACTCCGCCCTCGTACACCGCCTCTGGCGGGTCCTGCGGACCGTTCTGCGCCTGATCGCGACCCCGTTCGGCACCTACCGGGCGCAGGACCGGGTGCAGACCTGGCTCGCGCCGCTGATGCTGCTCGGCATGCTCGGGGTGTGGCTCGGCGCCATGCTGACCGCCTACACGCTGATACTGCACGGCACCTCGCAGCTGGACTGGTCCGTCTCCTTCCGGGAGGCCGGCTCCAGCCTGCTCACGCTCGGCTTCGCCAGCGGCGACCGGCTCCACCTCTCCGCCATCGACTTCCTCGCCGCCGCCAGCGGCCCCCTGACCATCGCCCTGCTGATCGCCTACCTGCCCACCCTCTACTCCGCCTACAACCGGCGCGAACTGGAGGTGACGCTCCTCCAGTCCCGGGCCGGCGAGCCCGCCTGGGGCCCCGAACTGCTCGCCCGTCAGTCGCTGGTCGACACCGAGACCGCCCTCCCCCAGCTCTACCGCGACTGGGAACGCCTCGCCGCCGACCTCGGCGAGAGCCACTCCAACTACCCCGTGCTCATCTCGTTCCGCTCTCCGCAGCCCGAGCGCAGCTGGGTCGTCGGCCTGACCGCCGTCATGGACGCCGCCGCCATCCACCTCGCCGTGGCCCCGCGCAGCGCCCCGCCGGAGGCCCGGCTCGTGCTGCGGGCGGGTTTCACCGCGATGCGCGACATCGGCCGCTCCCTGCGCATCGGCTTCGACCCCGACCCGTCCCCCGAGGCGCCGATCCGCCTGGGCTTCACCGAGTTCGACGCCGCCGTGGCCATGATCGTCGCCGCCGGGTTCCCGCACGAGCGACCCGCCGCCGAGGCCTGGCCGCACTTCCACGGATGGCGCGTCAACTACGAGCAGCTCGCCTACGAACTCGCCCGCCGCAGCGACGCCGTCCCCGCCCTGTGGACCGGCCCCCGCGACTTCCGCGCCCCGTCCGTCCCCCCGGCCCGCCCCGCCGACCGCCGTCCGGACAGAGCCTGACGGACAGAGCCTGACGGACCGGGGGCACTGGTCTCCGGCTCCGGCCCGCCCGCCCGCCCGTCAGCCCGTCAGCCCGTCAGCCCGTCAGTGCGGATCCCGCCCGGGGCCGGCCCGGACCCGCCCGCGCTATTCGCCCGCGCTTCCGGCGCGCGTGCGGCGCAGGTGGAAGCGGATGTCGCCCAACCCGTCGAGGGCCCGCCCGTCCACGTCCGCCGGGTCCGCCTCCGCTCGTGCCGCCAGCGCCTCGGCCAGCGCGACCGAACGGTCGTCGAGACGCCCGAACCTGCGGGCGGTGTGCCCCAGGCAGAGACCGGCCAGCCCCAGCAGCCCGCTCCCCGCCACCGCCCGCGTCCCCACCTCCAGGCAGCAGCGCTCGACGAAGGCCCGGTCCTCGTCCGCGAGCGCGATTCCGACCAGCGGCTCCCCCGGGCCCGCCTCCGTCGGCGACCATGTCCGCATGGACAGCCGGTCCGATCAGGACGAGACCCGTGACAGCAGCACTCCACCGCAGGGACGGAGCAGCCAGGAGGAGGTGGAACTCCGGACCGTGGACGCGGACGGTCGGGTCCGGCCCGTCACCATCCTCATCGGCGGCGACTCGTCCGCCACGCGCATCGCACTCCTCGACGCCGGCTCGCTCACCGAGTTCAGCGGCACCGACCACCTCGACTGTCTCGTCCAGGTCCGGCGGCAGTTGGAACGGGAAGGCCGGCTGCTGTGCTGCCAGGGAGCCCGCCCCGACGTCCACCCGTCCGGCCAGTTGCGCCAGTTCACCCACGGGCGGGAGGCGTACGTCCGTCCCCCGGAGGGCCGGGGCGAGATCCGGGAGACCGTCGACGTCTTCGCCCCGGCGGCACCGGCGGAGGTCGTGAGCCTCGAAGAGCAGCGGGCCGCGATCCTCGGCGCCTTCCACGCACGGCACCCGGCGGACCGGATCTGAACCCGCCCGGTCCTCGGTGGCACGGCTCGGCGTCCCCGCGCCCTGCCCCGTACGCCGCGAGCGCCGACCGCTGGTGCGGTTCGGCGCTCGCGGCGCGGGAGACGGGCCACCGGCCCGGCGGTCAGACCCGGACCGTGCCGCCCTCGGCGAGGGAGCGTTCGGCGGCGGCGAGGATCTCCACCGTCCGCAGGCCGAACGCCGCGGAGCAGGGGTGCGGCTCGCCGGTGCGGGCGGCCCCGGCGAGGGCGTCGAGGGCGCGGTGGAACGCCGCCACCGGCCCCTCGCCGCGCTCCGGGAGGTGGACGGTACCGGCCTCGCCGCGCAGCTCCATCCCGGTGCCGCCGCCCGCCACGGGCGCGGTGAGGCTGAGCGCCAGCGTGCTGGAGGCGCCGCCGACGTGGCGCAGCACGAGGTGGACGGTGTCCAGCGGGCCGGCCACGGCGGTCACCGAGGTGACGTCCCCGAGGACCGGGAGCAGCACCGAGAGCGCGTGCGGGCCGACGTCCCACAGCGCGCCCTTCTCCTTGCGCCACGCGGAGGCCGCGTACGGGCTGGTGGAGTCCGGGGCGAAGACCGAGCCGAGCCAGTCGGAGCGTCCGGTGAACCAGCCGCCGGTGGCCGCCTGCTCCTCGATCCACGGCATCTGGTCGCCGCCGAAGCGGACGGTGAAGAACACCACCGACGCGACGCCGTTGCGCCCGGCCGCCTCGACCACCCGGAGGGCGTCGGGGACGGTGAGCGCCACGGGCTTGTCGAGCAGCAGGTGGCAGCCGGCCTCGGCGGCGCGGACCGCGAGGTCGGCCTGCACGGTCGGGGGGAGTGCGATGGAGACGGCGTCGACCTCGGCGAGCAGCCGGTCGAGGTCGGCGTGGGCGGGTACGCCGTGCTGCGCGCCGAGGGCGGCGGCGGCTTCGGGGCGGCGGCCCCAGACGCCCGCGAACTCGAAGTCGGGGTGCGCCGCCAGGACGGGTGCGTGTACCCGCTCCGCCCAGGGGCCGGTGCCCAGCAGTCCGATGCGCATGGTGGTCTCGCTCCTCGGTGGTGCGTCGGTGCTCTGTCGTGCTCTGTGCCGTGCAGCTGTGTGACTGTGCAGCTCTGTGCCGCTCCGTACGCTGCCATCCTGCCCGGACGCGCGAAGGCCGCCGCCGCCCGGGTGGGGCGACGGCGGCCCTGACCGTCGGTTCAGTCCGCGGCAGGTGCGGCCGGGGCGGGCGCGGCAGCGGTGGTCGGCACCCCGCCGTTCCCGGTCGTGGCGTCCGCAGTGGTGTCCGCGGTCGCGTCCCCGGTCTCAGCCGTGGCGTTCGCGGCGTCCTCCTCCCGACGGGCCTGCGCGGCCTTGGCGGCGCGGCGCTTCATCAGCCAGGCCGAGAAGGCGCCGCCGAGGGCGGCCAGCAGCAGTCCGATCCAGGAGAACTTCGACAGCCACTGCTCGGCGACCTTGCCGACCTGGTAGACCAGCAGGGTCGTCCCGCCGGCCCAGACGATGCCGCCGAGGACGTTGGCGATCAGGAACTTCCAGTACGGCATCTTGAGCGCGCCGGCGAGCGGCCCGGCGAAGATCCGCAGCAGGGCGATGAAGCGGCCGAAGAAGACCGCCCACATGCCCCACTTCTGGAAGGAGCGCTCGGCACTGGCCAGGTGGTCCGGCCCGAAGTGCTTGGGGAACCTGCGTCCGAGCTTCTCGAAGAGCGGCTTGCCGCCCTTGCGTCCGATCGAGTAGCCGATCGAGTCGCCGATGATCGCACCGAGGATCGCGCAGACCGCCACCCAGACCGGGCTGACCACGCCGCGGGCGGCGAGCAGTGCGGAGGACACCAGGGCGATCTCGCCGGGGAGCGGGATGCCCAGCGACTCCAGCCCGATGATCAGACCGACGAGGGCGTACACCGCGCCCGGTGGCACGCCCTCGATCCAGGCGTCGATGTGCAGCAAGGCCAGTACCTCCGTGGCAGGACGAGACCCACGGCGGGCCCGGTCAGGTTTCCGCAGCCCGCGCGCCGGTCTCGACAGTCGTCCGAATGGCGGCACCAGGCCGCTCCCCGAGAAGGCAGCCTAACGTGCCGGGCGGCCCGTCCCCCCGGCCGATCACCCCAGGTTACGACGCATGGCGGCCCACAGCGGTTCCGCCGCCCCCGCCACCTGACCCCCCAGGGCAGGCCCCGCACAGGGCGCCCTCGCACGGCCACCGGCGAGTCGCCCACGACATTGCCGTCGGCGACTGCCATCAGGCATGGAGAAGCCCCGTCGAGTCCGAACTCAACGGGGCTCCCCTTCGATCCGCAAGGGTCAAATTCCAGGCGTTATCGCCTAAATCGATCCCGGGCGGTCGGTCAAACTATCGAGCAGCTCGCGCGCAACTGAAGCCACGGCGGCGTCAGGGTCTCGCGCAAGCGACGCGATGATTCCCTTCGATGCCGCTACAGCCGCCCTGGAATCCTCCTCCCAGGAGATTTTCTCCTCGTAGGCTGCACGATACTGCGGTGCGGCAGCAGCCGCAGCATCAGCCCATTGCCGAGTGGAGTTCACGGCAGTGATCAACTCCAGGATTTCAGCCCGGCAATTCGCCTCCGGAATTTCCGCCAATTCCATAAGAAATGGAATCGTGCTAGCGGTTGCCTCCGTGAGAACAAATCCCAGTGCACAGATCCGACTCGCCAGCTCATCAATGGCAATACGGGCATCGCTCTCGCCGGCCCACGCCAACTTGGAAAGCAGTGCCGGCAGTTCGACCGCTGGACCACTGGCGTCAGAGAGCTCGCCCCATCGAACGGTGGTCAGTCGCTTGAGCGGCCTTCCCATTGCATCACCCTTGGAATAGGTCAGTTACCTGGAGCCTGGACATCACAGCCTGGCATTGCGGGCAAGCTGGCAGCAAGTCTCGGTACCGGGCATGATCGAACGGCTTTCGGAGCACGGCCAGGCTACTGCTTCCGCGGACCAGGTCACCGGCGGCCATCGCCTGGGCAATGCAACCGATTTCGGCGCACCCGCCGTGGTGACCGGTTTGATTGATCACTCGACGCAGTGGCAGCGGGAGAACCTGCAAGGCCTCCCCCTGCCTGCGGGTGCTGATGTCGAAGTAAGTATTCCCTGAAGGCGTCAAGAGGACGCTCGCTGCACCCTCGTTCTTCCCAGGGCCGAGCCTGGCCAGATCCGCGTACGCCCGGAGATCACACTCCAGAGGGCCCGTGTTGTGGACGAGGACCGGAGTGGCCCCCGCCAGTACGTAGTAGGTGTGGAGGTCGCTGACGGTGAGGTTGTTGACCCGCTGGTGGGCGGTGTGGGAGCGGATGCTGCTGATCTGGACCCAGGTGCCGGCGGAGGTCTCCAGCCACTGGCCGGGCTGGAGCTTGTCGGCGGTGAGCCACTCGCGGGTCTGGGGGAGCCAGAACGGGTGTCCGTCGGTGGCGGTCAGGGTCTGGGACTCGGTGACGTCGACGGTGTAGGTCGCCGCGGCCTTGACGGTGTCGTCGGCGGGGTGGGCGACCTGCGGGGTCTGGGTCGTGGTGGCGGGGTCGACGGTGATCTCGTAGAGGTTCTTGTCGCCCTCGCCGGTGATGGTGGCGGTGACCTGCTTGGCCTCGACGCGTCCGGTGGCGGGGTCGGCCGCCAGGACGCTCTCGCCGACCGTGATCCGGTCGATCGGCTTGGTGGTGCCGTCGGCCATCAGGACGAGGGCGTCGGGGACGAAGCTGTTGCAGCCCGGGGCGGCCCGGCCGCCGGCGTTGCTGCTACCCCCCTTGGGCTTCGAGCCGCCTCCGGCGGCCTTTCCGCCACCACCGCTGCTGCCGGCCTTGCCGCCACCGCCTGAGGAGGCCTTGCTGCCTCCTCCGCCGGCGGACGACTTGCCGCCGCCGGCTTTGCCTGCTCCGGGGGCGGGGCCGGCCTTGCCGCCGCTGCCGCCGGAGGCTCCGGCGCGGGGGCGGGACGGGGAGGACGGGACGGACTTGGAGGCGCCGCGGGCGGCGCCGCTGCCGCGCTCGATGGCCTTGGCCGCGTCGGTGACGGTGTCGACGGCGTTGGCGACCTTGGAGGCGATGCGGGCCGCGGTGGCCGCGCTGCCGATCACCGGGACGACCGCGACGAGGGAGAGTGCGGCGTTCTTCCAGTCGCCCTCGGCCGCGTACCAGACGCCGTTGACGATGTCGCAGGCGTCGCCGATGACGGGGATCATGCCGGCCACGTCGAGGACGGTGTGGCCGATGTTGGAGATGGTGTTGTAGTTCTCCTTGACCACGTCGACGGTCTTGCTGACCGCGTTGGCGGCCTTCTTGACGATGCTGGAGCCCCACCACAGCCCGGACGGGTCGGTGAACGTGAGCGGGCTGTTGTTGGCGTACAGGTAGCCCTGGAGCTGCTGCGGGTCGCTGGCGTCGATGACCGGGTCGACCGACAGGAAGCGTCCGGTCTTCGGGTCGTACTCACGCGCGCCCAGGTGGGTCAGGCCGGTGGCCTTGTCCTGGGTGCCGCCGACGAAGCCCTTCTCACCGAGCCACGAACCGGGCGCCGGCTGGGTGCCGCGCTCCTCGCCGAAGGGCTTGAACGCGCGGCGGGTGGCCTGGAGGGTGCCGGCGTCGATCGCCGTCGTCCCGGTGCCGTGGTGGTCGGCGGCGACGTAGCTGAGCCGTCCGTCCGAGGTCCGCACGATGGTCGGACCGCCGGCGGTCGGGTAGTACCGGGTGCCGGAGACCTCGCCGGTGGCGGTGTTCAGGCTGAGTTCGGTGCCGCCGAGGTAGAGGGTGGTGCGGCCGGGGTCGCGGCGCAGGAGGCGGTTGCCGTCGGCGTCGTAGACGTAGCCGGAGGTGCCGCCGCTGGTGGCGGCGGTGGCGAGGTGGCCGTCCGGGTCCCAGGTCATCGTCTGGGTGTTGCCGGCCTCGTCGGGGCGGGTGAGGGTGTTGCCGGTCTGGTCGTAGGTGTAGCCGGTGGTGACGGTCGGGCCGTTGCCGGTCTTGGTCTGCGTGCTGCTGGGGGCGTGCGGCCGGGCCTGGCCGGGCGCGGGGTAGGTGTGGGTGGCGGTGACGTCGTTGGCGGTGTTGCCGGCGGGGTCGTGGTCGACCGTGCCGGTGCGGTTGCCGGTGACGTCGTAGGTGAAGGACTGCCGGTAAGGGGCGGGGCCGCCGAGGGCGGCGGGGTTGGGCGTGGTGTTGGTGCAGCCGCCGATGCCGGGCACCGACGGGCCGGGCCGGGTGGTGGTGCCGCCGGTGTCGGTCCACGCCTGGGTCAGGCGCTTGAGGTGGTCGTAGGTGAAGCACTGGGTGTCGGTCTGGCCGTCGTTGCGCCAGGCGGACACGGAGGTGACGTCACCGGCCGGGCTGTAGGTGTAGTCGGTGATGTCGACCGAGGTCCGGCCGTCCTCCTTGTCGAGGAACGAGCGCAGCAGCCGGCCGGTGCCGGGCTGGTAGGTGTGGGTGAGGGCGACCTGCTTGGGGACGTCCCCGAAGGTGATCCGCTGGAGCTGGCCGAGCTCGTCGTAGTTGGTGAAGTTGACGTAGTCGTCGAGGCCGCCGAGCGAGACCGGCAGGCCGTTGAGGTTGCGGCCGATGTTGACGGTCTCGGCGGGGAGGCCGCCCGCGTCGGGCAGGTCGGTCTGGAACGGCAGGCCGGAGATCGGGTCGTAGTAGGTGTTGGTGGTGTAGGTGCCGCTCAGGGCGCCTTCGCCGTCCGGGACGGTGACCTTGGTGCCGACCGCGTTGTAGGCGGTGTCGTACTCGGTGACCTCCTGGCGGTAGGGCTTGCCGTCGGACCAGCCGGTCGCGGCGGTGGGAAGGCCGGGCAGGAGGGTGTCGTACTCGTAGGTGGCCAGCGGGGTGCCGGTGGTGCTGCCGAGGTTGCGCGACAGCGGGCGGCCGAGGATGTCGTAGCTGACGGCGACGGTGACGCCCCGGGCGTCGGTCGTGGAGACCGGGCGGTCGGCGGCGTCGTAGGCCGTGGTGATGACGCCCTTGTCCGGGTCCTCGGAGCGGGTCTGGCGCCCGTGGACGTCGTAGCCGTACTTCCAGGCGTTGCCGGCCGCGTCGGTGACCTGGCTGAGCTTGCCCTCGATGTCGTAGACGTACTTCGTCGCGTCGTAGCCGCCCTGCGGCGAACCGCCGTGGTACTGGCGCAGTTCGGTGGAGCGGCCGCGCGCGTCGACGAATCCGGTGGTGGCGATGCCGCCCTGGGGCGGGGTCGCGTCGGTGCGGTCCACGCCCGGGTAGGAGACGGTGGAGCGCCACTGCTCGATGGCCTTGGACGAGAACGTCTGGACCACCGGGCGGCCGAGGCCGTCGTAGAACGAGGCGCTCTGGCCGGGGATCTCGTTGTCGTTGGCGACGAACCGGGTCGTGCTCGGCTCGCCGGTGCTGTTGATGTACGGCTGGTTGGTCTTCACCACCTGGCCGTGGCTGTCGTAGAAGGTGTCGCTGACGACCCTGGCGCCGGCGGCGGCGTTCGCCGCGGAGGACTGGGTCTGGACCGGCTCGCCGAAGGTGTTGAGGATCGTGACGGCGACGGTGTAGGTCTTGCCGCCCTCGCGCAGGCTCCTGGTGGTGACGGAGGGGGTGCCGGTGCCGGTCAGCCGGTACTCGACGAGGCTGTCGGCCAGGTCGGTGCCGGGGGTGCGGCCGGGCTGCCAGGCGGCGGTGGTGCGCCCGAGGGCGTCGACGGTCTGCTGCGAGGTGCGGCCGTTGTGGTCGACCGACTTGACCGGCACCTCACGGGTCGGGTGGAAGGTGGTGCTGCTGGTCCAGCCCTTCGCGTTGGTCACCTTCACCGTCGCCGGCTGGACGTTGACGGCCGGCTCGTAGGCGGTCGTCGTGGTCGCCCCGGCGGCGTCGGTGCTGGTGGTGACGCGGCCGTAGGCGTCGTAGCCCACGGTGGAGACCAGCGAGAACACCGGCTGGCCGCCGGAGAACCCGTCGAGCTCCTCGGTGCGGGTCACCGCGCCCGGGCCGTTGAGCACCCCGAACGCCTGGCCGTCGAAGAACGCCCGGCTACGGCCCAGTGTGCCCGCCTCGGACGCCACGAGGTCCGAGCCGCTGACCGTCGCGCAGCCGTCCTTGGTCTGGACGGTCTCGGCGACGCGGTCGAGGGTCCAGGTGGTGGTGTTGCGGGCGTAGCGGGTGGCGGCGCACAGGTCGGGCAGGCCGTCGGCGCGGTCGACGACCTGGACGGGCATGCCGTAGCCGTCGAAGGCCGCGGTCTTGGAGGTGGACTGCCAGGTGCCGTCGGAGCGCAGGGCGGTGTCCTTGCCGGAGCCGTTGCGCAGCATCTGTGCGGTCTGGGCGGGCAGGGCGGTGCCGCGGTTGTGGGTGGCGGTGGCGGCGGACAGCCAGGGGTCGGACTTGGAGACCGCGACCAGGGCGCCGCCGTCGGAGGCGTAGGTCTGGCGTTCGCGCAGCGACCCGGCGAGCGGGTTGGCGTCCTTGGCGCTCGCGCCGTTGATGTCGGTGTAGGTGACGGAGCGTTTGCCGCCGTCGGCCTTGAAGTCGCCGTCCATGCCGCGCAGGTAGTACCCGACGGCCTTGCCGATCGGGTCGGGGGCGGCGCCGCTGCGGGTGACGACCTGCTCGTAGCCGCGGAACTGGTTCCAGGTACGGCGATTGGTCTCGGTGTACTCGTCGTCGTCACGGTGCCAGGCCGCCGCACCCACGTACTCGTACGTGGTGGTGCGCGCCGGCGAGCCGCCGAACGGGTCGCGTTCGTTGACCTGGGAGACCACGTACTTGTGGAACCAGTCCAGGGTCGGGGGCAGCGGGCTCTTGTCGTCCGGGTTCCAGTACACCGGGTAGCAGCGCTTGCCGTTGGTGTCCTGGGCGGCCGGAAGGGCACCGGGCGCGCAGTCGGGTTCGGCGTAGACGGCTTCGGTGATCTTGCCGGTCTCCGCGGTCACGCCGATGACGCGCCGCCGGTTCAGCGGCGGCTTGTTGTCGGTGGTGGAGTCGACGCGGTTGTTGAGGAACTTGCCGGTGAAGGTGATGGCCGGCTGCTCGATCTTGTTCGCGCCGTCGTGGCCCGAGTGGGTGATCGAGTTCAGCCACAGGGCCGGGGCGGTGTGGTCCTTGGGGTCCGGGTACTCGTGCGCCAGCACGTAGGAGTCGACGTCGGCGTAGGAGCCGGCGTTGAGGACCTGGGTGGTGATCTTCGTCAGGCGCTTGGTGGACCAGAACGTCGCCTGGTAGTTCTCGCAAGGGCCGGTGGCGGCGCAGTTCTGGTCGAACGGCACGTCCGGCCACTTGCCCGCGTTGGCGGCGTTCAGCTTGTTCGGCGCGCAGTCGAACGAGGCGTCGGGCAGGCAGCGCTCCGCGACGTCGAACACGACCTGCCCGGTGGGCTTCACACTGTCGGCGTCGGTGAGCTTGGAGCCGTAGGTGATCCGCGCCAGGTTCCCGCCGCGCACGTACGCGGTCCGGGTCCCGGACGGGTTCTGCGCGGAGACGCCCCGCTGGTAGTGGTTGGTCTCCTTGTCGTACCAGTGGGAGATCAGCCCGCCGCGCGGGTCCACCACGAAGTCGAGCATCCACCGCCACGCCTGGTCGCACCAGGACGCGTCGAACGTCGACTTGTTGCACTCCTCGCCGGAGTTGTTGCCGTAGACCGGCGTCGTCCACGCCGAGTTGGTGGCCGGTGCGCCCGCTCCGGCGCCGGGCTTGCGGCCCAGGCCGAAGTAGTACTGGGTGCCGTCGGCGGTGGTGACCTTCCAGTGCTCACCGTTGTTGTCGCCGTTGGAGGCGCCGGTCAGCAGCTCGACCCGGGAGGCGTCGTCGCCCTCCAGGCGCCACGTGCCGGTCGCGTCGTCGCGCACCAGCGTCGAGGAGCGGCCGTTCAGCGAGATCGTGGCGTTCCAGCCCGCCAGGCACTGCTCGCCCGATCCGGCCTGGCCGTCCTTCGCGCACGGCTTGAAACGCCGCTCGACGAACCCGGGCGTGTACTCCCAGCCCTCACCGATCCACGACGACTGGTTGTTCGTCGCCGCCGTCCGGCCGTCGACCGACTGCGAGCTGTAGGACAGGGACACGTTCGGCTTCGAGCCGCCCAGCCCCTCCGGCACCGCCACCGGGTACGACCAGTTGAAACCACCGGTGTTCCCGCCGACGCTCCACGTCCCCGACGGCGCCAGGCCGGTCGCGGCGAACGTCCCCGCCGAACCGCCCGGAGCGGCCGACGCGGCCAGGACCATGCCACCCGACGGGGCTGCCGACAGGGCCCGGGCACCGGACTCCCCGGCGGCGGGGGCCGCCTGTGCGGCCCCGCCCGCGAGCTCGACGTCGGTGCTCAGCAGACCGGGACGGGCCGGGGTGCGACGCGTCTCGACCGGGCTCTGGGTCCGGCACTCGGCCCGCTCGGGCGTGGTGAGCGCACACTCGGGCAGCGCCACCAGGCGTGCCCGGGACAGCCAGTCACCACCGAACGCACCCTCGATCGAGGACACGTCCACGTCCACCTTGACGGGGGAGCCCGGGCCGCCGGCGGCCGTCGGACGCACCGCCAGCAGCAGGCCGTTGACGCCCGCCTTCTCGGCGGCGGGCCGGTCGGCGACCGTGACCCGGACCTTGTGCGAGGCGGGCGTGGTCCGCTCGCTGCGCAGGGCCTCCGGCGCGGCGGCGACGGCGGCCACGGCCGGCGAGCTCACCCACACCGGCGCGGCACCCGCCTGGCCACCGGCCGGCACGGCCGCCGGGGCCGCGGCGAAGGCGGACTCCTTCAGGCTCTTCGGGGTCGTGGACTTGGGCGCGAGGTCCACCTCGGCGTCCACCGCCCCCGGCCACGCCACCGCACCGGCCTTCCAGGCCGGCGCGCCGTCGCCCTTCGGCGGGACGGCCTTGACCGGGGCGGCGTCCTTGCCGCCCACCGCCGGGGTCCGGTCGAGGTCGCGCGGCGACCAGAGGGTGGGATTGCGGGGCTTCCAGGCCGCCGCGTGCGCGGGTCCCACGCCCGCCAGCATCGACAGGACGAGGACCGCGGCGGTAGTCAGCCGCCGTCTTCCCCGTGACCGCCGTTTGGCGTGGAAACCGCCTGATGATTCCGACACGACTTGCCCCCTGGCATGCCGAAGCGGGCCTTCCGCCGGAAGGCCTGCTGAACCGAGATTTTGAGGCGGAGCCTAACGTCCGTTCGCGAACGTGATCCATCAGAAACCGTGCCTTGACCCGGATATGACGAACGGGGGGGAATCAAAGGTCACACCCGGCCTCACGCAGCGTGCGAGGAGAGGGGGCGTTTTGCCCTTCTTTACCGAGCGGAGTTCCTAATGCGCCATGACGGATCGTGGGCACTCCGCTGCCCCGACCAGGGCTTCGACTACGGAGAGCTCCCGGCTGTGAGCTGCCTCACAGCATTGGCGACCGGTCGTCAGTTAAGACGTCGCACACGGGTGTTAGGTTCCCGTTCGCCGATATCCGCACGGCAATCACCAACTGACGAGAGGTTTTGCACTTATGGGGTCGATATCCCCCCATCGGAGCCGTCGACGCAGATCGATACTGGCCGCATCGGTCGGCATCGTACTGACTGTTGGCATGCTCAGTTCCACCGCTCCCGCCCTTGCCGCCGACGGGACTTCCCCGGCTTCTCCGACCACCCCGGCTTCCCCGACCGCCCCGGCTTCTCTTACCGCCCCGGCTTCTCTTACCGCCCCGGCTTCCCCGACCGCCTCGGTGGCCGGAGCTCCGGCCACCGAGGCTCCGCCCGTGCCGGGTACGGCCGCCGAGACCGCGCAGCGGGCCGCCGAGGCCGTGGCGCTGGCGGAGGCCCGGCGCACCGGCAAGCCGGTCGAGATCCCGGCGCTGACCACCGAGACCGACACGGTGGTGGCGAACCCGAACGGCACGCTCGGCCTGCGGCGTACGGTCGCTCCCGCGCGGGCCCGGCAGGACGGGGTCTGGAAGGACCTCGACGCGACGCTCGTCCGGGCGTCGGACGGTTCGCTGCGGCCGAAGGTGACGAGCAACCGGCTGACGCTGTCGGGCGGCGGGTCCGGGCCGCTGGCCACCCTCGACCAGGACGGCCGCAAGCTCACGCTGAGCTGGCCCGGTGCGCTGCCGGCGCCCGTCCTGGACGGCGAGAGCGCCACCTACGCCGAGGTCGCGCCCGGCGTCGACCTGAAGCTCACCGCCAACCAGGCGGGCGGGTTCACGCAGGTCCTGGTGGTCAAGACCCCGGCCGCCGCGCAGGACCCGAAGGTGAAGGCCCTCACCCTCGGCCTGAAGACCGAGGGCGTCTCGGTGAGCGCCGACGCCGGTGGCAACCTCAACGCCACCGACGCCGACGGCCGGGTGGTCTTCCGCGCACCCGCTCCCACCATGTGGGACTCCAGCACGGCCCCCGCCAGCCCCGCCGCCCCCGTGGCCGCCAAGTCCGGTGCCCGGGCGGCCCGTTCCGCCGCGGACGCGCCGGCCGCACCGGCCGCAGGCCCCGACACGGCAACCGCCCCCGACACGGCGACCGGGCCCGCCGACGCCGAGGGCCTCAAGGTGACCTCGGACGCGGACGGCCCCGGCCTCGGGGCCAACGTCTCGCAGCTGTCGGCGGCTCCGGCCGCCACCTCGATAGCGGTCACGCCCGACAGCGCCTTCCTGAACGCCCCGACCACCACCTACCCGGTCTACATCGACCCGGCCTGGACGCCCACCAACCGCGGTACGCAGAACTGGACCTGGGTCCAGGAGGCCTACCCGGACAAGACCCACTACAACGACTACAGCGACCAGTACGACCCGGGCGTCGGCTACCAGCAGTGGGAGACCGTGAAGGGGCTGGAGCGCTACTACTTCGAGCTCGACAGCGGCGACCTCGGTGACAAGGTCATCAAGAAGGCCACCGTGGTCGCCACCCAGTCCTACGGCGCGGCGAACACCTGCTCCGCCACGTTCGGCGTCACGCTGCACCCCACGCACCCCATCGACGGCACCACCCGCTGGAACAAGCAGCCCTGGGACTGGGGGCCGCTGGGGACGTCCGTGCTCAACAGCGCCGGGGGCCACGGCTGCCCCGGCGCCACCACGACCGGCGAGTGGGACGTCCGCCAGCACGTGATCGACAACAACTGGCGCGGCCGGCTGACCTTCGGCCTGTTCGCGGCCGACGAGTCCAAGCGCGACGGCGACAAGGGCAACATCGGCTTCAAGCGCTTCACCCGCACGCCCGCCAAGCTGCCCTTCCTGTACGTCGAGTACAACCGCGCCCCGTACGCGCCGTGGGACCTGCGGATGGAACCGACCCCGCAGAACGCCAACGGCAACGGCTGCGGCTGGATCGGCGCGACCAACGCCGCCACCGGCATCCGCCTGTACTCCTGGGTCGGCGACCCGGACGGCAACCAGATCGACGCCCGCTTCGAGGTCCGCGACCTCGCCACCGCCGACGAGCCGCTGGCCTGGGACAGCGGCTGGGGCAACCTCGGCAACAGCAACCACGCGGCCGCCGTCACAGTCGGCAACCTCCAGGACGGCCACACCTACTACTGGCGCGTGCAGACCGGCGACGGTGAGATCCCCTCAAGCTGGTCGGCCGGCTGCATGTTCAGCCTGGACCTCACCCCGCCGGCGGTGCCGACCGTCACCTCCGAGGACTACCCCGAGTCCGGCTCCCTGCCCGGCTCGGCCAAGCACATCGGCGAGTCCGGCGCGTTCACCGTCAGCGCGGCCGACAGCGCCAGCGGCGTGCTGTACTACGAGTACGCCTTCAACTCGGCCATCCCGGTGGGCGGCGCCAGCCGGGTCGACGCCTCCGGCAACGGCTCCGCGGTCATCAACCTGACTCCCACCATGTGGGGCACCAACCTGCTCCGGGTCCAGGCCGTCGACCGGGCCGGCAACCGCTCGCAGGAGAAGACCTACAGCTTCTTCGCGCCGTCCGACCCGAACGCCAAGACCGTCCTCGGCGACATCACCAAGGACGAGAAGGTGGACCTCGTCCTCCCGGACAACAACGGCAACCTGATGCTGTACCCGGCCGGCATCGAGCCGAGCTTCGGCGGGCCGATGGCCTCCGACAAGGCCAACAGCCCGGGCGGCGCGGGCTGGGACAAGGCGCTGGTCACCCACCGCGGCGGCAACGGCATCCGGGTCGACGACCTGATCGTCTACGCCGACTCGACTCTGTACTCCTACCGGAACTCCCTCTGGGCGAGCAGCCTGGCGACGGAGGGCAACCTCTACTTCACCAGCAAGAACGTCCTCATCTCCCGGCGGCCCCTCGCCTGCAGCACCGCCGGTGTGTCCGGCGCCACCTGCACCGGTTACCACAAAGCCGACTGGAGCCGGGTCAAGGGGCTCCTGGCGATCGGTGACATCGACACCATCGGCATCCCCGAACCGGGCGCCGACAAGCGCCGCTACGACATCCTGACCCAGGAGGACGACGGCGCCGGCCACGTCGGGCTCTGGCTCTTCCGCAGCTCCACCGCGACCGGCGTCTACTCCTCCGGGACACCGCTCAGCACCGCCGACTGGTCGAACCGCACGCTGATCGCCCCCGGCGACGCCACCGGAGACGGCCTGATCGACCTCTGGGTGCGGGAGAACGGCACCGGCAACGTCTACCAGTACCCGAGCCGCAAGCTCCCCGACGGCAAGCCCGACATCACCGCGCTCGCCGACGACAGCACGCGGACGCTGATCGGCCACGCCTCGGCGGCGGACTTCCCGAAGCTGACCTCCTCCGGCGACGTCAGCGGCGACGGCGTCCCCGACCTGTGGACGCGCGACACCAGCGGGGTCCTCAACGTCTGGAGCGGCATCACCGCCACCGGCAAGGCCGACGCCCCGGTGACCGGCTTCGTCTCGGCGGCCGCGCTCGGCTACCCCGGCGGCACCATCAGCCTCCACGCCGGCGCCAACACCAACAAGTGCATGGACGCCAACGGCAGTGCGGACGGCAGCCGGCTCCAGCTGTACAACTGCTGGAACGGCGACAACCAGCACTTCACCTTCCGCACCGACGGCACGCTGCGCACCCTCGACAAGTGCGTGACGGCGGACAACACCTACAACGGCGCCTCCGTCAACCTGCGCGACTGCGTGCCGGACGCCCCCGGCCAGAAGTGGACGCTGCGTACGGACAGCACCCTGTACAACCCGGGGTCCGGGCGGTGCATCGACGACATGACCGCGGGCGGCGGTGACGGCGTCCAGCTGTGGCTGTGGGACTGCCACTCGTACGCCAACCAGAAGTGGATCAGCACCGCCAACCGGCCGGTCAACCTCCACTCCGGTGCGAACAACGGCAAGTGCATGGACGCCAACGGTCCGGACGAGGGCTCGCAGATCCAGCTGTACGACTGCTGGAACGGCCTCAACCAGCGCTACGACCTGCGCACGGACAGGACCGTCCGGGTGTACGAGAAGTGCGTGACGGCCGACGGCACCGCCAACGGGAGCCCGGTGACGGTGCGCAGCTGCACCGGCGCCGACAACCAGAAGTGGGAGCTCCGGGGCGACGGCACCCTGTACAACCCGGCCTCCGACCGCTGCGTCGACGACCCGGCGGCGGGGAACCAGAACATGGTCGCGCTCTGGATGTGGAGCTGCCACACCTACGCGAACCAGCGCTGGACCACCGCCTGACCCCTCCTCCCCCGGCCCCGGCCCCGGCTCTCCCGCTTCGGCGGGCAGGCCCGGGGCCGGGGCCCTGCCCGTTCACCGGGCCTGCCCGCCGAGGCGTCGGTACCGGGCCACCCGGTACGGCCCCCGCTACGACCGCTCGGCGAAGTCCAGCACGGTGACCGAGGGGCGGTGCGCGGCCAGGGGCGGGACGGACAGCGCGAGCGGCAGCAGGGCGCCGACCAGGCCGCGGGCGCCGGCCGGGCGGACGTCGCGGACGGAGGCCACGGCCGGGGAGGCGGTGCGCAGCTTGGCGCGCTCGCCCGCGTCCATCGCCCACGGCATCGGGGGCGCCTGGTAGCCGCGGGTGCGCATCCTGCCGCTGGTGGTCAGCCGGGCGAACCAGCGCGGCACGGCGTCCAGGACCAGCGAACCGCCCGGGAACCGTTCGGCGCAGCCCGCGATCAGGGCCCGCACCCGGTCCGGCGGGAGGTACATCAGCAGGCCCTGCGCGGTGATCAGGACCCCGCGGTCGCGGTCGACCTCCCCGGTCCAGGCGAGGTCGGTGGCGTCGGCGGCCAGGTAGCGCTGGCGCGGTCCGGGGGGCAGGAGCCGCTCGCGCAGCGCCACCGCCTCGGGCAGGTCGACGGTGAGCCAGCGGGCCCGCCCGTTGTCGACCCGCCAGTACTGGGTCTCCAGCCCCTCCCCCAGGCACACCACGGTGCCGCGCGGCTCCCGGGCCAGGAAGTCCGCCACCTCGCGGTCGAAGCAGGCCACCCGGAGGGCCTGCAGCTGGGCCTGGACACCGCTGGTGCCGAAGCGGTCGGCGAACGGGTAGTCGATCCGGTCCACCAGCTCGACCGCCTTGGGGTCGTGCAGCACGGCGTCCGGACGGCGGGCCTCGGCGGCGCGCCGGTGGAGCGTCCACAGGGCCGTCTCGGGGATCGCCGTCAGGTCCGGCCGTTCCACGGTGTTCATCACTCGGTCGTTCCTCTGCATCCTCGCCCCTGGACGGACCCGCCGATTCTGACACTGCCGGGTGCGCGGACCGGGCGTGCGGCGCCCCGGCGCGCCGGGCGGCGGGCCTCCACGCGCCCGCGGTCAGCCGACACTGAACGCCCCGGCCGGGGGCGGCGGGGAGTCGGTGGCGGTGGCGTCGGTCACCGCGGCGGTGCGCGCGGTGAACGCGGCGAGGTCCGCGCCGTCGGTCAGCCGGGCCGGGAAGACGTCGCCCGCCAGCCGCCGGCTGAGGTCCGCGACCGGCAGCGGCCCCGCCGAGCCGACGAGCAGGATGTTGCCGTACCGCCGCCCGCGCAGCACCGGCGGCTCCGCGATCAGACAGACCTCCGGGAAGACCGCGCGCACCGTCGCCGCCTGGGCCCGGGCGAAGGCGAGCGGCGGGCCGTCCGCCAGGTTGGCCGCGTAGCAGCCGCCCGGGCGCAGCGCGGCCGCGGCCAGCCGGAGGAACTCCACCGTGGTGAGGTGCGCGGGGGTCCGCGAGCCGTGGAAGACGTCGGCGACGACGAGGTCCAGCGAACCGGGCGCGGCCTGCGCGAGCGCCGCCCGGGCGTCGCCGACCACGGTCGTGATGTCGGCGCCGGGCCCGTCCCACGGCAGGTGCTCCTCGACCATCGCGAGCAGCGGGCCGTCCACCTCGGCCACGTGCTGCCGGGAGCCGGGGCGGGTGGCGGCCAGGTAGCGGGGGACGGTCAGCGCGCCGCCCCCGAGGTGGAGCGCGTCGAGCGGCCGGCCCGCCGGGGCGAGCGCGTCGACCAGGTGGCCGAGGCGCCGGGTGTACTCGAACTCCAGGTGGGTGGGGTCGCCGAGGTCGACGTAGGACTGCGGGGTGTCGTCGAGGGTGAGCAGCCAGCCACCGTCGTGGTCGATGTCGGGCAGCAGCTTCGCCTGCCCGAGGTCGGTCCGCCACACGACCGGCACGGGGTCGTCGTCGGGCGGTCTGGGCGTGTCGGGCATCTCGGGCATGACGGCAGCATAGGCGGCCCGTCCGAGTCGCCGTCACGCCCGAGGCTACCGGCCGGTATCGTCGGTGCTCCGGGGCGGCGACACCGCAGCGACCCGCAGCGATACCGAGCAGAGATTGGGTGCGACTGGACATGGAGTTCCGCGAAGACATCCTGGGTGCCCCCTACGAAGCGGTCGAGCTCCCGCTCCGCCCGGACGAGGAGGGCGAGGTCTCCGCCACCCTCGTCCGGCGGCTGGTCCCCGGTTCGGACCAGGCCGTCCTCTACATCCACGGCTACAACGACTACTGGTTCCAGACCCACCTCGCGGACCACTACGCGGCCGCCGGCTTCTCCTTCTACGCGCTCGACCTGCGCAAGTACGGCCGCTCGCTGCGCGCCCACCACTCGCCGAACTTCGTCCGCGACCTCGCCACCTACGACGAGGAGCTGGACGAGGCGGTCAGGATCATCCGGGAACTGGACGGCCACACCCGGCTGCTGGTCAACGGCCACTCCACCGGCGGGCTGATCGCCGCCCTCTGGGCGGGCCGCCGCGCCGGGCGCGGGGTGGTCGACGGGCTGTTCCTCAACAGTCCGTTCCTGTCGATGCCGGCCGCGCCCGCCGTGCGCACCCTCGGCGCACCCGCCCTGGACGCGCTCGGCCGCTTCGCCCCCACCCGGGTGCTGCCGTCCGCCCTCAACCCGCACTACGTGCACAGCCTGCACCGCGACCACCGCGGCGAGTGGGACTTCGACCTGCGCCTCAAGCCGGCCGAGGGCGTCCCGCTGTTCGCCGGCTGGCTCGCCGCCATCCAGCGCGGCCACCGCGAGGTCCGGCGCGGCGCCGGGGTCGACGTCCCGATCCTGCTGATGGCCTCCACCGCCTCGATCTCCACGACCCGCTGGCACAACGCCCTCCACCACGCGGACGCCATCCTGCGCGCCGACGACATCGCCGCCGCCGGGCCCCACCTGGGCCGCCACGTCACCATCGTCCGCATCAAGGGCGGCATGCACGACCTCGTCCTGTCCGGCGAGACCGCCCGCACCCAGGTGTTCGCCGAACTCGACCGCTGGCTCGGCGCCTACTTCCCCCTCCCCGTGCACTGACCCGCTGTGCGCTGACCGGGCCCCGGGCACGGGTCGGCCCCCGCCCGGTCGCCGGGCGACGGGCGCTGGCCGACGGCACGCCCCGGCCCACGCCGTGCGGCCGCTCCGGGCGCGCGCCGAAACGGTCCGTGCGCCGGTCCCCCGCGGTCCGCCGACCCGGGACGTCCCCGCCGCCCCCGCCCGGGCGGCGGGCCGGTCGGCGGACCGCGGCCGTCCGGATGACGGAGCCCGGGCCGCGGGATTGACCCCCGCCTGCTCCCCCGTGCGCCTGCTGTGCGCCCGTGATTCTGTGGAAGGCTACCCGGGCCCCTGTCACTTCCCTTGCCGAGAAGGCGAGTTGAGGAGCCAGCATGCCGCATGGACACGGCCCGCAGGACGACCACCAGGACGGGCACAGCGACCCCTCCCTCTACCGCACGCCTGCGGAGGCGATCGCCGCGCCGCCCGAGAAGCTCGCGTACGTCGCCGGATTCGACCGGTCGGCCCAGCAGCCGGACGCGCTGATCACCGTCGACACCGACCCGGAATCGCCGAGCTACGGGCGGGTCCTCAACTTCACCCCGATGCCGGGGGTCGGCGACGAGCTGCACCACTTCGGGTGGAACGCCTGCTCCAGCGCGCTCGCGCACGCCTGCCACGAGAACCCGGAGCGGCGCTACCTGCTGCTGCCGGGGCTGCGGTCGTCGCAGCTGCACGTGCTGGACACCCGGCCGGACCCGGTGCGGCCGCGACTGGTGAAGACGGTCGCCGCGGAGGAGCTGGCGGCGAGAGCGGGCTACTCCCGCCCGCACACGCTGCACTGCGGGCCGGACGGCGTGTTCCTCTCCTGCCTCGGTGCGGCGGAGGGCGCGGACGGGCCGGGCGGGGTGGCACTGCTCGACCACACCACCTTCGACGTGCTGCGCCCCTGGGAGACCGAGCGCGGTCCGCAGAACTTCGCCTACGACGTGTGGTGGCACCTCGGCACCAACGTCGGCATCACCAGCGAGTGGGGCACGCCGTGGATGGTCGAGGACGGCATCGTGCCGGAGCTGCTGCTGGGCCGCAAGTACGGGCACGCGCTGCACTTCTGGGAGCTCGACTCGGGGCGGCACCTGCAGCGGATCGACTTCGGCGACCAGTACCAGATGGTCCTGGAGCTGCGTCCGGCGCACGACCCGCAGGCGGAGTGGGGCTTCGCCGGAGTGGTCACCAACGTCGAGGACCTCTCCGCCTCGGTCTGGCTCTGGTACCGGCAGGGTGAGGCGTTCACCGCGCGGAAGGTGATCGAGATACCCGCCGAGGAGGCGAAGGCCGAGGACCTGCCGCCGGCGCTCCAGCCGTTCGGCGCGGTGCCGCCGCTCATCACGGACATCAACCTGTCGGTCGACGACCGCTGGCTGTACGTCTCGGCCTGGGGCACCGGCGAGCTGTTCCAGTACGACGTGTCGGACCCGTTCCACCCGAGGCTCACCGCCTCGGTCCGGCTCGGCGGGGTGGCGGCCCGCACCCCGCACCCGGCCGAGCCCGGCCGCCCGCTGAGCGGGGCGCCGCAGATGGTGGAGATCAGCCGGGACGGCCGGCGGCTCTACGTCACCAACTCGCTGTACGGGGCGTGGGACGACCAGTTCTACCCGGACGGCATCGAGCCGTGGATCGTCAAGCTGGACGCCGATCCGGAGGCGGGCGGGCTGACCGTGGACCAGCGGTTCTTCCCGCACGGCGAGGAGTTCCGCGGGCTGCGGGTGCACCAGACGCACCTGGCGGGCGGGGACGCCTCCTCCGACTCGTACTGCTACCGGTAACGGCGGCGGGCGGTCCGGCGGCGGAGGCGGCGGGCGGTCCGGCGGCACGGGCCGGCGGCGGGTCGTCCGGCTCCGGGTCGTCCGGCTGCGGCACCGGCAGGCGCCGGGTGGCGGTCAGACCCGGCCGAGGACCGGCTCGTGGTGGATCCGCCCCGTCGGCAGCCCGTCGGCGGCCAGCCTGCTGCGGACCTCGTCGACCAGGCCGGCCGGGCCGCTGACGCAGGCCAGGTGCTCGGACCAGTCGCCGGCCCGGCCGACCGCCTCGGCGAGCCGGCGGCCCGGGCCGCCGCCGGTGCGCCCGCCAAGCTCGTCGTCGGCGACCGGGATCAGCTCCAACCACGGCTTGCGGCCGCCGAGTTCGGCGAGGGAAGGCCAGTCGTAGAGGTCGGCCCGCGCCCGGGCGCCGACGAACAGGTGGACCCGGCGGCCGCGCGGGCGGTGTTCGACCAACTGCTCGACGATCGCCTTCATCGGGGCGAGTCCGGTGCCGCCGGCCACCAGGAGCAGGTCCCGGCTGTCGTCCTCGGGCATCAGGGTGCCGCGCGGCGGCCCGAGCCGCAGCCGGTCGCCGACGGCCGTGCACTCGACCAGCGCCTCGCTGACGCCGCCCGGCCCGGTGCGGCGCACGTGGAACTCCAACTCGTTGTCCTCGCGCGGCGCGCAGCCCATCGAGTACTGCCGCCAGGTGTGCGGCAGCAGCGGGTGCTCCACCGTCCCGTACTGCCCGGCCCGGTACGGGTACGGCTCGCCGGTGCGGACGCGCAGCACGGCGAGGTCGGGGCGGCGGCGCTCGTGGCCGACCACCACGGCGTGCCAGTACGGGGGTTCGGTGAGCGCGGACTCGGCGCCGGCCACCATCGCATCGACCGCGAACCGCAGCATCCCCACCCAGGCGGCCTCCAGTCCCGGGCTCCAGCAGGATCCGGCCCGCTGCCGGATCGCCTCGCAGAGCGCCTCCTCGAAGGCCTGGTAGTGCACCGGCCGGACGCCCAGTTTCCGGTGGTCCCGGCCGAGTTGGGTGAGTGTGGCGGCGAGCTGGGCGGGGCGGTGCAGATTCTCGACCAGGTAGTCGAACATCCGCTCCAGGTGGGCCTGCTGGAACTCCATCGAGTCCGGGAAGAGCGCCCGGAGGTAGGGGCGGCGGCGGAACATGGACGCGTAGAGGCGGTCGATCAGGTCGGCGAACGGGCTGACCAGGCCGAGGCTCTGCACGATCAGCCGCTGGTCGGCGGCACCGTCGTACTCCCCGGCCGCTCCGGCCGCCCCGCCCGCCCCGGGGTGCCGGGCGTCCGGTGCCGCGGTGCCGGCGCGGGGGCCCGTGCCGGCGTCGGGGAAGGAGTCCAGGGGGGACGGCGCCGGCGCGAGGATCTGCCGGCGGAGGCGCATGGCGTGGTGGCGCGCGATCAACCGGTCGTACTCGGTGGTGGTGCTGCTGATCTCCATGGCCGGAAGCCTAACTACTCGTCAGTCACCTGACGGATCCCGTCCGTTCACCTCCCAGCGGGCGCCCTGGGGCCTCCGACCCGCCCCGGCCCGAATCCGGGCAGGCGGCGGCCCGGGTCGGCGTCCGGTCCAGTAGACGACGGGGCCCGGGGTGCGGGACAGGGCCGGTGGTCCCCGCCCACCCGGGACCACCGACCCCACCGCCCCGCCGCAAAGGGGACTCCCGGCCCACTCCGGCCGCCCCGGCCATGACGGCCGCGCCGGGCGCGACCCCGACCCCCGGCCCCCGGCCCGCCGAGGTCGTCCCCACCACTCAACGCGGCGCCCTCCCCGGGCTCCTCGCCCCGTACCTCACCGGGCGTCTCCTCGACGCCGCGGACGCGCCCGGCACGGGCTACCGCACCGCCTTCCTCGTCGCCGCGCTCGTGATGACGGTGGCGGGGGCGCTCGCCGCCCTCGCCATCCGCCCCGAACACGACGCCCGGCGTCTGGGGCTTGCGGGCGAGCCGGCGGCGGCCGGGCCGGGGGCGGGCGTGGGATCGGAGGCGCAGCCGGGAACGAGGCCCGGTCCGCAGTCGAAACGGCGCCCGTGACCGAGGGGCGGGAGCGGACCGCACGAACGCCTCACGCCCGGCGCCCGCACGCTCCTACGACTACGACGAGGCCGAGGGCCCGTCCGGCCGCCGGTCACCGGCCCGTCGTACGGGGACGCCGCGGGCCGCGCCGAGGCGGCGGGGTTCGACCTCTCGGAGCCCGGCGACTGAGAGCCCGACGGCTCGGCGGCCGACGGAGACTGCCGGGACGGGCCGGTCGCGGTCCAACTGGCCAGCAGGCGGAGCGACTCGGCCGAGGACGAGCCGGGATCCGCGTGGTAGGCGACCAGCACCTGGTCCGCGTCCCCGGCCGGGCGGAGCGTCTCGTAGCGCAGCGTGAGCCGGCCGACCACGGGGTGGTGGAGCTCCTTGGTGCCGTGGCCCTTCTCCCGGATGTCGTGCGCTGCCCAGAGGCGACGGAAGTCGCCGCTCTTGAGGGAGAGTTCGCCGATCAGCGAGGTCAGCCGGGGATCGTCCGGGTCACGGCCGGCGTCGAGCCGGAGGATGCCGACCACGTCGGCCGCCTTGCCCTCCCAGTCCAGGTACAGCTCGCGGGCGGCCGGGTCGAGGAAGACCTGCCAGGCCATGTTCCGGTGGTCCGGCGGCAGCGCGGCGAAGTCCCCGGCCAGGGCGCTGCCGAGCCGGTTCCAGGCGATCACGTCGAGCCGGCGCCCGATGACGTAGGCGGGGACGTTCTCCATCGCGTCCAGCAGCTGCTGGAACTCCGGACGGACGGGCTGCGGACGGGCGGGCCGTCCGCGTCCCGGGCGGCGCCGGACCGGCTTGGTGATGCGGCGCAGGTGCTCGCGCTCGGCGTGGGTGAGCCGCAGGGCGCGGGCGATCGCGTCCAGGACGGCCTCCGAGACGTTCTCGCCGTGCCCCTGCTCCAGCCGGACGTAGTACGCCGTGCTCACCCCGGCCAGCTGCGCCAGCTCCTCCCGGCGCAGCCCGGGGACCCTCCGCCGGCCGCCGTAGTCGGGCAGGCCGACGTCGGAAGGCTGAAGCCGGGCACGCCGGGAGCGGAGGAATTCGCTGAGTTCGGTGCGCTGGTCCACCCCTGCAGTATGCGGGCGTCCGGCGGCCCGGCGGGCGGCGGAGGGTGATACTGCCGTTGATAGGAACGCCGGGCGTACGATAACCGCTGGTCTGTTTCGGCCGGGCCGCCGGGCCGAGCCTTGAGGCATGACGAACACGACGGTCACGGACACCACCGACACGAACACCGTGGTCACCGGCACCGAAGCCGACGCCGCAGCAGGCACCGCGGCACGCACCACGGCCGACACCGCCACCGGCACCACGGCCGGCTCCGCGGCGGGCACGATCGCCGCCTACGCCGCCCCCGCCCCGAAGGCCCCCCTGGAGCGGACGACCGTCCGCCGCCGGGCGCTGGGCACCCACGACATCCTGATCGACATCGCCTACGCGGGCATCTGCCACTCCGACCTCCACCAGGTGGCCGAGGACTGGGGTCCCGGGATCTTCCCCATGGTCCCCGGCCACGAGATCGCCGGCGTGGTCGCCGAGGTCGGCCCGGAGGTCACCCGCTGGGCGGTCGGCGACCGGGTCGGGGTCGGCTGCTTCGTCGACTCCTGCCGGGAGTGCGACAACTGCCTGGCCGGGCTCCAGCAGTACTGCACCGGCGAGGGCGGCGCGGTCTTCACGTACAACGCCGTCGGCCGGGACGGCTCGCCCACCCACGGCGGCTACGCGAAGCAGCTGGTGGTGGACGAGGGCTACGCGCTGCGGATCCCCGACGCCCTGCCGCTGGACGTCGCCGCGCCGCTGCTCTGCGCGGGCATCACCCTGTACTCGCCGCTGACCCGCTGGGGCGCCGGTCCGGGCCGCAAGGTCGCGATCGTCGGCCTGGGCGGGCTCGGCCACCTGGGTGTGAAGATCGCCCGGGCCAAGGGGGCGGAGGTCACCGTGCTGAGCCAGTCGCTGCGCAAGCGCGAGGACGGGCTGAAGCTCGGCGCCCACGACTACCGGGCCACCTCCGACCCGGCCACCTTCACGGAGCTGGCCGGCACCTTCGACCTGATCGTCAACACCGTCTCGGCCGACCTCGACCTGAGCGGCTACCTCGGCCTGCTGCGGACCGACGGCACCCTGGTGCAGGTCGGGGCCCCCGAGAAGCCGGTCTCGGTGAACGCGCACGCACTGCTGACAGGGCGCCGGTCGCTGGCCGGTTCGATGATCGGCGGCCTGCCGGAGACCCAGGAGATGCTGGACTTCTGCGCCGAGCACGGGATCGGCGCCGAGATCGAGCTGATCCGTGCGGAGCAGATCAACGAGGCGTACGCGCGGGTGCTGGCGAGCGACGTGCGGTACCGGTTCGTGATCGACACCGCCACGATCTGACGCCGCCGGTCCGGCGGCCCCGACGCCTGGCCGCCACGACCGCGGCCCCGCCCCCGGTGCTCTCCCTTCACCGGGGGCGGGGCGCGGGCCCGGCGTCCCTCTCTTCTCAGGCTCCGGCCGGGCGGGCCGCCTTGCGGCGGGCGGTGCCCCGGCGCAGCCTGCGGCGGCGCGGGGGCTGGTCGGGCAGCCAGCCGAAGGTGAGGCAGCTGCCGACCACGCCGAACAGCATGCCGATCAGGAACCCGCCCAGGTTGGACGTGAGCCAGCTGCCCAGCGACGCCAGCACGGCGAGGATCGAGTAGAACAGCCGCTGGGCCGGGTTGAAGAGGATCAGCAGGCCGCAGAGCGTCATGACCGCCGGGACGAGGTAGCCGGCCATCCCCTGGAGCCCGATGTGGAGGACGACGGGCAGCGGGGCACGGAGGGTGAAGAGGATCTCGGCACCGCCCAGCAGGACCAGCAGTCCTCCCCAGAACGGCCGTCGGCCCCGCCAGCCCCGCCACCCCGGGCGGGCGGCGGGTCCGGCGGCGGGTCCGGCGGCGGGTCCGGCGGCGGGCCGGTCGGCGGCGCTCCCGGCCGATTCCCCGGCCGTCCGGTCGGCGGTGTGGCCGGTACCCGGTCCGGTACCCCCTTCGGCCGTCCGTCCGGCCGTCCGTCCGGCACCCTGGTCGTCCGTCCGGTCGGCGGTCGGACGGGCGGTCCGCTCCGCGGCGGGTTCGGGCTCGGCCACCGTCAGCAGCCCTCCGAGCTGAAGCTCAGCCGGAGGTGGGGCAGCTTGAACGCCCCGGCCGTGGTCGCGTAGTTGTGCTGCCGCAGATTGTTGATCTTGACGGTGTCGGCCTGCTGGCCGAAGACGCCCGGCAGGCCCTGGACACCGGCCTTGGTGTAGGTGCTGGCATCTCCGCCGATCTCGATGTTCTTGAACTCCGCGTCGCCCGAGAGCAGATCGGAGTCGGTGGTGAGGTCGGTGGCGGTGACGGGCGTCCCGGCGTCGCCCGCCTTGATCAGCAGGTTGATGCCGCCCAGGTCGACGCTCTGGCAGAGCTTGGTGAGCGAGGCCTCCTTGATCGCGGAGACGGCGACCAGCACCTGACCGCCGGTGTCGCCCTCGTTGGGGCTGTTCTCGATCATGTGGTCCAGGCTGCCGAACTGCTCGAAACCGATGCCGTCCAGGCTGTCGGCCGTGACGGTGAACGGCATGCCGGAGATGGCGAACTGGGCGGCGAGCACGCCCTGGGCGGTCAGGGCCATCAGCAGGCCGCCTGCGACGACGGCGGGAACGGCCATCAGCGCGGTGCGCCTCAGCCGGACCCGGCCTCTCGACTCGGCGGGCGCTCCGGTGGCCCCGGTGCTCTCGGTGGTGCGGGCGGCGTCCTCGGACGTGGCCATGTGTGCTCCCTGGAATGGTGGGGCGGGCAGGCACTGGCACGTTGCCCTGGCGCGGACAGCGTTCTGCGGACCGGCCGGGTCGACCGCCTCTCGGCAGCGGGGCGGGCCGTCGGATCCGCAGTGGGTAACTGGGAAGCTACTGCCCGGTATTCGGCGGGTCAATACGGGTGCACGAAGGATCATCGACCGCTCCGGCACGGCCGGGCACCGCCCCGCGCGACCCGGCGGACGGACCTCCGGAGCCGGGGCGGCCGCGCCCGGGACCGCTGGTCACACCGCGTCCGGCGAGCGCCCGCACGGTTGCCGCCGATCCGCTCACCGCCTGCCCGTCGACCGCCTGCCCGTCGACCGCCCGCACGGTTACCGCAGGCCGGTCACACCGCCTCCGATCACCGCCCGCACGGTTACCGCACACCCGGCCACCGCCTCCGGTCACCGCGCACCCGGCCACCGGCGCCCCGGCCACCGGCTACCGCCCGCCCGGCTCCTCCGTGCCCGGCTCCACCGCTTCCGCCGGACCGGGGACCGGAGCCAGCCGCCGCGCCGCCTCCTCCGGCCCGAGGAAGGGCGCCAGGCAGAACAGGCTCAACGTCGGCAGGAGCCGCGGCAGTTCCTCCGTCCGACCGGCCCCGATGCAGCGCTGCAGGGTGTTGTACACACCGCCGACCACCGCGTCGACCATCGTCTCCGCCAGCACCCCGGACGGGAGTTGCGGCACCTCGGCGAAGAAGGCCCGGAAGCGGGTGAGGAGTTGGTCCCGTTCGCGACGCCCGGCCGGACCGACCGCGTCCAGTTCGATGACCGCCATGGTGGCGAAGGCCGGTACTCCGGCGAGCAGTTCGAGCATCGCCCGGAGCGCCTCACGGATCCCGGTGCACCAGTCCGGCGCCGCCGCGAAGGCCGCCGCCATCCGCCGGATCACCACCCCCGTGCCGTGCCGGTGGGCGGCCAGGAAGGCGTCCTCCTTGCCGGTGAACAGCTCGTAGAAGACCGGCCTGGTCACCCCGGCCGCGCGGCAGATGTCGCTCACCGTGGCGTGCTGGTACCCGTGTTGCGCCACCGTGTGCACCAACCCGTCGAGCAGGCGCTCCCGCTGGGTGGCGGCGACCACGTCGGGGGGCAGCCGGCTCGGACCTCTTTTGATCGACCGGGCGGGGTCGCGACCAGTGCGCGCGCCGGGCAGGAGCACCACGTCCACACTTCGAGCAGACTCCGGTTTCATCGCCAACTCCTGTGTTCTGTCTTGACATTGACGCGACGTCCGGTTTACAACACTGACGGGTTTCCAATCTGCGGCCAGGCCGCCGGAGACCCGCACGCGTTCCGACTGCCCAGTATGGCGAACGCATGCCCGGCGGTGGCAGCCGCCGACGTGCACCCGGCACGCCCTAGCACCCGTCCCACCCCGGGCGTGCCATCCGCACCACCCGTACCCCCGCCGTACCTCGCCGTACTCCGCCGTACCCCCGCCGCGTCCCGGCGTACCGCCCGGTCCCCCGCCCCACCCATGGCGTCGGACCGCGCCGCACCCCGACGCGCCGCGGCGTACGGGCGGGCCCGTGGCGCCGGGCCCGCCGAGTCATCGTCCGCGGTGCCACGTCACCCGCACATCCGCACCACCCCGTCACGGTCGCTCCCGGCCGGCCACCGCCGTACGCCACCCCCACGCGACCCCGCGGGCTCCCCCACCCGACTCCGTCCGGAGAGGCACACCCTCATGCGCATCCGCCGTACCCTCGGTACCGCCGCCCTCGCCGCCGCCGCGGTGCTGGCCGCCGGCACCGTCACCCCCGCCCAGGCCGCCGGCCCCGCCGTGCTGACCCACACCGCTCCCGGCGGCCCGAACGTCGCCGTCGGCGACGTCCTCACCGCCAACCTGGTGGCCGGCGGCTTCGCCACCTTCTACTCCAGCGCGACCGGCACGAGCGGCATCAAGTGCGCCACCTCGTCCTTCTCCGCGACCGTCACCGGCAACCCGGCCGCCCCGGGCGTGGCCACCGAGCAGCTCAACAGCCACATCTTCGGCTCCTGCACCGCCAACGTCGTCGGCGTCACCAGCGTGCAGAGCATCACGGTCAACAACCTGCCCTACACCAACTCGGTCAGCGACGCGGCCGGCAACCCCGTCAGCCTCAGCCCGACCGCGGCCGGACCGCTGCAGACCACCGTCGTGCTGAAGACCATCCTCGGCACCATCACCTGCGTCTACCGCGCGCCCGGCAGCATCGCCGGCACCACCAGCAACGTCGGCCAGACCATCGGCTTCGCCTCCCAGGCCTTCCCGAAGGTCTCCGGCCCGAGCACCTGCTTCCCGACCGGCTACTTCAGCGCGACCTACGGGCCGGTGACCGACAGCTCGGTGCCCGGCAACCCGCACATCTACATCAACTGACCCTCCGGGCAGGGCCCTCGGCACCTGCGCGCGGCGTGCGGCGACCCCGGTCACCGCACGCCGTCCGGCGCCCGGCCCCTCCCGGGAGCGCACCCCTTCCGTGGACCGGCACCCCTCCCGGTCCACGGGCCCTCCTCCGCCACCCGGCCCGGCCCCGGCCCGCCGGCCCGCCAGCCCGAGGGAGCCCGAGGAGCCCGGCGGGCGAACCGCGGCGGCTCCCGGGACAGCGAAGTGACCCACCGGTAGGGTGCTGGCGACAGGCACCGTGATCGACGGGAATGGGGCACGCATGGACCGCGAGGGCACGGGGTTCTTCGAGTCGGTGGCCGACACGGCCGCGCGGCTCGCCGAGGCCGGCTACCTGGCCTCGACCGAGGTCGCCACCACCGTCTTCCTCGCCGACCGGCTCGGCAAGCCGCTCCTGGTCGAGGGCCCCGCGGGTGTCGGGAAGACCGAACTCGCCAAGGCCGTCGCCGCGATCGGCCGCGCCCGACTGGTCCGGCTCCAGTGCTACGAGGGCATCGACGAGGCCCGCGCGCTCTACGAGTGGAACCACGCCAAGCAGCTGCTCCGGATCACCGCCGGGCGGGAGGAGGGCTGGGACCAGGCCCGCACCGACATCTTCGGCGAGGAGTTCCTGCTCACCCGCCCCCTCCTGACCGCCATCCGCGGCGACGAGCCGACCGTGCTGCTGATCGACGAGATGGACAAGGCCGACGTCGAGGTGGAGGCGCTCCTGCTCGAAGTCCTCAGCGACTTCCAGGTCACCGTGCCGGAGCTGGGCACCATCACCGCCCGCCGGCGCCCGTTCGTGCTGCTCACCTCCAACGCCACCCGGGAGCTCTCGGAGGCACTGCGCCGCCGCTGCCTCTTCCTCCACCTCGGCTACCCGGAGGCCGAGCTGGAGCGCCGCATCGTCCGCTCCAGGGTGCCCGGGCTGGACGCCGCGCTGGCCGACTCGCTGGTCCGGGTGGTCGGTGCGCTGCGGGCCATGGAGCTGCGCAAGGCCCCGTCCGTGGCCGAGACCGTCGACTGGGCCCGCACCCTGCTCGCGCTCGGCGCCGGCACCCTCGACGAGGCCCTGGTCCGCTCCACCCTCGGGGTGGTCCTCAAGCACCAGGACGACGTGCTGAAGGCCGCACAGAAGCTCACCCCGGCATGATCCCCGGCCCGACGCCGGCGGCCACCGGGGGCACGGACCCCGCGCCGCCCGGCACCGCCGACCTCGCCGCCCGGCTCACCGGCTTCGTCCGGGCCCTGCGCGGCCACGGCCTGCGGATCGGACCGGCCGAGACGGTGGACGCCGCCGCCGTGCTCGACGTCCTCGGCCTCGCCGACCGGGACCAGGTCCGGGCCGGCCTGGCCGCCGCACTGCTGCGGACCGACGGGCAGCGGCCGGTCTTCGACGCCGCCTTCGACCTGTTCTTCCCGCTCGGCGTCGGGACGCCGGAGGCCGTCCGGCAGCGCACCGGCCGGGACGCGTCCGGCGCACCGGACGCCGCCGATCCGCCGTCACCGGACCCCTGGCCCCCGCACGCCGCCTCCCCGGACCACCCCGCCCCGGACCCGGCGGCGCTCCGGGAGGACCTCCGGGCCCGGCTGGCGGCCGCGCTCGCCGCCGACGACCGGGCCGCCCAGGTCCGACTCGCCGGCGAGGTGGTGGCCGCCTTCGGCCGGTACGGCAGCGGCGGGGCCTCCGGCACGCCCGGGGCGAACGGCTGGTCCGCCCACCAGGCGCTCGGCCGCCTCGCACCCGAAACCCTGCTGGCCCGCATCCTCGCGGCGCTGCGCGCGGGCGCCGACGGCTCCGGCCCGTCGGGCCCGGACGGCGCTTCCGGCGCCTCCGGCATTCCGGGCGCGGACGTCGCCGACCAGGTGCTCCCCGACGAGATCCGCCGCCGCATCCAGGCGTTCCGCGCGATGGTCGCCACCGAGGCCCGCCGCCGCGCGGCCGAACTGCGCGGCACCGAGCAGGTCGCCGCACGGGCCGTCGCCCCCACCGCCGACCGGATCGACTTCCTCGCCGCCGGCCGCGACCAGCTCGCCGAACTCCGGCGGACCGTCCACCCCCTGGCCCGGAAGCTGGCCACCCGGCTGGCCGCGCGGCGGCGCCGGGCCGCGCGCGGCCGGATCGACCTGCGCCGCACGCTGCGCCGTTCGCTCTCCACCGGCGGGGTCCCGCTGCGCCCCGCGTACCGGCTGCGGCGGCCGGCCCGCCCCGAGCTGGTGCTGCTCTGCGACGTCTCCGGGTCGGTGGCGGGCTTCGCCGACTTCACCATGCTGCTCGTCCAGGCGATGCGCGACCAGTTCAGCCGGGTCCGGGTGTTCGCCTTCGTCAACCGCACCGCCGAGGTGACCGGCCTGCTCACCAGGGGCGGCGGCGACCCCGCCGGCCTGGCCCGACGGATCCTCACCGAGGCCGCGGTGATGGGCTACCACGGCAACAGCGACTACGGCTCGGCCCTCGGCGGGTTCGCCGAGCACCACCTGGACGCCGTCGGCCCGCGGACCAGCGTGCTCGTCCTCGGCGACGCCCGGAACAACCACCGGGACCCCAACCTCCCCGCCCTCCGCCTGATCGCCGGGCGGGCCCGCCGCGTCTACTGGCTCAACCCCGAGCAGCCCTCCCTCTGGGGCACCGGCGACTCCGCCGCCCCCGCCTACGCCGGTGTCGTGGAGATGCACTCCTGCCGCAACGCCCGCCGCCTGGGCGAGTTCATCGCCCGCCTGCTGCCGGTCTGACGGACCGCGCGACGGGACGCCCGCGAGGCCTCCCCCGACGGGAGCGGCCCCCGGCGGTCGCGGCCCCCGGGCGTCGCGGCCGTCCTCAGCCGTCGAGGTGCCGGAGGAAGTCGAGCAGCGCCGCCGTCACCTCGGCCGGCCGCTCCTGCTGGGTCCAGTGCCCGGCGCCCGGGAGCGTGACGCGGCGGTGCAGCTTGGGCACCATGGTGTCGAGCAGCTTGCCCAGTGCCTCCTCGGAGATCATCGCCGACACCAGGTCCCGGTCGCCGGCGACGTAGAGGGCCGGCACCTCGACCACGCGGCCGACGAGTCCGGCGAGCAGTTCGTTGTTGCGGTCGATGTTGCGGTACCAGTTGAGGCCGCCGGTGAAGGCGTGCTCGCCGTGTTCCGCGTAGTCGGCGACGAAGGCCTCGATGTCGGCCTCGGAGAGCCAGTCGGGCAGCTTCTCGGGCTCGGGGACGGTGTCGCGGAACGTCCGGCCCTCGGGCACCGTCCAGGTCTCGGGCCGTTCCGCGCCGGGGCGGTCGCCGGAGCCGCCGAAGAGCATGCGGCGGAAGGTGGAGTGCAGGTCCTCCGCGAGTTCCGCGTCGGCGACGCCGGGGCGCTGGAAGTAGATCTGGTAGAAGCCCTCGCCGTAGAGTTCGCGGGCCTGCGCCAGCGGCGGCGGGCCGAACGTCGGGAGCGGCGGGACGCTCAGCCCCGCCACCCCGCGGACCAGGTCGGGGCGGAGCGTGGCGGTGGTCCAGGCGACGGGGGCGCCCCAGTCGTGGCCGACCAGAACGGCGCGCTCCTCGCCGAGGGCGCCGATCAGGGCACTGGCGTCACCCACCAGGTGGAGCAGGGTGTAGGCGTCGACGGACGCGGGCTGCTCGCTGCGGGCGTACCCGCGCTGGTCCACGGCGACCACGCGGTAGCCCGCCTCGGCGAGCGGGGCGAACTGGTGCCGCCAGGAGTACCAGCTCTCCGGGAACCCGTGCAGCAGCAGGACCAGCGGCCCCTCCCCCTGCTCCGCGACGTGCAGCCGGACTCCGTTCACCTCGACGTGGCGGTGTGCGATCTTCCCGTACGCCTGCAGGGTCATGCGGCCTCCCTGGTAGCGGTTCGTCACCGGGTCGGACGGACGGTGTCCGACCGTTCGTCCCCACCCTGCCCACCGGGGCACCCCCGGAATCCCCGGCCGCGCCCGCCGACCAGGTGGCGGCGGAGCACGCGGACCGCCGGGCCTCTGCCCCGCCGCCGTGCGCACCCCCCTGCGTTCCGACCGGGCGGACGACCGGACGGGCCCCGCGCCCCCGGCCGTCCCGGGCCGCCCGGGCCGCCTTGGCCGCGAGCACGACGCGGCCGGGCCCGGGCTGCGCGGTGCAGCCCGGGCCCGGCCCACGGCCCGTCAGGCCCGCGCCCCGCCGGCCCCGGGCTCGGTGGCCCGGACGGGGAGGGGCGGGGCGGTGCCGGTCGGTGTCAGTTGTTGCCGCCCCCGCCGTTGCCGCCGCCGTTGTTGCCGCCGCCTCCACCGGTGGCGGGGGGCTGGATGATCAGGTCGAGCAGGCCGCCCAGGATGTTCGGGCTGTAGACGTTCGTGTTGCCGCAGATGTTCGCCACCCCCGCGTCCCCTCCGACGGCGCAGCCGACCACGGGCTTCTGGTCGTGGCCGCCGTGGCCGTGGTACGCCCCGGATCCTGCGGCGGCACCGCCCGCTCCCGCGAGCACGAGGCCGCCGACGAGGGCGGAGACAGCAGTGATCTTCTTGATCATATTTACACCTCATTCGTTGAGATCCCCGCTTGATAGTGCGAGCGCGGAAGAGCCGCCGGCGCCAGGCAGGGCCGCGGAACGGGCGTCCACGAACGAGGTTCACTCCCCTCGCCCAACCGGGACGAGGGGAGTTCCGTCAGTCCTCGCGCCCCGCGCGGTCCAGGTAGGCGGCGCAGACCGCGAGGAGGCCGCCCAGCACGATCATGACCAGGTAGCCCGCCGTCTGGTGTCCGGCGGGGACCAGGTACCGCACGAAGCCGAAGACGCGCAGGCCCCACAGGTGGTCCGAGACGAGACCGCTGATGCCTCCGACGACGAGGACGAAGCTCACGAATCCGAGCAGGTTCTTCATGCCCCCAGACGCTAGAGCGCCGGTCCGGTGCCCGAATCCGACTTTCGGAGCGGCCGTCCGCCACCAAAGTCGCGCACACGAACGGGCAGCACCCGGAACGCTCCACGGAACAGCGCCCCGGAGAGCAGCGGCGCGGCGGCGAGCGCCGGGGCCGCGGCCAGCACGAAGCAGAGGGAGAGCGGCAGCTGACCGACCGCCAGGCCGACGGTGGCGGCGCCACCGGCCGACCCCGCGTTGAACGCGGTGTTCACCCAGGCACCGGCCCGGGTGCGGGCCTCGGGTGCGACGGCCTCGTCCGCCACCAGGTAGGCCGTGGTGACGGTGGGTGAGACGAAGAGCCCGGCGAGCGCGGCGGCGGCGCCCAGCAGGGGAAGGTTCGGTGCGAACCCGGCCGCGGCGAGCACCACCCCGAGGCCCGCGGTCAGCAGCGGCAGCCGGGCGGTGTTCGGCAGCGGCCGGTCGAGTGCGCCGAGCGCGAGACCGCCGACGGCGCTGCCCGCCGAGAGCGCGGCCAGCACCCACCCGACCGCCTCCGGGCGGCCCCGCTCCTCGGCGAAGGCGACCACCATCAGGTCGAGTGCCCCGAGCGCGAGGCCGGTCGCCGCCGCCGCGAGCACCGCGCGGCGCAGCAGTCCCCGGCCGCCCCGGGGGCCGTCTCCTCCGGCCGCCTCACCGGCGGCCACCGGCTCCCCGGGAGCGGGCGCGGCCGCCGCCACCGGTACGGCCCGAGCGGCCGGAGTGGCGACCAGCAGCAGCGTTCCGGTGAGGACCAGCCCCGCCCCCACCGCCACGGCGCCCGCCGGGCCGGTGACCGGGAGGAGCAGGCCGACCAGCAGCGGGCCGGTGACGAAGAGCAGTTCCTCCGCGACGCCGTCCAGGCTGTAGGCGCGGCGGAGGAGCGCCGGGTCGGGCAGCAGCCCGCGCCAGAGCGTCCGCATGACCGGACCGAGCGGCGGGGTGCAGGCGCCGGCGGCGGCCACCAGCGCCCCGAGGGTCAGCGGGCCCGCCCCCGGCCGCGCGGTGGCGGCGGCCGTGGCGAGGAGCAGCACCGCGTACAGCCCGGCCATCGGCGGCAGGGTGCGACGGGGACCGTGGCGGTCGACCAGGCCGGCACGGGCGGGCGAGAGGAGGACGCTGGTCAGGGCGAACAGGGCCATGGCCGCACCGGCCGCGGAGAAGGAGCCGGTGGTGTCGCGGACGGCGAGCAGCAGCGCCAGCGGGACCATCCCGTAGGAGAGCCGGCCGAGCAGGGCGGCGGCGAAGGTGCGGCGGGCGTACGGGACGCCGAGCACGGCGCGGTAGGAGGGACGGCGGGAAGGGCCGTCGGACGGGGCGTGCGGGGGCACGGTGGCGGAGGTGGACACGGGAACGTTCCTCGGGATGACCGGGCGGGGCGCGACGGCCCTCGGCCCGGGTGCGTACGGGGACACCGGAGCGCCGCGCCGGTCGGTGGGGCGCGGTCGCGGCGGGTCGGTTACGCACGAGGAGCGGACATGGTCCCGAACGGTACCAGCCCCGCCGGGGAGCGCGAAGACCCCGGACGGATCCCCGGACGGATCCCCGGACGGAAGCCCGGACGGAAGCCCGGCGGGGGCGCGACGGGATCCCCGGCGGGGGCCCGGACGGAGCAGCGGGCAGGGCGGGGCGGCGGGCGCCCGGGTACGTTCGCGGTGTGCAGCAGAGGTCACTCCACGTCAGCAGAGGTGCCCGTGCCGGGAGACCGGTGGCAGCGGGCGCCGTCGCCGCGCTGGTCCTCGCCGCCGGATCGTCGGCCGTGGCGCCCGCGGCCTTCGCGGCGCCCGCGACGGCACCCGCCGCGGCGACGCCCACCCCGTCGGCGCGCGCCACCGCGACGCGCACGACGTCGCCCGCCACGACGGCGCCCGCCACGACCGCGCGCGCCACCGCGGCGCCCTCCGCGGCGGCGCCCGACAGGACGTCACCCGCGACGGCACCGCCCGTCGCCCCGACCGCGCCCGCGTCACCCACCGCCCCGACCGCCCCGGTCCCCGGCGGCGCCGCCACCCCCGCCGCCTCCGGCGCGGCCCGGGCCGCCGGAGCCGGTACCGCGCAGGACGCGACGGCCGTGGTCGGCGGCGAGCGGCTGAGCCGCACCGCCGTCCAGGTCGCCCCGCGCAGCGGCGCGCCCGCGCTGCCCGCCGAGCTGACCGGGCGGTCCTGGCTGATCGCCGACGCGGCCACCGGCGAGGTGCTCGCCGCCCGCAACGCGCACCTGCCGCTGCCGCCCGCCAGCACGCTCAAGATGCTCTTCGCCGACACCGTGCTGCCCAGGTTCGACCGTTCCCTGGAGCACCGGGTCGCGCCGGCCGAGCTGGCGGAGCTCGGTGCGGGCAGCAGCCTGGTCGGGATCAAGGAGAACCTGCCGTACCGGGTCGAGGACCTCTGGCGGGGCGTCTTCCTCGCCTCCGGCAACGACGCCGTCCACGTGCTCGCCCACATGAACGGCGGAATCGCCAGGACCGTCACCCAGATGCAGGACCGGGCCCTGGCCCTCCAGGCCCGCGACACCCGGGTGGTCTCGCCGGACGGCTACGACCAGGAGGGGCAGGTCTCCTCGGCGTACGACCTCACGCTCTTCGCCCGGGCCGGGCTGCGCCTTCCCGACTTCCGCGCGTACTGCTCGACCCGCACCGCCCGCTTCCCCGGCGGGGTCGACAGGACGACCGGCCTGCGCGGCTCCTTCGACATCGCCAACACCGACCGGCTGCTCGGCAGGTACCCGGGTCTGATCGGGGTGAAGAACGGCTACACCACCAACGCCGGTGCCACCTTCACCGGTGCCGCCGAACGCGGCGGGCGGACCCTGCTCGTGACGGTGATGCACCCGGAGCAGCAGAGCAAGGTGTACGACGAGGCGGCGGCCCTGCTGGACTGGGGGTTCGCGGCGGCGGGCAAGGTCGAGCCGGTCGGGTACCTCGTCGAGGAGGCGGGGGCCTCCGCCCCCGCCGAGGCCCCCGGCGACCCCGGCGCGGCCGAGGCACCGGCCGCCGGTGTGCTGCCGCAGGCCATCCGGCAGGCCGACCACGCGCTGGGCCCGGCCGGGTGGACGGCGGTCACGCTGTGCGGGGCGCTGGCGCTCTGGGCGGCGGCACGGGTCCGGTCCCGGCGGCGGCTGCACGCGAGGCCCGTCGCGGGTCCGGCGGGCACGGCCCCCGCCCTGCCCCCGGTCCCGGCCCCGGTCCCGGCGGCGTTCACCGGGCACCCCGGGTACGACCGGTGGACGGCGCTCCCCGGCCCGGACACGGCCCGCGGCCCCGTCGTCCCCTACCCCCCGGGCACGCCCGCCCGCCCCGCCACCGCTCCACTGGTCCCTCCCCTCGTCGCCGCGCCCGGCCGCCCGGCCCGCACGGGTGCCACGGCGGTGGGCGCGCGGGCGACCGGCGCGACGGCGGTCGGCGGCCGCGGGCGTCGCCGGCTCGCCCGCCGGGCCCGGGGGCTGGCGGTGTCGGCCAGGGCCCGGCTCGCCCCGGCCCGCGGCCGGCGGTAGCCCGGGTCGGCGGGGGCCGGAACCCCGTCGCCCGAACGGCCGAACGGCCCCGTCCGGTCCGGGCGGCCCCACGGGCGTACGGTCCACGGGCGTACCGTCCCCGGCACCGGACCGGGCCTCCCGCCGGGAGGAAGCCGCCCTGTGCCCCACCCCGTACCCCGCTCGGCGACCCGGGCGGACGGCCGCCGGCCACCCGCCGCACGGGACGCCCGACCGGCGTGCGGCTCCCCCCGCCGGGTGTTCTGATGGCCCAGAGCCCGGCCCGGCCCCGCAGTGCCCGGTACGGCACTGCCCGGCACGGCCCCGCCCGAGGGCCCCGCCCCGCCCGACGGAGCGCGATGAACGGAGCGACGGATGACCGACCTGCCCTTCGACGACACCACCGACTTCGAGAACGCCGACCGGGGCTTCCTCGGCGCCCTGTCCCCGGGCGTGGTCAAGGCCGCCGACGGCCGCGTGGTCTGGGACGGCGACGCCTACGACTTCCTCCGGGCCGACTGCCCGGACACCGTCCACCCGAGCCTCTGGCGGCAGTCCCGGCTGACCGCCCGGCAGGGGCTGTACGAGGTCACCGACCGGGTCTACCAGGTGCGCGGCCTGGACCTCTCCAACATGACGCTGGTCGAGGGCGAGCGCGGCGTCGTCGTGATCGACCCGCTGATCTCCGCCGAGACGGCCGCCGCCGCCCTCGCGCTCTACCGCACGCACCGCGGCGACCGCCCGGTCACCGGCCTGGTCTACACCCACTCGCACGGCGACCACTTCGGCGGTGCGCGCGGGGTCCTGCCGCACGGCACCGAGGACGGCGTGCCGGTCATCGCGCCGGCCGGCTTCCTGGAGCACGCGGTCAGCGAGAACGTCTACGCGGGCAACGCGATGCTCCGCCGGGCCGGCTACATGTACGGCGACCACCTGCCGCGCGGCCCGGAGGGGCAGGTCGGCATCGGCCTCGGCTCGGCGACGTCCACGGGCACCATCACGCTCATCCCGCCGACCGTGGACATCACCCGGACCGGCCAGGAGGAGACCGTCGACGGCGTGCGGATCGTCTTCCAGCTCACCCCCGGCACCGAGGCGCCGGCCGAGATGAACTTCCTCTTCCCCGAACTGCGCGCGCTCTGCCTGGCCGAGAACGCCACCCACAACCTGCACAACATCCTGACGCTGCGCGGCGCCGTGGTCCGCGACGCCCGGATCTGGGCGCGGTACCTGGACGAGGCGATCGAGTACTTCCACGGGCGGTACGACGTCGCCTTCGCCTCCCACCACTGGCCCACCTGGGGCCACGACGAGGTGGTCCTCTTCCTCTCCCGGCAGCGCGACCTCTACGCCTACCTGCACGACCAGACGCTGCGCCGGCTCAACGACGGCCTGACCGGCCCGGAGATCGCCGAGGAGCTCCGGCTGCCGCCCGACCTGGAGCGCAGCTGGCACGCCCGCGGCTACTACGGCTCGCTCAGCCACAACGTGAAGGCGGTCTACCAGCGCTACCTGGGCTGGTACGACGGCAACCCGGCGCACCTGTGGGAGCACCCGCCGGTCGAACTGGCCAAGCGGTACGTCGAGGCGGTGGGCGGCGCGGCCGTCGCGCTCGCCAAGGCCCGCGGCTACGCCGAGGCCGGGGACCTCCGGTTCGCGGCCACGCTGCTCAACCACGTGGTCTTCGCCGAGCCGGACGACACCGCCGCCAAGGAGGAGCTGGCGGCCGTCTACACCGTGCTCGGGCGCGGCGCGGAGAACGGCACCTGGCGGAACTTCTACCTCACGGCCGCGCTCGAACTGCGCGAGGGGACCGGCCGCGCGCCGTTCGACACGAGCAATCCCGAGATGCTGTCAGCGCTCACCGTGGAGATGCTCATCGACTCGGTGGCCCTGCGGATCGACGGCCCGCGCGCCTGGGACGAGCGGCTGACCGTGGACCTGGTGCTCACCGACGAACAGCGCCGGTACCGGCTGACCCTGCAGAACGGCGTGCTCACCCACCGCGCCGCGCCGCTCGACCGGGCGCCGAGGACGCCCGCCGGACTCACCCTCACCCTCACCAGGCCGCAGTTGCTCGGTGTGCTGGCGGGCGGGAGCCCGGACGGGATCGCCGCCGAGGGCGACCCGGCGCTGATCGGCCGGCTGCTCGGGCTGACCACCAGGCCGGACCCGGGGTTCCCGATCGTCACGCCCTGAGCGGGGCACGGGCGGGAGGCGGCGGCCCGGCGGCCGGACCGGCGGCCGGACCGGCGGCCGGAACCGCCGCCCCGGGCCACCCCCGGCCACCACCGGCCACCACCCGCCGCCTCCCCGCCCCGACCGGCCGTCACCGCCTCGACGCCGGTCCCGCCCGGCCGGCGCCCTAGAATTCCCGCCATGAGCGCCCCCACCCCGCCGACCGGCCCGAACGACCCGCAGGACCCGGCCGCCCCGCAGGAGCCGAACGCCCCTCGGGAACCCGCCGACCACCGGCAGCGGCGGCTCGAACGCCTGGTCCGGCTCTCCTCCGGGAGCTACCTCCTGGTCACCACGTACAAGAAGGACGGCACCACCGTGCCGACCCCGGTCTGGGTGGTGCGGGACGGCGAGGCGCTCGGCGTCTGGACGGTCACGGACTCCTGGAAGGTCAAGCGGATCCGCAACCGCGCCGACGTTCTGGTCGGCTCCTGCGACGTGCGCGGCAACCCGACCGGTGAGCAGTACCCGGCCACCGCCGAGATCCTCGGCCCCGAGCGCACCGCCGCCTACCGGACGCTGCTGCGGCAGAAGTACGGCCTGCTCGGTGTCGTCACCGTGCTGGGGAGCCGGCTGCGGCGCGGCGACCGCGGGACGACGGGCATCCGGATCACGATCGCCGACTGACGCCGGCCCAGGCGGCCGGGCGGGCACCCAGGCGGGCAGCTGGGAGCTGGGCGTCCGGGAGCTGGGCGTCCGGGAGCCGGGCGTCCGGGAGCCGGGCGTCCGGGAGCCGGGCGTCCGGGAGCCGGGCGTCCGGGAGCCGGTGCGTCCGGCCGCTCACAGCCGCCCCGCCCCCGTCGCCTCCCGCCCGTCGACGAAGGTCGCCACCACGTCGATGCCGCCGATCCGGGAGGGCTCGACGCGCCGCGGGTCGTCCCCCAGCACGACCAGATCGGCGCGCTTCCCCGGGGTGAGGCTGCCTACGCTCTCCTCCCACCGGCAGGCGTACGCCCCGGCGACCGTGTAGGCGTGGAGCGCCTCCTCCACGGTGACCGCCTCGGCCGGGCCGACGGCCCGGCCGGAGCCGGAGGCGCGCTCGACCATGAACTGGACGGCCCGCAGCGGCGCCCCGTCCGCGACGGGCCGGTCCGAACTGCCGACGAGCGTCACCCCGTGGTCCAGGAACCCCCGGCCCCGGTACATCCAGGCCGCCCGCTCCGCGCCCATCACGTCCGCGTAGTCGTCGCCGAAGGCGTGCAGGAAGGTCGGCTGGACGACCGCGCTGACGCCGAGCCGCGCGAACCGCGGGAGCTGGTCGGGGCGGACCAGCCCGGCGTGCTCGATCCGGTGGCGGGCGTCCGGCCGGGGCCGCAGCCGCTGCGCCCGCTCCAGTGCGTCGAGCGCGAGGTCGACGGCGCGGTCGCCGATGGCGTGGACGGCGAGCTGCCAGCCGGCGAGGTGGCCGTCCACCACGAGCTGCGCCAGGAGTCCGGGGTCGTCCTGCAACCGACCCGTCTCGTGGGTGCCCTCGTACGGGGCGGTGAGTGCGGCGGTGCGGGCCATCATGCCGCCGTCGGTGTAGATCTTGAGCGCGCCGAGCGAGAGCCAGTCGTCGCCGAAGCCGGTGCGCATGCCCAGGTCCAGGGCGCGCGGCAGGCCGTCCTCCCGGTGGGCGTCGCGCGGGCGCAGCGTGTCGCCGGCGGCCATGAGCTGCACCCGCAGGGGCAGCCTCCCCTGGTCGCGCAGCAGCTGGTAGGCGCCCAGTTCGACCGGACTGTGGCCGAGCAGGCCGCCGCCGATGCCCGCCTCGGCGACGGCGGTGACGCCTTCGGCGAGGCAGGTCCGGGCCGCCCTCGCGACGGCGTCGGCGATCTCGGCCTGGGCGTAGGGCAGCCGGTGCCGCCTCGCCGCGGTCATGGCGCCCTCGGCCAGGAAGCCGTCCTGGTGCCGCACGCCGGCGGGGAGGAGGTCCAGGACCGCGCTGTTGACGACGCATCCGTGGCCCGAGTCGTGCATCAGGAACACCTTGCGCCCGTGGCTGACGGTGTCCAGTTCGGCGGCGGTCAGGTGGCGGCCCAGGGCCCGCTGGTCGTAGCCCATGACGTCGACCCAGTCGCCGGGCGCGCCCGTGCGCGAGGCCGCTCCGGCGACGACCGCGAGCACCTCCTCGGCCCGCTCGCACGGGGCGACGCTCGGGGCGACCTGCTTCAGCCCGGTCCACGCCAGGTGGACGTGGGCGTCGATGAACCCGGGGAGCACGGTGGCGCCCTGGAGGTCGACGACCTCGCGGGCGGGCAGCGAGGTCACGGCCTCGTCCAGGCCGACGATCCGGCCCCGCCAGATGCCCAGGTCGCGGGCGACCGGGTGGTCCGGGTCCATGGTCACGATGGTGGCGTTCGTCAACCTCGAACACAGCACGGGGAGTCCGTCCGCAGGGAAGCGGGCCGAGCCGAACCCTTAGGTTAGGCTCTCCTTATCACAGGGACCCTAACGTTTCCCCTTCCCCCTCACAAGGAGGCAGCGATGCGTGCGACCGAACGGGCCCGCACCGGGGGCGGCCCGGGCGCCGGACCCGGCGCGTTCCACCGGCTCCCGGGCGGCCGCCGGGGAGTGCGGGCATGACCGGCGCGGCTCCCGGCTCCCCCGCCGGCCCGGGGAGTCCCTTCGCCCGGTTCGGCCTGCCCGGCGCACCCGGCGGCGAGGAGTTCTGGGCGACGGCGGCTCCCCTCTCCGTGCCCTCCGGCGACGGCGGTTGGGTCGCCCTGTTCCGGTGGCGCGGCGGCCCGGCGGTCGTCGAGTTCGAGAGCTGGTCGGAGCCGGTTCCGCTGGTCCGGTGGCGCGACACGGACTGCTGGTACGCCGAGGTGCGCATGCCCCCGCGGCTCCGGGTGACCTACCGGTTCCGCACGGGTGACGGCTCGTACGCCGACCCGCTCAACCCCGTCGGGGCCGGGGGCGAGCGCTCGATCGCCGCCACCCCGGACGCCCCGCCCCAGCCGCACTGGCCGGCCGTCGGCGCCGACGACGTGCTGCCGCTGCCGCGCACCCGGGTCCGCTGGACCGGCGGGCGACTCGGCGGACGCCGCACCGTACGGGTCCACCCGGTGGCGGGCGGCGGGCCGGTGGTCCTGCTGCTCGACGGCGACGACTGGCTGCACCTGCACCCGGCGGTGACCGCGTTCGACGCGGCGGCGGCGGCCGGTGGGATGCCCCCGGTCACGCTGGTCTTCGTGCCCGCCAGGGACCGGGCCGCCGAGTTCGGGTGCCGGCCGGAGCTGTGGGAGGCGGTGCGGGACGAGCTGCTCCCGCTGGTCGCGGCCACCGGGGTACCGGCGGACCCCGGCCGGCTGGTGGTCGCCGGCCAGAGCCTCGGCGGGCTGAGCGCGGTGTACGCGGCGCTGGAGTTCCCGGAGCTGGTGTCCCGCGTCGCCTGCCAGTCGGGGTCGTTCTGGTGGACGCCGGAGGCCGCGGGCCTGCCGGACCCGCTGGGCGGCCCGGTCGGCGGCGCGATCGCCGCGCGGCTGCGGGAGCGGCCCGCCCCGGCGGGGCTGCGGATCGCCTTCGACCTCGGGGAGCACGAGACGCGGATGCGTCCGCACTGCGAGCTGGTCGAGTCCCTCGCCGGGAAGGCCGGTGCGACCGTGCGGAGTTCGAGGTCGGCGTCGGACCACGACCGGGCGGGCTGGCGGCAGGCGCTGCTCAGGGACGTCGCCTGGGCGCTGGCCTGACGGGCAGGACGGGCAGGGCTGGGCGGGGCGGGGCTGGGCGGGGCGGGGCGGGGCGGGCGAAGGGGGCCGGGCGATCCGCCCGGCCCCCTTCGCCACCCCGGTCACCGGTCACCGGCCCGCAGCACCCTCAGGTCACCGCGTCACCGCGTCACCGCGAGGCCGTACGCCGGGTCGGTGTCCAACAGCCCCCGGTGGGTGCCTTCCGCCGTGACCACGCCGCCGTCCAGGACGAGCACCCGGTCCGCGGCGTCCAGCAGGGCCGGACTGCTGGTGATCACCACGGTGGTGCGGCCCCGCCTCAGCTTCGCGATGTTGCGCGCGACGAGCTGCTCGGTGACGGCGTCCACGGCCGTCGTCGGGTCCCGCAGGACGAGCACGTCGGTGTCGGCGGCCAGCGCCCGGGCCAGCGACAGCCGCTGGCGCTGGCCCCCGGAGAGGTTCGAACCGCGGTCGCGGACCTCGTAGTCGAGTCCCTGCCGGTGCAGGGCCACGACATCGGTCAGCATGGACGCCTCCACCGCCTCGGGAACCAGCGGGCTCGTCCCCGAGGGGTCGATGTTCGAGCGGAGCGTGCCGGCGAAGATCTCCGCGTCGTAGGGGTTGACCAGGATCCGCTCGCGGAGCGACTCGACCGACAGCTCCGCGAACGGACGGCCGCCGACCCGCACCACTCCCCCGTAGGAGTCCGGCGGGACGGACACCGCGAAGACCGAGGCGAGGTCGGCCGCCACCCGCGGCTGGTAGGCCGCGATCGCCGTGAACTCACCGGCCGGGACATGGAACTTCAGCCCCTGCAGCGACCCGTACCGGACGCAGTCGACCTCCACGTCCCCGCCCGGGGCCGGGCTCTCCGGCCCCGGGGCCGCCGCCTGCGGGGCGGACAGCACCAGGGCCATCCGCTCCGCCGACGCGCGCGCCGTCATCACGTACTTCGGCATGTCGGAGAAGAGCCTGAGCGGCTCCATGATGAACTGCGCCAGGCCCACGGCCATGACGAGCGCCCCGATGCCGATCTGCCCGTCGAAGGCCAGCCAGCCGGCCGTCAGGGTCACCGAGGCCGCGAGGGTGGCGTTCAGTGCCAGCGCGGCGCCCGCGTAGGCGCCGTTCACCCGGGCCACGGTGACCGCCTGCTCCCTGGCCTCCGTGCTGACCTTCCGGTAGGACCGGAACGCCGCGTGGTTGCCGCCGAAGCCGTGCAGCGGGCGCAGGCCGGTGATCAGGTCGGCGACCTTCGCACCCGCGCGGGCCACCCGGGCCTGCTGCTCCTTGGTGCTGCTGCCGATCCGCCGGGACATCACGCTCAGGACCGAGAGGATGGCGACGGTCCCCGCCATGACCAGCAGCCCGAGCCACGGGTTCGCCGTGCCCAGCGCGACCGCCGCGACCAGCACCGCGACCGTGGAGCTGATCAGCATCGGCACCACCTCGACGATGTCGGCGGTCTGGTCGGCGTCCTCGGTGGCGATGGTGAGCACCTCCCCGGACTTGAGGCCGGTGTCCCGGGCCACCGGCTGGAGGCCGCAGGCCGCGACCCGCACCCGCCAGCGGTGGGCCTCGGTGGTGTTGGCCTTCTGCAGGATGCGCATGCCGAAGCGCCAGGACAGCGACACGGTCGTCATGATCGCGGCCAGGGCCGCGACCGACAGGGCGAGCGCTCCCGGGCTCCGCTCCCGCATGGTGTGCTCGACGATCAGGCCGAGCGCGATCGGGAAGGCGGTCTCGCCGGCCTGGTAGAGGCCCATGAGGACGGTGCCCCAGGCCATGGCGCCGGTGTTGCGGCGGACGGCCGTCCGCAGGATGTCGGATCCCGGGCGGCGGGATCGCTGGGGGTCAGGAGTTGTCATCGAGATGGCGGGCAATCGCTTCCGGGGTTCGCAGGGTGAGGAGGTCGCGGATCGTGATCACGGGGCCGAACTCCCGGCGCAGGAGTCCGACCAGGCGTACGGCCAGCATGGAGTGTCCCCCGAGGGACAGGAAGTCGCCCACCGCGCTCACCTCGTCGTCGTCCAGGTCCAGGGTCTCCGCGAAGTACTCGCAGACCACGGCCTCGGTCTCGGTCTCCGGGCCGCGCTCACCCGAAGTGGTCAGCGCTCCCAGGGGTTTGGGCTCGGGGAGGGCCTTGGTGTCAGCCTTCCCGTTCACCGTCAGGGGGATGCCGTCGACCTGAGCGTAGTGCGTGGGCCGCAGGAAGTCCGGCAGCCCGGCGCCCACCTCGGCGGCGACCGCCGCCAGTTCGGCGCCGTCCAGCACGAGGTACGCGGCGAGCCGGTGGGCGCCGTCGGCCTGCGGGTCGGGCTGGGCGACCGCGGCGGCGAACCGCACCGCCGGGTGCGCGGTGAACGCGGCCTCCACCTCGCCCGGTTCGACCCGGTGTCCGCGGATCTTGACCTGCTGGTCGGTGCGGCCGAGGTACGCCAGGTTGCCGTCGGGCCGCCGGAGCACGAGGTCGCCGGTCCGGTACATCCGCCCGCCGGGCTCGCCGAACGGGTTCGCCACGAACCGTTCCGCGGTCCGGGCCGGCTGCCCGAGGTAGCCCCGGGCGATGCCGACGCCCGAGACGTAGAGCTCGCCGGGGACGCCGTCCGGCAGCGGCCGCAGCCACGGGTCGAGCACGTACACCTCGGTGTTGTCGATGGCCACGCCCACCACCGGGTCCTGGCACTCGAAGGTGCCGACGCCCAGCGTGTTGATGGTGTACTCGGTGGGTCCGTACAGGTTGTAGCCGACCGTCCCCGAGGTCCCGGCGAGCCGCCGCCACAGGGTCGGGGTGACCGCCTCGCCGCCCAGCAGGACCAGCGCGGGGCGCCGGTCCGGGTCGTCGAGGAGGCCCTCGGCCACCAGCTGCTGCGCGTACGTCGGGGTCACGTTGACGACGTCGATCCCGTGCTCGCGGCAGTACTCGACCAGGGCGGGCGCGTCGCGGCGCAGCTCCTCGTCGCAGACGTGCACCTCGTGGCCGTCGGCGAGCCAGAGCAGTTCCTCCCACGACATGTCGAAGGCGAAGGACACGGTGTGGGCGATCCGGAACGTCCGGTGGCCGTGCTGCGCCAGCACCGGTTCGAAGATCCGGCGCCGGTGGTTGACCAGCATGTTGGTGAGGCCCGCGTACTCGGTGACGACGCCCTTGGGCCTCCCGGTCGAGCCGGAGGTGTAGATCACGTACGCGGGGTGGCGCAGCCGCTGCGGGTCGCCGGGCGCGAAGGTGGTGAACGGCGCGGCGTCCGGCAGGGGGCCGTCCACTTCGATCAGGTCGCCGGTCAGCCGCCGCGACACGGCGCCGACGGTGAGGACCACGTCCGGGCGGGCGTCCGCGACGATCGCGGCGATCCGCTCGTCCGGGTGGTCCAGCTCCAGCGGCACGTACGCGGCTCCGGTGCGCAGCACGGCGAACAGCGCCACGATCGAGTCCGGCGACCGCGGGACGGCGAGCCCCACGGTCCGTTCGGGGCCGATGCCGCGCGCGGCGAGCACGCCCGCCAGCGCGCGGCTGCGGTCCCGGAGTTCGGCGAAGGTCAGGCTGGTGCCGTGCGAGACGAGCGCCGTCCGCTCCGGGGTGCGGTCGGCCGCCAGGTCGAACCGGTCGACCACGGTGTCGGTGCCGATGCCGGTGCGGACGGCCGGCCCGGGCACCGGTCCGAGGCCCGGAAGCGCGCCCACCGGTCCGGTCGAGCCGGCGAGGCCGTCCAGCACGTCCAGGTAGTCGTCGAGGAGGCGGCGGGCCGCGGCGGCGTCGCCGTGGCGGTGCTCCAGCTTGACGGTGAGCCGGTCGCCGGGCGTGACGACCCAGGTGAACGGGTAGTGGGTGGAGTCGTCGGCCTGCACCGCGGTGATTCCGTGGCGGGCGTTCATCTCGGCGAACGCGTCCAGGTCCAGGAAGTTCTGGAGCACGAACAGGTTGTCGAACAGGGCGTCGTGGCCGCCGGCCCGCTGGATCTCGCCGAGCCCGAGGTGCTCGTGCTCCATGGCCTCGACCCTGGCCGCCTGGACCGCGGACAGGTAGTCCCGGACGGAGTCGCCCGGCCGGGCCCGCGTCCACATCGGCACGGTGTTGAGCAGCACGCCGACGACCTCGGACAGGCCCTCGCCCTCGCGGCCGGAGACGGTCACGCCGAACACCGCGTCGCTGCGGCCCGTGCGGGCGCCGAGGAGGAGTCCGAACGCGCCGGTCAGGACGGAGTTCAGGGTGACGCCGTGCGCCCTGGCCGCGTCCCGCAGCCGCTCCGACCGCTCGGCGGAGAGGGTGTGGACGAGCACCGGCGGCAGGCCCTCCGAGAGGGACGGCGCCGGGCCGGCGAGCAGGGTCGGGCCCGGGAGCCCGGCCAGGTGCTCCGCCCAGAAGCGCTCCGAGGCGGCAAGGTCCCTGGCGGCGAGCGCCCGGGCGTGGTCCTCGAAGCCGGGCGCGGCCGGGCGGGTGTCCGGCCGCTCGCCGGCGAGGACGGCCTCGTACGCGGCGAAGAGGTCGCGCAGCACGATCTCGCGGGACCAGCCGTCCCACAGCAGCAGGTGGTAGCTGAGGAGCAGTCCGTCGCGGCCGTCGGGCCGCCGGACCACGGTCAGCCGAACCAGTGGCGGCTCGGCCGGGTCGAAGCCCGTGGCGCGGTCCCGGGCGCGCAGGTCGTCCACCTCGGCGTCGGTGGACAGTTCGACCGTGCGGACGCCGATCCGCCGGCCCGCCCCGAGCACCTGGACCGGGTCGCCGTCGTCGTCGGTGGAGAACCCCGCGCCGACGACGGGGTGCCTGGCCGTCACCGAGGCCATGGCCTCGGCCAGCGCGTCGGTGTCCAGCCGCCGGTCGAAGGCGAAGTAGCTCTGCGCGACGTAGTGCCCGGCCGGACCGGCCAGCTGGGCCTGGAAGTACAGGCCGCGCTGGAGCGGGGTGACCGGCGCCGTGCGTTCGGCCGCCTCGGCGGCGTCGGCGACGGCCTCCAGGGCGCGCAGCCAGTGGTCGGTGATCGCGTCGGGGATCTCCTCGGCGAGGGTGAAGACGGCGTGCAGGCTGCCGGTGGCCGCGTCGGTCCAGGCGTTGACCTCCACCGCGTACGGGCTGCCCTGCTCGGCACCGGTGATGTGCGGGGCGCGGGACTCGTCGCCCCGGCCGAGGTAGTTGAACAGCACCTGGGGGCGGCCGGTCAGCAGCGGCGCCGTCTGCGGGTTGAGGTAGCGCAGCAGGCCGTAGCCGAGGTGCCCGGCCTCGTCGGGCTGCCGCTCGGCGAGTTCGCGGGCCGCCGCGACGGGGTCGGTGTGCGCGGTGAGCCGGACGGGCGCGATCGCGGTGAACCAGCCGACCGTGCGGGTGTAGTCGTGGTGCTCCGCCGCCGGGACCCGGCCGTGCCGTTCCAGGTCGACCGCGAGATCGGTGGGTACGGCCTGCACCTCGGTCAGGGCGGTGCGCAGGGCTCCGCAGAGCAGCTCGGTCAGCGCGACGCCGAGCGCGGCGGGCGCGGTGCGCGTCACCCGGTCGCTGGTGGCGGGCGCGAGGACCGCGGTGGTGTCGCGCAGCGCGCCGGGCGCGGGCAGCAGCGGGGGCGCCTGGAGGGTGTCGGCCCAGTGTCCGAGGTCGCCGGTGACGGTCTCGGTCTCGGTCTCGGTGGCGGTGGCGGTGGCGGTGGCGGTGGCGGTGGCGGCCCGCAGGGTGAGGGCCTCGGCGTACTCGGCGTAGGAGGTGGTGGCCGGTGCGAGGGGCTCCCCGCGCAGGGCGGCCGCCAGGTCGTCGAGCAGGATCAGCCAGGACACCGCGTCGACGGCGAGGTGGTGCACGGTGATCACCAGGGTGCCGGTCGCGGCGAGGCGGGTGAACGCGACGAGGTCCCCGGTCCCGGGGTCGAGCCGGCCGGCGGCCTCGTCGGCGGCGGCCGAGGGGTCGGCCGTGTCCGCGGTGACGACGGCGGCCGCGCGGGCGGGTCCGGTCCGCAGGGTCCACACCCCGTGCCCGGTGTCCAGCCGCATCCGCAGGGCCGGGTGGGCGGCCAGCAGCGCGGTCGCGGCGCGCTCGACGTCGGCGGGGGTGGTGCCCGCGGGCGGCTCCAGCGTCCGCGCCTGGGCGAACCGGGCGAGGGAGCCGCCCAGTTCCCGCCGGCGCAGCATGATCGGGGTGGGCGGGACGGGGCCGTCCGCGCGCCGCGCGGGGGCGGGGGCGGACTGCGGGGGCTGCGGCGCACGGGTGGCGACGAGTTCGGCGAGGGCTCGCGGCGTCCGGCGCAGGAACACGTCGCGGGGTGCGATCCGCAGGCCGAGCGCCCTGGCCCGGTTGACCACGGTGATGGCGACGATGCTGTCGCCGCCGCCGACGAAGAAGTCGGTGTCGGCGTGCGTGCCGGGGTCGTTCAGGGTGTCGGCGAAGATGCCGACGAGCGAGGACAGCGCGGTGCCGGTGACGGCCGCCGGGGTGTCGTCCTGTGCGGCGCGGGCGATCAGGGCCCTGCGGTCCAGCTTGCCGTTGACGGTCAGCGGCAGGGCGTCCACGCTCAGGAACCGGCCCGGCACCATGTGCGCGGGCAGCTTCGCGGCGAGGAGGGCGGCGGGGTCGCCGGACACCCGGCCCACGAGGTGGGCGACCAGGTGGTCGCCGGTGTCCGCGACGGTCACGGCGGCGTCGACCACGCCTTCGAGCTCCCGGAGCGCGGACTCGACCTCGCCGGGCTCGATGCGGAAGCCCTTGAGCTGGACCTGGTCGTCGGCCCGGCCGGTGAACTCCAGGCCGCCGTCGAGGCCGCGGCGGGCGAGGTCGCCGGTGTGGTACATCCGCTCGCCGGGCGCGCCGAACGGGTTCGCCACGAACCGGCCCGCGGTGAGGCCGGGCCGGCCCAGGTAGCCGAGGGACACCTGGTCGCCGGCCACGTAGATGGCCCCCACCCGGCCCGGCGGCACCGGCCGCAGCCGTTCGTCCAGCAGGTGGGCGACCAGGCCGGGGACGGGGCGGCCGACGGGGCTGGCGCCGCCGGCGAGGTCGCGGCCGGGGGCGAAGTCGTCGTCGTCCAGCACCCGGTGGGTCACGTGGACGGTGGTCTCGGTGATGCCGTACATGTTGACCAGCTCGGGCGAGGCGGTGCCGTGCCGCTCGACCCAGCCGCGCAGCCGCCCGAGGTCCAGCGCCTCGCCGCCGAAGATGACGCGGCGCAGGGCGGTGAGGGGTGCGCCGGCGTGCCGGTCGGCCTCGGCGAACCGGTGGAAGGCCGACGGGGTCTGGTTGAGCACGGTCACCCCGCGCTCGCGGACCAGCCGGTGGAAGTCCACCGGCGAGCGGGTCAGTCCGTAGTCCGGGACGAGCAGTTCGCCGCCGTGCACCAGCGCGCCCCACAGCTCCCAGACCGCGAAGTCGAAGGAGTAGGAGTGGAACTGGACCCACACGTCGGACGGGCCGAAGTCCATCTCCGGCCGGGTGTTGGCGAGCAGCGCCACCACGCCGGAGTGCGGGACGACCACGCCCTTGGGCCTGCCGGTCGAGCCGGAGGTGTAGATCACGTACGCGGGGTCGTGCCAGTCCGCGGCGGGTACGGCGGCCTGCCCGGCGGCCTGCGCGGCGTCCTGCGCGGCGTCCTGCGGCGGTGCTTCGCCCTGCACGAGGACGCGGGCCCGGACCCCGGCGCGGTCCAGCAGCGCCGTGAAGCGCTCCCGCTGCCCCGGGCCGACGAGGACGACCTGCGGCGCGGCGTCGGCGAGGACGTACTCCAGCCGGTCGTCCGGGTAGGCGGTGTCCAGCGGTACGTACGCCCCGCCCGCGCTGACGACCGCGACCAGGGCGACGACCTGCTCGACGGTGCGCGGGACGGCGACGGCCACCAGTCGGCCCGGGCGGACTCCGGCCGCGCGCAGGGTGGCCGCCAACTCGTCTTTGGCCCGGGCCAGTTCACCGTAGGTCAGCGACCGCGTGGTGCCGTCGAGAGCGCACTGGGTGACGGCGGTGGCGGCCGGGTCCCGCTCCGCCGCGGCGTCGAAAAGGCCGCCCAGGGTGGCGGGGGTGATCCGCGCCGGGCTCCGGCTCCCCTCCGCCACCAGCTCGCCGACCGGGGCGTCCGGCCGGGTGAGCAGGCCGGTGAGGGTGCGCGTGAACCGGCGCAGGAGGTCCTGGGCCCCGGCCTCCCGCAGCAGGCCGGCGTCGTGGATCAGGGTGAAGCGCGGGCTCCCGTCGAGGGTGCGCTCCGCGACCAGGGTCAGCGGGTAGTGCGGGGCGCCCTCGTTGACGATGCCGGTGACGGCGAGCGTGTCGCCGGGCCTGCGCAGGGCGGCGACGTCGGTCGCGACGTCGAACACCACCAGGGTGTCGAAGAGGGTGCCGAATCCGGCCCGGCGGCCGATCCGGGCCAGCGAGACGTGCTGGTGCGGCAGGACCGCGCCCTGGTGTGCGCGCACCGAGGACAGCAGTTCGCGCGCGGTGCTGCCGGCGGTCCACCGGGCCCGCAGCGGAACGGTGTTGATGAACAGGCCGACCATGTCCGCGATGCCGGGCACGTCCGCGTCGCGGCCGGAGACGGTCGAGCCGAACACCACGTCCCCGGAGTCCCCGGTCCGCAGGATGCCGCCCAGGGTCAGCGCCCAGGCGCTGTGCACGGCCACGCTCAGCGTCACACCGGCCGCCCGGGCGGCCGCGTCGAGGTCGCCGCCCGGCTCCACGGAGGTGTCGGCGAACCGGCCGGACGGGGTGTGCTCCCCGGCCACCAGCGAGGGGCCGGGGAGTCCGGCGAGCTCGGCGTCCCACACGCGGTCGCTCTCGTCGGTGTCGCGCCCGGCGAGCCAGCCGACGTAGTCGGGGAAGCCGCCCGCCGGGTACCCGGTCCCCGGCGCGTGGTACTCGGCGAGCAGCGCGCGCAGCATCGGCGGCACCGACCAGCCGTCGGCGATGATGTGGTGCACGGTCTGCACCAGGACGTTCCGGCCGGCCTCCGGGTCGCGGAACAGCGTGAACCGCATGAGCGGGCCGGTGGCCAGGTCGAACCCGGCCCGGCGGTCCCGCTCGGCGTGCTCGCGGATCTCCTCGTCGGTGACGCCGGGCCGGTCGACCGTGGTGAACGGCGCCCGCGTGCCGCTCTCCAGGACGGCGACGATCCGGCCGTCGGCGAGGGCCGCGCACCGGGCGGCCAGGTTCGGGTACAGGGTGAGCAGCCGGGTCGCCGCCGCCGCGAGCCGGTCGGCGTCGGGCTCGCCCTCCAGCGTCAGCACCTGCTGTTCGACGTAGCTGCCCGCGGAGTCGTCGTCGAAGACCGAGTGGAAGTACAGCCCCTCCTGGAGCGGGGTCAGCGGCAGAACGTCCCGCAGGTCGGGGCCGTCCAGGGCGTCGACGTCGGCCTGGGTCAGCCGCGCCAGCGGGAAGTCGCTCGGCGAGTGGCCGCCACGGTCGAGTGCGGCGAGCCCGGCGAGGGCGTCCAGGAAGTAGCCGCCGAGCGCCTCGACGTCCTCGTCCTCCAGCACCCCGTCAGGCCAGGAGACGGTGGTGGCCAGCTCGTACCCGCCGCCGGCGGCGGGTTCGGCGATCGCGTTGAACTCCAGGACGCGCGGCAGGCGCATCCCGGGGTCGCGCCGCTCGCCCAGCTGCCCGGTGGTCCCGGCGAGCCGCCAGTCCCCGGAGGCGCCCGCGTCGAAGCGGCCCAGGTAGTTGAACAGGACCTGCGGTGCGGGGGCGGTGGGCGGGGAGCCGGCCAGGTACCGCAGGGCGCCGTAGGAGACGCCGTTGCCCGGGACGCGGGCGAGGTCCTCCTTGACGGCCTTGAGCGCGGCGGCGAGGTACCCGGGGTCGGTGAAGTCGACCGCCGCGCCCGTGGCACCCGGGTCGCCCGCGACACCCGCGACACCCGCGACACCTGCGACACCTGCGACACCTGCGGCACCCGGGTCGCCCGGGTCGCCCGGGTCGACGGTCACCGGGAAGAGGGTGGTGAACCAGCCGACGGTCCGTGAGAGGTCCGGCTCGGTGCCGGTGGCGCCCGCCACGTGGCGCCCCTCGCGTCCGTGGCCCTCCAGCTCGATGTGCGCGAAGGTCTGGTCCTGGCCGTGGTCGCGGCGGCGGCGGGCGAGGGCGACGGCGAGCGCGGTCAGCAGCACGTCGTTGACGCGCGCGTGGAACCTCGCCGGGACCTCGCCCAGCAGCGCGGCCGTGGGGCCGGGGCCGACCGTGAAGGTCCGGTGCCGCTCCCGCTCGACCGTGTCGGCCGCGGACAGCGCCCGCCGGCCCAGCGGCGCGTCCGGTCCCGGCAGGGGGCGTCGGTAGCAGGCGCGGTCCGCGTCGAACGCCGCGCCCTCCAGCAGCTGCGTCCAGCGCCGGAACGACGTGCCCACCGCGGGCAGGTCGATCGCCGCGCCCGCGGAGCACTGGCGCCACGCGGTGGCCAGGTCCTCCATCAGGACGCGCCACGACACCCCGTCGATCACCACGTGGTGGACGACGACGACCAGTTGGCGCGCCCCGCGGCGCCAGACGGCCCGCAGCATCACGCCGCCGTCCGGGTCCAGCGCCCCGGTGGCGAGGGCCACGCACTCGTCGAGCGGCCGGTCGCTCTCCTGCCAGCCGGCCGCCGTCCCGTCGTCCTCCGGCACGTCGAAGCCCCAGCGGTCGCCGCGGACCAGCCGGGCGCGCAGCATGTCGTGCCGGGCCACCACGGCGGTGAGCACGGCGTCGAGGGTGTCGGCGGTGAGCCCGGCCGGGGTGTTCAGCACGACCGACTGGACGAAGCCGTCGACGGCGTCCGTGGTCTCGCCGAGCCACCGGAGGACGGGCGACCCGGTGACGGGGCCGGTGGCGACGTCGTCGCGGTCGGCCCGCGCCACGCCGTCGCGGCCCGCCACCGCCGCCAGTGCCCCCAGCACGCTGTTGGCGAAGACCTGCCCCGCGGTCACGTGGAGGCCCGCCTCGCGCAGCGCGCTCAGCAGCGAGATCGCGAGGATGCTGTCGCCGCCGAGCTGGAAGAAGTCCTGGTCGACGCCGACCTCCTCCAGTCGCAGCACCGCCGCGGCGGCCGCGCACACGGCCCGCTCCTCCTCGGTGGAGGGCCGCACGGACGGGACCGTCACGATCTCGGGCTCGGGCAGGGCGCGCCGGTCCAGCTTGCCGTTCGCCGTCAGCGGGAACTCCCGCAGCACGACGACGTGGGCGGGCACCATGTACTCCACCATGTGCCCGGCGGCCCAGGCCCTGACCTCGTCGGCCCGCAGGTCCCCGCCGGCGGCCGGGATCACGTACCCGACCAGGTAGGTGCCGCCCGCGCTGTTGGTCCTCGCGACGACGCAGGTGTGCCGGACCCCGGGGTGCTCGGCGAGACCGGCCTCGACGTCCTCCAGTTCGAGCCTCATGCCGCGGATCTTGACCTGGTTGTCGACCCGGCCCAGGAAGTCCAGCGATCCGTCCGGGACGAACCGGGCGAGGTCGCCGGTGCGGTACAGCCGCGACCCGTCGCGGGCGAAGGGGTTGGCGACGAACCGGGAGGCGGTCAGGGCGGGCGCGCCCGCGTACCCGCGGCCCAGCAGCAGGCCGCCCACGTAGAGTTCGCCGCCGACCCCGACCGGGACGGGGCGCAGCTCGTCGTCCAGGACGTACAGCTGGGTGTTGGGGTTGGCCCGGCCGATCGAGGTCGACAGGCGTTCCGCCTCGCCCCGGTAGACGACGTGGGAGACGCCGATGGTGGTCTCGGCCGGTCCGTAGCCGTGGTACATCGGGATGCCGAGCCGACTGCGGAACCGCTCGTACAACTCCGGGGTGAGCACCTCGCCGCCGCACCAGACGTGCCGCAGGCTGTCGAGCCGCGCGGAGTCGCCGGCGATCTCCAGCAGGACGTCCAGCATGGACGACACCAGGTAGGTGAAGGTGACGCGCTGCTCGGCGATCACGCCCAGCATGTGGTGCGGGTCGCGCTCGCCGCCCGGCCGCAGGACCACCAGCCGGGCGCCGCAGACCAGCGGCAGGAAGACCTCGTTGACGGATATGTCGAAGGACAGCGGCGCTTTGAAGAGCGAGGCGTCGTCGTGGCCGAAGCCCAGGACCTCGTCCACCTGCCACAGCAGGCGCTCGCTGATCGCCTCGTGACGGATCATCGCGCCCTTGGGCCGGCCGGTCGAGCCGGAGGTGAAGATCACGTAGGCGAGGGAGTCGCCGTGCACGGTGACCCCGGTGTCCTCGACGGGGTGGGCACCGTACGCCCAGTCGCCGAGGTCGACGGCGGCGGCGGGCGGTTCGGCGGGGTCGTGCCGACCGGTGGCGTTGAGCTGCAGCACGACCCGGGCGTCCTCGACGACGACGGCGCGGCGCTCGGCGGGCCACTGCGGGTCGAGCGGCACGAACGCGCAGCCGGCCTGGAGCACGCCGAGCAGGCCGACCACCAGGTCGGCCGAGCGGGCCAGTGAGACGCCGACGACCTGCTCGGCGGTGAGCCCGCGTGCGATCAGGTGGTGGGCCAGCTGGGACGACAGCTCCGCCGTCTCGCGGTAGGTCAGCGACCGGTGTTCGTCGACGACGGCGACCGCGTCCGGCCTGAGCCGGGCCTGTTCGCGGAACAGCTCCACGACGGTCGGCCGGATCCGGTCCGCCCCGGTGTCGTTCCACTCGGCCAGGGTCCTGAGCCGGTCCGCCACGTCGGACGGGCCGATGGTGCCGACGGGCCGGTCCGGGAAGTCCGCCAGGTCGTCCAGCGCGCGTTGCGCCCCGGCGGGCAGCAGGCCTTCGGGGGCGGTGATGCGCAGCCCGTCCGGGGCGGCCGCGCCGACCTGCCAGCCCTTCGGCGCGCCGCCGCCCCCGTCGACCCAGGCGAGGACGTCGGCGAAGCGGGTGGCGGGGAGGAGGTCGAGGCCGTCCGGGCTCCGGCCGGTCGCCCAGTACGACAGTCCGACGGCGCACGACTCGGCGATGGTCCGGTCGGAGAAGCCGCCGGAGCGGCGGCGTACACCGGCGAGGCGCGCGGGGGACAACTGCAGGGGACGAGCGCTCGGTTCCGTCATCGAAGACTCGACATCCTTTCAGGGAACTAAGGCGAGCCTGACCTAAGTGATGCTTCCCCGGTCCTCGCCTCTCCAGGCCCGCCAGAGCCGCGCGTAGCGGCCGCCCAGGGCCACCAACTCCCCGTGCGTGCCCTGCTCCACGACGCGCCCCGCGTCCAGCACGGCGATCCGGTCGGCCGCCATCGCCTGGGTCAGCCGGTGGGCCACGAACAGCGTGGTCCGACCGGCGCAGGCGGCCTGGACGGCCCGCTCCAGCTCGGCGGCGCCCTCGCTGCCCGCCTCCGCGGTCGACTCGTCGAGCACCACCACCGGCGCCCGGCCCAGCACCAGCCGGGCCAGGGCGACATGGGCGACCTTGGTGCCGTCCAGCCGCTCACCGCCCTCGCCGACCGCCGTGTACAGCCCGTCGGGCAGCGCCTCGACCCACTCCCCGGCGCCCACCGTGCGCAGCGCGGCCGCCAATTCGGCGTCGGTGGCCCCCGGCGCGGCCAGCCGCAGGTCGTCGGCGAGCGGCCCGGAGAACACGTGCGTCTCCTGGGTCAGGAAGCTCACCAGCGCCCTCGCCCCGACCTCGTCCAGATCGGCGAGGTCGGCCGGTCCGACGCGCACCGAGCCGGACTGCGGGGACTCGATGCCCGCGACGAGCGCGGCCAGGGTCGTCTTGCCGGCGCCCGTCGCGCCCACCAGGGCCAGCGAACCCCCCGCCGGGATCACCAGGCTGACGTCCCGCAGGACCGGCTCCTCCGCACCCGGGTAGGTGAACGTCAGCCCCTCCACCGTCACCGGGTACGCCGTACCGTCCCGCCGTGCGGCGGTCGGCGCGGTGGTGGTCTGCGCGGTGGTGGTCGGCGCGGTGCCGTCCTGCGCCGTGCCGTCCTGCGCCGTACCGTCCGGCCGCGTGCCGTCCGGCGCCGTGGCGGTCGGGTCGCCCACCAGCCGCTCCGCCGTGGACTCCGTCAGCACCCCGACCAGCCGGGTCAGGCTCGCGCCCGACTTCTGCGCCTCGTCGAAGGTGAACATGATGGCGCCCAGCGGCGTGAACAGGCGGTGGAACACCAGCGGGGCCGCCGACACGTCACCGAGGCTGGCGGAGCCGGTCTCCAGCAGGGCGTAGCCCACCACGAGGATCAGGACCAGGCCGATGAACTCCGCGCGGTTCTCCCTGCCGACGAACCGGCCGAAGAAGCGGAACACCTCGATGCCGTAGTCCCGCACCCGCTGCGAGTCGTCGGCGACCCGGCCGCGGAACTTCTCCTCCAGGCGGTAGGCCCGCACCGTCTCGATGCCGTTCAGACCGCTGATCAGTGCCTGCGCGCGGTCGGCCTGGGCGGCCCGCTGCTTCCGGTAGAGCGGCGCGGACCGGGGAAGGTACCAGCGCAGCGCCAGGGCGTACGCGGGCAGCGCGCACGCCCCCGCCAGGCCGAGCCGCCAGTCGAGCCCGAACATGCCGATGGTGGCGACGGCCACCAGCACGCCGGCGGAGAACACCGTGGGGATGGCCGAGCGGATGCCCCTGGACAGGAGGGCGACGTCGTCGCCGACCCGGGACAGGACGTCGCCGCGGCCCACCTGTTCGACCCGGGCGACCGGCATGCCCAGCACGGCCCGGACGGCGCCCTCGCGCAGGTGCGCGAGCAGGTCGGCGCCCAGACGCCCGATCAGGTAGGTCGACAGCGCGGTGGCCGCCGCACCGAGCAGTGCGGCGACCACCATCAGCGCGCCGACGGAGACCAGGGCCGAACGCGGCTCGCCCCCGGCCACGCCGTCGACCACGCGGCCGAGCAGGAGCACCGGGAGCATCTGGAGCGCCGCCCCGGCCACCGTGCTGACCACGGTGGCCGCCGTCAGCCACGGCGTGGCGCGGCAGTGGGCCGCGACCCAGCGGGCCGCCTCGCGGCCGCTCGTCGTGCGCAGGGCGGCCGGGGCGACGCGTGTCTCCGTGGTGCTCACACCTGGGTCCTCTCTTTCGGATCAGTGCGCGGCGTGATCCGGGGAAGCGGACCCGGGCCCGTCTCCCGGCCCCCGCCCGGATCCGGCAGGGCCCCTGGGAACGGCCCCTAGCCGACCGACTTGACGAGCTCGTCGATGGCGAACGGCAGGGAGAGCAGGGTCGCCTGCGACATCGCCGCCCCGACCGCCGGACCCTCACTGTCCAGCAGGTACGACACCTTGCCGGCCTTCGACACCTTCAGGTTGGTGAAGAGGTCGAACTTCTTCAGCGCGTCCGTGTCGGCCTTGTCGTTGATGACGAAGACGCGGTCGACGTCGACGAGGTCCATGCGCTCCGGGGAGAGCTGCGTGGAGAACCCGCTCCCCGCGATCCTGTCGATCTCGGTCTGGCCCTTGAAGCCCATCCCGGTGAGGAGCTGCCCGCGCACGTCGGTGGTGGTGAAGGGCGTGACCGAGTCCTTGTACCAGGAGAGCGCGACGGCGGTCTGGCCGGCGAACTCCGGGTGAGCCGTCTTGACCGCGGCGAGCTTGTCCTGGATGCCCTGGACCAGCTGCTTGCCCTCGTCGGCCTTGCCCAGCGCCTTGGCGATGTGGAGGGCGTTGTCCTGCCACGGAGCGCTGAACGGCTCCTTCTCGGCCTTCGTGCGGCCGACCGTCGGCGCGATCTTGGAGAGCTTGTCGTAGGCGGCCTGGTCGATCTCGGAGTAGACCGCGATGATCAGGTCGGGCCGCAGGGCGGCGATCTTCTCGAAGTTGGGGCCGGCGTCGCCGTTGTTCAGCACGACCTCGGGACGGGCGTCGCCCCACTTGTCCTTCACCCAGGGCCACTGCGTGTTGATGTCGGGGCTCTGGCCCGCCGGGTTCGGGTACTGGTCGACCATGCCGACCGGCTTGACGCCGAACGCGAGGATGGTCTGGTCGTCGGTGTAGCCGACGGACACGACCCGCTTGGGGGCCTTGTCCACCTTGGTGGTTCCGAACGCGTGCTCGACGGTGACCGGGAACGCACCGGAGGCGGCCGGGGCACCGGCGGCGTCGCTCCCGCCCTTGGCCGCCGAGTCGGAGCCGCACCCCGCGAGGAGGCCTGCGCCGAGGGCCGCGACGGACACCGCCGCCGCCAGCCGCCGCCAGGGCTTTGTGCGTGTCATTCGATCGAGGAGCATCCGGGATCCCTTGCTGTCGCGCCACACTGCCGCCGCCCCGCATTAGGGCAGGCAACCTTACCTTGGGGCAATGAGGTAAGCCTAGCCTAAGTTGCAGGACTGACCTGCCGTCCCTTTCCGCCCCGGACATGGGTCCGGCCTATCGGCACGACGAGCGGCCGGTCGCCCACCGGGTCGTCGATCACCTCGGCGCGCAGGCCGAACGCCTCCAGCAGCAGCTCCGGGGTCACCACGTCGCGCGGATGACCCTGCGCCAGGACCGAACCCGCCTTCATCACGATCAGGTTGTCGCTGTAACGGGCCGCCAGGTTGAGGTCGTGCAGCACCATGACCACGGTGCACCCCGACTCGTGCAGGTCGTCCACCAGGTCGAGCACGTCGATCGCGTGCGCCAGGTCCAGATAGGTGGTGGGCTCGTCGAGCAGCAGCAGATCGGTGCCCTGAGCAAGCGTCATCGAGATCCACACGCGCTGCCGCTGGCCCCCGGAGAGCGCGTCCACGGGCCGGTCGGCCAGGTCGGACACCCCGGTCATGGCCAGCGCGTGCTCCACCACCGAGGCGTCGTCGGAGGACCACTGCCGCAGCCAGCTCTGGTGCGGATGCCGGCCCCGGGCCACCAGGTCGGCGACGGTCAGGCCCTCCGGGGCGACCGGCGACTGCGGCAGCAGGCCGAGCTTCTTCGCGACGTCCCTGGTCCTCAGCTTGGCGATGTCGTCGCCGTCCAGCACCACCGCCCCCCGGGTCGGCTTGAGCAGCCGCGACAGGGTCCGCAGCAGGGTGGACTTCCCGCACCCGTTGGGGCCGATGATCGTGGTCACCACCCCCGGAGGGATCGTGACGTCCAGTGCGTCGATGACCGTCCGGTCGCCGTACCCGACCGTGACGCCCCTGGCCGCGAGCCGCGGGACGCCACCGGCTCCGGACCCCGCCCCGGATACGGTCCCGGGCGCGGGCCCGGGCTCCGCCCCGGCCCCGGAGCCGATCTCCGCCTCGGTTCCGACGATGTGCTCAGCGACCATAGGGCTCCCTCTATTTAGGCTTGCCTAACCTTTCTACCATCTAGCGGCGATTCGCCCGCACCAGGAGGTAGACGAGGAAGGGACCGCCGATCGCGGCGGTGACCACGCCCACCGGCAGGGTGACCGGCAGCGCCGTCCGGGCGACCAGGTCCGAGCCGATCAGCAGCAGCGCGCCCACCGCGCCGGAGGCCACCACGGGCGGTGTCGGGTACCTCGTCAGACGCATCGCCACCTGAGGCGCCACCATGGCGACGAACGGCACCGGCCCCGCCGCGCTCACCGCGAAGCCGGCCAGGAGCACCGCGCACAGCAGCAGCACCGCCCGCACCAGCGCGTACCGGACCCCCAGCCCCGCGGCCACGTCGTCGCCGAAGTGCAGCGGCTTGAACTGGAAGGCGACGCAGGCCACCACGGCCAGGACGGCCAGCGTGCCCCAGAGCGCCACCCACACCTCGTCCCACGAACGGTTGTCCAGCGAGCCGACCAGCCACGCCTGGGCCCGGGCCACGTCCCTGATGTCGGCCGTGGCCAGCAGCCAGGTCGTGACCGCCTCCATCACGGCGCTCACCGAGATGCCGATGAGGATGAGCCGGAACCCGTCGACCCCCCGCCGCCACGCCAGGAAGTACACCAGCAGCCCCGTACCGAGACCGCCCGCGAGCGCCGCCCCCGAGAGGCCCACCGAGCTCACGACCGCGGCGGCCGACCCGCCCGACACCGTCACCAGGAACACCGTCACCGCGCTGGCGCCCCCGGTGATCCCGAGGATGTCCGGGCTCGCCAGCGGATTGCGGGCGATGGACTGGGTGAGCGCCCCGGACACCCCCAGGGCGGTCCCCACGACGAGACCGGCCAGCGCCCGCGGCATCCGCAGGTCCATGATCACGAACTCGTCGACCCGCTCACCGGCGCCGAAGAGCGTCGCCACCACCTGCGGCAGGCCGATGGGGAAGTCCCCCACCCCGATGGACAGGCAGAACAGCAGGAAGGCCGCCGCCAGGAGCAGCAGCGTGACCAGCACGATCCTGGGCCGCCACACGAAGGACAGGCCGCCGAACCTCACGCCCGGCGCCGCCACCCGCTTCACCACGGTCACGTTCATGCGCTCTTGAACTTCCCTCGCCACACCAGACCCGCGAAGAACGGGGCGCCGAGCAGGGCGACGAGGACGCCCACGTCCAGCTCGCCCGGCCGCACCACCACGCGCCCCACGATGTCGCAGACCAGCAGGACGACCGCGCCGAGGAGACCCGCGTACGGCACCAGCCAGCGGTAGTCGGGCCCCGCGAGGTACCGGGCCACGTGCGCGACCATGAGTCCGAGGAACGCGACGGGACCGCACGCCGCCGTCGCCGCACCCGCCATGAGCGTGATGGCGACGATGCCGACCGTCCGAATCAGCGCGATGTTCACCCCCAGGCCCCGTGCCACGTCGTCACCCAGGTTGAGCAGGTTGACGGAGGGCAGGGTGACCAGGGCCAGCACCAGCCCGACCGCGATGAAGGCGGTCACCGGCCAGATGACCCGGAACGGGACACCCGCCACCGAGCCGGCGTTCCAGAACCGCAGCGCGTTCAGCGCCGCCTTGTCAGACAGCGCGATCGCCGTCGTCATCGCCGCGAGGAACACCGCCACCCCCTGCCCCGCCAGGGCGAGCGTCAGCGGATTGCCCGCGCCCCGGCCGATGCTCGACAGTCCGAACACGACCACCCCCGCGAGCGCGGCCCCCAGGAAGGCGAACCAGACGTACTGGAACGGGTCGGTGAACCCGAACAGGGAGATCGCCGACACCACCGCGAACGAGGCGCCGGTGTTCACCCCCAACAGGCCGGTGTCCGCGATGGGGTTGCGGGTGAACCCCTGGATCAGCGCCCCGCCGACGCCCAGCGCGATGCCCGCCACGATCGCGAGCACCGTCCGGGGCACCCGCACGGTCTGCACGATGAGCCTGATCTCCGTGCTCCTCTGGTCGGGGTCCGGCCCCGCGAACAGCCCGTGCCAGACCTCGGCGGGACTCAACGCGCGGGCACCGACGGCGACCGAGACCACCGCGGCGACGACCAGGACCGCAGCGACCGCGCCCAGACCGACGATCCGCCGCCGACGGGCCGCCGCCACCTCGGACCGCGCCGGGCGCTCCACTGAAATCGTGCCCATGGCGACGTAGGCTATCCCGGCGCGGACGTCGGGCCGCCCGGCCGTCCCGTACTCGCCGTCGGGCGGGCCGCCGGCGCGGCGGCGGGTACCAGGTGGCACGGACGTTCCTCTCTCATGCGTACTGCGTACTGCGTGGCGCGTGGTGCGTGGTGCGGTGGTGCTTCTCGTGTCTTGCCTGTTGCCGCTTGCGCGTTGCCACTTTCCTTTTGCTGCTTGCCTGTTGCCGCTTGCCTGTTGCCGCTTGCCTGTTGCCGCTTGCGCGTTGCGCCCGTCCCTGAGTCCTGCGCGCCGCCGGGCCGTACGGAGCGGGCCGTACGGAGCGGACCGGGCCGACTACCGGGCCGGCCGGCGGACGGCGCCGGCTCCCCCGTTGAGCCGCGGGCTCACGACGGCCGGGCGCTCGACGGGCGGGCTCACGACGGCCGGGGCCCCGACGGGCGGGCGTTCGAGGCCGCGGCCGAGGATCGCTTCCAGGATCTCGCCGACGCGCACCGCCGTGTTGGACAACAGGGAGGAGCTGATGCCGTGGGTGTGCTCGGTGCCGCCCTGGAGGTAGATGCCGCAGCGCAGTTCGGGGTCGGTCGCCACCCGGTAGTCGCGCTCGACCCGGACCCGGCCGAGCTCGTCGCGGTGGCAGAGGTCGGCGACCGCTCCGAGCAGGCCCAGGCCGTCGGCCTGCGTGTACCCGGTGGCGCAGACGACGACGTCGGCGTCCACCGGGACGGTCTCGCCGGTGACCAGGTACTCGACGGTGGCGCGGACCCCGCCGGGCGTCTCCTCGACGCCCCTGAGGCGCGAGACGTTCAGGAACCGCAGCCGCTCGGTGCCGAGCACCTTCTCCCGGTACGCCTGCCGGTACAGCTCGTCGATGAGGTCGATGTCCACCACCGAGTAGTTGGTGTTCCCGTGGTACTCCATCAGCCGGCGCTTCACGTCCTCCGGCGCCGTGAAGTACTCGTCGACGGCCCGGGGGTCGAAGATGCGGTTGGCGAAGCCGCTGTCGTCCGCCGGGCTGTAGCCGTAGCGGGAGAAGACCGCGCAGACCTCCGCCCCCGCGAAGCGGCGGTGCAGGTAGGCGACGGTCTCCGCGGCGCTCTGGCCGGCCCCGACGACGACGAAGCGGGTGGGCCCGCGCCCTTCCAGGGCGTCGACCTTCCGCAGCAGGTCGGAGTTGTGCCAGACCCGGTCGGTCCGCTCGACGCCCTCCGGCATGGCCGGGCGCAGCCCGGTGCCGATGACGAGGTTGCGGGCGCGGTGGACGACGACCTCGTCGCCGGACCGGGCCGTCACGTCGAGGTACTCCACCACGCCGTCGCGCACGACGGGTTCGACGGCGACGACCCGGTGGCCGTAGGAGACCATGTCGTCGACCTTCGCCGCGGCCCACTCGAAGTAGTCGTGGAACTCGACCCGGAGCGGGAACAGGCTCTTGTGGTTGACGAAGTCGACCAGGCGTCCCCTGCTCTGCAGGTAGCAGAGGAAGCTGTACTCGCTCGCCGGGTTCCGCATCGTCACCAGGTCCTTCATGAAGGACACCTGCATCGTCGCGTCGTCGATGAGCATGCCGCGGTGCCACCCGAACCCGGGCTGCTGCTCGAAGAAGTGGGCGGTGACCGTGTCGCGCCTTCCGACGCGCGCGTTGTGCTCGCTCAGCGCGATCGCCATGGCGACGTTCGACGGACCGAAGCCGATACCGATCAGGTCGTGGATCAGTGCTGCGTCGCCGGGAAGGGCTCGTGACATGTCACTCCCGTTCGTGCGGGACGGCCGCCTGCCAGGCGTCCTGTCGAGGTGGGGGCATGGGGGGAGTCCGGGCACACCCGTGACGGCATCCCGGTGGAACTTAGGTAAAGCTAACCTGATCCTGGCATGCTGTCGACCGGACAAGAGCGGGCAAATTTCGCCCCGGCCGGTCAATTAGGCCCAAATTATGCACCGTTGCACCGTTAGGTAAGCCTTGCTTTACTGACCGTGTCATCTCGCTTCTTCCGAGGAGGAACACCGATGCGCGTCGTCATGTTCGGCTACCAGACCTGGGGCCACCGCACCCTCAAGGCGCTCCTGGACTCCGAGCACGATGTCGCGCTGGTCGTGACGCACCCCAGGAGCGAGCACGCCTACGAGAAGATCTGGAGCGACTCGGTCGCCGAGCTCGCCGAGGAGCACGGCGTCCCGGTCGTCATCCGCAACCGCCCCGACGACGAGGAACTGTTCCGGCGCCTGGAGGAGGCCGCCCCGGACATCATCGTCGCCAACAACTGGCGCACCTGGATCCCGCCCCGCATCTACACCCTGCCGAAGCACGGCACCCTCAACGTCCACGACTCGCTGCTGCCCCAGTACGCCGGCTTCTCACCGCTCATCTGGGCCCTCATCAACGGCGAGACCGAGGTCGGCGTCACCGCCCACATCATGGACGAGGTGCTCGACGCCGGCGACATCGTGCGGCAGCAGGCCGTCGCCGTCGGGCCCACGGACACCGCCACCGACCTCTTCCACAAGACGGTCGACCTCATCGCCCCGGTCACCCTCGGCGCCCTCGACCTGATCGCCTCCGGCCGGACCGACTTCACCAAGCAGGACCGGTCCCGGGCCAGCTTCTTCCACAAGCGGGCCGAGGAGGACGTCCGGATCGACTGGGACTGGCCCGCCGAGGTCCTGGAACGCCTGGTCCGCGCCCAGTCCGCCCCGTACCCGGCCGCCTTCACCTACCACCGGGGCCGGCGTCTGGAGGTGCTCTCCGCCGTCGTGTCCGAGGGCGTCTACGGCGGCACCCCCGGCCGCGTCTTCTACCGCGAGGGCGACGGCGTCGTGATCGTCGCCGGGGCCGACGCCCGCACGGGCCGCAACCACGGCCTGGCCATCACCCGGGTACGCACCGAGGACGGCCGGGAGCTGCCCGCGACGGACTACTTCACGTCCATGGGCGGTTACCTCACCGATCGCCCCTGACCACCCGCGCCCCGCCACGGGTCCCCTGCCACCGGCGCCCCGCCACGGGTCCCCTGCCACCGGCGCCCCGCCACGGGTCCCCTGCCACGGGTGCCTCCCGCCTCGGGCGCCCCCACCCACCGGGGGACGCCCGGTGGGCAACTGTTCTCCCCTCGTACGTCCGGCCGTCCACCACGGCGCGCGGTACGGCACGGGTGACGCTGCTAAGGCTTGTCCGACAGGCAAGCCCCTGAACGCACAGCGCCAGCCCAACACCCGCTCGCTCGTCAGGAGGACGCCCATGCGGCGAACCGATCGAGTCCGGCCCCGCGCACTGGCGGCGGCATCCGCCGCCGCCGTCGTGGGAGCGCTCCTCGCACTCCCCGCCGGCCCCGCGCAGGCGGTGTCCGCGGACATCGTGATCAGCCAGGTGTACGGCGGTGGCGGCAACTCCGGCGCCCAGTACGCCAACGACTACATCGAGCTGTACAACCGGGGCACCGCACCGGTCTCCGTCACCGGCTGGACCGTCCAGTACGCCTCCGCGGCCGGGTCCTCGTGGGCCAGGACGACGCTGACCGGCACCATCGCGCCCGGCAAGTACCACCTCGTCCAGGAGGCGGCGGGCGCCGGCGCCGGGGCCGCCCTGCCGGCGCCGGACACGACCGGCACGCTGGCCCTGAGCGCCACCACGGGCAAGGTCGCACTGGTCACCAACGGGACCGCGCTCACCTGCTCCTCGGGCTGCGCCGCCCAGCCGGGCGTGAAGGACTTCGTCGGCTACGGTTCGAGCGCCAGTTCCGCCGAGGGCTCACCGACCGGCAACCTGGCGAACACCACCGCCGCGCTGCGGGCCGGCGGCGGCGCCACCGACACCGACAGCAACGCGTCCGACTTCGCCGTCACCGCCCCCGCCCCGCGCAACTCCTCCTCCGGCGGCGGCACCGGCGGCACCCGGATACGCGACGTCCAGGGCGCCGCCCGCACCTCCCCGAAGGCCGGACAGGCGGTCAGCGCCGTCCCCGGCGTCGTCACCGCCGTCGGCCCGAGCGGCTTCTGGTACCAGGACCCGCAGCCGGACGCCGACCCGGCCACCAGCGAGGCCGTCTACGTCTACACCGCCGGTGCGCCGGCCGTCGCCGTCGGCGACTCGGTGACGGTCGGCGGCACGGTGAGCGAGTTCCGCCCGGGCGGCACCGGCGGCACCACCAACCTCACCGTCACCGAACTGACCGCGCCGAGCGTCACCGTCCTCGCCCACAACGCCGCACTGCCCGCCGCCACCCTGGTCGGCGCCGGCGGCCGGGTGCCGCCGGCCGCGGTGATCTCCAGCGTCACCACCGGCAACGCCGAGACCGCGGGCGGCTTCCAGCCGGCCACCGACGGCCTCGACTTCTGGGAGTCGCTGGAGGGCATGCGGGTCAGGATCGACAACGCCGCCGTGGTCGGCCCGACCAGCGCGTTCGGCGAGATCCCGGTCGTCCCGCAGGGCTCCACCACCCGCACCGGCCGGGGCGGCATCCTCCTCCAGGCCGCCGACGGCAACCCCGAGCGGGTCATCCTCGACGACGTGCTCGCCCCCTCGCCGGCCGCCCGGGTCGGTGACACCCTCTCCGGCGCCACCGTCGGCGTCCTCGACTACTCCTTCGGCAACTTCAAGCTGCTGGCGACCGCGACCCCGACGGTCTCCCCCGGCGGCCTCACCGCGGAGACCACCGCGGCGCCGGCCGCCGGCGAGCTGGCCACCGCGACCTTCAACGTCGAGAACCTCTCCCCCGACGACCCGCAGAGCAAGTTCGACGGCCTGGCCGCGGCCGTCGTCGGCAACCTCCGCTCGCCCGACCTGGTCGCCCTGGAGGAGATCCAGGACAACAACGGCGCCACCGACAACGGCACCGTCGCCGCCGACCAGACCCTCGCGCGGCTGACCGCCGCCATCACCGCGGCGGGCGGCCCGTCCTACTCCTACCGCCAGATCGACCCGGTGAACGACCAGGACGGCGGCGAACCCGGCGGCAACATCCGCCAGGTCTTCCTCTACCGCACCGACCGGGGCCTGAGCTTCACCGACCGTCCGGGAGCCGGCTCCACCACCGCCGACTCGGTGGTCAACAGCGGCGGCGTCCCGGCCCTCACCTACTCCCCCGGCCGGATCGCCCCGGGCAACTCCGCCTTCAACGCCAGCCGCAAGCCGCTGGCCGGCGAGTTCCGCTGGAACGGCCGCCCGGTCTTCGTGATCGCCAACCACTTCAACTCCAAGGGCGGCGACCAGCCCCTGTTCGGCCGCTACCAGCAGCCGACCCGCCCCTCCGAGACCCAGCGGCACGCCCAGGCCGCCGTGGTGAAGGCGTTCACCGACCAGATCCTCGCCGTCGACCCGAACGCCGCGGTGATCGTCCTCGGCGACCTCAACGACTTCGAGTTCTCCCAGACCACCGACCTCCTCACCGCCGGCGGCTCCCTGGTCGACCTCCCCCGCACCCTCCCCCTCGCCGAGCGCTACACCTACGTCTACGAGGGCAACTCCCAGGTGCTCGACCACATCCTGGTCTCCCCCTACCTCGCCGCCAGGGCCTACAGCTACGACATCGTCCACCTCAACAGCGAGTTCCCCACCCAGCTCAGCGACCACGACCCCCAGGTCGTCCGCATCCCCCTGCCCTGACACCCCGCCCCTCCGGCCGCACTGCCCGGCCGTCCCGCACCAGCACACCGCACGCCCCCGCTGCCCCGGCACCGCACCCCGGCGCCGGGGCAGCGCCGTCCGCTCCGGGGTCCGCCGCTGGGCCGGCGACGGGGTCCGCGCCGAAGCCGGCACCAGGTGAAGAGGTGTGATCCCGGTCGATTAGGGGTGTACGGGAACTGATCGGGCCGGGCGGACGACTGGTGGGGAGTGAGTGGGATGTCGCCGGGTAGCCGGCCGTTGAGCGTACTGGCGGGGTTCGCCCTGCTGCTGGTGCTGGTGTTCGTGGTGGCCTTCGCGGCCGGACGGGGGGCCGGGCCCGTGACACCCGGGCTGACCCCCGGCGGGGGCGGCGGGGGCAAACCCGGGATGGGGCACGACATGGGAGCGGGCCGGTGAAGGCCGTCACGGAGAACCCCGGCAGCGGGGAGACCGGCGGCGGGGACGCCGGTGCGCCGGTGAGCACCGACCTGGCCGTCGGCGGGATGACCTGCGCGGCCTGCGTGAGCCGGGTGGAGAAGCGGCTGGCCCGCATCGAGGGCGTGACCGCCGGGGTCAATCTGGCCACCGGGCGGGCACGGGTGCTGCACCCGGCCGGGGTCGGCGTCGACGAGCTGGTGGCGGCGGTCGAACGGGCCGGCTACACGGCCGAGTTGGCGCCGATCGGACTCTCGGCGGCGGGACCGGACCAGGACGACTCCGGCGAGCGGTGGCGGCTGCTGGTGACGGCGCTGCTGGCCGTGCCGGTCGTGCTGCTGTCGATGGTGCCGTCGCTCCAGTTCGCCGCCTGGCAGTGGGTCTGCTTCGGCCTGGCCCTGCCGGTGGTGACCTGGGGGTCGGCCGCGTTCCACCGGCGGGCCTGGCAGGGACTGCGGCACGCGGCGGCGACCATGGACACGCTGGTGAGCCTCGGGGTGGTGGCGTCGTTCGGCTGGTCCGCGTACGCGCTGCTGTTCGGCGGGGCGGGCGAGATCGGCATGCGGATGCCGTTCTCGCTCACCGCGGACGGCGGCGGCACCGCGCACGTCTACCTGGAGGCGGCCGTCGGCGTGCCGCTGTTCGTGCTGGCCGGGCGCCTGCTGGAGGGGCGGGTGCGGCGGCGCACCGGCTCGGCGCTGCGGGCCCTGGCCGAGCTCGGGGCCAAGGAGGTGTGCGTCCGTGACCCCGAGACCGGCGAGGAGCAGCTGCTGCCGATCGAACACCTGCTTCCCGGGCGGGAGTTCGTGGTCCGACCGGGCGAGCGGGTGGCCACCGACGGCGTGGTGGTGGAGGGCAGCTCGGCACTGGACCTGAGCCTGCTGACCGGCGAGTCGGTCCCGGTGGAGGTCGGCCCCGGCGACCAGGTGGCGGGTGCCACCGTGAACGTCGGCGGCGCGCTGGTGGTGCGGGCGACGGCGGTCGGCGCGGACACCCAACTCGCCCGGATCACCGCGCTGGTGGCGGACGCGCAGGCCGGAAAGGCGCGGGCCCAGCGGCTGGCCGACACGGTCGCCGGGGTGTTCGTCCCGTGCGTGCTGACGGTGGCGGTCTGCGTCCTCGGCTTCTGGCTGGGCGCCGGGGCCGACCCGCAGGCGGCCGTGACGGCGGCGGTGGCCGTCCTCGTCGTGGCCTGCCCGTGCGCGCTGGGCCTGGCCACGCCGACCGCGCTGCTGGCCGCGACCGGCCGGGGCGCCGAACTCGGCGTGCTGGTGCGCGGTCCCGAGGTGCTGGAGAGCCTGCGGCGGATCGACACCGTGGTGCTGGACAAGACGGGCACCCTGACCACCGGCCGGATGGAGCTCGCGGCGGTGGCCGTGGCCCCGGACGCGGGGGTCGACGAGGACCAGGTGCTCCGGCTCGCAGGAGCCGTCGAGCACCGGTCGGAGCACCCGATCGGCCGGGCTGTCGTGGGGGCGGCCCGCGAGCGGTGTGGCTCCGAACCCCTCCCGGCGGTGGCCGAGTTCACGGCCACCGCCGGAGTGGGCGTGACCGGCACGGTGGAGGGCCGGGTGGTCCGGGTGGTCCGCCCGGACGACGCGGCCGGCCCGCTGCCGGCCGTACTGGCGACGGCGCTGGAGGAGGCCGCGGCCGCCGGCCGGACGCCGGTGGTGGTGGAGCTGGACGGGCGCCCGGTGGCCGTCCTCGCGGTCGGCGACACGCTGCGCTCGGGCAGTTGGCGCGCGCTGCACCGGCTGCGCGGGATGGGCCTGGAACCGGTCCTGCTGACCGGCGACGGCCCCGGGGCCGCCCACGCGGTGGCGGGCGAACTCGGCATCCAGCAGGTGCACTTCTCGGCCTCGCCGGAGCGAAAGGCCGAGGTGGTGGCCGAGTTGCGGGCCGCCGGTCGGACGACGGCGGTGGTCGGCGACGGCGTCAACGACGCGGTCGCGCTCGCCTCCGCGGACCTCGGGGTGGCGCTCGCCTCGGGGAGCGACGCGGCGATCGGCGCGGCCGGGCTGACCCTGGTCCGCGGCGACATCGAGGCGGTGGTGGACGCCGTCCGGCTGGCCCGGCGCACCCTGGGCACGATCCGGGTCAACCTGCTCTGGGCGTTCGGGTACAACGTGGTGCTGATCCCGCTGGCCGCGGTCGGGCTGCTGAACCCGATGCTGGCGGCGGTGGCGATGTCGCTGAGTTCGCTGCTGGTGGTGGGGAACAGCCTGCGACTGCGGACCTGGCGCCCCGGCCGCGGCGGCTCGGACGCACGCGGCGGCTCCGCCCCGGGCGGCGGGCGGCGCCCGGGCCGCTCCGCACGCACGGGGCGCTCGGCACGGGCCGGCGCGGGGACGGGCGCGGGGACGGGGACGGGGACGGGGACGGGGACGGGGGTCGCACGATGAACGGTGCTGCGATGGACGGCGGTTCGGTGAACGCATCACGGCCGGGGCGGCTGGCGGAACGGCTGGGACGCGCCCCCGAGCGGCTGAAGGTGGCCGGCCCGCCCGTCGCGGCGGCCGCGGTGGCACTGGCGCTGCTCTCCGGATGGACGGCGGTCGGCGGAGCCGGGCGGCCGCAGCCCGTGGAGGCCGGCCCGGGCTGGCTGCTGCTCCCGACCGCCGGTGGGGCGACGGCCACCGCCGCGTTCTTCACCGTCCGCAACCCCGGCGACATACCCGACCAACTCACCGGCGCCAGCTGGCAGTTCGGCGGCAAGGTCACCCTGAAACAGCACCGGCACCAGGGCGCCTCCGGCCGATGGGAGCCGGTCGCCGCACTGCCCGTACCGGAGCGCGGCGAGCTGGTGATGTCGCCGGAGGACGCCGACCTGATGATCCTCAACCCACCGCCTCTCACCGTCGGCCAGTGGGTGGAGTTCACGCTCACCTTCCGCAACAGCCCCGAGCTACGGGTGAAGGCCGAGGTCGTCAGGCCCGGCGGCCGACGCAGCAGCTGAGCCCGATCAGCCGGTCGGCCGCGGGCCAGGAGTCGCCCTCCGAGCCGATCAGGCGGTGAAGGACCACGCCGGACGCGGCTCGTCGCCACGAGCTCTCGAACGCCTCGTGAGCGGTACGGCTCGCCACAGCCCCGCCCCGCCTCGGGGACGCCAGACCGGCCACAGCCGGTGAACGGGATCGCGTGGAAGCCGCGCTCCGGCACGTCCCGGCAGGACGTGCCGGAGCCCCACGGCTCGCGGCAGCCCCTGCACACACGCCCCGCGCACGGGGGGACAGCCGGACTGCCCGCCGTGCGGGTGCTGCACCGAGGCGGCCACCCCGTGCAGGCGGAGGGCAGCCGGCCGGGCACCCGTATGCCCTCCAGTACCAGCGGCGAGCTCCGGTGGTCCTGCCCGGATCCTGCCCGGGTCCTGCCCGGGTCCTGTACGTCCGGGCCCGTCCGCCCGACGGCGTCAGGCGCTCAGCACGTCCAGGGACAGACGTCTGGCGCGGTCCAAATCGGTATCGTCGCCGAAGAGTTGGTAGCGGGTGTTGGCAGCGCGCAGGTAGGCGTCGATGCGGAAGGCGTCGTCCTCCGGGAAGCGGCTGCCGGCGGCGGAGAGTTCGGACTCCAGCAGGTGCAGCCACTCGCGGGCGAGGTCGCGGACCGCGTCGGCGACGGGGCCTTCGCGGTGGCCGTATTCGACCGAGGTCTTGGTGATGAAGCACCCGCCGGGGAAGACGCCGTCGCGCAGATAGGCGACCCAGTGGTCGAGCAGGGCGCAGAGCCGGGGCCGCCCCGGGACGGCGGGCCACGACGGCTCGACGACGTGCCGCAGGTACAGGGCGCGGGCTTCGGCGACGGCGGCGATCTGGATGGCCTCCCGGTTGGCGAACACCGTGAGGATGCCGCTCTTGCTGTGCCCGGTCCGGGCGGCGAGCGTGCCGACGGTGATGGCGTCCAGCCCGTGCACGGTCGCGGACATGGCCGCCTGCCGGGCGACTTCGTGCCGCGTCCGGTCGCCGCGGGCGCGGCGGCCGTCGGTGCGCGGCGCAGGGGAATCCGCGGCGGAGTCGGGGAGGTCCGGGGTCATGCGGCGATTGTATGCGATCGGTCGGTCGTGTAGTGTGCCGCAATAATGACGACCGGTCGGTCGTGAAGTGGAGGTGCAGGTCATGGGTGTCGACGGCGGCGCCGGACTGGACGGCTTTGCGAAACGCGTGTTCTCGCTGTCCGGGGGCGAGAAGACCGTCCACGTGGCCGGCAGCGGGCCTGCGGTGGTCGTGATGCCTGAAATGCCGGGCATCAGCCCCGATGTAGTGCGCTTCGCCGGGTGGGTGCGCGATGCGGGGTTCACCGTCTACGTGCCCTCGCTCTTCGGTGTCGACGGGGCGTATCCCACCGTCGAGCTCGCCGAGCCGATCCTCAAACGGGCTTGCGTCAGTGAGGAGTTCAGGGCGTTCGCGGGCGGTGGCACGAGTCCGGTGGCGGTGTGGCTGCGCGCGCTGGCCAGGACCGCTCACGACGAGTGCGGCGGACCGGGCGTCGGCGCGGTGGGGATGTGCTTCACCGGCAACTTCGCGCTGAGCATGACGCTGGAACCGGCCGTCATCGCCCCGGTCCTCGGCCAGCCCTCGTTGCCGCTGGACGACCCGGCCGCCCTGGAGCTGTCACCCGAGGACGGGGCCGCCATCCGCGAGCGGTTCGAGCGCGACGGACTCACCGCACTCGGCCTGCGCTTCGACACCGACAAGTGGTGTACCGGCCAACGCTTCGCCGCCTACGCACAACTGCTCGGCGACCGCTTCGACGGCCGCGTCCTCCCCGGCGAGCACGCGAACCCCGAACCACCGCCGTTCTTCCGCGACCTGGTCCAGACGCCCCACAGCGTGCTCACCGCGCACCTCGTCGACGAGGAAGGCCACCCCACCGTGCAAGCCCGCGACGAAGTCCTCGCATTCCTGCGCACCCGCCTGCTTCCCGACCACACCACGGCCTGACGGTCGGAAAGGGCCCACCCCTGCGCACCCGGGGCCGGCCCTCCCCGCCCCTGCGGGGCCAGCCGTGCTTTGACCGCTTCCCGTCCGCAAGGTGATCGTTTCCGGGTCCGGTTGTCAGTACCGTCTGCCATGCTGCCGGTCAGCATGCGATGACGGCATCGGGCGTGAGGAAGGGCTGAGTGCGATGGGCTTCGAGGGCCAGGTCTGGCGTCTGGTCCGCCAGGACGACTCGGTGGGTGAGATCGTCGTGGAGGAGGCCGACTTCCCGTGGCTGTACGGGCGCTTCATACCGGGAACGGCGTTTCCTGATGTCGAGCCGCTCTTCACCCGGTCCCTCGCGCTGTCCGAGGCGGAGGCCTGGGAGGCGTTCGACGACGTGCACGAAGAGATCACCAAGGCTGTGTCGCTGATTTCGCCCTCGGGCCCGGTCGCCGAGTTCCTGCTGCACATCCAGGGCGACACGGCGTGGTTCCGCTGGAGCGACGAGCCGTTCGAGGGCTGACAGGGCGATCATGAGACTGCGGGGCAGGCCCTGAGAGCCGGACTCACCTCTCGTCGGCGAAACCCAAGGTCCACACGGCCGGCCGCTCGTCCTCCCCATGCAGGCGGGGATCGATCGGTGCCCGGCAGTCGCGTCCAGCACCATGGCGCCACCGTCGGGCAGAACGTCCAGAACTACCTGACCTGCAGAGCGGGTCTCCGGAAAGACGACCATCCGGCACGACAGAATCCACCCGATATGGCCGAGTCAACGAAACCTGCACAGAACCAGCTTCCCCGACCCTAGAGTCGCTGCTCAGAGACTGCTCCCCGCGCATGCGGGGGTGATCCCGGGTATGCCGTCACGTCCATCCGCACGCACGCCTGCTCCCCGCGCATGCGGGGATGCCAAGCGCAGGTCGGTATCCCCGCAGGCTCTCCGCCCCGAGCCCGCCTTGTCGGAGCTCGGTGGCATGCTCGGCGACCATGGATGCCCAGCAGTTCTGGAAGCTGATCGAGGAAGCCCGCTCGCAGGTGCCGGTCTCGGACGACGGCGGCACTGTCGCGCGTCGGGCCGCTGCGCTGCTCGCGCTTCGCCCGGTCAAGGAGATCGTCGCCGCCCAGCAGATCCTGTCGAGCCTGATGGCCGACTCATACCGGTCCCCGCTCTGGGGCGCCGCCTACATGATCAACGGCGGGTGCTCCGACGACGGATTCGACTACTTCCGTGGCTGGCTGATCACACAAGGCCGGGCGGCCTTCGAGCTTGCCATCACCGATCCCGACAGGCTCGCGGGGCTCCCGGCCGTGCGCGCATTCGCCGCCGACGGGATCGACATCGAGTGCGAGGAAGCTCTGGCGATCGCCTGGAACGCCCACCGGGAAGCCACCGGGGAAGAACTCCCCGATGATGCATCCACCCTCCAGTACCCGGCTCTGGACCCGGATTGGGGATTCGACTTCGACGACGGCGATGAGCTGAGCCGACGACTGCCGCGCCTGGCGGAGTTGTACTCCGACTGACAGCTCACAACCGGCCGGGCCACGACGACTGACCCCGGGCTTCCTCGACCACCACCGCCTTCACGCGCCTGGTGACCGGCAGTATGGAGCCGGTCCTGGCCGGTCAGCGGGTTGACCACGCTTCCACGGCGGTTGTCACTACGCCGTCCTCCCCGCAAGGGCGGGGGGTCGGCCGAGCGCTCGCTAGGGGACCGAGCGGTGGTCGGCGTTCTCCTCGCGTCCGTCCGCATGGACGTCCCGTGTGTGTCGGAGTCGGCTGGAACACTGCGGTCATGATCAACAACGCATCGATCGAGCCTTCCGGTGCTCCGGCGGTGTCCCTGCCGGCTCCCGTCCCGGCCGAGCTCACCGGCATCGACTGGGGTGGGCTGCCGCACTTCTGCAGCGGCCTGCACAACGTGCCGGACACACCCGACATCCTCATCGGGCTGCTCGACGCCGATCACGCGCTCCGGGCGCGGGCGGTCTGGGACCTGTACCGGCTGCTCCTCAACGATGAGCGCGTGTTCCCGGCGACCGCCCCGGCGGCTCTGGTGGTGGCCGCTCTGCTCGACGATCCGCGCACGCTCGCCGCGGGCGAGTGGGAGCGGAGGGCCGGCAGGCGTCCGCTGCGCGCGGAGCTGCTGAACTGGCTGGCCTCGTTCGCCGATGTCGCCCGCCTGGACCCCGAGGACGGGGTCGGCGCACCGCAGGACCTGGCCGCCGCCCGTGCCGCACGGCCGGCGCTCCACGCGCGGGTCGCCGTCTTCTGCGAGGACGGCGATCCGCAGGTGAGGGAGGCCGCCATCGCGGCCACCGCCCTTCTGCTGGCGGACCCCGCCCTCGCCGTGTCCGTCCCGCAGCACGTGCCCGCCGTCCGCGACGTGCTGGGCCGAAGTGCGGACTCCTACTACCGGTGGATCGCGCGGGAGCGGCTGGAGAGCTGGGGTGAGGACATCACGGCCCTCATCGCTGCGGCGGAGGAACGCCGCGCCGCCTTGGCCTGGGCACGCACGCCGCCCGAGGACCCCTTCGACGAGAGCCGGGAGCGGTGGCTGGCCGAGCAGCCCCAGGACACCGCCGCCTTGGAGCCCCCCGGTCGTTGGCACCCGGACTGGACGACGCCGGGGCAGGCGGTCCCGCACGGGTCGGCAACCGAACCGCCCGCAGCCGTCCGGGGAAGCGAACCGGGGTACCAGGGGCTGTGGCGGATCGCCAGGGACGAGGAGCGCGAGGAGTGGACGTTCACGCCGTACGTCGGAGTCGGACCGCTGCACTTCGGAATGACCTTGGAGGAGATCACCGCCGCCCTCGGCGAGGAGGGATCCGTCTCGTTCCACTACACCCGTGACAGCGGCGAGCGTCGGCTCGACCACGCCGACTTCCGCACCACAGGGGTCAGGGCCCTCTTCCGGGCGGACCGTCTGGAGTGCTTGGCCGTGAACGCGCTCACCGGCCCCCAGGTGCGGTTGGACGGAGCCCCGCTGACCGGCTGCCCGCCGTCCCGGTTGGAGGACTGGCTCATCCACCGCACAGCGCACGGCCGGCTGTTGTACAGCCCCAACGCGGACCCCGTCTTCCCCGACCTCGGCCTGGCGATCCGCGCTCAACGCGCGGGCGACGTCAACCTGACCCGACCGCTCTTCCTGCTGCACGACTGGCTCGACCTCTGGCACTCACTGCCCAGCGGGGAGTGGAACTGCCGCTAGGGCCCGCACCGGTGCGGTCCGGGCCCGGCGCGTCTACGGCCGCCGCCAGAGCGGACGACGCCGAGCGGGCGGCCCCGGCCGGAGGAGCCCGGAGGAGCCCGGAGGAGCCCGGAGGAGCCCGGAGGAGCCCGGAGGAGCCCGGAGGAGCCCGGAGGAGCCCGGAGGAGCCCGGAGGAGCCCGGAGGAGCCCGGAGGAGCCCGGAGGAGCCCGGAGGAGCCCGGAGGAGCCCGGTGGCCGGTGCCGCTCAGCCGGTCGGCGTGTCGAGGATGTCCTCCAGGGGCCGACGCGGTGTGGCCGCGCCGGGCGGGCCGTAGCCGATCCGCATCACCAGCTGGACGTGTCCGGGCCCCTCGGCCGGGTCGCGCAGGCCCCAGCGGAGGTCGGGCCACTCGACGGGCTGGTGCCAGACCGTCAGCCGCAGGCCGTGCACGGTGGCGAGCAGCCAGACGCGTTCCAGCGCCTGTCCGGCGCGCAGCCAGTCGGCCGGACCGTCCCCCGGGGTCGTGAGCGTGCACAGCTGGGGCAGCGCCTCGAAGCGCTGGGACGGCTGCGGCGGCCCGTCCTGGTAGGGCGGCCGACCCGCGAACTCGCGCATCGGGACGCGGGCGTCGTGGTCCTGCGGGCCCAGCGCGGAGTACGGGATGCCGTCGACGGCGGGGTCCGCCGAGCCCGGTGCGGGATCGGGCCGGAGCCAGGAGCGGGTCTCCGCGCGCCGGGCCGGGTCGTGGGCGATCCGGTCCTCGGCCTCGGCGGTGAGTTCCAGGACCTGGCGCACCCCGGCCTCCTCCAGGGCGGCGAACGCCACGCCCTCGGCGCGGGCGCCGGCGACGAGCTCGGCCAGGACCGCCTCGGGCACGTCCCGGTTGGTGAACGGCTGACGGCTGGAGTGGCGTTCGGTGATCGCGGGGTAGAGGTCGCGCCCGAACGGCACGGCGGCGGCACCGGCGGCGACACCGGCGGTGTCCGCTGCTCCAGGCGCGGCGGGAACGGCGGCCGCGGCCGGGCCGGCGAGGTCCAGTACGGCCAGCAGGTGCGGGTCCGCCGGGTCGGGGAGCAGCCGGACGACAGGGTCGCGGCCCAGCCGGACGGCGGCGACCCGCAGGTTGAACAGGGCCGCGCCGACCCCGACGTACAGCGCCGAGCCGTTGGCGTCGGCGAGCGGGACCGCGCGGGCGGGGTCGGCGTGCACCTCGACGCCGCTCCCGTCCGGGGTCGGGCGGAACCGCCACGGCTGGCTGTTGTGCAGCGAGGGGGCCGCGCCGCCGGCGGCGGCGAGCAACCGCAGGTCGGCCGGGGTGAGAGCGGACTCGGTCATGGTGATCCTCTCCTTGCCTCGTCGCCGCGCCCCGGCGGAGCCGCCGCGCGGGCGGGCGGTCGGGACGGCTGCTAATCCGAGCGTGCGCCCGGACACCCTCCGGACGGCAGGGTCGAACGGCCCGGGTGCGCCCCGGCCGCGAGCGGGCCCGGGCCCGCTCGCGAGCGCGGGCCCGGCGCCGTGGCACGTCAGTCGTGCGGTACCACGGCGACCGGCGCGTGGGCGTGGTGCAGCACGGCGTGCGCGACCCGTCCGAGCCGGGGGCCGAAGTCGTGCGGGCGGCGCCGGCGGCCGACCACCACCAGGCCGGCCCCGGCCGACTCCTCCACCAGGGTGCGGGCGGCGCCGAGCCTGACCTGTTCGACGACCTCGGTCTCCGGGTGCCGTTCCCGGTGCGCCGCCAGGGCGGCGGCCAGGGCCTTCTGCTCCCCGGCCTGGAGCTGCGCCATCTCGGTGCCGGACGGCAGGAACCCGACCACCGCGAACGCGGGCGGGAGGTCCCAGCCGTGCACCGCGCGGACCCGGGCGCCGCGCAGCCCGGCCTCGCGGAAGGCGAACGCGAGCACCGCGTCGCTGGGCGCACCCGCGTCCACGCCGACCACCACCTCGGACACGGCGCCGGCACCGGCACCCTCACCGGCACCCGTCCCCGTCCCCGTCCCCGGATGCGCGGCCGCGGCCGCGGCGGTCCCGGTCCCGGACGGGCCCGCCGCCCGGACGACCACCACCGGCGCGGCCGCCCGGGCCGCGACCGCCATGCTCACCGAGCCGACCAGCAGCCCCGCGAAGCCGCCCAGTCCGCGCGAGCCGACGACCAGCAGGCCCGCGCCCTCGGCGGCGGCCACCAGGCCGTCCACCGCGGCGTCGAGCACCACATCGGTGTGGACGTGCACCCCGGGGTGACGCTCCCGGACCTCGTCCGCCGTCCCCGCGAGCATCCGCTGGGCGGCGACCGGCAGGTCGTCCGGGTCGGCGAACGAGGCCCGTCCGTCGGTGAGCCACGGCCAGGCGTGCACCAGCCGCAGCGGGGCGCCGCGCCGCAGGGCCTCCTCGGCGGCCCAGTGGGCGGCCGCGGTGCTCTCGGGCGATCCGTCGACTCCGGCCAGAACAGGGGGCGTCATGGGAGGTTCCTCTCCGCACGTCGTCCCGCCGCGTCCTCCCGGCGGGGGTCCGGTCCCGGTCCCCCGCAGGTCGGCTGCGGGTCGGCGTGCCGCTGGTGCCGTACGGTGGCCGACCTGCTGCCGGACGGTCGCCGGGCGGTACGGTCTGACGCACCGTCCGCCGTCTCCCACCCTGGTCGAGCGGCCGGCCGGCGGGCCAGGGGCCGCAGGGCCCGCGGTGGGGGGGCCGTAAGTCCCTGGGCTGGGCCGGAGGCGTGTGCACGACCACCCCGGGGTGCCGCACGGGTGGTGGTGGGCACTAACGTGAATCCGACAATCCGCCCGGTCCGGCGGTCGGCGACCGACGGTCGGTGACCGGCGACCGGCGGCGGAACAGGACCGGGCTGGACGGAACGACGAGGAGGACGCCGGTGGACGGCGCGGAGGGTACGCGGACGGGCACCGGCGGAGACGACACCGCACCCCCGGTGGCGTGCGGCCGGGACGGCGCCGCCGCCCCCGCCCTCCCCACCACCCTCCCGCCCGCCGTCCCCGCCACGGCCGCCGCCACCGCCGCCGCCACCGAAGGTCCGCGTCCGCGCGGCGCCGGCGCACGGATGCCGCAGCTGCGCCTGGACGAGCTGCTGGAGGAGCTCCAGTGGCGGATCGACGCCGCGCGCGGCACCCGCGACCGGGTGCACAGCCTGCTGGAGGCGGTCCTCGAAGTCGGCCGCGAGCTGGACCTCTCCCAGGCCCTGCACCGGATCGTCGAGGCCGCCGCCGACCTGGTCGACGCCCGGTACGCGGCGCTCGGCGTGATCGGCGCCGACGGGCACTCGCTGTCCCAGTTCCTGACGGTCGGCCTGACCGCGGAGGAGATCGAGGCGATCGGCCCGCTGCCGTCCGGGCGCGGCATCCTGGGCGAGCTGATCCGCGATCCGCAGCCGCTGCGCTGCCCGGTGCTCTCCGACCACCCGGCCTCGGTCGGCTTCCCGCCCGGCCACCCGCCGATGCACACCTTCCTCGGGGTGCCGGTGCGGGTGCGCGGCGAGGTGTTCGGCAACCTGTACCTCACCGACAAGCGCGGCGGCCTGGACTTCGACGCCGACGACGAGGCGGTGATCTCGACCCTGGCGGTCGCCGCCGGTGTGGCCATCGACAACGCCCGGCTGTACGAGGAGGCGCAGCGCCAGCAGCGCTGGCTGCGGGCGAGCGCGGAGATCACCCGCAGCCTGCTCTCCGGCGCGCCGCGGCTGGAGGTCGTGGAACTCATCGCGCGCCGGGCCCGGGAGATCGCCGGCGCCGAGCTGGCCGACGTCTCGGTGGCGCTCGCCGGACCGGGCGAGCGCGCGGCCGAGCTGACCGTCGAGGTCGCGCTGGGCGGGCGGCCGCAGGCCCGGCTCGGGGTGACCGTTCCGGTGGACGGCACGCTCTCCGGTGCCGCGTACGCCTCCGGCTCACCGGTGACCAGCGACGACCTGGAGCACGACGGACGGTTCCCGGCCGGTCCGGCCGGGCGGTTCACCGGGCTCGGACCGGCCGTCGCGGTGCCGCTGGGCACCGGCGAGGGGTTCGGGCGCGGTGTGCTGCTGCTGGCGCGGGAGAGCGGGCGGGCACCGTTCACCGCCGAGGAGACCGGCCCGCTGCTGGGCTTCGCCGACCAGGCCGCCCTGGCCCTGGAGCTGGCCGAACGGCGGCGTGACGCCGAACAGTTGACGCTGCTGGAGGACCGCGACCGGATCGCCCGGGACCTCCACGACCTGGCCATCCAGCGGCTGTTCGCCACCGGCATGACGCTGCAGAGCGCCGGCCGCCTGATCGAGAGCCAGAGCGCGGCCGACCGGGTCAGCCGGGCGGTCGCGGACCTGGACGAGACGATCAAGATCATCCGCTCCACCATCTTCGGCCTGCGCGCCCACAGCGAGCCGGACCGGGGCCTGCGCGCCCGCGCCACCCGCGCCGTCGGCGAGGCCCAGGCCACCCTCGGCTTCGCCCCGCGGCTCAGCATGGAGGGCCTGCTCGACACCGACGTGCCGCAGGAGCTGGCCGAGCACGTCATGGCCGTCCTCGGCGAGGCCCTCAGCAACGCCGCCCGGCATGCCCGCGCGAGCCGGGTCGAGGTCGCGCTGCGCGCGCTCGGCGGCCGGGTCTCGCTCACCGTCGGCGACGACGGCATGGGCGTCCCGCCCGGGGGCCGGCGCAGCGGCCTGCGCAACCTCGCCGAACGCGCCGAACGGGTCGGCGGCACCTTCGAGCTGTGCCCGGCGGAGGGCGGCGGGACGGTGCTGCGCTGGGAGGCCCCGCTCGGGCTGTAGGGCTCGTCCGACGGTCTCCGCCGCACGCTGAGGCGACGCGGGTCGTGCGACGCGGATCGTCGGACGGGCCCCGGGCGGGCCCCTGCCGATCAGACCGGGTCGGCGGTCAGGCTCCGGCCGACGACCAGCTCGGGGCCGATCCTGATCTCCACCCGGCCCGCGTCCGGCTCGCGCCCCGGGTGGCGGGCCTCGGCGCGGCGGACCTCCGCGCGCCCCAGTACGGTGACGCACCACCCGGTGCCGTCGGCGCCGTCCACCTCGTCCGCCTCGAACGCGATCACCGCACCGTCCACCGCCCGCGCCAGCTCGGAGCCGGCCGGCGCCGACAGCAGCACTCCGCCGGCCGCGTCCAGCCTGAACCGCACCGGCAGGACGGCGGGCAGCGCACCGACGGTGTAGACGACGCGCCCCACCCCGGTTCCGCCCAGCAGCTCCAGCGCGCGTGCCTCGTCGAGCTCCCGAGAGCCGCGCACCCGCGGCCCGCCGGACGGTTCGACCTGCACGGACGGGGCTTCTCGATCGGCGTTCATGCGAGCGATGGTCACTCGCCGGGCACGGGCGGGTCGAGGGCCGATGGTCCCGTCGAGGGTCCCCTCCCGCGCCCCGGCCAACGTCCCCGGCCCCGCGCCCCGCGCCCCGCGCCCCGCGCCCCGCGCCCCGCGCCCCGGCGAACGTCCCGGGGCCCGATGCGACGTCCCGGGCGCCGACCTGCCGTGCCACACACACGACCCCGCGCACCCCGCCCTCGACGGGCCCCGCCCCCCGGCAAGCGCCGTCGCCCCGGCAGGCGCCCCGCCGGACACCCCCCGCCGCCTACCCCTCGAACGCCAGCCGGACGTCCACGACGTACTCACCCCCGTCGCCGCGGAGGACGGGCAGCGTCACCGTCACGGCCCCGGCCGTCCGCCCCGCCCGGTCCCGGAGCGCGAGGAGCTCGGTCCGGTCGAGGACCAGCCGCACGACGCCGAGCGAGTCGTCCGCCGACAGGTCGTCGACCTCCCTGCCCCCGACGCTCAGCGACAACCGTTCCCCGGGGTCCGCCAGGCGTAGCGGTGCGAGCTCGAAGCGGTGCACGCTCCCGGCCGCCACCCCGTCCACCACGGGCGGGGCCTGGGACGCCGCCTCGCCCCGGCCGCCCTTCGCCGTCAGCCGGAACTCCACCTCGTCGTCCCCCGGGCCGCTCGTCGTCCGCAGGCACGTGAAACGCTCCAGCGTGACGGCCACGGCCCCGAGCGGACCGTCGGCGGGGAACAGCTGCGTCGTCGTGTCGACCGACACCAGGACCCCGTAGTGGTCGGACATGTCGCGTCCCGGCGCCCACTGCCGGACCAGGACCTCCGCCCGCTCGACGTGCTGGACCAGCAGGGCTCCGGGGAAGCCGAGGACGTAGTCGAGCCGCTCGGTCGTCGGGCCGAAGCGCGCCCGGTCGTCGGCGGGACGGGCGGGGTGGTCGGGCGGGAACGACGAGACGGTGCCGCCGTCCGACTCGCTGGTGCCCGTCGGCCGGGCGGCTCCCGCGGTGGCCGTCACCGCGCCCGGGTCCTCGGGGCCGCCGAGCTCGCCCAGCAGGCGGGCGTACAGCTCCGGGTGGGCGAACTGGTCGATGTTGAGGTCGCCCAGGAGGACGGCCGGTGCCGCCGCGTCCCGGCTCGCGCGGATGAAGGCCGCGAGGTGCCGGATCTGTGCCTCGACCGCCTTCCCGGCGCCCGCGGCCGTCCCCCCGACCGTCGGGTGCGCCGCCTGGGTGTGCGTGAGGAACACGTCGACGGGGCCGGGGCTCCCCCGCCGCTCCACGCGGGCGTGCAGGACGCCCTTGGCGGCCAGGCAGTCGTCCCCCGAGCAGTGCCGGTAGACGGTCGACGCGCCGGCGGTGATCCGGTGCCGGCTCAGCAGGAGGAGTCCCCCGCCCATCGGCTCGACGTCGGCGACCAGCAGGTCGACCGGGTCGTGCGGGCCTTCGGCGGTGTACGGGTAGAGGTCCGCGACCGCGTCGACGACGCGTTCGCGGTCGCCCGCCGTCCACATCTCGCTCAGCCCGACGACGTCCGGCCGGGTCTCGCGCAGCAGCCGGATCAGCTCGCCGACGGCGCCGTCCCGGTCGGCGCCCTTGTAGAGCGGCCGGGGCAGCAGCGCCGTGTTCTGCGCGAGGAACGTGAGCGGCGTCTCGTGGACGAGCCCGGTCAGGGCGCCGCCGAGGACCCGGGTGCCCCGGACGACGTCGTGGACGACGGAGTGCCCGCCGTACTGGATGGCGTACCGGTCCTGCTGCCAGGCGATCCTGGCGGCGGGGCTCCGGTGCCGCGGGTACCCGTCCTCCTGGAGGGGCGTCCCGCCGTACCGGGATCCGTGGTCGTAGTGCAGCTCCAGCCGTTCCCCGAAGGGCACGTCGTAGCTGCACTGGAGTTCCGCGGAGGTGTGCAGCCCCGACACGTGCACCCGCGCCGTGCCGACCCTGGCGACGAACCGTTCGAAGGAGCCGAAGTCGGACCGGGCACCGATCTGGGTGATGAAGACGTTGGTGGGGCCGGCGACGCGGATCTCCTTGTCCCGCCAGGGTCCGCGGTCGGTCCAGGTGGTCTCCAGGGCGCTGAACAGGCCCACGTAGCTGTCGCCCGTCCGCCCGAAGAACCAGCGGGCCGAGTCGTGGTTGCAGCGCGCGCTCGTCGGACCGACCACCTCGTCGAAGCGGTTCTTCGGGAACCAGGCGTGGGTCCGCTCCCCGAAGAGCAGCCGCTGCAGTTCCTTGGCGTCGTAGGCCGTGATGGCCGCGGTGCCCTCCTGGACGACCCGCGGCTGAACGGCGTTGCCCGTCCACCAGTTCGGACCGTCGTGGCCGGCGGGGAAGATCTTGGCGTGGTCGACCCGGATGGCTCCGAAGAGCAGGCTGAGGTCGAGGTACGACCCCGCCGAGGGGTAGCCCGTCCACACCATGGCGCCGTTCTCCAGGGCCGCGACGCACGGCATCGCCTGGAAGTTGAGCTGGCCGCGCCGGAAGTTCTGCACGCTGGCGAGCGTGGCGCCGCCCGAGCGGTGGACGTAGAGGTTCCCCCGGCTCAGCACGGAGCCCTCGGTGAGCACCGAGAACCGGTCCGCGGCGTCCACCTCGGTGAAGTCGGGCACGGAGGCGCCCGCGACCGCGCCGCCCACCCCGCCGACGACGGCCCCGACCGGTCCGCCGATCGCGAAGCCCGCGACGGCCCCGCCGATGCCGCCCAGGATCCCGGCCCCGACGTCCTCGGCCGTGTCGATGGCGTCCGCCACCGACGTGATCACCGGGAGGATGTCGCTGAACGGCGGGGTGGCGAGCAGCCCGTACTCGGTGGCGACCGCACGCGAAGCGAGGATCGTCTGCTTGGTCGCGTACGCCGCCCGGCTCCACCAGAACTCCATGTCGTCGGCGGTGCTCACGCCGACGCCGTGCTCCCCCGCCTCGTCGAAGTCGATGGAGACCCGGCTCCTCGCGGTCATGACCGGCGGCCCCTTCCGCCCCAGCTCGACCAGCGCGTCGGGCGGACGGTAGGAGGGCGACGTGGCCAGGGCGACCGCGGCGAAACTCGACTCGCTGAAGTGCCCGAGCCGGCCGAAGAGCAGCTCGCCCGGGTTGCGGACCGCCTGTTCCCAGACGCAGTTCTTGCCGTCGAAGTAGACGCGCCCCGCCGATCCCGCCATGGCGCCCGTGGGCGAGTTGACGGCGAGGTCGAACACCAGCAGGTCCATCACCATGGCGGCGCGCGTGCGGATCTCCGGGTCGACCGCGAAGTCCACGAGGTTGAGCAGCGGCATGATGTCGTAGACGTAGTACCCCGGCGAGTTCCACTCCGCGAAGCCGAGGCGCAGCCGCTCGTCGAGCCAGCGCAGCACCCGCCTGCGGGCGTGCGCCATGTGCTCGCGCCCGGTCATGTCGCCCTTCCGCAGCGGGCCTCCCGGCCCCTCCCGCCGGTAGGCGCGCATCGAGACGAACTGCTCGTCCGGCCAGAACTGGCCCGCCAGGTACTCGGCCGTGGCGAAGAGGATGCGGTGGTTCTCCGACCAGTACGTCATGTCCCGGCCGTGCTCCATCCCCTCGTGGCCGTTGCGGTCCTTCGCCCCGCGGAAGGCCTCCGTGTCGCCGGTGAACTCGTCGCACCGGAAGGGGTCGTCGAACCAGTACTTGAAGCTCGTGAACGACTCCCGGACGGCCGCCGAGACGGTCTCAGGCAGGATGGGGTCGCGTCCGGGGGCGCCGTCGTCGCGCCACCGGAGCGAGGCGTCGAGCAGGTGCTCGGGGGTGGCGTCCAGCAGGTAGAGCAGGCGGATGACCTCGTTCGCCCCGAAGTCCGCCGTCTCCAGCAGGACCTTCATGTGGACGGTGGGCACCTCCAGTCGCGCCCAGTACTCCTCCGGGGTGACACCGGCCCGCTCCCAGCCGAAGAGCTCGTCCCGGCGCGACGGCTCGGCGCGCACGAGCAGCGCCCGGGCCAGCGCCGTCTGGCGGTCGTCGTGCAGCAGCAGGTCCCGTTGGCGCGCGTCCCGTTCGGCGTCGGGCAGCCGGTCGAGCTCCGCGGTGACGAACTCCAGCCCGGGGTCGAGCCGTTCGACCCCGAGGTCGTGGACGGCGTCGCACAGCGTGGCGTCGCCCGCCTCGTACGGGGACTTGACGGTGACCTTGCCCTTGTCGTCGACCTCCCTGACCGGGGCGCGCCGGCGCTCGGACTCGTTCCACGCGGTGAAGCGGCTCCCCTTGAGGAAGGCGCGGACGGGCAGGCACTCCAGGTAGCGCAGCCGGCGCCGGTCGTACGCGAGCTGCGCTCCGCTCAGCCCGAACGCGGGCTCGCCGAAGGGTTGCATCCGGTTCCGGCCCGCCTCAGGTGTCGCTGTCGGGCTGCTCGAACCAGCCGGGGCCGGCCGGCGTCCACTTCGGCAACAGGTCGTCCCGGCGGGCCCGTACGAGGTCGGAGGCGATCCGGAACTCCCACGAGTCCCCGCGCACGGCTTCCTCGTCCTTCTGGGCCCCCTGCTCCTGCAGCTGGGTCATCAGGGACACCCACAGCGGGCCTCCGACGTCGAGCAGCTGGTCGGTGGTGGGGATCTCGCCGGTGTTGAGGAACCGCTCGAAGGCCGCCTCGTACCCCGGCCTGACCGGCAGCACCACCCGGGCCGCGCCCGACCCCAGGAACGCGGCGAACCGGGGTTCCCGCTCCAGGCCGAGCAGTTTGCCCACCCAGGACGTGCGCGCGCCCCAGAAGTACGGCAGGAAGGCGTACTCCAGGTGCTCCCACTCGACGGCCTGCTCGAAGAAGCGGATGTACGCCGACAGCGCCCCCGTCGCGGCCGCGTCCGGGTACGGGAAGCCGAGGGAGTCCGTCCTCATCGCGTTGAAGCCGCTGAAGTTCTGGCCGGTCAGCACGGCCAGTGCCGTCCGCTTGACCTCGTTCCGGACGAGCTCCTGCTTCTGGGCCGGGGTGAGGGCCTGCAGTCGGAGGCGCGCCTGGGCGTCCCGTTCGGCGACGCGTTCCTCGTGGTCGGCGAAGCGCTGCCGGTTCGCGGCGAGGATCAGCCCGTGCGTCCTGGTCTGCCACGCGGCGACGGTGGCGGCGGTGGGGACGCAGAGGATCTCCACCCCCACGGCGAGCGTGGCGAGCCCCGGACTCCGGCCGTCCCCGTCCGCGATGAGTCCCACCGGAACCGTCTCGGTCTCGCCGTCCAGCTTGCCGCTGAACAGCCTCGACGACCAGTCGTCGATGTAGACGACCTTCGAGCCGACCAGGACGCGCAGCTCGTACGGGACCCACCCGCTGGCCAGCGCGACCACCCGGTACGAGGCGGCCTGGTACCCCTTGGGGATCGCGGTCCTGCGGCACTCGCCGATCTCCAGGCTGCTGGCGCCGAGCTCGCCGCTGAAGGGGTCCGGCGCCCGCTGGCCGAAGTTCTCGGTGACGCACACCTGCGCCTGCGGGGGTGCGTCCACACCGGTCGCCCGGTGGCCCGTGGCGTAGTAGGACCAGTTCTCGGCCGAAAGCTGGTCCGCGGGCACCGTGAAGGCGGCCGGCCCGGGCGGAAGGGGGCCCCGGCCGCGCGGACGGGCCAGGGCCTCCCGGAACAGCGCGGCCGGCTCGGGAACGACGAGGTCGTACAGCAGGCGGGAGCCGTAGCTGAACACCTGCGCCTGGTAGACCTTGTCGAGCCACTGGTAGACGCCGAACCGCGCGGCGGCGTCCGGGGTGCTGCCGAGCACGTGCTCGACGGACTCCTCGGCGCGGTGGAGCCGGCGCAGGACGGAGGCGCTGCGGGTCCGGGTCGTGGAGCTGGAGGAGACGGCGTCCGTCACCGACCTGGCGAAGGTCTCCGGGCCGTCGGTGGTGAGCGGCCCGCGCCCGCCGCCGGACTGGGCGGAGGTCTTGCCGGCGTTCTGATCCGCCGCCGTCCGGGCGAGCGACTCCAGGCTCGTCCGCTCGGCCTCGGTGGTCTCGGTCGACTCGCTCTCGTCCACCTCGCTCGTCCTGTGGGTGAGCCGCTCGCCCGGGAGGACGCTCTCCAGGCGGGCCACCTCGCCCCGCTCGTACCGCCTGAGGTGGGTGCGGACGACGCACAGGTCGGCGACACCGAGGGGGCGCACGTCCGTGTGGGTGGCCGGCGGGGCCGAGGCGACCGGCTCCTCCTGCCCGGGGTCGTCGATCGGATCCAGCCGGTGGCGGCCGAGGAGCTCGCCGATCTGCGCGGCGAGCCGGTCGCCCCCGATCAGCCGGACCTTCGACAGCTCCGCCACCACGGTGTGCAGTTGCCGAGTCGATCGCTCCTGTTCCGAGACCAGCCTCGCCTGGATGTCGCGGACGGACGCGGCGGCCGGATCGATGCCGTACTGGCTCAAGGCCCGCAGGGCGGGCTCGGAGAGGAGGCGGAGCGCGGTCTCCGACAGCACGACGTTCGAGCGCTGGGCGGCCCGCCGGAGCGGTGAGGTGCTGACGGGGTCGTCGTCGCGCGTCTTGCGCCCCTCCTGCCGCCGGCCCTCGGCGGGCGGCCGCGCGGTCCGGTAGAGCGCCGCGAGCGACTGCTCCCGGTCGAGCTCCCGCAGCACGAGCTCGTCCTCGTCGTGCGCGGCCACCTGTGCGACGGCCTCCGTGACACGGGCCAGGTCGTCACGGAGCGAACCGAACCTCTCCATCAACCGCTCGGCCACGGCGTCGGGGGGTTCCGGTTCCGGCACGGCCGCGCCCGGACGACGCCGGCCGACCAGGACGTCCGGCAGCAGGAGCGGCGCGTGGGCGATCCCGTCGACGGCCCTCGCGGACACCGGCCCGGCCAGGACGGCGCCCGCGAGGGTCAGCGCCCGGACGATCTTCACCGCCACCGCCGCGTCGAGCTCCTCCGGTCCCAGGACGTACGCAGCGACCACCGTGTCCCGCGCGCGTTGCAGGTCGACCGCCCAGTCCTCGGGCGAGGCGTCCCCGACGACCCGGCGGACGGCCTGTCCGACCTCCTCGGGGGTGCCCGCCTCCCCGCTGGAGACGAGGTCGCTCAGGGCGACCAGCCCGGCTCCGAGCCGGACCGTGTCGGGGGACACCACCGGAGCGCCCCCGGCCACGAACGCCCTGGCCGCGACCACCCGCTCCTCGGGGAGCGCGGCGTCGCCGAGCGCGCGCTGGAACTCCGACTCACCGGAGAGCTCGGCCACCGGCGGGGCCTGCCGGGGAGGCCTCTGGAGGGACACGAACGTGAGAATGCGGTCCATCACTACTCCTCGTGCGACCGGCGCCCCGTGCGACGGGCGCCCCGCCGGGGCGGCGTGGCCCGCCCCGGATCCCACCCCCCACCAGGGTCGCCCCCTGACGCGGTCGTCACCACTCCGGCCGCGGGTCCTTCACCCGGCGACCGGTCCGCGCGGCCCCGTCTCCTCGTGCGACGTGCGACTCCGTCACGCCGTGCGTCGGCAGGCCGGTCCGCGCGCTCCGTTCCGCAGCCAACCGAAGTCTTCCCCACCGGGTCGGGGCCGCACAGCGCGTGCGAAGGGGCGTGCGGAGGCTTCGGGGCGCGCGCTCCGGGCAGGCCACGCCCGATCCTGCCGCCTGCGCCGGGTGCGCCGGTTCACCGCGGCCGGTCCCCCCCGCGCAACCCTCGCCGCACAACTCTCAGCAACGGGCCGTCACGCGGACGGGACCGGTCCGGCGACGGCGGCCGAACGATCCGGCCGGGCCGGGTCAGCCGCGCAGGCCGCCGCCGTGGACGCGCGCGTGGTGGGCCGACTGGGCGGCGGCGGACTGCCGCAGCTCGGTGGCGATCAGGGCGGCCTGCACGCGCCGCTCCACACCGAGTTTGGCGAGCAGGCGCGAGACGTGGTTCTTCACCGTCTTCTCGGCCAGGTAGAGCCGCTCGCCGATCTGCCGGTTGGTGAGCCCCTCGCCGATCAGTGCCAGCACCTCCTGCTCGCGCACGGTCAGCTCCGGTCCCCCGGTGGACGGCTGGGCCGGCTCGGCCTCGCTGCGGAGGCGGTTCAGCAGGCGGGTGGCGGCCCCCGGGTCGAGCATCGACCGGCCGGAGGCCACGGTCCGGACGGCGGCCACCAGGTCGGTCCCGCTGATCTGCTTCAGCACGTACCCGGCGGCGCCCGCCATGACGGCGTCGAGGAGCGCCTCCTCGTCGTCGAAGGAGGTGAGCATCAGGCAGGCCAGGTCGGGCATCCGGGAACGCAGTTCGCGGCAGACGGCCACGCCGTCCCCGTCGCCGAGGCGGACGTCCAGCACGGCGACGTCGGGACGCAGCGCGGGGACGCGGACGAGGGCCTGCTCGGCGGTGGCGGCCTCGCCGACCACCTCCAGGTCCGGTTCGCAGTCCAGCAGGTCGTGCACGCCGCGGCGCACCACCTCGTGGTCGTCCAGCAGGAACACCCTGACCGGCGCCGGCGTCTCGGCACCGGTCGTCTCGCTCGCCATCTCGCGGCTCCACCTTCTCCACGCCCGGCACACCACACGCCGGGTCCACCGCATCATGCCCCGGTGCCCCGCGGCCGCCCAGGGTCGAACGACCCCATTTCCCGGGCCGTCGGGCCGCCGGACCGGGCGACCCGGTGGCCGGGCACCCCGGCGGGCGGGCGGAGCCCGGGTCACGCACGCCAGCGCAGCGTCTCCGGCGGCGGGGTCGGCACGGAGGTCCGCCCGGAAGTCCTCGCCGGACGCGCGCACGCCGGCCTCCGAGACCTCCAGCGGGGCAGGGGTCAACTCACTCAATCCCGCCGCCCGCAGGCAGGTCTCGTAGGCCGTGCGAGCGGCGGGTCGATCGCACGGCCGGAGACGGTCCCCGAACTCCCGCTCCGCCGGTGCCCGTTGTGCGGGCACGGCCGCCCGGGCGAGCGAGCCGTGGGTGCCTAGCCGGCGGCTATCGCGGCGAGCAGCCGTTCCGCGGCGCCGAAGGCGATCGCGCTGTCGAGCGGGTTGGAGTAGCTGCGCGACCAGGTGATCAGTCCGTCCCGGACCCGGGCGAACATCACCATGTCGAACGCGAACGTCTTCCCGGTGGCCAGGACGTGGCCGTGGATCCGGTACTCGACGACGACGAGTTCGGGATCGCCCGTCTCGTGGACGGTCACGCGGTCCGCGCTCTCGAACTTCTGCACCCCGGCGCCGCGTTGCAGGTGGAGCCGGAAGGCCTCCCGGCCGGGCTGCTGGTCGGGGACCCCCGGCATCAGGTAGGGCAGCTCGAAGGGGGCGTCCGCGGTGAACAGGTCGGCAGCCGCCGGGTCGGGGCCGTCGGCCATCAACCGGACGAAGTCTTCGAGGACTTCGCGCGGTGCGGCAGTGGTCATGGGACACCCCTCTCGACACGACCGGGGCGAATCCCCCGGTGTCGCGCCCGAACATACGGGGCGACGGCTCCGCATTTCAACGTCCGCTCGCCCAAGTGGACTTGATGATCCGTCCGGTGTTCCGCACAGGACCGGAGACCCTGCGCGCAACCAGGCCCGGCACCTCCTCAGGGGCGGCGCCTGCGGGCGTTGCCGAGGCCGATGAGCAGGAAGGCCGTCGAGACGGCGAGCGCACTGCCCGTGGCGGCGGCCAGTCGCGGGGCGAGCGGGCCGTCACCGGACAGCAGGATGGAGGCGGCGCCGAGCGAGGCGACCGCCAGGCCGACGACCAGCCATCCGAGCAGCGCACGGGCGGCCGCGCGGGGGCACACCGGCGTCCGGCCCGGGTCCGGGTCCGGGTCCGGGTCGAGCAGGGCCCAGCGGAGGGTGTCCTCGCGCTGCTCCGCCCGACTCTGCAGGTGGGCCCGGACCCGGAGGAGGACGCCGGCGACCAGGCCCGCCAGCCCGATCCGGGCCGCGGGCTGCCAGTCGGGGACGGCGAGCAGCAGGACGCCCGCCAGGGCCAGCCCGGCCCACCAGACCACGCAGGCGGCAGCGGCGGTGCGGGCCGAACGGGGGCGGTCGTCGCCCGCCTGCAGGTCGGCGATGGCGGGCAGGTACCAGACGCAGCCGGACGCAGTGGTCGCGGCGGTGCCGATGGCCAGAACGGTGTGGGACATGGTGCCGTGCGCTCCTCAGCCGATGGGGCTCGACGCGGTGTCGGGATGACGTGGGACGTGAACGCGGGACGTAGAAGTGGGGCGTAGAGGTGGGGCGGGGACACCGGACGGACGTCGCGGGACCCGCCGGCGCCGGGCGAAGGGGGCCAGGCGAAGGGGGGCCGCTCCCGCCCGCCCGGGGGCAGCGACACGGGCGGGAGCGGCGTTCGGGGGGGCGGGCCGTCAGCCTCCGGCGCCCGGAGCGCCGTCGTCGGGCGCTCCGCCGGGCCCTCCCGCTCCGCCCGACGCGGCGAGCGCGCGGCCGCGGCGCGTCGTCGGGGCGTCGTACGCGGCCGGGGTGACGCCGGCCAGGTGCTTGGCGGGCTCGCCGTTGTGGTCCAGGAAGTCGCGGGCCGCGATCTCCGGGTGGTGCAGGTCGAAGGCCGGGGACTCCGAGCGGATCCGGGGCAGGGTCACGAAGTTGTGCCGGGGCGGCGGGCAGGAGGTCGCCCACTCCAGCGAACGGCCGTAGCCCCACGGGTCGTCGACCTCGACCTTCTCGCCGTACTTGGCCGTCTTCCAGACGTTGTAGAGGAACGGCAGGAGCGAGAGTCCGAGCAGGAACGACCCGATCGTGGACACCGTGTTGAGCGCGGTGAAGCCGTCGGAGGCCAGGTAGTCGGCGTAACGGCGGGGCATGCCCTCGGCGCCCAGCCAGTGCTGGACGAGGAAGGTGGAGTGGAATCCGATGGTGAGCGTCCAGAAGCAGATCCGCCCGAGCCTCTCGTCGAGCATCCTGCCGGTCATCTTGGGCCACCAGAAGTGGAAGCCGGCCATCATCGCGTACACCACGGTGCCGAACAGCGTGTAGTGGAAGTGCGCCACGACGAAGTACGAGTCGGACACGTGGAAGTCGATGGGCGGGGCCGCCAGCAGCACGCCCGTCAGTCCGCCGAACAGGAAGGTGACCAGGAAGCCGACCGTCCAGAGCATCGGCGTCTCGAAGCTGAGCGAGCCCTTCCACATGGTGCCGACCCAGTTGAAGAACTTCACACCGGTCGGCACCGCGATCAGGAAGGTCATGAACGAGAAGAACGGCAGCAGGACTTGGCCGGTGACGTACATGTGGTGCGCCCACACGGTGACCGAGAGGCCCGCGATGGCCACGGTGGCGGCGATCAGGCCCGCGTAGCCGAACATCGGCTTGCGGCTGAACACCGGGATGACCTCCGAGACGATGCCGAAGAACGGCAGGGCCAGGATGTACACCTCGGGGTGGCCGAAGAACCAGAACAGGTGCTGCCAGAGCATCGCCCCGCCGCTGGCCGGGTCGAAGACGTGCGAGCCGAACTTGCGGTCGCACTCCAGGGCGAGCAGCGCGGCGGCCAGCACCGGGAAGACCAGCAGGACCAGGACCGAGGTCAGCAGCACGTTCCAGCAGAAGATGGACATCCGGAACATCGTCATGCCGGGGGCGCGCATGCAGATGATCGTGGTGATGAAGTTGACCGCGCCGAGGATGGAGCCGAATCCGGAGAGCGTCACGCCCATGATCCACATATCGGCGCCGACACCGGGCGAGTGGACCGCGTCGGAGAGCGGCGCGTAGAGGAACCAGCCGAAGTCGGCGGCGCCCTGCGGGGTCGCGAAGCCCGCGGCGGCGATCAGCGAGCCGAACAGGAACAGCCAGAACGCGAGCATGTTCAGCCGCGGGAAGGCGACGTCGGGGGCGCCGATCTGCAGCGGCATGATCCAGTTGGCGAAGCCGGTGAACAGCGGCATCGCGAAGAGCAGCAGCATCACCGAACCGTGCATGGTGAAGGCCTGGTTGAACTGCTCGTTGGAGAGGATCTGCGTCCCCGGCCGGGCGAGTTCGGCCCGCATGACCAGGGCGAGGATGCCGCCGATCAGGAAGAACCCGAACGAGGACACCAGGTACATGGTGCCGATCGTCTTGTGGTCGGTGGTCGTCAGCAGCCGGACCAGGGCCGAGCCGGGGCGCTCGGCCCGGACTCCTTCCGGCCGGGCTGCGGACGGCGGCGGCGCGCTGTCGCCCCGTGCCTCGATGGCGCTCAAGGACGCACTCCTTCGAATACTGCTGCGGATGGGTGGCGATCCATGATCGGAACGCGACACCCGTGCGCCCTAGGGCCGTTGGGCCCGGCGGACCGGGGCCGGTGGGCCCCGGTTCCGGCCCGCCGGCCGGGACCACCGGCGGCGGCCCGGGACGTCGGACCCCGGACACCGCCCCGAACCCGAACACGGGCCCCGGACCCGGACGCCGGACACGCCGAAGCACCGGCGCGGCCAGGGGAATCGGGTTCCCCACGGCCGCGCCGGTGCACCCGGAGACCACACCGGGACATCGGCGAGGATTCGCCGACGATCGGTCAACAGTGCTACGGAAGAGCGTCGTTCGGTTCCGCCGACCGACGGGCGACCGCAGCCGACGGCGACGACGGGACGCCCGCGCCGACCGCGGCGGACGGACGCATCAGGACGCCGCGGCGGCTCCCGTGGTGAGCCGGTAGCCGGTCACCAGATCGGGCCGGATGGCCACCGTGTGGTCCATCGACGCGCTCACCCACGGGCTCAACATCCCCCGGTAGCGGGCCAGTAGGGCCGGGTCGGTGACCGGCCGGGCGAAGCCGGTGACCACGACGCTCCAGCCGAGCCGGGTCGACGGGTCGATCGCGTCGGCCTCGTACGCGACCACCACCCCCGCGTCGTCCCCGCCCTGGGAGGCGGTGGTCAGCGCCGCGCCGTCATGGGTCCGGATCACGATGGTGTCGTCCACCAGGAGGTGGTTGACCGGGCGGATCGCCGGCAGCGCGGACACGGTGAACACGATCCGGCCGAACGGCGCGCTCCCCAACAGCCTCAGCGCCTCGGCCCGTTCGAGCGGCACCAGCTCACGCGGCGGGACGTCGGCGGGCGTCCGGGACCGGGGATGGACGGACGGCGGCAGCCCTTCGGGCCTGCGCAGCGCCCGCAGTCGGCGGCGGACGGACTCGTCGCTCATGTGGCGGCCGCGATCAGGCCGAGCCGGCCGTCGAACCGCCGGTAGAGCACCCGTCCGCGTCGCGAGCCGGGCTGGGCGAAGAACAGGTACGGCAGCTCGGCGGCGGCCAGTCGCCTGACGGCTTGGTCCTCCGTCAGCTCCGGTGCACCGCAAGGGCTCAGGGTGAGCGGGGCGACCGTCCGGGCGGGCGGCCCGGCGGCGGTCGTACGGGCCAGCCGGTAGCCGGTCGGGCCGACCCGGTAGACCACGGCGTCGGTCTCGGTGGCGGGGTCCGTGAAGAGATGGATGTCGTAGTCCATCGCGTCCATGGTCAGGGCGGCCGCGTCGGGCGAGCACCACACCAGGTGGGCCTGCTTGCGCCGGACGATGTCCTGCGGCCCTGCGGTGCGGGGGAGTTCGGCGCGCGGGCGCTCGGCGCGGACCCGCGCGACCGGAGCCGCCGGGGCCGGAGCCGCCGGGAGCCCGTGCGCCCTGGTCCGGCGCGGCCACGGCCTGGGCGCCCACCCCGAGGCCACGGCGGCCATCCGGCTCCGCAGGCCGTCGACCACCTTGTCCAGAGCCTCGCCCAGATCGGCCGCGGCCTCCTGGACGCGGACCCGCCGCCCGTCCACTTCGGCGTTGACCTGGGCCAGCACGCCGGCCGGACCGACCGTCCCGACCCGGACCCGCAGCTGCTCGACCAGGGCGTCCGCCCCGCTCACCGCGGCTGCGACCCGGGCTCTGGCGTCGACCGCGAAGCCCCGCGAAATCCCCTCACACACCCGCACCGTGACCAACTCGCCCACCTCAGGCCTCTTCCCGTTCCACCGCGATCTCGTCATGCCGCGCCACCCGCCTCCGACGGGCCCGCACACACCGGCGCAGCGATCACCCTCCCGCCCCGGCGAGGCCGTCACAAGGGCCGAACGGCCCCATCGGCGGCCACCGTTCGGCCCGGAACGACGGGGAGGTCGGACGGACGGCGGCGTCCGCGGCGGCGCGGAGGCCGGGGACGCGCCGCCGGGCCCGGGGCGGCCCGGCCCGCCACAGGCCGGCGCGTGACATGATCGGGCCGTGTCCACCCCTGACGACCAGTCCGCGTACTGGAACTCCACCGGAACCGGCAAGACCTTCGCCCACCCGTTGCGCACCGACTGGACCCTCGGGATCGACCGCGGTGCCGCCCTCCTGGACTACGGCTGCGGCTACGGCCGGCTCGCCGGCGACCTCGCCGCCCTGGGCTTCACGGACGTCGAAGGCGTCGACGTGGCACCGGAGTCGATCGCCCGCGCGCGGGCCGAGCAACCCGCCGCCCGCTTCGAGGTGCTGACCGACCCGCCCCGGCTCGACCGGCCGGACGCCTGCTACGACGCGGCCTTCCTGTTCGCCGTGCTGACCTGCGTGCCGGACGACGAGGCCCAGCGCGCGCTCGTCGGCGAACTCCACCGGGTGCTGCGCCCGGGCGGGCTGCTCCAGGTCAGCGACTACTGCCTCCAGCCGGACGACCGCAACCGCGCGCGCTACCGGCTGTTCGAGGCGAGGTACGGCCGGCTCGGCGTGTTCGAGACCGGCGACGGCGCGGTCTGCCGCCACCACACCCGCGCCCGGCTGGACGAGCTGTTCACCGCCTTCGAGCCGGTGGCCGAGCACGAGCTCCCGGTGCTCACCATGAACGGCCGCCCCGCCGTCGCCACCCAGCTCCTGCTCGCCAGGCGTTAGGCCCCGCCCGCTGCCCCGCAGGACCCGACCCGCCGGACCCCGCCGGACCCGCCCGCCCGGCCGTAAGCGGGATCATGCGGGCCGCCCGTCACAAAGATGGGGGCCCGCCCCCCATGCACCGGTGGCCGCGCCGACGCCAGGATCGGGACCGAGGGCGGCGCCTTCGACGGCAGCGCGGCCCTCTCCCGGCATCGGAGGTGCGGTGGTGGCAGGGGTGAACGCCGTGCGCAGCACGCGCCTCGACGGAGGCGCCGGACCGGTTCAGGGCCCGGTCGCACCGGCGGTCCCCCCGGCCACACCATTCCCGCACTCTCCGGTGCCCGGTGACGCCCCTTCGCCCGACGGGACGGCCCGCCGCGCCGCCCCGGCACCGAACGGCACGGGCACCCTGCCCGGGTCCCCGTCCGAGTCCACCCCCGGACCCGCACCCAGGTCCACGTCCGAACAGGAGTCCACGTCCGCGCCCCCGTCCGAGCCCGAACCCGAGGCGGAACCCGTGCCCGATGCCGGAGCAGCGACCGACCCACCGTGCGGCGGCCCGTCGTGTTCCGACGCGCCGCACCCCGGCCCGCCCCACCCGGTTCCACCGCACCCGACCCCGGCCGAGGCGGACCCGCCGCACCCAGGCGTGCCGCACCCGGACCTTCCGGCCCCGGCCCCGGGCCTCCGCCCCCACCGCGCCCGCCTCCGGTCGGCCCGCCCCGGCGGTTCCCCCTGGTGGGAGCGGGGTCTGACCCCGGGCCGGCCCGTTCCCGCCGCCCGCCCGGACTGGGCCGCGTTCACCGAGGCGGCCGTCGCCGCCGCCCCGCTCCGTCCGGTCGTGCCGCGCGCCGCGTACCCGGGGCTGTCCGGGTTCGCGCTCGTCCTCCAGCCGTTCGCCGACCGCGCACAGGTCCGGCTGCTCACCGCCCTCTCCCCCGCCGTGCGCACCGCCGAGCAACTGGGCCGGATCGACCTGGCCGCCCTGCGCGCCGGGTTCACCGCCCGCCTGACCGAGCGGCTCGCCAGGATCGCCGCCCGCACGCTGGTCCTGGAGCTCAACGTGGCCCGGGTCGCCGGCCGGCTCGCCGGCGGCAGCCCGCACGAGCGGTTCCGCTCGTTCCTCGCCCTCACCGCCCGCCGCGAGGGCCTCGCCGCGCTGCTGCGCGAGTACCCGGTGCTGGCCCGGTTGCTGGCCCGCGCCTGCCTGGACGCCGCCGACGCGTACGCCGAGCTGCTGGACCGCTTCGCCACCGACCGTCCGCTGCTGGTCGCCGGCCTGCTGCGCGGCCGGGACCCGGGGGCGCTGGTCGCCGTGGCCTCCGACGCGGGCGACCGCCACCGCCGCGGCCGCGCCGTCGCCGTGCTGCACTTCGCCGACGGCGCCGCCGTCGTCCACCGGCCCCGCCCGCCGGCCGCGCACCGGCACTTCAACGCCCTGCTCGGCTGGTACACCGACCAGCCCGGGGTGCCGCGGCTGCGCGCGCTCGGCCTGCTCGACCGGGGCGGCCACGGCTGGACCGAGTACGCCGAGGCGCGCCCCTGCCTCACCGGCTACGAGGTCGAGCGCTTCTACCGGCGGCAGGGCGCGCTGCTCGCACTGCTGCACGTCCTGGACGGCACCGACCTGCACTTCGAGAACCTGATCGCGTGCGGCGAGCACCCGGTGCTGGTGGACGTCGAGACGCTGTTCCACCCGCCCGCCAGGAGCGGGCCCGCCGAGGACCCGGCGTCCCGCGCCCTGGAGGACTCGGTGCACCGGGTCGGCCTGCTGCCGCAACTGCTGGTCGGCGACGACGGCGCGGTGGACGTGTCCGGGATCGGCGGGGGCGGCGCGGGCCGGCTCGCCTCGCCGGTCGAGGGCGTGGACTGGGCGGGCGCCGGTACCGACGAGATGCGGCTGGTCCGGCGCCCGCGCCCGTTCGGCGAGGCCCACAACCGCCCCCGGCTGGGCGGCGCCCCGGTCGACCCGGCCGGCCACATCGAGGCGCTGCTCGACGGCTTCCGCGCCGGGTACGCCGCGCTCTCCGCCGGGCGCGACCGGCTCGTCGGCCCGCGCGGCCTGCTGCGCTCGTTCGCCGAGGCCGAGGTCCGCGTGGTGCCCCGGGCCACCCGGGTCTACGCGCGGCTGCTCGACGAGTCCACCCACCCGGACGTGCTGCGCGACGCCGCGGCCCGTCACGCCGTGCTGGCCCTGCTGCGCACCGACGCGGTCGACGACCCCGGCCGGCCGGAGCTCGCCGACCACGAGATCGCCGACCTCTGGGCGGGCGACGTCCCGCTGTTCACCGCCCGCCCCGGCGCCCGCGACCTGTGGACCTCCGGCGGACGCCGGCTGCCCGGGGAACTCGCCGAGGCCGGACTGGCCCGGGCGGAGGCCAAGCTCGCCGCGCTCGGCGGGGTCGACCGCAAGGACCAGGAGTGGATCATCCGCGCGGCCATGGCGGGCGCCGCCGGGACGCCCGCGCACCGGCCGGGACGGCCCGTCCCCGAGAACGTCTGGGCCACCGCGCCCGAGCCGGAGCGGCTGCTCACCGCGGCCCGGGGCATCGGCGACCAGCTGGTCGCCTCGGCGTACCGGGCGCGGTCCCGCACCAACTGGCTCGGCCTGGAGCTGCTCGCCGACCGCTACTGGCGGGTCCGGCCGCTCGGCGCCGACCTGGCGGGCGGCTACACCGGCGCCGCGCTCTTCCTCGCCCAGCTCGCCGCGCTCACCGGCTCCGACCGCTACGCCGAGGTGGCCCGCCGGGCGCTGGCCCCCGTCCCCGGGCTGCTCGACGCGCTCGCCGCCCACCCCGACCTCCCGGCCGCCGTCGGCTCCGGCGCCTTCGCCGGTCTCGGCGGCATCGCCTACGCGATCGCCGAGATCGCCCGGACCCTCGACGACCCGCTGATCGGGCAGTGGACCGAGCCCGCGGTGGCCCTCGCCGCCGCCGCGGCCGAGCAGGAGGCCGACCCCGGTGTGCACAGCGGCACCGCCGGCGGTGTCGCCGCCCTGCTCGCGGTGCACACCGCCGCGGCACACGCGACAGCCGTTCGCACCGCACGCGCCGCTTCCGCCCGACCCGCCGGACCCACCCGACCCGCCGGTCGCGACGACCACCCCGACGCCCCCCGCACCCCCGCCCTCGGCACGCCCGACGCACCCGCCGAACCCGACGCGCCCGGCACGTCCGGCACGTCCGGCGCCGCGGACGCCCTCGGCGGTGCCGCCCTGCGCGCCGCCGCCGTCGGGGCCCGGCGGCTCGCGGACCGGCCCGCCCCGGCCGCCACCGGCTTCGCCCACGGCTCGGCCGGCACCGGCTGGGCGCTGCTGCGGTACGCCGAGGCCACCGGCGAACCGGCCGACGGCCCGCACCACCGGGCCGGTCTGGCCGCCCTGCACGCCGCCACCGCCGCCCGCTCCCGGGAGGGCTCCTGGTGCCGCGGCCGCCCCGGCATCGCGCTCGCGGTGATCGACAGCCCGCTCGCGCTCGCCGACCGGCGACTCGCCGACTGGGCGCAGCGCGCCGTCCGGAACACCGCCCGCGCCGCACCGATCGGCGACCACAGCCTCTGCCACGGCGAGCTGGGCGTCCTGGAACTGCTCGGCCGGCACGGCCCCGCCTCCGGCCGGACCCCGTGGGTCCGGCGGGCCGGGGCGCTCCTCGCCGGCATCGACCACGACGGGCCACGCTGCGGCAGCCCCGACCACGTCCCGCACCCCGGCCTGCTCACCGGCCTGGCCGGGATCGGCCACGGGCTGCTCCGCCTCGGCTTCCCCGACCGGGTGCCGCCCGCACTGCTGCTCCGCCCCGGCACCCCTCCACCGCCGTACTGACCTCCCGCTCTCCCCGGCCCGCCCCCCGAAGCCTCCGTCCGCACCGCACGTCCTCGGGCCGCACCGCGTGTGCGGCCGGAGGACCGCACCACCCCGTCCCGTCCGTCCGGCGGATCCGTCCGCCGCCATCGAACCGGCGCCACCCACCGCACCGTCCGTACCGCTCACGAAGGAGTACCGACCGATGCACGAGAACAACCAGCAGCTGACCTGGAAGCAGCCGACCGCCCACCCCGGCCAGGCGGCCGACCATCCGGCCGGTGAGATCCGGCTGCGGGCCGGCGGCGGCCTGGGCCTGCGCTCGCAGCTGCTCGCCGGCACCGGCGGCGCCGTCCCGCCGATCGTCGAGTTCCCGACCATGACCACGCCGTTCTGACCGGCCCTCACCGGACCTGAACGGACCTGACCGTCCGCCGCCGGGGAACGGGCAGCCCCCGGCGGCGGGCACAGCGGCGGCCCGGCGGCGGGGGCTGCCGGTTCGCCGCTCGGCCCGCCCCGGCCCGGACACCCGGGCTGCCCGCACCACCCCCGCGCGCCCGCACCGCCCCCACCGGCGCCCGCACCCGCGCCGGCTGCCGGGGACGCCCCCGCAGCCGAGCGCCGGCCCGCCGCCCGAGGGGCGCGCGCGGCCCGGCGGGGGCGTGCCCGCCGTGCGGTGCCGACAGCCCTCCCCGGCCCGCCGCCCACCGGCCCGGACAGCCGTGCGCCCCGTCCGCACCGCCGCGCGCCCCTGAATTCAGCGCCACGCGCCCTCCGACCGCCGTCGCACACCGGCGCGGCGTGCTCCTGTGCGCCCCACCTGCCCCATCCGGCAGCCCAGCCACCCGAACCACCCCGCGTCGCCCCCGGAGGGCCCCCCGGAGACCCCTTCCGTACACCCCGGAAGGCCCCACCAGTCCCATTGATCACAACCGCCACATCCGCCACCCCAGCGGACGGCCTCCCCACCCATGTGGTCGTACCGTAACCATCCCGTGCTGACACCGTGTCTGCTTCGTGGCCGATTCGCCTCCCTTCAGAACAGATGGCCCGTCAAGTAGCCTGCGGCCATGCGGACCACGTCGTCGATCACCGTCGGCCGAGCAGCCGAGATCGAGCTGCTCGGCGATGTGCTGTCCGCCGCCCGGCAGCGGGCCGGCGGGGCGGTCTTCCTGCTCGGCGAAGCCGGCATCGGCAAGTCCCGGCTGGCCGGCGAATGCGCCTACCAGGCGTACGGCCTGGGCCTGCCGGTGCTGCGCGGCCGGGGCAGTTCGACCGGCACGGTGACGCCGTTCCGCCCGCTGATCGAGGCGCTCTCCTCCCGCTTCCGGGCCGCCGGCCCACCCGCCGACCCCGAACTCGCCCCCTACCGGCCGGCGCTCGCCCGGCTGGTGCCGGAATGGCGCGACGGCTCGTCTGCGGCCGGTGCGGGCGCCTACCCGGAGACGGTCGTCGAACTGGCCGAGGCACTGCTGCGGCTGCTCGCGGTGCTCGGCCGCGACCAGGGCTGCGTACTCCTGCTGGAGGACCTGCACGACACCGACGCGGAGACCGTCGCCGTGCTGGAGTACCTGGTCGACAACCTGGACGGGCTGCCGGTCCTGCTGCTCGGCACGCTGCGCGCCGAACCGGGCCCGGCCCTGGACCTGGTCCGGGCCGCCGAGCGCCGGCGCGCCGCCACCGTCGCCGAACTGCGGCCGCTGCCGCCGGCCGAGGTCGCCGCCCTGGCCGCGGCGATCCTGGAGAGCGAGGCCGCCGAGGTGCCGGCGGCCGTGCTCGACCAGCTGGCCGCCCGCGGCGACGGCTGCCCCTACCTGGTCGAGGAACTGCTCGCCGACATGCTGGACTCCGGCGCGCTGCGCCGCGACGAGAACGGCCGCTGGACGCTGCCGGGCGGGCCCCGGACCGGCGTACCCAGCACCATCGTCCGCAGCTGGAGCCGACGGATCGACCAACTCGACCCGCAGGTAAGGGAGCTGCTGCTGACAGCCGCCACCCTGGGCAGCCGGTTCTCGGTGACCACCGTCCAGCTGATCACGGGGTACGACGACCGGACCCTCTTCAGCCACCTGCGCTCGGCCTCCGAGGCCAACATGATCGTGCCGGACGGCGCCACCCCGGACCGCTACGCGTTCCGGCACGCGCTGACCGCGGACGCGGTGACCGCCGCCCTCGCCCCCGCCGAACGCGCCGCGCTGGCCCGCCGGGCGGCCCGCGCGATCGTCCGCGCCGATCCCGAACTCGCCGACGAGAGGCGCCAGCTGGTCGCCTCCCTGCTGCTCGCCGGCGGCGACCGGGCGGGCGCCGCCGTGCACTTCGCGGAGGCCGGACGGCGGATGCTGGAGGCGGGCGCGGCCAGCTCGGCGGTGGTGCTGCTGGAACGCGCGCACGAACTCGCCGGGGACGCCGAACGGACCGCCGTCACCGAACGGCTGCTGCCCGCGCTCGCCGAGGCAGGCCAGCTGGACCGGGCCTTCGAACTCGTCCGGACCCTGCCCCCGGTCCACCCCGACCGCAGCCCGGCCAGGACCCCCGCCGTCGAGCGCCGGATCGACCTGCACACCCGCCTCGCCTGGGCGGCGGTCATGGCCGAACGCGGCCCGGACGCGGTGGCCCAGGTCGCCGCCGTGCGCACGCTCTCGGCCGACCACCCGCGCCCCGAACAGGACGCCGCACTGGCCGTCGTCGAAGGACACCTCGCCCTCCTCCCGGTCCACCACCCGCAGGACCGGACCGACACCGCCACCCGGCTCGCCGAGGCCGAACTGCGCGCCCGCCACGCCGCCGAGGTCGCCGAGCGGGCCGGCCTGCCGGTGGTCGCCTGCCAGGCCTGGCAGCTGCTCGCCCTGTTCGCCCGCGAACGCGGCTTCGACGCCGCCGACGCCTGCCTCGAACGCATGCTGGCCGTCGCCGAGGCCAACGCCCTGCCGGTCTGGCGGGTCGAGGCACTGCTGCGGCTCGGCGCCAACGCGTTCATGCGCACCGGCGACGGCACCCGCCTGGAACGCGCCCGCGAGGCGGCCGCCGGGCTCGGCGCGATCATGCTCACCCAGACCCTGGACGGGCTGCTCGCGATGAACGCCGTCCTGCGCGGCGAGTGGGACACCGCCCGGGAGATCGTCGACCGCTGCCTGGACGCCACCGCCCGGCTGCGCAACCTCGCCGCCCACCGCTACCTGCTGCTCTGTTCCGCCACCCTGGCCGCGCACCGCGGCCGCGGCCGGGAGACCGAACGCGAACTGGCCCGCTTCCGGCAGGCCGGCGGCGAGGAGTCCTTCCTGATGCCCCTGCGCTACGGGCTCTGCCGGGCCGTCGGCGCCCTGCTCGCCGAGGACCGGACCGGGGCCGCCGACGAGCTCGCGGCGGGCCTGGCCTGGGAACAGGAGCACCCCAGCGTCTTCTACCTGGCGGGCCGGCACGGCCTGCACCCGCTGCTGGAGGTGGCCGACGGCCGCTGGGGGCGGGCCGAACTCGACCGGGCCACCGGCTCGCCGGCCGCCGAACTCGCCTGGAACCGCCAGTTCCTGGGATTCGCCGAAGCCGTCCTGCTGGGCCGTGAGGGCCGCCCGGCGGAGGCCGCCCGCGCGGTCGCGGAAGCCCGGCGGACGGCCGCGCCGTTCCCGCTGGCCCACCACCTCGCCCTGCGGCTGACCGCGGAGGCGGCGCTGGCCGACGGCTGGGGCGATCCGGTGACCTGGCTGCGCACCGCCGAGGAGTACTTCCACCAGGCGGAGGTGCAGCCCGTCGCCGCCGCCTGCCGGACCCTGCTGAGGCGGGCGGGCGCCAGCGTCGCCCAGCACCGGGGCGGCCGCGACGCCGTCCCGACCCGGCTGCGGACCTGCGGGGTGACGGTCCGCGAGTACGAGGTCTTCGTGCTGCTGGCCGCCCGCCCGGGCAACCAGGAGCTGGCCCGGAAGCTGTCGATCTCGCCGCGCACGGTCGAGAAGCACATGGCCAACCTGCTCGCCAAGACCGGGCACGCCGACCGGGCCGCCCTCTGCGACCTGGCCGCCGAGCTCGGCGGGCAGGACTGACCGGGGAGCCCCGCCCCCGCCGGGCCGCCCGCCCCCCAGGCCCGCCCGCTCCCGGCCCGGAGCCCGGCCGGGAGCCCGACCGGGCGGTCCTTCCACCACCTCAGGCCTCCACCGCCTCAGGCCCTTCCGGCCCGCCCGGGCCCCTCCGGCACCGGCACCGCGGCGGCCGCGACCGGCGCGCCCTCCGCGGCCGCCACCACCACCTCGGCGGGTTCCGGCAGCCCGCGCGCGATCCACCACGAGACCGCGCACAGGAGCGCCAGCGGCGCGAGCGCGGCCCGCAGCCCCACGTGGTCGGCGAGCAGCCCGATCACCGGCCCGGCGACCCCGCCGACGCTCACGGCCAGGCCGAGCGTGACACCGCTGGCGGTCCCGATCCGGCTCGGCAGGTAGTCCTGACCGAGGGTCACCTGGAGCGAGAACGGCACGTACAGGGCGAGCGAGACGGCCGCGGCGAAGCCGTACAGCGCCGGACCGGGCACCAGCAGCAGCCCGGCGACGGCCGGGACGGCCGCCGCGTACGCCCACCGGACGGTGCGCACCCGGCCCCAGCGCCCGGCCAGCCACCCGCCGAGGACGGTGCCGACCGCGCCGCCCGCGAACAGGGCGAACAGCGCCGCCGTCCCCGCGCCGGAGCCCCCGCCCGCCCCGCCGCCGAACCGCTGCCCGGCGAAGAGGGCGACGAAGGCGCTCAGTCCGACGAAGACCACCGAGCGGCAGCCGATCACCGCGGAGAGCCGCAGGAAGGCCGGCCAGTCGTCGCGTCCTGCACCGTCGCGTCCGGCACCCGCCCGGGCGGCGGCCTGCGCGGCCGCGGTCCGGGCCGCCAGGCTCCGGACGACCGGGGCGGTCAGCACGGCCGCGGCGAGCGCGGGCAGGACGAGCCAGGGCGTCGCGGCGAGCCCGCCGGCCGCCAGCACCGGGCCGGTCAGCAGCGGGGCCAGCGCGAAGCCGATGTTGCCGCCGAGCGAGTACCAGCCCATCCGGGTGTGCCCGGCGCCGCTCGCGGCCCGGGCCAGCCGGGCGGACTCCGGGTGGTAGGCGGCCACCCCGATCCCGGAGAGCGCGACCGCCGCACAGACCAGCGGGTACGACCCGAAGAGCCCGGCGGCGCCGACCCCGGCGCCGGCCACCACGGTCGCGGCCGGGATCAGCCACGGCATGGCCCACCGATCGGTCAGCGCGCCGAACAGCGGCTGCACGATCGAGGAGAGCAGCGTCGCGGCGAGCATCACGCCGGAGGCGGCGAGGTAGCCCAGGCCGTGTCCGGCGACGAGGAAGGGGATCAGCGCGGGGACGACGCCCTGGTAGAGGTCGACGGCCGCGTGGCCGACGGCGAGCGCGGCGACCGGCCCGGCGCCTCCGGCCGGGTCGGAGGCGCGGGAGGCCCGGCCGGGGGCGAGCGGAGCCCGGAAGGCCCGGGACGGCGTACGGGAGGTCTGCGAGGTCACCAGCCGATCCTCCGGGACCGCCCCGCTGGCGCACTTCCGATAAAGTGCCGACCGATGCCGAATTCACGCCGCCCGGATCCCCGGCAACCGGATCCCCGGCACGACCCGCCCGCCGAGCCGCCCGCCGAGCCGTCCGCCGAACCGCCCCCGGACGTGACGGACGACCGTCCGACCACCACCCGTCCGCTGCCCGCGGGTTCCGAGGTGGCCGCCCACCGGCACGAGGTGCACCAGATCGTGTACGCGGGGCGCGGTGTGCTCGCGGTGACCACCGACGCCGGCACCTGGGTGGCCCCGGCCACCAGGGCGCTCTGGATCCCGGCCGGGACGGTCCACCGGCACCGCGCGTACGGGCGGACGGTGCTGCACACGATCGGCCTGCCCCTGGAGCACAACCCGCTCGGGCTGACCCGCCCGGCCGTGCTGGCGGTGGGCCCGCTGCTGCGGGAACTGGTGATCGCCTACAGCAGCCCGGGCACCGCAAGCACCGCGGAGGGAGGACGCCTCCTGGCCGTCCTGCTGGACCGGTTGCGGCACGCCCCCGAGCAGCCGCTGCACCTGCCCGTCCCGCGCGACCCGCGGCTCGCCGCGGTCGCGGCCCTCCTCGACGAGGACCCGGCCGACCGGCGCACCCTCGCCGGACTCGGCCGGGCCGCCGGCGCCGGGGCGCGCACCCTCAGCCGGCTCTGCCACGACGAGCTGGGCATGACGTTCCCGCAGTGGCGGACCCAGCTCCGGCTGCACCACGCGCTGCGGCTGCTCGCCGACGGCCTGCCGGTGACGACGGTCGCGCACCGCTGCGGCTGGGCGTCGGCCAGCGCGTTCATCGACGTCTTCCGCCGGGTCTTCGGCCACACACCGGCCGCCCACCACCGCCGGACGGACCCCCCGCCCTGACCGCCGACCGCCCCACCGGGGCCGGTGACTGTCACAGGCGCTTGCTACCGTCGTCGGCTTGCGAAGGTCCTTGACTCAGGGGGTTGTTGTGGGCGACGACGAGATGCGCACGTTCGGTACCGGCCTGTTCGACCGGTGGACGGCGCTGTGGAACGGCGAGCTCGGTCTCGCCGACGAGATCATGGCGCCCGATTTCGTGCTGCGCTACGCACAGGCGGGCACCGACGCCTTCGACGAGATCCGCACCCCGCAGCAGCTCGCCCGGATCGTCGCCGGCTGGCACGAGTCCCACGCCGGGCTCCGCTTCGCGGCGGAGGGGACCGCCGTCGTCGATCTCACGCCCGCCGACGGCGCACCGACCGGACTCGTCGCGCGCCCCTACCACGCGAGCTTCGCGGCCGACGGCGCCGGGAAGGTCGCCAGGAGCGGCGTCGACATCCTCAGGGTCTCCGACGGGTTGATCGTCGAGGTCTGGTCGGTCTCGTCCGGCGCCGCCGGCCGGACCTTCTACCGCTGAACACGCCCCGGCAGGCGGCGGCCCGCACCGCGCGGGGTGCGGGCCGCCGCCCACCGGTACGACACGCCCGGCTAGCCGGTGACGCGGACGATCTCCCCGATCTCCAGCGCCGCGTACACCGCGCCGTCCGCACCGACGGCGATGCCGTGCGGCTCGGCGCCCGCCACCGGCAGCTCGTGGCCGCGGTAGGCGCCCCCGGCGTCGAACGAGCCGATCCGTCCGGCGCCCCACTCGGTGAACCAGACCCGGCCGTCCCGGCCCGCGGTGACGGCGTGCGGACGGGCGGCGCGGTCGGGCAGCGGGTACTCGGTGACCTCGCCGTCCACCGTGATCCGGCCGACCAGTCCGGCGCCGATGCCGACGTACCAGAGGGCGCCGTCGCCGCCCCGCGCGATGCCGACCGGGGCGGTGCCGGTGGTCGGCAGCGGGTGGACGGTCACCTCGCCGTCGACGGTGATCCGGCCGACCGCGTCGGCCTGGTTGAGGGTGAACCAGAGCGCGCCGTCCGGCCCGGCGGTGATCATCGACGGGAAGCCGCCGGTGACCGGCAGCGGATACTCCGTCACCTCGCCGTCCACGGTGATCCGGCCGATCCGGTCGGCGTTCAGCTCGGTGAACCAGAGCGCGCCGTCCGGACCGGCGGCGATCCCGTACGGCCCGGGGCCCTCGCCCGGGAGCGCGAAGGAGCGCGCCGTCCCGTCGGTCCCGATCCGCCCGATCCGGTGGTCGCGCATCCGGGTGAACCAGAGCGCGCCGTCCGGACCGGCGGTGATCACCGACGGTCCGCTCTCCGGTGCGTCCAGCCCGTACGTCGTCACCGTGCCGTCCGCCGCCAGCCGGCCGACCTCCCCGGCGTGCACCAGCGTGAACCAGACCGCGCCGTCCGGACCGGCCGTGACCCCGTACGGGCCGGACCGGGCGTCCGGGACCTCGAACCGTTCGACCGCCATCAGCAACCCCACCCCTCACTCCTGACACCGCGGCAGACCGCCGCCACACCCGGCACTCTCCACTACTCGGCACACGCACGGCAACCGGATTCCGGGGGCCCGGGGCGGCCGGCTACTCCGGATCCGCACCCCCGGCCGCACCCGAACCGGCCGTACCCGAACCGCCTGCACCCGCCGCTGCCGCCGCGCCCTCGTCGGCGGCCGTGCCGTTCCGGCGACCGCCGCGCGGACGGCGCCCCGGGTCGCCGCGCAGGACGGAGACGACACCGAGGCCGGCGGCGGCGATCGGGACGGCGAGCAGCGCGCCGAGGATGCCGGCGATCCCCGCACCGGCCACCACGGCGACCATGATGGTGGCCGGGTGCAGCTCCACGGTGCGGCTCTGGATCAGGGGCTGGAGGATGTTCCCCTCGATGACCTGGACGGCGAGGACGACGCCGAGCGTCCAGAGTGCCGTCCCGAAGCCGCCGTCGGCGAGCGCGACCAGGACGGCGACCGCGCCGGAGAGGAAGGCCCCGACGAAGGGGATGTAGGCACCCATGAAGACCAGTGCGCCGAGGCCCGGCGCGCCGGGGACGCTCAGCACCAGCAGGCCGACGGTGATGAAGAAGGCGTCGATCAGGGCGATCAGGGTCGTGCCGCGCATGAACCCGGCCATCGCCTCGAAGGCCCGCTCGGCGCAGGCGACCAGGGTCTCGCCACCCCGGCCGGGCAGGTAGGAGCGGATGGCGTCGCCGGTGCGGTGGCCGTCGCGGAGGAAGAAGAAGACCAGGGCGAGCGCCAGGACGGCGCCGGTGACGATCTGGGTGGCCAGCCCGAGGCCGGAGAGGACGCCGTTGGTGACGGTCGAGACGAGCGAGCTGGTCTCGCCCTGGGCGTTGTCGAGGGCGTGCCGGATCTTCTCGCCGAGCGGACCGAGCCATTCGGCGATCCGGTCGCCGGCCTCCTGGAGCGCGTCGGCGATCTGCGGGGCGCTGTGCACCAGGGAGTTGACCAGCAGGGTGATCACCCCGCTGACGGCGGCCACCAGCACCGCGCAGGTCAGCCCGGCCGCGACCGAGCGGCTGACGCCGCGCCGGACCATCCAGGGCATCACGGGGTAGAGCAGCGAGGTGCCGAGCAGCGCCAGGATGACCGGGACGGTGGCGGCGCGCAGCTCGACGAGCGCATAGACCACCAGCGAGGCCACCGTGATGAGCAGGATGACCGCCGCCGACCAGGCGGCCGCGGCGCGGATCGGGGGCGGCAGCATCAGGTACGGGCGGCGGTGGTCCGTGTACCGCGGTTCCGGCTGAAGGGGCGGGCCCGGCCGCTCCACCCCGCCTCGCCCCGACCCGTCCTGCCCCGACCCTCGCTGCGCCCCGCCTCGCTCCGCCCCGTACCGCTCCGCCCCGTACCGCTCCGCCGGCTTGCCGTCACCGGACGGGGACTCCCCCGGCTCCCCCGACATCCGTGCCTCCGTCCGGTCGATCGGTCCAGGTCTGCCCCATCTCAGCAGATGATCCGATCGATTGCGCGTTTTGTCCCCCCTCGGGCGCGCCCAGGCCGGCCGTGGCGGAGCCGGCCCCGGACGCCCCGCGGGTCACTCGTGGAAGGCGAACGACCAGGCCTGCGCCTGGTCGGCGACATCCAGCGGCCGCAGCGCGGTACGCGGCGGGAAGATGTGCAGCACGCTGAGGTCCAGCGCCAGCTCCTCGCCCCCGTAGACCGGCCCGCCGGGGACGACGACGTGGAAGGACTGCGGCTCGGCGGCCTGGTAGAGCACCCACTCGAAGGCCTCGGTCGCGCCGACGACCTGCTGGTTCTCCTCCGGCGGACCCTGCAGGCCGAGGTAGCTGCCGTGCCGGAGGTTCTTGATGACGACGTAGCCGTTGCTCTGCCCCTCGACCTCCCACTCCTGCTCACCGGGCTGGCCGGTCGGCGGAAGGACGACCACACTCTCCTTCGACTCCTGCAGGGTGAGCAGTTGCTCCTCCGGCCTGCCGATGGCGTAGACGCCGTTGGGTACAGGTGCTGCCATGACCCGACTCCACTTCCCTGGGGCGGCACCGCACGGGGCACCGCCGTCCGACGAGTGGGTCGATTCAAGCCAGGCCGACCGCTTTGTGCACGGATCACCCGCCGGGGACCACTCGAACGAGTCGCCGCCCCCGAACACCTGCTCCCGGGTCGAACGCCCGCACCGGGACCCGCTCCCCGTCGAGGACCGGTGCCTGCCCCCGCCCGACCGCCGGGAGCCGACACGCCCTATGCCGGGTCCTCGAAGCGGACCGACCCGCCCCCGCCTGCGAAGGCGAGCACCCGCTCGGCCTCCTCCCCCGCCGCCCGCCGGTCGGCCCGGGCCGTCGGCGCGAACGGACGGACCGTCACCGCCCACCCGCCGCCCCGCTCCTCGGACAGCTCCCAGGCCCCGGCCACCAGTCCGTCGACCAGCAGACTGCCGAACACGATGCCGTTCTGCGTCATCACCCGCTTCCGGTACTCCTCCGGCAGCACCCGGGTGCGGTCGGCGTGGGAGAGGAGCAGGTTGTCGAACGGGGCGATCAGCCGGACCGGCGCCGGGGTGTCCGGGTCGGGCCGGGGCGCGTCGGGCAGGTCGTACAGCAGCCGGCCCTGCTCGTCGCGGAAGGTCACCAGACCGGGCGCGAGGCGCTTCAGGACCGGGGCGAGCCGGGTCAGGCCGCACCACTTCTGCAGGTCGGCGGCGGTGGCCGGGCCGAACGCGGCCAGGTAGCGCAGGGCGAGGTCGTCGAGCGAGGGCGCGGGGTCGAGCGGCCTTCCGAGCCAGGCCTCGGCGGTGGTGTGCGCGGCGGGCCCGCCACGGCCCCAGAGGCCGCGCGGCGGGACCTGCACCAGCGGCAGCAGGCAGCGCGCGGCCTGGGCGAGCGCGGCGGGGTCCCGGCCGGGGCGGGTGGCGGCCAGGTCGGCGCCGAGCCGCTGGAAGGTCCGGGGCTCCTCCTCGACCAGGGTGCGGGCCTCGGCGGCCAGCGCGTCGAGGTCGAGACCGGTCAGCCACTTGCCGAAGTTGGACCGCAGCGCCTGGTCCAGCACCGGCTGGAGCAGCGGGCGCAGCGTCCGGCAGTCCTCGGCCGTGACGAGGTGGATGGTGCCGCGCTGGAGGGCGATCCGGACCACCTGCCGGCCCTCGATCAATTCGCCGAGCGCGTCCGGCGCGAAGCCGTCCAGCCGGGCGAGCAGTCCGAGGTAGGGCGGCTGCGGGGCCGCCTGGGCCTGGAGGCCGCCGAGGTGTCGGATCATCGCGGCCGGGGTGGCGGTGGTGCGGGTCAGCAGGTGCTGGCGGGCGAGCAGCGCGCGGCTCAGTGCGCGACGCCCCAGCACCTCCTCCCCGCTCATCGACGGCCCTCCGGCGCGGGGCGGCCGCCGAGGAGGTGGCGCCCGAGGTCGCGCCCGGACAGGGCGCGGCGTCCGGCCGCGGCCGGGCCGCCGTCCCGGGCCGCGCGCCCGTCGAGGACGGAGCACAGGACGGCGATCCGGTTGCTGGTGATCGAGTCGACGCCGACGGCGCGCAGCCTGCGCATGGTGCGGCGCAGGTCGGCGGTCCAGGTGGAGACGGCGAGCCCGGCGTGGTGGGCGGCCGCGGTGAACTCGGGGGTGGCCAGGCCGAACGGCGGGTTGAGGTAGCGCGGGCGCAGGTCGTCGAGCAGGGCGCGGGCGGGCAGCCGCGGCTGCTTCCAGGTGAGCGCGATCTCCGCGCCGGGGGCCAGCTCGCGGACGGCGAGCATCGCGGTGGCGGGGCCGCAGAACGCGACCCGCTGCTCAGCGCCGAGTCCGGTGACCGCCTCCCACGCGGCCGCCGCGGGCGTCGGGTCGTCGAGGTCGATGAGCAGCCTGGCCGCCGGGGCCGCGGCCGCGGTCTTGAGCGCCTCGGCGAGGGTGGGGACGGCGTACCCGCCGTCACGCACCTCGTCGAGCTGCTCGACGGTGACCCGGTCGAGCCGGCGCGGGTCGCCCCAGAGCCGCTCAAGGGTCGCGTCGTGCAGCAGGACCGGGACGCGGTCCCGGGTGAGCCGGACGTCGACCTCGACGGCGTCGGCCCCGGCGGCGAGCGCCGACTCGATCGAGGGGAGGGTGTTCTCACGGTGGCGGTACGGGTCGCCGCGGTGGGCGACGGCGAGCACCGGACGGGGGGCGGGGGCCTGCGGGCGGGCGAGGTCGGTCATCGGTCCGTTCATCGGTTCACTCATCGGTGCTCGCGCCGGCTCGTTCGCCGGGGGCGGTCATCGGTTCGGTCATCGGGTCATCGGTGCGTACGGGCTTCGAGGCTTCGAGGCGTCGAGGCGTCGAGGCGTCGAGGCGTCAGGTCATCATCGGGCCGTCAGGTCATCCGGTCATCGGTGGTGGTGCGTCACGTCGTCGGCCGGCGGGACATCTCCGCGAGCCACGGGGTGAGGTTCAGCAGGGTGACGGCTTCGCGGTAGGACGGCTCACCCGGCACGGTGACGATCAGGGTGCAGGACGGTGGGAAGGCCCGCTGCCGGAGGTGGACCAGGCCGGACCAGACGGAGTTCAGGAAGGCCGGCACGCTGTCGCGCGGCACGTCGAACGGGATCTCGTCGACCGTGACCACGGCCTCGTCGTGGACGAAGAGGCGGACGGTGACCTCGGGCCGGCCGGCGATCTCCACCAGGGCCTCGTGCGGTATCGCGGACAGTTCGTCACCACCGCCGTCGGCGCCGACCAGCCCGGCGAAGGTCCGGTCGCGGCCGATGTCGTGACCGGTGCTCACCTGGCGGCCGTGCCGGGCCGCCATCGCCTCGATCGCGAAGACGGCGCTCTGGGTGGACGGCAGCGGGGGGTGGGGCATCGGGCGGTCCTCTCTGGACGGGTCGTCGATCCGGGTTCAGCGCCGTTCGATCATCACATTGGTGGACTTGATGACGGCCGTCGCGGGTGCCCCGGGGACGAGCTCCAGTTCCTCCGCGGACTCCCGGCTGATCAGCGAGACCACCCGGAACGGCCCGGCCTGGATCTCCACCTGGGCGGCGACGTCACCGAGCACCACGTTGGTGACGATCCCCGGGAACCGGTTGCGCGCGGAGGAGGGCCGGCCCTCGGCGGCGTTCTCCGGGCGGGCCAGCTCACGGGCGAAGGCGGCCAGCTCGGCCCCGGGGATGATCCGGTGGCCGTGCTCGTCGCGCTCGGCGACGACCCGGCCGGCGTCCACCCAGCGCCGCATGGTGTCGGCGCTCACGCCGAGCAGGGCCGCGGCCTCGCCGATGCGGTACGGGTTGACCGGTGCCCCGGAGTGGCCCATGGTTGCGCTCCTGACGGTGGTTCGGGTGCGGGTGCGCGTGCCGGTACACCCGGTGGCACGCGCGCCGGTACGGGTGCGACGGGCCCGGTCGGGGCCCCGCGGCCATCCTGCCGTACCAGGCGCTCGCCCGGCCAAGCGGCGCCCGGCCCGGGTGACCCGTCGCCGCCGGCCGTGGCCGGGACCGCCCCGCGGGCCGACCGCGACGAGGCCTACGGCTCCCCGAAGAGGTCGCGGCGCACGGCGTCCCCGGCGGTCAGGACGGCCCCGCCGAGCACCGCGCCGCCGCCCGCCTCGCCGGCCCGGACCTCGGTGCGCAGCGGGGAGAGCAGGGCGAGCCGGGCCTCCACCCGGGCGGCCAGCTCGGCGCCGCCGGCCCGGCCGGTCTCACCGCCGAGGACGACGCAGCCCGGGTCGAGCACGACGCAGACCGCCGAGACGCCGACGGCGATCCGCTCGGCCAGCTCGTCGAGGAACGGTCCGCCCGGCCGCCCGTCGCCCAGGGCGTCCAGGGCGGCCCGGACGGCGGCCTCGGCGGCGGGGGCGTCGTCGGCGGGGTCGGCGGGCAGGCCGTGCGCGCGGGCCAGGGCGCAGACCGCGGCGCTGCCGGCCAGGCTGTGGAATCCGCCCTCGCAGCCGGTGGCGCTGGGCAGGCTGGCGGTTCCGGGCACCGGCAGGAAGCAGATCTCGCCGGTGCCGCCGTGCGCGCCGCGGCGGAGTCTGCCGTCGATGACGACGGCGGCGCCGACGCTGTGGCCGAGCCAGACGAGCACGAAGTCGTCCCGGTCGCGGGCGGCGCCGGTCCGGTACTCGGCGCGGCCGGCCAGGTTGACCTCGTTCTCCAGGATCACGTCGGTGCCGGGGAGCTCACGCAGGGCGGTCAGCAGCTCGGCGTGCCAGGCGGGCAGTTCGCCGGTGGACTGGAGGCGGCCGGTGGCGGGGTCGACCAGGCCGGGGGCGCCGACGGCGATGGTGTGCAGGTGGTCGGCGCCGGCCCGGCGGGCCGTGTCGAGCAGCGTGCGGACGATCCGGGCGGCGGTGTCCCGGTCCTCGGTGTCCCTGTCCCCGTCTGCGGTGTCCCTGTCTGCGGTGTCGCGGTCGGCGGTGTCGCGGTCGCTCTTGGGACCGTCCGCCGCGGGGCCGTCCGCATCCTCCCCGCTCGCACGCGGCCCGCCGGTGTCCGCGCCGCCCGCGTCCGGGCCCTCACCGGGCGCGTCGACCGGGAGGTCCGCGGAGGCGAGGACCTGGCCGGCGAGGTCGGCGACGACCAGCGAGACACCGCCGGAGCGGACGTCGACGGCGGCGAGGTGCGCACGGGAGGCGACCAGCGCGTAGAGGCGGGCGTTGGGGCCGCGCCGCTGTTCGCCGCGTTCGCCGACGACGGCGACCAGCCCGGTGCGCTGCAGCCGTTCGAGCAGGTCGGCGACGGTCGGCCGGGAAAGGCCGGTGAGGTCGCGCAGCTCGGTCGCGGTGAGGGGTCCCTGGTCCAGGAGCAGGTTGAGCGCCAGCCGGTCGTTGATCGCCCGGGCAGTGCTCGGAGTGGCCGTACGCACGGTGGTCATGGGCGGACATCCTTCCAGAGTCTTTCTATCAGGGTCCCTTCCTGATAATTTATCGAACCGTCGCCGGCGCACACCGGCGGCCCTGCGCGGGCACATGTCGACAGGAACCACCCACGCGCCAGGAAAGATCACCCCAGGGCACCGCCGCGTCCCCACGCGGCCGGGAGGGACGAACCGGATGACCAGCACCGCGACCGCAGGACCACCCCTCGACGCACTCGACTCCCCGCGCCGGGCCAGGGCCGCCATCGCCCTCGTGTTCGCCGTGCACGGCGCCGTCAGCGGCACCTTCGTCAGCCGGATCCCCTGGATCCAGGACCGGCTCGACCTCTCCCCCGGCCAGCTCGGCCTGGCCCTCGTGATGCCCGCCGTCGGCTCGTCCCTCGCCATGCCGCTGGCCGGCCGGTTCGTCCACCGGTACGGCGGCCGGGCGGCGGTCCGCGGCCTGCTCTCGCTCTGGTGCCTGGTGCTCGTGCTGCCGCCCGTCGCCCCCTCGCTGCCGGTGCTCTGCCTGGCCCTGCTGGTCTACGGGGCCAGCGCCGGCATGGCCGACGTGGCCATGAACGCCCAGGGCGTGGAGATCGAACAGCGGCTGGGCCGGTCGATCATGTCCGGACTGCACGGCATGTGGAGCGCCGGCGGGCTGCTGGCCGCCGGGTTCGGCATCCTCGCCGCCCACCAGGACCTCGACGCCCGGCTCCAGCTCGGCGTCACCGCCCTCGTCCTGCTGGCCGTCGCCCAGCCGGTCTGCCGCTCGCTGCCCGACCTGCGGGCACCGGAGGAGACCGAGGCGCCGCCGCGGTTCGCGCTGCCGCCGCGCAGCTCGCTGGTGATCGGGCTGGTCGGATTCTGCGCGGTGTTCGCCGAGGGCGCCTCGATGGACTGGAGCGGCGTCTACCTCAAGGACGTCACCGGCGCCTCGTCCACCGTGGCCGCCGCCGCGTACACCGCCTTCGCCCTGACCATGGCGGTCAGCCGGCTCGCGGGCGACGCGGCGATCCGGCGGCTCGGAGCCGTCCGGGCCACCAGGATCAGCGGCGCGATCGCCACCGCCGGCGGCCTGCTGGTCGTCTTCGCCGACCGCCCGGCACTGGCCGTCCCGGGGTTCGCCCTGATCGGGGTCGGCGTCGCGGTGGTGGTGCCGCTGGCCTTCGCGGCCGCCGCCCGGATCGGCGGCAACCCGAGCCAGGCCATCGCGGGCGTCGCGACCGTCACCTACACCTCCGGCCTGATCGCCCCCGCGATCGTCGGCGGACTCGCGCAGGCCACCTCGCTGCCCGTCTCGTTCGGGGTGGTCACCACGCTCGCCTTCGCCCTGCTGCTGAGCGCGGGCGCGCTGCGCCGGGCGGAACCGGACCCGGCCGCCGGATCCCCGAAGGGCGTCGCCGCGGCGGCACCGGAGAGCCCCTCCGGGGCTGCCCTGACGAAGATGTGACGCGGGCTCGGCGGCGGATCCCCGCCGAAGCCACGGACCCACGAACCCACGAACACCGCGGAGCCGCGGGGCCCACCCGTTCGCGCCCCGCGGCTCCGCGGTGCCGCCGGACGCCCCCGGACACGCCCCCGCGCGAGCGAATGAGTGCACGGATCCACGAAATCTCCCCTCTTCCCGCACAACCATCCCGGCCCCGGCGCCGTCGAACACCTCGTCGCACCCCGGACGTTCCGGCGGCGACCGCCCGGTCCCACACCGGGTGAACCGAACACGGCACCGAGAGGGCACCATGACCACCACCGACCACCTTCCCGCCCAGCGAACCCGCCGCACCGTCCTCGGACGCGCCGCCGCGTCCGCGGTGGCCGCCGCCGCACTGGCCGTCACCGTCCAGTCCTCCCCCGCCCACGCGGCCGACTCCGCGCAGTTCCGGATCACCAACCTCGCCGTGGGCAAGTGCCTGGAGGTCGCCGACTGGCGCATCGACGACGGCGCCCCCATCCGGATGTGGTCCTGCACCAGCGGCAACAACCAGGACTGGTACTGGACCGACCGCGACGAGCTGGTGAACGTCCGCAGCGGCAAGTGCCTGGACATCCCCGGGCTGAGCACCGACCAGGGCGTCCAGGCCGTCCTGTGGACCTGCAACGGAGGACGCAACCAGGCTTGGAGCGACGCCAACCGCCTGCACAGCGGCAGCCGCACTATCGTCAACCTCAACAGCGGCCTCAACCTCGACGTCAAGGGTGCCAACCCCGCCGACGGCACTGCCGTCATCCAGTGGGCCCCCAACAACGGCTACAACCAGGCCTGGGCGTACTCGCCGTTCCCGCCCGGCCCGCACAACTGACCGACGGCCGCCCTCCCCCACTCGCGCAACCACCCCCACCGCAGGAGGAACCATGGGCACCACCCGCCGCGTCCTCGCCGCCCGTCTCGGATCCGCCGCCGTCCTGGCCGGGGCACTCGCCCTGGCCGTGCCGGCGGCGCCCGCCGGGGCGGCGGACACCACCCCCTTCGACCTCGACTCCGCCGCCACCGGCAAGTGCCTGGAGGTCGCCGACTGGCGCACCGACAACGGCGCCCCGGTGCGGCAGTGGACCTGCACCGGCGGCGCCAACCAGAAGTGGGTCAGGACCGACCGCGGCGAGTTCGTCAACGTGAACAGCGGCAAGTGCCTGGAGATCCCCGGGTACGGCACCGCCTGGGGCATCCGGGCCGCCCTGTGGACCTGCAACGGCGGGCTCAACCAGACCTGGACCGAGACCGTCGTCCACCACAGTGGCATCCGCACCCTGACCAACGGTCACAGCGGCCTGCTGCTCGACCTCGTGGGCTCCAGCGCGGCCGACGGGACCCCGGTGGTCCAGTGGGGGAAGAACGACGGCCTCAACCAGGTCTGGTTCTACACCCCGTGGCCCGCCGGCAGCGTCCGCTGACGCTCACCGACAACCGACCACCGACAACCAACAACCGACAACCGGCCGCCCGCACGGCCGCCCGCACGGCCGGGCGGCCCCGCGGACGGGCGGACGGCACCCCCCGCGCCCCGGCGGACCCCGCCTCCCGGGAGCCCGGAACCGACGGCGGCCCCGGCCGCCGCGGCCGGGCCGGGGGCACCGGTCTACCGGGCGGGGCGGCGGCCCCGACCCGGGCGGGAGGCGGGCGAACCCACCTCCCGGGCCGGTCGCGCACCCGGTTAGGCTCGGAGCGTGCCCGCACCCGTGACACCCCCGCCACCCTCCGACCCGGCCGAGCCCGGCCCCGCGCCGTCCGCCCCGGCACCGACGGACGCCGCACCGACCGCTCCCGTACCGACCGAACCCGCACCGACCACCCCCGTACCGACCGAACCCGCGCCGACGGGCCGGCCGGCGCGCTCGGCCTGGCTGCGGCTGGCGCTGCTGCTGGCGGTCCTCGCCGCGGCGGCCGGCTCGCTGCTGCTGTGGAGCCCGACCGCACTGCTCGACGGCGGACTCCCGGCCGGGGTCCCGGGGTACTGGCTGGCCCCCGCGTTCGTCGGGGTGTACGCACTGGCCACGGTGGCGTTCTTCCCCCGGCCCGCCCTGAACGCGGCCGCCGGCCTGCTGCTCGGCGTCCAGCAGGGCGTCCTGCTCGCCGTGCTCGGCACCACGCTCGGCGCGGCGGCGGCGTTCGGACTGGCCCGCCTGCTCGGGCGCGACGCGCTCCGCCCCTACCTGCGCGGCAAGCTGCTGCTCGCCCTCGACCGGCGCTTCACCGACCAGGGGTTCCGCAGCGTGTTCCTGCTCCGGCTCTTCCCCGGGCTGCCGTTCCAGGCGGCCAACTACGGCGCCGCGTTCTCCGCGGTCCGGTTCCTGCCGTTCATCTCCGCCACCGCCCTCGGGGTCACGCCGATCACCGCGGTCTACGTCACGGCCGCCGCCTCCTCCCGCGAGCCGGGATCGGCGGCGTTCCTGCTCTCGGCCGGGGCGATCGGGGTGCTCTGCCTGGTGAGCGGGGTCACGCTGGGCCGGGCGGCCCTCCGGAGGCGGCGCTCGGCCGCGGTCTGAGCGCCCGGCGCCCGACCCGCCGCGCCGGGCGCGCCGGACGAACCGATCCGCTCGGCCGCCCGGGGGGCACTGTCGGTGGTGTGTGAAATCGTTCCCGCATTGTTGACAGAAGGTCAATTACGCGGTGACCGAGACCGATATGGTCTACGCGCGCAACCGTACGCCGGGCCCCGGCGTCGCAACTGGTGCCCGGGTCCGCCCGGGCACCCGGCGCGGCACGACTCGTACGGCGGTCGCGAGCGGGCACGGTACCGGTGATCAGTGCGATACTCGGACAGTTCCGACGAGTGGATGACGTGTCAAAAGGACACGCGCACCGGGGGACCTGTACGGAACGAGGCAGGGAGGCGCGGCATGGGAGCACTTCGCGACGAGCACCACAACGGGTGGCTGATGCCCTCCGGGAACTACCCGGCCGCGGTGTACGACGACGAGTGGGTCGAGCAGGAGACGGTGCCGTCCTCCCCCGCCCCCACGAAGATCGTCTCCCTGCGGCCGACCGGATTCGAGGCCGCACGCACGGTCGGCGAGCACATCCGGGCCAGTATCCCGGTGGTCATGGACCTCACCGAGATGGACGAGGCGGAGGCCAAGCGCATGGTCGACTTCGCCTCCGGTCTGATCTTCGGCACCCGCGGTGGCATCGAGCGGATCGCCCGCCGGGTGTTCCTGCTGACCCCGGCGGACGTCGAGGTGATGGTGATCGACCGGCCGCTGGACGAGACCGGCTTCTACAACCAGAGCTGACCGCAGCAGCACCGGGACCGGGGACGGCGAGCGCCGTCCCCGGTTTTTTGCTGCCTCCGGCCCGACGCTCCGCGCCTCATCTGCATCACCGAAAGATATTATGAGACATCCATGTCTCATTCGGAGTACACTCGCTCCATGGCCACCGATCGTGACTCCGTTCTCGAAGCCGCCGTCGGCGTACTCTCCCGCCGCCCGACCGCCCACCTCGACGAGATCGCCCGCGGCGCGGGGATCAGCCGCGCCACCCTGCACCGGCTCTTCCCCGGCCGTGACGCGCTGATCCGCGAGGTCGGCCTGCTCGGGCTCCGCCGGTTCGGCGCCGCGCTCGACACCGCCGCCGTCGACGAGGGCGACGCCCAGGCCGCGCTGCGCCGCCTGGTCGACGCGGTCGTCCCCGACGCCGCGCTCTGCGCCTTCCTGGCCGGCGAGAACCAGCTCTACGACGACGCCGACATCAACGACCTCTGGGACGCCCAGATCGACCGGATGCACACGCTCTTCCTGCGCGGGCAGCAGCAGGGCGTCTTCCGGATCGAGCTCTCCGCGGCGTGGCTGAGCGAGGCCTTCTTCGACCTGGTGGCCGGCATCGGCTGGGCCATCCAGGACGGCCGGCTCGCCCCGCGCGACGCCGCGTTCTCCCTCACCGAGCTGTTCCTCGGCGGCGCGCTCCGCAGCCCGCGCCCGCACTGATCCCCACCTTCCACGCACCTCGGACCGGAAACCGGACACCGATACCCATGAGCAGTACCGTCCACCTCCGCCCCCGCCAGCGCTGGACCGGCCTCGCCGTCCTCGTCCTGGCCGTCACCCTGGTCGCCGTCGACGCGACCGTCCTCTCCCTCGCCATCCCCTCGATCAGCGAGACCCTGCGGCCCAGCGGCACCCAGCTGCTCTGGATCGGCGACGCCTACTCCTTCGTCCTCGCCGGCCTGCTGGTCTCGATGGGCTCGCTGAGCGACCGGATCGGCCGCAAGAAGCTGCTGCTCATCGGCTCCACCGCGTTCGGCGCCGCGTCCCTGCTCGCCGCCTACGCGCCCAGCGCCGGCTGGCTGATCGTCGCCCGCGCACTGCTCGGCGTCGCCGGTGCCACCATCATGCCGTCCACGCTGTCGCTGATCCGCTCGCTCTTCCCGGACGACCGCGAGCGGGCCACCGCGATCGGCATCTGGGGCGCGGCCGCCACCGCGGGCGCCGCGCTCGGCCCGGTGGTCGGCGGCGTGCTGCTGGAGCACTTCTGGTGGGGCTCGGTCTTCCTGCTCAACATCCCGGTGCTGCTCCTGCTGCTGGTGCTCGGCGCCTGGCTGCTGCCGGAGTCGAAGGACCCGAACCCCGGCCGCTGGGACGTGCTGAGCGTGCTGCTCTCGCTCGTCGGCGTGATAGGCGTGGTCTACGCGATCAAGGAGGCCGCCGCCCACGGCCTCGCCCGCTGGGACGTGCCGGTCACGGCCGTCCTGGGCGCGGCGGCGCTGACCGTCTTCGTCCGCCGGCAGCTGCGGCTGGACACCCCCCTGCTGGACGTCCGGCTCTTCACCGACCGCCGCTTCACCGCCGCCGTGCTGGCCTCGCTGACCGCGCTGATCGGACTCTCCGGCGTCGTCTTCGTGACCTCGCAGTACCTGCAGCTGGTCCGCGGCTACCCGCCGCTGAAGGCCGGACTGGCCGAGCTGCCGGCCTTCGCCGGCGCGGTGGTCGGCGGCCTGCTGACCGCCAGGCTGGTCCGCCGCACCGGCGCCCGCACGGCGCTGACCGCCGGACTGCTGACGATGGGCGCCGGGATCGGCATGCTCGGCTGGATCCAGCAGGACACCACCTACCTGGTGCTGGCCGCCGCCTTCCTGCTGGTGGGCACGGCCGAGGGCGTGGTCTACACGCTCGGCGCCGACCTGGTGCTGAGCGCCTCCCCCGCCGACAAGGCCGGGGCCGCGTCGGCGGTCTCCGAGACCGCCTACGAGCTGGGCACCGCGCTCGGCATCGCGCTGGTCGGCTCGGTGGTCGGTGCGCTGTACACGGGCCGGCTGGTGGTGCCCGCCGGAGCGGACCCGGCGGCCGCCGCGCAGGCCGGGGAGTCCCTGGGCGGCGCGGTGGAGGCCGCGCACGGGCTGCCGGAGACGCTGGCCGGGCCACTGCTGGCGAGCGCCAGGGGCGCCTTCGTGCACGGCGTCAACGTCGCCGCGATCCTGGCCGGCGTGCTGCTGCTGGGTGCGGCCGTGCTGTCCTGGCGGCTGCTGCGGGGGCTGCCCGGCGCGGCCCCGGCCCCGGCCCCGGAGCAGGACCGGCCGGAGGACCGGAAGGAGCGGACCCTGGAGGAGACCGGGGTGCGGTGACGGCAGACCTGCGGGGCCCGGTCCGGTGCGGACCCGGGCCCCGTCGGGCCGGGGATCGTCCGACGGTTCCCGCCGCACGCGCGGCACCGGCTAGCCTGCGCGCCGGGCCCGTTCGAGCACCACCGCGCGGAGGTCGCGCAGCTCGATCAGGTGCCCGCCGTCCGCGGTGAGCAGCTCCAGGCCCACCCGCCGGACCTCCTGCTCCTCCTCGCGGGTCGTCCACCGGTGCGCCCGCCACCGCAGCTCGGACCAGAGGTAGGGTTCGACGCCGCCGTCCCTGAGGAGCACCGCGCCGCGCTCGTAGCAGTACAGCGAGGGCTTCCGGCCGCCCGCCCGGTGGCGCCAGAGCACCAGCGAGACGAGCAGGGCCGGTCCGGCGACCAGGACGGACCCGACCCCGAGGACGCCGTGGGCCAGCTGGAGCACCCCGGGCGGCGACAGCAGGAGCGTCGGCGCCGTCACCACCAGCGCCGAACCGCGCTCGGAACCGCGGTCGGTCTCGCAGGAGAGGAAGCGGCCGTAGCCGCCGCACCAGGCGCGGTCGGCGACCGCGTGCGGAACCCTCGCCATACCCCGCCCCTCCCCCGCCCCGATCCCATCGTGCCCGGCCCAGGCCCCGGCCCCGGCCCAGGCCTGGGCCCCGGCGGCGCCCCGGCCCGCGTCAGACCGTCCCGAACGGGAGCTCCAGCTCCGCCCAGACCACCTTGCCGTCCCTGGTCAGCCGGCTCCCCCAGCGCTGGGCCAGCTCGCTCACCAGGAACATCCCGCGCCCGCCCTCGTCCTGCTCGGCGAAGGGGCGCAGCTGGGGCGTCTGGCCGCCGGCGTCGGCCACCTCCAGGGTGAGCACCCGGTCCCGGAAGAGCCGGAGCCTGCGCGGGGCGTCCGCGTGCAGCAGGGCGTTGGTGACCAGTTCGCTGACCAGCAGCTCGGCGTAGTCGGAGAGGCCGGACAGGCCCCAGGCGTCGAGCGTGGCGCGGGTGAAGCGGCGGGCCTTGCCGGGGAGCCGTCCGCCGCCGGTGAGCGGCAGGGTGGCGACCCGGTCGGCGGGCAGCGGCAGCACCCGGGCCATGATCATCGCGATGTCGTCGTCGGTGCCGTCGGTGACCAGCGCGGCGAGGACGGCGTCGCAGCTCTCCTCCAGGGTGCGCCCGGGGCCGGAGAGGGTGCTGGCGAACAGGTCGATGCCGTCGTCGAGGTCCTGGCCGCGCCGCTCGACCAGGCCGTCGGTGTAGAGCGCGACCATGGCGCCCTCGGGGAGGCTGAACCCGACCGACTCGAAGGCCACGCCGCCGACCCCGAGCGGCACGCCCGGGGGCACCTCGACGCGGCGGGCGGTGCCGTCGGGGCCGACCCAGACGGGCGGCAGGTGGCCCGCCGAGGCGACCTGCACGGTGCGCTCCAGCGGGTCGTAGACGGCGCAGATGCAGGTGGCGAACTGGCCCTCGCCGATGCCGGAGGCGGTCTCGTCCAGCCGGGTGAGCACCTGCTCGGGCGGCATGTCCAGGGTGGCGAGGGTGCGGGCGACGGTGCGCAGCTGGCCCATCGTGGCGGCGGCCCGGATCCCGTGGCCCATCACGTCGCCGACGACCAGGGCGACCCGCCCGCAGGAGAGCGGCACCACGTCGAACCAGTCGCCGCCGACCTCGCTGGTGACGCTGGAGGGCAGGTAGCGGTAGGCGATCTCCAGGCCCAGCGTGCGGTGGATCTCCTGGGGCAGCAGGCTGCGCTGGAGGGTGAGCGCGGTCTCGCGTTCGCGCCGGTAGAGGCGGGCGTTGTCGATGGCGAGCGCGGTGCGGGCGATCAGTTCCTCGGCGAGCGCGAGGTCCGCGGCGGTGAACGGCTCGGGGTTGCGCATCCGGATGAACTCGGCGCCGCCCAGCACCATGCCCCGGGCGATGAGCGGGAGCATCAGGTACGAGTGGATGCCGGCCTCGATGCCGGGGGCGACGCGGTCCTCGGAGGCGACCAGTCCGCGCAGCACCTCCTCGTCGACGTGGGAGCGCAGCAGCGGGCGGCCGCTGCGCAGGGTCTGGTTGTAGCTGCGGCCGGGGGCGTACTCGGTGACCTCGCCGACCGTGTCGACGGCGTGCACCAGGCCCGTCTCGTAGGACTCCCCGACGGCGACGGCGCGCAGCTGGACGGAGCGGTCCTCCGGGATGGGGGTGGGTTCGGCGCCGCGCAGCACCGTTTCGAGCAGGTCCACGGTGGCGAAGTCGGCGAACCGCGGGACGACGGCCTCGATCAGTTCCTCGGCGGTGCGCTGGAGGTCGAGGGTGGTGCCGATCCGGGCGGTGGCCTCGGCGATGGTGGTGAGGCGTTCCTGCGCGCGGGCGGCGCGGGCCTCGGCCTGGAAGCGTTCGGTGACGTCGATGATCGAGGAACAGACGCCGAAGACCCGGCCGGTGGAGTCCTCCAGCCGGAAGTAGGAGGCGGACCAGGCCCGGTCGCGGCGCGGGTCGCCGGGGACGCGGCCGTGCGAGCGGGCGTCGACCACGGGGCGGCCGGTGGCGAGCACCTGGCGCATGATCTGTTCGATCTCGGAGCTGTTGATGCCGGGCAGGACGCTGCTGATCCGGCGTCCGAGGTGGGCGGCGACGGGGACGCCGTTCATCCGGGCCAGCGACTCGTTCAGCCGTACGTACCGCAGATCGGTGTCGTAGACGGCCATCCCGATCGGGGACTGGCCGAAGATGCCGTCGAGGACGGCGAGGTCGGCCTCGACCCGGTGCAGGGCCGTGGTGTCGGAGGCGGTGGCGAGCAGCAGCAGGGTGCCGCCGGGGCCGGCGATCGGGTAGGTGCGGAACTCCAGCTCGACGGTGCGGCCGTCGCGGTGGCGGACCGCGAAGACGCCCGACCAGCCCTTGCCGCCCATGATGCGCTGGAAGAGCTCCAGCACCTCGGGGCGGTCGTCGGCGGCGGTGAGCAGCTGGGCGGCGTAACGGCCGACGGCCTCCTCGGCGGAGTAGCCGAGCAGTTCCTCGGCGTCCTCGCTCCAGTGCAGGATCAGACCGTCGTCCTGGAGCAGGGCGGTGGCGAGCGGAACGAGCCGATGGCCGTCCAGACGTGCGGAGGTGCCGCCCGGATCGTGGCCGGTGGCGTCGGTCGCGTCCCACTCGTGTCTCCGCATTCAGGCAGCACCCCGGTTCGGCTCGTGCCCGGCCGGGCGGGCCTCGCGGTCCGTGCCGGCCGGGGTTCTTCTCCAGACTGCACGGACATCGGCCGCCCGGCGACCCCTTGGTAAGGGGTTCGTCGGTCGATCTGGTGTACGGGCGTCATGGGCGTACCGGCCGCAGCGTACTCTCCAGAACGCCCGCCCACTGCCGGATCACTCCGGATCGTCGTGCACTGTCGTCGGTGAGCAGGTTGGCCAGGCCGAGGCCGCGCGCCATGTCGAGCGTCGCCTGGACGGTCTCGCGGACGCCGGGGACGCTCTCGTCGGCTCCCAGGAACTCGACGGCGGCGCGGTGCGCCTCGCGTCCGACGTGCCCTTCGAGGCCGATGATCCGGTCGCGCAGCGGTTCCTCGGTGGCGGCCGCGACCCACAGGTGGAGGGCGGCGCGGAACAGCGGGCCGGTGTAGAGGCGGACGATCATCCCGACGACGGCCTCGGTGCGGGCCGGGCCGTCGGCGGGCAGCTCGTCCGCGTGGGCGCGGACGGCGGCCAGCCGCTCGGCGGTGACGTGCTCGACGGCCGCGGTGAAGAGGTCCTCGCGGGTCGGGAAGTGGTGCTGGGCCGCGCCCCTGGAGACGCCGGCCCGTTCGGCGACCACGGCGACGGTGGAGCCGTTCCAGCCGAGTTCGGCGAGGCAGTCGACGGCCGCCGCCAGCAGCCGCGCCCGGGTGGCGCGGCTGCGGTCCTGCTGGGGGGCGCGGGCGGCGGGGTGCGTGGTCATCTGCGGTGGCGGTTCCTGTCCGTGCGGCGGTCCGGCGTCGGGGGTGGGCCAGATCCTGCCAGACGGCCGCCCGGAGCGGGGTGACCGGTGGCGGTCCGGGGCGGGGAGCCGGGGGTGCGGGGTGGCCGGGGCGGGACGGTCGCCGGGGGCTCGGGGCGACCGGGGGCTCGGGGCCGTCAGCGGGCGGCCTCCCGGGCGCGCAGCTCGCGGCGGAGGATCTTGCCCGCCGGGGACTTCGGCACGACCTCCAGGAACTCGACCGCGCGGACCTTCTTGTAGGGGGCGACCTTCCCGGCGACGAAGGCCGCCACCTCCTCCTCGGTGAGCGCGCTGCCGGGGGCCCGCACCACGAACGCCTTCGGGCACTCGGTGCCCTCGGCGTTGCGCACGCCGATCACCGCCGCGTCGGCGATCTGCGGGTGGCTGAGCAGCAGCGCCTCCAGTTCGGCGGGCGCGACCTGGTACCCCTTGTACTTGATGAGCTCCTTCACCCGGTCGACGATGTGCAGGTAGCCGCGTTCGTCGACGAAGCCGACGTCGCCGGTGTGCAGCCAGCCGTCGGCGTCGACGGTGGCGGCGGTGTCCGAGGCGCGGCCGAGGTAGCCCTTCATCACCTGCGGGCCGCGGATCAGCAGCTCGCCGCGCTCGCCGGGTCCGAGGTCCGGGTCGCTGCCGTCGAGGGCGGCGACGCGCAGCTCGGTGGAGGGGACCAGCCGGCCGACCGAGCCCGGCACCGGGTCGGTCTCGGTCGGGGAGACCAGGTGGCTGACCGGGGAGAGCTCGGTCATGCCGTAGCCCTGGAGGATGTGCGGCAGACCGAGCCGGCGGGCACAGGCCTCGGCGAGGTCGCCGTCCAGGGGCGCGGCGGCGCAGAGCAGGTACTCCACCGAGGAGAGGTCGTACCGGTCGACCACCGGGTGCCTGGCCAGGGCGAGGGCGATCGGCGGGGCCACGATCAGGGCCTGGACGCGCTGCTCCTCGATGGTGCGGCAGAACTGTTCCAGGTCGAAGCGGGGCAGCACGACGACGGTGGCCCCGCACCGGAGCGGCTGGTTGAGCAGGGCGGCGAGGCCGTAGATGTGGAAGAAGGGGAGGACGGCGAGTACGCGTTCGCCCTCGGCCGGGCGGTAGAGGGCGTCGGTCTGGGCGAGGTTGGTGGCGATCGAGCGGTGGGTGAGCATGACGCCCTTGGGCAGGCCGGTGGTGCCGCTGGAGTAGGGCAGCACGGCGATGTCGGTGGCCGGGTCCAGGCTGATCTCGGGTTCGGGACCGGTGGAGGCGAGCAGGTCGGCGAGCGAGCGGTGGCCGGGTGCGCCGTCCAGGACGACGATCCCGGCGAGCGGACGGCCCTCGGCGGCGAGCTTCCCGGCGGCGGCGCGCGCGGTGGGCAGGAACGGCGAGACGGTGATCAGCCAGCGGGCCTCGCTGTCGGCGAGCTGTCCGGCCAGGTCGGCGGGGGTGGCGAGGGAGGAGACGGTGGTGACGGTGGCACCGGCCCGGGTCGCGCCGTAGCAGGCCATCGGGTAGCCGACGGAGTTGGGGCTGAACAGGGCCACCACGTCGCCCTGGCGGACGCCCGCCTCGGCGAGTCCGGCCGCGACCCGGCGGACGGCGTGTCCGAGCTGGGCGTGGGTGACGGTCTCCCCGGTGACGCCGTCGACCAGGGCGGGCCGGTCACCGAAGCGCCCGGCGTCGCCGAGGACGGCGTCGTGCAGGGGCAGATCGACGATGCCGACGTCCGGGAACTCGCTGTGGAACACCAAGGCGTGCCTCCTGTGCGGTAGTTGGCGCGGGGCAGGGCGGCCGGCGGGAGGTCCTGGACGACCGGCCGTACGGCGCGCACAGGAGCATACGGACAGTGGCCGGGTGATGCGTCGTAGTGACGAACGTTTGGCGGAGCGCGCGGGGCGCAGGAGACGGCGCGGTCCGTGAACGCCGAGGTCGGAGGGGCGGGGGCGCTGCGGGACGGTCAGATGCCAGAACGATGATGCGACGATCCGTTCGAGGCCTCGCGGTGGCTCCGCGGGTGCGCCGCGGGCGGGCCGCCGCGGGCCGGGCGTAGCGGCCGGGACGCGGCGGCGCAGCACGGCGCGCGGGCGGGCCGTCGGCCGCACCGCACGTCGGCAGGGCCTCGGTGGGGCCTCAGCAGGACATCAGTAGGACTTCGGGAGTCCGAGGGTGTGCTGGGCCACGTAGTTGAGCACCATCTCGCGGCTGACCGGGGCGACCCGGCCGACCCGGGTGGCGGCCAGCAGCGCACCGAGGCCGTACTCCTGGGTGAGGCCGTTGCCGCCGAGGGTCTGCACGGCCTGGTCGACCGTCCGGGCGGCCGCCTCGCCCGCCGCGTACTTGGCCATGTTGGCGGCCTCGCCGGCGGCCTGGTCGTCTCCCCCGTCGTAGAGCAGACCGGCCTTCTGGGTCATCAGCCTGGCCAGCTCGATCTCCACCGCGCACTGCGCGAGCGGATGCGCCAGGCCCTGGTGGGCACCGATCGGGGTCGACCAGACCGTGCGGGTCTTCGCGTACTCGACCGCCTTGCCGAGCGCCTGGCGGGCCAGGCCGAGGGAGAAGGCGGCCGTCATGATCCGCTCGGGGTTGAGACCGGCGAAGAGCTGGAGCAGCCCCGCGCTCTCGTCCCCGACCAGGGCGTCGGCGGGCAGCCGCACGTCGTCCAGGAAGACCTGGAACTGCCGCTCGGGCGCGACCAGCTCCATCGGGATCGGCCGGAACGCGAAGCCGGGGGTCTCGCGCGGCACGACGAACAGGGCGGGCCTGAGCTTGCCGGAGCGGGCGTCCTCGGTGCGGGCGACGAACAGGACGGCGTCGGAGTGGTCGATCCCGGAGACGAACACCTTGCGGCCGGTCAGCAGCCAGTCCCCGCCGTCGCGGCGTGCGACGGTGGAGATCCGGTGCGCGTTGGAGCCGGCGTCCGGCTCGGTGATGCCGAAGGCCATCCGGCGGCTGCCGTCGGCCAGCCCGGGCAGCCACCGGAGCTTCTGCTCCCCGGTGCCGTAGCGGGCGATCACGGTGCCGCAGATCGCCGGGGAGACGATCAGCAGCAGCAGGGGGCACCCGGCGGTCCCGAGTTCCTCCAGGACGATGGCGAGGTCGGTGATCCCGCCGCCGCCCCCGCCGTACTCGGCGGGCAGGTTGACGCCGAGGTAACCGGCCTTGCCGGCGTCGGCCCAGAGCTCGTCGGCGGGTTCGCCGGCGCGGGCCTTGGCCAGGTAGTACGCGGAGCCGTAGCGGGCGCCGAGGTCGGCGACGGCGCGGCGCAGCGCCCGGCGTTCGGGGGTCTCGATGAGCGGGCTGCCGGGGGCGGTGGTGCGCGGTGCGGACATGGCCTGGTCCTTCCGGGCGGGGTCGGGGCGGCGGCTCGGGAAGCGGGGCGGCGGGGCTGGGGGGCGGCGGGGCCGGGCGCGGCGGTGCCGGGCCTTCGAACGTCGGGATCGGGGCCTCGGGCCCGGTGACCGATGACCGGTGGCGGGTGGCGGGTGGCCGGTGGCCGGTGCTCAGGTGGCGGGCTGCACGACGGCGAGCAGGGCGCCCAGTTCCACCTGCTGGCCCGGGACGGCGCGGAGCTCGGCGAGCACGCCGTCGGCCGGTGCGGTGACGCGGTGCTCCATCTTCATCGCCTCCAGCCAGAGCAGCGGCTGCCCGGCCGTGACCGTGTCGCCGACGGCGGCGGCGGTCCGTACGACGGTGCCGGGCATCGGGGCGAGCAGCGCCCCCGGGTCCGTCTGCGCGGCGGGGTCGGGGAAGCGGTCCAGCGCGAGGAGCACGGTGGTGCCGGACGGGGTGTCGACGTACACGCGGTCGCCGTGGCGGGTGACGTCGAAGGTGCGGCGGACCGCGCCGGTGAGCAGCGTGACCCGCTCCGGCGAGGAGTCCAGCAGGACCGTGTCCGGGTGGCCCTCCGCCCGCAGGCCGTCGCGGGTGAACCGGTAGCGGACCTCCGACTCGGCGCCGTCGGACGTCCGGTAGCGCTTCACCTGCGGCTGGGAGGGGAGGTTGCGCCACCCCGACGGCAGGGCCGCCCGGCGGCCCGCCGCGTCGGCGAGGGCGGCGGCGAGGGCGGCGGGCGCCGGGTCCGCGGCCTGCGGTGCGGCCAGTGCGGCCTCGTGCTCGGTGAGGAAGGCGGTGTGCAGCCGCCCCGCCAGGAACTCCGGGTGGCGGAGTGCGCGGACCAGCAACTCCCGGTTGGTGACGGGCCCGTGGATGCGGGCCCGGGTGAGCGCGTCCGCCAGCCGCCGGGCCGCGGCCGCCCGGGTCGGCCCCCAGGCGACCACCTTCGCCAGCATCGCGTCGTAGTGCGCGGTGATCTCGTCGCCGTCACCGGCACCGGAGTCGAGTCGCAGCCCGCGTCCGCCGAACTCGCTGTGCGGGACGGTGAGTTCGAACCGGTGGAGGGTTCCGGTCGACGGCCGCCAGGCATGGCCCGGGTCCTCGGCGTAGAGGCGGGCCTCGATCGCGCAGCCGACCGTCTCCGGGGCCGGTCCGGCCAGCCGCCCGCCCTCGGCGACGGTGAGCTGGAGAGCCACCAGGTCGAGGCCGGTGACGGCCTCGGTCACCGGGTGCTCCACCTGGAGGCGGGTGTTCATCTCCAGGAAGTGGAACCGGCCGTCCGGCGCGAGCAGGAACTCCGCCGTCCCCGCGCCGACGTACCCGGTCGCCCGGGCGGCGGCGACGGCGGCCTCGTGCAGGGCGGCGCGCACCTGCGGGTCCAGGCCTGGTGCGGGCGCCTCCTCGATGACCTTCTGGTGCCGCCGCTGCAGGGAGCAGTCCCGGTCGCCGACCGCCCACACCGTCCCGTGCGCGTCGGCGAGCAGCTGGACCTCGACGTGCCGGCCCTCGGGGAGGTAGCGCTCGCAGAACACCTCGTCCGAACCGAAGGCCTTCGCCGCCTCCGCACCGGCCGCGGCCAACTCCCCTTCCAGGTCGGCGAGTCGGCGCACCACCCGCATGCCGCGGCCGCCGCCGCCCGCGGCCGCCTTCACCAGGAGCGGCAGGTCGGCCTCGGTCGGCTCGGCCAGGGCCTCCAGCACGGGCACACCGGCCTTCGCCACCAGCTCCTTGGCGGTCGTCTTGGAGCCCATCGCGGCGATGGCCTCCGGTCCCGGGCCGACCCAGACGAGGCCGGCCGCCAGCACGGCCCGCGCGAACCCGGCGTCCTCGGAGAGGAACCCGTAGCCGGGGTGGACGGCGTCGGCGCCGGTCGCGTGCGCCGCGGCGATCAGGAGGTCGCCGCGCAGGTAGGTGTCGGCGGGCGCCGCACCGGGCAGCCGGACCGCGGCGTCGGCCTCGCGGACGTACGGGGCTCCGGCGTCCGGGTCGGCGTACACGGCGGTGGTGGCGATGCCCAGCTCCCGGCAGGTGCGCAGGATCCGGCGGGCGATCTCGCCGCGGTTGGCCACCAGCAGGTGGGTGATCAGCACGTTGCCCCGCCTCACATTCGGAAGACGCCGTAGCCGGACGCGCCCTCGACCGGCGCGTTGTGGATCGCCGAGAGGCAGAGCCCGAGCACCGTACGGGTGTCGCGCGGGTCGATCACCCCGTCGTCGTAGAGCCGCCCGGAGAGGAATACCGGCAGCGACTCCGCCTCGATCTGCTGCTCCACCATCGCCCGGACCGCCGCGTCCGTGTCCTCGTCGTAGGGCTGCCCCTTGGCGGCGGCGGACTGCCGGGCGACGATCGACAGCACACCGGCCAGCTGCTGCGGCCCCATCACCGCGGACTTGGCGCTCGGCCAGGCGAACAGGAACCGCGGCTCGTACGCCCGGCCGCACATCCCGTAGTGGCCGGCGCCGTAGGAGGCGCCCATCAGCACGGACAGGTGCGGCACCCGGGAGTTGGCGACCGCGTTGATCATCATCGCGCCGTGCTTGATGATGCCGCCCTGCTCGTACGCCCGGCCGACCATGTAGCCGGTGGTGTTGTGCAGGAAGAGCAGCGGGACCGCGCGCTGGTTGGCCAGCTGGATGAACTGCGCGGCCTTCTGGGACTCCTGGCTGAACAGCACGCCCTGCGCGTTGGCGAGGACGCCGACCGGGAATCCGTGCAGCCGGGCCCAGCCGGTGGCCAGGCTGGTGCCGTAGAGCGGCTTGAACTCGTCGAAGTCGGAGCCGTCGACGATCCTCGCGATCACCTCGCGCGGGTCGAAGGGCACCTTGAGGTCCCCGGGGACGACACCCAGCAGCTCCTCCTCGGCGTACCTCGGCGGCTCGGCCGCCGGGTCCGCGCCGGGGCCCGTCCGGCGGTGGTCGAGCCGGGCGACGATCCGGCGGGCCAGGCGCAGCGCGTCCGGCTCGTCCACCGCGAAGTGGTCGGCCAGTCCGGAGGTGCGGGCGTGCATCTCCGCGCCGCCGAGGGACTCGTCGTCCGCCTCCTCGCCGGTGGCCATCCTCACCAGCGGCGGGCCGCCCAGGAACACCTTGGCCCGTTCCTTCACCATCACGGTGTGGTCGGACATCCCGGGCACGTAGGCGCCGCCGGCCGTCGAGTTGCCGAACACCACGGCCACGGTGGGGATCCCGGCGGCGGACAGCCGGGTGAGGTCGCGGAAGAGGGCGCCGCCGGGGATGAAGATCTCCTTCTGGCTGGGCAGGTCGGCGCCGCCGGACTCGACCAGGTTGACCAGCGGGAGGCGGTTGGCGAGGGCGATCTCGTTGGCGCGCAGGGCCTTGCGCAGCGTCCAGGGGTTGGAGGCGCCGCCGCGCACGGTCGGGTCGTTGGCGGTGACCACGCACTCGACGCCCTCGACCACGCCGATCCCGGTGACCAGCGCGGCGCCGACCGGGTGGTCGCTGCCCCACGCGGCGAGCGGGGAGAGCTCCAGGAACGGCGAGTCCTGGTCGACCAGCAGCTCGATCCGCTCGCGCGGCAGCAACTTGCCGCGCCCGCGGTGGCGTTCGACGTACTTGGGTCCGCCGCCGGCCAGCGCCTTGGCGTGTTCGGCGTCCAGGTCGGCGAGCTTGGCGACCATCGCGGCGCGGTGCTCCGCGAAGTCGGCGCCGCCCGGGTCGAGACGGGTGGGCAGGACGGTCACAGCAGTGCCTCCGGGATGTCGAGGTGGCGCGAGCGCAGCCACTCCCCCAGCGCCTTCGCCTGCGGATCGAAGCGGTGCTGGGCCGCCACGCCCTCGCCGAGCAGGCCGGCGATGGTGAAGTTGAGCGCGCGGAGGTTCGGCAGCAGATGCCTGGTGACGACCGACTCGGCTGTCTCGGGGAGGAGTTCGCGCAGCAGGTCGACCGTGAGGGTGTGCGCGAGCCAGCGCCAGCCGGGCTCGTCGCGGGCCCAGACGCCGAGGTTGGCGTCGCCGCCCTTGTCGCCGCTCCGGGCGCCCGCCACCAGGCCGAGCGGCGCCCTGCGGGTGGGACCGCCGGGGAGCGGCTCCGGGAGCGCGGGACCCGGCCCTCCGCCCGGACCGGACGCCGCGGCGGGCGGTGCGGAGGCGGGCGGCGCGGAGGCGGGCCGCTCCTCGGCGGGCAGCGGCGCACCGGGCGGACGGGCACCAGGCGGCGCCGTGGCGGACGGCGCCGTGGCGGACGCGGCCGTGGCCGACGGGGCCGTGGACGTGACGGCCACTCGGCGGCCGTCCGGCAGGACGGCGGTGTGCTCGACCGCCCCCGCCGCCACGGACACGGCCGTGAAAACCCCGTACGGCGCTCCCGGCCCGGGCAGCGCGGCCAGGTGGAAGCCCGGGTAGCCGGCCAGCGCCAGCTCCACCGCCGCCCTGCCGAGGTCCCGGCCGACCCGGCGGGCGTCCTGGTCCCGGGCGGTGAGCCGGAGCAGCGCCGAGGCGGTCTCCTCGGTCGCCGCGTCCGGGTGGTCGGTGCGGGCCAGGGTCCAACGCAGCTCGGCCGGACGGTCCGCGGGCGGCAGCGCGTCCTCCAACTGCCGCCGCGTCAGGGCCGCCTTGGCCTCGACGTCCAGCCCGGTGAGGACGAAGACCACCTCGTTGCGGAACCCGCCCAGCCGGTTGAGCCCGACCTTGAGCGTGGGCGGCGGGGCCTCGCCGCGCACCCCGTCGATCCGGACCCTGTCCGCCCCCTGCCGGGTGAGCCGGACGGTGTCCAGGCGGGCCGTCACGTCCGGCCCCGGGTAGCGCGATCCGGCCGTCTCGTAGAGGAGCTGGGCGGTGACGGTGCCCACGGTGACGGCGCCTCCCGTCCCCGGGTGCTTGGTGATGACGCTGGATCCGTCGGCGTGCAGCTCGGCGATCGGGAATCCGGGCCGGGTGACGTCGTGCTCGCGGAAGAACGCGTAGTTGCCGCCGGTGGCCTGCGCCCCGCACTCCAGCACGTGACCGGCCACGACGGCGCCCGCGAGCGCGTCCAAGTCGCCCGCGCCCCAGCCGAAGTGGGCCGCCGCCGGGCCGACGACCAGTGCGGCGTCGGTGATCCGGCCGGTGACCACCACGTCGGCACCGGCCGTCAGGCACTCCGCGACGCCGAACCCGCCGAGGTAGGCGTTGGCGGCCAGCAGCCCCTCCGGGAGGCCGAGTTCGGCGCGGCGCGCCAGCAGGTCGTCCCCCTCGACGTGCGCGACGGCCGGGTCAAGCCCCTGCTGTTTCGCCAACTCCCTGATCGCGTCGGCCAGTCGGGCCGGATTGAGGCCACCCGCGTTGGTCACGATCCTCACCCCGCGCTCCAGTGCGAGACCGAGGCACTCCTCCATCTGCCGAAGGAAGGTCCTGGCGTAGCCGAGCGAGGGGTCCTTGAGCCGATCGCGGGCCAGGATCAGCATGGTCAGCTCGGCCAGGTAGTCCCCGGTGAGCACGTCCAGCGGCCCGTCGGCGAGCATCTCCCGCACGGCCGAGAAGCGGTCCCCGTAGAACCCCGACGCGTTGCCTATCCGCAGCACCGGACGCTCCGCCGGCCCCGATTCCACCCTCGACTCCACGCGCGCGCCTCCCGACCGGTGGGCCCGATGTTCGCCGTCGGTGAGCAGGTTGGCACCGTGGGACAGAAAAAGCAATCACGCCTGCTTGTTTTCACCGCCTTCGATCCGCCTTCGATCCGCCTTCACTCCCCCATGGGCCGACCGGCGCCGGGTGTCCGTTCGCAGGTGACGTGGCGGATGCACCGCCGGCCTCGACGCCCTGGACCGCTACGGCTCCACTCCGTCCGCTCCGCCTCGGGGGGCTGCGCCCGCCGCGTGACCCGAACGCCCCGAGCTCGACGACCTCGACGAGGACGACGAGGAGTGGACGGCACCGGAAGCCGGACGGCCCCGGCGCCGTCCCGCCGGGGTCCTCCGGGCGGTCCGGCGCCGGAGGGTGGCGCCTCCACCCCCTGGAGCCGCCGCTCGGACCGGGCGGCATCCGGGCCGGTGGCGATCACGCGGTCCGTGTCGCGCGTCAGCCGGTGGATCCCGGCACCACCAGACCCGATTCGTAGGCGATCACCACCGCGTGGGTCCGGTTCTGCGCACCGAGCTTCGTCAGCACGTTCCCGACGTGCGTCTTCACCGTCTCCAGGCCCACCATGAGCGACTGCGCGATCTCCGGGTTGGACAGGCCGGTGGCCACCAGCCGCAGCACCTCCTCCTCCCGCTCCGTCAGCGCCGCGCTCGGCAGCGCCTCGGCGGAGCCCATCGGACGGGCGGCGACCATCCGGCGCAGGGCGGCCGGGAAGAGGATCGCCTCCCCGGCCGCCACCACGCGCACCGCCTCGGCGATCTGCCGGACCGGAAGCCGCTTGAGCACGAACCCGCTGGCCCCCGCGCTGAGCGCCGCCGTGACGTACCCGTCGTTCTCGAAGGTGGTGATCACCACGACCTTCGGCGGTCCGGCCGTCTCGGCCGGCTCGGCAAGGAGCCGACGGGTGGCCTCGATCCCGTTGCACCTCGGCATCCGCACATCCATCAGGACCACGTCCGGCCGCAGTCGCCGCGCCTGCTCGACGGCCTCGACGCCGTCGGCAGCCTCTCCGACCACCGCGATCCCCGGCTGCGCCGCGAGCAGGGTGCGCAGACCACTACGGGTCACCTCGTCGTCGTCCGCGATCAGGAGGGTGACGGGGGCGTGGTCGGGGCCCGCGACGGGGGCACGGTCAGGGCTGGTGGCGGCGGGGCGGGAGCCCGCGCCCGTCACCGCGGCCGTCACCGCGGCCGAGCTCGCGTCGGAGCCGGTCACGCCGGGCCCCGCAGCGGCAGCCGGACCGCCAGCCGCCAGTGCCGCGGCCCGTCCGGACCGACCTCGATCTCACCGTGCAGCAGGCGCACGCGCTCGGCGAGTCCGGGCAGGCCGTGCCCGGACGTCCGGAAGACACCCGCGCCCGTGGGCACGTCGGCGCCCGCCCCGTTGACCACACCGAGTTCGAGGCAGTCCGGCGCCACCGCCACCCGGACGCCGATCGGACCGCCCGCCCCGTGCCGCAGCGCGTTCGTCAGCCCTTCCTGAAGGATCCGGTACGCGGCCCGGGAGAGCGTCCCCTGCACCTGCGCCGGATCGCCGGACAGCTCCACTTCGAGGACCGCGCCCGCGTGCCGCAACCGGTCGAGCAGCTCGGGCAGATCGGCCAGGGTCCGGGTCGGCGCCGTCTCCGCCTTCTCCTCGCGCAGTACGCCCAGGACGTAGTCCAGATCCTCCAGCGCGGCCCTGGACGACTCCTCGATGTTCCGCAGCGCGGCCCGCGCCGCCCCCGGGTCGGCGGAGAGCACCTCGCCCGCGACCGCCGCCTGGATCGTGGTCGCGGTCAGCGTGTGCCCGATCGAGTCGTGCAACTCGTGGGCCAGCCTGTTGCGTTCGGCCAGGCGCTGCTCCCGCTCGGCCAGCAGCGCGAGCCGCTCGGCCGACGAAGGCCCCAGGAGCCCGGGCGCCAGCCGCCGCAGCACGCCCGTCACCAGCACGCACACGACCGCCGCGAGCAGCAGGCAGCAGAACGCCGCCACCCAGCTCTGCCATCCGCCGTCGGACCGCAGCGACCGGCCGAACAGGCTCAGCGCGGCGTCGGCACCGAGCCAGTCCCCGGGGAGGGCGATCCCCATGAGGAGCAGCACGCCGCTCGTCAGCGCCCCCGCCCACCCCAGTGCCACGTGCAGCACCAGCCAGAGGGGGGTCCGCCAGCGGTCGGCGCCGGACGGCACGGCGGCGGGGGTCGGCAACGGCACCCTCAGGAGCGGGCGGGCGAACGCGATCAGCGCCCGCCGCACGGAACGGGCGAGACCGACCGAGCCGATCAGCGCCGCCCAGGCCAGGAGGACCAGGGCGGCCTGCACCCCGAAGGGAGCGGACGGCCGCGCCAGTGTCGGCAGCAGGGCGAAAGGCAGCAGCGGGAGGCTCGCCAACGCGCCGCAATAGGCGAACAGCATGCCCGAATACGTGGAGCCGCGCAGCAGCGGCCGGAGTCCTCTGATCATGGTCGGCCCAGTATGACCGGGCAGGTCACCGGCAACCTCCCCCGATCGGGGGAGCACCGTCTCCCGCCTTTCCGCGATGCGCGTGCGCGGCCCCGGGAGCCAGGATCGTGCCCTCGACAGTCGACCGGAGGACCTTCGATGAACACGCAGGGAACGGAAGTACCGCCGCTTCACACGGCACCGACCAACGGCCTGGCCGGGGCCGCCATGGCGCTCGGGGTCATCGGCTTGAGCACGTCGGTCCTCTTCATCGGCGGCCTGGTCGGCGTCGTCGGCCTGATCCTGGGCATCGCCGCCCTGACGACGGCCAAGCGGACCGGTACCGGCCGGGGCAGGGCCCTCACCGGCGTGGTGACGTCGGCCATCGCGATCGTGGTGTCCGTCCTGGCCGCCGTCCTCCTCGCCTGGTACGCCGACGCGACGCAGGAGTGCTACCAGCCCGACAGCCTCCGGCAGTACACGGAATGCGTCCACCGGGAGCTCACCGGGAACTGACCGGCGACGGGTGATTCCCCTCGACGAGGACGGGAATCACCGTGCGAACGCGTCAATTGCCTCAGGGCGGGGCGGGTGCTCGGATTGCTCGGGGGTGCGGGCTGCCGCGGTGGTGCGCCCCGGGGCCCGGCCTCACGGGCGGACGGTGAGGCCGTCGAGGGTGAGGTCGAGCAGGCGCTCCGCCCGCTGCCGGTGTTCGGCCCCCGCCGAGGTGAGGGCGATGCCTTCGAGGGCGGCGGCGACGTCGGCGGGCCCGATGTCGGTGCGGATCCCCCCGGCCGCCGCGCACGCGTCCATGAGGAGGGCGAGCGCGGCCCGGATCATCTCCCGGCTGTGGCCGTAGGGGCTCGCGCCCGTCGCGGCGATGGAGCGAAGGGCGTCGATCATGCCGTACTTGGCGGTGACGTAGTCCAGGAAGAGGCGCGTCCACGCGCGCAGGGCTTCGGCGGGCGGCTTCTGCGCGAGCAGCGCGGGCGCGGCTTCGCACAACCGGGCCACCTCGTCGCGGTAGACCGCCTCGACCAGGGCCTCCCGGGTGGGGAAGTTGCGGTACAGGGTCGCGCTGCCGACGCCCGCCTCCTTGGCGATGCGTTCCATCTGCGCGTCCAGCCCCTGTGTGGCGAACATCCGCACGGCGGCGGCGAGGATCTTCTCCCTGTTGCGTCGCGCGTCGGCCCGCAGCGGTCGGTTCGCTCCGTCGGCCATCAGTACCCGCCTGCCCTTCCCGGTGCTCTGTCCCGGTGCTCTGTCCCGATGCCCTGTCGGCTTGCCAAGCGGGGGAGTCCCCACTTAGCTTGAAAGAAGTGGGGACTCCCCCGCTTTCACTCTAGGTCAACGCACCGACCGGCGCGCACACCTGCGAAAGGAAGCTGATCATGTCGGGCATCGAGGGCAAGGTCATCGCGATCACGGGCGCCGGGAGCGGCATCGGCGAAGCGACCGCGATCCACCTCGCCGAACGGGGCGCCCGGCTCGTGCTCTGCGCCCGCCGGGAGGACCGGCTGAACGCCGTCGTGGACCGCATCACGGCCGGGGGCGGCACCGCCGTCGGCGTCGTCGTCGACGTCACGCGCCGTGAGGACCTCCGGCGACTGACGGACACGGCCGTCGACCGGTTCGGCCGGCTCGACGTGCTCGTCTCCAACGCGGGCACGATGGCCGTCTCGCCGTTCGACGACCTGCGCCAGGACGACTGGGACGCCATGGTCGCCACCCACATCACCGGTCTGCTCAACGGCATCGGGGCGGCGCTGCCGGTCTTCCGCCGGCAGCGCTCCGGCCAGTTCGTCAACGTCGGCTCCACCGCGGCCTACACCGTCAAGCCCCCGCAGGCCGTGTACGCGGCCACCAAGACGGCGGTGAAGGTGCTCACCGAGGGCCTGCGCCAGGAATCGGGACCGGACCTGCGCGTGACCCTCGTCTCGCCCGGCTTCACCGACACCGAGGGCGTGGGCAAGGGCGCCGCCCCCGAGGTCGCGGCCGCGATGGTCCGCCGGCGCGACGAGATCGCCATGCCGCCCTCCGCCGTCGCCGCCGCCATCGGCTACGCGATCGAGCAGCCCGACGGCGTCGACGTCAGCGAGATCGTCGTCCGCCCCACCGCCCAGGCCTGAGGGCGCAGGACCCGACGGCACCGGAAGCGGCCCGCAGGCCTCCACGGCCCGGACCGTCCGCGCCCGGACCGTCGACGGGCGATCGGCGGTACGGGCGCGGTCATGCGGTCGGCCACGCGGTCAGTCGCGCAGCCGGCCACGCACGTCCGGCCACACACGTCCGGTCACACACGTCCGGTCACACGCAGGCGGTCACGCGACCAGGCGCAGCCAGGCCGAGGCCAGCGCGGCGTGACCGGCCGGGGTCGGGTGGACCCCGTCGGCGGACCAGTGCCCCGCCCCGGACGGCCCGGCCGCAGCGGCGAGTTCGGCGAACATGCCGTCCGCGGCGAGCAGGTGCGCACCGTACGCGCGGGCGAGCTCGCGCACGGCCTGGATCTTAGGGTCTAGATCGGCCCGCCACTCCTTCCGGACCGCGTCGTCGACGACGGTGTCACCGGCCTCGACGGTGCCGCCGACCGGCAGCAGGAACGGTTCGACGAGGATCAGCTCCGTTCCCGCCGCGGCCAGCGGCGCGAGCAGGCGGTCGTAGCCCGCCGCGAAGTCCTCGGCGGGGATCACGTGGCCGTCCGGCGCGAGGGTGTGCCAGCCCGCGTCGTTGACGCCGACGAGGATCGACACCACGTCCGGCCGGGCGTCGAGCACATCCGTCTGCCACCGGGCCTCCAGGTCCATCACCTTGTGGCCCGCGATCCCGGTGTTCAGCCAGGTCACCGGCCGGTCGGGGTGCCGCAGGCCCCACTCGCCCGCGACCCGCAGGGGGTAGCCGAAGCCGAGGCCGTCCGCGCTGTCCAGCCGCAGCCCGTCGGTGATCGAGTCGCCGGTGAACATCACCGTGGCTCCCGGGCGGAGGGTGATCGTCATGTCTGCTCCTCGGGGTGTCCGGACGGGGAGGGGCGGCGGCCGCCGGGGAAGCGGACGGCGGCCCGGGGCCGTCGTCGCCGACCGCCCCGGGTGGGCGGCCGCGCGGGTGCCGGGTCAAGGCGGGCGCACGGGTCAAGCGGGTCAAGCGGGTCGAGCGGGTGGGCCGGGCGCTCACGCCTCATGCCTCGGAGGTCACGTCTGCCCCGGCCGCGCCCACGGATGCCACCGGTTCGGACCGCTCGGACCGCTCGGACCGGCCGGGTGATCCGGCCCCGTCGGTCCGACCGGGCGGGCCGGACCGCCCGGGACGGCCGGGCAGGAACAGGCAGAGCGGGACGGCCGCGGCGGCGAGGACCGCCGACCACCGGAACGCCGTGCCGAAGCCGTCGGCCAGGGCGCCCGGGGTCCGGGCACCGGCGGTGGCGTGCTGGAGGAGCACGGCGAGCAGGGCGATGCCCAGGGAACCGCCGACCTGCTGGGCGACCCGGGTGATGATGCTGGCATCGGGGATCTCCTCCCGTCCCAGCCCGGCGTAGGCGGCGCCGGCGGGCGCGATCATGGCGGCGCCCAGGGCGAGGCCGCGGACGAACAGCGCGGCCGTGAGCGGGACTTCGCCGGATCCGGCGGTGACGAAGGCGAACGGCACGGTGGACACGGCGACGAGCGCGAATGCCGCGAGGGCGACCCTGCGGGGTCCGACGCGGTCGACGTACCCGCCTGCCAGACCGCGCGCGAGGAGCGCGCCGAGACCCTGCGGGACGAGCAGCAGCCCGGCGCCGAGCGCGTCCTCGCCACGGACCTGCTGGAAGTACAGCGGCAGCAGCATCATCGACCCGTACAGCGAGACGCCGCCCAGGAGGAGCAGCGCGGACGAGGAGGCCACCGCGCGGTGGCGGAGGAGCCGCAGGTCGACCAGGGCTCCGGCGGGCCGGCGCAGTGCCCGGGCGGTGAAGCCGCCGACCAGGGCGAGTCCGCCGACCAGGGGGACGAGGACACCGGGGGCGGCGAACCCGGCGGCGCCCCCGACCCGGGAGAGGCCGTAGACGAGGGCCGCGAAGCCCGGGGAGAGCAGGAGCAGTCCGACGACGTCCAGGGCGGCGCGGGGGCGGTCGGGGGCGGGGCGGTCGTCGGGCAGGTTGCGCAGGGCGAGGACGCCGCCGACGGCGCAGAAGGGGATGTTGACGAGGAACAGCCAGCGCCAGTCGGCCAGGTGCAGGATGAGGCCGCCCAGGACGGGGCCGAGGATCGGCCCGAGTGCGGTGGGCACGGTGATGACGGCCATGACCTTGCCGGTGTTGCGGCCCTGCGAGGCCTGCATGAGCAGCGTGGCCATCAGCGGCATCATGATCCCGGCGGCGGCTCCCTGGACGACGCGGAAGGCGATGAGTCCGGCCGTGTCCCACGCCAGCGCGCTGAGGACCGATCCGAGCAGGAACACGCCGAGGGCCGCGATCCACAGCCGCCGGCCGCCGAACCGCGCCTGGGCCCATCCGGCGAGCGGGACGGTGACGAAGACCGCCAGCAGGTAGCCGGTGCCCACCCACTGGACGGTGGACAGCGGGGCGTCGAACTCCTTCGCCAGGCCGTCGAGCGCGACGCTGACGATGGTGGTGTCGAAGACGACGGCGAGGGCGCCCACGATGAGGGTGACCGCCACCTGCCGGACGGCGGGATCCACGCGGTCGGGGTCCGGGGCCGCGCCCACGGGACCGGCTCGGTCGGGAGTACTCACGAACAGCCACCTTAAGATACGGAGGTCTATCTTACGGCCGTCACAGTAGGGCGCTAGGATAAGAAAGACAAGCCTTTCCAATGGAGGACGCGCATGGCCGAGCGACGACGCGGGGCGGCACTGGAGAAGGCACTCCTCGACGCGGCCTGGCAGGAACTCGCGGAGAACGGCTACGCCAGGTTCACCGTGGACGCCGTCGTCAGGCGCGCGGGCACCAGCCCCCCCGTCCTCTACCGGCGCTGGTCCGGTCGCGACGACCTCGTCCGGGCCGCCATCGTCCACACCCTGCAGGAGTCCCGCCTCGATCCCCCCGACACGGGAAGCCTGCGGGAGGACGTCCTCACCCTCATGCGGGAGATCAACTCCACCCGCGTCCCGCTCATCACCGTCATGCACACGCACCTGGCCGACTACCACCGGGCGACCGGCACCAGCCCCGGCGACCTGCGCGACCCCCTGCTGACGGGACGCGCGGAAGCCCTCGACGTACTCTTCGGCCGCGCCGTCGACCGCGGCGAGATCGCACCGGACGCCCTCACCCCGCGTATCAAGTCGCTCCCCTTCGACCTGCTGCGCCACGAGATCCTCACGACGTTCACCCCCGCGCCCGACCACGTCCTGGAGGAGATCGTCGACACGGTCCTCCTCCCCCTGGTGCGCAGGCCGCGCCAGGACTGAGACACCGTCGAACGGTCGGCGCGGGGCCGGGGGTGACCCGCAGGGCGGGAGGCAGGCGGGCGGCGGGCGGCGGGCCGACCTCCCGGGGCGACCCGGCGGGGCGCTCCGGCGCGACGCCCTGGTGAGGACCGGACGCAGAATGTAGTGTCCACGACATGACGACCGCCGGGCGCCGTGCCGCCCTCGCCGTGACCCTCATCGGCGCCCTCGCCGCCGCCGTCCTCCCCGCCGCCACCGCCACCGCGCAGCAGGCCCGCCCCGCCTGCCGGACCGTCGACTCCGCGCCGACGGACCGGGAGCAGGCCCGCACCTCGGACCCGCGGACCGCCGCCCTCACCGAACGCGGCGGCTTCGGCGACTTCGTCCGCCGGTTCCCCGCAGCGCTCTGCACCACCCGCACCGCTGCACAGGCCGAACGGCTGGTCGACGCCTGGGGCGAGGCACTCTGGCGGGCCGGCGTCGACCGCGCCCAGGGCCACCGCCCCGGCGGCGACCTGCCGGCCGCCGACGACCGGCCGCTGTACTGGACCAGGGTCGCCATGACCGTGCAACTCGGCCGCTGGCAGCCGGACTTCACCGTCGACCCGGCCGCCCTGCGGCAGCGCTTCGAGGACGCCTCGCGCGGACTCGCCGACAGCGGGTTCGGCGGCCGCCCGGGCGTGCGCCGGATCTTCGTGAGCGGGTTCGACCCGTTCGGCCTGGACGCCGAGCTGCGCCGCGCCAATCCCTCCGGCTCGGCGGCCCTGCAGCTGGACGGGCGGCGGATCACCCTGGCCGACGGCACCCCCGCCGAGATCCAGGCGGTGCTGTTCCCGGTCCGCTACGGCGACTTCGACCGCGGCATCGTCGAGCGCGCCTTCGCCCCGCGGCTCGCCCCCGGCCACCGCTCCGCGGACCTCGTCACCACGATCAGCCAGGGGTACCCAGGCCTGTTCACGCTGGAGGCCTGGGCCGGACGCTCCCGCTCCGCCGACCCCTACCCCGACAACACGGGCACGCTCTCCGGCGGCACCCGCGAGCACCCCGTCACCGCCCCCGGCCTCGGCCCCGGCGCGGAGTTCATCGCCACCAGCCTGCCCACCGGGCCGATGACCGCCGTCCAGCAGCCGTACCCGCTCAAGGTCAACACCACCGTCACCGAGATCCCGGCCGGGGCCGACCGTCCGGTCGACCGGGCGGACGGCCCGACCCCCGGCTCCCGCGCGGTCGCGGGCGGCGGCGGGGGCTACCTCTCCAACGAGGTCGCCTACCGCACCAACCGGCTGCGGCTGGAACTCGCCCCGCAGCTGCCCGGCGGCCACCTCCACACGCCCGTGCTCACCGGCCTCCCGGAGCAGACCGGGCAGCTCACCGGGCCGGTGTTCGAGCAGAACGAGGCCGCGATCACCGGCGAGGTCCTCGACGTCCTGCGGCACACCGCCGGCTGAGCGTCGTCCGGAACCCCCACGGCCACCGCGCCGGGGCCGGGACCGGACCCCGTGTCCCCCGTACCGGCCGTACCGGCCGCCGGGTGGCCACCGCCCGCCGTCGGCGAGGCCTGGCCACACCCGGCGGCCGGGCTCACTGACCCACGCGGCCGTCGACGCACTCGCGCAGGAGGTCGGCGTGCCCGCAGTGGCGGGCGTACTCGTCGATCCGGTGCACCATCAGCTCCCGCACCGGGATCCCGCCCTCCTTCAGACGCAGGCCCAGGTCCGGGTACGCCGCCAGCGCGGCGTCGGTCCCGGCCTGCTCGCGCTCCAGGTCCGCGTACGCGGCGTCGACCACGGCCCGGTCGGCGACGGCTCCGTCGAAGTCCGCGTCACGCCTGCCGTAGAGCTTCGGGAGCGGCTCGTCGTCGGTCATCCAGTTGCGCCAGTCCCGTTCCACCTCGGCGAGGTGCCGGATCAGGCCGAGCAGCGACATCGTCGACGGCGGGACCGACCGACGGGCCAGCTGCTCCGGGTCCAGGCCCTCGCACTTCATCCGCAGGGTCATGCGGTAGCCCGTCAGGAAGTCCAGCAGCGTCGCGAGCTCGCCCTCGGGACTGGCTCCGCCGAGGTCGCGGGGGTCGTCGTCGGGGTCGGCCCACATGTCGGGGTGGACGGTCGCCTGGGTCCATCGTGCGGGCTCGCCGCTCACGGATGCGTCACTCATGCGTCCGATGATCATGTACAGGCCCCCGGGCCCGCCAGCGGGTTTCTCCGCGGTGATCACGTGCGGGCCGCCGTCGGCGCGGGCACCCGGGCTCGTCGGCTCGTCGCCCCATCAGCCCATCGGCTCATCGGCTCATCGGCTCCTCAGCCCATCGGCTCATCGGCTCATCGCGCTCATCGGCTCGTCAGCCCATCAGCTCCGGTGCGAAGTAGTCGCGCAGCCGCGCGATCCTCCCGTCCCGGATGCGGAAGATCTGCACCAGCGACACGGTCACGTCGTCCCCGTCCCCCTCCCCGTCGAAGACGGTGTCGATCTCGGCGATGAACACGTCCGGGTCGGCGGTCGTGTGCAGGACGTACCCGGACTTCGCCAGGTTCGGCGGACGGACGGCGGCCTCCGCCTGTCGCTCGTAGTACGCCGCCAGCGTGCTGCGGATCTCCTCGCGTCCCACCAGCCGCCCGGGGAAGGCGGCACCGGCGGGCATGAGCGGGGCCTCCAGGACGCCGTCCTCGGTGAAGTTCTCGGCGAGGGCGTCGGCGTTCCGGGTCAGGGACCCCGCGTGGACGTAACTCTCGAAGATCTGCTGGGGCGTTCGGGACACGGCTGCCTCCCTGGACTCGGGCACGGAGGACCACACAATCACAGTGCCGCGCCCGGGCGGACCACTTCCGGTCCGACGCCCGAGCCGGGGCCCGGGCCGCGTCCGACACCGCTCGCGGCGCGGGCTCCGTGGAGGCGCTCCGGAGCCGGCCGGTGCAGGATGGCCCTGTCACGGCCGCACTCGGAGCGGCCGCCGTCGCCCGGGAGAGCGCCATGCCCGTCCGCCGCTCACGGGCCGTCGCCCGCACCGTCGCCCGCGCCGCGACCACGGCCGCACTGACCGCCGCCGCGACCGCCGTGAGCGTCACGTCGGCCCTCGCACACGTCGAGGTCGAGGCGGACGACGCCCGGGCCCTGGCCACGAACGTCACGGTCACCTTCACCGGCGAGGCCGAGTCGGCCACCGCGGGCCTCGCAAAGGTGCAGGTCGTCCTCCCGGAGGGCATCGGGCCCGGCGACGTGGTGCTCGCCGGCGCCCCCGCCGGCTGGACCCTCGCCACCACCGCCGACGGCTACACGGTGGGCGGCCCCGCGCTCCCGGTGGGTCAGGACGCCGTGCACAAGGTCACCATCAGGCAGTTGCCCGATACGGACGCCCTGGTCTTCAGGATCCTGGAGACCTACGGGGACGGGCATGTCGACCGCTGGATCGAGCTCCCGCGGAGCGGCGCCGAGCCCGCCCACCCTGCGCCCGTCCTACGGCTCGCTGCGGCGTCGCCCGGAGCCACGCCGCTCTCCCCCTCCGGCGCCCCGACGAGCGGCGGCCCGGCCGATTCGACCCCCACCGCGACACCGACGGCCACGGCCACCGTCTCCGCCACGGCCACGGCCACGGCCACGGCCACCGCGACAGCCTCCGCGAGCACCGGCGGCGCACCGGCCGCCTCCACCGACGACGGGAGCGGTTCCTCGTCCGCCGTCCCCATCGCCATCGGCGCCGTCATCGGCGCCGGTGTGCTCGCCGCCGCCGTCGTCGGGTGGCGGCGGGCACACCGCCCCGGCCGCTGACCCACTGCCCGCCGCGCCCAACGGCCGTGGCCCGACGGCCCGCCCGGTCGGGGGCGGAGGCGAACGGTGACCGGACCCGCCGCACCGGGAGGCCTCCGTGGACGGCCTCCCCGCGCGTCCACCGGCGGCCCGTCCTACCGTGGAGAGGAACCCGTACGACGCCCACACCGGGTGCGGCGACCGAGCGGAGCAGCCGGGCGCCGGGGCCCGGCCGGGATCGGGCCGTCGACCGGCCGCGCCTGCCAAGGCCGCCGGGACCGCCGCCTCCCGTCCGAACGTCCCGCCGCAGGCGGCCGTCCGGCCGTCCGCCCGGCGGCTCCGCCGGGGCCGGGGTACGGCCGTGGAACGGGGGTTCCCGTGCAAGAGCCCGTGATCGCCACCGCGCTCCTGATCGCCCTGACCGGCTGGTGCGCGGCCCACTGCGCCCTCGTCGTCGGGCGCCGCTGCCCCGACCGCCGGCTGGAACCGACCGAGATCGTGATGGCGCTCGCCATGGTCGCGATGATGGCGCCGGCCTTCGACCCGCTGCCGCGCGTCTCGTGGGCGTGCCTGCTCGCCGCGGCCGCGGCCTGGCCGGCCCTCCTCCTGGCACGACGGGTGGCCCACCGCCCCCGCGCGGCGCTCAACGGCGGCTGGTTCCACTACCCCCACCACATCCTCGGTGCGGCCGCGATGGCCGTCCTGATGGCGGCCACCGCACCGGCGCACCACCACTCCGCCGGCGGCTCCGCCCACAGCGGTGCCCATGCCGCGGTGCCGGAATGGGCCCTGCTCGCCCTGGCCGCGTACTTCCTGGGCCACGCCGTCTGCGGCACCGGTGCGCTGCTGCCGCGCGCGGCCTCCGGCTTCGGGCCCGCAGGGGCGGGGCCCCACGGCGCCCGGTCGGCCCGCGCCCGCGGACCGGCCGCACTCCGCGCGCCCGCGCCTGACCGGACCGGACCGTCCTCGCCCGGCCTGGTCGCCTCGCGGCGCACGGTGATGTCGATCGGCATGGTCTACATGCTGCTCGGCATGAGCTGACGGCGGGCCGTCCGTCGTCCGGGCCATGCGCCTGCGGGCCACCCGCCTTCGGGTCACGCGCCGTGGGGTTCCGCCCTCCTGCGGCCGCCCCGCACCGACACCCCTACACGTCCGGATGGTGCGCGCCGTTCACTCCCCCGAATGTTTGTAGACGAAACACCGTTGGGCTGGGCGTCGCCGCCGGTAGGAATCCGGGGCGCCCGACGAGGGCGTCCCGCCCGAACCGAGGAGAGACATGGCGAACGGTACGTTCGTGCGAAAAGACGCGAGCAGGATGACCGGTTGGGATCCGGTGCTGTACTGGTACGCCCGGGCCGTGGGGCGGATGCAGCAGCGGCCCGCCACCGACCCCACCAGCTGGGTGTTCCAGGGGTGCATCCACGGCATCCCGCCCACCGTCACGGCCACGCACGAGGCCTTCAGCCAGTGTCCGCACGGCGGCTGGTTCTTCCTGCCGTGGCACCGGGGCTACCTCTGGTACTTCGAGCGGATCGTGCGGGCCGCCATCAGCGAGATCGCCGCCGAGGAGGGGATCACCCCCGACCCCTCGCTCACCTGGGCCCTGCCGTACTGGAACTACGCGCTGGACGCGCCCACCGGCACCCCGCCCACGACCTTCACCTCGCGCGCCCTGCCCGCCGCCTTCCGGAGCCCGAAGATGCCGGACCTCCCGGGCGGCAGCACCCTCACGGTCGACAACCCGCTCTTCCTGCGGGACGACCTGGAACCGGCGAACGAGACGGAGTTCTGGCAGACGCCGCACCGCTTCAAGGGGAAGAACCAGGCACAGGAGGTCCTCCCCTACGTCGACCTCAACCCCTTCACCGCGATGAGCCAGACGGTCTTCGCCGCCACGAAGAGCAGGTCGACGGTCCAGCCGACCTTCGGCAGCGAGATCACCTACACCTCCATGCCCCACTTCCAGCGCGCCTTCGGCGACCTGGAGAACGTCCCGCACAACCAGATCCACGGCGGCGTGGGCGGCTGGATGGGCCAGGTCGAGGGATCGGCCCGCGATCCGATCTTCTGGCTGCACCACTCCAACATCGACCGGCTCTGGTCCGCCTGGCTGGCCAAGGGCAACCACAACCCGAACCACACGTCCTGGCTGGACCACACGTTCGTCTTCTTCGACGAGGACGGGCAGGAGCACCAGCCCTCCAGCCAGGTGGTCCTGGACAACGCGCTCGACTACAGGTACCAGTCGCTGACCGACGGGGCGGGCACCCGCCCGTTGATCGTGCCGCCGGCCGAGGCCCCGCTGGCGGGCGAACTGGTCCTGGCTGCGTCCGCCGCCAACCCCCGGCAACCGCTCGACGTCCGGGCGGCGACCACGGTGTCCCTGGAGCCGAGCGGCGTCCGGGGAGCACTGAGCTCGCTCGCCGCCAGGGAGGAGCCGCAGACCAACCTCATCCTCACCGTGCACGACGTGCACACCGACATGCCGCCCGGGACTCCGTTCCACGTCTTCCTCAACGGCCCCAGCGGCGACCTCGACCCGGAAGGCCCCTACTTCGTGGGCTGGATCTCCTTCTTCGGGATGTCCGGTGCCGAAGGCCACGACGCCAGGTACGACGTCACCGAGCAGGTCCAGCGGCTGACGGAACAGGGGCTGCTGCCGGACGGCCCGCTCACCGTCTCGATCGTGCCGTCCATCCCGCAGCCGGCGACGGCCGGCTCGCAGCCCAGTTTCGAGAGCGTCAGCCTCACCAGCATCTGAGGCGCGCCCGGCGCGTCACGGCCCGCCCGGCCGGTCCGGACCGTGCGGAGGCCGGTCCGGGCCGTGCGGCCGGTACGCGAGGCCGGATCCTCCGTCGGCGGAGGCGGCTCCCGGGCCGGACGGCGGCCGACACCCGGCGGACGCGCGTCCGCCCCGCCCACCGGGTGCGGTGGGCGGGGCGGACGGGCACGGCAGGGCACGGCCGGTCAGGGCGCAGATCGGCTCGGGTCAGCACAGGTCAGCGCAGGCCCGGTCGCCGGACTGCCGGGCGGCCGGTTGACCGGGCGACCGGGCGACCGGCCTCGCGGGGTCAGGCGCCGGCGGAGGCCAGGCCCTTGATGTCGTCGTAGCCGAGGCCCAGCTTGTTGTACAGGCGCACCTGGTCCTCGCTCAGCACACCGCCCTTGGTCAGCTCCTTCACCTGGGCGTCGGTGAGCGGCTCGGCGTCGGCGTCCAGGTCGGACGAGTCCGCCGCACCACCGAGGCCGCCGCCACCGAGGCCGCCGCCGACGAGGCCGCCGAAGATGCCCTCGATGTCGGCCGAGGTGATCTCGGCGGCATCGGCGGGCGCCTGGACCGCCGGGGCGTCCTTGCCGAACGCGATCTTCACCGGCAGGGTGGCACCCTCGACCGGCTTCTCCTCCAACTGGGCGAGGTCGAAGCCCACGGCGGAGAGAGCGCCGCCCTCAAGGTAGATGTCCACCGACACCTTGCGGTCCGGCACGTCGGCCGGGAGGGACTTGGGCAGCTTGCCGGCGTTCGGGATCTCCTTGGCCAGCGGCTCGACGGCCTTCAGCAGGTCGTCCGCCAGCTTGCGGCCGGGAGCGCTGAGGGTGATCAGCTCCTTGCCGTCCTTCTTGCCCTTGTCCTCGAAGGAGACGTCGTTGGTGAAGATGTTCTTCAGCGACGAGGCGAGGTTCTCGGACACCTTCGGGTCCAGCGAGGGCACGGCGGAGGGCGAGGCGCCGGCCTTGCCGTCCGCCGACTTTCCGGAGCTCTTCAGCAGCTCCGGGTCGAACGAGACCCACTTGCCGGTCAACCCGCCCTGCACGGCCGGGGGCAGGCCCTCCGTCATCTCCTTGACCTGGGACGGGTCCTCGCCGACCAGCGTGGCGAACCCGGCCAGGTCGGCCTGCGCGTAGGTCTTGCCGCCGACCTGGCGGAGCTCCACGAGCGACTTGCCGCCCTTGCCGGTCAACGCGTACGAGAAGGAGAGCGACTTGTCCGTCAGCGCGTCGGCGGCCTTGCCGTCCGCGCCCTTGCTCGGCGAGATGTCCTTGAGCGGCTTGTCCGCGCTGTAGGAGACCGCCAGGCTCACGGCGGAGAGCGCGGCCGCGGACTCCGCGTCGATCTTCTCGCCGGTGGCGGTGCCGAAGGCCTCGATCTGCGCGGGGGTGGCGTCGACCGAGAGCTTCGCGCTGAACGACTTGCTCGCGCCGATCTTCCCGAAGGCGTCGGAGACCTTCTCGGCGGCAGTGAGCTGCTGGACGGTACCGCACGCGGCGAGCCCGGCGGCGAGAACTGTGCTGCAGGCGGCGGCGGCCAGGGTGGTGCGGACAGTCCTGCGTATCACGGCGTTGATGTGGATCCTCCTGTGGTGCGGCATCGGAATCGTGGAAGCAACCGGTCCGCTGCCTGTGTTCGACAGGACACAGGCAAGCACAGGACCCCTCGCGCGGGCACCTGATTTCCCGGCGGCCTCCCCGGAGCGAGCACAAACTATCGCACCCCTGCGACAGTCCCGGCGCCGTCCGGCCCGGGAACCGGGGGAAGGGCGGCGGGACGGCCGACCTGGAGGACGGCGGGAGGGCGGTGGGAGGGCGGTGGGAGGGCGGTGGAGCCGACGACCGGACGGGCCGCTTCCAGGAGCGGCGGCCCGATCCGGGTGGTCGGTGCCAGGGTGGTCCGCGTCCGGTGGTCAGCGGTAGTACGGCTCGACGACGCTCCGCACCTCGTCGAGCAGTGCGGGCCCCTCCTGCGGGACGGGGAGCCGGCCGCTCCCCGGCCTGATCTCCAGCAGCTGCTCGCCGGACAGGGCGAACACCACCCGCCGCAGGCCCGCCTGGCGGATGACGGCCTCGCACATCCCGCACGGCTCGCAGCTGGTGTACAGGGTGGTCCGCGCCGCCACGGCCGGGTCCAGCTCGCGCGCGGCCCACCGGGCCAGCTTCAGCTCCGGGTGTGCGGTGATGTCCCGGTCGGTGAGGGTCGTGTTGCGTTCCTCGGCGAGGACCGTGCCGTCCGGTAGCGCGAGCAGCGAGCCGAACGGCGGGTTCCCGCCGTCGCGCGCCTCGGCCGCGAGCGCGATGGCGCGTCGGAGGAGGGTGAGGGTGAGGGGGGTGGGGTCGACGGGTGCGGTCATGACGGGTCCGTTCGGTCGCCGTGGTTGGTCGGGTGGTCGTGGTCGCCACGGCGGCGGTGGTCGCCGTCGCCGTGGCCGTCGTGACTGCTCCGGTCCCGGCGGGGGCGGACGTGCGCGGCCACCGCGGCCAGCGCCTGCCAGCCCGTCTCCGGGTGACGGGTCGTCCGGGGGTCGTGGTCGTAGGGGTCGAGGACGACGGTCCCGGCGCCCAGCAGCCGCAGTTCGTCGAGATCCGCCGTGATCTGCTCGATCGTGCCCTCGCCCGCGAGCCGGTCCGGCCCGCCGACGGGTGCCGCGGTCAGCCGGAGGGCGATCCGGGGCGCGAAGGCGGGCACCGGGACCCGCTGCTCGTCGGCGGCGGCCTTCAGCCTGACCGCCGCTTCGCGCAGCCACGGCATGGTGGGGCGCAGCGGATGCCAGGCGTCCCCGAACCGCACGGCGCGCCGCACCCCGGCGTCGCTGTTGCCGCCGACCCAGACCGGGATCCTCCGGCCGCCGGGGCCCTCGGTGCCGGCCGCCCAGGCCTCGCGGACGGCCCGGAGGTGGTCGTCGGTCAGCCGTCCGCGGCGTTCGAACGGGATCCCGAGGGCGGCGAACTCCTGCCGCGCCCAGCCCACCCCCACCCCGAGGACCAGCCGGCCCCCGCTCAGCTGGTCCAGGTTGGCCGCCATCCGGGCGGTGAGCAACGGGTGCCGGTAGGGGGCGATGAGGACGGTGGTGCCGAGCCTGACCCGGGTGGTGACTCCGGCCAGCCAGGACAGGGTGGTGAAGGGCTCGTAGAAGGGTTCCGGGTACCGCACGGCGACGTCGGGCGTGATGGCGATGTGGTCCGAGACCATGAGCAGGTCGAAGCCCAGCCCCTCCACTGTCTGGGCCCAGCTCCGCAGGGCTCCCGGGTCGGTGCCGGGGCCGAAGTTGACGATGTTGACTCCGATCTTCACGACTCGAAGCCTAGCCAGGCGGGACCCTCCGTCAGAAGGGATTCCTGCCTGTTCAGGGGCGGTCCGGCCGTGGATTCAACGGCAGTCCGGGCAGCTGACCGGGAGTCCTGCCGCCGGGGCCCGCACGGTGCCGCGGGAGCCCCGGCGGCCCGCCCGGCAGCCGGGCTGATCACGGTCGCGACGGCGGTCGGCGGCTGCAGCGCGGCGGCGACGGTGAGCAGGCGGTCGGCCGCCCGGGGCCGGTCGCCGGTGGCGGCGGGCCCCGGGGCGGGGCGGTCAGCCCTGCGGGCCCACGGCGAGGGCCATCTCCAGCTCGCGGGCCGCCGGGTCGAGCGCGTACGGCTTGGTGCCGCCGGTGAACTCGAAGCCGCGGCGGCGGTAGAAGGCCGCCGCGCGGTCGTTCTCCTCGTGCACGCTGAGCAGGAGCCGCTCCGCCCCGGCCTCCGCGCGGACCCAGCCGACGACGGCGTCCAGCAGGGCGTCCGTCACACCGCGCTCGCGGCCCCGGTGGTCCGGGTGCACCCAGACGCCGACCAGCTGGGCGGAGCCGGGCTCGGGGGTGAAGCCGATCATCGTGCCGACCCACTCCCCCGACTCGGCGACGGCCGCCAGCCCGACGCTCCCCGGCTCGTTCACCCGCCGCACCCGGGCGTGCCACTCCTCCTCGCCGTGGGCGAGCGCCGTCTCGTAGGTCTCCAGGAAGGCCATCGGGGTGTCGAGCAGTTGCGTCAGGCGCACCTCCCGCAGCCGCTCCCAGTCCGCGAGACCGATCCGTTCGATCCGGTAGGCCATGCCGTCGCCCCTCTCCCGTCGATGATCACCCGTGCGCCCCGGCAGCATAGGACGCCCGCCGAGCCCGACGGCGGGCAGGCCGTGCACGAGGCCCGTCCGGGCCGCCCGCAGGTCGTGCGCGCGCCCTGCACGACCTGTGCGGGAGGCGGCTCCGCTCCGGGTCGGCGCTGGTCAGAGGCGGTCCGTCCGGTGACGGCGGTTAGGGTTCGGTACGGGCCCGGCGTCCTGCCGCCGCCCGCCGCGACCGCCGAAGGAGCCCCGCCATGCCGACCGCACCCGCCGCCTCCGCCGCCTCCGGACCGCCGGTCACCCGGTTCGGCCTGGGCACGGCCGCGGTCGGACGGCCCGGCTACATCACGCTCGGCCGCGACCTCGACCTGCCCGCCGAGCGCACCGTCGAGGCCCTGCGGGCCCGGACCCACGCCCTCCTCGACGCCGCCTACGCGGCGGGCGTCCGGTACTTCGACACCGCCCGCTCCTACGGCCGCGCGGAGGAGTTCCTCGGCGAGTGGCTGGCCGCCCGCCCCCGGGAGGCCCGCGAGGTGACGGTCGGCAGCAAGTGGGGCTACACCTACACCGCCGGCTGGCGGACCTCCGGGGTGCCCGCGCACGAGGTCAAGGAGCACTCGACGGCGGTGTTCGACCGTCAGGTCGAGGAGACCCGGGCCATGCTGGGAACGCGCCCGGACGTCTACCTGGTGCACTCCGTCACCCCCGGGAGCCCGGCCCTCACCGACCCCGCGCTGCACGCGCGGCTGGCGGGACCGGCCGCCGCCGGCGTCCGGGTGGGCCTGTCCACCAGCGGCCCGGCGCAGGCCGCGACCATCCGGGCGGCGCTGGAGGTCCGGGTGGACGGACGGCCGCTGTTCACCGCCGTCCAGTCCACCTGGAACGTCCTGGAGCCGTCCGCCGGACCGGCGCTCGCCGAGGCCCACGCGGCGGGCCTGCTGGTGGTGGTCAAGGAGGGCATGGCCAACGGCCGCCTCGCCGACCGCAACGCCACCGGTCCCGACACCGCCGCACTGCGCGCCCTCGCCGCCGACACCGGCGCGTCCTCGCCGCCGACACCGGCGCGTCCTGCGACGCGCTCGCGCTGGCCGCGGCCGCCGCCCAGCCCTGGGCGGACACCGTGCTCTCCGGCGCGGCCACCTCCGAACAGCTGGCGTCGAACCTCACCGCCGTCGGCCTCGGCCTCACGGAGGCGCAGCTCGCCGGACTGGCCCCGCTCGCCGAGCCGGCCGAGGAGTACTGGCGCACCCGCGCGGCGCTGCCCTGGGCGTGAGGCCTGCGCGCGGCTCGGCGGGGACGGCGGCGGCTTGTGGCAGCGGCTCGGCGGCAGCGGCTCGGCGGCAGGGGCGTCCGGTCCGAATATCGGACCGGACGCCGGCCCGGCCTCTGATACGGTCGACGGGCCGGCCGCGGGACTCCGGTGCGACTTCCGGAACGCGCCTCTACAGCATTGATTCGCAGTTCGTGCCCCCATTCCCCGGCCGGCACCCCCGGGTCCGTGACAAGCCGGATTCCGGGACAGGGGCAGGGGCGGGAACGAGCAGCAGGAGCGGGGGCGGCACGGTGGAGACGTACGGCGACCTCGTCGCCGCCGAGGACGTCCTGCTCTTCGTCAACGCCGCGATCACCGGCACCGGCCAGCACGAGTTCCACGGCGGAGCGGACGAGCAGCGGCTCTCGCTCGACTTCCTGCACGAGTACATGCTCGTCAACTACCGCGAGCCGTACGCCGCCGCGCTCGCCCTCGACATCAACGACCACAACGCCGCGCTGATCGTCCGACGCCTGCTGGAGAACGCCCGCGAGGCCACCCCCGAGCAGCGGGACACCGAGGGCCGGCTGATCGCACGCCGGCTGGCGCTGCTGCCCCCGCAGCGGGTGTACCGGCTGATCGCGGAGCTGCGCCGGGCCAAGGTCAACAACCGCCGCACCCGCGCGATCCTGCGCGACTGGCTCGCCGCGCGCCCGGACCAGGCCTTCGACGCCGTGAAGTACCGCAGCGGCCTCAAGCTCGCACTGCGCCACACCCATCTGCGGCCGCTGGCGGAGGAGACCGGCGACTTCCTGTACGCGCCGCGCCGCCGCGGACGCTTCGAGTCGCCGCTGCTCGACGCCTGGCGCCGCGCCCACCACCAGCAGGCGGCCCTCTACGAACTCCCGTACACCGTCGCCGAGGGCTTCGCCCAGCGGCACGGCATCCCCCGCGCGACCTTCCTGGAGCGCATCGCACCCCGGATGACCACACTGGAGCGGCTGCGCCTCCAGGAGTCCGCCCGCGGCCACGGCGCCACCGCCGTCGGCGCCGACCTGGCCCGGATGCCGCTCACCAGGCTCGCCTCGTACGTCCTCGGCCTGCCGCCCGCCGACCGGACGGCCCGGCGCGCGGAGCTCACCGCGGCCCTGCGCGCCGCCGCCCGCCGGGCGGCGCTCTCCGCCGGTGCGCGGGAGGGCGGTTGGGGACGGGTCACGGCCGTCCTCGACGACAGCTTCTCCTCGTACGGATCGGGCCGCAAGCGACGGCGCCCGCTCGCCACCGCACTGGCGAGCCACTTCCTGCTGGAGGTGCTCGCCGACGAGTACACGGCGCTGTGGACCTCCGGCCGCACCGACGCGCTGCTCGCCCGGCCGACCGGCCCGACCCCGCTCGGCCGGCGGATCCTCGACGCGCTCGACACCGCGCCGCAGCGGCTGCTGATCGTCTCGGACGGCTGGGACAACGCGCCTCCCGGACTGGCCGCCGAGGTGCTGCGGGTGTGGCGCACCCGGCTCGACCCCGACCGGCGGACCAGCGTCGTGCACCTCAACCCGGTGTACGACGCCGAGGACTTCGACGTCCGGCGACTGGCCCCGACGGTGCCCACCGCCGGGCTGCGCGACGCCGAGGACCTGCCCTCGCTGGTCGAGTTCGCCCGGTTCGCGGAGGGCCGCACCGACCTCGCCGAGCTGACGGCACACCTGGCGGCCCGTACGGAGAGCTTCCTGGCAGCCGCCGACACGACCCGGGCCACCGGCACGGCTCAGGCCACCGGCACGGCCCGGGCCGCCGGACACGCGGAGGAGACAGGATGACCGCCGCAGCGCCGACGTTCCGTCCCGACCTGGCCGGCCTCACCGTGCGGCCCGCCCAGGTGTGGGGCGGGGTCCGGCTGGTGCCGCTGGTCCGCGACGAGCCGTTCCACGACCTCCGGCTCCACCAGGAGCTCCACGCGGACGAGTTCGCCGAGCCCACCGCCGTCCAGGCCGACCGCCGGACCACCTACCACGCGTACGTCCCGCACGGCTTCGTCGCCGACTGGAACCGCGACGGCACCCCCGCGGCCGCCTACGGCACCCGGCTCGGCCCCTCCCCGACCGGAACGGGGCCTGGCGGCGGTCCGGCAGCGGGGAACGGGACGGCACCCGGGAGCGGGACCGAGCACGTCCGGCTCCGGATGCCGCACCGGATGGCCAAGCGCGAGAACCGCACCAGGCTGCGCTTCCTCCCCCTCCACCTCGCCCTGGAGGGCTACCTCGCACTGCACTTCGGCGGCCCGTCGATCGCCTGGGAGCAGTGGTCCGAGCTGGCCCTGCGCCGCGGTCTGTCACCACGCGCCGAGGAGGCGTACAGCGGCGCCCAGGTCCGCGGACTGGCCGACGCCCTCCGGGTGTTCGAACTCCACCCCGGCCAGTGCGGCCTCCTGGTGTACGTCGCCGACGCCCTCGCGGCCACCTTCGTGGTGCCGCACCCCGACGACTACCTGGCCCTGCACCGGAGCCTGCTCCTCGACCTCTACGGCGAACTCATCCACCACTACGGCACCCTGTCGGCCCCGGTGCCCGACTTCCGTGCCGACCTGCGCCCCGCCGGGCCGATCCGCTCGCTCGCCGGGCTCCGCGCCGCCGTCGAGGAGGAGGAACGCGCCTGGGCGCGGTTCCACGACCTGACGATGGCCGGCGGCCTGCTGGGCGTGGAGCACCGCCGACAGGTGGTGTACCGGCTCGACCGGTTCACCCTCTCCCGCTTCCTGCCGGACTTCCGCCCCAAGCAGGAGAACCACATCGGCGAGACCATCACCGACGAGACCGGGCGGGTCGCCTACCTCAAGACGTTCCGCCTCTCCGAGAGCCAGGTCCGCCGCGGCCACCTCCTCGACCGTCTCGCCGCCCACGACTGGCACCTCCCGGCCACCGCCGCGTCCCTGGGGATCACCGAGGCCCAGCTCGGCCTCCGTCTGGAGTCCGCCGGATTCGGCGGCCTGCTGCGCCAGGACGTCCTCGACCACTACCGCCGCCAGGCCCGCCGGGGCAACGGGTAGGAGGGGCGTCCCGGCGCCGGCCGGGGCCGTCGCCCAGCGCCGGCGCACCTACGACCTGCGCGGCGCGGTGCGGCTGCGCCGAGGGATCCGCCTGCTGCCCGACGAGCCGGATGCGACCGAGCCGCCACCACGGGGGGCGCGGGTTCCGCCGATGCCCCCGGCACCATCCCGGCCGCCTGTTCCGCCTGTTCCGCCACCCCCGCCCGCGCCACCGGACGCGGGCCGACGCACCCCGTGACACGGCCACGGCGCGCCGCCCGCGGCGGGCCGCACCCCCGCACAAGTCCAGCGCCCGTCGGCGCTCGCCCGGCGAAAAGGGGTGGTGGTTCCCAAGGGTGACGCAGTAGGGTCGCCGCGATGATGACTTCTCCTGACAGATCGGGGGTCCCGTCCGCGCAAGGTGAGTGCTGATGCTCACTCAGGACGCGAACGGGGATTCCCGGCTTTCCTTCTGGCGGCGCGTGCGCGAGTTCGCCGTGCCGCCCACCGTGATCGAGACTGCGACCGCTCGCCGCCGGGTCGGTGACTGGGCGGGGGCCTGTGCTGCCGCAGGTGTCGACGTCGATCTCGACCTGCGGTCCGTCTCCCGTGCCTACGGCCGAGATCTCGCGGCACAAGTCCGCGACGACCTACGGCACTTGGCACCCGATCTGCTGCGCTGGCACCTTCCGAGGACCGCACCCGACGGGCTGCTGCGGCCCGGGCTGACCGTGCCGTTGGCACGGTACGGCTCTGGACCGGTGCAGCTCGTGGTCCGGACGACTCCGGCCTGGGCGGATGCCGGTCAGCGGATCAGCCTCGCGCTGTGGGACGCGTCCCGCGACGACGGGCGCCCGCGTCGGCATCCGCATCCGCATCCGCACCCCGCCCGGCGGTTCCGCCTCGACCTGCACCGCCACCTGTGGGACGCCCGCAGGGCAGGTGAGTTGGGGGTGCGGGCCGGGACCGGCCGACCGTCGGCAGAGGGGTTCCCGGTTCCGCCGGGGTTCAGCTGCGCCGTGGACCGGTGGGCGGCCGAGGCAGGGATCCTGCTCGGTGCCGAGGGCCGGTCCGCCGGGGCCGTGGTGGTCCGGCTCGGGTCCCGCCAGCGGCTGCTCCTCGACGTGCCAACGGACCGGGACGGGGCCGCCGTCACGCGCACGACGGCCGACCGGTCCGCCGGCCTGCCCGTCCTGCCGGACGCGGCGACCTGGGTACTGCCGGACCTGGAACTGCTCCGCGCCGGGCTGATCCGGCCCGACCAGCTCCATCCGCTGGTCGCCTCGGCCTTGGTGCCCGACCACTGGCAGGCCGACCCGGCGAGGGTGCCCGGCCCAGCGGTGGCGGCCGACCCGACAGGGCGGCACCGTGTGGTCGACTGCCGGGGTGAGCTGCACCGGATCGGCTTGGTCGACGGGGTGCTGGCCCCGCTGGACCACGACCCGGCGGAACTCCGGCGCGAGGAGCTGCTGGTCGCCCTGACCGGTACGCCGTTGCCCTGCCTGCAGGTCATCGACGAGGCACACCGCCGTCCGGAGAACCTCGCCGACGTCCGCGCGCGCCTCGACCACGGCGACACCGCCGGAGCGCTGGCCGCCGTCGAGGCCCTGCTGGGTCCCGAGGCGATGCTGCGCGAGGGTGCCTTGCGGGACGACCTGGAGGCGGCCGCCCGACAACGCGTCACCTACGGGCTGTTCAGGGCCGGCCTGGTCGGGCCGCGGATCGAGCACGTCGGCCGACCGGTCCGCCACCGGCGTCCCGCCCGCCGATCACGCCCCCGCCACGCCGACTCCCGCTGACCCGCGCACAGACGCCCTCCCACGCCTGCCACACCGGCCACACACCGACTCGCACCGGCCACACACCGACCCGCACCGAATCGCACCCGAAACGCCGACGGGTGCAGGGGCCACGCCCCGCCCCGAGCGATTCCCCCCGTGACCCACCGAGAACCCGAAGGTGATCCCGCCATGCCCCCGAGCCTTGCCATGCCCACTCGACTCGACGTCGCCGCCGACCTGTTGACCCTCCTGAACGACACCGCCACCGAACCGCGCCCGAACGCCCAGCTGGAGGCCCTGACCCTGGCCGTCGCCGCCGACCTGCCCGTCCTGCTCTGGGGCGAGCCCGGGATCGGCAAGACCGCCGCCCTGAACCAGCTCGCCGAGGCCCTGGACCTGCCGCTGACCACGGTGATCGCCAGCGTGCACGAGCCGTCCGACTTCTCGGGGCTGCCCGTCGTCGGGGACGACCCCGCCGTGCAGGGTGTCCCGATGGCCCCGCCGGACTGGGCGGTGCGCCTGGTCCGGGCCGGCCGGGGGCTGCTCTTCCTGGACGAGCTGTCCACCGCCCCGCCGGCCGTCCAGGCCGCCCTGCTGCGCGTGGTCCTGGAACGGCGGATCGGCGCCCTCCGGCTCCCGCCCGGGGTGCGGATCGTGGCCGCCGCCAATCCGCGTTCCTCGGCGGCGGACGGCTGGGAGCTGAGCCCGCCGCTCGCCAACCGGTTCGTCCATCTCCAGTGGACCCACGACCCCGAGGTGGTGGTCCGCGGCCTCGGCGGGACCTGGCCCCGTGCCACTCTGCCCCTCCTCGATCCGCAACTCCTGACCGGGGCCGTGGACTTCGCCCGCCGCGCGGTGTGCGGGCTGCTGACCGCCCGCCCCACGCTGGTGCACCGGCTGCCCGAGGGCGAGGTTCGGCGGGGCGGTGCCTGGCCGTCGCCCCGGAGCTGGGAGATGGCGCTGCGCCTGATCGCCTTCGCGACCGCCGCGGGCTCCGACCGGGAGGTGCTCTCCCAGTTGGTCCGGGGCACGGTGGGCGACGGTCCGGGGCTGGAGCTGCTGGCCGGCCTGGACCGGATGGACCTCCCCGACCCCGAGGTGCTGCTCGCCGATCCGGCGTCCGCCGTGCTGCCCGAGCGCGGGGACCTCCGGCAGGCCGTGCTGGACGGCGTGGTCGCGGCGGTCCGACGGCGTCCGGAGCGGGCGCGCTGGGACGCCGCCTGGGCCCTGCTGGTCCGGGCGGTGGAGACCGGGGCGCCGGACCTGGTGGTGGTGCCCGCCACCACGCTCGCCACGCTGCGCCGGGAGGACTGGGACGTACCGGCGTCCATCGAGGGGCTCGCCGGGGCGGTGGCCCTGTCCCGGCGGGCGGACCGTGCGGCCGTCATGGCCTCCGCCCGCACCACGAAGGCGGGCCGATGAGCACGCCCATGCGGACCGACGCGCCTGCCGCCGCCGGTGACGGCGACCCCGACACCGCGTGGGACACGGCACCGGACACCGCGTGGGACGGCGACCCCGACACCGCGTGGAGCGCCGCCCCCGGCACCGCACCTCAGGCACCCGCGGCCCGAGTACCCGTCCCCCGGCCCCACCCACCGGCGGCACCCGCACCGGCGGCACCCGCGCCGCTGGACCTCGACAAGCTGTTCGCCGCCCGCCTGCACGCGGCCCGGATCCGCCCCTACCTGGCGACGGCGCTGTTCGCCCTGCACGTCGTCGAGTCACGGCTGGTCCCGACGATGGCCGTCGACCGGCACTGGCGCTGCTACGCCTCCCCCGCGTTCGTGGCCCTCACCCCGGTCGAGGAGCTGGCCGGTGTCTGGGTGCACGAGGTCTCGCACCTGCTGCGCGACCACCACGGGCGCAGCGACCGGGTCGCGCGGGAGCGCGGGCTGACCGGTCCGGGCGAGCGGCTGCGGATGAACATCGCCGCGGACTGCGAGATCAACGACGACGTGTTCGGGGACGGGCTGGTCCGGCCGGAGGGGGCGGTCGAGCCGGCGGCCCTCGGGCTGCCCGAGGGTGAGCTGCTGGAGGACTACCTGCGCCGGTTCCGGCTGGGGCCGCTGACGCAGGGCCTGGTGTGGCTGGACTGCGGGAGCGGCGCGGACGGACTGGAGCGGGGTTGGGACCTCGGCCCGGACGGCGCGCACGGTCTCAGTGCGCAGGAGCGGGACGCGGTGCGGTTCCGGGTGGCACAGGGCATCAACGGCCGTCCGGGGCATGCCCCGAAGGGGTGGGAGCGGTGGGCGGAGGAGGCGTTCCATCCGCCGCGGGCGTGGCGGGAGCTGCTGGGGGCGGCGGTCCGCTCGGCGGTCTGCGGGTCCGGTTCGGGCGACGACTACAGCTACGGGCGGCCGTCGCGGCGTTCGGCGTCGGTGCCCGGTGCCGTGCTGCCGAGCCTGCGGCGCAGGCCGCCCCGGGTCTCGGTGGTGGTCGACACCTCCGGTTCGGTCGCCGACGCCGAGTTGGGCAGCGCGCTCCTGGAGGTGGCGGCGATCTCCCGGGCGGTGGGCGGGCGGCGTGACCTGGTCACGGTGGTGTCGTGTGACGCGGCGGCCCAGGCGGTGCACCCGTTGTGCCGGGCCGAGGGGATCGCGTTGGTGGGCGGTGGGGGGACGGATCTGCGGACGGGTTTCGCGGCGGCGCTGGGGAGGCGGCCGCGTCCGGACGTCGTGGTGGTCCTGACCGACGGGCAGACGGCGTGGCCCGCCGCCCGGCCGCCGTGCCGGACGGTGGTGGGCCTGTTCGGCCGGCCGTGGGCGGGGAGTTCGTGGCGTGAGGACGATCCGGACTACCGGCCGGACGTCCCGCCCGCCTGGGCGCGCGTGGTGGAGATCGGTTCGACCGCCACCGGGTGAAGCGAGCCGGGTGAGGTGAGTCGGATGAGGTGAGCCGGATGAGGTGAGCCGGATGAGGTGAGCCGAGTGAACGGCGGTCGGGCGCCGGCCGGATTCCTCGACACACCCAACTCCTTGACGAATCCATGACATTGACGGACCATCATGCTGGCGCGCGCCGCAGTTCCTCCCCTGTTCCGTCCCTACGGATCCCCCACAGGAGGACAGTCATGCGACTGCCCCGCCGAGGGAAGCCCGCCGCGGTCACCGCCGTCCTGCTGGCCCTCGCACTCGCCTCCCCGCTCACCCTCCAGGCCGCCTCGCACCCGGCCTCGGCCGCCGACACCACCACGGCCGCCGGCGCCACGGCCGACACCGTCCGGCAGTACCGCCTCGACGGGCCCCGCACCGTCGCCGAACGCACGGCCGTCGCCGCCACCGGCGCCTCCGTCGACGCCGTCCTGCCCGACTCGGTCGTCGTCACCGCCACCCCCGCCGAGGCCGCCCGGCTGCGGGCGCTCGGCTGGTCCCCCACCCTGCTGCCCGGCCCCCGGTACGGCGCGGGGGCCGGGGAGGAGGCGGTGGGCGCGTCGGTGTACGACTTCCCGTCCGCCGACTCCGGCTACCACAACTACGCGGAGGCCGCCGCCGACATCGACGCCGTGGTCGCCGCGCACCCCGCCATCATGAGCAAGCGCGTCATCGGCACCTCCTACGAGGGCCGGCCGATCGTCGCCGTCAAGATCAGCGACAACGTCGGCACCGACGAGAACGAACCCGAGGTGCTGTTCACCGCCCACCAGCACGCCCGCGAGCACCTCACCGTCGAGATGGCCCTCTACCTGCTGCACGAGTTCGGCGACAAGTACGCCACCGACAGCAGGATCGCCGGCGCCGTCAACGGGCGCGAGATCTGGGTGATCCCGGACCTCAACCCGGACGGCGGCGAGTACGACATCGCGACCGGCCGCTACCGGAGCTGGCGCAAGGACCGCCAGCCGAACTCCGGCAGCAGCAGCGTCGGCACCGACCTCAACCGCAACTGGAACTACAAGTGGGGCTGCTGCGGCGGTTCCTCCGGATCCACCTCCAGCGAGACCTACCGGGGCAGCGCGCCGGAGTCCGCCAAGGAGACCAAGGTGGTCGCCGACTTCGTCCGCACCCGGGTGGTGGGCGGCAAGCAGCAGATCACCGCCGCCATCGACTTCCACACCTACAGCGAACTGGTGCTCTGGCCGTTCGGCTGGACGACCGCCAACACCGCCACCGGCATGACGGCAGACGAGTACAACACCTTCGCCACCCTGGGCCGGACGATGGCCGGCACCAACGGCTACACGCCCGAGCAGTCGAGCGACCTCTACATCACCGACGGCTCGATCGACGACTGGCTGTGGGGTGCGCAGCGGGTGTTCGCCTACACCTTCGAGATGTACCCCGGGCCGAACGGCGGCAGCGGCTTCTACCCGCCCGACGAGGTCATCGGGCGGGAGACCAGCCGCAACCGCGAGGCGGTGCTGCGGCTGGTCGAGACGGCCGACTGCGTCTACCGCGCGATCGGCAAGCAGCAGCAGTACTGCGGTATCGCGAGCTGACGGCGGTCCGCGCCGGGCGGGATCCCGGGTCGGGCGGGATCCCGAGCCGGGTCCCGCCCGGCGCGGCCGCTCCGGCCGTACGCCGGGGAGCCGGCCGCACGGGGGGCGGACGGTCCGGCGGCGGCGTCGGGCCGGAGCTCGGGGCCTGGTGTCAGGCCGAGGCTCGGGGCCTGGCGTCAGGCCGGGGCCGGGGTGTCGGGCCGGAGCTCGGGGCCTGGCGTCAGGCCGGAGCCGGCAGCGGGGGCCGGGCCGTCAGGCGAGGGCCGTCGCCCCGGGGCGCGCGAACCGCGGGGCCGCCGCACCGGCGGGGGTGCCCACCGGGTCGGTGCCGCAGAACCGGTCGCGCCCGGGCAGGACGCCGTCGGCCAGGAAGCGGTTGGCCGCGGTGACGGCGCAGGACGGGGTGCCGGGGTCGTAGGCCCCGTGGTTGCCGCCGTCGACCGTGACCATCCTGGCGCGCCGGCCGAGCGTGGACCGCATGGCGAGGGCGCCCTCGTACGGGGTCACCGAGTCGCGGGCGGTCTGCAGCAGGAGGACGTTGGCCGGTCCCCGGTCGGTGATCCGGACCTGCGGTTCGAGCGGCTCCGTCCAGAACGCGCAGGGCCAGATGTTGGCGCCCAGGCCGTCCAGGATCGGGTACTCGGCCCGGCCGGCGGTCACGTTCCGCTGGTAGCGGGCGGTGTTGCGCGGGGCCGGGCTGTCGTTGCAGACGACCGCGAAGAGCGCGGCCACGTCGTTGTCGGCGGGGATCCCCGGCGTCGTCCGGTTCAGCCACCAGTACGGGACGGGGGCGTTGCCGTCGGCGGCGAGGTAGGTCCACCAGTCGGCGATCTCCTGGAAGAACATCGTGTGGTAGGCGTCGAAGCGGTAGATCGCGCGCCACAGACCGCCGTTGACCGGCCCGGCCACCGGGTGCACCACCGGGGTGCGGTCGAGCTTCGCGGCGAGGTCGAGGTAGTTCCGGCGCACGGCGGCGGGCGTCGCGCCGAGGTGCAGGTCGGCGTCGCGCGCGGCCGCCCAGGCGGCGAAGTCGCCGAAGCGCGCCTCACTGGCCGGGTCCAGGAGGGCGAAGCGTTCCTGCCAGGTGACGTTGGGGCTGACGTTGGAGTCGAGGACGACCCGGTCGGTGCGCCCGGGGAACAGCTCCGCGTACACGGTGCCCAGGTAGGTGCCGTAGGACGCGCTCAGGTAGGAGATCCGCGGTTCGCCGAGGGCGGCGCGGATCCGGTCGAGGTCGCGCGCCGTGTTGGCCGTGTTCAGGTGCCGGATCAGCTCGCCGCCGTTGGCCAGGCAGTCCCGGGCGACCTCGCGGGCGAACCGCACGTTCGGGGCGATGGAGCCGTCGGGGCCGGGGAACGGGAAGACGAGTTCGTTGGGCAGCTGTGCGGGCGTGAGCCCGCAGGTGACCGGGGTGCTGTAGCCGACGCCGCGCGGGTCGAAGCTGACCAGGTCGTAGCGGTCCAGCACGTCCTGGGGGTAGTCGTTCACGCGGCTGCTCGGGATGTGCAGGCTGGCCGCTCCGGGGCCGCCGCCGTTGTGCACCAGGACGCCCCGGCGCAGTCCCGGCTTGGCGGTGGACAGCCGGGACACCACGATCTCGATGGTCTTCCCGGACGGCGCACGGTAGTCCAGCGGGACACGGAGCCTGGCGCAGCGCAGCCGCGGGTCCACCGGTGCGGAGGAGGGGTCGGGCGGGCAGTCCGTCCAGGTCAGCCGCGGGGTGGACGGGCCGGGTGCGGCCTCGGCCGGCCCTGCGGCGGCGAGGGCGGCGGCGAGCGCCAGGGCCACCGCGCCGCAGACGGATCTCAGTGAATGCTTCAACATGGACTAGACCATAGGGAGACGAGGTCGCCACGTCATCCCCCTGACGGGGTGCGGGATCCGCGTCTCACGATGCGTCAGTCATGCGTGTGCGTCGTAGTCTTGACCCACCTCACCGGCCGGTGGGCGGGCGTCGGAGACCGGATGCCGGAGTCCGGATGCGGCCCCCTCGGCCGTGGGGCCTCGTCTCAGTCCCCGGCCGTCGGCCGTCGGTGGCCGCCGGACGCCACCGGTCACCCGGCGGCGAGCAGTTCGCGGGCCAGGCGGACCAGGGCCGGGATCGCCGGGTGCTCCGGGACGCCGCGCCGCCAGGCGAGCAGCAGGGGCACCGGCGGGGCGTCGGCCAGCGGCCGGTAGGCGAGGGCGGGATGCCGGTGGAGACGGGGTGTCGCCGACGTCGAGACGCCCACCGCCCGGCCCACGGCGATGGCCGTCAGCCACTCGTCCGTGTTGGTGACCTCGATCGTCACCGTCGGGCGCGTGGCGGCGGGCCAGAGGTCCAGGGTGGTGGTGCCCGCCACGGTGTTCAGCACGACCGGCCACGCCGCGAGGTCCGCCAGCGTGAGGACGTCACGGTCGGCCAGGTCGCTGCCGGCCGGCACCACCGCCACCCGGTCCTCCTCCAGCAGGAGTTCCGTCACCAGGTCGGGCGCGGCGACGTCCCCGCGCAGCAGCGCGACGTCGACGCTGCCCCGGGAGAGCCCGGCCGTGCGGTCGTCGATGCGGCGCAGCTCCAGCGGCACGTCGGGGTGCTCTTCGTCCCAGCGGCGCAGCAGCGGGATGGTGTGGTCGCCGAGGGCGGCCCAGGGGTGGCCGAGGCGCAGCGGGAGGACCGTCAGGGAGCGCGGGTCGAGGGCCTCCTCGACGGCGGCGACCGCGGCGGCGGCCCTGTCGCGGAAGGCCCGGCCGGCCGCCGTGAGCTCCAGGTGGTGGGTGGACCTGTCGACCAGCCGCACGCCGAGGTGGTCCTCCAGCCGGCGCAGCGTCCGGGAGAGCGCGGGCTGGCCGACGTGCAGCCGGGCCGCGGCGCGCGTGATGGTGCCCTCCTCGGCGATGGCGAGGAAGGCCCGCAGGTGGCGCAGCTCCATGGTCATGCCCGGAGAGCATAACCACCGCCGGATCGGCATTTCACGCGGAGCACGCGGGTTCCTAGCGTGGAGCCATGACGAACACGAGGTCCCACGCGGTGATGACGGGTGCACGGTCCGGGGCTCCGGCCTGGGCGGGAGCGGCGGCCGGGGCGGCCGCACCCACGACGACGGCGCCCACGGCGACGGCGCCCGGCACGCCCCCGACGCCCGCGTCGGGCGCGGCTCCCTTACCCGGGACGGGGACGGGGACGGCCGCCGCCGGCCGCGGCAGCCTCGGCGGGATCGGGCTGGTGGTGGCCGCCGGCCTCTCCGTCCACTTCGGCTCCGCCGTCGCCGCCCTGCTCTTCCCGCGCGTCGGGGCCCTGGGCGTGGTGACCCTGCGGGTGACGATCGCGGCCGTCCTGCTGCTCGCCGTCTGCCGCCCCCGGCTGCGCGGCCACAGCCGTTCGGACTGGGCGGTCATCGGGGCCTTCGGGGTCGCGCTCGGCGGGATGAACATCCTCTTCTACCAGGCGATCGACCGGATCCCGCTCGGTCCGGCGGTGACCCTGGAGGTCCTCGGCCCGCTCCTGCTGTCGGTGCTCACCGCCCGCCGGGCGGTGAGCCTGCTCTGGGCCGGGCTCGCGCTGGCCGGTGTCTTCCTGCTCGGGCGGGACGGCTTCGACGGGCTCGACCCGGCGGGTGCCGGGTTCGCGCTCGGGGCGGGCGCCCTGTGCGCGGTGTACATCGTCTGCAACGCCCGGGCCGGTGCGCGGTTCCCGCGACTGGACGGACTGGCCCTGGCGATGGCGGTGGCCGCCCTGGTCAGCCTGCCGCTCGGGGTCGGTTCCGCGGGCGGCGCGCTGCTCGACCCGCGGGTGCTGGGGCCCGGGCTCGCGGTGGCGCTGCTGTCCTCGGGGCTGCCGTACACGCTGGAACTGCTGGCCCTGCGCCGGCTCCCCTCCGCGACGTTCGCGGTGCTGATGAGCCTGTCCCCGGCGATCGCGGCGCTGGCCGGGTTCCTGGTCCTGGGCCAGTCGCTGTCGACCGGGCAGTGCCTGGCGGTCGCCCTGGTGGTGGCGGCGGGCGCGGGGGCCGTGCGGACGGGCTCCGCGGGGCGGCGGGAACGCTGAGCGGTGGGTGGTGTCCGAGCATCGGACAAGATCTTCTACACTACTGATCGGTCATCAGTTCGACGGATGGCCGAATCATCAGTGAACACCAGGAAAATCAGGGGGAACCATGCGTCGCCGCATGTCCGCGCTCGCCGCCACCGCCGTGCTCGCGGGAGGCCTGCTCCTCTCCGTCGCACCCGCCCAGTCCGCCTCGGCCGCCGGCTCGATCTCGGTCAACGTCGAGGAGCTCCGGGTCCAGGCGCAGAAGCTCCACACCCAGGCCAACAAGCTGCGCCAGCAGGGTCACTACCAGGAGGCCAACGTCGCCGAGGCCCGGGCGCGGTCGCTGGACGCCTACATCCAGCGGCTCCTCGACTGCGAGCGCAACGTCCGCTGCTGACCGCCTCCGGGTGGGGCCGCCGGACGCCGGGCGGCCCCACCCGGCTCACGTGACGCCGCACCGGTTCCGCGAGGGCCCCGACCGTGTCGGGGCCCTCGTCGCGTTCCCGGGGAGAGCCCCCGGCCCCGGCCCCCGCCTGAGACCGGCCGACCCCGTCCCCGACCCCGCCCCGCCCCGAAGCGTCCCGTTCCACCGTTCCAGGCGGACGCGTTTCCGCAGGCCGGAGGCCCTGAGACGTCCCAGCGTCCCGGATCGGCGACCGGCCCTGGCGGTCGGGACGCGTCGCGGGCCATGGTCGTCCCGGTCCCACCGGACCATGCGTCACCACACCACCGACAGCGGGGATCCAGCATGCGCACCGTCCACCACCGCACCACCGCCCTGGCCGCCGCCGGCACCGCCGTACTCGCCCTCGCGCTGACCGCCTGCGGCGGGAACGGCTCCGGCAGCACGCCCACGGGGGCGGCCGCCGCGCCGACGCGGTCCGCGGCGGGCCCGGGCGGCGGGGCGGCCGCCGGCAGCGGCGACACCGGCGGAAGCGGAAACACGGCGGGCGCCGCCCAGGCCCCCGCCACCGGCACGGGCGGGGGCCCGGACACGGGCGGGACCCCCGGCCCCGCGAAGAGCACCGGCGCGGGGAACGGCCCCGGCCCGACGACCCCCGGCGCGGCCGCACCCGCCTGCACGACGAAGGACGTCGCCGTCACCGCCGCGCTCCAGGGCGGACCGCCCCACACCCACATCGTCCTGACGGCGAGGAACACCTCCGGTCACGGCTGCCGGCTCGTCGACTTCCCGCAGGTCCGGTTCCTCGACGACCGCCGCGGCAACGTCCCCGCCGTCGCCGGGAGCAAGCCCGCCGCACCCGTCACCCTCGACGCCGGCGCCCCCGCCTACGCGGTCGTGAAGCTGTCCGACGGCCGGGCCCACGAGGACACCGAGGCCGTGACGTCGTTCTCCGTCACCCTCGCCGGAGGCGGCGGCCAGGTCACCGTCAAGGCCCCGGGCCCGGCCGGTATCGCCGTCGACCCGGCCGCCTGGGCCACCGGCTACTGGACCCCCGAACTGCGCAACGGCGCCGACGAGTTCTAGATAGGGCGTGTCGGCAAGGTCGCGTCGGACCAGGGCGCGGCGTCGGGCGCCCGGCCGGGCGTGCGCCCAGCAGGGATGCCCGGCGTCGCGGCCCCGGCGGGACTCTGCAGACACGCCCGAGGACTGTCGGCTTCCAGGGCTGTCGGCCCCAGCGCCGGGCCGCGACGCCGAGGGTGCCCGCGGGTGGCCGGGCGGGCGCTCCCCGGCGGCGCCGACGCGGACTCAGCCCTACGGCGTGACCGGGGACGGTGCGCGCCGGCCGAGCCACTGCTCGGCGCCCCAGGCCTCGAACCGCTCCACCTCGACGAACCCCAGCTTCGCCGCGAGACGCATCGAGCCGGCGTTGGCACTCTGGGTGGTGAGCACCACCGGCTCGCCGGGAAGCGCACCGGCCAGCCAGCCGAGTGCCGCCGCGCACGCCTCGGCCGCGTACCCGGCCCCCCACGCCCGGGGCAGGAACAGGTAGCCGAGGTCGAGCCTCCCCGCGGCGGCCGGGCGGCGGTGCCCCGTGGCCCGCCTCAGCAGGACCTGGCCGATCATCTCCCCGTCGAGATCGACGGCGAAGCTCCCGGGCCACCGCTCGGGCACCGCGGGCAGATCGCCCTCGACCTCGTCACGGGGCCGGGGGCCGCCGAGGTAGGTGTGGACCTCCGGTGAGGCGAGCAGCTCGACGAACGCCGCACGGTCCCCGGCCTCGGGCTCGCGGAGCACGAGCCTCTCGGTCCTGATCGGCTCGGGTGGCCAGGGCACTGATCCCAGATCTTCCATCTCCGCAGGCTAACAGTTGGTCAAACCAACCGAATCGCCCGCGCCTGACTCCGCGGGAGTCGTCCGGCGGAGTTCGGAGCCGCCGCGCACCGGCCGGCCGGCGCGCACCGCCCGGTCCGTCCCCGCGTGCGGACCGGGTGAGACCGCGGACCGCCCGGCGGCCACGCGACGCGGCCCCTGCGACGGCGGCCTTGGCGCCCCGGCCACCGGGGCGGCGGTGCACCCCGGCTCCGGCGGTGGACGGCGACCGGAGCGGGGCGGACCGGACCAGGTCAGAGCGAACCGGTCCCGGATCTCGCGCCCACCCGGGAGCCCGTCGCCCCGGGGCGTGAAGGCGGCCCGGGGCGACGGAGATCGTGGGCCGGCCGTGCAAGGCCGGCCGAGACGGACGGGTGGGCGGGTGGGAGGATCAGCAGGTGACGACGGTGGAGGCCGTGGCCGTCGACGGCGGCCAGCCGAACTGGTCGACGCTGAACTCGGCGTTCACCGTGGTGCCGCAGGGCACCGTGAGGGTGATGTCGCCGACGGAGCGGCCACCGACGGGCACCAGGACGGTCGGGGTGATGGGCGGCAGCGGGGGCAGGCCGACGGCGTTGCCGGACAGCCGGAACCCGACGTTCTGGGCCACCCAGCCCGGGTTGGTCGAGTAGGCGGTGCCGTAGAGGCGGACCTGGGTCCCGGTGACCTCGATACAGGCCCTGGTCTGGAGGAATCCGGGCGCACCCGGGCTCCCGCAGGTGATGACGGCCCCGACCGGACCGGCCGGACCTGCGGGGGTGGTGGCGGCCACGGCCTGGGTGCCGGTGAGTGCGGCCAGGGCCGCTACGCCGGCCAGGACGGCGGAAAGACGCTTCATCAGGGGTTCCCTCCCTCGATCGGGGCCCTCGGCGCACGCCGGGAGCACCCTGTGACATGTCACATCGTTCTGGGAGGCAGCATGGCAGTCCTGAGCGGGCCGAGTGCCGGGATCGGGGAAGAAAAGACCACGATCCGCCCTTCCCGGTACCGATTGACCGGCGGGTGACCTTCCGGTGGCCGGAACGGTCTGTCATGTATCCCCGGCATGTGCCACATCGGCCCGCGGCCCGGCGACCTGGCCCGGCCCGCGGCAGGGGGTCGGGCCCGGACCGGCACGACGCATCCGGACCCGGCCGCACACACCGGCCGCACACACCGGCGGCGGGCCCGGAGCGGGGAGCACGGGCACTCCTCGACGGAGCCGGGGCGACGGAGCCGGGGCGACGGGCCCGGGGCAGAGCCGCCGCCCCGGGCTCAGCGACCGCCCTTGGCCTCGAAGCGGACGAAGTCGCGCCCGGCCGGCCCCGCCTGGAGGCCGAGCGACTGACCGACCACCACCGAGGGAGCGCCGACCAGCTCGCAGATCCGGCGCAGGATCTCCTCGGGCCCGATGCGGGTGCCGTCCGGGCCCGGGTCGTTGCGGACCTCGGCGAGAGCGTCCGGCTCGGCCAGGCCCGCCTTGCGGGCGACCTTCCCGCAGAACCCGTCCCACGCCGCCCGGTCGGCGGCCGCCTGGGCCGGGTCGGCCGGCGGCGTCCAGTCGGCCGCCCAGCCCAGCTCGTCGAACCCGCCGCCGGGGAAGCACGCGGTGACGGAGACCCCCCAGTCAGAGCCCTCCAGCAGCCAGACGGCGGTCTTGGTGTCGACGGCGAGCGCCCACGCCGGGTCCATGATCCGGCTGCGGCTGATCCGCCCGAACCGGGGCTTGGGCGGGTCGAAGAGCAGCCCGGTGCCCTGCGGGCCGGGGTAGAGGTAGCCACCGCGCTTCGAACGCTTCAGGGCGTCCAGGACCTGGTCGGACGGGGCAGAGGTGACGGCGGCGTACGTGGGCATGACGGTCTTTCGGTGAGGTGAGGTGAGACGAAGCGCGGTGAGGCGAGGTGAGGCGAGGTGACGCGGGACGGGGCGCCCGGCGGGCGGTCCCGGTCAGTCCGCGGGGCGCAGCGCCGAGGCGTGGTAGACCAGTTCGGCCGGAACGGCGGCGTCGATGGCCCGGACGGCCGGCCCCAGTCCGGCGAACAGGTCGGGCAGGACGGGCACGAAGCAGGTGTCCCGCCCGAAGACCACCCGGCCCGGGCCACGGACCTCCACGGCGACGACCTCGTCGAACGGCACGTGGTGCAGGGCTCCGTCGGGCTCGCGCGCCCACACCCCGGTCCCGGTGACCACGAGGCGGGCGCGGCGGGCCGCCGAGAAGCGCAGCCGGTCGGCCAGCCCGGGCCGGAACACCTGCCCGTCGGAGGGCAGCTCGGTGTGCGCGACGCACCGGTGGCGGGGCAGCGGCGAGCCGTCCGGCTGCACCAGGGCGGCCTCGACGTCGCAGGGCACCACCAGCAGTGCGGTGCGCAGCGCGTCCGCCACGGCCTGCCGGGCCTGTTCCGGCGTCACGGCGGCCAGCGCCGCCGTGCGGGCCGCGACGTCCTGGTACTCCTCGCCGAAGAGGAGCGCGGCGGCGGCGTGCGAGAGCTCGTGGACGACGGCGCGGGGATCGGTCCAGATCTCGCGGAGGCCCTCGCGCTCCTCGGCGAGCTCCTCCTCGGTGACGCCTTCGCGGGCCAGCCGGAGCGCCTCCTCCCAGAGCAGTTCGGTGACGCGCTGCTCCTGGCCCTCGCGGGCGTCGAGGCCGATGACGCGCTCTCCGCTGCTGCGGCCGGCGAGGGCGGCACCCTCGGAGACGTCGTAGGAGAGGCCGTGGCGGTGGCGGGCGGTCTCCCGCAGGCGGTGCACGAGCACCTTGACGGCGAGGAACAGGGCGAAGTCGTTCACGTCCCCGTGCAGGGCGAGTCCGGGGCCGGGCACGTCCTCCTCCCGCCAGGACGGGGTGTCGAGCAGGACGGGCTGGGCGGTGCTGCGGTCGGGCCGCGTCCCGGCGGGCAGCGGCAGCCGGAGCCCCTCGGGCGGCGGGCCGGTGAGGACCAGGACGGCGTTGCCGGCGTGGAAGTGGCGGGCGGCGGCGTCCCGGACGGCCTCGACGGTGATCCGGTCCGCGCCGGGGCCGCTGTAGGAGGCCAGGCCGAGGCCCTGGACGCCGTAGCGATGGGAGAGCAGTTCGGCGGTCTGCGGGTCGGCGGCCCGGCCGCCCTCGGCCGCCAGGACCCCGGCCTCCTGGTCGATCCGGTCGAGCGGGAGGTCGCCGAGGGCGGCGCAGACGCCCGCCAGGTACTCGACGACCTGCTCGGGCCGTCCGGAGCAGGTGAACTCGGTGACGGTCAGGTCGACCGAGGCGTTGTGGTCGTGGTGCAGCCGGGGCAGGGTGCTCATCGCCAGGTGCTCGACGAGGTGGGTCACCCCGAGCGTCCGGAACGTCTCGTCCCGCGCGCCGCAGCCGAAGACCAGGGCTGCCTCCAGTGGGCCGGGCGCGGGGGCCCACAGGACAGGGATTCCATCGATGACCTCGTGATTCACCTGGCGATCATAGGTGCGTTTTCGGCCATTCCCGCAATCGGTTTCAGCCGACGGCCCGTTCCGTGACCCCTCTTCCGCACGCGCCCGACCGGAGGCGGCACCGACACCCCCCGGCACTGGCCCCTCGGCACTGCCCGGCCCGACGCGAACCGGCCACCGGCCACCGGCCACCCGGAAGCCGGCACCCGGTAGCCGGTTCGGCGGTACCCCGCTGCCGCCCCGCCGCAGGTTCGTGCACGCTGGATCCAGGATGCGGACGGGCGGCCCCCGCCGGACCACCGGCAGGCCCCCGCACTGACGGGAGCACAGCATGATCGGAACCCCCGGCACCCCTGGCACCCCCGACGGGGTCCCCGGCCCCGGGCGGCCGGACCTGCCCGACTGCACCGACGACCCCGTCGCCGCGCTCCGGGACATGTTCGTGGACATGACCCAGGGCGCACGCATCACCCGCGGTCAGGACCCCGCCCGGCGGCCGGTGTTCCTCAAGCCGCACGGCGTCGCCCGCGGCGTGCTCACCGTCGCCCCCGACCTCCCGCCCGAGCTGCGCGTCGGCTTCCTGCAGACCGCCCACGAGCGGGCCGACGGCCTGGACGCCTGGGTCCGGTTCTCCAGCGACACCGTGCCCGCCCGGCCCGACCTGCGCACCACCGTCGGCATCGGCGTCAAGCTGTTCGGGGTCCCCGGCCCCAAGCTGCTGGAGGGCGCGACCGAGGCCGGGACCCAGGACCTGCTGCTGCAGAACCACGACGTCTTCTTCGTCGACACCGCGCAGGACATGTGCGAGTTCACCCGGGCCGGCGTCGTCGACGGCGACTACGAGACGTACCTGCGGGCGCACCCCGTCACCCGGGAGGTCCTCGACGCGATGGCCAAGGTCGAGGAGAGCGCCCTGACCGCCACGTACTGGAGCGTCCTGCCCTACTCCTTCGGCCCCGAGCGCTTCGTCAAGTACAAGCTGGTCCCCGCCGGCTGCGAGCCGGGCGACCCGGCGGCGGTCCCGGCCGACGAGGACCCCGGCTACCTGGGTGTCGACCTGCACCACCGGCTCGCGGCCGGCCCGGCCGCCTTCGACCTGCTGCTCCAGTTCCGCGACGACCCGCCGAACATGCCGCTGGACCGCGCCACCGTCCGCTGGGAGGAGTCCGCCGGCGCACCGGTGCGGGTGGCCCGGCTGACCCTCCGCAAGCAGGACGTCCGCGCCCGCGGCCAGGCCGCCTACGGGGAGAACCTCGCCTTCAACCCCTGGCACGGCCTCGCCGAGCACCGCCCGGTCGGCAGCATCTCCGACGCCCGCAGGGCCGTCTACCTCGCCTCGGCCGCGCAGCGACGCGACGTGAACGGCGTCCCCGCGACCGAGCCCGGCCCCGCCCGGCCGCAGATCACCCCGCCGCCCGGCCGCGACACCCGGATCGTCCGGGCCGCCGTGCACCCGGCGATCGGCGTGGCGCGGGTCGGCGACAGCACCGACGGGTTCTTCCTCGCCCCGGAGACCGAGGACGAGCCCGCGCTGCCCGCCGGCAGCTACAAGGACGCCACCGGCGCCCTCAAGCGCCAGGCCGTCCGCTTCCGCGTCTACGGCTACAACGCCGCCGGCGAGCCGGTCGCCGAACTGACCGCGGACAACGCGGACCTGCGGTGGACGGTCCACGTCGTCAACTCGAAGGCCGCCTGGTACCAGTTCCAGCTGGCCCTCGACATCCCGGAGGCGGAGCGGACCGACGACAGCCTGCTGCGCAACCCGAAGGTCCCGGCCGCCCAGCGCGACCGGCTCGTCATCGACCCCGGGGAGCGCTCGGTGCGCGGCCGCGACCGCTCCGACCGGCCCGAGTACCGCTTCGACACCGGCACCTTCCTGGACCGGCCCGTCTACCTCGGCGAGCTGCGCACCGACGGGAGCGGACGGCTGATCTTCCTCGGCGGGCGGGGCGTCTCCGCCTCGATCACCGACACCCCCGCCGACACCTTCGCCAACAACGACGGCTGGCACGACGACGTCTCCGACGGCCCGGTCACCGCCGAGGTCCGCATCGACGGGCGGGCGGTACCGGTCGAACCCGCCTGGGTGGTCACCACGCCGCCCAACTACGCGCCCGAGCTCACCTCGGTCCGCACCATGTACGACCTGGTGCGCGACTCCTTCGTCACCGCCGGTCTGGTCCCCGCACCGCAGGAGGTGTCGTTCACCCGCGAGGTGCTGCCCGTGCTGCGCCGCCTCTGCGGCCTGCAGTGGGTCAACCACGGGCTGGCCGCCCAGTTCGGGCACGGCGGGCGGGTGGACTTCCTCGACCCCGGCCTGCTCGCCCGGCTCGCCGACCCCTCACCCGTCCACCGCGAGCTGCGCCGGCAGGTCTGGGCCACCATGCGCGACTACGAACGGGACGGCATGTCGCCCGTGCCGTGGCCGGCGATCTACGGCGACGCGATGAACCTGCCGCCCGACTCCGCGCGCCAGCACGTGACGCTCTCCGCGCTCCAGTACCGCCTGCTGGACCGCTGGGCCGACGGGGACTTCACCGCCGACCACGACCCGCAGGCGCCGCCGCCGCCGTCCCTCGACGCGCTCCCGCTCGCCCGGCGCCCCGAGGCCCTCGACCGGGCGGCCCTGTCGTTCTGCCTCGCCGACGCCTTCCACCCCGGCTGCGAACTGACCTGGCCGATGCGGCACACCACCCTGTACAGCCGCCCGTTCCGGGTGCGCCGCCGCGATCCGAAGGGGCCGCGGCCGCCGTCCTACGGCCCGAAGCTCACCCCGGAGATCGCGCTCTCCTTCGACGGGCCGCTCTACGGGCAGTGCCCGGGCGACCTGACGCGCTGGATGGCGGTGCCGTGGCAGACCGACACGGCCAGCTGCCTCTCCGGCTACGGCTACGGCCTGCCGGGCTACGGCCCCAAGTACGACCCGTTCCTGCCCACCTTCTGGCCGGCCCGGGTGCCCAACCACGTGCTGGCCGAGGAGGACTACGACGTCGTCGTCGACACCTCGCGTCCGGTCGAGGAGCGCCTGGCGGCCTTCGAGAAGCGGCGCACCTGGCTCCGCTGGCTGCCCTCCGGCTACCTCAACACCATCAACGCCATGGTGAAGGACTTCGGCAGGCTCGGGCTCGTCGAACGCCGGCCCGGTGTCGAGGACGACCCACGGTTCCCGGCGGAGATGCTGGTCGAGTCGGAGGTCTCGTTCCCCCGCGAGCCCGCGCCGCCGGCCTCCCGCAACCTGGTCACCCTGCACGTGCCGCTGGGCGCCGATCCCGTCCTCGGCGAGTCCGCGCTGGCCACCGCCGTCACCATGGCGGAGCAGCCCGACGAGGAGGTGTCGGCGGGCTTCATCGACAAGGTCGTACGCCTGCACCGCCGGTGACCGCGGCGCCGGGCGGTTCCGGGGACGGCGGTTCGCGGGAGGACGGTTCGCGGGGCGGCGCACCCCGGGGAGTCGAGGCCCCGGAGGTCGACGCGGCCGTGGCCGGCGGCGGCCCGGCGGGCGCGGTGGCCGCGCTGGTCCTGGCCTGCGCCGGCCACCGGGTCCTGCTCCTCGACGACGGCGGGGGCGCGGGTGCGGGTGCGGCCGGCGGCACCGGCGGGCCCCGGAACGACGCGTCCAGGACCGACACCTCCAGGACCGACGCGCCCCGGATCGGTGGGTTCCGGATCGGCGAGTTCCTGCCGCCCGCCGCGCGTCCGCTGCTGCGCGACCTCGGACTGCTCGACGCCTTCCTGGCCGCCGGGCACCCGCGATCCACCGGGACCCTCACCGCCTGGGGCTCGGCGGCGCTGCACGGCCGCAGCCACCTCTTCGACCCGTACGGCCACGGCTGGCACCTCGACCGGGTCCGCTTCGACGCGTTCCTCCGCGACGCGGCCGTCGCGGCCGGCGCCGAACTCCGGCCGTCCACCGTGCTGCGTAGGCACGCCGACGGCCGCCTGGTCGTCCGCGACCGCGCCACCGGCGCCGTGCGGGAACTGCGCAGCCGCTGGACGGTGGACGCCACCGGCCGCCGCTGCGTCATCGGCCGCCGGCACGGCCTGCGCCACCGGCAGGACCGCCTGGTCGCCGCCTACGCCGTCTTCGACGTCCGCCGCCCCGGCGACGGCACGGACGGCAGGGCGGACGGCGGCACGGACGGCGGGGCGGCGCAGGAGGCGGACGGCGGCGGCGGGGACCGGGAGGCGCGGACGCTCGTCGAGGCGGTGCCCCACGGCTGGTGGTACACCACCCTGGTCCCGGCCGGACGCCTCGTCGCCCATCTGACCGACCCCGACCTGGCGGACCCCGCGCTCCGGACCCCCGAGGGCTTCTGGCACGGCATCACCCGCACCGGCCACGTGCGCCGGCGGCTGGCCGGGTACGACCCCGCCGCCACCCCGCTCCCCCGGTGGACGCCGGCCCACGGCCTGCGGCTGGACCCGGTCGCCGGCCCGGGCTGGGTGGCCGCGGGGGACGCCGCGCTCGCCTTCGACCCGCTCTCCTCGCAGGGCATCCTCACCGCCCTGCACACCGGCGCCCGGGCCGGACGGGCGGTGGCCGCCTGCCTGGCCGCGCCGGGCCGGACGGTGGCCGCACTCGCGGACTACACCGCGTTCCTGGACGGCATCGCCGCCGCGTACGCGGGGAACCACGCGCTCTCCTACCGGCAGGAGCAGCGCTGGCCGGACCACCCCTTCTGGCGGCGGCGCCACACGCCCCGGCCCCCGGCCCTGACCGCTGACCGCTGACCACTGACCACTGACCACTGACCGCGACGGTCCTCCGCCGGCCCGGCGACTGCGGCGCGCACCCGGCCGGACACCCACCGCGTCGCCGCGTCACCCACCGCGGCACTCACCGCGTCACCGTGCCGTCACCCGTGACGGCACGAAGGTGCACGCCGGCCGGAATGCTCCTAGGGTCGAACTACAGGGGGCACGATACGGCGGAAATCGCGTACTCCCCACGACCGCCCGCGTCGGCTCCCGATCCCCCAGGAGATGACCCGGCATGACGACATCCTCCGAAACCCCCGTCCTGGACACCCTCGCCGCGATGACCCTCGACTCGATCGAGCGCTGCGGGCTGCCCACCGAGACGCTCATCCTCACCCGCATCGCCGCGCTCGTCGCCATGGACGCGCCGCCGATGTCCTACCTCGCCCACCTCGGCCCGGCCATGGAGTCCGACGTGACCCCCGACCAGGTCCAGGACGTCCTGGTGGCCATCGCCCCGGTGGTGGGCACCGCACGGGTGATGTCGGCGGCCACCCACATCACCGAGGCACTGGGCTTCGCCATCGCGGTGGCCGAGATCGACGCCGCCTCCTCGGGCTGACCCCCGGCCGGCCCGACCGCCCGGCTGCTTCGGCACCGGCCACCGGCCACCGACCGACCCCGACACCGACCCCGATCCCGATCCCGGTCCCCGTCCGCATCCACCCGGCTCCCCGGCCACGGGCGCGGCACCGCCACCCGGCTCCCGCGGCAGCCCGCCCGGGCCCGGACGGCGCGTCCCCCGGACCCGTCACCGGCTCCACACCGCCGGATCCCTCCGCAACCGCCCGCGGAGGACCGGAAGGCACGAATCGAGGCACCTCATGTCCTCAGCCACCAGAAGCGCTCCCGCCGGCACCGGCGGCCCGTCCGGCTTCGCGGGCGGCGTCACCGCCTTCGCCGCCGTGATGCTCCTGCTCGCAGGCTGTCTGAGCATCTTCCGAGGGATCATGGCGATCGCCGAGGACGACGTCTTCGTGCGGACCCCCAACTACATCTTCAAGTTCGACCTGACCAGTTGGGGCTGGATCCACCTGATCCTCGGCATCATCGCCATCTGCATCGGCCTCGGACTGTTCAGGGTCTCGCTCTGGGCCCGGATCCTCGGTGTGGCCCTGGCGGCGCTGCTCATCATCGCCAACTTCCTCTCCCTCCCCTACTACCCGCTGTGGTCCGTCGTCGTGATCGCCATCAGCGGCTTCGTGATCTGGGGCCTCTGCGCGGTCCACCGCGACGACGCCCCGATCGTCTGAACAACAGGGTGGCCACCGGGGCGCCCGAGGCCGGCACGGCCGAGGAGCCCCGGACGCCCCGTGAGGCACCAGAGGCCGGTCGGAGGAGGTGAGGGCGATGGCGGCACCTCCCCCGACCGTGCTCCGGCGCGCCCGGCGGTCGGCCCGGCTGGCCGTGCTCTGCGCCCTCGGCGCCCTGGTGGTGCTGGTGGCCGGGAGCGGCCCCGGCGGGCTGCTGATCCTCGCCACCGCGCTGATCGGCTCGGCACTCACCGCGGCCGGCACCTGGTGGGCGGTGTCCCACCGCGGGGCCGTCCGCGCACTCGGGTTCCTGCTGATGGTGGGCGCGCCCGCGGCCGTCGTGGTGCTCTACGCCCGGGCCGGGCTCTGGCCGGAGGCGCTGGCCGCCACCGTGCTGTGGGCGGCCGCGGCGGCGAGCGCGCGGTCGGCGGTGCGCCTGGTGCGCCGGCCGGACGGCATGCGCGCGGTCGCCGGGCAGCGCCCCAGCCGGCCGTTCCTGATCATGAATCCGAAGTCGGGCGGCGGCAAGGTCGGCCGGTTCGGTCTGGTCGAGAAGGCCGAGGCGCTGGGCGCCCGGGTGGCGCTCCTGGACACGTCGGCCACGGTGGACGTCGCCGCGCTGGCCCGGCAGGCGGTGGCCGAGGGGGCGGACCTGCTCGGGGTGGCGGGCGGGGACGGCACCCAGGCCAGGGTGGCCGAGGTGGCCGCCGAGCACGACCTGCCGTTCCTGGTGATCTCGGCGGGGACTCGGAACCACTTCGCGATGGACCTCGGCCTGGACCGCACGGACCCGGCCCGCTGCCTCGACGCGCTGACCGACGGGGAGGAACTGCGCGTCGACCTGGGCACGGTGGGCGGCCTCACCTTCGTCAACACGGCGTCCTTCGGGGTGTACGCGCAGATCGTGCAGCGCCCCGAGTACCGCGACGCCAAGGCGGGCGCCGCCCTCGACGCGCTGCCCGACCTGCTGCTCGGCTACGGCGGGCACCTCGTCGACGCCCGCACGGAGGAGGAGGACGCCCGGCTGGACGCCCAGCAGGCGCTCCTGATCAGCAACAACCCCTACACCGGCACCGAACCGGTCTCCGGGGGCGGCCGCCGGCCGCGGCTGGACCTCGGTGTGCTGGGCGTGGTCGGGATCCGGGTGACCAACGCGGCCCAGGCCACCCGGCTGGCGCTCCGCGGCGGCAGGGCGGCGGGCCTGCGGGTGCTGACCTGCCGCCAGGTCGTGGTCGGGTCGGACACGGACCGCATCCCGGTCGCCGTGGACGGGGAGGCGCTGTACCTGCCCGCGCCCGTCGTCTGCGGCATCCGCCCGGGCGCCCTGCGCGTCCTGGTGCCCCGGGGCCGCCCCGGTCCCCCGCCCGTCCGGCCGACCCCGGAGTGGCGCGAGATCCTCTCGCTGGCCTTCACCCGCTCCGGCTCCGGGGCCGTGGCCGGAGCCAGGGCCGCCGAGCAGGCACCGGCACAGGCACCGGGACCGGGCGCAGCGCCGCCCACGGACCGGACGGGGTGACCCGGACCGCCCGAGGTGGCACGGGCGGGCCGGGGCGCGCAGGCTGGAGGGAGGAGGTGCCTCCTCGGACGCCGTGACCGGCGCTTGCCGCCGGTCCGACGGCCCCGTGTCCGAGGGCGGCGCCTGCCCCGGCACCTCCGGTCCGTCGCACCGGATGGGAGAGACCCGTGAAGGACCTCAAGTTCGAGCAGAAGCGTTCGCTGACCCGCCTGGAAGCCGCCGATCTGCTCTCCGCCCTCGCGGCCGCGCTGCGGCACGGCGGCAACGCCGAGATCGAACTCGGCCCCGGGACGATGACCCTGCGCGTCCCCGACGAGCTCCGCAGCGAGGTCGAGGTCGAGGTGGGCGACGGCGAGATCGAGATCGAGGTCGAGCTCAAGTGGCCGACCGCGCAGAACCGTCCGGCGCCCTCGCAGCCGTCGGCCGGGAGCGACGGCGGCTGACGCGCGCGTCCGGTACGCCCGACCCGGCCGGTGCACCGGTCCCGGCCGCACCGCCCTGGGACCTGCCGTCCCGTCAGGTCCCCTTCGGCGGGCCCGCGGGACCGGACGAGGCCGACGAGCCCGGTTGGGTCGCCGGGCCCGGTGAACCCGGTTGGGTCGCCGGGATCCGCCGGGTGAAGAACAGTGCGAGGAGCGCGGTGAGCGCCAGGACCGCCAGCGCGGCGCGCAGGCCGTCCAGCCGGGCGGCGGCGTTCGCGTCCAGCGCCGCCTGGGTGGCCTCCGAGTCCGCCCCCGCGGTGTCGAGGGCCTCCGTGAGCTGGGCGTCCGACAGGAACGGCACGCCGCTCTCCAGTTTCACCACCGCCTGGCTCTGGACCTCGTCCGGGAAGGCCGGGTTCCCCTCGACGTGGGCCAGGAACGACGAGGTGAGCGCGCCGATCAGGATCGACCCGGCCAGGGCCGTCCCGATCGAGGCGCCCAGGTTGGTGACGGCGTTCTGGACGCCGCCGACCTCCGCGCTCTTCTCGTCCGGCACCGCGGACACCGTGACGGCCCCGAGCTGGGAGGCCAGCGCGCCCATGCCGAGCCCGATCAGCAGGAGCGGCAGGGTGACGATCTCCGCGCCGGCGTCGGCGTCGAGCGCGGCCAGCAGCGCCACCGCGCCCGCGAACAGCGCGAGGACGCCGAGCCGCACCACCCGGCGCGGTGAGACGTCCGGGAGCAGCCGCGGGATCAGGATCGCGGCGGCCAGCAGGGTCAGCGACAGCGGCAGGATGCGGGCGCCGGTCTGGAGCGCGGACAGGCCCAGCGCGACCGAGAGGTAGAGCGGGACGACGAAGAACACGCCCATCTGGACGAGGTACTGGAAGAAGAACATCGTCAGGCCGCCGGTGAGCTGCCGGTTGCGCAGCAGGGCCGGGTCCACCAGCGGCTCCCCGCCGCGCTCGACCAGCCGGTTCTCCCAGGCGAGGAAGACCCGGATCAGGAGCAGGCCGGCGAGGATCAGCCACACCACCAGGGAGACCCCCAGCCAGGCGGGGGCGTCGGGCTTGGGCAGGAACCAGCCCCACGCGCCCGAGCGGAGCACGCCGTAGACGAACACGCCGAGCCCGAGGGCGCAGAGCGCGGCCCCGACGAGGTCGATCGGCGGGCTCTGGTCGGCGGGGGCGTCGGCGATGCGGCGGGCGAGGACGAGGATGCCGAGCACGATGACGACCTCGCCGGCGAAGACCCAGCGCCAGGAGAAGTAGGTGGTGGCGATGCCGCCGATCAGCGGCCCGACGGCGATCGCGGCGGCGCCCGCGGCCGCGACGAGCCCGTAGGCGGCGGAGCGGCGTTCGACTCCGAAGTTCCCGGCGACCAGTGCCACGATCGCGGGCAGGATGAGGGCCGCGCCGATGCCTTCGAGGAAGGACCAGCCGACCAGGAGCACCGGCAGGTTCGGGGCGAGGGCGGTCGTCAGGGAGCCGCAGCCGTAGATGACGCAGCCGACCAGGAAGGCGCGTTTGCGGCCGATCAGCGCGCCGACCTTGCCCCCGGGGATCATGAACATCGCCATGACGAGGGTGTAGGCGGTGATGGCGCCCTGGATCCCGCTCACCGTCGTGCCGACGTCCTCGGCGACCGTCGCGATCGAGACGTTCATGACGGAGCTGTCCAGCGTCATCAGGAACTGCCCGGACGCGAGCGTCAGCAGGACGAGCCCGGCCTTCGACGACCTGCCGGACGCGCCCGCCCCCGAAGTCCCGGGTGTCCCGGATGTTCCCGACGTACCGGATGCCCTGGATGCCATGGGCGTCATGGTCCCAGCGGGCCCGGTGGGCGGCGCCCCGACCCGCCACGGATGTCAGCCGGTCGGCGGCGCCGCCGTGCCGGGCCGACCGGTCCGGCCGTCACGGCCCGTCAGCGGGGCCGGTGGTGTGCGGGTCGGCCCGGCGTCCTCAGGAGCGCAGTTCGAGGGTGCAGCACTTGACGCTGCCGCCCGCGTGGAGGAGTTCGGTCAGGTCGACGCCGATCGGCTCGAAGCCGCGGTCGCGGAGCTTGCGCTGGAGCCCGGCGGCCGCCTCGGGGAGCAGCACGTGGCGCCCGTCCGAGAGCGCGTTGAGGCCGAACACCGCGGCGTCCCGGTCGTCCGCGAGGATCGCGTCGGGGAACAGCTCCCGCAGGACGGCCCGGCTGCCCGCGCTGAAGGCGGCCGGGTAGTACATGACCTCGTCGTCGGAGAGGACGGCGAGCGCGGTGTCGAGGTGGTAGAACCTCGGGTCCACGAGGGTCAGGCCGATGACCGGCAGTCCGAAGAACTCCTGCGCCTCCGCGTGGGAGCGCGGGTCGGTGCGGAAGCCGGTGCCCGCCAGGATCGTGCGCCCCACCACCAGGTAGTCGCCCTCGCCCTCGTTGATGTGCTCGGGCCAGTGCACGTCGCGGTACCCCCGGGAGGTGAACCAGGAGAGGTAGGCCGGTCCTTCGGCGGTCCGCTCGACGTGCCGGAACCGGGCGCCGAGGACGCGGCCGTCCACGACGGTGGCCCCGTTGGCGGCGAAGACCATGTCGGGCAGGCCGGGGACGGGGGTGATGACGTCGACGGTGTGGCCCAGGCTCCGGTACAGGTCGCGCAGCGCGGTCCACTGGGCGAGGGCGAGTTCGGCGTCGACCGGCTTGCCGGGGTCCATCCACGGGTTGATGGAGTACGTGACGTCGAAGTGGCGCGGCTCGCACATCAGGAAGCGTCGCGGTGTGGCGACGCGGGCCCGACGGGAGGGGAAGTGGTCCGGCATGGGGATGGTGTCCGTGGCAGGCATGGAGTCCTCTGGTCGAACGTGGCGGGCCCGCGGGCGTGGTGGCACCGCGCGGCGGGATGGCTGGGCGGACGGGGTCGCCGTCGGCCCGGACGGGAGCCGGAAGAGCAGCGGAGCGGGGGCCGGGGAGCAGCGGAGCAGAGGCCGGGGGGAGGATCCCGGGACGTGTGGGACGGTCCCTGACGTACCCCCGATGCGGTTAGGCTAACCTTACCTCACCGCTTCGCAAGCCTGTCCGACAGCCGCTTCGCTCCGACCCCAGGGAGAAGGTCCATGCCGCCCACCACCAGCCGTGTTCCCAGACCGCGCCGCACCGGCCGGGACACCGGCAAGTCGGCCGCCACGGCGGTGCGCTGACCGATGGCACCGATATCCACCGACGAGTTCGCAGGCCGGACCGCCCTGGTCACCGGCGCCGCCCAGGGCATCGGAGCCGCCGTCGCCCGCCTGCTCACCGCGAGCGGCGCCCGGGTCGTCGCCTGCGACCGCTCCCCGTCCGACCCCTCGGTGCACCGGCTCGACGTCACGGACGCCGCCGCGGTCGAGGAGCTGGTCGACCGGGCCGAGGACGAGTACGGGCCGATCGACGTCCTGGTCAACGTCGCGGGGGTGCTCCACGCCGGTCCGGTCCTGAGCACGAGCGACGAGGACTGGCAGCACACCTTCGCCGTCAACACCACCGGGGTGTTCCACACCTGCCGTTCCGTCGGCCGCCGGATGGCCGACCGCGGGCGGGGCAGCATCGTCACGGTCGGCTCCAACGCCGCCGGCGTGCCCCGGATGAACATGGCGGCGTACGCGGCCTCCAAGGCGGCCACCACGATGTTCATGCGCTGCCTGGGCCTGGAACTGGCCGGCTCCGGCGTGCGCTGCAACCTGGTCTCGCCCGGATCGACCGACACCCCCATGCAGCGCGCGCTGTGGACCGACGACGAGGACGAGAGCGAGCGCCGGGTCATCGAGGGCGACCTCGCCAGCTTCCGGGCCGGGATCCCGCTCGGCCGGATCGCCGCCCCCGAGGACGTCGCCGAGGCCGTCCTCTTCCTCGCCGGGGACCGCGCGCGGCACATCACGATGCACGACCTCTACGTCGACGGCGGCGCCACGCTGCGGGCCTGACGCCGAACCGGGCGGTCCCGGAACCGCCCGTCCCCTTCGAGTCCCACCCCCGGTGCCCCCGGCACCGGCAGAACGGAGCACCATGACCACGGCTTCCGAAGCCCGGTCCCCCGTCGTGACCCCGGTGGACGGCAGCGAGCTCCTGGCCGCCTACCGGCCGGGCCCCGACCGCGCCTTCCTCGCCGGCCCCACCCGGACCCTGCTCGCCGAAGGCGTGCACCGGACCGTGCCCGACCCGGCCGACGCCGGCCGGCTGCTGGCGGCGGCCCGGGCCGAGGGCCGCGACCCGGTGGTCGTCGGGGCGATCCCCTTCTCCCCGGGCCGGCCCGCCGAACTGTTCATCCCCGAGCGGGTGCACCGCGCCGCGCCGCTGCGCGCCGGCCTCCCCGCCGCGGCCGCGCCCGCCCGGCCCGCGGAGACCGCGTGGACCCGGCGGCCCGTCCCCGCACCCGAGGGCTACCGCGACGCGGTCGCCCGGGCCGTCCGGCTCATGAACGAGGACCCGACCCTCGCCAAGGTCGTGCTCGCCCGCACCCTGGAGCTCACCGCCCCCGGCGGCACCGACATCCCCGCCATGGTCGGCCGGCTGCTCGACCGGGACCCGCACGGCTACACCTTCGCCGTGCCGGCCGGCGGGACCGCCACCCTGGTCGGGGCCAGCCCCGAACTGCTGCTCTCCCGCCGGGGTCCGCACGTGGTGTCGAACCCGCTCGCCGGGTCCGCCGCCCGCAGCGCCGACCCGGTGGAGGACCGGCGCCGGGCCGAGGCGCTGACCCGCTCCCCCAAGGACCTCGCCGAGCACGCCTTCGTGGTCGACGCCGTCCGCCGGGCGCTCGCGCCCCACTGCGAGGACCTCGTCGTCCCCGAGCGCCCGTCGCTGATCCGCACCGCGGCCATGTGGCACCTGTCCACCACCGTCACCGGGACGCTGCGCGACCCGTCCACCAGCGCGCTGGACCTCGCGCTGGCCCTGCACCCCACCCCGGCCGTCTGCGGCACCCCGACCGACCGGGCCCGGGACCTGATCGGCACACTGGAGCCGTTCGACCGCGGCCTCTACACGGGCGTGGTCGGCTGGGGCGACGCCTCGGGCGACGGCGAATGGGTCGTCACCCTCCGCTGCGCCGAGGCCGACGGAGACCTGCTGCGGCTGTTCGCCGGAGCCGGTGTGGTCGCCGCCTCCGTCCCGGAACACGAACTGGCCGAGACGGCCGCGAAGTTCCGGACCTTCCTGCACGCCGTCGGACTGGAGAACGCCGAATGAGCCTCTACCCCGAGGACGCCGCCGCCCGCTACCGGGCGGCCGGCCACTGGACCGGCGAGACCCTCGACGCCATGATCCGCCGGCACGCCGCCTCGGCCCCGGAGCGGATCGCCGTCACCGACGGGGACCGGCACTGGAGCTACGCCGAACTCGACGCGCGCGCCGACCGGCTCGCCGCCGGGATGCTCGCCCGCGGGCTGCGCAAGGGCGACCGCGTCGTCCTCCAGCTCCCCAACGTGGCCGAGTTCTTCGAGGTGTTCTTCGGCGCGATGCGGGCCGGCGTCGTCCCGGTGATGGGCCTCCCGGCGCACCGCCGGGCCGAGATCTCGTACTTCTGCGAGTTCGCCGAGGCCAAGGCCCTGTTCATCGCCGACCGCCACGAGGGCTTCGACCACCGCGAGCTGGCCGCCGAGGTGTGCGCGGCCGTCCCCGGCCTCGGGGAGGTCTTCGTCGTCGGCGACCCCGGGCGGTTCACCCCGCTCGCCGAGCTGCGCGCCGACGCGCCCGTCCCGCCGGCCGACCCGCCGCACTCCGGCGACCTGGCCTTCCTCCAGCTGTCCGGCGGCAGCACCGGGCTGCCCAAGCTCATCCCCCGCAGCCACGACGACTACCTGTACAGCGTGCGCGAGTCGGCCGTCATCTGCGAACTGTCGCCCGCGACGGTGTACCTGTGCGCGCTGCCCGCGGCCCACAACTTCCCGCTCAGCTCGCCGGGCACCCTCGGCGCCTTCCACGCCGGCGGCCGCGTCGTGCTGGCGCCCGAGCCGAGCCCGGGCACCGCGCTCGCCCTGATCGCCCGCGAGGGCGTCACCATCACCGGTGTGGTGCCGCCGCTGGCCCTCGCCTGGGCGCAGGCCGCCCCCGGCAGCGGCCACGATCTGTCCAGCCTCGAACTGATCCAGGTCGGCGGCGCCAAGCTCAGCGAGCAGGCCGCCCGCCGGCTGGGCCCGGCGCTCGGCTGCCGGCTCCAGCAGGTCTTCGGGATGGCCGAGGGGCTGGTCAACTACACCCGCCCCGAGGACTCGGAGGAGACCGTCCTCACCACGCAGGGCCGTCCGATCTCGCCCGACGACGAGATCCGGATCGTCGACGACGAGGACGTCGACCTGCCCGAGGGGACCACGGGCCACCTGCTGACCCGCGGGCCCTACACCATCCGCGGCTACTGGCGGGCGCCCGAGCACAACGCGCGCTCCTTCACCGCCGACGGCTTCTACCGCACCGGCGACCTCGTCCGCCGCACGCCCACCGGCCACCTGGTCGTCGAGGGCCGGGCCAAGGACCAGATCAACCGGGGCGGCGAGAAGGTCGCCGCCGAGGAGGTCGAGAACGTCCTGCTCGCCCACCCCGCGGTGCACGACGTGTCGGTCGTCGCCGTCCCGGACGAGTACCTGGGCGAGCGCAGCTGCGCGTACGTGATCCTGCGGCCCGACGCCGAGCGGCCCCGCGCGCTCGACCTGAAGGCGTTCGTCCGCGCGGCCGGGCTCGCCGGCTACAAGGTCCCGGACCGCGTCGAGTTCGTCGACGCCTTCCCCAGCACCGGCGTCGGCAAGGTCAGCAAGAAGGACCTCCGCACCACCTCCCGCTAGCCCAGAAAGGCCCCCCTCGAATGGCACTGCCTGCCATCGCCCCCTACGAACTGCCCGGCCCCGCGGACCTCCCGCCGCGCAAGGTGCCGTGGCAGGTCGACCCGGCGCGGGCCGCGGTACTCGTCCACGACCTGCAGAACTACTTCCTCGGCGCGTTCCCGGCCGAGGGCCCCCCGCTGGCCCCCGCCCTGGCCAACACCGCGCGGATCCTGGAGCGGGCCCGGGCGCAGGGCGTGCCGGTGATCTACTCCCACCAGCGCGGCGGCCAGACCCCCGGGGAACGCGGCCTCCAGCTCGACTTCTGGGGGCCGGGGCTGCCCGCCGACGCGCAGGCCCAGGGCGTGCCGGACGTCGTCGCACCCGCCGAGCAGGACGTCATGCTGCTCAAGTGGAAGTACAGCGCGTTCGCCCGCACCGAGCTCGCCGGGCTGCTGGAGGAGTCCGGCCGCGACCAGCTGGTGATCGTCGGCGTCTACGCCCACATCGGCGTCATGATGACCGCGGCCGACGCGTGGTCGCGCGACGTCCAGGCCTTCGTGGTGGGCGACGCCGTCGCCGACTTCTCCGCCGAGAAGCACGCCGAGGCGCTGCGCTGGGCCGCCGAGAAGTGCGCCGTCGTCCTCAGCACCGCCGAACTCCTGGAGGAGAAGTGACCACCACCGGCGAGCGGCTGCACACCGAGAAGGTGACGCTGCGGTACGGCGACCGCGCCATCGCCACCGACCTGTCGGTGGCGGTGCCGGACGACTCGTTCACCGTGATCGTCGGCCCCAACGCCTGCGGCAAGTCGACCCTGCTGCGGGCGTTCGCCCGGCTGCTCAAGCCCGCCTCGGGGCGGGTGCTCCTGGACGGCGAGCAGATCGGGGCGCTGCCCGCCAAGGAGCTGGCCCGCCGGCTCGGCCTGCTCCCGCAGAGCTCCACCGCCCCGGACGGCATCACCGTCGCCGACCTCGTCGCCCGCGGCCGGTACCCCCACCAGGGCCTGTTCCGGCAGTGGTCGCAGGAGGACGAGCGGATCGTCGCCGAGTCGATGGCGGCCACCAACGTCGACGCCCTCGCCGACCGCTTCGTGGACGAGCTCTCCGGCGGCCAGCGCCAGCGGGTGTGGCTCGCCATGGCGATCGCGCAGCAGACCCCGCTGCTGCTGCTCGACGAGCCGACCACCTTCCTGGACATCGCGCACCAGGTCGAGGTGCTCGACCTCTGCGCGCGCCTGCACCAGGAGCAGGGCCGCACCCTGGTCGCCGTCCTGCACGACCTCAACCAGGCCACCCGGTACGCCACCCACCTGATCGCCATGCGCGACGGCGCGGTGGTCGCGGAGGGCGTGCCCTCCGAGATCATCACCGCCGACCTGGTCGAGCGGGTCTTCGACCTGCCCTGCCAGATCATCGAGGACCCGCAGACCGGCACCCCGCTGGTCGTCCCGCTGGCCCCCGTACGCCGCGGCCCGGTCCGGTGACAGCGGCGCTGAGGCCGTCCGCGGTCCTGCGGGCGGTCCGCGCCGCGGGGGCGGACGCACCGGCGCTGTACGCGCTGTCCGCCCCGTTCATGCGCTCCGGCGCGCTGCGCGAGCGCGCGCCGGAGGCGTACCGGAGGCCCGGCGACACCTTCCTGATGGTCCGCGCCGAGGACGACGGGCCCGGCGCGGGCGCGCACGGCCGGCTCGACGCCTGTGTCGCGCTGCGCGCGCTGGCGCCCGAGGCCGGCCGGCCCTCGACCGGGCTGCTGCACAACCTCTGCGTCCGGACCGGCCGTCAGGGCGCGGGCCTCGGCTCGCTCCTGGTGACGGCCGTCCTCGCCGAGGCCCGCCGCCGGGGCCTGCGCGCCCTGGTGACCGCCACCACCGGCGGCGGCGAGCTGTTCCTCCGGCACGGCTTCACGGAGATCCCGGCCTCGGCCGCCCCGCGCGAGTGGGCGGCCGGCCTCGACCCGGCCCGCAACTCCCGGGTCTTCACCCGGGAGCTCTGAGCCCGGCACGACCACGACGGCGGGCCCGGTGGACACTCCACCGGGCCCGCCGCGTTCGTTCAGATCAGCTCGCTTCGAGACGTTCCAGGAACTCCGGCACTCCGTCCACCTGTCGGTAGGCCTCGAAAGCAGGCGCGAGGTCACGGACGAGAGTGACACACCGTTCGGCACCGATACGGGTAGCGAGGTCGAGGGATTCATTGGTGACAGCGAGGGCCCGTTCGACCTCTCGGGCCTTGAGGAGGCTACGGGCCTCGTAGGTGAGGAAGATCCCACGCGTCTTGTCCCGGGCGCGCGGCAGGAGGCTCATTCCCTCCGTGATGCGAGCGTGCGCGAGGCTGGTCTGTCCAAGGTCCAGCATGCACTGCCCGGAGTCGACGGCGAGGTCCGCCGGACTCATCCACGCACACCAGCCAGGGGGCGAATCCGAGGTAGCGACCGATAGCACGTTCTCGGCAGCCGTCAAGTCGCGATAGCAGGCGGAACCTCTACCGAGCGCCGCATGCGCCCGAGCACGGCGGAGGAACAGGAGGGACCGGGCGGTGGGATGCTCAGTGCGGGAAAGTGCGTTACCCAGGAGATTCACGGAGATGTCGGGCTTGCCGAGCCAGGTCGCCTGATACGCGATGTCGGAGAGGATTCCGGCTCCGAAGTCGCGTGCGCCTGCCGCGTGCGCACTGTGCAGGGCCGACGTCCACAATCGACCCGCCGCCGAGTGCCGGCCCTGGTCGAAGCGATACCAGCCGCACGTGGTGGCCAGCGAGGCGGCGAGGAGGTACAGGCGCTTGCCGTTCGGCTCGGTGTACCGACCGTCGGCGATCAGGTCGGTGACGGTGGCGAGGTGGGCGTCCATCAACCGGGCGGCATGCTGGCGCTGCTCGGTCGGCAGGGCCGTCAGCCTCGCGCTGGTGTCCTCCAGCCAGTCGACCAACTCCGTGTCCACGCGCTTGCCGTGCAGAGCTGTGGTCAGGCGGTCAGGCTCGATGCGGGCCCACTGTGCCGCGAGGCCGGCCAGCGACACCGCGCTGAGAGTCATGAAGTTGCGGCGGTCCATCGCGGTTCTCTGGGCCTCTCGAAGAGCTTGGACGGCGTATGCGGAGCCCAACGGCAGAGGGATGTCGTGACCAGGTAGCCAGTCCGGCCAGCCGAACGCTTCCAGCTCCTCCGACGGGACTTCAAAGGCCGCGGCGATCCAGACCTGGGTCTCCGCACTCGGGCCCTTACGCCAGTTCTCCCACTTGCTGACAGCGGCCTTGTCCGCGCCGGACCGCAGCCCGTGCCTCCTAGCCGCCCGGTCCATATGCAGGGCGAGATCTGACTGCGACCAACCACGCAGGTCGCGCGCGTAAGCGAGGGGGTGCCGGATCGCGTCGTCCACGGGCCCAATTCCATCATCGACAGTGACGGCAAGCCTACTGCCAGCGAACGCGAGACCACCCCCGGACTACAGACAGCGCCTTTCCGGTGACCTTCCGTTCAGCTCTACTCGACGTGCATCGACAAGTTCCCGCACGAAGCGGAAGGAGTCTGCTCATGAAACGTCGAGCCGCCGTCATCGGTCTCGGCCACCAAGCGACCGAGGACCACCTGCCCGGCCTGCTCGGGTCCGGCAGGGCCGAGCTGGTCGCGGTCTGCGACAGCGACCCGAATGCTCTGCGGGCCCGACAGGACACCCTGCAGGTGCCCGGGTTCACCCGCGCCGCCGACCTCCTGGACTCGGTCGAGCCGGACTTCGCGATTGTCGCGGTCCCGCACCACGCAGGGCGGACCGTGATCCGGGAGTGCGCGGCCAGAGGCGTGCACGTCCTCAAGGAGAAGCCGTTCGCCACCTCCCCGTCCGAAGCCCGCGAACTCGCGGGAATCTGCGAGGCAGGCCGGGTGGAGCTGATGGTGACCCTCCAGCGGCGCTTCAACCCGCTCTACACGTCGGTACCGCAGCTGCTGGACCAGATCGGTACCCCGTTCCTGATCGACGGCCAGTACACCTTTCACACCGATGATCCCGGCGGCGGGTGGCGGGGGAACGTCAGCCAGGCCGGTGGCGGCTGCATCATCGACATGGGCTACCACCTGGTCGACCTGCTGCTCTGGTACTTCGGCATGCCCGCCCGGGTACTCGCCGAACTCTCGGCCTCCGCCGTACCGGGGGGTGGCTACGACGCCGAGGACACCGCCGTCATCCAGCTCGGCTACGAGTCCGACCTCTACGGCTCCGTTCTGCTCTCGCGCTGGATGGCTCCCAAGACCGAGAGGTTGCACGTCGTCGGCACGCGCGGGTCGGTCCTCCTGACCAGGGGCCAGGTCCAGCGTCTGGCACTGGACGGTTCGGTGGTCGAGGAGTTGTCCCGGCCTCAAGCCCCGGCGAGCGCCGCCACCGCCCAGATCGACCACTTCTGCCGAGTCCTGGACGGTGAGCGTCCCAACACCTCCGGGCCCGACCAGCACCTCGCCCATGCCGCCTTCATCGCGTCCTGCTACGCGTCGAAGAAGGCAGGGCGCTACATCGACCCGAAGGAGATGCTGTGAGCGCCCTCGCCCTACTCGGCGGCGACGCCGTCCTGACCGGCTCCGCCCCGCACTTCGTGTGGCCGCCCGTCGACGACGTCACCCGTGCCAGGGTCGCCGCCCAGCTCGACACCGCTGTCTCCGTTCCCGGTAGGTCCGGCATCGTGGCCGAGCTGGAGGACGCCCTCCAGGAGTACTTCGGGGTCCGGCACGCGATCACCCTCAGCTCCGGCACGGCCGCTCTGCACGCCGTCTACTGGGCCGCGCGTGTCAACGCCGGGGACGAGGTGATCGTCCCTGCCTGGACCTTCCACGCCACCGCCTCCCCGTTGTTCCACCTTCGCGCCGTTCCGGTGCTCTGTGAGACCGGCCCGGACGGAAACATCGACCCGACTCGCGTGGAGGAGTTGATCACGCCCAGGACCCGGGCCATCATGGTCACCCATCTGTGGGGCAGACCGGCGGCGATGCTCGCGCTGCAGGCCATCGCCAAGAGCCACGAGCTGGCTTTGCTGGAGGACGGCTCCCACGCCCACGGCGCTTCGCACGGCGGGCAGAAGGTCGGCACGTTCGGGCTCGCCGGAGCGTTCTCCCTCAACGGCCCCAAGCCGCTGTCCGGCGGAGAGGGCGGCTTCGTCCTCACGGACGACGACGACACGTACTACCGGGTGCTGACCTTCGCGCACTACAACAAGCGCGCCGAGTCGGAGATCCCGAAGAGTCATCCTCTCGCGCGGTACGCGGTGACGGGCTCCGGCCTCAAGCTCCGCATCCACCCGTTGGCAGCCGCCCTCGCCCTCGACCAGCTCGGCCGCCTCGACGGCTACCTCGCCGGCCGGGCCGAAGTCGCCCATCACCTCAGTGAACAGTTCGCCGGCATGCCCGGCTTGGACGTCATCCCCATGCCCGACGGTGTGATCCCGTCGTGGTACGGGTTGACGATCACCTACCGGCCGGAGGAGTTCGGCGGGCTGAGCATCGAGCGATTCCACCAGGCGCTCGTGGCGGAAGGCGCCACCGGGTTCGACCGGCCCGGCTCGACCCGCCCGATGAACCAGCTGCCGCTGTACCGACAGCCCGGCCCCCTCTTTCCCGGTCATCCGCACTCCCACCGTCGTTATGCGGACGGAGACTTCCCCGTCGCCGAGCACACCTACCGGCACACAATCAAGCTGCCGGTCTGGCATCGTGGGGAGGATCTTCCCCTGGCCGGGCGGTACGTCCGTGCGGCCCGCAAGGTGATCGACCACCACAAGGAGCTGCTGTGACCTCCCTCTTCGTCACCGAACCCGGCCTCGCCCCCGGTCTCCTGGCCGAGGCGGCGGAGGCGGGTGTCGCGAAGTTCGTGGTCGGTGCGCTGATCCACGACCGGGACGGCCGGGTGCTGCTGCTGCGGCGGAGGCCCGAGGACTTCCTCGGCGGCCTGTGGGAGCTGCCCGGCGGCGGTGTGGAGCCGGGCGAGGAGCTGGGGCAGGCGCTGGAGCGGGAGGTCCTGGAGGAGACCGGCCTCACCGTCGACGAGGTCACCGGCTACGTCGGAGCCTTCGACTACACGTCCGGCAGCGGCCGGCCAACCCGGCAGTTCACCTTCGCGGTCACGGTCGGGCGGCACGGGCCGGTCGTCCTCTCCGAGCACGGCGACTGGACCTGGGCGGACCGGGGCCGGCTGCCCGAGGTGAGCGACGAGACACGGGCGCTGCTCGGCGGCTGACATCCGGAGTGCCGCCTCGTCCCGCCGAGCTGCTCCTCGGCGGGACGAGGGACGGAAGTCCTGAGCGGTGGTGCATCCGGTCCGCGCGGGCCTCAGCGTGCGGCGGCCACGGCGTCGGTGTACTGCTCCGTCGTCAGATCGTCCTCCGCGATCCCGAGACCGGCCAGCACCGTGCGGACGACACGGAGGGCGGGAAGCAGGTCGTCGTCCGCCTTCGCGATGGTCTCCAACTCGATGAATGTGCCGTCGATCTCGGGTACTCGGACGAGGGTGGCGAGGAGCTGCCGTCCGTCAGCGGTGAACGAGTAGTTCCTGCACCGCTTCTCGAACGCGATGCGCGGGACGAATCCGAGGCCACGAACGATCTCGTGGGCGGCCTCCGCGTCCTCCACCCTCGTCTCGGCCTCGGGTTTCGAGGCGGACGCCTCATCCACCCGGGCGCTCTTGTAGGTCAGGACGGTCCGGGTGTCGTCCGGGCTGTGCACGGTACGGATCCGCAGTTCCCGGTCCGCTCCCATGAGCGATCCGTCGGGTGCGTCGAAATAGGTGTCGCGATAGACCTCCGCACGCCCGGGCCCGTACCGGTCTTCGAGCAGCCGGAGAATCCCCTCGGGGTCCCGCACTACGGCCTTCAGCTCCGCCTCGATCACCACCGTCGTCCCTCCGTCAGATCACGCGCTCGGCGTCGGCCACCATAGCGTCGAACATCCGGCGCCACCCTCGGTACAGCGGACCGTACGGCGTAGCCAGCACCTTGTAGGTCGCCGACTCGTGGCCCTCCCAGTCCGCGTCGAACGCGCTGACGTAGAGCGTCCTGTCCAGCCGGATCACGCGCCACACCGGCAGGGACCGGTAGTGGTAGACCTCGACGTGGCCGACCTCCGCGAGCTCACGAAGACGGGCCTCGGCGAGCCGGACACCACTGGCCAGCGACTCCGGGGACTCTCCGATCTCGGCCGCCCTGCGGACGAGGGCCGGTGACTCCGGGTCCAGCAGGAGCACACGGAGACGGGGCGGCAGGTCGCCGTCACGGTCGAGGTGCGGACGGAGCAGCGAGTCCCGAAGGCCCAGGAGACCCAGGCCGCGGACGGCAAGGACGTCGAGTTCACCGGCGGACCGGGCGGACCGCCCGATCTCCGCAGCGGCGGACGACTGGTCGGAGTAGACGCGGACGATCTCGGGGAACGCGGCGAGGTCGAATGCCGCTCCGGGTGCCCGTCTCTCCCTGCGCGGGGCCAGACCGAGCTGACGACGGGCGTCGTCCGGCATGTTCAAGCCGTCCGCGATGCGCTCGAAGACGTCCAGACGGACGACCTCACGGCGCCCGTTGATGATCTCGTTGACCCGGGCCTGCGTCATATCGACCTGGACGGCGATGCGGGCCTGGCTGGCCCCGCTGTGGTGCTGCACGTACCGGAACAGACTTCCGACGTCGCGGTCGCGGAGTGCAGCGCTGATCTGGCCGGTCTGCCACGAGGCGTCGGGCAGCATGATCGGTTCGAGTGCGGTGGCCATGGCAATCCCGTCCTCGGGAGCTATCTCACCGTGAGATTACCCTCTGGATATCGCCCTTGACCGCCGGTCACCGGGACGCTGTGAGAATGGAAGACCCTCCAACGCCGAAGCCGCCTCCGTCAGGAGCCCAACTCCAGGGCAGAGCCTGCATCCGCTGCAACCTCGGTGGTGGCGAGCTCGTGCGAGCCGGCCACGTCTACACCCCGACCGGCCCCGACCTGGCTCCTCTGGGCTGGGCAGTCGTCGCGCACACCTTCCCGTGTCCGGCTCCCGGGGAGACCCGGTGATCACCGTCGCCGCACGGCCTGACGAACCCGCCGACATCGTGGTCCGTCTCGACACCAGGCAGGGGGGCCGCTACATCTCGGCGGAATGCCTGTTCGGTGCCCACCACGGGTGCCCCGGTGGGATTCGGGACGAGGCGCGTGCGGTGGTGCTGGTGTGCCTCTGCGGTGACACCTCATGCGTGTGCAGCCGTCACCTACCGGGAGGGAACCGGTGAGCGCCGCCGATCGGGGGCCGGGCCTTCACCGGCGGACCGGGCCGCTGCGGGAGCGGGCCCGGTGGATCGTCCACCGGGCCCGTCGCAATTCACCGCGTGTTCCGCGGTCCCTTGGGGGTCAGCCGCGTTTGGCGCGCCACTGGCCGAGGATCAGCCAGACCAGGTAGCAGCCGCCGACGACGCCGGTGAGGACGCCGACGGGCAGCTGGGTGGGGGCCAGCAGGCGCTGGGCCGAGACGTCGCTGACGGCCAGCAGGAGGGCGCCGAGGAGGGTGGAGCCGAGCAGGTTGGGGCCGGTGGCCCGGGTGAGGCGGCGGACGGCCTGCGGGGCGATCAGGGCGACGAAGGGGATCGGGCCGGCGGCGGCGGTGGCCGCGGCGGTCAGGCCGACGCCGATCAGGACCAGCCAGACCCGGGCGCCCTCGGTCCGGACGCCGAGCGAGGAGGCGGCGTCGTCGCCCATCTCCAGCATCCGCAGCGGGCGGCCGAGCAGCACGGCGGCGGGCAGCAGCACGGCGACGGCGACGGCCATCGGGACGACGTGCTCCCAGCCGCGGGCGTTGAGGCTGCCGGTGAGCCAGACCGCGGCGCTCTGGGCGTCGCTGAAGGAGGCGCGGGCGATCAGGTAGGCGTTGAGCGAGGACAGCAGCGAGCTGACGCCGATGCCGACCAGCACCAGCCGGTAGCCCTGGGTCCCACCGCGCCGGGCGAGCAGGTAGACGGCGACGGAGGTGAGCATGCCGCCGACCACCGCTCCGCCGGCCACCGTGGCGGCGCTGCCGCCGATCACCAGGATGACGGCGAGGGCCCCGGTGGCGGAGCCGACGGTGAAGCCGATGACGTCCGGGCTGCCGAGCGGGTTGCGGGCGAGGGTCTGGAAGAGGGCGCCCGCGAGCCCCAGGGCGGCGCCGACCAGCAGGGCGGTGAGCAGCCGCGGCAGCCGGACCTCCATCACGATGTAGCGGTCGGCGCGCCGGCCGCCGCCGGTGAGCACCTCGACCACGTCGGAGACGGGCAGCGGGTAGTCACCGGCGGTCAGGGACCAGACGACCGCTCCGCACAGCGCGGCGAGGACGAGCAGGCCGACGACGGTGGCGCGGGCGTGCCAGCGCAGCGAGAGGCCGCCGGGGAGCCGGACCGCGCGCAGCGGGACGGCGGTGCGGGGGGCGGGCGGTGCGGGTGCGGGCGCGGCGTCGGCGGGCCGCTCGACCGTGGTGGGGCTTTTCACAGTTGGGCGATCCTCCGGCCGCGTACCAGGGCGATGAAGAGCGGGGCCCCGATGAACGCGGTGACGACACCGACCTGGAGTTCGGCGGGGTGCAGGGCGAGCCGGCCGACGATGTCCGAGCCGAGCAGCAGCACCGGGGCGAGGACGGCCGACAGCAGCATGATCCAGCGCTGGTCCGGTCCGCAGATGTGGCGGGCGAGGTGCGGGACGGCGAGGCCGATGAAGGCGATCGGGCCGACCGCGGCGGTCGCGGCCCCGCAGAGCAGGGTGATCGCGAGCAGGCTGAGGATCCGGGTGCGGGTGGGGTTGGCGCCGAGGGCGTGCCCGGCGTCGTCGCCGAGGGCGAGGGCGTTCAGCGGCCGGCCGAGGAAGAGGGCGAGGACGGCGCCGGCCGCGAGGAACGGGATGACCTGGCCGAGTACCGCGGAGTCGACGCCGGCGAGGGTGCCGACCTGCCAGAACCGGAAGCGGTTGAGGGTGAGCGGGTCGAGCAGGATGAGCCCGTTGACGAAGGCGGTGAGCACGGCCGTGACGGCGGTGCCGGCGAGGGCGAGCCTGGCCGGGGTGGCCGAGGCGCGTCCTCCGCCGCCGAGGATCTGGACGACGAGGGCGGCGACGGCGGCGCCCGCGAGGGCGAACCAGACGAAGGAGCCGAAGGTGCGCAGGTCGAACAGCGCGGTGCCGGCGGCGACGGCCGCCGCGGCGCCGCCGTTGATGCCGAGCAGGCCGGGGTCGGCGAGCGGGTTGCGGGTGAGCGCCTGCATCATGGCCCCGGAGATGCCGAGGGCGGCGCCGACGGCGATGCCCAGCAGGGTGCGGGGGATGCGGGAGTGGTGGACCACGATCCAGTCCTCGGACGTGGGTTCGCGGTTGAGCAGGACGTGCAGGACCTGGCCGGGGGCGATCGAGCGGGCGCCGATCGCGATGCCGGCGACGGCGAGGACCGCGAGCAGGGCGAGCGCCCCGAGCAGCCAGGCGGTCCGGCGGGCGGTGCCGGCCCGGCCGCGCGGCGCGGGCGCCTTGCGGGCCGGGGCCGGCTTGCGGAGGGTGTCGGTGCTCATGCGTGCGGCTGGTGGTCGTCCTCGTGGTGGTCGTGGTTGGCCACCCCGCGCTTCCAGTAGCCGTCCACGTCGACCTGGTTCTTGGTCAGGCCGCACTCGTTGCGCAGGTAGCGGCGGATCGGCTTGAGGGTGTTGGCCTCGCCGGCGACCCAGGCGAAGCCCATGCCCTCGGGCAGTTCCGCGGCGCGGATGGCCTGCTCCAGCAGGTCGGTGCCGCCGGATCCGGCGTCGCCGCGGTGCACCCAGGTGACGGTGGCGTCGGTGGCGGTGGCCAGGACCTGCTCGTGCTCGGGGCCGGGGACCTCGGCGAAGGCGAGGACCTTGACGCCGGCGGGGAGCATCTCCAGCCAGCGGGCGAGGGCGGGCAGGGCGGTCTCGTCGGCGCCGAGGAGGTACCAGTCGTGGACGAAGGGGATCTCCTCGGAGCCGCGGGGGCCGAAGACGCCGAGCTTCATGCCGGGTTCGGCCGCGGCGGCCCAGCTGGAGCCGACGCCGGTCCCGTGCAGGACCATGTCGATGTCCAGCTCCTTGGCCTCCCGCCGGTAGTGGCGGATGGTGTAGTCGCGGGTCAGCGGCTCGGACATGCCCTCGGGGGCGTCCATCCAGGTGTCGTTCTCGACGATGGGCTCGACCGGGAGCTCGTCGCCGGGGAAGGCGAAGCAGAGCTTGACGTGGTCGGTGGGGGCCTGCTCGCAGAAGCCGTCGAGGGCGTCGCCGGCGAAGGTCACCCGTACCGTGCCCGGGGTGACCCGGACGACCTGCTTGACCTCCAGCAGGCGGTACTTGAGCGGGTGGCGGACGATCCGCATGCGCGGCGGTGCCGTGTCGGTGTTCATCGGTCAGCCCATTCCGTGGAGGTGTCTGCAGGCCCGGACAGTCCCGTGCCGCCGTCCCGGAGCGGTTCCGGGGCGGCGGCACGGGGCGATCGTTCGATTAGGTTAGCCTAACCTCGGACTTCAAGACCAGCCGGGGTGCCGGATCCACGGCTCCCACCTGCCGTTTCGTCACCGGCCAGCCGTCCGCCGTCCAGTCGGACCACCCGGGGCAGCCGGGCGATGGTGGCCGGCCGGTGGGCGATGACCACCAGGGTGCAGTCGGAGCGCAGCTCGTCGAGCGCGTGCTCCAGCCGGGCCGCCGTCACCGGGTCGATGTCCGCGGTCGCCTCGTCCAGCACCAGGACGGCCGGGTCCGCCAGCACCGCCCGGACGACGCCGAGGATCTGGCGCTCCCCCGCGGACAGGTTGCCGCCGCGCTGGCCCACCTCGGCGTCCAGGCCGCCGGGGAGGTCCTCCAGCCATTCCCGCAGGCCGAGTTCGTCGACGGTCTTCTCGATCCGCGCCCGGTCGGGCGCGCCCTGGACGAGGGCGAGGTTGTCGGCGATCGTGCCGGAGACCAGGCGGACCTCCTGCGGCACCAGGACGATCCGGCGGCGCAGCTGCTCCTCCGGGATGTCCGCGAGGTCGGTGCCGGCGAAGGTCACCGCGCCGCCGTCGGGCCGGTAGAGGCCGCAGAGCAGCTTGGAGAGCGTGGTCTTGCCGGAGCCGGTCTCGCCGACGACGCCGGTGCGGCTGCCCTCGGGGAAGTCCAGCGTCAGGCCGTGCAGGTCGAGGCCCTCGGCGCGGTAGCCGAAGTCGACGGCGGTGCAGCGCAGGTCGCCGCGGGCGGGCAGGCCCTCCGCGCGGGCGGGGCGGCGCTCCGGGGTGGTGGCGGCCAGCAGGTCGAGCAGCCGGGCGAGGCCGGTGCGGGCGGTCTGCACCTCGCCGACGAGCTGGGAGATGTCGGCGAAGGAGTCGAAGAGGTTGCGGCTGGCGACGACGAAGACGACGACGGTGCCGACGCTGACGCTGTCCCGGGTGACGAGCCAGCCGCCGACCAGCAGCAGCACCACGAGGGCGGCGCCTTCGATCAGGCTGACCAGGTCGATCCGGTTCTCGACCCGCAGGGCGCGGCGGGCGGCGTGCACCGCGTGCCGGTTCTCGCGGTCGAAGCGCCTGGTCCAGCCGGCGAGGCCGCGGGAGGTCTGCAGGGCCTCACGGGCGGTCAGCGTCTCGGAGAAGGTGGCGGCGACCGTCGCCTCGGCGGTGGCCTTGCCGCCGAACGCCGAGGCGGCGTCCCGCTGGAACCAGCGGGTCACCAGCAGGGTGAGCGGCAGGAAGACGGCGAGCTGGACGAGCAGCAGCAGCCAGGAGTAGCCGGCGAGCACGACCAGGGTGAACGCCAGTGTGGCGACCGAGGAGACCAGGTTGCGCAGGTGCATGCGGACGAACGCGGCGAGCGCGGCGACCTCGCCGGTGGCGCGGCGCAGCAGTTCGCCGCTCCGGTGGGTCTCCAGGAAGCGCAGCGGGGCGGTGGCGAGGTTCTCCACGGCCTGCTCGCGCAGGGTGCGGACGACGGACTCGCCGCCCTTGATGAGCAGCAGTTCGCCGACCCGGGCGAGCACCAGCTGGGCGATCGCGAGGACTGCCAGCAGGGCGACGGCGAGGCCGAGGCCGCCGCGGTCGCCGCTGTTCAGGGAGTTGGCGGCGAGGCCGATCAGGGGGGCGACGGCGACGAGGGCGGCGGAGTCGGCGAGGCCGACGCCGAGTGCGACGCCGAGGCGGGCGCGGTGCGGGCGCAGGTAGGGCCAGGCGCGGCGGAGCACCGCGCGCTCGTCGGCCTCGTCCTTGAGCAGGGGCTGCTCAGCCACGGGCCACCTCCATGGCGTCCGGGGTGGTCACGGCGTCGGGCCCTTCGGGAGTGGCGGTGCTGTCGCCCGTGGTGCCGCCGCGCGGGGATTCCAGCGTCACGACGCGGTCGGCGGTGTCCAGGACGGCGGAGCGGTGGGTGGTGAACAGGACGGTGCGGTCGGGGCCGGCCCAGGTGCGCAGCCGGTCGAGGACGAGCTTCTCGGTGGTGGTGTCCAGCGCGGAGGTGGAGTCGTCGAGCAGCAGGACGGCGGGGTCGCCGAGCAGGGCGCGGGCGATGGCGAGGCGCTGGACCTGGCCGCCGGACAGGGCGGTGCCGCCCTCGCCGAGTTCGGTGTCGTAGCCGTCGGGCATGGCGGCCAGCTGGTCGTGGATGCCGGCGGTGCGGCACACCTCGTGCAGGGTCTCCTGGTCGATGTCGCGGCCGAGGCGCAGGTTGTCGGCGACGGTGCCGGAGAGCAGGACGGGTCGCTGGGCGACGTAGGCGATGCGCTCGCGGACCTGGTCGAGGCGGGCCTCGCGCAGGTCGGTGCCGCCGTAGGTGACGGCGCCGCCGTCGGGGTCGTCCAGGCGGACGGCGAGGCGCAGCAGGGTGCTCTTGCCGGAGCCGGTGGCGCCGGAGACGGCGACGAACTCGCCGTGCCGGACGGTGAGGTCGACCGGTCCGAGGACGGTGCGGCCGTCGCGGACGGCGGTGACGCCGGTGAACGCCAGTTCGCCGTGCGCGGGGAGGGCCCGGGCCTTGTCGGCGGGCGGTTCGGCGACGACGGGGCTGATGGAGAGGGCCTCGTCGATGCGGGCGGCGGCGACGTCGGCCTGGCCGCGTTCCAGGAGGCGGTCGACCAGGACGCGGGTGGCGAGGGTGACGATGGCCATCCAGGAGGTGAAGGCGGTGAGTCCGCCGATGGTCAGCCGGCCGTCGAGGACGGCGAGGCCGCCGAAGCCGACGCCGGCGGCGACCGCGAGGCGGGGGACGAACGGTCCGACGGCGGCCCAGCCGGCCTCGATGCGGGCGGCGACGACCGTCCGGACGGTGACCTCGGCGCTGGCGCCGTGGTGGCGGTCGACCAGCGGCCGGTGGCCGCCGGTGCCGCGCAGGCCGGTGCCGATCTGGAGGAGGTCGGCGACGGCGTCGGCGCGGTCGCCGTGGGCCTTGGCGAGTTCGCCGCTGGCGGCGGCGAAGCGGCGCGGGAAGTGCACGTTGACCCAGACCAGGAAGGGCAGGGTGCCGAGGGCGACCAGCAGCAGGCTGAGGTCGAGGGCGGCGATGAGGGGCAGCACGGTGAGGAAGGTGACGCCGAGGACGACCCAGACGGCGAGGCCGTGCACCCACTCGCGGACCAGGTCGGTGTCGCGGGTGGCGCGCATGGCGAGGTCGCCGTGGCCGCGGGAGGCGAGGGCGGCCCGGTCGAGGCCGGAGAGCCGGTGCAGCAGGCGGGCGCGGAGGTCGGCGCCGACCTTGGCGTCGGCGTAGCCGGCCCAGTACTGCCAGCCGTAGAGGCCGGCGAACTGGACGAGGGCGGCGAGCGCGGTGGCGCCGGCCCAGGTGAGGACGGCGCCGCTGTCGTGCTTCTGGATGCCGTCGTCGAGTGCCTTCTGGACGCACCAGGGTACGGCGAGCAGGGCGAGCTGGCGGATCGCCGCGGCGGTCATGGCGGCGGCCACGGTGGCCCGGTGGGGCCGGAGCGAGCCGCGGAGCAGGGCGCGGGCCCGGCGGCGGCGTTCGGCCGAGAGGGCACCGGGCTCCAGTTCCTCGTCGGCGAGTTGCTCGGCGGTCAGGCCGTCGGACGGGCCGGCGGCGGGTTCTGGCTGATGGGTGCTCACGCGATGGCCATCCGTCGGGTGTGTGCGGGGGGAGACAGGACGGGAGGGGACGGCGCGCGGCCGTCCCCTCCCGGGGCGGTCAGGAGGAGGCGGCCTCGGTCCGGGCGATCAGGCTGGCCGGGCGGAGGTCCGTCCAGTTGGCGTCGATGTACTCGGTGCACGCCTGGCGGGTGTCCTCACCGAAGACGGTGGTCCAGCCGGCCGGGACCTCGGCGAACGCGGGCCACAGGGAGTGCTGGTTCTCCTCGTTGACGAGCACGAGGTAGCGGGCGTCGTCGTCCTCGAAGGGGTTGGTGGCGCTCATCTGGTTCTCCTTGTGATTCGTGGGGAAGGGGACGGTGACGGTCAGCCGGAGCAGGCGGTGCCGTCGCCCGGTTCCGTTCCGAGGGCGTCGTGGACCAGCCGGTCCACCAGGAAGTCGGCCAGGGCCGCGACGGTCGGCCTGGCGAGCAGGTCGGCCAGGCAGATGTCGCCCTCGAACTCCGCGCGCAGCCGCTGGAGCAGCGACATCGCGAGCAGCGAGTGGCCGCCGAGGTCGAAGAAGTTCTCGTCGATGCCGAGCGCCGGCATGCCCAGCACCTGTGCGAACGCCGCGTGCACCGCCTTCTCGCTCGGGTACCGGGGTTCGCGCTGTGATCCCGAGGACGTGTAGTCCTCGGCACCGGGCTCCGGCAGGGCCTTGCGGTCGAGCTTGCCGTTGACGGTCAGCGGCAGCGCGTCGAGGACGACGAACGCCGACGGCACCATGTACTCGGGCAGCCGGGACGCCAGCATACGCCGGATCTCGGTGGCCTCGATAAGGGTACCCTCACCTGGCACCAGGTAGGCGGCGAGTCGCTTGACCCCGGGGGTGTCCTCACGGACCACCACGGCCGCCTGGGCGACGTCCTGGTGGGCGGCGACGGCGTCCTCGATCTCGCCGGGCTCGACCCGGTAGCCGCGGATCTTCACCTGGTCGTCGGCCCGGCCGAGGAAGTCGAGCAGGCCGTCGGCCCGCCAGCGGACCACGTCACCGGTGCGGTACATCCGCCCGCCGGGCTCGCCGAACGGGTCGGCGACGAACCGCTCGGCCGTCAGGCCGGGGCGCTTCAGGTAGCCGCGGGCCAGACCCACCCCGGAGACGTACAGCTCGCCGGGGACGCCGACCGGGACCGGGCGCAGGTGGCCGTCCAGGACGTGCGCGACGGTGTTCCAGATCGGCCGGCCGACGGTGGCGGTGTCCGAGTCCAGGGTGCCGCCGCCGAGGGTGTTGATGGTGTACTCGGTCGGCCCGTACAGGTTGTAGCCCATCACACCGGGGGTGTCGCGGAGCCTGGACCAGAGGGTCTCGGCGACGGCCTCGCCGCCGAGCAGGACCAGCACCGGGCGGTGCCGGCCCTCGTCCAGCAGGCCCCGGTCGACGAGCGCCTGGGCGTAGGAGGGCGTCACGTTGATGACGTCCACGGCGTGCTCGGCGCAGTAGGCCGCGAGGGCCTCGGCGTCGCGGCGCAGGGCCTCGTCCAGGACGTGCACCTCGTGGCCCTCGACCAGCCAGAGCAGTTCCTCCCACGACATGTCGAAGGAGAACGACACGGTGTGGGCGATCCGCAGCCTGCGCCCGCCGGCGGAGGCCACCACCGGGTCGAAGATCTCCTGCCGGTGGTTCAGCTGCATGTTGGTCAGACCGCGGTACGGCGTCACCACGCCCTTCGGACGCCCGGTGGACCCCGAGGTGAAGATCACGTACGCGGCCGCGTCCATGTCGACGGTGAGGCCGAGCGGGGTGGCGGGCAGGGCGGCGAGTTCGGCCTCGGTCTCCGGGGAGTCCAGCAGCAGTCGCTCGACGCCGGGCGCCTCGGGCATCCGGTCCACGGCGGCGGAGCTGGTCACCAGGCAGACCGGGGCGGTGTCCTCGACCATGAAGGCCAGCCGCTCGACCGGGTAGTCCAGCTCCAGCGGCAGGTACGCCGCACCGGAGCGCAGCACCGCGAACAGCGACGCCACCATCTCCAGCGAACGCGGCAGACCCAGCGCCACCACCTTCTCCGGACCGGCACCGCGCGCCGTGAACAGCCGCGCCAGCCGGTTCACCCGCGCGTCCAGCTCCGCGTACGTCCACGACGACGCACCGAACACCAGCGCCACCTCGTCCGGCACCGACGCCGCACGCTCCGCCAACAGGTCCGCCACCGACGCCGCCGGCAGCTCACGACCCGTCGCCGCCCACTCCCCCAGCAGCCCCCGCTCACCCGACGTCAGCACGTCCAGCGCGCCGATCCGGCGGTGCGGGTCCGCGGCGACCTGCTCCAGGACGGCGAGCAGGCGCTCGACCAGGCCCTCGGCGGTGGTCCGCTCGTAGAGGTCGGTGGCGTACTCGAAGGCGATGTCGATCTCCTCGGCCGAGGAGGTCTCCTCGAAGTTGAAGTCGAGTTCGAACTTCGCGGCGCCCAGCTCGAACGGCAGGATGCGGCTCTCCAGGCCGAGCAGCCGGCCGCCCTGTCCGTCGTTGTGCTGGTAGCCGAGCATCACCTGGAAGAGCGGGTGGCGGCCGGGCACGCGCGGCGGGTTGACCGCCTCGACCAGCCGGTCGAAGGGCAGGTCCTGGTGGGCGAAGGCGGCCAGGTCGGTGTCCCGGGTGCGGACCAGCAGGTCGGCGAAGGTCGGGTCGCCGGAGAGGTCGTTGCGCAGCACCAGGGTGTTGACGAAGAAGCCGACCAGGGCGTCGAGCCCGGCGTCGGAGCGGCCGGCCACCGGGGCGCCGAGCGGGATGTCGGTGCCGGCGCCGAGGCGGTGCAGCAGGGTCGCGACGGCGGCCTGGAGCACCATGAAGGTGGTGGTGCCGGTCGCCCGGGCGGCCTCCCGCAGCCCCCGGTAGACGGCGGGCGGCACCTGGGCGTGCACGGTGTCGCCGCGGTGGCCGGCCACCGGCAGGCGCGGGTGGTCGGTCGGCAGCGGCAGTTCCTCGGGCAGCCCGGCCAGCGCCTGGCGCCAGTAGGCGACCTGGCGGGTGTGCAGGCTCTGCGGGTCGTCGGCGTCGCCGAGCAGCTCCTGCTGCCACAGGGTGTAGTCGGCGTACTGGACCGGCAGCGGCGCCCAGGCCGGGGAGGTGCCGGCGGCGTGCGCGGTGTAGGCGGCCGTCAGGTCGTCGATGAAGGGGAGCATCGACCACTCGTCACCGGCGATGTGGTGGAAGAGCAGGACCACCGCGTGGTCGCCGGGGGCGATCTCCAGCAGGGTGACGCGCAGCGGCGCCTCGGCCGAGAGGTCGAAGCCGTAGCGGACGGCGGCCTCGACGTCGGCGGCGAGGGTCTGCTCGCCGGAGCGGACGACGTGGACGGCGTCCGCGAGGGCGGGGGCGTCCAGGACCCGCTGGAAGACGGAGCCGTCGCGCTCGGTGAAGACGGTGCGCAGGCTCTCGTGGCGGTCGGTCACCGAGCGGACGGCGGCGCGCAGGGCGTCGGTGTCCAGGGCGCCGGTGACCCGGACGACGAGCGGCACGTTGTAGGTGGCCCCGGAGTCGTCGAGGTTCTGCAGGAACCACATCCGGCGCTGGGCGTGCGAGAGCGGCAGGTCCCGGGGCCGCTCGCGGCGGCCGAGGGCCGGGCGCTGCTCGCCGTCGCCGCCGGCCCGGTGGGCCAGGCCGGCCGGGGTGGGCGCCTCGAAGAGGTCGCGGACCGTGAGGCGGCCGCCGAGCAGGGTGCGGATCCGGGTGACCAGGCGGGTGGCGAGCAGGGAGTGGCCGCCGAGGTCGAAGAAGTGGTCCTCGGGGCCGACCTCGCCGAGGCCGAGCACCTCGCCGAAGGCGCCGCAGAGGATCTCCTCGCGGGCGTCGCGCGGGGCGCGGCCAGCGGAGGCGGTGTCGGGGACGGGCAGGGCGGCCCGGTCGAGCTTGCCGTTGACGGTCAGCGGCAGGGCGTCCAGGACGACGAACGCCGAGGGGACCATGTACTCGGGCAGGCGCTGGGCGAGGCCGTTGCGCACCTCGGCGACGTCGATGCCGGAGCCGGCGGGGACGAGGTAGGCGGCGAGTCGCTTGACTCCGGGGGCGTCCTCACGGACCACCACGGCCGCCTGGGCGACGTCCTGGTGGGCGGCGACGGCGTCCTCGATCTCGCCGGGCTCGACCCGGTAGCCGCGGATCTTCACCTGGTCGTCGGCCCGGCCCAGGAAGTCGAGCAGGCCGTCGGCCCGCCAGCGGACCACGTCACCGGTGCGGTACATCCGCCCGCCGGGCTCGCCGAACGGGTCGGCGACGAACCGCTCGGCCGTCAGGCCGGGGCGCTTCAGGTAGCCGCGGGCCAGACCCACGCCGGAGACGTACAGCTCGCCGGGGACGCCGACCGGGACCGGGCGCAGGTGGCCGTCCAGGACGTGCGCGACGGTGTTCCAGATCGGCCGGCCGACGGTGGCGGTGTCCGAGTCCAGGGTGCCGCCGCCGAGGGTGTTGATGGTGTACTCGGTCGGCCCGTACAGGTTGTAGCCCATCACACCGGGGGTGTCGCGGAGCTTGGACCAGAGGGTCTCGGCGACGGCCTCGCCGCCGAGCAGGACCAGCACCGGGCGGTGCCGCCCCTCGTCCAGCAGGCCGCACTCCACCAGGGCCTGCGCGTAGGACGGGGTGACGTTGACGACGTCGACGGCGTGCTCGGCGCAGTAGTCGGCCAGGCGCTGGGTGTCGCGGCGCAGGGCCTCGTCCAGGACGTGCACCTCGTGGCCCTCGACCAGCCAGAGCAGTTCCTCCCACGACATGTCGAAGGAGAACGACACGGTGTGGGCGATCCGCAGCCTGCGTCCGCCGGCGGAGGCGACCACCGGGTCGAAGATCTCCTGCCGGTGGTTCAGCTGCATGTTGGTCAGACCGCGGTAGGGCGTCACCACGCCCTTCGGACGCCCGGTGGACCCCGAGGTGAAGATCACGTACGCGGCCGCGTCCGGGTCGTAGGGGGTCCGGTACGGCTCGCCGGAGAGGCCGGCCAGTTCGGCCCGGACGGACTCGTCGTCGAGGAGGACGGTGTTGTCGTGGGCCGGCATCAGGGCGGCCGCGGTGGAGTCGGTGATCAGGCAGGCCGGGGCGGTGTCCTCGACCATGAAGGCGAGCCGCTCGACCGGGTAGTCCAGCTCCAGCGGCAGGTACGCCGCACCGGAGCGCAGCACCGCGAACAGCGACGCCACCATCTCCAGCGAACGCGGCAGACCCAGCGCCACCACCTTCTCCGGACCGGCACCGCGCGCCGTGAACAGCCGCGCCAGCCGGTTCACCCGCGCGTCCAGCTCCGCGTACGTCCACGACGACGCACCGAACACCAGCGCCACCTCGTCCGGCACCGACGCCGCACGCTCCGCCAGCAGGTCCGCCACCGACGCCGCCGGCAGCTCACGACCCGTCGCCGCCCACTCCCCCAGCAGCCCCCGCTCACCCGACGTCAGCACGTCCAGCGCGCGGACGGGGCGGTCGGGGTGGTCGACGATCTGGTGCAGCAGGGCGACCAGGCGCTCGGCGTGCGCCTCGACGGTGGCGCGCTCGAAGACGTCCGGGCGGAACTTCCACTCGAAGGAGAGCGCCTCGCCCGGGTTGGTGATGAAGATCAGCGGGAAGTGCGTGGCGTCGACGTCGACGACGTCCTGGACGCCGAGGCTCTCCCGGATGCGGTCGCGGACGCCCTGGTCGGCGGGCGTGTTGCGGAGCACCTGGAGGGTGTCGAAGAGCCGGCCGAACCCGGTGCCGCGCTGGATCTCGCCGAGACCGATCTGGTGGTGCGCCAGCAGGCCGGTCTGCTCCTCCTGGAGGCGGCCGAGGAAGGCCGCGACGCTCTCGGCGCCGTCCAGCCGCGCCCGGACGGGCACGGTGTTGAGGAACATGCCGATGGTGGCGTCGATGCCGGCCAGCTCGGCCGGGCGGCCGGAGACGGTCGCGCCGAACACGACGTCCTCGCGGGCGGTCAGGCCGGACAGCAGCAGGCCCCACGCGCCGGAGAGCACGGTGTTGAGGGTCAGGCCGCGCTCACGGGCGAAGGCGGCGATCCGCGCGGTCAGCTCGGCGGAGATCCCGGCGGTGACCTCCTGCGGGAGCAGCGCGGCCCGCTCGCGGGCCTGCGGCGCCAGCAGGGTGGGCTCGGCCAGGCCGGCCAGCGCCTCGCGCCAGGCGGTCCGGCCCTGCTCGGCGTCCTGGGCGGTCAGCCAGCGCAGGAAGTCCCGGTAGGGCAGGCCGAGTTCGGGGGCGGGGGCGCCCGCGCAGCCGGTCAGCAGCTCCTGCAGGAACAGGCCGGCCGACCAGCCGTCCCAGAGCAGGGCGTGGTTGGTGATCAGGATGCGCTGCCCGCCGCCCGGGGCGAGCACCGAGACCAGGCGCAGCAGCGGCGGGGCGGCCAGGTCGAAGCGGGTGGCGGCCTCGCGCTCGGTCAGCCGGCCCAGCTCGGCGTCGAACTCGGCCGGGGTGAGCGCGGAGAGGTCGGTCTCGGTCAGCGGCACGTCGACGGCGCGCGGCACGAACTGCACCGGGTGCTGCGGGCCGTCCTGGAGGAAGCCGGCCCGCAGGTTGGGGTGGCGCTCCAGCACGGCGGCGACGGCGGCGCGCAGCGTCTCCAGCGGCACCCGGCGGGTCAGCGTGACGAGGTCGCGGGAGGTGTAGACGTCCAGCGCCTGGTCGTCGTAGCCGGCCTCGAAGAGCAGGCCCTCCTGGAGCGGGGAGACCGGCCAGACCTCCTCGATCTCCAGCTTGGGGGCGGCGGCGCGGACGGCGGCGAGCTCGGCCTCGGTGGCGGCCGGGAGCTCGGGCAGGGCGGGGGCCCCGGCGGCGGCGTCGCGGCCGTCGGCGAGGGCGGCCAGGGCGGCGGGGGTGCGGCCCTCGAAGACGTCGCGCGGGCTGAGCGAGAGGCCCTCGGCGCGGGCGGCGCCGATCAGGCGGATGGAGGAGATGGAGTCGCCGCCGAGGCGGAAGAAGTCGTCCTCGGCGCCGGTCGCGGGCAGGCCGAGGACCTCGGCGTACAGCTCGCAGAGCAGCTGCTCGGTCTCGGTCTCGGCGTCCCGGCCGGCGGACACCCCGGTGTAGTCGAGGGCGTCGTCGGGCAGGGCGCCCCGGTCGAGCTTGCCGTTGACGGTGAGCGGCAGGGCGTCCAGGACGGCGAACGCCGAGGGGACCATGTACTCGGGCAGGCGGGCCGAGACGGCCTCGTGCAGGGCGGCGGTGTCCAGGATCGCGCCGGCGGCGGGCACCAGGTAGGCGACCACCCGGTCGACGGCGCCGGAGCGCACCAGCACCGCGCTGTGGGCGACGCCGGGCTGCTCGGCGAGCACGGCCTCGATCTCGCCGGGCTCGATCCGGTAGCCGCGGATCTTGATCTGGTCGTCGACCCGGCCCAGGTAGTCGATGGTGCCGTCGGGGCGGCGGCGCACCAGGTCGCCGGTGCGGTACATCCGGGTGCCGGGCGCGCCGAACGGGTCGGCGACGAACCGCTCGGCGGTCAGGCCGGGGCGGTCCAGGTAGCCGCGGGCCAGCTGGACGCCGGCCAGGTAGAGCTCGCCGGGCGAGCCGGCCGGGGCGTGCCGCAGCAGCGCGTCCAGGACGTAGGCGCGGCCGCCGGCGAGCGGGCGGCCGACGCTCGGGGTGTCGCTGTCGGCGAGGTCGGCGAGCAGCGCGTCGACGGTGAACTCGGTCGGGCCGTAGTAGTTGAGGGCGCGCAGGCCGGGGGTGGCGCGCAGCCGGCTCCACAGCGGCTGCGGGAGGGCCTCGCCGCCGAGCAGCAGCAGGGAGGGGCGGTGGGCGCCGTCGAGCAGGCCGCAGTCCAGCAGCTGCTGGGCGTGGGTCGGGGTGAGGTCGAGGACGTCGACGCGCTGCTCGCGGGCGTAGCCGACGACGGTCTCCGCGTCGCGGCGCTCGGCGTCGCCGAGGACGTGCAGTTCGTGGCCGCCGAGCAGCCAGAGCAGCTGGTCCCAGGAGGAGTCGAAGGAGAAGGAGGCGACGCTGAGGGCGCGCAGCCGGCGGCCGGCGGCGGCCTCGGCGAAGGCCCCGGTCAGGTGGTCGTCGGCGAGGTTGGCGAGCGCGGCGTGCGGGATGACGACGCCCTTGGGGCGGCCGGTGGAGCCGGAGGTGTGGATGACGTAGGCGGCCTGGGCGGGGTCGACGGGGCCGCCGCGCTCGGCGTCGCCCAGCGGGCCGCCGGGCAGGGCGGCCAGGGCGGCGGCGGTGGCCGGGTCGTCCAGCAGCAGGGTGGCCGCGCCGGGGGCGGCGGGCAGCCGGCCGGCCACCTCGCGGGTGGTCAGCACGACGGCCGGGCGCACGTCGTCGAGGAGCGCGGCGAGGCGCTCGTCCGGGTGGTCCAGGTCGAGCGGCAGGTAGGCGCCGCCGGCCCGGAGCACGGCCAGGATCGCCACGACGGAGTCGGCGGAGCGGGGCAGGGCCAGTGCGGCGACCCGCTCGGCGCCGAGGCCGCGGTCGAGCAGCAGGCGGGCCAGCCGGTCGGCGCGCCCGGTCAGTTCGGCGAAGGTGAGGGCGGCGGTGCCGCCCCCGAGGGCCGGGCCGACCAGGGCGGTGGCGTCCGGGGTGCGGGCGGCGAGGCCGGTGAGCAGCTCGGGCACCAGGGCGGGGGCCGGGGCGGCGGCGCGGCCGGCCACGGTGGTGCCGAGGGCGGCCTGCTCGGCGTCGTCCAGCAGGGCGAGCCGGGCGAGCGGGGTGTCGGGGTCGGCGGCGAAGGCGGTCAGCAGCGCGAGGAAGCGGTCGGTGAGCCGCTCCGCCTCGGCCTGCTCGAACAGGTCGGGCCGGTACTCCAGCTCGACGCGCAGCTCGGCGCCGGGCAGCACGGTGACGCCGAGCGGGTAGTGGGTGGCGTCGCGGGCGCCGAGGGCGGTGATGGCGAGGCCGTCGGTCCCGCCCAGGTTGTCGCGCAGCGCGTCGCCGCCGCCCTGGTAGTTCTCGACCACGAGCAGGGTGTCGAAGAGGTCGCCCTCGACCGCGCTGCGGCGCTGGATGGCGCCCAGGCCCAGGTGCTGGTGGGCCAGCAGCTCGGCCTGCTCGCGCTGCACCCGGGCGGCTGCGCCGGCCAGGGTGTCGCCGGCGGCGAGCCGGACCCGGACCGGCACGGTGTTGATGAACAGGCCGACCATCGACTCGGCGCCCGGCAGGTCGTCGGGGCGGCCGGAGACGGTGGTGCCGAACACCACGTCGGTGGTGCCGGTGAGGGAGCCGACCAGGACGCCCCACAGGGTGTGGGCGACGTTGCCGAGGGTCAGGCCGCGGCCGCGCGCGGCGGCGGCGATCCGCCCCGACAGGTCGGCGTCGGCGTACCGGGTGACCAGGCCCGGCTCGGCGGCGGTGGCGGCCGCGGCGCCCGGCGCCACCGGGTGGGCCTGCTCGAAGCCGGCCAGCGCCGCGCTCCAGGCGGCCTCGGCGGCGGCGGTGTCACGGGTGGCCAGCAGCGCCAGGTGGTCCTTGTAGGGGCGGACGGCCGGGAGCACCGAGAGGTCGCCGGCCGAGCCGTACAGGGCCAGCAGCTCGCGGAAGACGATCGGCATGGACCAGCCGTCGAGCAGCAGGTGGTGGCAGGTCAGCACGAGCCGGGAGCGGTCCCCGCCGAGGCGCAGCAGGGCGAGGCGCAGCAGCGGCGGGGTGTCCAGGTCGAAGCGGCGCTGCCAGTCCTCGTCCATGGCGGCGAGGGCGGCGGCGTCCTGGGCCGCGCCGGCGAGGGCGGTCAGGTCGACCTCGCGCAGCGGGGTGTCGACCGTGCGCTGGACGAACTGGACGACGGCCTCCGGGTCCTCGTACCAGAAGCCGGCCCGCAGGTTGGCGTGGCGGGTGAGCAGGGCGTCCAGGGCGGCGGAGAGGCGGGCCGTGGCGAGCGGGCCCGCGAGGTCCAGGTGGGACTGGACGACGTAGACGTCACGGGCCCCGTCGTCGTAGAGCGAGTGGAAGAGCAGGCCCTCCTGGAGCGAGGACAGCGGGTAGACGTCCTCCAGGTCCGATACGGCCGCGCCCTCGGCCTGGGGGTCGTCGATCGGTGCGGTGGAGTCGTTCATCACGGTGTTCTCGGTCCTGGTGGTGGTGGGGACGTGGTGGTCGGTCGGGTCGGGGAGCGGGGTCCGCGGCGGGGCCGCCCCGGGCCCGGGCCGCTGGGGCCCGGGCTCCTGGGGCGGTGCCGGCCGGGGCTGCGCCGGCGGGGTGCTGCTCATCGGCGGCGGCGCCCGCGCAGCCGGGACTCCAGCCGGTCGATCTGCGCCTGCTTCAGCGAGACCAGGCTCAGGTCGGACGGGGTGACCCCGCCGGCCTCGCCGCCCGCGGTGTGCCGGGCGAGCGCGTCCAGCGCGGCGAACCAGGCGTCGGCGAGCTCGGCGACCTCGGCCTCCGTCAGCAGGGCCTGCGGCCAGCTCCACTCGACCGCCAGCTCGGGCCGGCCGTCGGCGCCGGCCCGGACGACCGCGTCGATCTCCAGCGGGTAGCCGGCCGCCATCAGCGGGTCGGGCGCGGCGCCGGCCGCGACGGCGTCCCGCTCGGGCTGCGGGGCCAGCGGCCAGCCGCCCAGCGGCGCGGCGGCGCCGTCGGCACGGCCCCGGTAGTTGAACAGCACCTGCGAGCGCGGCGCGCCGGCCAGCACGGCCGCGGTCTGCGGGTTGAGGTGGCGCAGCAGGCCGAAGCCGAGTCCCTTGTCGGGGGCGGCCCGCAGCTGCTCCTTGACCTGCTTGAGCACCTGTCCGGCGGGCGCGCCGCCGGCCAGCGCGGCGGCCGGGTCGATCCCGTCGAGGTCCAGCCGGACGGGGTGGACGGTGGTGAACCAGCCGACGGTGCCCGCGAGGTCGGGGGTGAGCCCGTCGTGGCCGCCGCGGCCGTGCCCCTCCAGGTCGACCTGGAGGGCCGGGGCGGTGCCCGGGCGGGCGGTGGCCGCGCCGAGCACCAGTCCGGCGAGCAGCACGTCGTCGACGCCCGCGCCGAAGGCCTTGGGCACGTCGGTGACGAGCGGCGCGGTGCGGTCCGCGGACAGCGTGCGGCGCAGGGTGCGCACGGTGGTGACGGTGTCGCGCGCCGGGTCGGCGGCGAGGTGGGCCAGCGGCCCGGCCGGACCGGCCAGCGCGGTGCGCCAGTGGGCGGCCTCGGCGACCCGGGCCCGCTCCTGGGCGTGCGCCAGCAGGTGCTCGGACCAGGCGCGCAGCCCGTACGCCTCGGGTTCGAGGACGGGCTCCGTACCCCCGGCGAGGGCCTGGTAGGCGGTGGCCAGGTTGGGCAGCAGGGTCCGCCAGGAGACGCCGTCCACCGCCAGGTGGTGGACGGTCAGCAGCAGGCGGCCGTCGCGGCCCTCGCCGGCGTCGAGCCAGACGGCGCGCAGGACCCGGCCGGCGGCGGGGTCGAGCGCGGCGGCGCTCGCGTCGGCCTCCCGGGTCAGCAGCGCGGCGAGGTCGCCCTCGCGGGCGTCGACCCGGCGCAGGGTGTCCGGCTCGGTCGTGGCCGGGGCCTGGCCGGTGGGCAGGATCTCCTGGGTCCACAGGCCGTCGGTCCGGTCGAGGCGCAGCCGCAGCGCCGGGTGGTGGGCGGCGAGCGCGGCCAGGGCGGCGCGCAGCGGCTCCTCCCGGAGCCCGGCCGGGACGGTGACGAGCACCGACTGGTTGAACCGGTCGACGGGGCCGCCGCGCTCACGCAGCCAGTGCACGACCGGCAGGGCGGGCAGCTCGCCGTCGGCGGGGCGGGCGGCGGGCGTGGCGGCGGGGGCGGCCTGCCCGGCGGGGCGGGCGGTCATCAGGCCCTTGGCCTCGGCCAGCGCGGCCGGCGTCGGGTACTGGAAGACGTCCTTCGCGGCGAGGTCGTAACCGGCCTTGCGGGCGCGGCTGATCAGCTGGATCGAGACGATGCTGTCCCCGCCGAGGGCGAAGAAGTTCTCGTCCTCGCCGACCTCGGCCAGGCCGAGCACCTCGGCGAACACCCGGGCCAGGGCGGCGGCCGGGGACGGCCCGGACGCCGCGGGGGCGGCCGGCTCGGCCCGCCGGCCGGGGGCCGGCAGGGCCTTGCGGTCGAGCTTGCCGTTGACGCTCAGCGGCAGCGCGTCCAGGACGGTCACCACCACCGGCACCATGTGCTCGGGCAGCACCGCGGCGACGGCCGCGCGGACGGCGTCGCCGCCCACGCCCGCCCCGGCCTGCGGGACGACGTAGCCGAGCAGCTGGCGCGCGCCGCCCTCGGTGAGGGCGCGGGCGGTGACGGCGGCCTGGCCGACGCCGGGCACGGCGGCGAGCGCGGACTCGATCTCGCCGAGCTCGATCCGGAAGCCGCGGACCTTCACCTGGTCGTCGGTGCGGCCCAGGTACTCGACCTCGCCGTCGACCCGGCGACGCACCAGGTCCCCGGTGCGGTACATCCGGGTGCCGGGCCCGCCGTGCGGGTCGGCGACGAAGCGGCCGGCGGTCAGGCCCGGGCGGCCCAGGTAGCCGCGGGCCAGCTGGACGCCGGCCAGGTACAGCTCGCCGGGCACGCCGACCGGGACCGGCCGCAGCCGGGCGTCGAGGACGTGCAGGCGGGTGTTCCAGACCGGGCGGCCGATCGGGACGACGCCGGAGCCGGCCCACGCGCGGTGGTAGGTGACGTCGACGGCGGCCTCGGTGGGCCCGTACAGGTTGTGCAGTTCGATCTGCGGCCACAGGGCGAGGAAGCGGTCGACCGCGGCGGCGGGCAGGGCCTCGCCGGAGCAGAACACCCGGGTCACCCCCGCGAAGCCCTCCCGGACGGCGCCGTCCTGCTCGGCGGCGCCGGTGAACGCGGCGAGCATCGACGGCACGAAGTGGCAGGCGGTCACGGACTCGCGGGCGGCCAGCGCCGCCAGGTACTCGGGCTCGCGGTGGCCGCCGGGCCGGGCCAGCACCACGCGGGCGCCGCTGACCAGGGGCAGGAAGAACTCCCAGACCGACACGTCGAAGCTGGCCGGGGTCTTCTGCAGGACGCGGTCGGCCGCGGTGACGCCGTAGACCTCGCGCATCCAGTCGAGCCGGTTCACGATCGCCCGGTGGGTGACCACGACGCCCTTCGGCCGGCCGGTGGAGCCGGAGGTGAAGATGACGTACGCGGCGTGGTCGGCGTCCGGGGCGGCGGGCGTCACGGGCCGCTGCGCCCGGGCGTCGACGGTGAGCACCGGGACGCCCGGCACGGCGGGCAGGCCGTCCTCCAGGCCGGCGACGGTGAGCACGCACACCGGGGCGGCGTCCTCGACCATGGCGGTGAGGCGGTCGAGCGGGTACTCGGTGTCGAGCGGCAGGTAGGCGGCGCCGGACTTGAGGACGGCCAGCAGGGCGACCATCAGTTCGGCGGAGCGCGGGACGGCGACGGCGACGATCCGGTCGGGCCCGGCGCCGGCGGCGGTCAGCGCGCCGGCGAGCAGTGCGGCCCGCTCGTCCAGCTGCCGGTAGGTCAGCTCGGTGCCCTCGAAGACGACGGCGACGGCGTCCGGGGCGGCGGCGGTGCGCTCGGCGATCCGGTCGAGCAGGGTGCCCTCGCGCACCGGGATCGCGGTGGCGTTCCACTCCCCCGCGAGGCCGCGGCGCTCCTGGGCGGCGGTCGGCTCGATCCGGCCGACCGGCCGCTCGGGGGCGGCGAAGGCCTGCTCCATGACCCGCATCAGCCGGGCCCCGAACAGCCGCGCGGTGGCGCGGTCGAACAGGTCGTCGGCGTGGATGACGGTCAGGTCGGTGCGGCTGCCGTCGGCGGACTCCACGAAGGTGAAGGCGAGGTCGAAGCGGGCCGCGTGGACCGGGTCGGGCAGCAGCGCGGTGGCGGCGCCGAGCAGCTGGTCGAGGCCGTCGGCCTCCCGGCGGTGCTGGACCATCACCTGGAACAGCGGGTGGCGGCCGAGCGAGCGCTCGGGGTTGACGATCTCCACCAGGCGGTCGAAGGGCAGGTCCTGGTGGGCGAGCGCGCCGAGCACGGTCTCCCGGGAGCGGGCCACCAGCTCGTCGAAGCTCGGGTCGCCGGCCAGGTCGTGGCGCAGCACCAGGGTGTTGACGAAGAACCCGACCACGGACTCCAGCACCTCGTCGGTGCGGCCCGCCACCGGGGTGCCGAGCGCGACGTCGGTGGTGCCGGCCAGCTTGCCGAGCAGCAGCGCGGCGGCGGCCTGGGTGACCATGAACGGGGTCGCGCCGGTGCGCCGCGCGTAGCCGCGCAGGGCGGTGTGCAGCCCGTCGGGCAGGCGGAGCCGGACGGCGCCGCCGCGGCCGCTCGCCTCGGCCGGGCGGGCCCGGTCGGCGGGCAGCGCCAGCTCGGCGGGCAGCGCGGCGAGCCGCTCGGTCCAGTAGCGGGTCTGGTCGGCGCCCGGTCCCTCGGCCGCGGCGAGCAGCTCGGCCTGCCACAGCGCGTGGTCGGCGTACTGCAGCGGCAGCGGCGCGAACTCCGGGGCGGCGCCGGTGCGGCGGGCGGCGTAGGCGAGGTCGAGGTCGCGCAGCAGCACGCCCTCGGACCACTCGTCACCGGCGATGTGGTGCAGCGCGATGCTGAGCACGTGGCGGGCCGGGCCGGCGGTCACCAGGGTCGCCCGGACGGGGATCTCGGTGGCCAGGTCGAAGGCGTACGCGCCGGCGGCGGCGACCTCGGTGTCCAGGCGGTGCCGGGAGGCCTCGGTGACGGTGAACGGGACCCCGGCGCTCTGCGCGTCGAGGATCCGCTGGAACGGCCGGCCCTCGTGGTCGGGGAAGACCGTGCGCAGCGCCTCGTGGCGGGCCAGCACGTCGGCGAAGGCGGCGCGCAGCGCGTCCGTGTCCAGCTCGCCGTCGATCCGCAGCGCGCACGGGATGGTGTACGCGGTGCTGGGGCCCTGGAGGCGGTACAGGAACCAGAGCCGGGCCTGGGCGGCGGACAGCGGGATCCGCTCGGGGCGCGGGCGGGCGGCGGGGGCGGTGCGGCCGGTCACCGCGCCGTCGAGGCGGGCGGCGAAGCCGGCGGGGGTGCGGGTCTCGAACAGGTCGCGGACGGCGACCTCGGTGCCGAGCGCGGCCCGCAGCCGGCCGATCACCCGGGTGGCGAGCAGCGAGTGGCCGCCGAGGGCGAAGAAGTCGTCGTCGGTGCCGACCGCGGGCAGGCCGAGCACGTCGGCGTAGACGCCGCAGATCACGGCCTCACGCTCGGTGCGCGGGGCGCGGCCGGCCGGGGCGGCGAAGGCGTCGGCACCGGGCTCGGGCAGGGCCTGCCGGTCGAGCTTGCCGTTGACGTTCAGCGGCAGCACGGGCAGCGGGACGATGGCGGCCGGGACCATGTACTCGGGCAGCTCCCCGGCGAGGGCGGCGCACAGGGCGGCGGGGTCGGCGACGGCCCCGGGGGCCGCGACGACGTAGCCGACCAGGCGCTTGACGCCGCCTCCGCCGGTCCGGGCCAGGACGGCGGCCTGGGCGACGCCGGGCTGGGCGGCGAGCGCCGCCTCGACCTCGCCGGGCTCGACGCGGAAGCCGCGGATCTTCACCTGGTCGTCGTCGCGGCCGAGGAAGTCGAGGCTGCCGTCGGGGCGGTGGCGCACGACGTCGCCGGTGCGGTACATCCGGGTGCCGGGCGCGCCGTACGGGTCGGCGACGAAGCGGCTCGCGGTGAGCGCGGGGCGGTTGCCGTAGCCGCGGGCCAGGCCGGGGCCGGCGATGTACAGCTCGCCGGGGACGCCCGCCGGGACCGGCCGCAGCCGGCCGTCCAGGACGTACGCCCGGGTGTTGCCGATCGGGCGGCCGACGAACGGGGTGGGGCTGTCGTCGAGGGCGGCGCCGAGGGTGTCGACGGTGTACTCGGTCGGGCCGTAGAAGTTGTGGCCGAGCACGCCCTCGGTCTCCCGGATGCGGGTCCACAGGGCGTCGTCGACGGCCTCGCCGCCGACCAGGAAGAGCAGCGGGCGGTGCCGCTCGGAGTCCAGCAGGCCCCACTCGACGAGCTGGCGGCCGAACGACGGGGTGACGTCCAGGGTGTCGATGCGGTCGGCGAGCAGCCGCTCGACCAGCGCCTGCGGGTCGCGGCGCAGGTCCTCGCCGTAGACGTGCAGCTCGTGTCCCCCGACGAGCCAGAGCAGCTGCTCCCAGGAGGAGTCGAAGGAGAACGAGGCGGTGTGCGCGGCGCGCAGGCGGCGTCCGCCGGCCTGCTCGACGGCCCGGGCGAAGACGGTGCCGCCGTGGTGCTCCAGCATGTTGGCCAGGCCGCGGTGCGGCACCTGGACGCCCTTGGGGCGGCCGGTGGAGCCGGAGGTGTGGATGACGTACGCCAGGTCGTCGGCGTGCGGGCGGACCGGTTCGGCGCTCAGCGTGCCGAGTTCGGCGACGGTGACGACGCCCTTGCCGTGGGCGGCCAGCACCGGGTGGCGGTCGGCGACCTCGGGCGTGCTCAGGGTGAGCAGCGGGTCGGCGTCCTCCAGCATCAGCGCGATCCGCTCGTCCGGGTGGTCGAGGTCGATCGGCAGGTAGGCGGCGCCGGCGGCCAGGACGCCGAGCAGCGCGGCGACCAGGTCGGCGGAGCGCGGCAGGGCGAGCGCCACGACCCGGCCGGGTCCGGCGCCGAGCGCCGCGAGGTGGCGGGCCGTGCGGTCCACCCGGGAGGCGAGCTCGGCGTAGTCGAGGCGCTGGTCGCCGAAGACGACGGCGGTCTGCTCGGGCACGGCGGCCGCGCGGGCGGCGAAGGCGTCCACGACGGTGCCCGCGGGCACCGGGCGGCCGGTCGCGTTCCAGTCCTCCAGGACGGTGCGGCGCTCGTCCGCGGAGAGGACGTCCAGCGCGCCGACGGCGGTGTCCGGCGCGGTGGCGATGACGGTGAGCACGCGCAGCAGGCGCTCGCCGACGGCGGCGGCCTGCGCGGCGGTGAACACGTCGGGCCGGTACTCGACGGTGAGCTGCGGGGCCTCGCCGGGGAGGGTGAGGACGGTGAGCGGGTAGTGGGTGGCGCCCCGGTTGCCGATGCCGGCGACCCGCAGGCCGCGGGCGGTCAGGTGGTCGGGGTCGACCGGGTAGTTCTCGAAGACCAGCAGGGTGTCGAAGAGCGTGCCGTGGCCGGCGAGCGCCTGGATGTCGGCGAGGCCGAGGTACTGGTGGTCGAGCAGGGCGGACTGCTGCGCCTGGAGGCGGACCAGCATCCGGCCGACGGTCTCGTCCTCGTCCGGTGCGAAGCGCACCGGGACGGTGTTGCTGAACAGGCCGACCATCGACTCCACGCCGGGCAGGTCGCCGGGGCGGCCGGAGACGGTGGCGCCGAAGACCACGTCGGTGCGGCCGGTGAGGCGGCCGAGGAGGACCGCCCAGGCGCCCTGGACCAGGGTGTTGAGGGTCAGGCCGTGCTCGCGGGCGGTCGCGGTGAGGGCGGCGGACAGCTCGGCGGGGATCGGCAGGTCGATCTCGTGGCCGGCGGCGGCCGGGCCGTCCGCCGGGGTGCCGAGGCCGTCGGCGAGCAGGGTCGGCGCGGCGAGGCCGGCCAGGGCCTGCCGCCAGGCGGCGGTGTCGGCGCCGGTGTCGCGGGCGGCGAGCCAGCCGAGGTGGTCGGCGTAGGGGGCGGCGGCGGGCAGTGCGGCGGCGTCGCCGCCGGCTCCGTAGGCGGTGATCAGCTCGCGCAGCAGGACGGGCGTGGACCAGCCGTCCATGACGATGTGGTGGCGGGTCAGGACCAGCCGGTGGTGGTCGGCGCCGAGGGCGACCAGGGCGCAGCGCACCAGCGGCGGCCGGGCCAGGTCGAAGCGGCGGGAGGCCTCGTCGTCCTCGATGCGGGCGGTCTCGGCGTCCTGCCGGTCGGCGGGCAGCGCGGTGAGGTCGTGCTCGGTCCACGGCACCCGGACGCGGCCGGCGACCAGCTGGAGCGGCTCGGGCAGGCCGTCGCCGAGGAATCCGGCGCGCAGGGCGGTGTGCCGGTTGACCACGGCGTCGACGGCGTCGACCAGGGCGGTGCGGTCGAGCGGGCCGCGCAGGTCGAGGGAGGTGAGCGAGGTGTAGAGGTCGTCGGCGCCCTTCTCGTCCTGGAGGAGGGTGTGGAAGAGCAGGCCCTCCTGGAGCGGGGAGAGCGGCAGGACGTCCTCGGTGTCCGGGTGCTCCTCGGCGAGGCGGTCCAGGACGGCCTGGGTGACCGGGGCGAGCGGCACGTCGGAGGGGGTCAGGCCGCCGGCGCCGGGGCGTTCGGCGTAGCGGGTGAGCGCGTCGAGGTGGGCGAACCAGCCGTCGGCGATCTCGCGGACGGCGTCCTCGCCGAACACGCCGTGCGGCCAGGTCAGCTGGACGCTCAGCTCGGGGCCGTCGGGGCCGTCGTGGACGAAGGCGCCGATCTCCAGCGCGTGGGCGCAGGGCAGGCCGGGGTCGGCGGAGGCGGTGACGGCGTCCCCGGTCTGCGGGGCGGCCGTCCACTCCTCGCCGGTGGCGGCGAAGCGGCCCAGGTAGTTGAAGAGCAGCTGGGGCTCGGCGAGGTCGGCGAGGGCCGCGGTGGACGGCGCGTCGAGGCGGCGCAGCAGGCCGTAGCCGGCGCCCGCGTCGGGCAGGGCGCGCAGCTGCTCCTTGACCAGGGCGAGGGCGCGGCCGGCGGCCGGGCCGCCGGCGAGCGCGGCGTCGGCGTCGACGCCCGCGAGGTCGAGGCGGACGGGGAACTCGCTGGTGAGCCAGCCGACGGTGCGGGCGGTGTCGGCGCCGGGGACGAGGTGGTCCTCGCGGCCGTGGCCCTCCAGGCGCAGCAGCAGGTCGGGGCGGGCGTCGGCGCCGAGGCGGGCGCGGCGGCGGGCCAGCAGGGCGAGGGCGAGGGCGGTGAGCAGGACGTGGTCGACGCCGGCCCGGTGGGTGGCGGGGACCGCGCCGAGCAGCGGCGCGGTGCGGGCGGCGGGCAGGGTGAGCCGCAGCCGGCGGGTGGTGGCGGCGGTGTCGCGGCCCGGGTCGAGCGGGCGGTCGCCGAGCAGCGGTCCGCTGCCGTCGGCCAGGACGGCCTGCCACAGGGGCAGCTGGGCGCGGACGCGGTCGCCGGCGGCGGCGTCGGCGAGGCCGCGGGTCCAGGCGCGCAGCGGGGTGGTGACGGGCTCCAGGGCGCGGCCCTCGTAGGCGGCGCGCAGGTCGGGCAGCAGGATGCGCCAGGAGACGCCGTCGACGGCGAGGTGGTGGGCGGCGAGGACGAGCAGGCCCGGGGTGTCGGCGCCGGCGTCGAGGTGGACGGCCTGGAGGACGACGCCCTGCTCGGGGTCGAGGCGGTCGGCGGCGGCCTCGCGCTCGGCGGCGGCGGCGGTGGCCAGGTCCGCGGCGGTGACGTCGAGGTGGCGCAGCCGTTCGGCGGCCGGGGCGCTGCCGGGGGGCCGGACCTCCTGGGTCCAGGTGCCGTCGGCGGCGACGTGCAGGCGCAGGCGCAGGGCGTCGTGGCGGTCGGTCAGGGTGTCCAGGGCGGCGGCGAGCCGCTGCCGGTCGAGGCCGGCGGGGACGGTGACGACGGTCTGCTGGCCGAAGCGGGCGACGGGGCCGCCGCGCTCGCGCAGCCACTCGCTGATCGGGGTGGTGGGCAGCGGGCCGGTCGCGGCGACGGCGGTGGCGGCCGGGGCGTCGGCGGTGCGGGTGGACTCGGCGACGGCGGCGATGCGGGCGACGGTGCGCCGTTCGAACACCACGCGCGGGGTGATCTGGAAGCCGGCGCGGCGGGCGCGGCTGCCGAGCTGGATGGCGGAGATGCTGTCGCCGCCGAGGGAGAAGAAGTTGTCGTCGACGCCGACCTGGTCGCCGGTCAGGCCGAGGACCTCGGCGACCAGCGAGGCGAGGACGCGCTCGGCCTCGGTGCGCGGGGCGCCGCCGCCGTCGCCGCCGCCGGTGGCGGGTGCGGGCAGGGCCTTGCGGTCGAGCTTGCCGTTGAGGCTCAGCGGCAGGGCGTCGAGGCCGACCAGGACGGCGGGGACCATGTGCTCGGGCAGGGTGCGGGCGAGTCCGGTGCGCAGCGCCTCGGCGTCGGCGGGTGCGGGCACCAGGTAGCCGACGAGCTGACGGGCGCCGCCGGGGGTGAGCTCACGGGCGGTCACGGCGGCCTGGACGACGCCGGGCAGCGCCTCCAGGGCGGCCTCGATCTCGCCGAGCTCGATCCGGAAGCCGCGGACCTTGACCTGGTCGTCGGTGCGGCCGAGGTACTCGACGGTGCCGTCGGGCGCCCAGCGCACGAGGTCGCCGGTGCGGTACATGCGCTCGCCGGGCGCGCCGTGCGGGTCGGCGACGAAGCGGCCGGCGGTGAGGCCGGGGCGGCCGAGGTAGCCGCGGGCCAGCTGGACGCCGGCGAGGTACAGCTCGCCGGGCACGCCGACCGGGGCGGGGCGCAGTTCGGCGTCCAGCACGTACAGGCGGGTGTTCCAGACCGGGCGGCCGATGGGGACGACGCCGGCGGCCGGGGCGGTGTGGTGGAAGGTGACGTCGACGGCGGCCTCGGTGGGGCCGTACAGGTTGTGCAGCGGCACCTCGGGGAGGGTCGCGTACCAGCGGTCGACGACGTCGCCGGGCAGGGCCTCGCCGGAGCAGAAGGCGCGGCGCAGTCCGGCGCAGCGGTCGGCGACGGAGGCCTCCTCCAGGAAGGCGCGCAGCATGGAGGGGACGAAGTGCAGGGTGGTGACGCGCTCCTCGGCGATCAGCGCGGCGAGGTAGGCGGGGTCCTTGTGGCCCTCGGGGCGGGCGAGGACGACGGTGGCGCCTTCGCACAGGGCCCAGAAGAACTCCCAGACGGAGACGTCGAAGCTGGCCGGGGTCTTCTGGAGGACGCGGTCGTCGGCGTCGAGGCGGTAGGCGTGCTGCATCCAGGCGAGCCGGTTGACGATGGCGCGGTGGGTGACGACGACGCCCTTGGGGCGGCCGGTGGAGCCGGAGGTGTAGATCAGGTAGGCGGCGTGGTCGGGGCCGGGCCCGGGGAGCCCGGTGGTGTCGCCGCCGGTCGCGGGGGCGCCGGTGTCGGCGGGGTCGTCGACCAGGAGGGCGGCGGCGCGGGCGGCTTCGGGGAGCCGCTCCAGCAGTGCGCCGACGGTGACGACGCGGACGGGGGCGGCGTCCTCGACCATGTGGGCGAGCCGGTCGGCCGGGTAGTCGGCGTCCAGCGGCAGGTAGGCGGCGCCGGACTTGAGGACGCCGAGCAGGGCGACCATGAGTTCGGCGGAGCGGGGCACGGCGACGCCGACCACCCGGTCGGGGCCGGCGCCGGCGGCGCGCAGCGCGTGGGCGAGCGCGGTGGCGCGGGCGTCGAGTTCGGCGTAGGTGAGGCTGCGGCCCTCGGCGACCACGGCGGTGGCCCCGGGGGTGGCGGCGGCGCGCTCGGCGATGCGGCTGACCAGGGTGCCCTCGCGGACCTCGCGGGCGGTGTCGTTCCAGTCGTGCAGGACGGCCGCGCGCTCGGCGTCGGCGAGCAGCGGCAGGCCGGCCAGCGGCTGGTCGGGGGCGGCCGCGAGGCGGTTCAGCAGGGCGGCGAAGCGCTCGGCGTGGCGGGTGAGTTCGCCCTCGCCGTAGAGCTCGGGGTTGGCGTCGAACTCCAGGACCAGGCGGTCGTCGGGGGTCTTGTGGACGGAGAGCGCGAAGTCCTCGACGGGGCCGGAGGCCAGGTTGACGGTGGTGCCGGGGCTGCCCGCGAAGTCGAGGTCGAGGTCGAAGGGCTTGATGTTGAGCATGGGCCCGTGCAGGCGGCCGTCGGTGCCGACCAGGCCGAGGTCGCGGCGGATGTCCTCGCCGCGGTGGAGCTGGTGGCGGCGGACGCTCTTGAGCTCCTCGGCGGAGCGGCGCAGCAGGGTGGTGAAGGTGTCGGCGCCGGTGACGGGGAGCCGGACGGGGAGGATGTTGACGGCCATGCCGGGGACCCGCAGGGTGCCGGGGGCGGTGCGGGCCATGAAGTGCATGCCGAGGACGGCGTCGGCCGCGCCGGTCATCCGGTGCAGGTAGGCGGCGAAGGCGGCGTTGGCGGCCTCGGCCCAGGTGGTGCGGGCGCTCCGGGCGGCGGCGAGCACGGTCGCGGACCGGTCGGCGGGCAGCTCGATGCGGTGGCGCAGGGCGGCGGGGGCGGCCGCGGCGGTGGCCTCGGTGAGGCCGGCGACGGCGGGCCGGTCGGCGAAGCGCTCGCGCCAGTAGGCGCGGTCGGCCTCGGGCCGGTCGGAGGCGAGGTAGTCGCGTTCGGCCTCGGCGAGGAGTTCGGCGGGGCGGAAGGGGCTCTCGGGGACGTCGGCCCCGGTGGCGAGCGCGGTGTAGACCTCGGCGACCCGGCGGCTGAACAGGGCGACGCTGTAGCCGTCGACGACCAGGTGGTGGAACCACTGGAACCACAGGTGGTCGGCCGGGCCGACGCGCACCAGCAGCGCGCCGGTGAGCGGGCCCGCGTCGGGGCCCTCCAGCACGGTGGGGACGGCCAGCTGGTCGTGGACGAGGGCCGCGGCCGCGGCGACCGGGTCGGTGGCGCCGCTGGTGTCGAGGCGGTGCAGGGTCCAGGCCGCGGCGTCGAACGCGCCGGGGAGGCGGACGGTGCGGCCCTCGTGCTCGGCGAGGCGCAGGTGCAGCCCGTCGGCCTCGGTGAGGGTGCGGCGCAGCGCGGCTTCGAGCAGCCGCTCGTCCAGTTCGCCGGCGATCCGCACGTACTGGCCGACGTTGTAGGCCGGGTTGTCCGGGTCGATCCGTTGGGCCGCGAGGATGCCCGCCTGGGCGGCTGTCAGCTCCCGCGGAGCGTCCTGGTCGGCGTGCGTGGTCGTCGTGCCAGCCACTGGCATGGGGGTCGGCCCTTCCCGGTTCGCCGCCCCGCCGACCGTGCCAGCCCGGGGCGCTCGTGCGCTTGGTGCGATGTGGTGGTGTCCGTCCGGGTGGCCGCGCGGGGCGGCGGCCACCCGGACGGGGGTGGGCTAGAGGCCCTTGAGGATGGTCTCGATCTGGTCGAGGACGTTGAGCGAGGTGCCGTAGCGGTCGCTGGTGGCGTAGGTGACCGGGATGACCTTGCCGGCCTGGACGGCCTTCAGGTTCTTCCAGGACGGCTGCTTGTCGAGGTCCTTGGTGTCCTGCGGGACCTCGCCGGTGGCGGCCATCTTCGGGACGAGGATGACGTCGGCGTCGGCGAGGACGTCGAGCTTCTCGACCGAGTAGGTGGTCTCGTGCTCCTTGGTCTCCGAGGAGGCCTGGGAGAACTTGGCGCCCGCGTCGTTGAGGACCCGGCCGACCCACGAGGTGCTGGTGTCGACCAGGAACTCGCCGCCGCCGTAGGAGGAGGCGATGGTCCACTTGACGGAGTTGAGCTTGGTCGCGTAGTCCGTCTTGATCTTCGCGGCCTTGGCCTCGTAGTCGGACTTCAGCTTCTTGAACTCGGCGTCCTTGCCGACGGCGGTGGCGATCTTCTCCTGCGCGTTCAGCAGGTCGACCGGGGTGTCGACGCCGAAGTACAGGGTGGGGGCGATGCCTTCGAGCTTCTTGATGCCCCAGTCGAAGGCGGTGGCGCCCTCGACCACGATCAGGTCGGGCTTGAGGGAGGCGACCTTCTCGATGTTGATCTCGATGCCGGAGCCGATCGGCTCGATCTTCTTGGCGGCCTCGGTCTGCGTGGGCAGCAGCTCCATCGGGTTGTTCTCGTCGATGGTGCTGGTGCCGACCGGCTGCACGCCGAGGTCGAGCAGCGCGCCGGTGGCGTAGGAGACGCTGACGATGCGCTTGACACCCGCCGGGACGGTGATCTTGCCGTTGGTGGCCTCGACCACGACCGGGCCGGAGGCGGCGCTGCCGGCCGAGGGCGTGCCCGCGGCGTCCTTGCTCCCACCGTCGGAGCCGCAGGCCGCGAGGGTGAGCGCGGCGGTGGCGGCGACGGCGGCGAGTCTGACGCTGCGGGACGTCAGGGCACGGGTGTTCATGGTTCTCCTTGGGGTGATACGCGGGGCACGGCGGGTTCGGTGGTGAGGGGCGAGCCCGCCGGGGTCCGGGACCGGTGCCCGCCGGCGCGGGCGGTTCCAGCGGTTCCGGTACGGCTGGGTGGGGCTCGGGTCGCCGCCCGGGGCGGGGCCCCGGGTGCGGCTCGGGTGGTGCTCGGGCGTGGTCCGGGCGCTCGGCCCGGACGCGGCCCGGTCGGGCGTCAGACCCGGCTCAGGTAGGCCGACCAGGTGGCGACGGTGGGCTCGGCGCCGAGGTCGGCCAGGTCGGCGAACTCGGCCCGGGCGCCGCGGCCGCGCCAGACCTCGACGAGGTGCATCACCCGCATCGAGTCGAGGCCGAGGTCGCGCAGGTCGTCGTCGTCACCGATGTCCTCCGGGCGCTCGCCGAGGACGTCGGCGATGTCCGCCCGGATGGCGTCCGGGTCGAAGCCCGTCGGGCCCGGTGCGGTGCTGGCGCTCATGCTGAAGGTCCGTTCGGTTGCGGGTGCGGGTGAGGGTGGGGGGTGCGGGTCGTCCGGTGCGGGCCCGGGCCGGCGGCCCGGGGGCCGTCGTCAGCCGGCGACGCCGAGGCGGCTGTTCTGGTCCCGCAGCTGGCGGCCGGTCTGGCGCAGCAGCAGGGAGTCGCAGATCTCGCCGGAGCGGATGGCGAGGGTCGAGAGCAGCGCGGAGGTGATCCCGTGGGTGTGCTCGGTGCCGCCCTGGAGGTAGATCCCCACCTCGACGTGGTCCTCGGTCAGCACCCGGTGGTCGCGGTCGACGCGGAGCCGGCCCTGCTCGTCGGTGAGGCAGGCGGACGCGAGGTCGCCGAGCAGGTCGCGCGGGTCCACGTGGGTGTAGCCGGTGGCGAGGACGACGGCGTCGCAGTCCAGGGCCTGCTCCTCGCCGGTGGTCAGCGAGCGGACCTCGGCGCGGACGCCGTCCGCGGTCTGCCCGACGCCGGTCAGGCGGTTGGCGTTGAGGATGCGCAGCCGCTCCCGGCCGGCGACCTTCTCCTGGTAGACGGTCCGGTACAGCTGCTCGATCAGGTCGCCGTCGACCACGGAGTAGTTGGTGTTCGCGTGGTAGCGCAGCAGGGCTTCCTTGGCGTCCTCGGACGCGCCGTAGAACTCGTCCACCGCGGAGGGGTCGAAGATCCGGTTGGCGAAGGGGCTGTCGTCCGCCGGGCTGTAGCCGTAGCGGGAGAGGACGGCGCAGATCTCGGCCTCGGGGAAGGAGCGGTGCAGGTACTCGACCGCCTCGGCGGCCGACTGCCCGGCGCCGACCACGGCGATCCGGCGGTGGCGCAGCTCCTGGCCGGCCAGCGAGGGCGCCTTGAGCAGGAGGTCCCGGGCGTGCCAGACGCGCTCGCCGAGGGTGACGCCGGCGGGGACGCGCGGCGTCAGGCCGGTGCCGACGGCGATGTTGCGGGCGCGGCGGACCTCGCGGTCGCCGCCGCCGACCGCCTCGGAGACGACCTCGACGCTGTCGATCCGGCCGTCGGACTCCACCGGGCGGACGGCGGTGACCTGGCGGCCGTAGGCGGTCTGGCCGGCGAACTCGGCGGCGCACCACTCGAAGTAGTCGTGGAACTCCAGCCGGGTCGGGTAGAAGGACTTCAGGTTGATGAAGTCGACCAGCCGGTCCCGCTCCTGGAGGTAGGACAGGAAGGTGAAGCGGCTGCGCGGGTCACGCAGGGTCACCAGGTCCTTGAGGAAGGACACCTGCATGGTCGCGCCGTCCAGCAGCATCCCGCGGTGCCAGCCGAAACGTTCCTGCTTCTCCAGGAAGCGGACGTCGAGCGACTGCTCGGGGTTGCTGCGGTTGTGGTCGTCGATCGCGATCGCCAGGGCCAGGTTGGCCGGGCCGAAGCCTATGCCGACGAGGTCGTCGACGCCGCCACCTCCGTAGATTGCGCCGTTCTCGCGCGACATGACTCAATCCTTCCTTCTACTGCTCGTTCAGGGACCGGGAGTGGAGCTCCGGACCTGTCAACCCCGGCGTGACCACCGAGTACCTAAGGCAAGGCTTGCCTAAGTTCCCTTATCGGAGCCATGGAGTCAAGTTCGCCGACCCGACCCCATCCGGGCTCCGATCAGCGATTTCTCCGAATCGGGCGTGCCCATGCCCGGATTTTCCGGACAGGGCGTCTCAATCGGGACGTTCAAGCCCCGTTCACGGGCTCACCTCGGCACGGGAGCACCCTGCACGGACGCCGGCGGACCGCCCGCCGGGGCGCCGGCCCCGGCCTCCACCCGGCTCTCCGGGCGGCTCTCCGCCCGTGCGACGATCTCCGTCCCCGGGGAGGAGTCCCCGAAGGAGCGCAGCAGGGCGTACGGCACCCGTCCGTCGAGGACCCGCACCACGCCCACACCCGCGCGCAGCGCGTCGAGACAGGCCTCCATCTTGGGCACCATCCCGCCGGTCAGCCCCGGCAGCAGGTCCTCCAGTTCGCCCGCGGTGAGCCGCGGGACCACCTCGGTGTCCGTGGGCCACGACCGGTAGAGGCCGGGGACGTCGGTCAGCATCAGCAGCACGTCCGCGCGCAGCGCCCCGGCCACCGCGGCGGCGGCCGTGTCGGCGTTGACGTTGTAGACGTTCCCGTCCTCGCCCCGCGCCACCGAGGACACCACCGGGATCCGGCCGTCGGCCAGCAGGACCGACAGCAGCGACGGGCTGACCGACGAGACCTCGCCGACCAGGCCGATGTCGACCCGCTCGCCGTCCACCACCGCGTAGCGCTTGCGGGCGGTCATGGTGTGCGCGTCCTCGCCGGTCAGTCCGACCGCGAACGGGCCGTGGGCGTTGATCAGGCCGACCAGCTCCCGCTGGACCTGACCCGCCAGCACCATCCGAACGGCCTCCATGGCCTCGGGCGTGGTGACCCGCAGGCCGGCCGTGAAGGAGGAGGTCAGTCCGAGCCGCTGGAGCTGCGCCCCGATCTGCGGACCGCCCCCGTGCACGACCACCGGGCGCAGGCCCGCGTAGCGGAGGAGGACGACGTCCCGGGCGAAGGCCGCCTTGCGGGCCTCGTCCACCATGGCGTTGCCGCCGAACTTCACCACGACCGTGGAGCCGCGGAAGCGCCTCAGGTCGGACAGGCACTCCTGGAGACCGGGCGGACGCCGCTCGGATCCGACTCCGCCGGACCTGCCTGGACTCACACTGCCTCTGCCCACCAGTCCCACGCGTCCTTCGTCTCAACTCGGCCGTTCCGGCTGCCCTGTGTCCCACCAGTTCTCGCGGTCGCGGCGGGGGAGGCGAGTCCCCCGGCTCGGCGCTGGTTAGGCAAGGTTGACCTTACATCGCCCGGTCAGCGCCGTCACGACCGCGGCACCGGGCGTGGGCGAGGTTCCGCCACCCCTCCCGCACCCCCGGGACCGGGTCCGGCCGCGCACTGACGGACCGCCAACAACCGCGCCCCGCACGCCTCCCGGGGCCTCCCGCGACCCCTCGCGCAAGCCTCCGGACGGTCATCGAAATCGGCCAATTAGGATAGGCTCACCTAACTAAAAATCGTGGCGGGGAGTCCTCCGCCCCAGCCCGGCCGAGGAGTGCACGAGTGAGTCTCGTCCAGCAAGGCGTCCACCCGGGCGGCCCTGCCGACCCCCGCCCGTCCGAACGGGCCGCGCCCCGACTACGCGCCGCAGGGCTGATCGCCGCGCTCCTGCTGCTGCTCGTCGTCATGGTGCTCAGCATCTCGGTGGGCGCCCGGTCCATCCCGTTCGGCACCGTCCTGCGCGGACTGTTCTCGCCCGACGGCACCGAGAACGCCGTCATCGTCCGGGACTACCGGCTCACCAGGACCCTGCTCGGACTCGCGGTGGGAGCGGGCCTCGGCCTGGCCGGCGCGCTCATGCAGGCGCTCACCCGCAACCCGCTCGCCGACCCGGGGCTCCTCGGCATCGAGTCCGGCGCCTCCGCCGCCGTCGTCGCCGGCATCGGCCTCTTCCACGTCACCACCCTGGCCGGCTACGTCTGGTTCGCCCTCGCGGGCGCCGCCCTCACCGCGGCCGCCGTCTACACCCTGGGCACCGCCGGGCGCAGCGCCGCCTCCCCGATCCGGCTCGTCCTCGCCGGAACCGCGGTCAACGCCTCGCTGATCGCGGGCATCTCCACCCTCACCTTCCTCGACCGCGACTCCTTCGCCACCCTGCGCACCTGGTCGGTCGGCACCCTCGCCGGGCGCAGCGACACCGTCCTCGTCCAGGTGACGCCGTTCCTGCTGGCCGGCGTCGTGCTCGCGCTCGCCCTGGCCGGCCCGCTCAACGCGCTCGCCCTCGGCGACGACATCGGCAGCGCGCTCGGCGCCCGGCCGGTCCGCACCAGGGCGCTCGGCGCGGTCGCGGTCGCCCTGCTCTGCGGCGCCGCGACCGCCGCCGTCGGCCCGATCGGGTTCGTCGGCCTCATCGTGCCGCACGCCGTACGGCTCGTCACCGGCCCTGACCAGCGCTGGCTGTTCGCCTACTGCCTGGTCCTCTCCCCCGTGCTGCTGCTCGGCGCCGACGTGCTCGGCCGGATCCTGGTCCGCCCCGACGAACTGGCCGTCGGCATCGTCACCGCGGCCCTGGGCGCCCCCGTCCTCGTCGCCCTGGTCCGCCGCCGGAAGGTGCCCCAGCTGTGAACCACGCCCCCGACACCCGGTCAGGCGCCCTGCTCCCCCAGCCCGCCGGCCCCGGCCCCGCCGGTCCCGGCAAGGACGGCCCCGGCAAGGACGGCCCCGGCAGGAACGGCTCCGGCAAGGACGGGCCCGTGCCGCCGGACCCGGCCCGGCTCGTCCCCGGACTGCGCATCCGGTTCGGCCCGGTGCGGCTGCGGGTCGCCCGGCGCCCGCTGGCCGCCGGCTGCGGCCTGGCCGTCGCCCTGCTCGCGGTCGCCGTCGCCACGCTCGGCACCGGCGACTTCCAGGTCTCCCCCGCCGACGTGCTCAAGGCACTGGCCGGACAGGGCACCCCGGCCACCGACTACGTGGTGAACAGCCTGCGGCTGCCCCGGCTCGCGGTCGGCGTCATCGTCGGCGCGGCCCTCGGGCTGAGCGGCGCCGTGTTCCAGAGCCTCGCCCGCAACCCGCTGGGCAGCCCCGACCTGATCGGCTTCGAGACCGGCGCGGCGACCGGGGCACTGCTCCAGATCCTCGTGTTCGGCGGAGGGCCCTTCGCCGTCGCGCTCGGCGCGGTCGGCGGCGGCTTCGCCACCGCCCTGACGGTCTACCTGCTCGCCTACCGGCGCGGTGTGCAGGGCTACCGGCTGATCGTGGTCGGGATCGCCGCCGGGGCACTGCTGAGTTCGGTGAACGCCTACCTGATGGTCGAGGCGTCGATCGACGAGGCGCAGGCCGCGGCCGTCTGGCTCACCGGCTCGCTGAACGGACGCGGCTGGGACCAGTTCGGCCCCGCGGCACTGGCGATCGGACTGCTGCTGCCCGCCGTCCTGCTGCTGGGCCGCCACCTGCGGCTGATGGAGGCGGGCGACGACGCGGCGAAGGCGCTCGGTGTGCCGGTGGAGCGCTCGCGGGCGCTGCTGGTGGTCTGCGCCGTGCTGCTCTCGGCCGTCGCCACCGCCTCGGCCGGGCCGATCTCCTTCGTCGCACTGGCCGCGCCCCAGCTCGCCCGCCGCCTCGGCCGGGCCGCCGGCGTCAGCCTGCTGCCCTCCGCGCTGATGGGGGCGCTGCTGCTCTGCCTCAGCGACCTCGCCGCGCAGCGGGTGGTGGCCCCGATCCAGCTGCCGGTCGGCATCATGACGGCGGCGATCGGCGGGCTCTACCTCGTCTGGCTGCTGCTGCACGAGTGGCGGTCCGGCCGCCGCTGAGCCGCCCCGTCCCGCCGTGAACGCGGAAGGCGCGGGACCTCCCCTCGGTGGGGGAGGTCCCGCGCCTTCCGCGTCGGGGACCGGTCAGGAGGCGTCGGCGGCCGGCTCCTCGTCGTCCTCGTCCGCCAGGTGGTGGTCCAGGTTGACGGTGCCGCGCTTCCAGTAGCCGTCGACGTCGGTGTAGTCCCGGTCGAAGTCGGCGGCGCGCAGGTGGCGGCGGATCGGCTTCAGCTCGCCGGCCTCCCCGGTGATCCACACGTACGGCCGCCCGGGCGGGAACTCCAGGGCGCTGATCGCCTGGTGGAGCAGGTCGCCCTCGCCGTGGGCCACGCCGTCGCGGTGCACCCAGGTGATCTCGGCGTCCGCCCTGGTCTCCAGGTGGTGCTCCTCGCCGGCGTCGTCCACCAGGATGAACACCTTGGCGGGCGCACCCTCCGGCAGGATCTCCAGCCACCGGCTCAGGCCCGGCAGGCCGGTCTCGTCGGAGGCCAGCAGGTACCAGTCGAACTCCAGCGGGACCATCACCGAGCCGCGCGGCCCGGCCAGGCCGAGCTTCTGGCCGGGGGCGGCCTGCGCGGCCCACACCGAGGCGACGCCGCTGCCGTGCAGGACGAAGTCGAGGTCCAGCTCGCCGGCCACCGGGTCGAAGCGGCGGGTGGTGTAGTCGCGGGAGATCGGGAACGGCGGGACGTCGGGGAAGATCAGGCCCTCGTCGTCGTCACCGAGCAGGGGCAGCACGGGCTCCGTCTCGCCGGGCGCCGGGAAGAAGGCCTTGACGTGGTCGGCGGGCGCCTGGTCGATGAACCCGGCCAGCTCGGGGCCGCCGAGGGTGACCCGGACCAGCCGGGGGGTGACCCGGGTGACCCGGACCACCTCCAGCGTGCGCAGGGCCAGGTCGTGGTAGACGGTGTCGATCAGGGGGGCGTTGCTGGTCATGGGGGTGTCCTCTGCTCGGGTCCCGGGGGCCGCGGTGCGGTCCCCGGAGTCTGCGGTGGTGCGGTGGTCGGCCCGTGCGGCCACCGGGTCGTCGGTCGGTCCGGCGGACGGGCGGGCGGAAGGCGCGCCCGCGGGAGGGCCGCGGGCCGGGCGCGGGCCCCGGCTCACACCCCCTCCGCCAGCGCCCGCTGCACCAGCGGGCCGATCAGCGCCAGTGCCTGCTCGTCCATCAGTTCGTCGTGGCCGACGTCCAGCACGTGCTCGTCCAGCCGGCCGCGCAGGTAGGGCGGCCAGACCTTCGCGGGGGCGTCCTCGGGGGCGGTGGTGCGGGCGGCGGTGACGAACAGGGCGTCACCGGTCCAGAGCGGGGTGCGGCTGCGGGCCAGCAGGCCGACGCAGTGCACGTTGGTGTCGACGATGGCGTTCAGCAGCTCCTCGTCGAATCCGGCCAGCACGCCCTGGCTGGCCCGGATCGCGGCGATCGCCTCCTCGCGGCCGACCGCCCGGGCGGTCACCGCCCCCGCGTCCCCGTCCGGCCCGGCGTCCCGGTCCTGCCCTGAGCCCGCTCCCGCGTCCGGCCCGGCGGGGCTCTGCGGCGCCTCGACGCCGAGGCCGGCCACCCCGGCCAGGAACCCCGCCTCCTCCTCCGCGAGCCGCTCGCGGAACGCCGGGTCGGCCGCGAAGGACCAGTCCTCGGTCTCCGGCGGGTAGGCGTCCAGCAGGCCGAGGAAGGCCACCTCCTCGCCGCCCTCCTGGAGCAGCGCCGCCATCGCGTGCGCGACCGTCCCGCCGAAGGAGTAGCCGAGCAGGTGGTACGGGCCCTGCGGCTGCACCGCCCGCACCTCCGCGAGGTACAGCGCGGCCAGCTCCCGGACGTCCGCGACCTGCGGGAGCTCCCCGCGCAGGCCCGGTGACTGGAGGCCGTACAGCGGGCGCTCCCGGTCGAGGTGGCGCAGCAGACCCGCGTACTGCCAGCCGAACCCTGAGGCCGGGTGCACGCAGAACAGCGGCAGCAGCGCGCCCGCCTCCCGCAGCGGCAGCAGGGTGCGCAGCGCGTCCCGGCGGGCGTCGGTCCCGATCCGGGCCGCCACCCCGGCCACCGTCGGAGCGGCCATCAGGGTGGCGACCTGGACCGGGGTGTTGAGCTCGGCCCGGATCCGGCCGGCCAGCCGCATGGCGAGCAGCGAGTGGCCGCCCAGTTCGAAGAAGTTGTCGTCGACGCCGATCCCGGGCAGGCCGAGGACCTCCGCGAAGAGTTCGCGGAGCAGGGCCTCGCGGGCGTCGGCGGGCGGCCGGGAGGTGCCCTGCCCGGCGGGGGCGGGCACCGGCAGCGCGGCGCGGTCGACCTTGCCGTTGACCGTGAGCGGCAGCGCGTCGAGGGCGACGAACGCGGCCGGGACGAGGTACTCGGGCAGGGTGGCGGCGAGTGCGGCGCGCAGCCCGGTGGAGTCCGCCGGGCTGCCGGGGGCGGGCACGGTGTAGGCGACCAGGCGGGTGCCGCCCGGGCCCCGCTGCGGGACGACGGCGGCCGCGGCGACGGCGTCCAGCGCGAGCAGCGCGGACTCGACCTCGCCGGGCTCGACCCGGAACCCGCGGATCTTCACCTGCTGGTCGGTCCGGCCCAGGTAGTCCAGCCGGCCGTCCGGCCGGAACCGCACCTGGTCGCCGGTGCGGTACATCCGCCCGCCGGCCGGGCCGTACGGGTCGGCGACGAACCGGCCGGCGGTCAGGCCGGGGCGGTCGTGGTAGCCGCGGGCCAGGCCGTCGCCGGCCAGGTACAGCTCGCCGGGCACGCCCACCGGGACCGGGCGCAGGGCGTGGTCCAGCACCCGGGCCCGGGTGTTCATGACGGGGCGTCCGACGGTGGCGGTGGCGCTCTCGTCGACACCGGCGCCGAGCGCGTTGACGGTGTACTCGGTGGGTCCGTACAGGTTGTAGCCGGTGGTGCCGCCGGTGCGGTCGAGCAGCTGCCAGAGCGACTCGGGGACGGCCTCGCCGCCGAGCAGGACGAGCAGCGGCCGGTGCCGGCCGTCGGCGAGGAGTCCGGCCTCGATCAGCTGCTGGGCGTAGGACGGGGTGACGTTGACGACGTCGACGCGCTCGCGGTGGTAGTGCGCGACCAGGGCGTCCGGGTCCAGCCGCAGCGCTTCGCCGATGACGTGCACCTCGTGGCCGTCGACCAGCCAGAAGAACTCCTCCCACGACATGTCGAAGGCGAAGGAGACGGTGTGGGCGATCCGCAGCCGCCGGCCGCCGGCCCGGTCCACGGCGGGGCCGAAGATCCTGGCGCGGTGGTTGACCAGCATGGTGGTCAGTCCGCGGTGCGGGACGACGACGCCCTTGGGGCGGCCGGTGGAGCCGGAGGTGTGGATCACGTAGGCCGGGTGGTCGGCGTGGCGCGGGGCGGTGAGGTCGGCGGCGGTCACCGGCCGGTCCGGGGCGGCGGCCAGTTCGGCCCGGCCGTCGGGGTGGTCGAGGACCAGGCGGGGCAGGCCGCCGGGGCGGTCCGCGCCGCCCTGACCGCCCGCGCCGCCCGGCTCCGGCAGGCCGTCGGCGACGGCCGTGACGGTGACCAGGCAGAGCGGGCGGGTGTCGGCGAGCATGTCGGCGAGCCGGGCCGCCGGGTGGTCGAGGTCCAGCGGCAGGTACCCGGCACCGGTGCGCAGCACCGCGAACAGGGCGACCACGAAGTCGGCGGAGCGCGGCAGCGCGAGGGCGACGAACCGTTCGGGCCCGGCGCCGCGGGCGATCAGGGCGTGGGCCAGCCGGTCGGCCCGGCGGTCGAGTTCGGCGTAGGAGAGCCGCTCGCCGCCGAAGACCAGGGCGGTCGCGTCCGGGGTGCGGGCGGCCTGTTCCGCGAGCAGCCGGTCGACGGTGGTGTCGGGGACGGCGTGGCCGGTGTCGTCGCCGAGGCCGAGCAGCCGCTCCAGCTCGGCCGGCTCCGTCGCGGCGAGCCGCCCGACCGGGGTGGCCGGGTCCCCGGGCAGCGAGCGGACCAGCGCGGCGAGCCGGTCGGCCACCGACCGGGCCGTCCCGGCGTCGAACAGGTCCGGCCGGTAGGCGAGGCTCAGCTCCAGGGCCCGGTCGGGCGTCACCGCGAGGGTCAGCGGGTAGTGGGTGCCGTCGACGCTGTGGGTCCAGCCGATCGCGTGGCGGGCGACGGCCTCCTCACGGGCCGAGTCGTCCAGCGGGGTGTTGCGGAACACGTACAGGGTGTCGAAGAGGCGGCCGAAGCCGCTGAGCCGCTGGATCCGGCCGAGGCCCACCTGGTGGTGGGGCAGCAGGGCGGCGTGCTCGCGCTGGACGCGGACCAGCAGGTCGCGCAGCGGCTCCCCCGGCCGCACGGTGACCCGGAACGGGAGGGTGTTCATGAACATCCCGATCATGGTGTCCACGCCCGGCAGCTCCGGCGGCCGCCCGGAGACGGTGGCGCCGAACACCACGTCGTCCGAGCCGGTGAGGCCGGCCAGGGTGAGCGCCCACGCGGTGCTGAGCACCGTGTTGAGGGTGATGCCGCAGGACCGGGCGAAGGCGCGCAGCCCGTCACTGGTCGCCTCGTCCAGGACGATCGGGCAGACCTCGGCGATCACCGGCTGCCGGGCCGGGTCCTCGGGCGCGACCAGGGTGGCCTGGTCGAGGCCGGCCAGGTGGGCGCGCCAGGCCTCCGCCGAGGCCTCGCGGTCGGTGGCCGCGAGGTGGCGCAGGAACTCCCGGTACGGGGTGGCGGGCGCCAGCGCGTCCTCGTCGCCGCCGTGCCGGTAGAGGGCGAACAGCTCCTCGAAGAACAGCGACTCGGACCAGCCGTCGGTGAGGATGTGGTGCTGGGTCACGCAGAGCACGTGGCGCTCCTCGGCGAAGCGGAACAGGGTGACCCGCAGCAGCGGCGGCGCCGCGAGGTCGAACCGGGTGGCGGCGTCGGCGTGCGAGAACTCCTCCAGGGCGCGGTCCTGGGCGGCCCGGTCGAGGTGGCTCAGGTCGGTCTCCCGCCAGGGCAGCTCCCACGCACCGGGCACGATCTGCACCGGCTCGTCGAGTCCCTGGTGCCAGAAGCCCGCCCGCAGGTGGGGGTGGCGCCTCAGCAGCGCCTCGAAGGCGCGGCGCAGCGCGGCCCCGTCGACCGCGTGCAGCAGCTCGACGAAGTTCTGCATCAGGTAGACGTCGAGCGCGCGGTCGTCGTAGACGGCGTGGAAGTACAGGCCCTCCTGGAGCGGGGAGAGCGGCAGCACCTCCTGCGCGTCGGGGCGGAGCTCGGCGGCCAGGGCGCGGACGGCGTCGGGCACGAGCACGGCGGGTCCGGTGCCCGGGCGGTCGGCCCCGGGCGCGGCCTCCGCCGCGGCGGCGGCGAGCCTGGCGGGCGTGCGGTGCTCGAAGACGTGGCGGGGGGTGAGGACCAGCTGCTCCTTGCGGAGCCGGCCGACCAGCTGGATCGAGCTGATCGAGTCCCCGCCGAGGACGAAGAAGTCGTCGTCGGCGCCGGCCGAGGCGAGGCCGAGGACGTCGGCGAAGACCCGGCACAGGACGGTCTCGGCCGGGGTGCGCGGGGCGCGGGAGGCCGGGTCCCCGGTGAGGACGGGGGCGGGCAGCGCGGCCCGGTCGAGCTTGCCGTTGACGTTGAGCGGCAGTGCGTCGAGGACCACCAGGGCGGCGGGGACGAGGTGTTCGGGCAGCACGGCGGCCAGCGCGGTGCGGGCCGCGGCCGGGTCGGCGCCGCCGGTCAGGTAGCCCACCAGGCGGCGCACCCCAGGGGTGTCCTCGCGGACGACCACGGCGGCGGTGGCGACACCGGGCAGTGCGATCAGGGCGGCCTCCACCTCGCCGGGCTCGATCCGGAACCCGCGGATCTTCACCTGCTCGTCGGCCCGGCCGAGGTAGTCGAGGCGGCCGTCGGGCAGCCGGCGGACGAGGTCCCCGGTGCGGTACATCCGGCTTCCGGGCGGGCCGTACGGGTCGGCGACGAACCGGCCCGCGGTCAGGCCCGGCCGGTCGTGGTAGCCGCGGGCCAGCCCGGTCCCGGCCAGGTACAGCTCGCCGGGGGCGCCGTCGGGCGCGGGGCGCAGGGCGTGGTCGAGGACGCGGGCGGCGGTGCCGGCGATCGGCGCGCCGACCAGCGGGCGCGGGCTGTCGGCGAGGTCGGCGGCCAGGGCGTCGACGGTGTACTCGGTGGGCCCGTAGAGGTTGACGGCGCGGACGCCGTCGGCGGCGCGGACGGCGCTCCACTGGGCGGGCGGCACCGCCTCGCCGCCGAGCAGCAGCAGGGCGGGGCGGTGCTCGGCGTCGGTGAGGAGCCCCCAGTCGAGGAGCTGCTGGGCGTAGGTGGGGGTGACGTCGAGGGTGTCGACGCGGTGGTCGCGGACGTAGCGGGTGACGAACTCGGGGTCGCGGCGCTCGGTCTCGTCGAGGAGGTGCAGTTCGTGGCCGGCGAGCAGCCAGAACAGCTGCTCCCAGGAGGTGTCGAAGGAGAACGAGGCGGTGTGCAGGGCCCGCAGCCGGCGGCCGGCGGCCCGGGCGGCCGGGTCGAGCAGCGCCGCCCGGTGGTTGGCGTAGAGGTTGGCGAGGCCGCGGTGGGTGAGGACGACGCCCTTGGGGCGGCCGGTGGAGCCGGAGGTGTAGATGACGTAGGCGGGGTGTTCGGGGTCGACGGCGGGGAGCGCGGCGCCGTCGTCCCCCTCGGGGTCGCCCGGGTGGTCGGGGTCGTCCGGGTCGTCCGGGCCGTCCTTGCCGTCGAGCAGCAGCGGGCGCGGGCCGGCGGCGGGGAGCCGGCCGGCGGCGGCCGCCGTGGTGACCAGGCAGGCCGGGGCCGCGTCGGCGAGCATGTCGGCGAGCCGCTCGGCCGGGTGGTCGAGGTCCAGCGGCAGGTAGGCGGCGCCGCTGCGGAGCACGCCGAGCAGTGCGGTCACGGCGTCCGCCGAGCGCGGGACGGCGAGGGCGACCACCGACTCGGGGCCGATCCCGCGCGCGGCCAGCCGGCGCGCCAGCCCGGCCGAGCGGCGGTCCAGCTCGGCGAAGGTCACGGACCGGCCGCCGGCGACCACCGCGACGGCCTCCGGGGTCGCGGCGGCCTGGGCCGCGAAGCGGTCGGCGACGCTCCCCCCGAACGCGGCGGCCTCCGGGCCGGTCCCGGCCGACACCAGCCGGGCGTGCTCCTCGTCGGTGGTCAGCCGCAGCGCGCCCACGCTCGCGCCGGGGTCGGCGGCGATCCGCTCCAGCAGCGCGGCCAGCCGTTCGCCGATCCGCTCGGCCTGGCGGCCGGTCAGCAGGTCGGGCCGGTACTCCAGGTCGACCTCGGCGGTGCGGCCCAGGGTGACGGCCAGGGTGAGCGGGTAGTGGGTGGCGTCGCGGGCGGTGACGCCGGTGACGGCCGCCCCGCCGGCGAGCGCGGGGCGGGCGGACGGGTCGACGGGGTAGTTCTCGACCACGAGCAGGGTGTCGAACAGCTCGCCGCCGCCCGCCTGCCGCTGGATCCCGTGCAGGCCGAGGTGGTGGTGGGCGAGCAGGTCGTTCTGCTCGGCGCGGAACCGGCGGACCAGGTCGGCGACGGTCTCCTCGGGGCGCACCGCGACCCGGACCGGGACGGTGGTGATGAACAGTCCGATCATCGAGTCGACGCCGGGCAGTTCCTCGGGCCGGCCCGACACGGTCAGCCCGAAGACGGCGTCCCGGCGCCCGGTGAGGGAGCCGAGCAGCAGCCCCCACGCGCACTGGACGAGCGTGCTGGGGGTGGTGCCGAGCCGGCGGGCCGCCGCGGTGAGCGCCTCGGTGGCCTCCTCGGTGAACCGCCGGACGTGCCGGGCCGGGCGGACCGCCCGTCGGCCGGGGTCGGCCGGGGCGAGCAGGGTGGGCCCGTCCGTCCCGGCGAGCGCCGCGTGCCAGGCGCGTTCGGCGGCCGGCCGGTCCTGGTCGGCCAGCCAGCGCAGGTGGTCGCGGTAGGGGCGGACGGCGGGCAGGCCCGCCGGGTCGCCGCCCCGGTCGTAGAGCGCCAGCAGCTCGCGCACCAGGAGCGGCATCGACCAGCCGTCCACCAGGATGTGGTGCACGGTGACGATCAGCCGGTACTCGGTGTCGGCGAGGCGGGCCAGCGCGAGCCGGAGCAGCGGCGGCCGGTGCAGGACGAACCGCTCGGCCAGTTCGGCGCGTTCGGCCCGGTCCAGGGCGCCGCCGTCCGGGTCGGCGGCGTGCTCGGCCCGCAGGTCGGCCTCCCGCACGGCGATCCGCAGCTCGGCGGGGACGAACTGGACGGGCTCGGGCACGTTCTCGTGCCAGAACCCGGCGCGCAGGTTGGCGTGCCGGCGGAGCAGCGCGTCGGCGGCCGCGCCGAGCCGGGCCGCGTCGACCGGGCCGCTCAGCGCGACGGTCAGCTGGACGGTGTAGACGTCCGCGGCCTGCTCGTCGTAGGAGGAGAGGAACAGCATGCCCTGCTGGAGCGGGGAGAGCGGGAGCATGTCCGCGAGGCCGGTCCTGGTCATCGCTGGTCCTTCCACATCTGTTCGAGCATGGCGATCTGGTCCTGGTCGAGGGAGATCAGATCGAGGTCGGAGGGGGTGTGGCCGCCGGCTCCGGCGGCGCCGGCCCAGGCGGCGAGGCCGTCGAGGGCGGTGGTCCACGCCTCGGCGAGGGCACGGGCGGTCGTCTCCGGCAGGGCGCCGGCGGCGGGGATCCAGTCCGCGACCAGCCGGGGGCCGTCGGGGCCGGGGTCGATCCGGGCGACGATCTCCAGCGGGTGGGAGAGCGGGCTCCCGGGGTCGGGCCCGACGTCCAGGGCGTCGGCCTCGGGTGCCGGTCCCCAGGCGGTGCCGGGGGTGTGGGTGCGGCGGCCGAGGTAGTTCCAGAGCACCTCGGGCCGGTCGGCCGGGTCGAAGCGGCGGGCGGTGGCGGCGTTGGCGTAGCGGAGCAGGCCCGCGCCGATCCCGCCGGCGGGGACGGCCCGCAGCTGTTCCTTGACCGCCTTGAGGGCGCGTCCGGCGTCCTCGCCGCCGCTCAGGGCGGCGGCCGGGTCGACGGGGCCGGCGGCGAGCCGCACCGGGTGGAGGCTGGTCAGCCAGCCGACGGTGCGGGAGAGGTCGGCGCCGGGCAGCAGGTCCTGTTCCCGGCCGTGGCCCTCCAGTTCGACCGGCAGTCCGCCGGCCGCCCGCCCCGGGTCGAGGCGGGCCGCGGCCAGGGCGAGCGCGGTGAGCAGCACGTCGTTGACGGTGCCGTGGACGGCCCCGGGGACGGCGTCCAGCAGCGGCGCGGTCCGTTCGGCGGAGAGGGTGACGGTGAACGGGCGGGCGGTGGCGGCGGTGTCCAGGGCCGGGTCCAGCGGGCGGGAGGCGAGCGGGCGGCGGCCCTCCCCGGCGGCCCCGGCGGCCAGCCAGTGGTCGAGTTCGGCGGTCCGGCGGGGGCTGTGGGCCTCGGCGAGGAGGTGCTCGGTCCAGGCGCGCAGCGAGGTGGCGACCGGTTCGAGGACCGGCGGGCGGCCGGCGGCGGCGTCCTGCCAGGCGGTCCGCAGGTCGTCCAGCAGGATGCCCCAGGAGACCTCGTCGACCGCGAGGTGGTGGGCGGTCAGCAGCAGGCGGCCCGCCTCCCCGGGGCCGGTGTCGAGGTGGACGGCCTCCAGGAGGCGGCCGTCGCCGGGGCTCAGCCGGCCCACCGCCGCGGCCGACTCGGCGGTGACCAGGGCGCGGAGCGCCGCCTCGTCGAGGCCGTCGGCGGGTCGGGCGCGCAGGTGGTCGGCGGCGGTCACGGCCCCGGGCGGGGCCGCGACGGCCGACCAGACGCCGGGGGCCGGCCGGTGGAGGACCTGGCGCAGGCCGGCGTGCCGGTCGAGCAGCGCCTGGAGGGCGGCGGCCAGGTCGGGGGTGCGGACGCCGGGCGGCAGGAGCACCAGCCGGGTCTGGGCGATCCGGTCGACCGGGCCGCCGCGTTCGGCGAGCCAGTGGGCGATCGGCGGCAGCGGCAGCGGGCCGGTGCCGTCGTCGTGCGGCCTGGGGCCGCCCCGGGCGGTTCCGGCGGCCGGGGCGGCCGGGGCCGCGAGTCCGGCGAGCCGGGCGGGGGTGGGCGCCTCGAAGACCTGGCGGGCGGTCAGGGTCAGACCGGCCTTGCGGGCCAGCGAGACCAGTCGGATGGAGACGATGCTGTCGCCGCCGAGTTCGAAGAAGTCGGCGTGCGGGTCGACGGCGGGCAGGCCGAGGGCCTCGGCCATCACCCGGGCCAGCACGGCGGCGGGATCGGCGGTGGCGGGATCGGTGGCGGCGCGCTCGGTGGCGGGCGCGGTGGCCGGGCCGGCGGGCGGCGCCGGCAGCGCCCGGCGGTCGAGCTTGCCGTTGACGGACAGCGGCAGGGCGTCCAGCAGGACGACGGGCGCCGGGACCATGTACGCGGGCAGCCGTTCCGCCGCGAGCTTGCGCAGGTGGCGGGCGTCCGGCTCGGCCCCGGGCACCGGGACGACGTACCCGATCAGCCGCGCACCCCCGGAGCCGGACTCGCGGACCGCCGCGGCGGCCTGGGCGACCCCCGGCAGCGTGCCGAGCACCGCCTCCACCTCGCCGAGTTCGATCCGCAGGCCGCGCAGCTTGACCTGGTCGTCGGTGCGGCCGAGGTAGTGCACCCGGCCGTCCGCCGTCCGCCGGGCGAGGTCCCCGGTGCGGTACATCCGGCTGCCGGGCGGCCCGTACGGGTCGGCGGTGAAGCGTTCGGCGGTGAGCGCCGCCCGGTTCAGGTAGCCCCGGGCCAGCTGCACCCCGGTCAGGTACAGCTCGCCGGGCGTGCCGAGCGGGACGGGCCGCAGCCGTGCGTCCAGCACCCGGACCCCGGTGTTCCACACCGGGCGGCCGATCGGGACGCCGTCGCCGGGGCGGCCGGCGCCGGGCCGGGCGTGCTCGGCGGCGACGTGCTCGGCGGTGACGTCGACCGCCGCTTCGGTGGGCCCGTAGAGGTTCTCCAGGGCCACCTCCCGGCCGGCGGCGGACGCCCGGAAGCGCTCGGCGAGGTCGACCGGCAGGGCCTCCCCGCTGCACACCACCCGCCGCAGCGACGGGCACTCGGCGAGCCGCCGGTCGGCCAGGAAGGCGGCGAGCATGGAGGGCACGAAGTGGGCGACGGTGGCCCGGTGGCGGCGGACCAGGTCGGCCAGGTAGCCGGGGTCGCGGTGCCCGTCGGGGCGGGCGACCACCACGGGGACGCCCGCGGCGAACGGCCAGAACAGCTCCCAGACCGAGACGTCGAAACCGGCCGGGGTCTTGTGCAGCACCCGGTCGTCCCCGCCGAGCGGGTAGGCGTCCTGCATCCACCGCAGGCGGTTGACGATCGCGGCGTGGCTGACCTGCACGCCCTTGGGCAGACCGGTGGAGCCGGAGGTGAAGATGACGTACGCGGGGTGGTCCGGGTCCAGCGGGGCGAGCCGGTCGCGGTCGGTGACCGGGCCGGCCGGGAGGGCCGCCAGCGCGGCCTCCGTGCCCGGGTCGCCGAGCAGGACGACGGTGGGGCCCTCGGTCGCGGGTGCGCCGGGGGTAGCGGGCGCACCGGGGGTAGCGGGTGCGTCGGGGGTAGCGGGTGCGCCGGGAGCGCCGGCCGGCAGTCGGCCGGCCGATCCGGGGTCGGTGAGGACGCAGACCGGGCGGGCCGTGCCGAGGAGGTGGCGCAGCCGCTCGGCCGGGTGGTCGAGGTCCAGCGGCAGGTAGGCGCCGCCGGCGCGGACCACCGCGTGCACGGCCACCAGCAGGTCGGCGGAGCGCGGCAGCGCGACGGCGACCACGCTCTCCGGGCCGACCCCGCGGGCGATCAGCAGCCGGGCGAGCCGGTCCGCGCGGTCGTCGAAGGCGGCCCGGGACAGCTCGGCGCCGTCCGTCAGCACCGCGGGTCCGGCGGCGCCCGGCCGGGCTCCGGCGGCGACCAGGGCGGGCAGGGTGGCCGGGTCCCCGGGGCCGGCCGGCCGGTCGGTGGGCTCCGGTCCGTACAGGGCGAGCGCGCGTTCGCCGTCGGCCATCGGGTCGAGGTCGGCGAGGGGCCGCGCCGGGTCGGCGACGGCCTGCTCCGCGAGGCGGACCAGCCGGTCGGCGAGGGTGCGGGCGGTCGCGTCGTCGAAGCGGTCCCGGCTGTACCGGACGCCGCCATCCAGCCGTCCGCTGCCGTCGGCGGCGGGGCCGGCCGCCACCTCCAGGTCGAACTTGGCGCCGCCGGTGTCCACCAGCAGTTCGGCCGCGGCGGCTCCGAGGAGCCGGGCCGGGGCGGGGGCCGCGGAGTGGAAGGTGACCATGGTCTGGAAGAGCGGGTGGCGTCCGGCCGTACGGGTCGGCGCGACCGCCCGGACCACCTGCTCGAACGGCAGGTCGGCGTGGTCGAAGGCGGCCAGGTCGGCGTCGCGCACCCGCTCCAGCAGCGTGCCGAAGTCCGGGGTGCCGGACAGGTCGGTGCGCAGCGCCAGGGTGTTGAGGTGGTAGCCGATCTGGCCCTGGAGCGCGGCGTCGGTGCGGGCCGAGACGGGCGCCCCGACCACGATGTCCTCCCCCGCTCCGAGCCGGTGCAGCAGGGTGGCGACCAGGGCGTGGACGGCCATGAACAGGGTCGCGCCGTGGGCGCGGGCGAGCGCGGCGAGCGCCGCGGTGGTGTCGGCGGGGAGTTCGAACAGGGCGACGGCGCCCCGGTGGGTGGGCCGGACCGGCCGGGAGCGGTCGGCGGGCAGCGCGACCTCCTCGGGCGCGCCGGCCAGCGCACGCGTCCAGTACTCCCGCTGCCGGTCCCCGACCCGGGCCAGCAGCTCACCCTGCCAGCGGGCGAAGTCCGCGTACTGGAGCGGGAGTTCGTCGAACTCGGGGGCCCGGCCGGCCCGCCGGGCGGCGTACGCGGTGTCGAGGTCGGCGAGCAGCGGGGCGGTGGACTCCTCGTCTCCGGCGATGTGGTGCAGCGTCAGCAGCAGGACGTGCTCGCGCTCGGCGGCCCGCAGCAGGTGGGCGCGGAACGGCGGCTCGGCCGCGAGGTCGAACGGCGGGGCGAGCAGGGTGCGGAGCGTGGCGTCGAGCCCCTCCCCGCCGACCGGCAGCACGGTGAGCGGGACGGGCCGCGCACCGGGGGCGAGGACGTGCTGGTAGGGCTCGCCGTCGTGCTCCCGCACCACGGTGCGCAGGCTCTCGTGCCGGGCGGCGACGTCGGCGAGGGCGGCGGCGAGGGCGCCCGGGTCGAGCGCTCCGGTGAGCCGGACCGCGATCGGGACGTGGTAGGCCGCGCCGGAGTCCTGCACCTGGTCGAGCAGCCAGAGGCCGAGCTGGCCGGGCGAGAGCGGCGGGTGTTCCGGGCGCGGGCCCGCGGCGGGCTCCGGGCGGTCGGTCCCGGCCCGCTCGGCGAGCCGGGCGGCGAGCGCGGCCGGGGTCGGTGCGGCGAAGACGTCGCGGACGGCGGTGTCGGTCCGCAGGACGGCGCGGATCCGCCCGGCCAGCCGGGTGGCCAGCAGGGAGTGGCCGCCGAGGGCGAAGAAGTCGTCCTCGGGCCCGACCTCCGGCAGGTCGAGGACGGTGGCGAAGGCGCCGCAGAGCAGCTCCTCGCGGGTGTCGCGGGGCGGACGGGAGAGCGGCACGGCCGGACCGGCCGGGGCGGGCAGGGCCGCGCGGTCCAGCTTGCCGTTGGCGGTCGTCGGCAGCTGCGGCAGGACGACCACGGCGGCGGGCACCAGGTAGTCGGGCAGCGAGGCGGCGAGGGCGCGGCGCAGGGCGGCCGGGTCGGCGGCGCCGGTGGCGTAGCCGACCAGGCGCCGGTGGCCGGGGGTGTCCTCGCGGACCAGCGCGGCGGCGGCGCCGACGCCGGGCTGCCGGGCCAGCGCGGCCTCCACCTCGCCGAGTTCGATCCGGAACCCGCGCAGCTTCACCTGGTCGTCGGTCCGGCCCAGGTACTCCAGCGCACCGTCCGCACGCCGCCGGGCGAGGTCCCCGGTGCGGTACATCCGGCCGCCCGGCGGACCGAACGGGTCGGCGGTGAACCGCTCGGCGGTCAGCGCCGCCCGGTTCAGGTAGCCCCGCGCCAACTGCACCCCCGCGAGGTACAGCTCCCCCGGCACACCCGCCGGCACCGGCCGCAGCCGCGCGTCCAGGACGTGGGCCCGGGTGTTGTCCAGCGGGCGTCCGATCACCGGCCCGGCGGCGTCCGCCGCCTCCGCCACCAGCGCGTCGACGGTGGCCTCGGTCGGGCCGTAGTAGTTGACGACCCGGACGTCCGGGTGGCCGCGCAGCTCGTCCCAGAGGTCGGGCGGCACGCCCTCGCCGCCGAGCAGCAGCACCGGCGGCCGGTGGGCCCCCGCCAGCAGGCCCGCGTCCAGCAGCTGCCGGGCGTACGACGGGGTGACGTCGAGGGCGTCGATCCGGTGCTCGGCGCAGTAGCCCACGACGGCCTCCGCGTCGCGGCGGACGGTGTCGTCGAGCAGGTGCAGCTCGTGGCCGGCGACCAGCCAGAGCAGCTGCTCCCAGGAGGAGTCGAAGGAGAACGACGCGGTGTGCAGGGCGCGCACCCGGCGGCCCAGCCCGGCGGCGACCGGGCGGTAGAGGGTGCGGTCGTGGTCGTGGAACAGGTTGTCGAGTCCGCCGTGGGTGAGGACGACGCCCTTGGGGCGGCCGGTCGAGCCCGAGGTGTAGACGACGTAGCACACCTGGGCCGGGTCGGCCGGGAGGTGGACGGGCCCGGTCGGTCCGGCGGCGAGGGCGGCGGCGGTGGCGGGGTCGTCGAGGAGGACGGCCGGGGTGCCGGGCGGCAGCAGCCGGGCGCCCGCTCCGGTGGTGAGGACGGTGCCGGGGGCCGCGTCCGCCAGCATGTGGGCGAGCCGCTCCGCGGGCAGCCCGAGGTCGAGCGGCAGGAACCCGCCGCCGAGGCGCAGCACGGCCAGTGCGGCGGCCACCGCGTCGGCGGTGCGCGGCAGGGCGAGGGCGGTCAGCGTGCCCGGTCCGGCGCCGTCGGCGAGCAGCAGCCGGGCGATCCGGTCGGCGCGGTCGTCGAGTTCACGGAAGGTCAGGCGCTCGGCGCCGGCCACCACGGCCGTGGCGCCGGGGGTGGCCGCGGCCCGGGCGGCGAACTCCTCGGCGGCGGTGGTGGCCGGGCGGGCGCGGCCGGTGGCGTTCCAGCGGTCCAGCTCGGCGTGCTCGCCGGGGGACAGCAGGTCGAGCCGGCCGACCGGGGTGGCGGGGTCGGCCGTCACCAGGGTCAGCAGGCGGACCAGGCGGGCGGCCAGGGTCTGCACCGTGGCGCGGTCGAACAGGTCGGTGGCGTAGCGGATGCCGCCCACCAGTCCGCCCTCGGCCGGGTCGCCGGGCGGCAGGTCGTCGCGGGCCGGGTCGTCGGTGGAGGTGCCGACGGTGGAGGTGCCGCCAGTCGAGGTGCTGACGGTCCGGGCGGGCCGGAGCACCACGTCCAGGTCGAACTTGGCGGCGCCGGGATCGACGGCCACCTGCTCGGTGGCGAGGCCGAACAGCCGGGAGGTGTCGGGGCCCGCCTCCTCCAGGGCCACCATGGTCTGGAACAGCGGGTGGCGGCCGGGCGACCGGGGCGGCGCGAGCTCCTCCACCACCCGGTCGAACGGCACGTCGGCGTGGTCGAGTGCGGCCAGGTCGGCGGCACGGACCCGCTCCAGCAGCTCGGCGAACGTCGGGTCGCCGGACAGGTCGGCCCGCAGCACCACCGTGTTGACGAAGAAGCCCACCAGCCCGTCCAGCGCCGCCTCCCCGCCGCGCCCCGCGACCGGGGTCCCGAGCGGGACGTCGTCACCGCCGCCGAGCCGGTGCAGCAGCGCCGCCACCGCCGCGTGGACGGCCATGAACGGCGTGGCGCCGTGCGCCGCGGCGAGCGCGCGCAGGCGTGCGGTGACGTCCGCCGGGACGGCGAACCCGACGGTGTCGCCGCGGCCGCTCGGGACGGCCGGCCGGGGGCGGTCGGCGGGCAGCGGGACCTCCTCCGGCAGCCCGGCCAGCGCCGTCCGCCAGTGCGCGAGCTGGGGCGCCGGGTCCAGGCCCGCCTGCCAGAGCGCGAAGTCCGGGTACTGCACGGGGAGTTCGGCGAACTCCGGGGCCCGCCCGGCGAGCCGCGCCGCGTACCCCGCCTGGAGGTCGGCAACCAGCGGGGCGAACGACGCCTCGTCGGCGGCGATGTGGTGCAGCAGGAGCACCAGGATCCGGCCGCCGTCGGGGGCGCACAGCAGGGTGGCCCGCAGCGGCGGTTCGACGGCCAGGTCGAAGGGCCGGGCGGCCTCCTCCCGGGCGGCCGCGACGAGGTCGCCGGGGACGTCGCGGACGGTCAGCGGCGCGGCGGCGGCCGCCTCGGCCGGGGTCAGCACCCGCTGGTACGACTCGCCGTCCAGGACCTCGAAGACGGTCCGCAGGCTCTCGTGCCGGGCCGTCAGGTCGGCGACGGCGTCCGCGAGCGCGGCCGCGTCCAGCCGTCGGCCGTCCGCGTCGTCGATCCGCAGGGCCAGCGGCAGGTGGTACGCGGTACCGGGCCCCTCCAGCTGGTCCAGGAACCAGAGCCGCCGCTGGCCGGCGGAGAGCGGCAGGCGGTCGGGCCGGGGACCGGCCGTGAGGGCGGGGCGCTCGACGGCGGTCCGGCCGGCCAGCCGGGCGGCGAGCGCGGCCGGGGTCGGCGCCTCGAAGACGTCCCGGACGGCCACCGGGACGCCGAGCGCGGCCCGGATCCGGGCCGCGGCCCGGGCGGCGAGCAGCGAGTGGCCGCCGAGCGCGAAGAAGCCGTCCTCGGCGCCCGCCCCGGACAGGCCGAGCACCTCCGCGAAGGCCGCGCAGACGGCGTGCTCGGTGGGGGTGGCCGGGGGCCGTCCGGCCGCGGCGGGCCGGTCGGGGGCGGGCAGCGCGCGCCGGTCGGTCTTGCCGTTGGCCGTCAGCGGCAGCGACTCCAGCACCACGACCACCGACGGCACCATGTACTCGGGCAGCACCGCCGCCAGCGCGCGGCGCAGCTCCTCGGGGTCGACCGCTCCGGTGACGTACCCGACCAGCTGCTGCCGGCCCGGCTCGTCCTCGCGCACCAGCGCGACCGCCCGGCCGACACCCGGCAGCGCCGCCAACGCGGCCTCCACCTCACCGAGTTCGATCCGGAACCCGCGCAGCTTCACCTGGTCGTCGGTCCGCCCCAGGTACTCCAGCGCACCGTCCGCACGCCGCCGGGCGAGGTCCCCCGTGCGGTACATCCGGCCGCCGGGCGGACCGAACGGGTCGGCGGTGAACCGCTCGGCGGTCAGCGCCGCCCGGTTCAGGTAGCCCCGCGCCAGCTGCACCCCCGCGAGGTACAGCTCCCCCGGCACACCCGACGGCACCGGCCGCAACCGCGCGTCCAGGACGTGGGCCCGGGTGTTGTCCAGCGGGGTGCCGATGGCGGGGACGCCCCGGTGGCCGGCCGACAGCTCCGCCGCCGTCGCCCACACCGTCACCTCCGTCGGCCCGTACACGTTCGTCACCCGCCCGCACACACCCGCCAACCGCTCCGCCAACCCCGCCGACAGAGCCTCACCACCCACCAGCACATGCACCCCCCGCAACGACACCGCAGGCGCCTCCGCCAACAACCCCTCCCACAGACTCGGCGTCCCCTGCACCACCACCGGACCCACCCGATCCACCAACGCCGACAACGCCAACGGATCCCGCACCGTCCCCCGATCCGCCAACACCACCGTCGCCCCACGCACCAACGGACCGAACAACTCCAGACCCGCGATGTCGAACGACACCGTCGTCACCGCCACCAACGAATCACCCGGCCCCAACCCCAACCGACCGTCCATCGCCGCAAGGAAGTTCGCAAACGCCCCGTGCGACACCACCACACCCTTCGGCCGACCCGTCGACCCCGACGTGTGGATCACATACGCCGCCGCCCCCGCATCCACCGGGGTGAACGGCGCAGGCTGCGCCGCGGCGATCTCGGCGGCGGCCGCCGGGTCGTCGAGCAGCAGCACCGGCACCCCTTCGGGTACGGCCCGCGCGGTCTCCCCGACCGCCACCGTGCACACCGGCGACGCATCCTGCGCCATGAACGCCAACCGCTCCGCCGGGAACCCCGGATCCAACGGCAGATACCCCGCCCCCGACCGCAACACCGCCACCATCGCCACCACCAGGTCCACCGACCGCGGCAACGCCAACCCCACAAAACACCCCGGACCCGCACCCCGACCCACCAGCACCGACGCCAACCGACCCGAACGCACCCCCAACTCCCGGTACGTCAACACCTCCTCACCCACCACCAACGCCACCGCATCCGGCACCTCCCGCACCCACCCCGCCAACCGCTCCACCACCGAAACGGCAGGGCCGGTGGTGGCGGCGGCGTCGCCGAGGGCCAGCAGCCCGGCCAGTTCGGCGGGCTCCAGCAGCTCCAGGCCGTCGACCCGCCTGCCGGGGTCGGCCACCACCTGCTCCAGGAGCCGCAGCAGCCGGCCGGAGAGCGCCTCGGCGGTCGACCGGTCGAAGAGGTCCGCCGAGTAGAACAGCCGCAGGTCGAGATCGTCCCCGTGGGCGGTGTCGGCGAAGGTGAACTCCAGGTCGAAGCGGGCGGTGCCCGGGTCGAACAGCTCCATCCGGGCCGGGTGGCCGAACATCACCGAGGTGTCCAGCGTGACGGTGTTGTGCGACACCATGGTCTGGAAGAGCGGGTGGCGGCCGAGCGCGCGCGGCGGGTTGACGGTCTCGACGACCCGGCCGAACGGCACGTCGGCGTGGTCGAGCGCGGCCAGGTCGGCGGCGCGGACCCGCTCCAGCAGCTCGGCGAACGTCGGGTCGCCGGACAGGTCGGCCCGCAGCACCACCGTGTTGACGAAGAAGCCCACCAGCCCGTCCAACGCGGCCTCCCCGCCGCGCCCGGCGACCGGGGTGCCGAGCGGGACGTCGTCACCGCCGCCGAGCCGGTGCAGCAGCGCCGCCACCGCCGCGTGCGCCACCATGAACACACTGGTGCCGCTCTCCCGGGCCAGCCGGCGGACCGCGCCGGCCAGCGACCCGGGCAGCCGGCGGGTGACCAGACCCCCGCGGCCGCTCGGGACGGCCGGTCGGGGCCGGTCGGTGGGCAGCGCGATCTCCTCCGGCAGCCCGGCCAGCGCCGTCCGCCAGTGCGCGAGCCGGGGCGCCGGGTCCAGGCCGGCCTGCCAGAGCGCGAAGTCCGCGTACTGCAACGGGAGTTCGGCGAACGCGGGGGCCCGCCCGGCGATCCGCGCCGCGTACCCCGTCTGGAGGTCCGCCACCAGCGGCCCGCGGGAGGCCTCGTCGCCCGCGATGTGGTGCAGGGCCAGCACGAGGGTCGCGGCCCCGGAGGGCTCCCGCAGCAGGGTGGCCCGCAGCGGCGGTTCGGCGGTCGGGTCGAAGCGGTGGGCGAGCGCGGCGGCGATCTCCCGGTCCACCCGGTCGGCCGGGACGTCGCGGACGGTCAGCGGCGCGGCCGCCGCCGTCTCGGCCGGGGTCAGCAGCCGCTGGAACGGCTCGCCGTCCCGCTCGCCGACGACGGTGCGCAGGCTCTCGTGACGGATCGTCAGATCGGCGAGAGCGGCCCCGAGGGCGGCCGCGTCGGGGGTCCCGTCGATCCGGGCGACGAAGGGGATGGTGTAGGTCGCACTCGGCCCCTCGACCTGGTACTGGAACCAGAGGCCGCGCTGCGCGGCGGAGAGCGGCAGCGGGTCGGGGCGGGGACCGGCCGTGAGGGCGGGCCGGTCGGTGGCGGTCCGCCCGGCCAGCCGGGCCGCGAGCGCGGCCGGGGTCGGGGCCTCGAAGACGTCGCGGATCGCCGCGTCGACGCCCAGGTGGCGCCGGACCCGGCCGGCGGCCCGGGCGGCGAGCAGCGAGTGGCCGCCGAGCGCGAAGAAGTCGTCGTCGGCGCCCACGGCGGGCAGGCCGAGCACCTCGGCGAGGATGCCGCAGATCGCCGCCTCGGCGGGGGTGGCCGGGGGCCGTCCGGCCACGGCGGGCCGGTCGGGGGCCGGCAGCGCGCGCCGGTCGGTCTTGCCGTTGGCCGTCAGCGGCAGCGCCTCCAGCACCACGACCACCGACGGCACCATGTACTCGGGCAGCACCGCCGCCAGCGCCCGGCGCAGCTCCTCGGGGGACGGCGGCGCGGCCGCCTCGGCGGAACCGGCACCGGATCCGCCTGCGCTGTCGGATGCGGGCGCGGGTGCGGGTGTGGCTGCGGTGACGTACCCGACCAGCTGCTGCCGGCCCGGCTCGTCCTCGCGCACCAGCGCCACCGCCCGACCGACACCCGGCAGCGCCGCCAACGCGGCCTCCACCTCACCGAGTTCGATCCGGAACCCGCGCAGCTTCACCTGGTCGTCCGTCCGCCCCAGGTACTCCAGCGCACCGTCCGCACGCCGCCGCACGAGGTCCCCCGTCCGGTACATCCGGCCGCCCGGCGGACCGAACGGGTCCGCCACGAACCGGCCCGCCGTCAGGCCGGGCCGCCCGAGGTAGCCGCGCGCCAGCTGCTCCCCGGCGAGGTACAGCTCACCCGGTACGCCCGCCGGGACCGGCTGGAGGGCGCCGTCCAGGACGAGGGCGCGGACCTGCGGGAAGGGGGTGCCGATGGCGGGGACGCCCCGGTGGCCGGCCGACAGCTCCGCCGCCGTCGCCCACACCGTCACCTCCGTCGGCCCGTACACGTTCGTCACCCGCCCACACACCCCAACCAACCGCTCCGCCAACCCCGCCGACAGAGCCTCACCACCCACCAGCACATGCACCCCCCGCAACGACACCGCAGGCGCCTCCGCCAACAACCCCTCCCACAGACTCGGCGTCCCCTGCACCACCACCGGACCCACCCGATCCACCAACACCGACAACGCCAACGGATCCCGCACCGTCCCCCGATCCGCCAACACCACCGTCGCCCCACACACCAACGGACCGAACAACTCCAGACCCGCGATGTCGAACGACACCGTCGTCACCGCCACCAACGAATCACCCGGCCCCAACCCCAACCGACCGTCCATCGCCGCAAGGAAGTTCGCAAACGCCCCGTGCGACACCACCACACCCTTCGGCCGACCCGTCGACCCCGACGTGTGGATCACATACGCCGCCGCCCCCGCATCCACCGGCACACCGTCCAACGGCTCCGCGGACTCCACCTCACGGGCCGTCTCCGGATCGTCCAGCACCAACACCGGCAACCCGGCCGGCAGCACCCCGACGGTCTCCCCGACCGCCACCGTGCACACCGGCGACGCGTCCTGCGCCATGAACGCCAACCGCTCCGCCGGGAACCCCGGATCCAACGGCAGATACCCCGCCCCCGACCGCAACACCGCCACCATCGCCACCACCAGGTCCACCGACCGCGGCAACGCCAACCCCACAAAACACCCCGGACCCGCACCCCGACCCACCAGCACCGACGCCAACCGACCCGAACGCACCCCCAACTCCCGGTACGTCAACACCTCCTCCCCCACCACCAACGCCACCGCATCCGGCACCTCCCGCACCCACCCCGCCAACCGCTCCACCACCGGAGCGGTCCGCACGGGGACCCCGGCGTCCGGGAGCGCGAGGGCCTCGCGGCGCCGCTCGGCGGTCAGCAGCGGGAGCCGTCCCACCGCAGGACCGGACCCGTCGGCGGCGGCGAGCGAGCGCAGCAGGGTGAGGAACTCCGCGCACCGCTCCGCGAGTTCGTCCTCCCGGTAGGTCCGCGGGTTGGCGTCGAGCTCGAACCGGACGCGGCTGCCGCCGTCCAGGTAGACCGAGAGGGTGAGGTCGTCCACCGGCCCGGCGGCGAGGTTGCGGGCGGTGCCGGGGGCGCCGTCGAAGTCGAGCTGGTAGTCGAACGCCTTGATGTTGACCATCGGACCGAACAGGCCGTGACGGCGCCCGGCCGGGTCGAGGTCGCGCCGGATCTCCTCCGCGCGGTGGTTCTGGTGCCGGCGCAGGTCGCGCACCCTGCGGACCACCTGGGCCACCAGGTCGCCGAAGGCCGTGCCGGGGGCGACGGACAGCCGCAGCGGCAGGACGTTCACCTTCATCGCGGGCACGGTGAGCGCCACCGAGCCGAGGCGCGTCATCGCGGGCAGGGCCAGCACGACGTCCCCGGCGCCGGTCATCCGGTGCAGGTAGCCGGCGAAGGCCGCGGTGAGCACGTCCGCCCAGGTGGCGCGGGCGGTGCGGGCGAGGGCCAGCAGCCCGTCGCTCTCCTCGGCGGTCAGGGTCGCGCCGGTGCGCAGGAAGTCCGGGGCGGCCGGGTGGCCTGCGCCCGCCAGCGGCGCGGGCTCGGGCCGGTCGGCCAGCCGCTCCGCCCAGTAGGCGCGGTCGGCGGTGCTGCGCTCGGAGTCCCGGTACGCGGCCTCCTCGTCGAGCAGGTCGGCCAGCCGGCCGGGGGCCGCGGGCGGCGGCTCCTCGCCGCGGGCCAGCGCGGTGTGCAGTTCGGCGGTGCGCCGGGCGACCAGGGTGAAGCCGTAGGCGTCGAGCGCGATGTGGTGGACGCGCTGGTACCAGAGCACCCGGTCGTCGGCGACGGTGTAGAGGGCGTAGCCGAAGAGCCGGTCGGCGGCCGGGTCCACCGGGCGGGTGAGGTCGGCGCGCATCAGCTCCAGGGCGGCGGCGTCCGGATCGGCCGCGGCGCGCAGGTCGGCCCGCTCCAGCGGCCAGTCGGTCTGCGGGGCGGGTTCCTGGTACGGGGCGCCGTCCTCCTCGCCGAAGCGCATCCCGAGCGCCTCGGCCTCGCCGACCGCGCGGCGCAGTGCCGTCTCGAAGACCTCCTGGTCGAACCGCCCCCGGATCTCCACGTACTGGCCCACGTTGTACGCGGTGTTGCCGGGTTCGAGTCGCTGCCCGTACCAGACTCCGGTCTGGGCTCCGGTGAGCGGGAGGCGGCTCTGGGGGCGGTCGTTCATGGTGGCGGTGCTCCTGGGTCTGGGACTGGGCGGGCGGGTCCGGCCGGTTCGGGCACCGGCCGGACCCACGGCGGGTCAGAGCGTCTTGAGGATCTGTTCCAGCTGGTCGAGGATCCGGTCGGCCTCGGGGTAGCGGCTGGTGAAGAACGCCGGGACGGGGTGGACCTGCTGGGCCTTGGCCGCCTTGAGGGCCTTCCAGTTGGTCTGGTTCATCAGGTCGGTGGTCTCGGCGGAGGGCTTGCCGCCGGCCTCGTCGCCGTCCACGAGGATCACGTCGGCGCCGTCGAGCTTGCCGATCTCCTCGAAGGAGAGGTCGGCCCAGGCGTCCTCGAAGCCGACGCCCGGCAGGGCGGCGAACCTGCCCCCGGCGTCCTTGACGACCAGGCCGAGCCAGGACTTGCCGTCGTAGGCGGAGAACTTGCCGGACTCGCCGGAGTTGACGATCGCCCAGTCGGTCTTCGCCAGCTTGTCGGCGTAGGTGCTCTTGATCCGGGCGGCCTTCTCCTCGTACGCCTTCTTCACCTTGAGACCGGCCTCGGGCCGGCCGGCGGCGTCGGTGACCTTGAGGGTGGTGGCGAGCAGCTCGTCCGGGTTGCCGATGCCGAAGGAGACCACGGGGGCGATCGGCTTCAGCTTGTCGATCTGGAACTGGACCCGCTTGGGGGCGGAGATGATGATCAGGTCGGGGGTGAGCGAGGCGATCTTCTCGAAGTTCAGCTCGTTGCCCTCGCCGACCAGCGGGATCTCCTTGACCTTGGCCTTCTGCTCGGCGGAGAGCGCGGCGTCGTCGATCGAGGTGACGCCGACCATCGGGATCCCGGAGTCCAGCAGCCAGGCGGCGGCGTAGGAGAGGCCGATGATCCGCTTGGGCTTCGCGGGGACGGTCACGTCGCCGTCGGGCGTGGAGACGACCCGGGTGGCGTTCGCCGACGCGGAGGACCCCTTGGTGTCGGAGGCGCTGCCGTCGGAGCTGGTGGTGCAGGCCGCGGCACCGGCGATGAGGACGGTGGTGAGGAGGGCGGCGAGCAGCCCGCGCGGCCCGCGGGCGCCTCTCTGCCGGGAGTTGTCGGGGCTTGCGATGTGACGGGTCACCTGTGGTGCCTTTCCGGTTTCTTCGGGTGGGGCGGCGGGCCGTAAGGGGTACGGGGCCGCCGGGTTCGGGTCCCTCGGCCCCTGGGGCCGGGTGCTCGGGGGGAGTGATGCCGCGGAGCGGGACGGGTCGGGCGTGGCGTGGCGTGGCGGGTCGGGTCGGGTCGGGGTGTCGCGGGTCAGGGCGCGGCGGGCGACGGGGCGGGCGACGGGGCGGCCGGGGCCTGGGCGGCGGCTCCGTCCGCCTCGCCGGGCTCGCCGCCCTGGCCGTTCCCGCTCCCCTGGCCGTTCCCGCTCCCCTCGTCGCCGGAGTCGTCCTCGTCCTCCTCGTCGGGGAGCGTGGCCCGGCGCAGGCCGGGCACGGCGAGGGCGACCACGACCGCCGCCAGGGCGCAGACCAGCCCGTTCACCAGGGCCGCCCCGCCCGGGTTGAACCACCGGGCGAGCAGGGCCACTTCGGCCTCGCCGCCGATCTCGCCGCTGGTCTGTTCGGCGGTGACGACGCTGACCATCCGGCCGCGCAAGCGGTCCGGGGTGTGGTGCTGGAGCAGCGCGTAGTCGAGGATCGCGGCGACGGTGCCGGCGGCACCGGCCACCGCCAGCGCCACGAAGGCCGGCACCACGGACGGGCTGAGGCCGAAGGCGGCGACGGCCAGACCGGTCACCAGGACGGCGCCGAGCAGCACCGCCCCGGGGCGCCTGCTGCGGCCGACCCAGCCGCTGGTGGCGGAGGCGATGACGGCGCCGACGGCCGGAGCGGTGTAGAGCAGGCCGAGCATCAGCTCGCCGCCGCCGAAGCGCTTGTCGACGAGTTCGGGGAAGAGCACGACGGGGACGCCGAACAGCGCCGTGGCACCGCCGAGCAGGAGCAGTCCGCCGACCACCCGGTGCTTCACCGCGTAGCGCAGCGCGACCAGCGGGGAGCCGTTGTCGGCGGCCGGCCCGCCCTCGGGGCCGTCGTCCGGGCCCTCGTCGTCCCGGACGGGCGGCAGCGGCCTGAGCCTGGTGACCAGCAGGGTGGTGAGCGCGGTGGTCACGGCGGTGACGGTGAAGGCCGTGCCGGGGCCGGACGCGGCGAGCAGCACACCGCCGAGGAAGGGCGCCGCCACCGAGCCGATCTCGGTGGTGAGCGAGAGCAGCGCTCCGGCGGCCGGGAGCTGGTCGCGCCGGACCAGCGTCGGGGCGACGGCCATCAGGGCGGTCACGCTGACACCGGAGGCGAGGCCGTCCCAGGCGACGCAGACGTAGATCGCCAAGAGGCTCGGCTCGGGCTGGAAGGCGTTGGCGGCGAGCCCGGCGAAGGCCAGGGCCGCGGCGCCCCGGGCCACGATGATCAGGCGGCGCCGGTCGGTGCGGTCGGCGAGGACTCCGCCGACCAGCGAGCCGACCAGCACGCTGACGCTCATGACCATGCTGACGGCGGCGACGGTCAGCGTCGATCCGCTGAGGTCGTAGACCTGGGCCGCGAGGGCGACGGTGGCGACGCCGAGGCCGAAGAGGGAGACGGTCCGGGCGATGAAGACCGCGCGGAAGTCGCGGCTCGCCCGTAGTGGGGCGATGTCTATCAGCAGGTCGCGCAGGGACACTCGGGGACTCCTGGGAGGGGCGGAACGGACCGCGGCGGGGCGGGGCACGGCAGGACGGGGCACGGCGGGGCGGGGCACGGCGGCGGGCGGGCGGGAAGCCGAGCGCGGCGTCGCGGGCGCGGACGCGGTCGTCGGGGTCCGTCGCGGTCGGTCGCGGTCCCCGTCGGAATGACCGGGGGCGGTATGTCGGGGGCGGGACGGTCGGGGCGGGGCCACGGCCCCGGGTCAGCGGGCCGCCCGGACCCGTTCGGGCGTCCCGGCCCGCGGGACGACGGGCCGGAGCGCCTCGCCGGGCGGCGGTGCGACCGCCCGCAGCAGGGGTCCGGTGGCGGCGGTGGTCAACAGGGCCATCAGCACGATCACCGTGTAGCCGGTCTCACTCAGCACCCCGGCGGAGAGACCCACCGAGGCGACCACCACCTCCACCGCGCCCCGGCAGTTCAGGCCCACCGCGACGGCGAGGCCCTGACGCCGGGGCAGTCTTGCGAGCCGCGCGCCCCCGTACGCGCCGGCCACCTTGCAGCCGATCGCCACCGCCAGGTAGCCGGCCGCCCAGAGCAGCGACTCGGCACCGCCCAGGACGGTGAGGTCCATCCTCAGTCCGGCGACCGCGAAGAAGACCGGCGCCAGCAGGACGAGCGTGACCGGCTCCAACTGGGCACGCAGGCGCGGCCGGTAGTGCCGCGACCGCCCGATCAGCAGGCCCGCCGCGAAGGCGCCGAGCAGGCCGTCGGAGCCGGCCGCGTCGGCGGCCACCGCGAGCACCAGGGCGAGCACGACGGCCACCAGGAGGTCCCCGGATCCGCCGGTCCCGGCCTCGCCGTCACCGGCGGGCCCCGGCTTCCGGTCCGACCGCCGCACCCGGGCGAGTGCGGCGTCGACCAGCCGCGGCGCGAGCAGCACGAGGGCCGCCGTCAGCAGGAGCAGGCCGGCCACCGGAGCCAGCAGCTCCCCGGCGTCGCCGCCGCCCGGTCCGGCGAGCACCGTCACCCCGGCGAGCGCCAGCCACCCCACCGCGTCCGAGACCAGCGCCACGGTGAGGATCATCTGGCCGAAGTCGGCCTTCAGGTAGCCGAGTTCCGTCAGCACGCGGGCGACCACGGGGATCGAGGAGATGCTGAGGGAGACGGCGACCAGCAGGACGAACGACGGCCGGCTCGCGGCCGCTCCGGCGAACGACGGCGGCAGCAGCACGGCGAGGCCGAGGCCCGCCACGAACGGCACCAGGACGGCGCCCGCGCCGATCAGCAGCGCCGGGCGGCCGAGCCGGCGGATCACGCCGAGGTCGGTGTCGAGACCGGTGAGCAGCAGCAGGAAGGCCGCACCGAGCCAGGCCACCGTGTTGATCGGCGCTCCGAGCAGGGTCTGGCCGGGGACGAGCCGGTGCTCGGCCGCGGGCCAGAGCACCCCGAGGACGGACGGTCCGAGCAGCACGCCCGCCGACAGCTGTCCGATCACCGCGGGCTGTCCCAGCCGGCGCGCGGCGGCACCGGCGAGGTGCGCCACCACGGTGATCACCAGCAGCTGTACCAGCATGGCCCACTGGGCCGCGTGGCCGAGGGAGGGAAGGCCCACGGGTCTCCCGACCTGCCTTTCGTGCTCGTCGTGGATCGGCCCGCACGGATCGTGCGGGCCCTGTCGTCGCGGGGTGCGCGCGGGATGCACCCGGGGTGCGCGGGCGCGGGCGGCGGGTGCCGCCGGGCCGGTACCGGCCGGGCCGCCGACCGGTACCGGCGGGTGCCGGCCGCCGGGCGGGCGTGGCGGTGCCCGCCCGGCGGCCGGGGTCCGTCAGCCCGCGGCCGGCTCGGCCCAGGAGAGGCCGTCGGCGCCGGGCACCAGGCCGTCGGGCAGCAGCGGGGACTCCTTGGTCGCGGTGCCGAGGACGCCGCGCCGCTGGATCTCGTTCATCTCCTGCATCACGTCGCCGACGACCTTGGCGCCGAAGAGGTGGTTCATCCGCTCACCGGACTCGGTCTGCATCGACCCCGTGGCGGCGACGGCGTCGGACAGCGCCTTCGAGGAGGAGGCGAACCGCTCGGCCAGCGCGGCGGAGTCGGTCAGCGCCCGCTCCCGGGAGGCGACGCCGCCGACCAGGGTGACGAACGCCTCCAGGTCTGAGGAGTCGAAGGCGGTGACCTTCTTCGCCTTCCAGAAGTAGTTCTCCTCGCTGCCCTGCATGTCGTAGAAGGCGCTGAGGAACTCGTAGAAGACGCCGTACTCGCGGCGGTAGCGCCCCTCGAACTCGCCGAAGGCGCGTTCCTCGGAGATCCCGTCGGCCAGCACGCTGTTGATCGACCGGGCCGCCAGCAGACCGGCGTAGGTGGCGAGGTGGACGCCGGTGGAGAAGACCGGGTCGATGAAGCAGGCGGCGTCGCCGACGAGCGCCATGCCGGGCCGCCAGAAGCGGGTGTTGGCGTACGAGTAGTCCTTGCGGACCCGCAGCTCCCCGTAGGTGCCCTCGGTGACGCGGGTCGCCTCGGAGAGGTGGTCGCGGACGATGTCGCAGCGGTCGATGAAGCCGAGGAGCGCCTTCTCCTGCTCCTCGGGGGTGCCCTGGATGTCGGACGCCCGGTTGCGGCTGATCACCGCGCCGACGCTGGTCAGCGTCTCGCTGAGCGGGATGTACCAGATCCAGCCCTCGTCGAAGGCCGCGCAGAGGATGTTCCCGCGGTCCGCGCCGGGCAGCCGCTTGCCGCCCTCGAAGTAGCCGAACAGCGCCAGGTTCTTGAAGAACTCGGAGTAGACCCGCTCCCCTCCCGCGTGCCTGCTGATCCGGGTCTTGTTGCCCGACGCGTCGATGACGTACCGCGCGGCGACCTCGTGGACCCGGCCCTCCGGGTCGGTGTAGCGGACCCCCCGGACCCGCTCCTCGTCCTCGACGACCTCGCTCACCGGGGAGTTCTCCCGGACGTCGACGCCGTGCTTGGCCGCGTTGCGGAGCAGGATGTCGTCGAACTTCATCCGCTCCACCTGGTACGCGTACGAGGTGGGCCCGGAGAGTTCGGGGGCGAGGGCGAAGAGGAAGTTCCACGGCACCGGGTTGGTGCCCCAGCGGAAGCTGCCGCCCCGCTTGACCATGAAGCCGGCCTTCTCCATGTCCTCCTGGACGTCGAGCAGGCGACATATGCCGTGGACGGTGGCGGGGAGCAGCGACTCCCCGATCTGGTACCGCGGGAACGTCTCCTTCTCCAGCAGCAGGACCCGGTGGCCGTGCTTGGCCACCAGCGTGGCGGCGGTAGAGCCGCCGGGTCCGCCGCCGACCACGATGACGTCGAACTCTTCGTGCAGTGTCGCTTGTTGCGCAGTGTTCACTGGGGAGTCTCTCCTGGTGGTGACGGGCTGCCTCGGATCAGGGGGTGCGGAGCTGGTCCCACCAGCGTTTGACGGTCGCCTCGCCGGCGAGGTCGACGAAGGTCACCTCGGTGCCCTTGTCGCGCCACCGCTGGACCAGGGTCATCAGTCGGATCGAGTCCATGCCCTGATAGACGAGAAGTTCGTCGTCGTCGAGCTCCTGAAGGTCGATCTGGAGCACCTCGGCGACGTCCTGCCTGATGCCGTCCAGGGACAGCGCGTCGGTCGGGGGGATATCAGGCATCGATCGGCGTCCTCCTCTTGTCACGGGGGGGTGGCGGGCATGCGGCACGGGCCGTCGACCGGGGCCGGGGCCACCGGAGCCGACGGGGCGCACGCCAGCGGCCGAAGGCCCCTGACCACCCGTTCTACTTAGGTAAGGCTCACCTAACTCTCATTCGGACCCCGCTGTCAACCCGCCGGGCGACCCGGATCCGACGCCCCGACGGATTTCGCTGATGTCACGTCACGTCGTCGGCCCGAAAGGGGAATCCCGGGGCAGGCCCGCACCAAGGCCACCGGATACGGCCGCGGCGGACCCCGAGGCGCCCCGCAGGCCCCGCGGCGCACCTGCGGACGGCGACCGGCCGCCCCCGCCGCCCCGGAACCGCCGACGGGGCGCGGCGATCACCGGCGGAACGGGCTCCGGGACCGGCCCGAAGCGGCCGCCGACACGCCGGATCCGGCCCCCGGGCCGGGGCGGGAGCGGGCAGCGGAATCCCCCGCCTTCCCGATCAACGCCCCTCCATGGATCGGACACGGTGAATTCCCGGAAACGATCGGCGCAAGGGAGCGGAAACTGTCACCGGCGCCGGGTTCCCCCGCAGTTCCCACCGCCGCCGGGACACCCGCCCGCAGGTCCGCCCGCGGGCCGCGAGCGGGCCGCGAGCAGGCCGCACCCGGGCACGCCGAGGACGCCCGTCACACCGACCGGTGTGCGGGCGCACGACGACGCACCCCGGGCCCGGCCGGGCCGGACGGGGGCGCCACGAGGACACGACGGGAGCTGCGGCTGCGGACAGCGACGGACAGGGCACGAGGTCGGCGACGGGCGCGACGGAGAAACCGGGCCCGACGGGGAGCACCGGCGCGACGAAGGCGGCGCCGCCCGCCGGACGGGGGTCGTACGTGGCGCCCGGACCCCCACGGCCGGGCGCCACGGGTCCTCAGGGCCGCCAGTAGCCCAGGGCGTGCACCCGTGATCCGGGCACGGCCAGCTCCTTGCGGGTGAACCGGGCGAGCGCACGGGTGGTCGCCGTGTCGCAGGCGATCCACACGTACGCCGCCGCCGGGTCGCCGAGCAGGCCGGGCAGGTCGGCGCGGACGGCGGCCACCAGCCGCGCCCCGGCGTCCTCGCGGGGCACCCGGCGCACCTCGTGGCGGGCCGGGCGGACCCGCAGCGGGAGGTTCCCGTCGCTCCCGTACCGGGTCTCCAGCCAGACGGTGGCCGGCACCTCGGGCAGTGCGGACAACAGGGTGTTGATCGCGGGCACGGAGGCGCTGTCGCCGATCAGGAACATCCGCTCGGGCAGCGGATCCGGCTCGGCGAAGGCGGAGCCCTGCACGGTCGCCTGGACGGTCTCGCCCGGTTCGGCCGCCCGCGCCCAGCGGCTCGCGGGCCCCTCGTGCAGGGCGAACTCCACGGCGAAGGTCCCGGCCACCGGATCCGGGTCGACCAGGGTGTAGGCGCGCTGGTGGGGGCGGTTCGCACCGGGGAACCAGACCCGCACCCACATCGTCGGATACACGCCCGTGACCGCCAGCATGCCCCCGTCCGTGAAGTGCACGCGACGGCAGTGCTCGGTGACGTCCTCCGCCCCGGTCACCGTCAGCGAGAAGTCCCTGCCCCGCATCAGCTTGAGGACGACGCCCTCCCAGCCATGCCCCATGACATCCTCCAAACCCCCGAGAAAGTTAGGCCAGCCTAACCTATCTTGACAGGAGTGGGAGTCGCCCGGACAGCCCCCCGAGGAGAGTGCGTGCGCCCCTCTTCGCGCCGGAGCCGCTCCCGCCCGGCGGCTCGCCCCCGTTCGGCGCAATCGGCCGACAATTGGCCCGAACGGTGCTCTCGTGAGGAGGCATCAGACGAACGCCCCTCACCGGAGGTCCAGTTGTCACACCCCCGCCTCACCCGGCACACCCGCCGCTCCCTGGCGGCGGCCGTCGCCGTCGCCTCGGCGGCCTGCGTGCTCGCCGCCCCCGCCGCCTACTCCCGCGGCGCCGACCCGGCCCGGGGCAACCGCGCCGCGATCACCATCACGGAGAACCGGCTGCCCTTCACCACCCGCTTCCAGGGCGACTTCCACGGGTCCGTCACCCACATCAGCAACGCCCTGATGACCTGCGACGAGACCAAGCCCCCCGTCGACCCCGCCCAGCCGCCGTGCGAGCAGGCCCGCACCGGGGCGGGCAGCCGGCCGATCAACAACAACTACCAGATGCGGTACGTCAACATCGATCCCGGCAGCATCGGCCCGCTCGGCGACGCCATCTACTCCGCGAGCTCCGCCGACCTGCAGCTGCCCGCCGGCTCGGTCGTGAAGTACGCCCGCCTGTACTGGGGCGGCACCCGCGGCATCGGCGACGTCGTCCTGCCCGAGAGCCAGATCGACGAGATCTACCTCAAGTTCCCCGGCGACGGCCAGTACACCAACATCGCCAACCAGCAGCCCTCCATCGGCTACATCACCACCGACGAGGAGAGCAGCTACCAGGCCTCCGCCGACATCACCGACCTGGTCAAGCAGCACGGCACCGGCACCTACACGGCCGCCAACATGGACTCCGTGGTCAAGCCGCACAGCTGGGGCGGCTGGACCGTCGTGGTCGCCTACGAGGACGTCTGCGCGCCGCTGCGCCACGTCCACCTCTGGGACGGCTTCCAGCCCGAGCTGCCCAACAGCCCCGCGCTCTCGGGCACGCTCAGCGGGATCAGGACGCCGGCCACCGGCCCGGTCACCGGACACCTGGGCTGGGTCGTCTACGACGGCGACCACAAGTGGAGCGGCGACACCATGGACATCAAGTCCACCAACGGCCCGCTGACCCGCTTCACCGACGTCAACCACCCGGCCGACGACGCCTTCAACTCCACCATCGACAACCCGAACCCCGCCCAGCGGTTCCCCCGCAACCCGGCGCCGCGCAACAACTTCGGCTACGACGCCAACCGCTGGACGGTCTCCCCGTTCCTGCGCAACGGCGACACCGACGTCACCGTGACCGTCAACACCCAGGGCGACGGCTACAACCTGGGCGTGTTCTACGCCGACATCGACCTCGACGCCGACGCCGTCCGGGCGGCCGGACCCGCGCCCGAGTCCACCTGGACCGGCGCGAAGTGACCGCGGGCGCGCGGTAGCCGCCGACGCGGCGGGGCGGGACCGGCTCGGCCGGTCCCGCCCCGCGGCACGTCCGGCCGGGGCCGCCGGCCTACCGGCGGGCGTCCGCCGGGACCTCCGCCACGGTGTCGGTCCACTCCTCGGCGAGCAGACCGAGGACGACCTGGTCGCTGAAGGAGCCGTACGTCCAGGCGGAGCGCCGCAGGGTGCCTTCGAGGACGAAGCCCGCGCGGGTCGCGGCGGCGATCATCGGCAGGTTGTCGGCCAGGGTGTCGACCTGGAGGCGCTGCAGTCCGCGGACGGTGAAGCCGTAGTGGCAGAGCAGGGCGACCACCTCGTGCGCCAGGCCGCGGCCGCGGAAGCCGGGGAGCAGCGCGATGCCGAGGTGGGCGGTGCGGCTGTGGGTGTCGATGCCCCACAGCAGCGCCTCGCCGGCGAGTTCGCCGGAGGAGCGCTCCACGACCGAGAAGCAGGCCGCCTCGTCGCTGGGGGCCGCCACCGCGTAGGGCGACGCGGCGGCGCCGGGCGAAAGGGGCTGCCAGGGGCGGGAGTCGGCCCGGGAGCGGGTGGCGACGTCGTCGTACAGCTCGGACTGGAGGACCGGGACGTCGCCGTCGTGCCGGGCGCGGAGGGTGATGAGGGGGGTTTGTAGCATGTCACATTGTCTACAGGGGTCGACGAGGCCCTGCAACCGAATTGACGCCGCCCCCGTGCGACGTGCCCCTCCGCCTCCCGCTCCACGAGCCCGCCCACCGTCCCGCGAGCCCGCCCGCCGAGCCGTCCTGCCCTCGCGCCGAGCCCTCCGGCCCGCCCGGACCGGACCGTCAGGACCGGACCGTCCGTCATCGGCCTTCGCCCGCAGCCGCCCTGACAGGGCATCGGCACCGGTGGCCGGGAACCCGTCACGACATGGCCGCGTCACCGGCCCCGGAGGCCCCGGGCTAGGGTGTGATCGTGAGTCTTCATGTGGTTGTCGGATACGGGCCCGCGGGGGCGGCCACCGCTCGGACGCTGGCCGAGCGGGGCCATGAGGTACGTGTGGTCACCAGGTCGGGCCGGCCCCCGGAGCCCGGCATCGAGCACGTGGCGCTGGACGCCGCCCACCCCGAGCGGCTGACCGGGGCCGTCCGCGGCGCCGCCGCCGTCTACGGCTGCGCCGCGCCGCCCCTGCACCGGTGGACGACCGACTGGCCGCCGCTGGCCTCCTCGCTCTGCACGGCGGCCGAGGCGACCGGGGCCGTCCTGGTCATGCTGGGCAACCTCTACGGCTACGGCCCGGTGGACCGCCCGCTCACCGAGGACCTGCCGCTCGCGGCGACCGGGCACAAGGGCAGGGTCAGGGCCGCGGTCTGGGAGCAGGCCCGGACCCTGCACGAGGCGGGCCGGATCAGGGCCGTCGAGGTGCGCGCCTCGGACTTCTTCGGCCCCGGCGTGACCGACGGGGGCCACCTGGCCTCCCGGGTCGTGCCCCGCCTGCTGGACGGCAAGGCCGTCACCGTGCTCGGCGACCCCGACACCCCGCACAGCTGGACCTACCTCCCCGACACGGCCGGGGCGCTGGTCGAGGCCGCGGGCGACGAGCGGGCCTGGGGACGGGCCTGGCACGTGCCGACCGCTCCCCCGCTGTCGGTCCGCGCGATGGTCGACCGGCTCGCCGCCGAGGCGGGCACCGGCCCCGTGGCCGTCCGCAGGCTCCAGCCGGCGGTCCTGGGCCTGGCCGGGCTCTTCTCGCCGCTGCTCCGCGAACTGCGGGAGGTCCGCTACCAGTTCGACCGCCCGTTCGTGATCGACTCCGCCGCCTGGGAGTCCGCGTTCACGCTGCGCGCCACCCCCGTCGAGGAGCAGCTCCGGGCGACGGTGGAGTGGTGGCGCCGGCAGGCCGGCGCCCGGGCGACGCACGGCTGAGCCCGGGCGTCGCACGGCTGAGCCCGGCGGGCCGGACGGCGCCGGTGCCCGCGGGCACCGGCGCCGTCACCGCCGAGCCGGGTCAGGCGGACTCAAGGCGCTCGACGATCCGCTCGCACAGCTCGTGGGTGCGCAGCGCGTCGTGGGCGTCCAGGGTCCTCCCGCTGCGGACCGCGTCCAGGAAGGCCAGCACGACCTGCTCGATGCCGCGCTGACGGGCCACCGGGACCCAGTCGCCGCGGCGGCGGACCGTCGGCTGGCCGCGGTGGTCGACCACCTCGGCGAGGTTGTGGACCTCGCGCTTGGAGTCGCCGCCGGAGACCTCCAGGATCTCCTCGGTCGAGCCGGAGAGCCGGTTCATGATGCCCAGCGCCGTGAAGCCCTCCCCGGCCAGCGTGAGGACGACGTGCTCGACCAGGCCGTCGCGCACCCGGGAACGGACGTCGACGTGCTCGATCTCGCCGGGCACCAGGAAGCGCAGCACGTCCACGACGTGGATGAAGTCGTCGAAGACCATCGTCCGCGGCGCCTCGGGCAGGCCCTCGCGGTTCTTCTGCAGCACGATCAGGTCCCGCGGCCGCTCCTTCGCCTGCACGTAGCCCGGCGCGTGGCGGCGGTTGAAGCCGACCATCAGCGAGCGCCCGGTGCGGTCGGCGAGCTCCACCAGCCGGCGGGACCCCTCCAGGGTGTAGTCCAGCGGCTTGTCCACGTACACGTCGACGCCGGCGGTCAGCAGCCGCTCGACGATCGGGACGTGCTGCGCGGTGGACGCGTGCACGAACGCGGCCCGGATGCCGCTGCCGATCAGCTCGCCGAGGTCGGTGAACCGGTGCGCCGGGTCGATCCGGTGGGCGTCGCCGATCCGGTCCAGCTTCGCCCGGTCCCGGGTCATCAGCCGCAGGTCCACACCCGGCAGGGCGGTGAGCACCGGCAGATAGGCCTTCTGCGCGATGTCGCCGAGGCCGATCACCCCGACCGGCAGCACGGCGTCGGGAACGGCGGTCTCACTCATGGGATCTCCTGCCACGGGACGAACGATCATCAGGCGGACCCCACCCTACGAGCCCGACCGGCGGCCGGACCAGGCAGCCCGGACGCGCCGCGCTCGACCGCGCTCCCCGGGCCGGCGGCCTGCCCGGCTCCCCGGCCGGTGCCGTGCCCGCGCCGTGCCCGCGCCGTGCCCGGCTCCCCGCACGGTGCTACTCCCGCGCCCGCAGCCGGTCGATCGCCTCGTCCAGGGTGGACGCCGCCATGATCAGCGACAGGTGGGTGAAGGCCTGCGGGAAGTTGCCGAGCTGCTCGCCGCTCGGGCCGATCTCCTCGGCGAACAGGCCCACGTGGTTGGCGTAGGTGTGCATCTTCTCGAAGGTGTACCGGGCCGGGCGGACGCGGCCGGCCCGCGCGAGGGCGTCGACGTACAGGTAGGTGCAGAGGCTGAAGGTGCCCTCCGAGCCCCGCAGCCCGTCCGGCGACGCGGCCGGGTCGTAGCGGTACACGAGGCTGTCCGAGACGAGCTTGCGCTCCATCGCGTCCAGGGTCGACAGCCAGCCCGGGCTCTTCGCCGCCAGGAAGCCGACCCGCGGGATCAGCAGCAGGGAGGCGTCCAGCACGTCGCCGCCGTAGTGCTGCACCAGGGCCTGCTCGCTCTGGCTCCACCCCCTCTCCATCACCTGCTCCAGGATCGTGTCCCGGGCGTGGCGCCAGCGCGGGATGTCGGCGGGCCGGCTGAGCTCGGTCGCCAGGCGCATGCCGCGGTCGAACGCCACCCAGCACATCACCCGGCTGAAGGTGAAGTCCTTGCGCCCGCCGCGCGTCTCCCAGACGCCCTCGTCCGGGCGGTCCCAGTTGTCGGTCAGCCAGTCCAGTGTCCGGGCGAGCCCCTTCCAGCCGTGGTAGCCGAGCTCGACGCCGGTGTCCATGCCCTCGGCCAGGGCATAGAGGGACTCGCCGTAGATGTCGAGCTGCAGCTGGTCCGCGGCGGCGTTGCCCGCCCGCACCGGCCGCGACCCCCGGTAGCCCTCCAGGTGGTCGAGCACCTCCTCGGTCAGGTACGGGTCGCCGTCGACCCGGTACATGATCTGCAGGCGCTCGCCGGGCAGGTCCGCCCGGTCGTGCATCCGGTCGCCCAGCCACTTGGTGAACGCCGACGCCTCCTCGGCGAACCCGAGGTCGAGCAGCGCGCGCACCGAGAGCGCGCCGTCCCTGACCCACGAGTACCGGTAGTCCCAGTTCCGCTCGCCGCCGACCTGCTCCGGAAGCCCCATGGTGGCGGCGGCCACCGGGGCGCCGGTGGGGTGGTAGGTGAGCAGCTTGATCGTGATGGCGGAACGGTTCACCATCTCCGCCCAGCGCCCCCGGTAGCGCGAGGTGTGCAGCCACTTCTGCCAGAAGTCGACCTCCGCCCACAGCCTCGTCGTGATGTCCTCGACGGTCAGCGGCGGCGGCGCCCCGGCGTCCGCGCCCCCGGTGGTGAACACGGCGGCGGCGGACTCCCCGACCCCGAGGGTCACCCCGCCCGTCACGTCCGTCCCGTCCCGCTCCAGCGGGAAGCTCGCCTGCAGGTGGCCGGCGATCCCCGGACCGCGGAAGACCGCCTCCCGGGGTCCGAGGTCCAGGTCGTGCCCGGCCCGCCCGTAGTCGAACCGCGGCCGGCACTCCAGGACGAACCGCACGGTGCCGCGCACGGCCCGGATCACCCGGATCAGGCTGTGCCGGTCGGTCGCGGTGCGGCCGGTGTTCGCGGGCATCCAGTCGAGGACCTCGCCGACGCCCTCCGGCGACATGAACCGCGTGACCAGCACCGCCGTGTCCGGGTAGTACAACTGCCGGCAGGAGACGTCCTCGTGTTCGGGCGCCAGCCGGAAGTACCCGCCCCGGTCGTGGTCGAGGAGCGCGGCGAACACGCTCGGCGAGTCGAACCTCGGCGAGCAGAACCAGTCGACCACGCCCTGGGACGACACCAGGGCGGCGGTCTGGAGGTCGCCCACCAGTCCGTGGTCGGCGATCGGGGGGTAGCGGTCCATGAGCATCCAATCGCGGGGGTGCGAGGGCGTGTCCACCGATGGCCGACACGCCGGGTGGAGGGCGTGGGAGACCCGCCCCGGCCCGGGCGGGACGCCGTCGGCCGGGCCTCCCCCGCCGCCGCCCGGCGACGGCGCCCGCCTCCGGACGGGGCCCGCCGTCAGGCGATGACGTTGACCGCCCGCGCGATGACCAGGCCGAGCAGGAGCAGGGAGACTATGGACTGGAGCCCCATCGCGATCTTGGCCCAGTGCGCCAGCGGCATGACGTCGGTGGGGCTGAGGGCGGTGGAGTTGGTGAGCGCGAGGTACAGGTAGTCGACGTAGCGGGGCCGCCAGTGCGCCGGGGCGATCGCGGGGCTGAGCTGCTGGGGGAAGGCCAGGCCCGGGATCTCCGGCATGTGGTGGGCCCGGGCCGCCGCTCCACCGCAGTCGAGTTCGGAGTAGAGGAGCGAGAAGGCCAGCACGGTGCCGCCCCAGACGCAGCCGCCGCTCCGCAGCAGCGCGGACGCCGAGTTCGTCACCGGCCCCGCGTGCACCAGGTCGTCGACCAGCCGGCCGGTCGACCAGATCGCCCCGCACGCCAGCACCACCACCAGGGCGACGGACACCCCGCGCAGCACGGTCGAACGGCGGTCGATCCGGCCGGGGTCGGCCACCATCAGCGTCAGCAGCAGCAGGCCCTCCACCGAGGGCAGCAGCCAGCGCGGCGCCAGGCGCAGCTCGTCGGGCATGACCAGGGTCAGCGCGATCGCGACGGCCACCGCCCCGGCCATCGGCCACCGGGCGTCGCCGTAGACCTCCGGCTCATCCGGCCCGGCCACAGTCACGTCCTTTCCCACGGCGCCCCGCCCGGCGGGATCCCGCCCATTGTGCAGGCGCGCCCCGCCCGCGGACGGCGACACGCACGAGCCGCCCCACCCCCGTCACCCGCCGACCGGCCGCACCCGCGCAGGTGCCTGCTACGCCCGGGCACCTCCCGGCCGCGCACACGGCTGCCTCTCTGGAAGGGGGATCGCGAAATGGGACTGATCGGGGTGGAGTGGAGCGGGTGGCGGCAGCCGGCACAGGCGCTCTCAGGATCGCAGCAGCGAGCTCAGCGGTTCCAGGGCGCGATCGTCGGGGCGTGCCTGCCTGAGCGCTTCGACCAGCGCGTACCGCGCAGCCTCGCCGCCCTCGCCGCAGACATACCCTGCGATCGCCCACAAGTGATCACGCGCGACGTTGTGGTCCGCGATCGGCAGAAACCGATCCGATCTCATGTGGATCTGCATGTCCCGTACGATCCCCTGGCGGAATCCGTGGCTTCCCATGTCCTGGAAGGCCTCCATCGCCTCGACGAGGCGGGCCTGGTCGGACAGCGGCTCACTGATCCGACAGGCTCCGGCCAGAATGGCCACCACCTCGTCCAGATCGGCCGGGGTCCAGGTCGCCGCGAGGAGACGGGTCCGCGCTGCCACGAGCGAGGCTCTCAGCCCCAGGCGGGCAGGGAACTCGGCGACCAGGGACCTCAGCTCCTCGACCGCCGCCGGAGTTCCGCAGCGGCTCAGCACCACGGGAAGCGACTCCCGCCACTCGGCCAGTTCCATCTCGGGGGTGACCACGTGGACCCCGAGCGGGCGGGAGTACTCATCCTGGGCGAAGTGCCTGTCGAGCCAGCGGTAGAGCCGACCCAGGCCGCGCTCGTCGACGACCTCCTCCATGTATCCCCGCTCGGAACGCCCGGCGCAGGCGAACGCGAAGGCCCGGCTGAAGGGCTCCGACGCGTCGACCAGGCCCTCGACCTTGGACCAGCCGTCGGCCCCGTCGACCCGCACGAGCGAGCACGCGGCAAGGACGGGAAGTCGGAGGTCCCCGGACTCTCCGGAAACGACGACGGGGCCGAGTGCGTACTCGGCGACCGATCGTGCGAAGGGACTGCCCGCGGCGAGAAGGCCGGTGAGAAGTGCAGACCATGTACGCACCAGTGCCGACCGGCTCTCCGCCTCTCTCGCCAATGCCTTCTCCGAGAGCGCCAGAACCCCTACCGTTCGGCCGGTAGCGTAGTCCGGCCAGAAGGTGGCGGACAGCAGAGCCAGCAGGTCCTCCATGGTCCCCGTCACGTCGGGAGACCAGGTCGCCTCGATCCTCTCCAGCACCAGAGGTTGGCTTCCCTCACCGAGCTGTGCCTCGGCAAGCGTCCGGATCGCTCGACTCAGCCCGAGTGGGACATGGTCCGCCGCTTTCCGAAGAAGCTCTGCCCGGGGCCCGGAGAAGTCGCACCACGGGTCCACGATCGCGCCGACCCACGCATCCCAGCGGTCGGGTTCGAGCTCTTCCAGCCTGCCTGTGCGGTGGAGCAGGGCCAACGACAGGAAGCCCGCCCAGGCCCGCTTGTCTTCCGTCCCCGAACCGAGCCATTCGTCGGAATGATCGTTCTCACGCCGCAGGAACTCCAGGGCACACGCCGGCAGGGAGGCGAGTTCCTCCTCGCTGAAGACCGAACAGCCCGGCCAGTCGGTGATGTCACAGTCGAAGCGCCGAGGGCCGTTCCCACTGCTCGGGTCACGCTGCAGGTTCCAGAGAAGCTTCCAGAAACTGTCGGTGTCGTGGGCTCTCGACATCTCCAGTCGTGCGCGCTGTTCCACCACGAACCTCGCGCTCTCCGGCCACCGCGCCGCGGCCGAGCCGCGGTCGTTCCGGCGCCACGCCTTCGCGAGCTCGCCGTGGATCTCGATCGGCTGGAAGAACCACTCCAGGTACGGCCATGCGGGGTTGCCCTGACTACGGTAGGCAAGGTCGAAATGTTCTCGGCTCTGCTGGTCGAAGAGGACCTCTGCCAGGTGTGCGTGGGCTTCCGCCAGCGCAGCGCTCCCGGTGCACGCGGCCGCCCGGTCGAGCGCCCAGGCGAAGTCCTCCGCATCAAGCAGCGTCATCCGGTCGCCGTGGAGTCCTTCGCGTTGCAGCAACGACGAGCGGCCGGCCTCCCACTCGCGCACGACGAGCCACGAGAAGTACCTCATGTTCTGTTCTTCTTCGAGTCCGCAGACGATCATGGCCGAGGCGAGCTCACGTCGCAGATCCCGTACCGCGGTGGGCTCCGAGCCTTCCACAGTGACGGGGTTCAAGACCGTCGGAAGCGCGGTTCGCGAGTGCCCGGTCAATCGGGTCGTCAGAATCCGGGCAACAGAGGGCAGCAACGAGCCCGCGTCGGATGCGCGCAGTGCCCGGTCGACAACGCCGGACACGAACCTGTCGAATCCCTGCCACTCGCGGTGCCGGGGTGATGCGGCACCATCCGTCGTGCGCTGCACCAGCCATTCCACCAGGCTGTTCACGTCCTCCTCAGGGCAGGCGGCCGCCACACCGGCGACGAAGTGCTCGTAGGCCCCGTAGCGGTCGTCGCTCGGAGCCTCGCCCAGCGCGGCGAGCACCGTCGCCGTGTCGAGCGAACGAGGCCAGAGCAGAGTGAGGAGCGTACCTCGGAGGCCTAGGTCGGGATCCGCTCCCGCAGTCCGGTCGAGCGAGTGCAGGACCTCTCGAAGCGCAGGTGCTGCCAGTTCCGCGTCGCACCCGAACGCCGCCCTGGCCGCCTGTGCCCGGTTCGCGGCCGGCCACTTGGCGTCGGCAGCCAGCTCCAGTAGCGGCACCGCCAGATCAGGTGAAGGGCATTGCTCCGCCAGGTGGAGCGCCACCCGGGCGCGGGCCCACGTCGGCCAGTCCCCGAAGCCCCCGGGGTCCAGGGTGAGTGCCGGAAGAAGCTGGCGAGCGAGCCCGGGGTGTTCGAGGGCCCAACGGCTCCGCTGCCATCTGACATCCCCGAGCTCGACATCGGCGGCACGCTCAAGCAGACGGCCGACGATCAACTCCTTGACCTTGTCCGAGCGGACCAGTCCGCTGTGCACGGTCAGGCTCTCCGGGTCAGCCGCGGCCAACCACTTGACGCGATCGGGGTCCAGCGCCACCATCCAGGCAGCGGTCTCCCGCAGCGACACGGGGATACCGGCAGTCTCCTCGTCCGGCACTCCGACCAGGAACAGACGCCTGAGCGCGCCCTCCGTCACGGATCGGGAGACGAGGTGACGGGCCGTGAGGAAGGCCGCGATCGAAGAGTGCCTGAAGACGAACCTGTCATTGCCACTCGCCGTGAACAGGCCCGACCGAAGCACCTCCTCCGCCACAGCCGGGGTGACGTCGAAGTCCTGGAGGTCCCAAGTCTCAAGCCCTCCGACCACGGTGCCGAAGTCGAGGTCCGTGGGACGCGGCCTCTCCGACAGGAAGCTCCCGGACCAGAGGGAACGCCGGCCCGAAAGCACCAGACGGGCAGCAATGCGACCGGCGACCTCCAGACGCTGGGGCCACGTCGTCGTGGGCGCCGCGAGCCTGAGCCGCTCGGGGTCGTACTCCTGCGCCAACAGCCGGACACCGTCTTTGAACAGCTCGACGGCGCCGCCCCTCAGCCGCCCGCTCTCCCGGTACCTGCGCACGATCAGTTCCAGCGTGAGTGGCACGCTGGCGAGGGCACCCGCACGCAGGGACACGATCTCGGCGATCAGCTCCTCCCCGGGAACACCGGCACTCTCCGCCAGCGCCACGGCGTCGGCGCGCGCCAGTGGCGCAAGGTCGACCAAGGAGCAACGACCGAACGCATCGTGAAGAACGCGAGTGAGACCAGGCGGGTAGTCGCCGGTGCGACACGCGATCAGCAGTCGGAGGCCCCTGACATCCCTCTTCCTCAGCGATCGCTTCAGATAGCCGGGCAGGTTGCGACAGATCTCGCTCTCGTCTGCTTGGTCGATCACGACCGTCAGCGTTCCGCTCGTCCCTGGGCCCGGGCTTGGGCCGGATGCCATGTTCGGCAGTGCGAGCAGGTGCCTCCCCAGGACCTCCTGAAAGGTTTCGGACGTCAGATCCGCTCCGTCGATCCACAGACAACGGTCGTCCTCCTCACCACCCCCGAACGGCTCGTCCAGTACCGGCAGGCCGTCCACGACCGAGCTGAACACCGACGTCTTTCCGGCTCCCGGCTCACCGAGCAGCACGGTCGCGCCCTCCTGCGCCACCTCATCCGGAGAAACGAGCGCACCTGTAGGAGCCTCGGACACGGAAAGCGCGAAGAGGTGGTCGCTGCCCAGGAAGCCGTCATCGTCCAGCGGGAACAGGTCCCCCTCGGGTGAGCTCTCATGCCGGACCCGGCACCAGCGGCGGGCCCGGTGGGTGAAGACCTCGCTCCTCATGGCAGCAGCCGGGACAGTGCGACGAGGGCGCGGTCGTCCGGGCGGGCGGACTCCAGGGCGCGGTGGAGGGCCGCACGGGCGGCGGGAGCGTCCTTGTAAGCGTTCACCCGGCCGACGATCTCTCGTACGTGGTCGCGGGCCACGGGATACTCCGCCGCGAGGAAGGGGTGGGGGAGGTCGAGGATGCGGCCCATGTCGGTGAGGACGTCCTGCCGGAAGGCGGCTCGTGCCATGTCGCCGAAGGCCAGCAGGGCTTCCACCCAGACGGCGTCCGGCCAGACGGCGCCCGGCACGGTCGGCTCGGGGGCCGTGACCGGCGGCCGCGCCGTCGGGCCCGCGTCGGCCTTTCCCACGACGGGGGCGAGGAAGGTGCCGTGGCGGAAGTCGATGTGGTCCCCGCCGTAGCCCGCGGCGGGACGGACCGCGTCCCGGTCGGCTCCGGGGCGGACGGCCCGGTCCGGGCCGCGGGGCGGCAGGTCGTCCGGGTCGAGGTCGCGCAGGATCGCCGCGAGCGCGGCGGCCGCGTTGGCGGCGGCACGGTCCTGGGAGCCGGTGGCGTCGGCCGCCGCCTTTTCGCCGTCGGCGTGGTCGCTGATCCCGCGGACGGTCAGGATGTGCAGGTCGTGCCCGAGCGACGCCGCCGCGGCCACACCCGCGCTCTCCATCTCGACGGCGACCGCGTCGTCGTAGTGCCACCGGATCTGCTCGCGGAGCGGGCTGCCGGGCGCGTTCAGCACCACCTCGCCCGCCACCACCGGCTTGAAGTGCACGGCCGGCACCTCCACCGGCCCGCGGCCCACCGGGCTGCCGGGCCGCTCCGAACTCCCCGACGTGAACCAGGAGTCGTCGCTCAGCGCGTGCCAGGCGTTCTGCTCCAGCAGGTGTGAGACGGCGCCCGGGACGGGGCGCGCCAGGAAGCCGTCGGCGCTGTCCTTGCCCGGGTGGAGGTGGTGCACCTTCGTCGCCACCACGACGTCGCCGATGCGGACATCGGGCTTGAGCCCGCCGGCCACGCCGACGAAGAACAGCGCGTCGGGGCCCAGCCATTGGTGCGCGCGCTCGGCGAGCACGGCGGCCCGGAGGTTCCCCTCGCCCACCCTGGCCAGGACGACCTCCCAGCGCGTGCCGGGAAGGACCCCCGCGACGAACACCGTGCCCGACGGGTGCTGCCGCTTCACCGTACTGCCGAGCAGACCTCGCACCGCGCGGTACTCCACCGGCAGGGCGGTCAGGACGACCGCGGTTCCGGTGCGTCTTTCCGTCATGTCCATCACTCCCGAACACTCCCCTCCCAGCGGCGACTTGGCTTCCCCCGGGATCCTCACACGATAGCCTGACGGGATCACTGCGCCTGCACGGCACCACATGTGACGCGATGTCAGGCGGCGCTGTCGGGGCACCGCTCCGCACACCACACGGACCAGGGGATCGGATGGACTCGAACTGGGCAGTGCTGCTCCGGGTTCTCGCCGCGGCCGCGGCACAGCCGGGGGGCGAGGCGCTCCGGAGACACCTCGCCGCCCTCCTCGGCGACGCGACGGTCGACACCGTCGGCGCGCCCGGCGCAGCGGAGGAGGACGGCCCAGCGGAGGAGGACGGCGCAGCGGACGGGGACGGCGCCGGGCCCCCGGCGGGTGCGGACCCGCTGACGACCGCGCTCGCGGCCCGGGCGGCCGCGGACCCGGACCTCGGCCGGGTGCTCGACGAGTGGGCCGCCCGGCTGCGGGACCTCTCGGCCGGCGACCCGGCATCGGCCGCCGCCCTGGCCGCCCGCCTGGCAGCCGGGACACCGGGCGAGCCCTCCCCCGAACCACCGGACGAACCGTCCCGTTACTCGGGCGACCACGTCGACTTCGGCCACGGCCTCTTCCTCGGCCCCGTGACCGGCAAGACCGAGCAGCACATCCACCTGCACGCCCCCGCGGCGGCGCCGAACGGCCGCACCCCCGTCCGCGTTCCGTCCCGACTACCTCCGGACATCGCCGACTTCACCGGCCGCTCGGAGGACCTGCGCACCCTCGACTCGCTCTCCCGGGCGGCCGACGCGCCCGGAACGACGCCCACCGTGGTCATCTCGGCGATCGACGGCACCCCGGGCGTGGGCAAGACCACCCTCGCCGTGCACTGGGCCCACACCGCCCGCGAACGCTTCCCCGACGGACAGGTCCACCTCAACCTCCAGGGCTACGCACCGACCCCGGCCGTCAAACCGCGCCGCGCCCTCGGCGAGCTGCTCGCCCTGCTCGGGACGCCCGCCGGGGAGATCCCCGGCACGCTCGACGCACGCACCCGCGCGTACCGCGACCGCCTGGCGGACAGGCGGGTCCTGATCGTCCTGGACAACGCCGAGAACGTCGCACAGGTCCGCCCGCTGCTCCCTCTCGCCCCGGGCTGCTGCGTCGTGGTGACCAGCCGCAGCAGGATGGCCGGGCTCGCCGTCCGTGACGGCGCGCGGCTGCTCACCCTCGACGTCCTCACGCCGGAGGAGTCCCTGGCGTTCTTCGCCCGGGTGCTGACGCCGGAGCGGGTCGCCGCGGAGCGCGAGGCGGCGCTCGCGGTCGCGGAACTGTGCGGCCGCCTCCCGCTGGCGCTGCGGATCGCCGCCGTGCGGCTCGCCATGCGGCCGTCCTTCGGCTTCGCGGACGTCCGGGCCGAACTCGGCCCCGAGAGCGAACGGCTGGAGGAACTCTCGCGGGGCTCGGACGAGTACGCCGCCGTCATGCACGTCTTCTCCTGGTCCTACGACAAGCTCTCGCCGCAGCAGCGCCGGGCGTTCCGCCGGCTGGGGCTGCACCGGGGCGCCGTCATCGGCCTGTCCGCCGCCGAGGCGGTCCTGGGCGTGTCACGCCGGGAGGCCCGCGACCTCCTCGACGCGCTGACCGAGGCGCACCTGCTGGAGGCGGAGGCACCCGGCCGGTTCCGCTTCCACGACCTGCTGCGGCTGTACGCCCAGCACCGCTGCCGCGAGGAGGAGTCCGCCCCCGACGCCCACCGGGCGGTGACCCGCCTGCTGACCTGGTACGTGGCGACGGCCGAGAACGCCGACCGCGCCCTCAACGGGGGCCGCGAACAGGTCCTCGCCCCGGTGCCGGTCCCCGAGGACGTCCGGCCCGGGGAGTTCGGCGACGCGGACGCCGCCCTCGCCTGGCTCGACGCCGAGTACGGCAACATCCTGGACGCGGCCGCACAGGCCTCCGGGGCGGGACTGCACGTCCTGTGCTCCCGGGTGCCCATCACGCTCTGGTCGTACTTCCAGCGGCGCAGCCAGTGGCCGGAATGGCTGGAGGTCCAGCGGATCGGCCTCGCCGCCGCCCGCACCGCCGGCGACGGGCCCGCCGAGGCCTGGCTGTTGAGCGGCCTCGGCGACGTCCACGACGACCTGGAGCGGTACGACGAGGCCATCGCCTGCCACACGGAGGCGCTGGAGGCCCACCGCGCCCTCGGGGACCGCCGGGGGGAGGCGACGGACCTCAACAACCTGGGCGTCAGCCTGGACAACGCCGAGCGCTACGCGGAGGCCATCGAGCACTACGCCCTCGCCGAGCCCCTCTTCGCCGCCCTCGCCGATCCGAGCGGGCAGGCCATGGCGCTCAACAACATGGGCGCCGCGTACATGGTCATGGGCGATCTGGACCGGGCCGCCGACAGCTACCGCCGGTCGCTGGAGATCCGGCGCGGGGCGGGCGACGGCGGCTTCGGCGAGGCGATGACCCTGCACAACCTCGGGGAGGTGCACGAACAGCGCGCGGAGTGGGAGGAGGCCGCGGACGGCTACCGCGCCGCCCTGGCTGTCCACCGGGAGGTGGGCCACCTCCGCGGCGAGGCACGGGCCCTCCACCGGCTCGGCGTGGTCCTCACGGCGCTGGGGCGGCACGACACCGCGCGGGAGAGCTGGGAGCGGGCGCTGGAGATCTTCGAGGACGTCGGGGACGTCGACGCGGACGAGGTGGCCGCGCTCCTCGACGGCGGGGCGGCGGACGGCGGGGCGGCGGACGGCGGCGGCGCACCGGACGGCGGGGCGGCGGACGACGGCGGGGTGGTGTGAGCCGCGCGTGGTCGGCCGGACTGCGGCCCCGACGACTCACCCGCGCACGGCCCGGGTAGGAAGCAGTACCGGGGTCGTCCGGTGGCAGGGCTCGCCGGACCGCCGGCTCGTCGGACCGCCGGCTCGTCGGACTCGTCGGACTCGTCGGAGGGGGAAGGGCATGCTGGGGGAAGCAGGAGCGGGGCAGGGGTCCGCGCCGCCGCCGGGGACCGGGCTGACCGCCGGGCAGTTGCTCCTGGCGGAGTACCAGAGCGTCAAGGACGAGCAGAAGGCCCGCATCGGGTTCCGGGACAACCTCCTGTACGTGACGCTCGCGGCCGTGGCCGGTCTGGTGGCCGTGGCCGCGCAGACGGGGAGGACGCCCGTCCTGCTCGCGCTGCCGCCGGTGTGCGTCGTGCTGGGCTGGACCTACCTGGTGAACGACGAGAAGATCTCGGCGATCGGGCGCTACGTCCGCACCCGGCTCGCCCCACGGCTCGGGGAGCTGGCGGGAGCCGGGGCCGACGGGGCGGTCTTCGGCTGGGAGGACGCCCACCGGAGTGACGCCCGCCACCGGATGCGCAAGATCGTCCAGTGTGCGGTGGACCTGGGCGCCTTCTGCGGGGTGCCGCTGGCCGCCCTCGTCGGCTACTGGGCGGGCGCGGAGCCCCGGGCGCTCCTGCTGGCGCTGTCGGTGGTGGAGGCGGTCGCCGTGGCGGCGCTGGCGGTCCACTTCGTCGTCTACGCCCTGCCCTTCCCCTCCCCGGCGGCGGCCCCGGCACCCGCTCCCCCGCCGTCCCCGGCGGGGTCCTCGGCGGTGCGCCCGGCGCCGGCCGCCGACTGACGGACGCTCCCGCACCGCCCGCACGACGTACGGGTCCCCGGCCGGCCGCCGGTTGGGGGGCCGTCAGGGATCGGGGGCGGGCTGCGCGGCGGACAGGAAGCCGAGGAGGTCGAACGGCCCCCGCGCCGGGAGCGCGCGGCGGTGCAGGGCGGCCAGCATGGCGGCGACCGCGGTGGTGACCGGGGTGCCGCCGGCCCGCTGTTCGACCCAGTGCCAGTCGCCGTCGGGGTTGACCTCCAGGAAGACCGGCGTTCCGGCGCTGACGAGGAAGTCGAACGCCCCGTAGTGGAGCGACATCGCGGCGGCCAGCGTCCTGGTGGCGGCGGCCACCGCGGGCGGCGCCGTGACGGGGTGCACCCCGACCCGCCCGGGTGCCGTCCAGGGGTCGGCCGGCGCCGTCTTGGCGACGCGGAAGGCGTGCAGCCGCCCCGCCGCGTAGTAGACGCGCAGCTCCTCCTCGTGCTCGACGTACTCCTGCACGACGACGGGCGGGCCGGGGCCGGGGCCCGGGTCCGCGGAGGGGTCGTCGCGCTCCACGACGGTGGGGAAGATCCCGTTCAGCAGGCCCGGCTCCGGTTCCACGAAGTGGTGGTGGGCCGCCTTGACGACCAGCCGCGGGCAGTCGAACTCGCCCCGGGCGCGGTGCGGGTCGGTGGTCAGCAGGGTGCGCGGGACGGCGATCCGGTGGCGCCGGGCGAGCTCCAGCTGGGCGAGCAGCCCCGGCCGGGTCGCGCGGAGCGCCGTCCCGGAGACCGCCGCCAGCTGGTCGGCCGCGGCCTGCCAGGACTCGCGCAGGAACACCGTGCGGGCCGGCTCCCCCGTGCTCCCGATCGCGGACGCCGAGAAGTGCCTGATCCACGTCACGGTGGGGGTCAGCCGGCGGCCGTTGAGCCGGACCGTCCGGCGCTCGGGGTCGACGAGCAGGTCGGCGGCGCCGAGCTCGTCGGCGTTCAGCCGGGCCGACCGGACGCCCGCCGCGCCCAGCAGCGCCTGCACCCGTTCCAGGCCGCTGTCGCAGGCACGGCTGAGCAGCAGCACGGCCGGGACCGGACGGGGCCGGGCGTCGACGGTGCGGCCCGGCGGGGAGGGCCGGGCCGCCTGGGGGAGCTGGGCGAGGAAGGCCGCGAGGCCGTCGGCCATCGCGGTCAGCCCCTGCCCTCGACCCGGCCGCGGTGGCGGTGGCGGTGACCGTAGGGGTGGCGGCGGTCGGCGGCACCGGCCCGGCGGAGGCGACCGGCGGCGTCAGGCACGGCCGTCGCCGAGCAGTTCGTCCGCCATGGTCAGGAGCTTGGTCACCGTCGCGGCCACCTGTTCGGACGCCAGCGGCAGCCGTTCCGCGACCCTCCGCAGCAGCACCAGGTCCGGCTGCGGGGGCGCGGACCTCGCCGCCTCCGCCCGGGCGGCGCGGTCCGCGTCCAGGGAGCGGAGCCGGACGATCAGCTCCAGCACCGTCGCCATCTCGGTGGCCAGCAGCCCCAGGGAGGCCATGTCCCCGAGGTCGCACCGCTCGCGGCTGTCACGGTCCAGCACCGACAGCACGCCGATGCAGTCGCCGTCGCAGATGAGCGGCGCGGCCATGATGCTGCGCGGCACGTAGCCGGTGGACTCCGCCGCGCTCCGGGCGAACTGGGGGCTGTCCGCCACGTCGTCGATCACCACCGGCTGGCCGGACAGCATCGCCCAGCCGGCGATGCCCGTCCCGCTCGGGAAGCTCGTCCCGAGCAGGGTGTGCTCGCCCTCGCCGGCGACCGCCTCGAAGACCAGGTCCCCACTGTCCTGGTCCACCAGGAGTACGGAGGCGGCCGCGGCGCCGAAGACGCTGCGGGCGACCTCCACGATCGACTGGAGCAGTCTTCGTTGCGGGATGTCGGCACCCTCCAGGGGGTCAGTCGACACGCGCACCTCCCTCGGGTACGGCTACGTTCTCGGCGGCCAGGTAGAGGACGGACTTGAGCTGGAACGGCGTGAGCGCGCGGTGCTTGCTGAGGATCAGCGCGCAGATGCCCGCGATGTGCGGTGTGGCGAAGCTGTTGCCGGTGCTGAGCAGGCGGCGGCCGCCCGGCCCGGCCACCGGGACCCGGACGCCCCGTGCGTAGAACTCGACCGGCGGCGACGGGTTGTAGTAGTAGGTCATCGGGCTGGGACTGTCGTGGCTGGCCACCGAGATGACCGAGGCGAACGGCCACGGGTAGCTGTGGACCGGCATGTTGTGCGCCGACGCGACGATGACGCAGCGCCGGAAGTACGCGGCGTCCGACAGGTCGCGCAGCGCGTCGCGGAACGCCGGTTTCGTCGTCGAGAGGCTCATGTTGATGACGTCGAAACCCTCGTCGATGGCCCAGGTCAGCCCGGCCAGCAGGGCCGCGCCGCTGCCGTGTCCACCGCCGGACAGCACCCGCACCGAGGTCAGCGACACGGCGGGGGCGATGGCCCTGATCACGCTCGCACAGGCGGTGCCGTGCCCCGCCGGGTCGCCCGGTTCGGTCGGGGTGACGACGAGTTCGCCGTCCTCGCCCTTGACGACGTCCATGGCGCGGTCGAGCCCGCCGACGAGCGGGTGGTCGGCGTCCACGCCGCTGTCGAGCACGCAGACGCGGACACCGGAGCCGTCCGCGTCGCCCCACGCCCACTCCCGGGTGACCTCGGCGAGCGGGCTGACGGCGAACGGCTCCTGCGGCACCACGGAGACGGGCATGCTCCACGCGGGTACACCGGGGAAGTGGTCGCGCGGCGGGCGGCGCCAGGGCGGGAGGTCAGTCATCGGCCCCGGCCTCCTCCCCCGGCCCGGCGGCGCCGGCCGGCCCGGCGGCGCCGACCCCGGTGCCCGGCCCGCCGTCCGCCGCTCCGCCGTCCGCCGCTCCGCCGGCCGTCCCCGGCTCGTGGGCGGCGAGCCACTCCCGGACCCGTCCGGCGGGAAGTGCGGCGCCCTTCGCCTCGAACATGCGCAATGCCTCAGCCCCTTCAGCCCTCGCGCGTTCCGTCATCCCGGCCGCTTCGAGCACGACCGCCAGGTCGAGGAGCGTCTCCCCGGTCAGGCACAGGTCGTCGCACCGGGCCACCAGGGTCCGCGCCGCCACGGCCTGGGCGACCGCCTCCTCGTGACGGCCCAGGACCGAGGCGAGCCGGCCGCGCAGCGCGGCCTCGCCCAGCCGCGCCCGCAGACCCGCCCCCTCGGCGTCCCCGACCCCGGCGCCACCGGCCTCACCGGCCTCACCGGCCTCACCGGCACCATCGCCGTGCCCGGGCGGGTCGAGCCGGTCGAGGGCGGACCCGGCGGCGGCGGTCCGGCCCTGGGCGAACAGCTCCCGGGCGATCGCGACCTCGGTGTTCCGGGTGTCGGTCGCGTGCTCCGAGGTGCGGAGCACGCTCAGGCTCTGCCGGTACCGCGCCTCGGCCACGTCGTGCGCACCGGCCAGCGACTCCACGAAACCGGCGGTGTCCAGCACCACCGCGTCGGCCAGGTCGGCGTGGACGTCACGCGAGTAGGTCAGCGCCTCCGCCACGGTGCGCCGGGCGCCGTCCAGGTCGCCGCCGAGGGCCTCCAGGTGCGCCCTGGTCACCAGGACCGGGATGAGCAGCGACCGGCTCGCCGCGAACCGTGTGCCGAGCGCCGAGCAGAGCTTCAGTCCGGCGGCCACCGGCATCGGCGTCCACTGCGCCAACTCGCAGACGGCGCAGAGCAGTCGGTCCTCGTGGTAGCCGTCCCCCAGGGCCCGCGCCCGGGACAGCGCGCGGCCGAACGACTCCGCCGCCGACGCCGCTCGTTCGGCGACGAGTTCGAGATGGGCGAGCAGTTCGTGCAGCCGGCACCAGCTGAGGTCGTCCTCGGGATCGTGCTCCAGCTCCGCCGCGATCCGCGCCGCGTCCGCCGCCACGGAGGCGGGTGGTGCGAGCCCCAGCCGGAGCGCGACGATCCCGCGCTGGACCGCCAGGGTGACCGCGGACCGGCGGTCACCCGGCAGCGCGGCCTGCGCCGCCGCGAGCGCGGACCGGCACCGCCCCTCGTCCTGGAGCCAGATCCCGGCGTCGCAGACATGCAGCGCGAGCGCCGTGTGGCGGGGATCGCCCGACGGCAGCAGATCCCTTGCCCGCTCCAGGAGTTGGACGGCCGCCGGCAGGTCCTTGCGGGCCAGCGCGTGCATGCCCTCGGCGATCAGGATGTCCGCCGCCGCCCCGGCCAGCCGCGGCAGCTGCGGGTCCCCCGGCCGCAGTTGGCGGCGCAGCCGGCAGGTCGCCTCGACGTGGTAGGCCACGGCCATCGCGTCCTGCGGCAGCTCCCCGGCGTACCGCTCGGCGAGGAAGTCGTGCCAGCGCTCGCGCCGGGTCTTCGGGGTGAACTCGTAGGCGGTGTCGCGCAGCAGGGCCTGGGCGAAGCGGAAGGAGCCGGCCGGGCCGCGTTCGAGGAACCGCCGCCGGACCAGCCGCGCCGTCGCCCCGTCCGACTCGGCGGGGCCGATGCCGTCCGCCTCGGCCATCACGCACAGCAGCTCCCGGGTGAACTCGCGCCCGATCACGGCGGCCAGCTCCAGCAGCCCCCGCTCGGTGGCGGGCAGTTGGTCCAGCCGGGCGCCCAGCATCGCCTGGATCGTGGGCGGGACGTGCGTACCGGGGGCGGTCTCGGCGAACACGTCCATGAGCTGCTCGGCGAAGAGCGGGTTGCCGTCACACAGGGTGGCGACCCGGGTGTTGACCTCCTGGAGATCCTGCGGATAGACGTCGCCGACCAGCGCCAGCTCCCCCACCAGGGAGGCGATCTGATCGTCCGTCATCGGACCGAGTTCGAGCGTCGTCGCACCGGGCTTCCCGCCGCCCCATCCGCTGCGGGCCTCCAGGAGTTCGGGCCGGGCGACGCACAACAGCAGGACGGGGACACCGCGCAGCCAGGTGGCGACCTCGTCGATCAGGTTCAGCAGGGTCTCCTCCGACCAATGCAGGTCGTCCCAGACCATGACCACCGACCGTTCGCGGCCGAGGACCTCCAGGAGGTGCCGCACCGCCCACGCGATGTCGTCGACACCGGCCTGACCGGAACTCCCCTCCTGGTCCACGATCGTGCCGAGCGTGCGCGCCGCCAGGCCGTGCGACGGCGCCGCCGGTGCGCCGCCCCCGGTGCGCGCGGAGTCGTCCTCCAGCAGCCGGGTGAGCGCCGGCCAGCCGCCGGGGAGCGAGCCCAGCATCTCGGCCAGCGGCCGGTAGGTGATCCCCCGGCCGTAGGCGGAGCAGCGTCCGGCGAGCACGGTGACCTCGCCGTCCGGCAGGGACGCGAGGAACTCCCTTACCAGGCGCGACTTTCCTATGCCGGGCACGCCGACGACGGTGGCGAGGCAGACCTGTCGGCGCTGCCGGGAGCGCCGGAAGCCGCGTTCCAGCTCCTCCAGCTCGTCGGTACGGCCGATGAACGGGGTGACCGGCCCGGAGAGGTCGGCCGCCGGCTCCGGGGCGGTCACCCGCCAGGCGGGCACCGGGCGGGCCTTGCCCTTCACCTGCAGCGGAGCGACCGGCTCGATGCCGACCTGCCAGCGCACCATCGCGGCCGTGTCCGCGCACAGCAGCACCTCGCCCGGCCGGGCGGCCGTCTGCAGCCTGGCGGCCGTGTTGACGGAGTCGCCGACGACGCGGAAGTCGTCCCCGGGTCTGGTGATCACCACGACGTTGCCGGTGCAGATGCCGGCCCGCGCCTCCAGCTTCACCTGGTACCGGGCGCCGAGTTCGGCGGTGAGGCCGGCCAGAGCCGCGAGCGCGCCGTTGGCGGCCCGCACCGCCCGGACCGCGTCGTCCTCGCGGGCCACCGTGGCACCGAAGGCGGCGAGGATCGCGTCGCCGATGAACTTCTCGACCACGCCGCCGTGTTCGGCGATGCAGGCACCGCAGCTCGCGAAGTAGCGGTCCATGACCTGCCGCAGCGGCTCCGGGTCCAGCCGCTCGGCGAGGGCGGTCGAGCCGACGATGTCCAGGAACAGCATGGACACCTTCCGGCGCGTCTCGCGCGGCGCGGCCGCGACGGCCGTGAGCGGCGTGCCGCAGCCGGCGCAGAACCGGTCCGACTCGCCCGCCTGTCGGCCGCACGTGGAGCAGGTCACGGTGCGCCCTCCGGGGCGGGCGCGGACGGCGGCGCGGCGGAAGGGGCGGGGGTGGTGGGGGTGGTGGCCGAGGCCGGTCCGGCGGGGGCCGCGGGTGCGGCGGGCGCGGCGGAGGCCGTGGGCGGCGCGGCGGGCTCCGGCTCCTGCCCCGGCTCCTGCCCCGCGGTCTGCTCGGTCCCCTGCTCCGCCGCCGGCGCGGCCTTCGCGGGCAGGGCGGCCGTGTCGGGGAGGGCGATCCGTGCGTAGACCCCGGCCAGGATCACGATCACCCCGGACGCCGCGAAGATCGTGTCGATCGGGCCGAACCGCTGGCCGGCCAGCGTGCCCGAGAAGTCCCGCAGCCCGCTGCCGGCGAGCCAGCCGGACAGTACGGCGGCCAGCATCGCGGCCAGCCGGGTCACCGGGTAGAACACCGCGACCACCCGGCCCCGGAACTCCTGGGGCGTGGCCGCCAGCAGCAGCGGCGACATGGCGGTGTTCAGCATGGTGAGCGGGAGGACGAAGACGAAGAGCAGCGTCACGGCGGCGGGGAACCCGGTCTGGCGGGAGTACAGGAGCAGCAGGCCGCCGCTCACCATCAGACCGATCCAGGTGGTCCGCCGGGCGCCGATCCACTGGACCACCCGGCCCGCCGCCAGCGCGCCCACGATGCCGCCGACCCCCATCGCCATGCCGAGGTAGCCGTACAGCTCGGCGGAGGCGTGCAGGTTCCGGGTGGCGAAGAAGATGTTCAGGGTGTTCAGGGCGCCGATGCCGAGCTGGCCGATCACGGCGAACAGCAGCAGCGCCACCAGGAAGCCGCTGCGCCGGAAGAACCGCAGGCCCTCCAGGAACTCCTTGACCAGGCCGGGCCGTTCGGCGGCCTTCCGGCCCGCCTTCGAAGCCTGTCCGGCCTGCCCGGCCGTCCCGGACTGCGCGCCCTCAGCGGCGGGTGTTCGTTCCCGGCCGGCCGGCGGCGGCACGTCCACCGAGCGGATGGCGATGTACGACACCAGGTAGGAGACGGCGTTGAACATCAGCGCCCACTGCAGGCCGACGGTGAACAGCAGCGGCGCGGCGAGCGGCGGGCCGATGATCCAGGCGGTCTGCCCGGTCGCCTGGGCGATGCCGGCCGCTCGCGCGCGGTCGGCGTCCCCGGTGACGAGTTCCGCGATGACCGAGAACCGTGCCGGTGTGAAGAACTGGCTGGCCGCGTTCAGGACCAGCACGGTCACGTAGATCAGACCGAGCCACACCCCGATCGGCAGGTCGCCGGCCGGGAGGAAGGAGACGGCGGTCAGCAGCGCGACCAGCCCGCCGCGGATCGCCTCGGTGCCGAGCATCGTCGCGCGCTTGTCCCAGCGGTCCACGAACACGCCCGCGAAGGGGCCGACGAACAGCACGGCGATGCTGGTCGCCAGCACGACGCCGCTGACCGCCTGCGGCGCCCACGGCTTCCCCTTGGCCAGCTCGGTGGCCACCCACAGGACCAGGGTGGTGGAGAAGACGGCGTCCCCGACGGAGGAGACGGCCTGCCCGAACCAGAGGCGGGTGTAGCTGGGGTCGATGAGCATCAGCCGTGGTCTCATGAGGCGCGCTCCGGCAGGACGGGCCGCGGTGGGACGGGCCGCAGTGGGACGGACCGCGGTGGGACGGACCCGGGCCGGGCGGGCTCCGACAGCGCCGGCTGCTCCGGCCCGGCGGGCCTCGTCGGAAGGGTGGTCTCCGGCCGGAGGAGGAGCGTCATGAGCGCGGTCACCAGGGTCGTGTGGTACGCCTTCGCGAAGAAGGACCCGGCCGGTTCGGCGTCCGCCGCCGCGGTGGCCGCCGACCTCCCGGGGAGCGCGCCGTCCGGCCGCTGGGCCCGGGCCAGGCAGTCGACGGCGGCGCGGCCCCAGGGGGTGCCCAACGGGTCGAGGCCCAGGCAGACCTGGGTCATCACGAGCTCGGCGGCCAGGTCCCACCAGTCGTGCCGCACGGAGTGCTCCAGCAGCCGGCGGACCAGCTCCGCCGCGTCCGCGAGGGCCTTCCCGGAGAGCCCGGAGGCGGTCCGGCCGAAGTCGCTGAAGTAGAAGCTGGAGTGCGTGAGTGCGTATGCCTCCGGCACGGTGACCGGCGCCGCGCCCGGGTCCGCACCGCCCGCACCGCCCGCACCGCCCGCGCGATCCGTGCGGTCCGCCAGCTCGGCGGGCAGCCGGACGAGGAAGTTCCGCCCGAGCAGCTCCTCGTAGGGTTCGATGGTGTGCGGCACCCCCGCCTTGTCCGCGTAGTGCCGCAGCTCCAGCCGCTGGTAGGGCGACGTCCCGTGCGGTGACAGGCCGTCGGGGGCCAGCCGGGCGAGCGCGGCGCGGCAGGCCGCGGTGTCGGTCCCGCCGGGCGCCAGCGCGGCGCCGACCAGGGCGTACTGGACGGCGCACCGCGGGTCGGCGGTGAGCAGCCGCGGGAGGTCCGGGTGCTGCCAGACCGTCCGGAGCACCGCGGTCGCCCTGCCGAGGCGGGAGTCGTCCGCTCCCGCGCGGCGGGCCCACAGGTGGCAGAGCAGCGCGAGTTCCAGCGCGGCCTTCGCCCTCCCGTGCTCCGCGGGGCGGGCGGGCGCCGCGTACGGGTCGAAGTGGTCCAGGTGCCGCCCCAGCCAGGCGAGCGTGCCGGCGGACAGCCGGTCGAGGTCCGATGGTGTGGTGGCCGGCATGGCTACAGGCGCCCCGTCTCGTCCAGGTAGTCCAGCAGGGCCGCGTCCACCGTGTCGTGGAACGCCGCGAGCGTCCGGCGGTCCTCCTCGCGCAGGTAGAGGTCCTCGCAGCCGACCCACCGCTCCCGGGTCACCGCCGCGGGCAGGTACCCGTCAGTGACCGTGCCGACCTCCCAGTCGGTCTTGCCCGCGGTCTCCCAGCAGCTGGCCAGGGTGCCGTCCGCGCTCACCACCGCCCCGTAGCGGCCGTCGCCGTACCCGCAGGTGACGCACGGGCTGTGGGCCTGCGGCCGGGTGACGGTGAAGCCGAGGTCGAGCGCCCGCCGCTGCCACCGGGTGAAGCGGGCCGACAGCTCGCCGGTGTGCAGCAGGTCGTTGCCGTAGCCGATGCCGACGTCGCCCACCTGGGCGAAGTACAGGGTGCACCGGGCGGGGTCGAGCTCCGCGGCGAGCCGGTCGATCAGCGCGTCGACGCCCCGGTAGGTCTCCCCGGAGACGTTGACCCGCAGCAGCCACCGGATCGGGGAGGCCTCGGAGGCCCGGACGATGTTGTGGACGATCGCGTCGAAGGTCCCGCCGCCGTCCGTGCGTCCGACCCGGATCCGGTCGTGGTCGGGGCGGTCGCCGTCGAAGGTGATCTGGACGGACCGCAGCCCGAGGCCGGAGAGCCGGCCGGCGAGGGCCGGGGTGAGCAGCGTGGCGTTGGAGATCATCCAGGCGGAGGCCAGCCCGTGGTCCTGCGCGCGTTCCAGCAGTTCCAGGCAGCCGCGCGGGTTGAGCAGGGGCTCACCGCCGAACAGCAGGATCCTGAGCCGTTCCAGGCCGGCGGCCTCCATCTGCCGCTGCGTGAAGTCGAGGATCGAGGTGATGGTCCGCGAGGTGAGGCGGGTGCGGGCGATCCGCGGCGGGCGGCTGCCGCCGTCCGGGTCCTGGCTGGTGTTCTGGAAGCAGTAGCCGCAGCCGAGGTTGCAGTGGGTGCTGGTCAGCACGGTCAGCGCGTAGCTGCGCGGCGGCGGGGCGGTCAGCAGCCCGTGCTCGCGGAGCCGGCGTTCGGTGCCCGGCCGGAGCAGGCCGTCGGCGGTCAGCTGGCCGGGGCGCAGGCGGGCCAGCCCGCCGCCCGGGCCGAGGAACCACCAGTTCCGCTCGCCGCGGAGGATGCGGACGCCGCCGTCGAGGGCGGCGGGTGCCCCGGTCACCGTGCGCCCCGGATCACCGAGGCGCGGTCGCGGCCGGTGGCGGCGCCGTTCCCGGCAGTGGCACCGGCAGCGACAGAGGCAGCGGCAGCGACAGCGGCAGCGACAGAGGCGACTCCGGCAGCGGTCTCGGCCGGGGCGCCGTTCCCCGCGCCGCGCCGCCCGTGCGCGACGGTCAGCGCGGTGAGCGCCGTCACCAGGGTGGACTGGTAGGCCTTCCGGAAGAACTCCACCGTGGTCTCGGCCGTGTCCGCCCGGTCGCCGGAGGACCGCCCGGGGATCGCGCCGCCCGGCGACTGGACCCCGGCGAGCAACCGCAGCCCGGCCGCACCCGAGGGGGTGGCGAGCGGGTCGAGGCCGAGGCAGTGCTGCGCCAGGACCAGTTTCGCGGTGAGGTCCCAGTCCCCGTTGCGCACGCAGTCCTCGGTGAGGCGGCGGACCCGGTCGCGGGCGTGCTCCAGGGCGTCGCCGCTCAGACCGGGGTCGCGGAAGCCGAAGTCGCTCAGGTGGAAGACGGTGTGGGTCACGTCGCACACGTCCAGCTCGGTGACCGGCCGCCCGTCGCGGTGCCGGGCCAGCCGGCTCGCCCGGTACAGGTCCGGGTAGGAGTGCAGGCGGTGCTCGACGCCCGCGAGTTCGGCGTAGTACCTGGTCTCCAGGTGGAGGAACGCCGACTTGCGGCTCGGCGTCAGGTGGCCGCCGGCCACCACCTCGGCGAGCACGGCACGGTGCGGGCCGTCGCTGAGCCCGGGGGGCGCCAGCGCCCCGTACATCAGCCGGAACTGCCACGCGTAGCGCGGCTCGGCGATGAGCAGGGCCGGGTGGTCCGGGCTGCGCCAGACCTGCTCGACCGTCGCCGTCACCTCGGCCAGGCCCGGGTCCGCCGGCGCGGCCCGTTCCCAGGAGCGGCGCAGCGCGGCGAGCTGCAGCAGGGCCTTGACCCTCGGGGTCACCGGCAGCTCGGCGCGGCCCGACGGGGAGTCAAGATAACCCGAGTGCAGGCGAATCCACTGGAGTGCGCCCGCCGCCAGGCTCTCCACGACCGCTGTGTCCGGGCCTGCTGATCGAGTACCCATGGTTCTCCTGGTTCTCCTGGTTCTCCCCGAGGGGTGCGGACTGCCGGGCGGCCCGCTCGATGAGGTCGGCCGCGCGGACCGGGCTGTCCGCCGCCGCGAGCCGGGCGCCGAGGGTGCGGGCGCGTTCCCGCAGCCGGTCGTCCCGCCAGGCCGCCCCGATCTGCCCGGACGGGTCCGGCTGCTCCGTGCGCGGGACGTGCACGGCGACGCCGGCCCGCAGGCAGGCGCCGGAGAGCACCGGCTGTTCGGAGCCGTTGGGCGTGACGCCGAGCGGCCGGCCGCGCAGCAGGGCGCCGAGCACCGGGGCGGACGTCCCGCTGGTCAGCACCAGTCCGGCGAGGTCGACCAGCGGGCCCAGCCACGGCTTGCGGACGAGCAGGATGTCGGCACCGGGGGCGGGTCGCGGGTCCGCCGTCCGCCCCTGCTCGACCACGGCCTGGAACGGGCCGCCGGTGAACGTGGCGTTGAGGCGGGGCCACGGGGTGCCGCCGCCGAAGAACCGGCCGAGGTGCACGTAGACGACGGGCTTGCCGGACCGTTCCAGGTGGTCGGTGACGGCGGCGAGTTCGGCCGGGTCGGCGGCGGGCTCCCAGGTGAGCGGACCGACCTGGTGGACGCGCTCGGGCAGCACGGCGCCGGGGTACTCCAGCGCGGGGTCGCCGCGGAGCAGCAGGGCCTCGCCGAGCAGCGGGTCGTCCGGCCACCGCGGCGGCTCGCCCGACGGGCCGCGGGCGGGTCCGCGGGCAGGGCTGCGGGCAGGGCTGCGGGAGGGCCGCCGCGCCAGGCCGACCTGCTCGCGGACGGCGGCGTACAGCTCCAGGCACTCGTGGGTCCGGTTCTCCCTGGTGCGGCCCCACTGGGGTTCGTCCCCGCCGCCGGACCGGTAGTCCCAGAGGTGGACCGAGAGCCCGATCACCACCACGGGGATGTCCAGCACCTCGGCGGCCAGCAGCGTGCCGTTGCACAGCACCGAGGTGACCAGCAGGTCGGCCCGCGCCTCCCGGGCCGCGCGCACGGTCGCCCGGTACTGCTCCGCTCCGGTGGGGGCCCACGAGGCGGCGGAGAAGGCCCGCGCACCGCCGAAGTCGTCCGCCGGCGCGAACGGCAGGCCTGCCTCGGCCACGACGGCACCGGCACCGGACCGGCCGAGCACGCCGACCCGGTGGCCCCGGCGCCGCAGCTCGCGCCCGGCGGCGAGCGCCGGGTAGAGGTAGCCGCCGTCGCTGAGGGGGCAGAGCAGGATGTTCACGGGGCCTCCGGGCCGGGGCGGTCGGGCACCGGGCGGGCCGCCCGGGCCCTGGCGGCTCGCGCCGGGGACGAGGTGGCCCGCCCGGTTCTCATGGCTCGGTCCGTCGAGTCAGAGGGCCGCGCTGTTGTTGATGATGCAGATGCTGTCGTCGGCCACGGACTCCTCGCCCGCAGCGTGCGCGACGACGTCGACGTCCTCGTCCTCGACCTCGGTCGGCTCCGGGTTGATGTCCTCGGGCATGCTGTCCTCCTCTGCCATGGCCGCGTCCGCTACGCGGGCCCCACAGCACGTTAGGGATGCTCGGTATGACGACGATTAGGCAGCGGTTCGAATTCGGTATGACGGCCACTCAGAGGTGCGGCCCCGGTCCGGGCCGGTGGCCACCGCGCCGCCCGAACGGCCGGTCGGAGGCGCGGTACCGGTCCCGGGCCGGTGGTCCGGACGGCGGCCCGGCGCATACGGGTCACGGCCGGTGCCCCGGGCAGCGGCCCGGACGGTGCCCCGGGCGGCGGCCGCGACGGTGCCCCGGGCGACGGCCGCGACGGTGCCCCGGGCGACGGCCGCTCAGAGGTGCGGCACCGGTCTTCGGCCGGCCGTGCGGACGGCCTTCTCCCGCGCGTAGGCGTACGGCAGCGCCGGCATCTCGTAGCGCACCGTGTGGGCGAACCCCTCCACGTTCGGGACGGTCAGGAGGCTGGCCTCCAGCAGGTGCTCCAGCACCCGCACCGCCGCGTCCGGCCCGCAGTCCAGCACGGCGGCGGCCTGCTCCAGGGTGAACACCGGCTCCGCCAGCAGCCCGAGCCGCAGCACCGCCCCGTGCGCCGCCTCGGGCAGGTCCCCGATCGACTCGGCCAGCCGGGCGCGGACCGCCGGATCACCCCCGCACAGCTCGTCCAGCAGCCCCCGGGTGCCGGACATCCGCGCGCTGAACTCGCTGAGCGGCACGTGCCGCAGGAACGCCAGCCGGTCGGCGACCAGCCGGACCCCGAGCGGCAGCAGCCCCGCCGCCCGCACGATCCGGCCCGCGGACTCGCGGTCCGCGTCGACCCGGTCCGCCCCGATGACCCGGCCCAGGAACTCCACGGCCTCCTCCGCCGCGAACGAGGACAGCCAGAACCGGTGGGCACTCTCCAGGCCGACCATCCGCGGCCGGGCCGTCACCACGACCGCGCTCTCCCCGGCCTCCGGCAGCAGCGGGCGGACCTCGCACTCCCGCCGGGCGTCGTCGACCACGACCAGGGCCCTCCGCCCGGTCAGCCAGAGCTGCCACGCCCACCGCAGGTCCGGCGGGTCCGGTCGCCCCGCGAGCTCCGGCCGGCCCGGCGCGGCCGCGGCCAGCAGCTGGCGCAGCACGTCCTCCAGCGGGCGCGGCCGACCGTCCTCGCCGCGCAGCCGCACGAACAGGCGGCCGTCCGGGAAGCGCTCCCCGAGCCGGTGCGCGACGTGGACGGCGAGCGCGGTCTTGCCGGAGCCGAGCGGACCGGTCACCACGGCCAGCCGGTTGCCGCCCCGGGCCAGCGTCTCCGACAGCTGGCGGGTGGCCGCCGCCCGCCCGGTGAAGGGCGACGGGTCGCAGGGCAGCAGGTTCGGCGACGGCGCCCGGTCCGGCCGGGGTCCCGCGGGTGCCGGAGGCCGGGGCGGCGCGGCGGCGGGGGCCGGCGGACGCAGCGCGGCGGGCGCCGGCTCGCACAGCAGCGAACGGTAGAACCGGACCAGTGCCGGACCGGGCGGCAGCCCGAGTTCGTGCGCCAGCGACTGGCGCAGCTCGTCGTAGACCGCCAGCGCCTCGGAGCGCCGCCCCGCCTGGCACAGCGCGGTCATCTGCAGCATCCGCAGCCGTTCCCGGAGCGGGTGCAGCTGGACGGTCTCGGTCAGCCGCTCGATCACGGCCGGGCCGCCGCCCGCCGCGATCTCCGCCTCCGCCCAGTCCTCGAAGACCCCGAGGAAGCGGCGGTCCAGCCGCTGGGCGACGGCGCCGATCAGCGGCACGTCCCGGAACCCGTCGAGGGCCGAGCCGCGCCACAGGTCCAGTGCCTCGGTCAGCGCGCCGGCCCGGGCCCGCTGCTCGAAGCAGAGCGCGTCCAGCTCACCGGCCTCCGTGTGGAGCACGTACCCGCCGGCCTGGTGGCTGATCCGCGTCCCGGACTCCGCGCCGACCAGGCGGCGCAGCCCGGACACGTACACCTGGAGGTTCTTGCGGGCCGTCCGCGGCGGGGCGTCGTCCCACAGCGCCTCGACCAGGGAGTCGGACGAGACCCGCGCATTCGCGTGACACAGCAGGGTGGCCAGGAGAATCTGCTGCTTTCGCGATCCCGGGTCCACGGAACTGCCGTTCGCCTGCACCCGCAGCGGACCGAGGATCCCGAAACTCACCGTCATCTCACGCCAACTTGATGACGAGGGAATGCCCTTCCACCTCGGCGTCCGACACCGCGTCCAAGCGCTGTTTGACGGAGTTGAGGACGGTCACCTCGTCCTCGGTGAGCCGGGAGAGCACGTCCTGCTGCTCCTCCGTCAGCAGGTCGACCGGGTTACCCGCTTGCCGCAGGGCGGCGAGGGCGTCGAAGGTCATGGTCCCCTCCTGTCTCGTGTGCCAGATCATCATCGTCCCCGGCCCGGACCCCGTCCATGAGACCTTCGGGCCACAAAGCACCGTCGACCGGGGAGGAAGCCACCATCAGCGCGAAGAGTCCGGCCTGCAGTCTTGACCGAAGTCCCAGCTTCGCCAGAATGGCCGTGACGAACCGCTTCACCGTGCGCTCACTGATGTTCATTTCCCGCGCTATCGACCGGTTGTCGTACCCGAGGCCCAGGTACTGGAGGACGACGCGCTCCCGAGGGGTGAGCGACCGGTTCCGCGGCACGGCGTCCGCCAGCGGTTGCGGCAGCGCGGGCGGCCGGTGCGCCCCGCACGCCGGGCAGACCGCGGCGGTCGGACCGCCCGCCCCGTTCAACGCCGCCGTACCCCGGTACACGGGCGCGGCGGTCGTTCTCCACCGAACGTCAACAGGATCCCCCCTCTGGCCACACGACTGCGGTGCCCACATGCTGACGCGAGGACCGGGCACCGGCAAGAGGGCGGACCGACCCTCGTCATGCCAACGTCAGGACGGGGCAAGGGATTTGTGGCCAGAGGGGCGGGTGTGACAGGACCCTGCCGTCCGCCCGCGCTCCGGCGCTCCGCGGCGGCCCGGGGGGCGGGGCGGCGACGGGGGCGGCGACGGGGATGGCTCCGGGGATAGCTCCGGGGACGCGGCAGGGGGGCGGTGCCACCCGCACCGCCCCCCTGCCGGACCGAGCGGTGGTCAGGCCCCGACGTAGTCCGCGAGGTGCTCGCCGGTCAGCGTGGAGCGGGCCGCGACGAGGTCGGCGGGCGTGCCCTCGAAGACGACCCGGCCGCCGTCGTGCCCCGCGCCGGGCCCGAGGTCGATGATCCAGTCCGCGTGCGCCATGACCGCCTGGTGGTGCTCGATGACGATAACCGACTTGCCGGATTCGACGAGCCGGTCCAGCAGGCCGAGCAACTGCTCGACGTCGGCCAGGTGCAGGCCCGTGGTCGGCTCGTCGAGGACGTAGACGCCGCCCTTGTCCCCCATGTGGGTGGCCAGCTTCAGCCGCTGCCGCTCACCGCCGGACAGCGTGGTGAGCGGCTGGCCGAGGCTGAGGTAGCCGAGGCCGACGTCGGCGAGCCGCTCCAGGATGCGGTGCGCGGCCGGCGTACGCGCCTCGCCCTCGGCGAAGAACCTCTCGGCCTCCGTCACCGACATCGCGAGCACCTCGCTGATGTCGCGGCCGCCGAGGTGGTGGTCCAGCACCGACGCCTCGAACCGCTTCCCCTCGCACTCCTCGCAGGTGGTGGCGACGTTGGCCATCATCGCCAGGTCGGTGTAGATGACGCCCGCGCCGTTGCAGTTCGGGCAGGCGCCCTCGGAGTTGGCGCTGAACAGCGCCGGCTTCACCCCGTTGGCCTTCGCGAACGCCTTGCGGATCGGGTCCAGCAGGCCCGTGTACGTCGCCGGGTTGCTCCGCCGCGAACCGCGGATCGCCCCCTGGTCGACCGACACCACGCCCGCACCGGGCGGGATCGACCCGTGCACCAGCGAGCTCTTCCCCGAACCCGCGACGCCGGTGACCACGACCAGCACCCCGAGCGGGACGTCGACGTCGACACCCCGCAGGTTGTTCGCCGACGCACCGCGGATCTCCAGCGCACCGGTGGGCTTGCGCACGTCCTCCTTCACGACGGCCCGGTCGTCGAGGTGGCGGCCGGTGATCGTGTCACCCGACCGCAGCCCCTCGACGGTGCCCTCGAAGCAGACGGCGCCGCCCCCCGAACCGGCGCCGGGGCCGAGGTCGATGACGTGGTCGGCGATCGCGATCGTCTCCGGCTTGTGCTCCACCACGAGCACCGTGTTGCCCTTGTCCCGCAGGCGCAGCAGCAGCCCGTTCATCCGCTGGATGTCGTGGGGGTGCAGACCCGTGGTGGGCTCGTCGAAGACGTAGGTGGTGTCGGTGAGGGAGGAGCCGAGGTGGCGGATCATCTTCACGCGCTGCGCCTCGCCGCCCGACAGCGTGCCCGAAGGCCGGTCGAGCGCGAGGTAGCCCAGCCCGATCTCCACGAACGAGTCGAGGGTCTGCCCGAGCGTGGCGAGCAGCGGCGCCACGCTCGGCTCGTCGAGGCCGCGGACCCACTCGGCCAGGTCGGTGATCTGCATCGCGCAGGCGTCGGCGATGCTGATCCCGCCGATCCGCGACGCCCGGGCGCCCTCGCTGAGCCGGGTGCCGCCGCACTCGGGGCAGTCGGTGAAGGTGACCGCCCGCTCGACGAACGCCCGGATGTGCGGCTGCAGGGCGTCCTTGTCCTTGGCGAGGAAGGACTTCTGGATCTTGGGGATCAGGCCCTCGTACGTCAGGTTGACCCCGTTGACCTTGACCTTGGTCGGCTCGCGGTAGAGGAAGTCCTGCCTCTCCTGCTCGGTGAACTCACGGATCGGCTTGTTCGGGTCCAGGAAGCCCGACTCGACGAAGATCCCGACGGTCCACCAGCTGTCCACCTTGTAGCCGGGGATCGTGATCGCGCCCTCGGCGATCGACTTGGTGTCGTCGTAGAGCTCCGCGAGGTCGATGTCGGAGACCTTGCCCCGGCCTTCGCAGCCCGGACACATGCCGCCGGCCCGGCTGAAGGTCTGCTTCACCGTCTTGCTGCCGGCCCCCTTCTCGACCGTGATCGCGCCGCTCGCCCGGACCGAGGGGACGTTGAAGGAGTACGCGTTGGGCGAGCCGATGTGCGGCTGCCCGAGCCGGCTGAACAGGATGCGCAGCATCGCGTTGGCGTCGGTGGCGGTACCGACCGTGGAGCGGGGGTCGGCCCCCATCCGCTGCTGGTCGACGATGATCGCGGTCGTCAGGCCTTCGAGGACGTCGACCTCGGGCCGGGCCAGCGCCGGCATGAAGCCCTGGACGAAGGCGCTGTAGGTCTCGTTGATCAGCCGCTGCGACTCCGCGGCGATCGTGCCGAACACCAGCGAGCTCTTGCCCGAACCGGAGACCCCGGTGAACACCGTCAGCCGGCGCTTCGGGATCTCGACGCTGACGTCCTTGAGGTTGTTCACCCGCGCACCGTGGACGCGGATCAGGTCGTGGCTGTCGGCCGCGTGCGGCTGGGTCGACTGCGTGTCCGGCTTGGGGGCCTTGCTCATCGTGTCTCCATCTGCTGGGCGGGACCGCCTGTGCGGTCTCCGCCGGCGTCGCCTGACTCGATCTCGTTCTCGATCCAACCATTTCCGAATGCCGCCCGGACTCCTCCGGATCTCCGCCGGCCGTTGCGGACACCCGCGGTCGTGCGCTGACCTGCGCTGACGGGCGTGGATCCGTGCGGGCCCCGGCCGACCTTCGTGAGCGGGCGGGCAGCGTGTGAGCATACGGGCAGGCTCTGACAATCCCGCCGGTCCTCGGTCCGGACCGCAGACCGCGCGCGGCCGTCGGGGGTGGGGCGGGGGTGGGGCGGGGGTGGGGCGGGGGCGGGCGGCCCCGGAGACGGGTGCGGTGCCGGGTGCGGGTGCCGGGTGCGGGGTCGAGCCCCGGGTCCGGCACCCCTCGTACCCCGGATCCCGCACGGCCGACGCCTCGCGGACGCCGCTCCCGGGCTCAGCCGGTGGCCGACGCCGCCTCGGCCAGGGCCTCCAGCACCGGCCGGATCAGCGGATGGCCGTCCGCACCGGCCCGGACGGCGGCGAACACCCGCCGGGTCGCGAGCGCGCTGTCCACCGGCCGCACCGCCACCTGCCCGAGGTCCACCCCGAGCAGGGCGGAACGCGGCACCAGCGCCACTCCGGCACCGGCCGAGGCGAGCGCGACGACGGCGCGGAAGTCGTCCGAGGAGTGCACCAGGCGCGGCTGGAACCCCGCGTACTCGCAGGCCAGCAGCACCACGTCGTGGCAGGGGTTGCCGGGGTAGGGGCCGATCCAGGGCTCGGCGGCGAGGTCGGCGACCGCGATCGGACCGTCGGCGGCGGCCAGCGGGTGGGCGAGCGGCAGCACCGCCTCGAACGGTTCCGCGTACAGCGGGACGCGGGTGAGCCGGGCGTCGTCGGCACGCGGCGCGCCCCGGTACTCGACGGCCACCGCGAGGTCGGCGCGGCCGTCCAGCACCATCGGCAGGCTGGCGTCGCCCTCGGCGTCCAGCACCTTCAGCCGGACGCCGGGGGCGCGGGCGGCCAGGGTGCCGATGGCCGGCGCGAGGACCAGGGAGATCCCGGTGGCGAAGGACGCGACGGTGACCTCTCCGGCGACGCCCGCGCTGTAGGCGGCGAGGTCCGCCTCGGCGCGTTCGAGCTGGGCGAGGACGGCGTCGGCGTGTCCCAGCAGGATCTCGCCGGCGGCCGTGAGCCGGACGCCCCGGCCTTCGCGCGCGAGCAGGTGGTGCCCGGTCTCCTGCTCCAGCGCGGCCAGCTGCTGCGAGACGGCGGAGGGGGTGAGGTAGAGGGCGGCCGCGGCGGCGGTCACGGTCCGGTGGTCCGCCACCGCCCGCAGGGTCCGCAGCCGTCTTGCGTCGATCACAGCCCAATTCTGCCAGCGCCGCGGCACCCGAACGGGCGGGGGTGACCCCCGGCCCCGGCACGGACGGCCGACGAGGGGCGGCGGGCGGCGGAGCAGGAAGTCGGACCGGCCGACTTCCTGCTCCGCCGCCTGCTGCCCCTCGCGCCGCCGGGGCCCGCCTCCGCTGCAGCCGCGGCCGCGCCCCCTTTCCACCGGATCGGGCATCGCCCCCGGAGCCGCCAGTGCTCTTTGCAAAGTGTGCTCTTTGCAAAGAGCTGCAACGGAAACCCTTGCCGGGCAAGGAGAAGGCGGACCCTCGATGTACTTTGCAAAATGCACGGCGTGTTTGCAAAGTGTGATGCGGAAGGGGAGGGCGGAGCGGGGAAGAGAGAGCGGGAGTCGGGAACGAGGAACGAGGAGCGAGGAACGGACAGCGGGAGCACCCGGCTGCGGAGCGCGCAGCCCGGTGGGCGCCGGCGGCGGTCCGGGAAACCGCGAACGGGAGTGGGAAGTCGGACGGGCCGACTTCCCACTCCCGCGCGGGAGGGTGGGGCAGGTGGTTCTGGGTGCCGTGCGACGGGGGCGGGCCGGTGCCGCCTCCGCCGCACGGCGGCTTTCGGAGCCCGTGGCGCGTCCGGTTCCGAGCGGACGCGCCACGGGCGATCAGGGGGAGCCGTCCCGGACGGGGGACGGCTCCGCGGGGTACTCCCCCGCTGCCGGGGCTACTCCCCCAGCGCGGCGCGCGCGTCGATGAAGGCGGCGACGGCGCGCTCGACGTCCTCGGTGGAGTGCGCGGCCGACAGCTGCACCCGGATCCGGGCCTGGCCGTGCGGCACGACCGGGTACGAGAACCCGATGACGTACACGCCGCGCTCCAGCAGCAGCTCGGCGAGCCGCCCGGCCTTGGCCGCGTCGCCGATCATCACCGGGGCGATCGGGTGGTCGCCGGGCAGGATCTCGAAGCCGGCCTCGGTCATCTTCGACCGGAACAGCGCGGTGTTGGCCACCAGCCGCTCCCGCAGGTCCGTCGACTGCTCGACCAGGTCGAGCACCTTCAGCGAGGCCGCGGCGATCACCGGGGCGAGCGAGTTGGAGAACAGGTACGGCCGCGAACGCTGGCGCAGCAGGGCGACGATCTCGCGGCGCGCGGCGACGTAGCCGCCCGACGCGCCGCCGAGCGCCTTGCCGAGGGTGCCGGTGATGATGTCGACGCGGTCCATCACGCCGTGCAGCTCGGGGGTGCCGCGGCCGCCCGGGCCGACGAAGCCGACCGCGTGCGAGTCGTCGACCATGACCATGGCGTCGTAGCGGTCGGCCAGGTCGCAGATCTCGCGCAGCGGGGCGACGTAGCCGTCCATCGAGAAGACGCCGTCGGTGACGATCAGGCGGCGGCGGGCGCCCTGGGCCTCCTTGAGCTGCTGCTCCAGGTCGGCGAGGTCGCGGTTGGCGTAGCGGTGGCGGCGGGCCTTGCAGAGGCGGATGCCGTCGATGATGCTCGCGTGGTTGAGGGCGTCCGAGATGACGGCGTCGCGCTCGTCGAGCAGGGTCTCGAAGACGCCGCCGTTGGCGTCGAAGCAGGAGGAATAGAGGATGGTGTCCTCCTGGCCGAGGAACGCGGAGAGGCGGTCCTCCAACTCCTTGTGGACGTCCTGGGTGCCGCAGATGAAGCGGACGGACGCCATGCCGTAGCCCCAGCGGTCGAGCGCGTCCTTGGCGGCGGTGAGGACCTCGGGGTGGTCGGCGAGGCCGAGGTAGTTGTTGGCGCAGAAGTTGAGCACCTCGCCGGGGGCTCCGCCACCGGTGACGGTGACGGCGGCGCTCTGCGGGCTGCCGATCACCCGCTCGGGCTTGAAGAGGCCCGCCTCGCGGATCTCGTCGAGGGTGGCGGCCAGGTCGTCGCGCACGTTGTCGAACACAGCAGGCTCCTACACGAGTGAACGAGGGCGGAGGGGGGTCGCGGACGGTCGCACCGGGCTCAGGCGGTCCAGTCCAGGATGATCTTGCCGCAGCGGCCGCTGGCCGCTTCGTCGAAGGCGGCCTCGAAGTCGGAGGCGGCGTAGCGGCCGGTGATCACGGGGCTGAGGTCGAGCCCGCCCTCCAGCAGGACGGACATCGCGTACCAGGTCTCGAACATCTCGCGGCCGTAGATGCCCTTGATGGTGATCATCGAGGTGACGACGGAGGCCCAGTCGACCGGGAACTCCTCTGCGGGCAGGCCGAGCATGGCGATCTTCCCGCCGTGCGTCATGTTGGCGATCATCGACTGGAGCGCCTCGGGGCGGCCGGACATCTCCAGGCCGACGTCGAAGCCCTCGCGCAGGCCGAGCTTCTGCTGGCCCTCCTCGATGGTGTGCTCGCCGACGTTGAGGGCCAGCGAGACGCCGACCTTGCGGGCGAGGTCGAGCCGGTAGGGCGAGACGTCGGTGATCATCACGTTGCGGGCGCCGGCGTGCTTGGCGACGGCGGCGGCCATGATGCCGATCGGGCCGGCTCCGGTGATCAGGACGTCCTCGCCGACCAGCGGGAAGGAGAGCGCGGTGTGCACGGCGTTGCCGAACGGGTCGAAGATCGCGGCGACGTCGAGGTCGACGGGCACCCGGTGGACCCAGACGTTGGAGGCGGGCAGCGCCACGTACTCGGCGAAGGCGCCGTCGCGGCCGACGCCCAGGCCGACGGTGTTGCGGCACAGGTGGCGGCGGCCGGCCAGGCAGTTGCGGCACTTGCCGCAGACCAGGTGGCCCTCGCCGCTGACCAGGTCGCCGACGGCGATGTCCGCGACACCCGCGCCGATCTCGGCGACCTCGCCGACGAACTCGTGGCCGAGCACCAGCGGCGTCGTGATGGTCTGCTGCGCCCAGCCGTCCCACTTGCGGATGTGCAGGTCGGTGCCGCAGATGCCGGTGCGCAGCACCTTGATGAGCACCTCGCCGGGGCCGATCGCCGGGGTGGGGACGTCCATCAGCCAGAGTCCGGGCTCGGCCTTCTGCTTGACGAGTGCCTTCACGGCGGTGGCTCCTGACGCACGGTGGGTGGCGGCCCGGTGTGGGCAGGCCGACGGGGCCCGGCGGGGGGTGGCGGTTCCTGCAGGTCCTGGATCGGTCCTGGCGGTTCCAGGAGGGTTCCTGGTGTCCGCATTCCGGGCAGGCAGAAATCTGCCTGGTGGGAGGGGGTGCGGTCCATCGAGGAATTCTTAAGGGCCGCCACAGCTGGGCTAAACGATCGTGCCCGAGCTGGGTCGCGGGGCCCTCGCGGCATGCCGGTGGCCACTCGTACGGCGGAGCGCGTGGGGTGTGTTTCCGGGGTCGCGGGGTGCGTTTCCGGTGTCGCGGGGGTGGCGCGGGTCCATCGGCGGTCACGGGCGGGGCGGGATCGGAGCCGGGACCAGGACCGGAGCCGGGGCCGGGGCCGGGCGATCCGCTGCGGCGGGCCGCGACGGCGTGGGTGAGCGCGGCCGCTGTGGCGAGTGGGGCGAGCGGTGTTGGGGCGGGTGGCTGAGGCTTGGGTCCGTTCGGGCCAGCGGGGCGGCGGTCGGCGCGCGGGGCCGGTGCGGCGCGCATACGGTGGCGAACGCTCCCCCGTGGGCCCGTGGAGCGCTGCTCCGGGTCCGTCCGGCCCAGAGAGGCGCCTCGAAGATGACGACGAATTCCGTGACGAGTCCCCACCGTCCGCGCCCCGCGTCCGCGCGTCGGCGCAGCCGGTCGGTCCCGGTGGTGCTGGCGCTGGCCGGGCTGCTGGCCGGGGCGGGCTGCTCGGGCGGCACGGCCGCCGATCCGCCGGCCGAGGGGGCGGTGACCGCCGTTCCCGCGGCTCTGAGCCCGTCGGCGACGTCACCGGCGGCGTCCTCCTCCGGGTCCACGGCGTCGCCGACGGCGGGCGGGACGGTGGTGCCGCTGACGCCGGACGTGACGGCGCGGATCGATGCGGCCGTGCAGCGGGTGCTGCGGGAGGCGTCGGTTCCCGGTGTGATCGTCAGCCTGTCCTCGCCGAGCGGCAACTACCTGAAGGCCTTCGGCGTCTCCGACAGGGTCGCGGGCACGCCGATGGTGACCGGTCTCAACATGCGGATCGGCAGTGAGACGAAGACCTTCACGGTCACCGGCCTGCTCAGGCTGGTCGACCAGGGCAAGGCGGGGCTGGACGACCCGATCGGCAAGTACGTGACGGGTGTGCCGAACGGCGACAAGATCACCCTGCGTCAGCTCGCGGCGATGCAGAGCGGCCTCTTCTCGTACACGCAGGACGAGGACTTCGTGCAGGCCCTGGAGGCCGACCCGGACCGGGTGTTCACGCCCCAGCAGCTGCTCTCGTACGCGTTCGACCACCCGGTGAACTTCCCGCCCGGCGCCAAGTTCGAGTACTCCAACACCAACACGGTGCTGCTGGGGCTGGTGATCGAGAAGCTGAGCGGGCAGCCGCTCGGGGCGTTCCTGAAGCAGCAGGTGTTCGACCCCGCGGGTCTGGGGCGGACGGTGTTCCCGGTCGGGAGCGAGTTCCCGCAGCCGCACGCGCGCGGCTACACGAACCAGACGCCGACCGGGGCGATCGCCGACGCCACCGACTGGGACCCGTCCTGGGCCTGGGCGGCGGGGGCGATCATCTCCGACCAGACGGACCTTCAGAAGTGGGCCAAGGTGGTGGCCACCGGGACGCTGCTGACCCCGCAGACGCAGGCGCAGCGGCTGCAGCAGCAGCCCTCGCCGGTGCCGGACACCTGGTACGGGCTCGGGATCTTCTACGACCACGGGTGGATCGGGCACAACGGTTCGCTGCCGGGCTACCAGAGCGTCGTGGTGTACCTGCCGTCGGCGCAGGCGTCGCTGGTGGTGCTGCTGAACACGGACGTGTCGTTCCAGGGTGAGGAGCCGTCGACGCTGTTCGCGCAGGCGGTGACGGAGATCGTCTCCCCGGACAACGTGTACACGCTGCCGGCGGCGCCGGCCGGGTCGGGTTCCTCGTCGTCGCCCGCGTCGCCGTCGTCCTCGGCCTCGTCGTCCGCCTCGCCTTCGTCGCCGTCCCCGTCGAAGTCCGCGTCGCCGTCCTCGAAGTCCCCCGGGTCGAACGCGGACGCCTGACGGGCGGGGCCCGCAGCGCGGTGGCCCTGTCCGGAGCCGGAGTCGGAGGCTTCGGGCAGGGCCACCGGGCTGCCGGGCGGAGCGAGCGGTCCGGGCGGCGGCCGCCGGTCAGGTCCCGAGGACCTGGGCGAGGTCGTAGGAGACCGGCTCGTCGAGCTGCTCGTAGGTGCAGCTCCCGGGCGTGCGGTCGGGGCGCCAGCGGCGGAACTGGGCGGTGTGGCGGAAGCGGGTGCCCTCCATGTGGTCGTAGCCGACCTCGGCGACGCGTTCGGGGCGCAGCGGTACCCAGGAGAGGTCCTTGCCGCCGGTCCAGCGGCTCTGCGCGCCGGGGAGCCGGGCCCCGGCGTGGGCGGCTTCGTCGGCCCAGGCTCCCCAGGGGTGGCCGGAGGTGTCGGCCATCCGCAACGGGGCGAGTTCCTCGACGAGTTCGCGGCGGCGGGCCATCGGGAAGGCGGCGCAGACGCCGACGTGCTGGAGGCGGCCGTCGGCGTCGTGGAGGCCGAGCAGGAGGGAGCCGACGATCGGGCCGCTCTTGTGTTCGCGGTAGCCCGCGACGACGCAGTCGGCGGTGCGCCCGTGCTTGATCTTGTACATGGTGCGCTCGCCCGGCCGGTAGGGCTGGTCGAGGGGTTTGGCGACGATGCCGTCGAGGCCGGCGCCCTCGTACTGGGCGAACCAGGTGTCGGCGAGGTCGCGGTCGGTGGAGGCGGGGGCGGTGAAGACGGGGTCGGCGGCGTGGGCGAGGGCCGTTTCCAGGGCGGGGCGGCGGACGCCGAGGGGTTCGTCGAGGAACGACCGGTCGCCGAGGGCGAGCAGGTCGAAGGCGACGAAGGAGGCGGGGGTGCGTTCGGCGAGCAGGCGGACGCGGGTGGCGGCGGGGTGGATGCGTTCGAGGAGTTCCTCGAAGCGGAGCCGTCCGTCGCGGGCGATGACGACCTCGCCGTCCAGGACGCAGCGCGGGGGTGTCTCGCGGCGCAGGGCCTCGACGAGTTCGGGGAAGTAGCGGGTGAGGGGTTTGCCGGTGCGGCTGCCGAGTTCGATCTCGTCGCCGTCGCGGAAGACGATGGTGCGGAAGCCGTCCCACTTGGCCTCGTACTGCATTCCGGGCGGGATCTTCGCGACCGCTTTGGCGAGCATCGGCGCGACCGGCGGCATGACGGGCAGGTCCATGGTCCCGATCCTCGCGCCGAACCCCCGCCCCCGCACGGTGGGCGGGGGCGGTGCCGGGGGCGGGCGGTGACGGCGCCGGGCGGGGCGCGGGGTGGGCGGGCTCGGGGCGCGGGGTGGGCGGGGCGCGCTTAGCGTGGGTGGCATGGGCTCTGCCGTGGAACTGGATGTCGCCGGGCGCAGTGTCCGGCTCTCGAACCCGGACAAGGTGTACTTCCCGGAGCGCGGCTTCACCAAGCTGGACGTCGCCGAGTACTACCTGGCGGTCGCGGACGGGGTGCTGCGCGGGCTGCGGGACCGGCCGACCACGCTGCAGCGGTTCCCGGACGGGGTGGAGGGCGAGTTCTTCTACCAGAAGCGGGCGCCGAAGGGCCTGCCGGAGTGGCTGCCGACCGCCCGGATCGCGTTCCCGAGCGGGCGGTCGGCGGACGAGATCTGCCCGACCGAGCCGGCCGCCGTGCTGTGGGCGGCCAACCTGGGCTGTCTGACCTTCCACCCGTGGCCGGTGCGGCGGGCGGACACCGAGCACGTGGACGAGCTGCGGATCGACCTGGACCCGCAGCCGGGGACGGACTTCCGGGACGCGGCGCGGGTCGCGCACGAGCTGCGGGCGGTGCTGGAGGAGCACGGGCTGCGCGGCTGGCCGAAGACGTCGGGCGGGCGCGGGCTGCACGTGTACGTGCCGCTGGTGCCGGAGTGGACGTTCACGGACGGGCGGCACGCGGTGATCGCGCTGGGACGGGAGCTGGAGCGGCGGCTGCCGGGCCGGGTGACGACGGCGTGGTGGAAGGAGGAGCGCGGCGAGCGGATCTTCGTCGACTACAACCAGATGGCGCGGGACCGCACGATCGCGTCCGCCTACTCGCTGCGGGCGCGGCCGCGGGCGACGGCCTCCGCGCCGCTGCGTTGGGAGGAGGTGGACGACGTGCTGCCGGAGGACTTCGATCTGCGGACGCTGCCCGGTCGGTTCGCCGAACTCGGGGACCTCCAGGCCGGGATGGACGCGGAGGCGTTCCGGCTGGAGGGGCTGCTGGAGCTGTACGAGCGGCAGGTGGCGGACGAGGGGTTGGGCGAGCTGCCGTATCCGCCGGACCATCCGAAGGCGGCCGGGGAGCCGCCCCGGGTCCAGCCGAGCCGGGCCCGGAGGAAGGACGCCTGACGCCGCCCGGGCCGTCCGGCGTGGTCCTCGTGGGCAGGGACCGGGGGAAGGGACCGGGGCAGGGACCACGCGCGGTCCCTGGCGTACTGCCCGAAGTGCTCCCGGACGTGATCACGTAGGCTTTCGCCCCGCGAAGATCATCCGCGGAACGCAGGTGCACACCGCGGGCGGGTGCGAGCCGGGACGGGCGAAGGGGCGTGGACGGGGTGGGCGTGCGGGGGCTGCGGGAGATCCTGGCGGACGCGGCGGGCGGGCTGTTCCCGCCGTCGGACGGCTCGGTGACGGTGGTGCCGCAGCCGGCGCGCCGGGACGCGGGGGTGCTGTCGTTCTCGGCGCACGCGGTGGTGTTCACGGACGAGGACCCGGCGTGGGTGCGCACGGTGCTGGCCGCCGTGCCGAGCGACCCGCTGGCCGCACCGCTCTGCCCGCCGTTCCTGACCGCGTTCGCCGGACGGACCGGCCGCGAGGTCGGCAACATCGACCTGCTGACGGTGGCCGGCCGACTGCCGGGCGAGCCGCCGCTGGCGCTGGCTCCGGTGTCCGACCGGGAGCACCCCCGGGTGGTGCGCGCCCTACGCTACCGGGAGGACGTGCGGGTCTTCGAGGCCGACGGCGGCGTGCTGGTGCTCGGGCGCGGGGTGGCCGGGCGCTGGGAGTGCGCGGTCGAGGTGGCGCCGGACGCGCGCGGCCGCGGCGTGGGCCGGGCCCTGGCGGTCGCCGCCCGGCACCTGGTGCCGGACGGCGAGTGGCTCTGGTCGCAGCAGGCGCCGGGGAACGCGGCCAGTGTCCGGGCGTTCCAGGCGGCCGGCTACCGGCCGGTCGGCGCGGAGGTGCTGCTGGTGGTGGGCCGGCCGTGAGCGGGTTCGCGGTGGTGCCGCAGGAGGTGCGGGCCCGGCTGGTGGTCCGGTTCGGGCCGGGTGCGGCGGAGTGGTGCGCGGAGCTGCCGTCCCTGGTCGACGCCCTGGCGGGGCGCTGGGGCCTGACGGTGCTGGCGGCCGGCGGGGGCGGCACGGCACGGGTCTTCCGCTGCGCCAGGGCGGCGGACGGCGCGACCGTCTGGCTGAAGCTGACACCGGACCCGGAGGTGGCGGCGCAGGAGGCCGCGGCGCTGCGGGCCTGGTCGGGGTCGGCGTGGGTGGTGCGGCTACTGGAGTACGACGCGCAGGCGTGCGCACTGCTGCTCGCGGACGTCGCGCCCGGCACGACCCTGCGCGAGCGCGGGTGGCGCCCGGCCGAGGTGGCGGGGATGCTGGCCGGCCTGCGGTCGGCGCCGGTGGAGGGGGTCGCGCTGCCGCCGCTGGCCGAGCGGGTGGAGTTCCTGGTCGGTCTGACCGAGCGGCGCGCGCCCGGGCTGGTCCCGGCGGAGCTGTGGAAGCCGGCCCGGGAGCTGGCGACGGGCGGCCCCAGGGCACTGGTGCACGGGGACCTGCACCCCGCCAACGTGCTGCTCGGGCCGGACGGGCCGGTCGCGATCGACCCGCGTCCCTGCCTGGGCGACCCGGACTTCGACCTGGTGGACTGGGTACTGGACGGCGTCACCGACGCCGCGGCACTGGCGTCGCGGGTCGACGGGCTGGCCGCCCTGGTGCCGGGCGCCGACCCCGGACGGGTGCTGGCCTGGTGCCGCGCCGTCGCCGTGCTGATCGCCGCGCCGCGCGTGGTGGCCGGGCGGCGGGACGCGGAGACGGCGTTCCTGCGGGAGCTGGGCGGGATCTGACGCCACGGTGACGGCGCGGCGGAACGGCGCGGCGGAACGGCGCGGCGGAACGGCGTCCGCCCCACAGGCGGCGCGGAACGGGCGGGCCGCCTGCCCCTGCCCCTGCTGCCGCACCTCACCGGGCGGGCGGTCCGCCCGGGGTACCGGCCCGCCCCACCGCCGCCCGGCGGCGGCCGGAGCGCCCGCGCTGTTCGGTCGACTCCAGCTCACGCCGCAGGGCGTCCAGCATCGTGGAACCGGGGCTGAAGTCGTACGACTCCAGCCCGGGGAGGTCGACGTCCCTCCGCAGGGACGCCACCGCGAGGTCCCGCCACGCGTAGAGGTCGCCCGGACGGCGGCCGCCGTCCTCCGCCCAGCGCCGGCAGCGCGAGCGCAGCCCGAGGACGGCACCCCGCGTGGTGGCCGTCGCACACATCCCGCCCGGCCCGTAGAACCAGTCGTTCAGCTCCAGCGCCACCTCTCCGGCGAGTGCGGGCGTGACCTGCGCGCCCGAACCGTGCGAGAGCCTCCCGAGGACGCGGAAGACCTCCGGGTAGGAGTCGAGCCGGGCCTTGTGGAGCTCGATCGCCCAGCCCGACTTCAGGTCCGTGAGCCACCGCGCCCGCTCCCGGCGTTGCTGCGCCAGGGTCAGCGCGGCACCGACGCCCGCCACGGCCAGTGCCACGAGACCCGACACCAGCGCGGTCACGACCTGCTCGCTCATGGCAGCCCCTCCCCCGGTCACCGACGGGCCGAGTATGCCCGCCGATGGAGCGGTGAACCCCGTTGCGCCACAGCCGGGTTGAGCGGACCGGAGCTGGCCGGAGCGGAACCGGGAGGACCCGACAGGCCTGCCGGTGAAGGCCGGTAGAGTTCGATCAAGGGAAGCACCGGCTGGGGAGGACCATGCGAACGGACGACGTGCCGCCGATCGTGCTGGTGCACGGGACGCGCTTGAGCGCGGCCCAGTGGAGCAACCAACTCCCCGCGCTGGAGCAGGACTTCCCGGTGACCGCGGTCGACCTGCCCGGTCACGGCTCCCGGTCGGCGCAGCCGTGGAGCCTAGACGCGGCGACGGACGTCATCGCCGCCGCGGTCGACGCGCTCGGCCGCGGGCCGGCCCTGGTCGTCGGGCACTCGCTGGGCGGGTACGCCGCGCTGGAGTTCGCGCGGCGCCGCCCGGAGCTGCTGCGCGGACTGGTCCTCGCGGGGGCGAGCGCCTCGACGCACGGCCCCTGGGCGGTGCCGTACCGACTGGTCGCGGGGCTCGTCTCCCGCGTACCGGCGGACCGCCTGGGGCGGTGGAACGACCGGCTGCTGCGCCGGATGTACCCGCCCCACGTCATCGAACCGACCGTCCGCGGCGGCTACTCCTTCCACTCCCTGCCCGCGGCCTGGGGCGAGGTGCTGGGCGGTTTCGACGCGGGCTCCATGCGTCACGTGACGGCTCCCGTGCTCATCCTCAACGGCGAGAAGGACCTCGTCTTCCGCTCCGGCGAGAGGGACTTCGCCCGTGCGCACCCGCAGGCCCGCATCGAGCTGATCCCACGGGCACGGCACCTCGCGAACTTCGACGACCCGGACGCGTTCACCGGTGCCGTGCGCCGCTTCGCCGAGGGCCTTCCCGTTCGCGGCTGAGCCGACCCGGACGGCTCGGACGAACTTGCGGACGGGCGGACGGACGGGCGGACGGGCGGAGGCGGGCCCCGGACCGGGTCCGTCTCCGCCCGCCGCCCGTACGGCCCGGCGAGCCGATCCCGCCGCCCCTCGGGTGGGACGCGGCGGTCCGCCCTCCGGTGCGGCGTGGCGGTCAGGCGCTGCCCCTGCCGGTCAGCATGGCGAGGAGGAGTGCGAGCCCGAGCATCGTCCCGACGGTGGCACCGGCAGGGGCGTAGAGACGGTCGGCCAGCGGGTCGCTGACGGCGCAGACGATCAGGTAGCCGCCCGCGGGGAGGGCGGCCAGCCCGGCCACCAGCAGGGCCAGCCACCAGACGGTCGCCCGGAATCCGGTCTCGTGGCACTCGCCCCCTCCGCAGCGCACCGGTATGACGCCGTGGTCGTACGTCGTCTCCTCGTTCAGTGCGTAGCGGTAGGTGGGCTCGCCCCCGGCCGGGAGGAAGGTTCCGTCGCAGCCGCCGGGCGGCAGTTCGGCGCGTTGGTCGGCCGACGGTTCGGCCGGGCAGCGGTCGATGGCGTACATGCCCCGGACGCCGCTGCTGCCCGCCGAGTAGCCGATGTGCGGGACGGTGCGGGAGACCGCCAGCCAGGTGAGCGAGAACAGGCCCAGGGCCACGGCGACGAGCGCGATCCTGCCGAGGATCCACCGGAGCCGGTCCGGTCCCGGGCGTCCGGCGGGCGGCGGGCCGGGCGGCACCGCGTCGGCGACGGTGGCGTCGTCGCTGCCGGTTCCGGTTCCGGTTCCGGTGTCCGCGTCCGTGTCCGCGCCTGCGTCGGCGATCGGGGCGCTCTGCCCGGCGGCGTCGTGGCCGCCCCGGTCCTCACCCGTCGCCGGTGACCCGCCGGCGGCCCGGGCCCCGCCCGCCGCTCCTCCGCCGGCGCCTTGCGGCGGATTCCCGGGCGCCTCTCCACCGGCGCCGCCGATCACGTCGGCGTTCGCGCCGTCGCCGACCGTCTTTCGTGCCGGACCCCCGGCCGTACCGTCCGTGGTCCCCCGAGCCGCGTCCGCGTCCACCGCTCCCCCGTTCCCGGTCACCCTCGTCCGCGGCACCGCACCGGAGGAGTCCGGTGCGAGTGCCGTCCCGGATCCAGGACGCCGCGCGTTCGGGAGCGGTTGCGCATGCGGCGCGCCCGGCTGCGGGCCCCGGACCGCACACGGCGCGCACGCGGCCGGGTCAGACCGCGAGCGCTCCGGCCGGGGCGAGCGAGGCGACGATCGCGACGGCGTCGGCGATCTGTCCGTCCGTCAGGTCTCCGCGGGCGGTCAGGCGCAGGCGCGAGATGCCGTCCGGGACGGAGGGCGGGCGGAAGCAGCCCACCGCGAGGCCGGCGCGGCGGCAGTCGGCGGCCCAGGCGACGGCGGCCTCGGGGCCGGGGGCCCGGACGGAGACCACCGCGGCGTCGGGGGTGGAGGCGTGCAGGCCTGCGGCGGTGAGCCGGTCGGCGAGGGTGCGGGCGACCTCGCGGGCGCGGTCGGCGCGGTGCGGTTCGGCGCGCAGCAGTCGCAGGGCGCCGAGCGCGGCCCCCGCGGCGGCCGGGGCGAGGCCGGTGTCGAAGATGAAGGTGCGGGCGGTCTCGGTGAGGTGGCGGATCACCCGGCGGGGGCCGAGGACGGCGCCGCCCTGGGATCCGAGCGACTTGGAGAGGGTGACGGTGGCGACGACGTCCGGTGCTCCGGCGAGGCCGGAGGCGGCGAGCGCGCCGGCGCCCCCGGGGCCGAGGACGCCGAGGCCGTGGGCGTCGTCGACCAGCAGGGCCGCACCGAACGAGCGTGCCGCGTGGGCGAGTTCGGGGAGGCGGGCGGCGTTGCCGTCGACCGAGAAGACGGAGTCGGTGACCACCAGGGCGCGGCGCCGGGTGCGTTCGGCGAGGGCGGTGGCGACGGCGGCGGGGTCGCTGTGCGGGGCGCGGTGGACGTCGGCGCGGGCGAGCCGGCAGCCGTCGATCAGCGAGGCGTGGTTGTACGCGTCGGAGACGATCAGGGTGTCCGGGTCGGTGAGCGCGGTGAGCGCCGCGAGGTTGGCGGTGTAGCCGGAGGAGAACACCAGGGCCGCCTCGACGCCGCAGAACTCGGCGAGTTCGTCCTCCAGTTCGGTGTGCAGGGCGGTGGTCCCGGTGACGAGGCGGGAGCCGGTGGCGCCACCGCCCCAGCGCAGTGCGGCGTCGGCGGCGGCCCGGGTGACGGCGGGGTGCCGGGTGAGTCCGAGGTAGTCGTTGCCGGCGAGGTCGAGCACCGGGTCCTCGGCGGGCCGGCTGCGCAGTGTCCGGGTGAGTCCGGCCCGGGCGCGCTGCTCGGCCGTCTCGTCGAGCCAGTCGAAGACGGCGGCGGGGGCGAGGGCGGGCGCCTCGGGCGCGGTGCGGTGGGCCATGCCCGGCACTCTGGCACGCACGCCGCGCGGCGGGCAATGTGCGTCTGCGCACACGTCCGGCCTTGCATTCATCTCGGATTTCCCGGGAATTCCCTGCGGAAAGCGCCCGGGATCCGGCGTGTGGTTCCGGCATTCCGACCGGCGGTCCGGTCTTTCCGATCCTTCCGGCCCTTCCGGTCCTTCCGGTCCTTCCCCCACGGCTCTCGGCCGGTCGTTCGCCCCGCCGCGCGCGCCGAGCGCCCGGGAAACCGAGCGTCCGGGAAACCGGGTGGTCGCCGTCCCCGGTGACGGCAGCCTGTCCGGCCTGGCCGACCGGGCGTGCGCAGAGGCCTTCGTGGACGCCGCCCTCCGGGCCGCCCGGCAGGTCGTCCGCGAGGAGGGCCGTCCGGTCGCGCACCCCGCGGTCCGCGCGCGGACCGCCCGCCGGCCGGGTACAGCCGTGCCGCGGGGTGAGCCGGGGGTGCGCTGGGGATGAGCCGGGGATCAGCCCGGGGTGCGCCGGGGGCGGCCGCCCGGGTGTCCCGGCGGGGGCGGCCTTTGCCGGGGGCGGCGGCGAGCAGGCAAGATAGCCGGGTGACCCTCCTTGATCTGATGCCGAAGCCCGCCACGCCCGACGCGCTGTACGAGACGTTCGCCGCCTGGGCGGAGGAGCGCGGGATCTCGCTGTACCCGGCTCAGGAGGAGGCGCTGATCGAGCTGGTGTCGGGGAACAACGTGATCCTCGCGACGCCGACCGGTTCGGGCAAGAGCCTGGTCGCGGCGGGGGCGCACTTCGCGGCGCTCGCGGAGGGGCAGCGGACGTTCTACACCGCGCCGATCAAGGCGCTGGTGTCGGAGAAGTTCTTCGACCTGTGCAAGATGTTCGGCACCGAGCAGGTCGGCATGATGACGGGCGACGCGTCGGTGAACCCGACCGCGCCGATCATCTGCTGTACGGCGGAGGTGCTGGCGCAGATCGCGCTGCGGGACGGGCAGCGGGCCGACATCGGCCAGGTGGTCATGGACGAGTTCCACTTCTACGCGGAGCCGGACCGCGGCTGGGCGTGGCAGATCCCGCTGCTGGAGCTTCCGCAGGCGCAGTTCCTGCTGATGTCGGCGACCCTCGGCGACGTGCGCCGGTTCGAGGAGGACCTGACCCGCCGGACCGGCCGCCCGACCACCGTGGTCCGCAACACGACCCGGCCGGTGCCGCTGTTCTACGAGTACCGGCGCACCACCATGCACGACACGCTGGAGGAGCTGCTGCAGACCGGCCAGGCGCCGGTCTACGTCGTGCACTTCACGCAGAAGGAGGCGGTGGAGCGGGCGCAGTCGCTGATGAGCATCAACATGTGCTCGAAGGCGGAGAAGGACGCCATCGCCGCGCTGATCGGCAACTTCCGCTTCACCACCAAGTTCGGCCGCAACCTGTCCCGCTTCGTGCGGCACGGCATCGGCGTGCACCACGCCGGCATGCTGCCGAAGTACCGCCGGCTGGTCGAACGCCTCGCCCAGGCGGGCCTGTTGAAGGTGATCTGCGGGACGGACACGCTGGGCGTGGGCGTCAACGTGCCGATCCGCACCGTGCTGTTCACCGCGCTGTCCAAGTACGACGGGCAGCGGGTGCGGATGCTGCGGGCGCGGGAGTTCCACCAGATCGCCGGGCGCGCGGGGCGGGCCGGGTTCGACACGGTGGGCCAGGTGGTGGCGCAGGCCCCGGAGCACGTGATCGAGAACGACAAGGCCGTCGCGAAGGCGGGCGACGACCCGAAGAAGCGGCGCAAGATCGTCCGGAAGAAGGCCCCGGAGGGGTTCGTCGGCTGGTCCGAGGAGACCTTCGAGAAGCTGATCGCGGCCGATCCGGAGCCGCTGGTCTCCCGCTTCAAGGTGAGCCACGCGATGCTGCTGTCGGTGATCGGCCGGCCGGGCAACGCCTTCGAGGCGATGCGCAAGCTGCTGACCGACAACCACGAGGACCGCGCCGCCCAGCGCCGGCACATCCGCACCGCGATCGCCGTCTACCGCTCGCTGCTGGAGGGCGGCGTGGTGGAGCGGCTGCCGGAGCCGGACCCGGAGGGCCGGATCGTGCGGCTCACCCTGGACCTCCAGGAGAACTTCGCGCTCAACCAGCCGCTCTCGACGTTCGCGCTGGCCTCCTTCGAGCTGCTCGACCCGGCCTCGCCCTCCTACTCGATGGACGTGGTGACCGTGGTCGAGGCGACGCTCGACGACCCGCGCCAGATCCTCGCCGCGCAGCAGAACAAGGCGCGCGGGGAGGCCGTCGGCGAGATGAAGCGCGACGGCATCGAGTACGAGGAGCGGATGGAGCGGCTCCAGGAGATCACCTACCCGAAGCCGCTGGAGGAGCTGCTCACCCACGCCTACGAGGTGTACCAGCGGGCGCACCCGTGGATCGGCGACCACCGGCTCCAGCCGAAGTCGGTGGTCCGCGACCTGTACGAGCGGGCGATGACCTTCTCGGACTACGTCGGCTTCTACGAGCTGGCCCGCACCGAGGGCATCGTGCTGCGGTACCTGGCGAGCGCGTACAAGGCGCTGGAGCAGACCGTCCCCGAGGACGCGAAGACCGACGACCTGAAGGACGTCATCGCCTGGCTGGGCGAGCTGGTCCGCCAGGTCGACTCCAGCCTGTTGGACGAGTGGGAGCAGCTGGCGAACCCGACCGACCCGGAGTCGGCCGAGGTGGTGCTGGACGAGAAGCCGGCGCCGGTGACGGCCAACGCGCGGGCGTTCCGGGTGCTGGTGCGCAACGAGATGTTCCGCCGGGTGGAGCTGTGCGCGCTGGAGCACTACGACGCCCTGGCCGAGCTGGACGGCGAGTACGGCTGGGACGCGGACCGCTGGGCGGACGCCATGGACGGGTACTGGGAGGAGTACGACGACCTGGGCACCGGCCCGAACGCGCGCGGTCCGAAGATGCTGCTGATCGAGGAGGAGGACTCCTCCTGGAGGGTCCGTCAGATCTTCGACGACCCGGAGGGCGACCACGACTGGGGCATCAGCGCCGAGGTCGACCTGTACGGGTCGGACGAGGAGGGACGGGCGGTCGTGCGGGTCACCGCGGTGGACCGGCTGGGCGGCTGACGGTCTGTCACGGAGGGGCGGGCGGAAGGGATTCCGCCCGCCCCTCCGTGTCCGGTGCTACATCCAGACGAAGGGTGCGCCGGCCGTGTAGGAGAGCGCCCGGGTGGCCTCGTCGAGCATCTGCTCGGTGCCGGGGGCGCTGGTGGACGGCACCGGGAGCGGGGTGGTGACGGCGCCGGAGGGGCTCGGCGGGGCGGCGTGGGTGTCGGCCGGCCGCGAGCTGGTGACCGTCACGTAGTGGCCGACCAGCTCGACCCTCGGCTCGCCGCCGGGCTTGGCCGTGCCGGCCGCCTGGGCGGGTGCGGCGGAGGCGTCGGGGAGGATGAAGGCCACCGAGCCGGGCTTGGCGCGCAGCGCGTCCGCGGCCTTCGCGGCGGCGGGGGCGTCGGCGAACCGGAGCAGGGTGACGCTGCTGAGCACCGGCTTGTCCTGGCCGGTGAAGCTGACGGCGAGGTAGCCGCGGCAGCCGCCGTCGCGGAGCAGGTCCAGGGCCCGGTCGTGGAGCACCTCGGTGCAGTTGTCGCCCCGGCGGGCACCGGAGCGCTTGCCCTTGTAGCCGCCCGCCTCGATCACCCGCTGGGCGGGGAAGTAGGCGTCGACGTCGAGGACCTCGGGGTCGGCGACGGCGCGCGGCGCGTCGCCGACGACCGGTGGCGTCTTGGTCGCGTCCTTGCTGGACGGACCGAGCCCGGGTATGAAGTCGCCGGGCATCGGGCGGGAGATGACCCATCCTCCGGCCGCGACCACCCCGATCACCACGACCCAGCCGACGACGCGGCGGGCGGTCACTCTCCTGGCCCGGTACGCCCCGGCGGGCCGTTCCGACGTGTGGCCGGCCGGCCGTTCCGCCGACCGATCTGCCGACCGATCCACCGGTCGCTCCGCGGGTGACGGGGTGTGCTCCCCCTGCGTCGTCATGGCGCCGATTCTATGCAGGTCACGCGTGGTGGAGATCACTGGGGCGGGCTCCGGCGGCCGCCGTCCGCCGCTGCGGGCCGCCTCCGCACCCGACGTGACCTGCAGCACTACCGTGAGCTTCGACACTGTGACAACTCGCACATCCTCCCCGGGATCTTCTGGTGGGTTTCCTCTGGCGTCTCTCAAGGGCCAGGAGGCAGGATCAGGCCCATGGATCTGCTCGATACCCTCACCGCCAAGGGCCTGCGTGGGGAGACCCCCACCCGCGAGGAGGCGCTGGCCGTCCTCGCCACCACCGACGACGAGCTGCTGGACGTGGTCGCCGCCGCCGGACGGGTGCGCCGGCGGTGGTTCGGCCGCCGGGTCAAGCTCAACTACCTGGTGAACCTCAAGAGCGGGCTCTGCCCGGAGGACTGCTCGTACTGCTCGCAGCGGCTGGGCTCCAAGGCCGGGATCCTCAAGTACACGTGGCTGAAGCCGGACCAGGCCGCCGAGGCCGCGAAGGCCGGCGTGGCCGGCGGCGCCAAGCGCGTCTGCCTGGTGGCGAGCGGGCGCGGCCCGACGGACCGTGACATCGACCGGGTGACCGACACGATCACGGCCATCAAGGAGGCCGACCCGGCGGTCGAGGTGTGCGCCTGCCTCGGCCTGCTGTCCGACAACCAGGCCGAGCGGCTGAAGGCGGCCGGGGCCGACGCCTACAACCACAACCTCAACACCTCCGAGAGCACCTACGGCGACATCACCACCACCCACACCTACGCCGACCGGGTCGACACCGTGCAGAAGGCGCACGGTGCGGGCCTGTCCGCCTGCTCCGGCCTGATCGCCGGCATGGGCGAGCGTGACGAGGACCTGGTGGACGTGGTCTTCGCGCTGCGCGAGCTGGGCTCGGACTCGGTGCCGGTGAACTTCCTGATCCCGTTCGAGGGCACGCCACTGGCCAAGGAGTGGAACCTCACCCCGCAGCGCTGCCTGCGCATCCTCGCGATGGTGCGGTTCGTCAACCCGGACACCGAGGTGCGGATCGCGGGCGGCCGCGAGGTGCACCTGCGCAGCCTGCAGCCGCTGGGCCTGCACATCGCCAACTCCATCTTCCTCGGCGACTACCTGACCAGTGAGGGCCAGGCCGGTCAGACCGACCTCGACATGATCCGGGACGCCGGCTTCGAGGTGGAGGGCGCGGGCGAGGCCACCCTGCCCCGGCACCGGTCGGACGTCGTCGCGGGCGGCGGCGGGTGCGGCTCCGGTGCCGCGACCGGTGGCGGCGGCTGCGGCACGGGCGCCGCCCCGGCGGACGCCGCGGGCGCCCCGGCCGGCGGCCTGTGCGGGACGGGCGGCGGCTGCGGCCCGTGCGGCGGGCACGCCGGGCACGGCGCGGACACCGGACACGGCGGGACGCTCGTCGCGGAGCCGGTGGCCGAGGCGGCCCCGCCGGTGGCCGGGGTGGCGGCCGAGCCCGTGGCCGCGGCTGCTTCCGAGCCCGTGGCCGGGCCCGCCGGGGGCGGCGACGAGGCGCGAACCGACCTGGTCCGGGTCCGCCGTCGCGGCGCCGGCACCGAGCTCGCGCCCAACGCCTGATCCCGCCGCACGGAACGGAACGGTACGGAAGTAGACCCATGGCCAAGCTGTCCCCCGACACCCTCCTCGCGCTCGACCGGGCGCACGTCTGGCACCCGTACGGGCCGATGCCCGGCACCGTCACCCCGTACGTGGTGGAGTCCGCGTCCGGCGTCCGGCTCACGCTGGGCGCGCCGGTCGCGGGGGGCCGCCGCGAGCTGATCGACGGCATGTCGTCCTGGTGGGCGGCGATCCACGGGTACGGGCACCCGGTCCTGGACGAGGCGGTGCGCGACCAGCTGGGCCGGATGAGCCACGTCATGTTCGGCGGGCTCACCCACGAGCCCGCCGTCCGGCTGGCCGCCACGCTGGTGGAGATCACCCCGGAGCCGCTGCAGCACGTCTTCCTGGCCGACTCGGGCTCCGTGGCCGTCGAGGTCGCGATGAAGATGTGCCTGCAGTACTGGCAGTCCACCGGCCGCCCGGAGAAGCACCGGCTGCTGACCTGGCGCGGCGGCTACCACGGGGACACCTTCCACCCGATGTCGGTGTGCGACCCGCAGGGCGGCATGCACCACCTGTGGGGCGGGGTGCTGCCGGGCCAGCTCTTCGCACCGCAGCCGCCGGGCGGGTTCGACGCCCCCGTCGACGACGCGTACGTGCGCGCCTTCGACGAGTTGATGGAGCGTCACGCGTCGGAGCTGGCCGCGGTGATCGTCGAGCCGGTGGTGCAGGGCGCGGGCGGGATGCGCTTCCACTCCCCCGCGTACCTGCGGATGCTGCGCGAACTCTGCGACCGGCACGGGGTGCTGCTGATCTTCGACGAGATCGCCACCGGGTTCGGCCGCAGCGGTGCGCTGTTCGCAGCCGACCACGCGGGCGTCTCCCCGGACGTGATGTGCCTGGGCAAGTCGATGACCGGCGGCTACCTCACGATGGCGGCGGCGCTCTGCACGTCCCGGATCGCCGACGGCATCAGCCGGGGCGAGATGCCCGTCCTGGCCCACGGCCCGACGTTCATGGGCAACCCGCTGGCCTCGGCGGTCGCCAACGCCTCGATCGACCTGCTGCTCGCGCAGGACTGGCAGACCGAGGTCAAGCGGATCGGGACCGGGCTGCGGGACGGTCTGGCGGACGCGGCCGGGGTGCCCGGCGTCCTGGACGTGCGGGTGCTCGGTGCGATCGGCGTCGTCCAGCTGGACCACCCGGTGGACGTGCAGGCGGCGACGGAGGCGGCCGCACGGGAGGGCGTCTGGCTGCGCCCGTTCCGCGACCTCATCTACACCATGCCGCCGTATGTGACCGGCGACGAGGACGTGGCGCGGATCGCCGCGGCCGTGACGGCGGCGGCGGTGGCGGGATGAGCGCCCGGATCGTGTTCGTGACCGGCACCGGCACCGAGGTCGGCAAGACCGTGACCACCGCCGCCGTCGCCGCGGCCGCCCTGCGGGCGGGACTGCGGGTCGCGGTGCTGAAGCCGGGACAGACCGGCGTCGCGCCGGGTGAGCCCGGGGACGTCCAGGAGGTCGACCGGCTGGCCGGCGGACCGCTGACGCTCCGCGAACTCGCCCGGTTCCCCGAGCCGTTGGCGCCGGACACGGCGGCCCGGCGGGCCGGCCTGCCGTACCTGGCGGCGGAGGACGTCGCGAAGGCGGTGGCCGATCTGGCCGACGGCCACGACCTGGTGCTCGTCGAGGGCGCGGGCGGCCTGCTGGTCCGCTACGACGGACAGGGCCGGACGCTGGCCGACCAGGCGCAGGCCGTGCGCGGCCTCGGGCTGCCGGCCGAAGTCCTGCTGGTGGCGACGGCCGGGCTCGGCACGCTCAACACCACCACGCTCACGGCGGAGGCGCTCGCCGCGCGCGAACTGCCGCTGACCGGCGTGGTGGTCGGCGCCTGGCCCGACTCCCCCGGCCTCGCCGACCGCTGCAACCTGGCCGACCTGCCGCGCGCCGCCGGCGCCCCGCTGCTCGGCGCGCTGCCCGAACGGGCCGCCGGTGCCGGGGACTTCGCCGCCGTCGCCGTCGCCGCGCTCGCCCCCGGGCTCTACGGCCGGTGGGACGCGGCCGGGTTCACCGCGGAGCACGGCGCCGACTGAGCGGCGGGCGGGCCCGGCACCGGACGACCCGACAGAGTGGGGCCGGCCCGGGTCCGGGCGGGCCCCGGCCCGCGCCGCCTGAGCCGTTCGCCGCGGCCGGGTGTCGCTTCCGGGCTCCTCCGCGGCCGGTGCCACGCCACGCCGCGCCCCTGCGAGGCCGGGCCGGGCCGGTCACCGCCGTGGACCCGCCGGGGCGGGAACGCGACCGTTTTCGCTCGAACGAGTGAGATCCCGGCGCCACCCGGTCCACCGCGCGGTAGGCCTCAATACCGTTCTCCGCATGACGGATGGCCTGATGGTGGACGAGGCCCTGCGGGCCCTCGCCGCGCTCGAAGCGGCGTGGAAGGACGACGACGAGGCACTGGCCGCGCTGGCCGCCCGGGGCCCGGCCGAGCAACCGCTCGCGGCGCTGGTCGCGGCCTACGGCGAGCACGCCGTGGACACGCTGATGGCGCTGGCGTTCGGACTGCGGTCGAGCATGACGGACGAGGAACTGGCGGAGCTGACCGACGCGGTCAGCTCCAACATCGGCGCCCGGATGAGCGCGCTGCTCACGCAGACCCTGCGGGCCTGGGGCGAGACGGCCGGCGACGACCTCGACGTGGTCAAGGCGATCGCCCACGCGGTGATCGACGCGATGCGGGCGGTGACCGAGGAGCCGAGCAAGACGGACGTCCTGCCCCTGCTCGCCACGTTCCGGACGTACGCGCTCGGCAGTAGCTGACGGCCTGCCGGTTCAGCTGCAGGCCGCGGTCCTGCGCGGCCCCGACACGCCCGCCCGCCCTGGCACGCCCGCCCGGATCCGAACCGGGCGGGAGCAGCGGGACGCGGGGCAGGCGGCGGTCGCGCCGGACCCCGTACGGCCGGCAAGCCGGTCGGGGGCGCGTCGGCGCTCCTCGCGGGGCCGGCACGGCGAACGTCACGGGAGGCGAGCCGCCGGAGGTGCCGCAGGACGCTCGCGGTGCCGTCCGGACGGCGCCCGCTCCCGTTCTCCCCGCCCTCCCGGGAGCGGCCGGGAGGCCCGCGCCGAATCCGAGTGACACCGCATCACCAGGACCACTACATTCGCCGGATGCCCACGCTCCTCGAACCGCCCCTGCTGACGCGTCTGAACACGGCCGAGCGCATCCTGATCGCCGGTGCCGGGGGTGGCTTCGACGTCTACGGCGGGCTGCCGATCGCCCTGGCCCTTCGCGCCGCGGGCAAGGAGGTGCACCTGGCCAGCCTCTCCTTCAGCCACCTCTACGGCCTCGACTCCGAGGTGTGGCTGAAGCCCGGTGTCGCCCGGATCGTGCCCGACACACGGTCCGCCGAGCAGTACTTCCCCGAGCGCACGCTGTCCCGCTGGCTGAACCTGCACCGCATGCCCGACACGGTCTGGGCGCTCGCATCGGTCGGTGTCCAGCCGCTGCGGAAGGCCTACCGTGCACTCACCGCGCACCTCGGCATCGACGCCATCCTGCTGGTGGACGGCGGCACGGACATCCTGATGCGCGGCGACGAGGCCGGGCTCGGCACCCCCGAGGAGGACATGGCCAGCCTCGCCGCCGTCGCCGGCCTGTCGGGCGTACCGCAGCGGCTGGTCACCTGCCTGGGGTTCGGGGTCGACGCCCACCACGGCGTCAGCCACAGCCTGGTCCTGGAGAACCTCGCCGCGCTCGGCCGCGACGGCGGGTACCTCGGTGCGTTCTCCATCCCCCGGGACTCCCGCGAGGGGGTCCTCTACCTCGACGCGGTCGCCCACGCGCAGGCCGCGTTCCCCGAGCACCCCAGCATCGTCCACGGTTCCGTGGCGGCGGCGCTCCAGGGCCTGTTCGGGGATGTCCGCTTCACCGAGCGGACCAGGGGAACCGAACTCTTCGTCAATCCGCTGATGGCGCTCTACTTCACCGTGACCGTGGAGGCCCTCGCCGCCCGGAACCTCTACCTCGAACGGATCGAACACACCCACCTGACCCGCCAGATCAGCTCGGTCATCGAGGAGTTCCGGGACGAGCTCCCCGGTCTGCGCCCGCCGCGGACGTTCCCGCACTGATCCCGCGGCCGCCGGACCGCCCGCGGGTGAGCGGAGCCCCCGCGAGCGGAACGCGCAGGTCTTCGGCGCGTGCAGGACGGCACGCCCCTCGGGCGCCGCGCAGCCGAACGGGCAGGGGGGCGGTCCGTTGACGGGCCGTGCGGATACCACCTGATTGAATGACCCTATGCACGATCTCCTGCTCCGTCTGCCCGACATCGCCGCCGTCCGCGACCGCTGCCGGGCCCTCGCCATGCTCGACGCCGTCCTCAGCCCCGACTGGGAGGGCAGGTACTACTCCTTCGACGCCCAGTGGGGCGAGGGCGAGGAGATGGCCTCGATGCGGGACGGCTGCGGCGACGACTGGTTCATGGTCTTCTCGTCGGCGGGCGTGTACGCCCGGGGCTTCGCCCACGAGTCGCAGAACGCGCCCCACCTGCTGACGGAGGTCCCCGAGGTCTTCCGGTCCATCGTGGAGGAGCCCGCCTTCGCCGGGCACGACGGCTCGCCGATAGTGACGGTCTGCTTCTGGCGGCAGACCGGGGACGCCCACTGGCGGGCGCCGGTGGCCGCCGCGACGGGCGGCGCCGAGCTCTTCGGGCTGCTGGCCGACGGCACCGCGGGCGCGTACCGGGAGTGGGCCGAGGAGTACTACGAGCCCGAGCACGAGCCGAGCCTGTCGGCGGTCGAGCACGTCCTGGCGCTCCGTCCGCTCACCGCCGAGGTCGTGTCCGCCCTCAACCCCGACACCGACCTGGACGAGCTCGCCGACGACATCGCGGGAATCGGCTACCCGGTCTGAGCTCCCCCCTCCCGGCCCCCCTGGGGAGCCGGACACCGGGGTCCGGACACCCGGGCACCGGCCCCCCGGGGACCGGACCCCCGGCGCGAGTGCGCCGCGGCGGACGACCCCTGGGCGAACGCACGACGGCGGCCGGCCACCCACCGGTGGTCCGGCCGCCCCGGGGCCTGCGCGGGCTACAGCGCGGCCTCGTCCAGCCGGCGGCGCTGCTCCTCGGAGAGGGTCAGGTCGAGGGCGCCGAGCGCCTCGTCGAGCTGGGAGGTCCTGCTCACCCCGACCAGCGGCAGGATCCGCGCCTCGTGGTCGAGCAGCCAGCTCAGCGCCACCTGGTTGACGGTGGCGCCGGTCTGCTCGGCGACCTCGCGCAGGGCGGCGAGCCGCCTGGGCGTGCCCGGGTGGTCGTAGGCGGCGCCGATCTCGACGTCGTCGCGGGTGAGGCCGCCGGAGAGGAGCGGGCTGTAGACCCAGAGCCTGAGGTCGCCCTCGGACCGGACGTAGTCGAGGAGTTCGGACGTCACGTGGACGTGCGCCGAGGAGAGCAGCGGTACGTCGAACCGCGGCTGGAGGTAGGAGTAGCGGTACTGGAGGTGGCTGTAGCGCGGCCCCTCCCCGGCCAGTGCCCGCGCCCGCTCGACCCGCCAGACGGCGTGGTTGCTGGCGCCGACGGCGCCCGCCTTGCCGGACGCCACGAGGTCGGCGAACGCCTCCACGGTCTCGCCGAGCGGGACGGACCGGTCCTCGATGTGGCTCCAGTACACGTCCACGTGGTCGGTGCCGAGGCGGCGCAGGCTGTCCTCGGCGGCGGCCCGGATCGCCTTCCCGGAGAGTCCCTCGGCGCTCTCCAGTCCGCCCCCCGGCACGCTGGGCCGGGCGCCCACCTTGGTGCTGATGACGACCCGGTCGCGCGCGCCGCGGCTGGCCAGCCAGCGGCCGATGACCTCTTCGCTCTCGTCCCCGGTCGCGCCGTCGAGCCAGAAGGCGTAGTTGTTCGCGGTGTCGAGGACGGTCCCGCCCGCCTCGACGAAGCGGTCCAGGATGCGGAACGACGTCTCCTCGTCGACGATCGTGCCGAATCCCAAGGTGCCCAGCACGATGGTGCGCTGAGGAATGGTCATGGATGGTACCCCCCTTGTGGTCTGGACCATTCAAGACCGAATCGCGATCACCCGCAACAGGATTCCGGCCGCCCGCTCAGGCGCCGAGCGCGAACGCCGGCGCCGCGGCCGCGGCGGCACTACGCGGGGCCCGCGGAGCGCTGGGCCGCGCGGCGGGCGGCGGAGGTCCAGCCCTGGCGGTGGAGGCGGTCGATGCCGTCGAGGAGGAGGTCGAGGGCGAACTCGAACTCGAACAGGTCGTCGCAGCCGCCGCCGACGACCGAGCCGTCGTCGTGGGTCGCGGCGGCGGCGATCTCGGCGATGTGCGGGTAGGGCATCACCGCGTCGGGGGCGGGCGGCGCCACGGCCGCCGGGGCGTCCGGGGCCTCCGAAGCGGGCCCTCCCGGGGCTGCGGTGAACAGTTCCTGGGTGAAGCCGAGCAGCCGGCCGCCCATCGCGTGCATCGCATGGTGCGTCAGGTCGGCGGAGAGGCCGCCGGAGCGGAAGGTGCCGATCACCGAGTCGAGGTAGCCGAGCATGGCCGGGGTCGGCGCGGGCAGCGACTCGATCACGCGCGGTGCCCAGGGGTGGCGCAGCAGCACCAGGCGGGCGGAGAGGACGCGCCGCCGGACGGCGTCCTTCCAGTCGGTGCCGGAGACCGGCGGGTCGATCTCGCCGACGACGGCGTCGACCATGCGGAGCAGCAGTTCCTCCTTGTTGGCGACGTGCTTGTAGAGCGCCATCGGTACGACGCCCAGCTCCTGGGCGAGTTTGCGCATGCTGAGCGCGTCGATGCCGCCCCCGCCGTCGGCGAGTGCCACGGCGGTGCGCAGCACGCGGTCCTTGCTCAGGCGGGTGCGCCGGGCTCCCTCGGTCATCTCCACTCCTCCGCTCCTCCTGTTTCCGGCTTGACGAGTGTACGGCGTACGCCTACCGTGGGCCGCAGGTGTACGCCGTACACCTCGTGGGGTGGACTGGAAGGGGAGGCCGGTGGAGCCGATGAGGCGGACGGCAGTGGTCGCGGGGGTGCTGTTCCTGGTGACCGAAGTCGCGGCGATAGCGGGCATGCTGCTCTACCGGCCGGCGCTGGACGGCGCCGCGTACGTCGCCGGGAGCGGCGCGGACGGCCGCGTGGTGGCGGGGGCGCTGTGCGAGGTGGTGCTGGTGCTCGCGGTGATCGGCACGGGGGTGGCCCTGTACCCGGTGGTGCGGCGGCACGGCGAGGCGGTCGCGCTCGGCTACGTCTGCGGCCGGCTGCTGGAGGCGGCGGTGATCGCGGTCGGCATCGTGAGCCTGCTGGCCGTCGTCACCCTGCGCAGGGAGGCGGACGGCGCGGACGCCGCCGCCCTCGGCACGGTGGCCGACGCCCTGGTCGCGGTCCACGACCGGACGTTCCTGCTCGGGCCGAACGTGGTGCTGGGGGCCGACTCGCTGGCCCTGGCGTACCTGATGCTCCGTTCCCGGCTGGTCCCGCGGCCGATCGCCGTGCTCGGCCTGGCCGGCGGGTCGCTGATCTGCGCCTCGGCGGTGGCGGTGCTGTTCGGCCTCTACCCGCAGGTGTCCACCGCCGGGTCGCTCGCGGCGCTGCCGGTGTTCGCCTGGGAGGTCTCCCTGGCACTGTGGCTCGTGGTGAAGGGCTTCACTCCCACGAGGGTCTTCGTCCGGGCGAGTTGAGGAGCGGGCGCGCCCTGCCGGTCAGCCGGCCCGGCCCGCCGAGGGGACCTCGGGCCGGACGAGCGCCCGCGCGAACGGCTCGCCGTTCCTGCGCGCGTGGGCCATTCGCTCCTTCACCTCGCGGAGGGTGCGGGGCCGGTAGCCGGGACCGCCGCAGCAGCTCTTGTGGAAGCGGACGCCCGCGTGCAGGAGCAGCGCGAGCGTCCGCCAGGCGGCGGTGTCGCGCCGGCGCGGCGCGGCGAAGGCGGAGCCCGCGTGGACGAGCGGTCCGGCGCAGCGCGGGCAGCGCCGGGCCCGGTCGCGGTCGTGGGGCTGCTTGTACGAGGCCCGGCAGGGCAGGCAGACGTAGGAGGTCTTCGCGTGGGCCATGCCGTCAGCGTAGGGCGGGCCGGGGTGGCGTTCGACCGGTTTTCCGCACCGGTTCGCGGGACGGGCGGCCCCCGCGGCCGCCGCTACGCGTTCACGCGCGCTGCCTGCCGCGCGGACGGGCGCCTGTCCTTGAAGGGGCAGGCGAGCTGTTCCTGGATGGCGTCGGAGAGCAGGTCCTCACGGCCCTTGAGCGCGTCCGCCACCTCCTGGTCGACGGGGAAGACCAGCTCCGCCGCGACGTTGTCCTGGACGATCCGGGCGAGGTTGTCGAGGGCGGTGAGGACCGGGTCGGCGGGCGGCTCGGCGGTGGACACGTCGAGCAGGTGGGTCGCCGCGTCGGCGGGGTTCATGAACTGCTTGATGATGATCGTGTTCTGGTTGAGGACGGAGGTGGTCCAGATCGAGAGGACCACGACGTAGAGGTCCCTCCACCGCTCCTCCCCCACCCGGTGCCGCCACCGCCGCATGATCGCCTCGACGCCGGCGATCTGCGCCTTGGCCGCGTGGAACATGTTGGTCCGGACGTCGCGGTACACGCCGCCGGAGAACCCGGTGAACGACTCGATGCCGAACGTCCCGTGCTCCACCGACTCCTCGACGAACCGCAGCGCCGCGTCGAGGATCCGCCGGGACGACGCCTCCAGGTCGTCCGGCAGGCCGGCCTCGTCGAGCCGCCCGCGGGCGGCTTCGAGGGTGGCCCCGAAGTCCCGGAGCGGGCGGACCCAGCCGCGCCCCTCGGAGCCCTTGAGGTACGGCGCGAGGACGGAGAACAGGCCGAGCGGGACGTGGGCGACGGACTTCGCCAGCTCGAACACCTCCGGTACGGGGTGCAGGGACTCCCGCTCCCCGCCGTGGACCAGGGTGTACCGGCCGCCCCGGGCGTCGTTCTGGACGACGATGACGGGGCTGAGGTGCTCGATCAACTCGGCCTTGAGGGCGGCGTAGTTGCGCCGCATGTCGGCGTTGACCGCGAGGAGTGCGTCGCGCGCCCGTCGGGTCGGGTCGGACCGGAAGGCGACCATGTGCAGGTCGTGCGGGTCGACGTCCGCGCCGTGGTCGTTCGGGGCGTGGCTGTGCTGCGGGTTGCGCATCGTGCTCCTCGGTGCCGGGGGGAAGGGTGGCCGCCTCCCACCCTGGGTGTCCCGACGTCCCGGCCGACAGGGCTCCCGGTCCCGTCGGCCGCCACCCTTCCACTCCGGGACGCGCCGCTCAGGGACGCGCCGCTCAGGGCATCGCCCGGGGCGCTCCGGGCGCTCCGGGCAGGGACCCGACGCTCCGGGCGCTCCGGGCAGGGACCCGGCGCTCCGGGCGGACCGGGCGGAGCGGGCGACACTCGACGGCTGCGCCGCGCCGGCCGTCGGCCGTCGGCCGGTTCGGCGCGGGAGCACCGCTGAGCAGGGCGGACCGCCCCGCCCGAGGGTTGCGCACGGCACCGCCGGGCCCCTCGGGGGCCTTCCGCCGGACCGGTGACGTACGGAACTGTGCTAGACCTGGGGTAATCGAAGGGGCCCACGTGCACCAGCTCAACCTCGGAGTCATAGGGCAGTCGCGCAAGGAGAACGAGCGCAGACTGCCGATTCACCCCTCACACTTCGAGCGGATCGACCCCGACCTCCAGGGGCGCATCCTCCTTGAACACGGCTACGCCGAAGGTTTCGGCGTACCGGACGAACACCTGGCGCCCTTGGTCGCCGGCTTCCGCTCGCGGGAGCAACTGCTCGCCGAATGCGACGTCATCCTGCTGGCCAAGCCGCAGGCGGCGGAACTCGTGGAGTTCCGCCAGGGGCAGGTCCTCTGGGGCTGGCCCCACTGCGTCCAGGACGAGGAGCTCACCCAGATCGCGATCGACCGCCGGCTGACCCTGATCGCCTTCGAGGCGATGAACCACTGGACCAACGACGGCTCGTTCAACCTGCACGTCTTCCACAAGAACAACGAGCTGGCCGGGTACTCCTCCGTACTGCACGCCCTCCAGCTCACCGGCTCGACCGGTGACTACGGCCGCCGCCTCCGGGCCGCGGTCCTGGGCTTCGGCGCGACGGCCCGGGGCGCGGTGACGGCGCTCAGCGCGCTCGGCGTGCACGACGTCGACGTGCTCACCCAGCGCGGGGTGACGGCGGTCAGCTCACCGATCCACTCCACCCGGATCGTGCGGTTCGACCGCGACGAGAACGACGCCCGGCGCAGCTACGCGCTGTCCGAGGACGGCCGGGTGCCGCTGGCGGGGTTCCTCGCCGAGCACGACATCATCGTCAACTGCGTCCTGCAGGACACCGCCGCTCCGCTGACCTTCCTCGACGAAGAGGATCTCCGGCTCCTGGCGCCCGGCACCCTCATCATCGACGTGTCCTGCGACGAGGGGATGGGCTTCAGCTGGGCCCGCCCCACGTCCTTCACCGAGCCGACGTTCCAGGTCGGCGACAACGTCCGCTACTACGGCGTCGACCACAGCCCGTCCTACCTGTGGAACTCGGCGACCTGGGAGAACAGCGAGGCGCTGCTGCCCTTCCTGCGCGCGGTGCTCACCGGCCCGGGGGCGTGGACGTCCGACGAGACCCTGCGGCGCGCGATCGAGATCCGCGACGGCGTCGTCCAGAACCCGAGCATCCTGTCCTTCCAGCACCGCTCGGCGGACTATCCGCACCGGTCCCTGGAGCTGCCGGCGGCAGCCTGACGCCGACTCGCCCGCGCCTCCCGCCGGCGTCCCTCGCCGGCATCGGCGGCGGCGTGGGCGTGGGCGCCCGGGAGCCGACCGGGCGCCGTTCCGTCCCCGGGCTTCGAGAGCGGTCCCGAAGCCCGGGGAGTCCGTGTGCCACCGCCCGGCGGCCGTCACCTGCCCGACCGCGCTACCCCAGGATGACCAGCTTGCCCAGCGCCAGGCCGATCCGGTCGACGGCCTCGCACACCTCCTCCGGTTGCCGGGCGGTGAAGCAGAGCCGGAAGAACCCCGGGGCGGGGCTGTGCATGGTGCCGCCGGGGAGGAGGGAGACCCCGGTGGGCGGGGCGGCGAGGTAGTTGAAGAGCCAGAGCTCGTCCCGGTCCAGCCCGGTGCCGGCCGCGATCGGCAGCGGGGTGGCGGCGTACGAACCCTCGGGCGGGCGCTTGCCGAGGTACTCCTGGAGGTCGAGCCAGAAGAACTGGGCCGGGTTGTCGCCCTCCAGGTACACGAACCCGATGTCGTTGGCGGCCAGCCGGTCCTTCACCCGCTCGAAGCTCGCGCTCAGCAGCTCACGGTAGCGCCGCATCGCGTAGTCGGTGTACAGCTCCGAGCCGGAGCCGTTCACCGTGCTGGACAGCAGCGAGCCGATCACGTAGTGCTTCAGCGAGTCGAAGGGCGTGAACCAGGACATCGGGTGCTTCTTCTCCTCGATGCCCTGGGTGCCGAGCATCGCCCGCTGCACCGGGCCGTACTTCGAGACCACGAAGCCCGTCCGGAACCCCGACAGTCCGAAGTCCTTGGCGAACCCCCACACCACGTGGATCCGCTCCGGGTGCTTCCGGTAGGCGTCCAGGGCCACCGCGCTGGTGAACGGGATCCGCCCGCCGTCGACCTGCGAGTGACAGTAGATCTCATCGGAGATGATGTGAAGCTCGGTCTCGTCGATGGCCCAGGCGTAGATCTCCTCCAGCAGTTCCTTGCCGTAGTTGACGCCCAGCGGGTTGTGCGGGTTGGTCAGAACCAGCAGACGGGGCTGCCGGCCGGTCTGCCGCTCGTGCGCCCGGAACCGCTCCTTGACCAGGTCCAGCGTCAGCCGGAAGCGTCCGGGGCCCTCGGTCGGCAGGTCCACCGGGACGCACCTGAGCTTCGGCCGCTGCTCGAACGACCAGTTGAACCCCTGCCAGTACGGCGCCGGGATCAGCACCGCGTCACCCTCCACCAGCGGCGGCGGGCCGGGCTCGCCGTTCCTGGGCGCGTCCTGGAGCGCGAAGGCGAGGCACTCCAGCGCCGAGCCGACGCCCGCCGTCCCGAACACGTCACCGGCCGACACCCGGGCGCCCCAGGCCTTGCCGAGCAGGGCCGCCACCTGCTCCCGGAGCTCCGGCGTGCCGTAGGCGGACATGTAGTGGATGTACGGCTCGGGCAGCAGGGCGGTGTGGTCGAACACCATCTTCTGCATCGAGTCGTCGTAGACCAGGACGTTCTCCGCGACGGACAGGTCGACGGCCTCGTCGGGCGCCAGGTGGCGGTGGTAGAAGGCGAGGGCCTGCTCGAAGTCGGGGATGCGCGCGAGCAGTTCGGCGGCGTCGTTCAGGCCCGTGGGGGTGGCGGGGGTGGTCATGGCGCGGGGGTTCTCCTCCGGATTCGCCGGACCCGCCCGCCGGTCACGGACAGTGGCGGATCCGGCTGGTTCGCATACGGATAGTGCCAGCGCACCACGCACCCCGAACCCCCGCCAGCCGTCGGCACCCATCCGGCGACGGCCGCCCGCCACCCGGGGCGCCGGGCCGGGAGGACCGGCGGGACCCGCGGGAGCCGCCGGACCGGCGGCCGTGCAGGGCGGGCGTGCAGGGCGGGCGCACGTCGGCCCGGCCGTCAGCCGGCCGTCAGGCGGATGCCAGCGGCTTGGCCCAGCGCGTCCACTGCGGCTGCGGACCGTACCCGGCGGCCTGCCAGGTGCGGTGGCCGAGGGCGTTGTCGTCCAGCACCATCGCATCCGCCCGGCGGCCGCCCAGGGCCGCGAAGCGCTCCTCGGCGGCGGCCAGCAGGGCGGCGCCGACGCCCTGCCGGCGGTGCTCCGGGTCGACGGCGAGCCGGTAGAGGTGGCAGCGCCAGCCGTCCCAGCCGGCGATCACCGTGCCGACCGGAACGGCCGGGTCGTCCGCCCGGACCGCGAGGATCAGGCACTCCGGGTCGCGGCCGAGCAGCGCGGCCACACCCGCCGCGTCGTCGGTGATGCTGGTGCCCTTGGCCGCGCGGGCCCAGAGGGCCAGCACGGCGGGGATCTCGTCCGGGGTGGCGGTGCGCAGCGCGTAGTCGTCGGTCATACCGCCGTGTCTACCAGGGTGTTCGCGCGCCCGGCCGGGAATTTCGCGGAGCGGGACGGGGAGGGGAACGGGAACGGGAACGGGGGCAGGGACGGGGAGGTGGGCGGGGAGAGGGCCGGCGCGGGAGTTCAGCCGCCCGCCAGCGCCCACACCGTGGTGGTCTTCGACGCCGTGTCCTCCAGGTCCGCGACCACGGGCACCTCGTACGCGGCCAGTGCCGTGAACCGCTCGCGCGGCAGGTAGGCGCGGCCGGGGTCGCCGACGATCACCACCGCGCCGCGGGCCCGGGCGCGCTCCAGGAACGGCAGGAACCGGGACGCCATCGCCCGCTCGTAGAAGACGTCCCCGGCCAGCACCACCTCGGCGGGCGCGCCGTCGCCGTCGAGCAGGTCCTCGACCGCCGCGTCGACCAGGACGCCGTTCACCTCGGCGTTGATCCCGATCGCGGCGACGGCGTAGGCGTCGATCTCGGCGGCCCGCACCGAGCGGGCCCCGCACAGCGCCGCCGCGACCCCGACCAGCCCGGATCCGGCCGCGAGGTCCAGCACCGTCCGTCCGGCCACCAGCTCCGGGTGGTCCAGGACGTACCGGGCGACCCCGACCCCGCCCGCCCAGGCGAACGCCCAGAAGGGCGGCGGCAGTCCGCGCTCGCCGCGCGCGTCCTCCGTGGTCTCCCAGAGCGCGATGGCGTCCTCCGCCATGTGCAGGCTCACCTCGGGAACGAACGGCACCGGCCGGACGACCGTCTCCCGCCGCACAAACTCCCGGTCCGACGGGGCAGTTGCGGCGGACCCGGCCGGTCGCGTCTCGTTCAGCATGCGTGCAGCATAGAGCCCGTGACCAGGTGCTCCGCCCACCCGGCGGATCGGCCGTCCCGACCGGCCCCCGCGCAGCCGTCCGCGAGGGCGTCCGTGCGGGCCCGGGTGCGGACCGGTGGCGGGGCCGGGTGCGGACGGCGGCGGGGCCCCGGAGTGTCCCGGGAGCGGCGGCGCGCCCCGTGTCCAGCACGGCCGAAAGTCACCCCGTCCGGCCGCCCGGGCGGCCGCGCGCAGCGGGTAGGTTCTCCGCGTGGTCGGCGTGCGGCCGGCCGGAGACGGGGGCAGCGGTGTCGGACAAGGCGCTCATGGGCAAGGCGGCGGTCGTCACGGGCGGCTCGCGCGGGATCGGGCGGGCGATCGTCGAACGGCTGGCGGCGGACGGCGCGGACGTCGTCTTCGCGTACGCGAGCAACGACGCGGCGGCGGCGGAGGTGGTCCGTGCGGTGGAGGCGAACGGTTCCGGCCGCGCGCACGCGCTCCGGGTCGACCTGGGCGAGCCGGACGGCGCGGAGCGGCTGATGACCGAAGCCGAGGAGCACCTCGGCGGGCTGGACATCCTCGTCAACAACGCGGCGCCCACCTTCACCCGGACCCCGCTCGCCGAGACCCCGACGGCCGACTTCGACGCCGTCCTGGCCGTCAGCGCCCGCGCCGTCTTCCTGACCCTGCGGCACGCGGCCCGGCGGATGCGCGACGGCGGGCGGATCGTCAACATCTCCAGCCTGAACACCCGCCGCCCCACCGACGGCATCGCCGCGTACCTGGCCGGCAAGGGCGCCGTCGAGCAGCTCACGGCCGCCGCCGCGCTCGAACTCGGCCCGCGCGGCATCACGGCCAACACCGTCTCGCCCGGCCCGGTCGAGACCGACCTGCTGCGGGCCGTCAACCCGCCGCAGGCGCTGGAGGTCGTCGCCGGGCTGACGCCGCTGCGGCGGCTCGGGCAGCCGTCGGACGTCGCGGACGTGGTGGCCTTCCTGGTCGGGCCGGACGGACGGTGGGTCTCCGGGCAGAACCTGGGGGCCACCGGCGGCCTGGGCTGACACGACGGACGCAGGACCGGGACGGCGCGGCGACGGCGCGGGCACGGCGCGGCGACGGCGCGGGCACGGCGCGGCGACGGCGCGGGCACGGCGCGGGGCGGGGACCGGAACCCGGTGGCCGGGGGTGTCCCGGGGACGGTCCCGGGCCACCCCCGGCCACCGGGTTCCGACCGGTCGCGTGCCCCGTGAGGTGCCGGGCGCAACCCGGATCACGCACCGCCACCCGATGCGTACCATTTCGATACCGAAGCCAGGGTGAGCTGCGAAGATGCTCGCCGGGCGGGCCCGGGCCCGGGTAGCATCCGGCACATGCCATCCGGCCCGGTGCAGGCGGCTCAGCGCCGCCGTGCCGGTCTGCCGGGCGGCGGACTCTCGCGGGCCGCTCGGTGGTGCCCGCGTACTCGGTACGCGCGCCAGGGCAGTCGCGCGAACGGCGAAGGGCAGCGTCTTGGCGGATCGACTCACCGGTGGCGACTCCTCACTACTGCGGCGGATCAACGCCGCGGTGACCCTCCGGGCGCTACGCGCGGGCCACGCCGTGACCCTCACTCAACTGGTCGGCGACACCGGGCTCTCCCGGCCGACCGTCGAGGGCGTGATCGAGGGACTCGTGGAGACCGGCCTGGTCGCCGAGGTGGAGCAGCCGCAGAACGGCGGCCAGTCCGGCGGCGGGCGGCGCGGCCGGCCGGCCCGCTGGTTCAGGTTCCGCGCCGAGGCCGGGCACATCCTCGGCATCGAGATCGGCGTCCACGACATCCGGATCATCCTCGCCGACCTCACCGGCGAGGTCGTCGGCAGCCACTTCCGGCCGGTCGAGGAGACCCTCGACGCGGAGGAGCGGCTCACCACCGTCCGGTCCGTGGTCGCCGAGGTGCTGCGCAAGGCCGGCGTCTCCCGGGACAACCTGTGGGCGGTCGGCGTCGGCACCCCCGGCATCGTCGACCGCGACGGCACCGTGCAGCTCGGCACCGCCATGCCCGGCTGGACCGGCCTCGACCTCGGTGCCAGACTGCGGCGCTCCTTCCGCTGCCCGGTGATGATCGAGAACGACGCCAACCTCGCCGCCATCGCCGAGCACTGGCAGGGCGCGGCGGTCGGCGCCGACGACATGGTCTTCGTGATGGCCGGCCTCAGCCCCGGCGCCGGCTCCCTCATCAACGGCCGGCTGCACCGCGGTTTCGGCGGCGCGGCGGGCGAGATCGGCGCCCTGCACCTGCTCGGCCAGGAGGTGACGCCCGAGCGGCTGCTCTCCACCACCGGCAAGCCGCTCAATCCGCTCGACGAGGCGGCCGTCGCCCGCGTCCTCAAGCTCGCCCGCGAGGGCGACGAGGTCGCGCAGGTCGCGATGGACCGGTTCCTCACCCGCCTCGTCCAGAGCGTCGCCGCCCTGGTGCTCGCCATCGACCCGCAGCTGGTGGTGGTCGGCGGCTGGGCGGCCGGCCTGGACGGCGTCCTCGACCCGCTGCGCGAGCGGCTCGCCCAGTTCACGCTGCGCGCGCCCGAGGTCGCGCTGGCCGCCCTCGGCTCGGAGGTCGTCGCGATGGGCGCCCTGCGGGTGGCTCTCGACCAGGTCGAGGAGCAGCTCTTCGCCGTCAACCCCCCGGCCGCGGACCCGGCCTCCCCCGCCCGGGTGTGACGGACGGAGCGGCGGCCGCCGGGGGGTACCCGTCGGCCGCCGCGGCGCCTCGTGAAGGCACCGCCTCGATCAATCCGCCTGGAAGTCCGGGGCGGTGAGGTCGATGGTGAGGGAGTTGTCGCAGTTGTTGGTGAACGTCGCACGCGGCCAGTCCACGTCGATGCGGACCAGCTCGTTGCAGAACAGGTGGACCACCCACACCAGGTTGCGGTCGGCATCGAGGCGGGCGAAGAAGCCGTCGGAGCCGTGGGAGCCGCCGCCGCTGAGCAGGTGGCCTGCGCCGTCCGGGAGTTCAGCCTCGGCGTAGACGTCGGCGGAGGTGGTCCACTCGGGGTCGTCGTCCAGGAGTGCGTCCGCGTCGAACGGCTCGCCCAGCGTGAAGTACGTCAGGTAGGAGTCGTCGGAGTCGGCGTCGCGGCCGCTGCCGTCCGCACGGAAGAGACCGGAATGGACAGGGACTTCGCCAGACTGCCAGAGGTCCAGGATTCTCGTCACGGTCACCACCGCCTCTGCCCGTTGACCGGTGCCGGCCGGTCCTGCGATCCGTGCTCAAGCACCCTACCGCCGTTCTCGATGGGGGCACGGTACTCGGGCGGGTGCTGACGGACCGTCAGCAGGTCCGGTTTCTCGCCGTGTTCCCCGGCGTCCGGCGGGGCGGCGGGAGCGGGAGCGGGCCCCTCGGGCGCGGCCCGGCACCACCCGGACACCCGAACGGGCGCACGGACCGCGGACCGCGGACCGCGGACCGACCGAACCGCTACAAGACGCACAAGCCACGCAGGTGCACGCACAGGCGCACGGGAACGGCCCAGGCCCGGACGCCTGTGGGAGCGTCCGGGCCTGGGCCTGAGGGTGTTTCCGGGAGTGGTTCAGGAGGCGGCGGCACCGACCGGGGTCGCGCCGACCGGGGTGACCTCGACGAGGCCGGTCTCGCCGAAGGTGAGCTTGCAGGTGTCGGCCCGGTAGGTGGAGACCGCGAGGGCGACCAGGCGGCCGGCCGCCGCATACTGGGTGGTCATCACCAGGACCGGGGAGCCGGGCGGGCGCTCCAGCAGTGCGGCCTCGTCGGCCTCGGCGACGCCCAGCTCGACCGAGCGGGACTCGCCGTCGACCTCCAGGCGCTCCAGCTGGCGCAGCACCGAGCGGGCGCGGTCGCTCTCGGCACGGAAGCCGGGCAGGTGCGGCAGTGCGGCGGCGGGCACGTGCAGGGACTCGCTCGCCATGCTCTGGCCCTGGACGAGGCGGACCCGGCGGACGGTGTGGACGGTCGCGCCCTCGGCCACGCCGAGCGCCTTGGCCAGCCGGGCGGTGGCCGGGGCGGTGGTGCAGTCGACCGTGCGCCAGGCGTGGCTGCGGGCGGCGCCGGGCCAGCCCTCTTCCTGCCGGTTGACCGGGACGCCGACCCGGGGGGCGGCGATCAGGGTGCCGATGCCGCGGCGGCGGACCAGGCGGCCCTCCAGCTCCAGCTGGTCGAGGGCCTGCCGGAGGGTGGCGCGGGCGACCCCGAAGCGGGCGGCGAGCTCGCGCTCGTTGGGGAGGATCTGGCCGGTGGAGAACTCCGTGTCGATGGCGCGGAGCAGCACCGTGCGCAGGTGCCAGTACTTCGGTTCCGGTACCGCCGTGAGCTGTCCTGTCGTCCCCACCGTGTCCTCCACCCTGTTTCTTCCGCCCTGCCGAAAGAGGGCGGATCCGGCCCGCTGTCCGCTGTTGCGGCAGGTGGGAGAGCGGGCTTTTTCCGTCCTTCTTTATTAAAGGTCCTTGCAGTAAGTGACACTAGGGGCTCGGTCGGGAGATGGTCAAGACCAATGGCGGGCCCCGGCGAGCTTGCCGCACAGTTTCATGGTGCGTTCACGACAGCTCCGCAAGCGGACGCGTCGGATGACGGCCCCGCCCCGGCCACTCGGTAGGCTGCCCGGGTGATCGTGGTGACGAGTGTGAACGTGAACGGAATCCGGGCTGCGGCCAAGAAGGGCTTCATCGAGTGGCTGGCCGCCACCGAGGCGGACGTGGTCTGCCTGCAGGAGGTGCGCTCCGAGCCCGGGCAGCTGCCGGTCGAGCTGCGCGACCTGGACGGCTGGCACGCGGTCTGGGCGCCGGCCGCCACCAAGGGCCGGGCGGGCGTCGCGGTGCTCTCCCGGAACGAGCCGAGCCGTACCGTGATCGGCTTCGAGTCCGCCGAATTCGACGATTCGGGCAGATATGTCGAAATCGACCTTCCCGGTCTGACGGTGGCCAGCCTCTACCTGCCGTCCGGCGAGGTCGGAACCGAACGCCAGGAGGAGAAGGAACGCTTCATGGCGGAGTTCCTCACCCACCTCGGCAAGCTCCGCACCCGGGCCGCCGCCGCCGGCCGGGAGGTCGTGGTCTGCGGTGACTGGAACATCGCCCACCGCCCCGAGGACCTCAAGAACTGGAAGGCCAACCAGAAGGCCGCCGGCTTCCTCCCCGAGGAGCGCGCCTGGCTCTCCCGCGTCTACGACGAGGCGGGCTACGTCGACGTGGTCCGCCGCCTCCACCCCGACCGCACCGGCCCCTACACGTGGTGGTCCTACCGCGGCCGCGCCTTCGACAACGACTCGGGCTGGAGGATCGACCTCCAGGTCGCCACCCCGGCCCTGGCCGCCAAGGCCGTCGAGGCCTACGTCGAGCGCGCCGACACCCACGCCGAGCGATGGAGCGACCACGCCCCGGTGACCGCGGTCTTCGACCTCGACCAACTCCTCTAGCACTTACCGAAGTTCGGGCCATTGACTTCCGGACGGTCCGGAGCGAAGCGCCCCGCCCTCGCACGCGAACGCCCGGCCGGGAGAGCCCGGCCGGGCGCCGGTCGCGGTGCTCCGGGGATCAGAACTGGGTGGTGACGGTGACGCCGCTGAAGTCGGTGGCGGCGTACAGGCCGAGGTAGCGGTAGCCCGCCGTGGGGTTGGTGACGGTGATGGAGTGGGTGGTGCCGGCGACCGTGGAGGCGGCGGTGTAGGCCTTCGGCGACGCCCAGGTGTCCGCGTTGTAGTACAGGTACGCCTGACCGGTGCCGCCGAAGGTGTCGACCTTCAGTGTGGTGGTCCCGGCCGGCAGGTAGACGTACAGGTAGTCGGTGTTGCCGGCGGTCGCCGAGCGGCCGGTCCGGGCGCAGTTGCGGTCCATCGCGTCGGCGCGCTGCCCGGTGCAGGTCGGCAGGCCGAGGGCGGTCGTGGTGACCGCGGCCTGTGTGCTGGCGATCCGGCCGGTGTCATCGGTGGTGGTCAGCGCGACGGTGTACAGGCCGGGCGCGCCGTAGGTGTGGCTCGGGCTGCGCTCGTCCGAGGAGGTGCCGTCGCCGAAGTTCCAGTGCCAGCCGGTGATCCGGCCCGGGCCGGTCTGCACGGAGCGCTCGTTCAGGCTGAGGGTCGCGCCGTTCACCGTGGTGTCGAACAGCGAGGTCGGACCGGTCGCGAGGCAGCCGCCGGCGACGCAGGCGTCGAGCCAGGCGTCGAAGTCGGCGTCGTACGAGGTGCCGAGGTTGTTGTAGACCGCGTAGCCGCCGGGGTAGTCACCGACGCGGAAGCGCTCCAGCATGGACTGGACGTCGGCCGGGTGCCTCTCCAGCATGTAGCGGACGGCCAGGTAGCCCCACGGGTAGATGCGGGTCGAGTCCGAGTTGGCGTAGGTGTTCTGGAAGAGCGTGCTGAGCTTGTAGGTGTGCTTGGCCGCCTGGTTCATCGCGTCGACGTCGGTGGCGCCGCGGTGGCTGTACGAGACGTACTCGGCGAGGCCCTCGACCCACCACTTGTTCGGGACGGACGACTGGGTGTCGAAGTTGCCCTTCAGGTTGTAGATGCCGTCGAGGTAGTGGGTGTACTCGTGGTTGAGGTTCCACACCCGGGCGGGGTCGTTGACGTTCCAGGCCTTCTGGTACATCAGGGTCACGGCCCGCTTGTTCGGGTCGGTGGGGTCCATGAGGGTCACGCCGCCGTTGTCGGTGCTGTTGCCGAAGATCGCCCACGAGTAGGTGGTGTAGTCGGCCTTGTTGGCGAAGATCCCGAAGGTGACGGTCTTGGCGTACTGGTTCGGGATGGCCCCGCTGTCCTTGGACACGCTGTGGAAGAGCGCGTCCTGCTTGCGCAGGCTCTCGCAGACGGTGGCCAGTTCGGCGGCCGACAGGGACTGGGCCTGGAGGATGCGGTTGTCGCAGACCAGTTGGTTCGGCAGGATCACCGAGACGAGCTTGTTACGCAGGTCGCAGATGCCGTAGTACGAGCACTGGCCGTAGTTGAAGTACTCGGCCTGGCGGGCCGTGTACAGGTACAGCGTCCCGAAGGGCGAGAGCAGCGGCGCGGAGTCCAGCACCTTCTTGACCAGCGGCTTGGCCACGGCCTCGGCGGCGGGGCTCATCCCGGCGAACTTGGCCAGGTCGTTGCCCGCGTTGGTGTCGAGGACGTAGTTCAGCCCGCTGAGCAGGTCCCGGTGGTTGATCGCGAAGTCGGCGAGCGAGTTGATGAGGCTCGGGTCGTCCGCGAGCGCCTGGACGAAGTCCTTGTTCCGGTAGCCTTCCCAGAGCGGGTAGTACAGCACGGAGTTGACCGCGGCCCGCATCTGCGGGAACTGGTTGTACGTGTTGTCGTACTCGTCCAGGATCCGCTTGTAGACGCCCAGGTAGTGGGCCTGGACGTTGGCGCTGTCGGTGAGCCACACCACCTCCTTGAGGATGCGGCCGTTGTTCTCGCTGACGTCACGCCAGCGGGTGCCCGCGAAGAGGGTGTCCAGGGCGGCCGTGACGGCGTCGGTGAGCGCGGGGGTGTACGCGCCCGCCGCAACGGGGTGCCAGAACTGGATGTAGTAGCCCACCTGCAGGTACTTCACCATCGGCGCGATGCCGGTCGTGTTGTCGCCGGGGTAGGTCGCCGCCACGTCCTTGAGGGCGGCCGCGACGGACAGCATCCGGGCCTGGTTGAAGATGCTCGGGTCGGCGCCGCCGCTCCGGTACAGCGAGTCGATGCACTCCGTGGTCGAGCTCTTGATGAAGGCGACCAGGTCGGCCCCGGTGAGGGCGGCGAAGTCGGCCGGGGTGCAGCTCTGTACGGCGAGGGACTTGAACTGGGCGGGGGCGCTCGCCTCGGCCGGCTCCTCCAGCAGGCGCGTCGCGCCGATCAGCGCCGGGGACTGCGGAGCGGCGGGCTCGCCGGGTTCCTCGGAGCCCGTCGTCGTGGTCGGGGCCGTCGGGGCGGCGGGGCCGACCGGGCCGGCCGGGTCGGCCGAGGCAGTCGTCGTGGTCGGAGCCGACCCGGCGGTCACGACGGGCGGCGCCGCGAAGGCCTGGGCCGGGAGCACGGTGGTGGCCGTGGCGCAACAGGCGACGACGCCTGCCGCGAGCACGGAGAGTCTGGTGCGCAGGAGCACGCCGAATCCTTCGTCGAGTGGGGGCAGCCCGACGTGGGGTCGGGCTGAAGGAAGGAGATTTGGCGTGGATCCTGTCATCGACCGATGAGCAGAACAATGTCACAGGTTATATGGCATGAGATTTTCGGCCATCTCGCGGCTCGCACCCTCCGGGCGGCCGACCTGCGATGTTCCCGGCCCGAGCGGCTCGGCATATGGAACCGAAGGGACATCAGGCCATGATCCGGACCACCGCACAAGGCCGTTGGGCCTCACGGACTGGCCGATCTGCGCCTCCCACGCAGAACGCCCGGCCGGGGAGACCCCGGCCGGGCGTGCACGGCCTGCCACGCGACAGGTCGACGCGTCAGACGGCGCCGAACCCACCATTGGCGGCGGCGGTGCCGAAGGACTGGGACGAGCTTCCACTCGGCTGCCGGTAGTGCCACCAGCCCCGCCCTCACCCGCACCGGACCACGACGGCGGCGACGAGAACGTTGAGCGGGCACCGGGATTTTTCCCGGCGCCCGCTCCCCTCTCACCGGATCTCTCGTGCGGTAAGCCAGGAATCGGCCATGCCGCCACGGAAGGCTCCGCGATGGCAGCGCGTCCTCACGCCTGGGGCGGCGCCTGAGTCCCTTGGCGCTGCCGCCGGCGGTAGTTGCGCATGGACACCTGGGAGCCGCAGCCGGGACTGCAGTACAGCCCTCCCCCATTGCGGGTGCGGTCGAGGAAACCGAAATGGCACGGGGGGTTCCGGCACGCCTTGATGCGCCCCCAGTCGCTGCTCTGGGCGAAGGTCGTCACCGCGGCCAGTACGGTTCCGAACACACGCTCCACCCCCGCCTGCGGCGACGCCAGCTCGACACCACCGGCCGTGACCACCGCCGCCAGCGGGTAGAGCGAACCCGCGCGCCGCAGGTGCCGCTCGGCACGCTGCAGCGGCTCACCCAGGCTCTCCTCGTCGCCCGAGTGCGCGAGCAGCACGGTCACCAGGGCATCGCGCAGCTCGCGCGCGGCCGCGGCATCAGCATCGGTCGCCACCGTTTCGCCGCCGAAGTCGTCGCACTCCGCCAGCCACGCCGCGAGCGAGTCCCCGTCCCCGAACAACTCCCGCCGACCGGCCCCGTCCGCGCGCGTGTTCACGAACGCGAGCAAGGCCTCCACCGCCGGCGTGACGGTGCGCGGGCTGAGTTTGGGAGTTCCGGCCGCCGCACTGCTCATGGCTTCACTCTACATCAGCAGGAAGAGGCACTAATCCGTCTAACGGGCAACCAAGAGCGCCGTCCGGCTTGACTCGTTGCGAGCTAACTCATTACGGTCGCAACATGAACGGAACATCCAACCAGCAGACCCGCCCCCGCACATGGCTGATCACCGGCGCGACGTCCGGCATCGGCCGCGAACTGACGCTCCAGGCGCTCGCCAACGGCGACGCCGTCTCGGCGCTCGCCCGCAACACCGCTTCCCTGGACGAACTGACCGAAGTGCACGGCGAGCGCCTGCTCCCCATCCAGGCGGACGTGCGTGACGAGCAGGCCGTCCGGGAAGCGGTGGAGCGCACGCTCACGCGGTTCGGCCGGATCGACGTGGTGGCCAACAACGCCGGCTACGGACTGTTCGGAGCCGTCGAGGAGGCCTCCGACGCGCAGATCCGCGCCGTGTTCGACACCAACGTCTTCGGAGTGCTCAACGTGCTCCGCGCGACGTTGCCGGTGCTCCGCGCCCAGCGATCCGGGCACATCCTCCAGGGCTCATCCGTCTACGGGCAGTCCGCCCATCCCGGCGTGGGGCTGCTGGCCGCGACCAAGCACGCGGTCGAGGGGCTGTCGGACGCGCTGCTGGCCGAGGTCGCACCGCTCGGCATCAAGGTCACGATCATCCAGCCCGGGCTGACCGCGACCCCCTTCCTGGCCAACCTCGATGTCGCGGCCGGCCTGGCCGACTACGACCAAACCGTCCGCGAGGTCCAGAAAGGCATCGGCGAGCTGCCGGCATCCGCGTTCTCCTCCGCGGCGCGGATCGCCACAGGCATCCGGACCGCGGTCGACAGCCCCAACCCTCCGCTGCGCCTGGCCCTCGGCACCTCCGGCGCCACGGGCATGCGCACCGCGTTGGAGACCCGCATCGCGGACCTGGACACCTGGAAGCGCGTGACCGACGCCGTCGACAGATAGCCGCAAGTCCCGCCGGGGGCCGCGGCACTGACAGCCGAGGTGCCCCCGGCGGCGTAATCCGCGCGTGCCCGGAAAGCCGGGAAGTAATCTTGACCAACGACGTCATCCTGCTCACCGGAGGTCCCTACCGCGCAGGCCAGCAGACGCCCTCGAACAGTCCACACTCGAACGGGTGGACCTTGAACAAACGGCGCCGTTCCGCTGGAGGATCGACCTCCAGGTCGCCACCCCCGCCCTGGCCGCCAAGGCCGTCGAGGCCTACGTCGAACGCGCCGACACCCACGCCGAACGCTGGAGCGACCACGCGCCGGTGACCGTGGTGTTCGACCACCAGTCCTGACAGCTCCCCACGGGCAGGGCCTCCCAGGAGGCCGGGACCTCTGCCCAGCCGTCTCGACCGTCACGGCTTGGGCGAGGGGCCGGTCCTCTGGGCGTACGTGCGGGGCAAACCCCCCGCCGCCTTCCAGACCTTCCTGGACGACGACGGCATCCTCCGGCCGAAGTCCCGGCGAGCCCTTGGCACTTGAGCCCGGCTATCCGAGATCCCCGACAGGGTCAAGCCGAGAGGAAGGAGGAACGACGATGTCGCCACGCAGGAGTCCGCTGCCCTGTGGGGCCTCCGCGGGGTCATGGCCGGCAGAGATGATCCGGTTGCCCTCGTCGACGAAGACAACATGGGGCTTCATGTCGCGGGCCTCCTCATCGGATACCTGCGCATAGGAGATGATGATCACGAGATCTCCTGGGCTGATGAGTCGCGCGGCGGCACCGTTGATGCCGATGATTCCGGAGTTCCTCGGCCCTTCGATGACGTAGGTGGAGAGGCGGGACCCGTTGTCGATGTCAACGATGTCGACCTTCTCGCCGGGCAGTAGATCTGCGGCCTCCATGAGGTCGGAGCCGATGGTGAGCGAACCCACGTAGTGGAGGTCGGCCTGTGTGACCGTGGCCCGGTGGATCTTGGACTTCATCATGGTGCGGTGCACGGCGGTTGATCCTCGTCGTTCCTGCTCAGACAGCGGCTAGGAAACAGCTGCGGTATGTACGTATGATCTTGGTCAACAGGCTGGTAAGTCAGATGGTTGGAGCGCACTCCCGATTACGGCACATCGTCGGATATCGCCGGCACATCGCCGATCAGAGCGGGCAGTTCAGTCTCGTCGTTCTCGATCCGAGGGGACGGCAGCCATTCGCCCTCCTCGTTGATCACCACGACATGAGGGTGCGTTCTGCCGATATCCACCCCGGCCATCCGGCGAATCAGCCCTTACAGCCGTGCCCGGATCCTCTGGGCTCCTCTAGATGTCGCCATAGTCCGACGTGGACACCTCGGGACTGTCGGATTGCTCTTCCTGGACAGGAACTGCGGCGGCATCGTTGCGGGCCCCACCCCAGCGCTTCTCGGTCTCCCTGTGAATGTGCCAGATGTCGTCCTCGGTGAGGAGGACGGAGACGACACCGGGAAAAGCCTCCTCGAAGTAGATGTAGGGCTTTCGGTTGTCGATGCGCGGGGAGTGGTAGTCGAGTTGGTCCCGCATGCCGTGCTGGCGCGTGACCGGTGTCGCGGGGTGATAGGTGAGTATGTTCGGGCTGGCCAGATCGATCAGCTTGTCGTCGACGAGACGGCCCACTTCATGGATGGTCTCGTCGATACTCTCCCGCGTCTCACCGTCGAGGCCGAAGAGAACGGAGGTCCCCAGCTGCAGACCCTGCTCCTTGACGAGGGCCGCAGCTTCCCTGACCTTCTCCCTCCAGGGCTTCCGTTCGTCCCGGCGGATGTTCTTGTGAATGTTGTTCATGACCTGCGTCGACATGCTCTCGATGCCGATGTAGATGTAGCTGCATCCGGCATCCTTCATCTTCCGCAGGATTTTTGACGACTCTTCAGCCGAATGGAGCGCGACGAGGGTGTCCACGGTCAGCTGGGCACCCCACTGGAGGTCGCCCAGCCGCTGGACGTCGTCTTCCTCGCGAACGAATCTGCGGTAACGCGGTTCGAGTGAGCCGCCCTCCTCCCGGCGGATCCGGCCGAGCTCTTCGCAGAAGTTCTCGATGTCCCGGTACCGGCCGCTCCAGAAGACGGAGTCGTCGAAGAAGAGCGACTCGGCGCCGTAGCTGACGTACTCACAGACCCGCTCCGCCGCCGCACCTATCGCATCGTCCTTGAACCGCTTGAGCCCAGCGCCGAGTTGCGAAGACTCGGAGCAGAAATTACATCGGTACGGACAGGCGTTGGACACCATGAAGTGCGCGGTGCGCAGCACCTCTCCCGTCCCGGGGCGGGTGAAGATGGGGAATCGGGATCGGATCGCGAACGCCTCGTACGGCGAGGGTAAGGACGCGAGGTCGAGCGTTCGGCCACGGAGCGGAACGGCGTCGAAGGTCTCCCCCGCCGCCAGGACGACGACCGACGTGCCGGGCACGGGGCCCTCGTCGGCGAGCAGCCCCTGCAGGCACGGCAGCACCTGGTCACGGTCCACCCAACGCCGGTCGAGATCGGTGGCGAGGGCGAGGGCCCGCATGATCAGGTCCACAGCGAAGTAGGCCTCGCCGCCGATGACGGCGTCGACCACTCTGGGAGCCTTGCCCTCCTGGATGACCGCCACCGTGCTGCTGGGTTCGGACACGACGGTCTGGCCGTCGGGGGTGCAGGTGATGGTCTCGTCCACATGACGGCCTCCGAGTATGACGAAGGCATCCGGGACCTCGCACTTGACCAGCCTCGCGATTTCGAGCGCGTAGCGGTGCGCGGGTGACACGGCGCTGATGAGCACGACCCTGGGCTGGACCTCGCGCAGCAGCCGCAGCCACCTCGTGCGCGCCGCGTCGTCCCAGACCCGGGGGTCGAACACCGTCTGGTCGGTGTTGGGTGACGTGCCGTAGGCCCGGTATCCGTCGTCACCGGCGGAGAGCCGGTACTCCTTGGACGGGAACCGGGTCCACTCGGGCGCGAGGTCGCTGTAGTGCACGGCGTCCTCCAGCGGGCCGGCGTCCGCCACAGCACGGTGCACGGCAGCGCTCAGCGCCGTGTAGAGACACATCGGGTCGCCCGGATAGGTGATTTCACCCTCGGACTGGGTCATAACGGGCGCCAGTACCGACAGCACGGGGAAATAGCGGGTGTCCGTTCTCGCACTCGCCAGGTCGTCTGACAGCCGGCGCCTGCGCGTCAGACGCCGTTCCCGAAAAGCGTCCAGATCGGACACTTCCCCCGGGCGGTGCATCTGAATGGAGGCGCCTCCCGAATGTATCTTCTGAATAGCGTGCGTGGCCATCAGCCCTCCGGATTCTGGTTCTTCCGGGATCTTATCCCCGAACACGGACATCGACGACGCAATGACTCCAGCGGGCCATCGATGGACATTCCCATCCTTCTGCACTCCCGAAAACACACATCTCAATCCGTCACGGATTGGGACATTCTCAAAAGCGTGGCCGCATTCTTCTCATGGCGGTCCAGCAACTCTTCAATCGAGGGCCCACCCGGCACGACCTCGAACTCACCCGTGGTACTACTCGACCTTACTAGGTCGCGTCCGAAAATGTCATGTCCGAATCGGTCCTCAATCATTCACGTGCGCGCCGCCGGCCTTAGGGATTCGACCGGGGTTTCCGCGAACGCGAACCGGCCGACCGAGTCGGGCAGTTCCGGGCCCGCATTCAAGAACTCATCCGGCGGCTCGGCGAAATCGACGCACCCCGACCACCCCGACCACCCCGCCTACCGGCAGATCCTCACCGCCCCGGCCGACACGGGCGGGGCCTGTCCCCCCGCCCAGGCGCCTGAGGGCCGCCTCCCGCCCGCGACCAGTGATCCCTCCCCGACCTCGACCACGAAAGGACGAGCACTCACGTTCCGCATACTCACAGTCGGGCCCGGCGGACGGCCCTGCCTCCACGCCTTGTCCACCAGGCCCGTCCCGTTACGCTGCGCCGCTCCGCCCGGGGCCGGAGCTCCCCGCCCCGGGCAGAGCCGCCGTGGCCTGGAGATACGCGGCCAGGCCCTGCAGCGTCGGGTGGCGGTGCAGAGCCATCAACGTCAGCTCGGGCACCTGCGCCATACTGCGCATGGCCGTCATCGAGTCGCCGCCCAGGGCGAAGAAGTCGTCGTCACGCCGGATCCCCTCGACACCCAGGACGTCCTGCCAGGCCGCGGCGATCCGCTTCTCCCACGGACCGCTGGGCTCGGCACCCAGGGGCACGGCGCCGCCACGGCGCTCCTCGTGCGGTGAGGGGGCCGTGGGAAGCGACTTGCGGTCCAGCTTCCCGTTGGGACTCAGCGGCATGGCCGGCAGCACGAGCACGGTGCCGGGAACCATGTGAGCCGGGAGGCTGGCCGCGAGGGTCCTGCGGATGTCGTCCGGGTCCAGGACTTCGCCGTCGCGCGGCACGGCGTATCCGACCAGGACAGGGACGCCGACGGCATCGGCCTGCGCGGTCACCGCCGCTTCCTTGACCTGGGGATGGTCCCGGAGCACGGACTCGATCTCGGTCAGCTCCACCCGCAGCCCGTGAATCTTCACCTGCAGGTCGGTCCGGCCGATCAGTTCGATCAGTCCGTCGGCACCGAACCTCGCCAGGTCGCCGGTGCGATAGAGCCGCTCGCCGGCCACCGTGCCGTACGTCCACTCGATGAACCGCTCGGCGGTCAGGGCGGGCTGGTCCAGGTAGCCGCGCGCGAGGCCGACGCCGGCGAGGTACAACTCGCCTGTCACACCCGGCGGGACGGGTTGAAGTGACTCGTCCAGGATGTATGTGCGCTGATTGGCCATCGGGCGCCCGTACGGAATGCTCCTCCAGGTGGGTTCGGTGGCCTCGACCTCGAATATCGTCGAATAGATCGAGGCCTCGGTGGCCCCACCGAGGGAGATGAACCTGGCACCGGGCGCGGCTCCGCGGGCGCGTCCGGGCAGCTTCAGCGGGATCCAGTCCCCGGCGACCATGATCAGCCGCAGTGCGTTCACCGGTGAGGGCCCGCCGCCCCCGCCGCGCTCGACATGATCGAGTACCAGTTCCAGCAGCGCCGGTGCGGTGTTCCACACCGTGACGCCGTGGTCCGCCGCCAGTTCGGCCCAGTGCGCCGGATCCTTGGCCCGGCCGGGCTCAGGAAGGACGAGAGTGCCGCCTGCCGCCGTCATCCCGAGGAATTCGTAGACCGACATGTCGAAGCTCGGGGATGACAGGCCGAGGACACTGTCTCCGATGCCCACGGCGAAGCGGGAGTTGAGATCCTCGATGTTGTTCGTCACGCCCCGGTGGCGCAGCGCGATCGGCTTCGGCTTTCCGGTGGAACCGGATGTGTGGATGACGTAGCAGAGGTTGTCCGGCCCGGCCTGGGCCTTCGGATCGTGATCGGGCCGAGCGGACAGGGCGGCGGTCTCGCGGTCCAATAACACGAGGAGTGCCTGCTGTACGGAGTCCTCCCCGGTCAGAGCGGCAGCGAGCTCGCCATGGCTGATCAGAGCCACGCAGGAGGCACCGGTGATCATGGTGGACACCCTGGCCTGCGGATAGCCGGGGTCGAGTGGCACGTAGGCCCCGCCGGCCTTGAGTACCCCGAGCATCGAGATCAGCAGATCGGGCGAGTGCTCAAGGTAGAGGCCGACGCGGTCGTCGGGGCCGACGCCCAGGTCCCTCAGATGATGTGCCAGCCGGTTCGCCGCGGCGTTGATCTCCTGGAACGTCAGCCGGGTCGCTCCTTGGACCACGGCGACGGCCTCGGGGAACCGCGCGGCCTGCTCCTCGAACGCCTCGTGCAGACAGCCCTCCTCGCGGGGCAGTCGGACGGCGGTGTCGTTCCATTCCACAAGGATCCGGTGCGCCTCGGGCCCGGTGAGGAGCACGAGATCCGCCAGCGCCTGGTCCGGCCGGTTCGCGCCGTCCTCAAGCAGGTTCTGGAAGTGGGCGAGCAGTTGGTCGCCGGTCCCCGGTTCGAAGAGTCGCTCGTCGAAGTGGAGAGCGGCCGACCGGGACGCCGCCTCGGCCACAGGCAGCACGAGCTCGACCTCGTACGGCTCATCGCCCTCGCCGGACCGATTCGCACCGAGACGTACGCCGATGCGCGCGGGCTCCTTCCCGGGGGCCGCCACGGTACCGGCCGCACCGGTCAGTCCGCGGAGCGTGCTCTCCCCGGTGACGGAGAAGCGGCGCAGCGAGTCCTCACCTCCTTCGCGGCGCACGTGGAACTCGACCTGGTTCTGGCCGGAATACCGGTACAGCAGCGCGGCGAAGCCGGCGAGCAGCACACTCTCCGGGGCGGTCACACAGGACGCCGCCACATCCCTGACGTCACTGGCGTAAAGACCGGGAATGTCTCGGTGTACTACCCCCGTGCAGCGGGGTGCGTCGACGCCACGCGGCCGGTCCGCTGGGATTTGGGCGGCATGGGAGGACAATTCCTGTCTCCTGTCACAGATTCTCGACATCGCAGATGTAATTCGACTGTGAATATCGGATGGGCGCACGTGCGCACCGACTGCCGGGCCAGGAAGCTCCAAGCTTTGCGAGCGACCAGCCTCAGCGTCTAATCCGGGCCGAGGAAGGCGCTGTTGGCGACAGTATCGGCGGGCTGCGAACGCCGCAATGTGGCCGACGTCACACTTCGCAGCCGAAAGGTTGTCGCATAACCTTGTGTGCTCCCCTCATAGGGCGACCATGACGTACTCGGGGAGGGAACTCCCCCTGTGACCCGACCGGACCGCGGGGATGTGACTGGGGGGATGTGACCGGGGGGCCGGGGGACCCGCAGGAGTTCTGCCGAGCGATCGGTTTCCTGCCGCAGGCTTTCAGTGTCAGCTTGCTCTCCGTCGTGCGGCACTGCACCGACAATGGTTCGCACAGCGCTGTGCCATCCGACCGACACGGAACAGGACCTATGAACGCTGACACTTCGTCAACTGCTCTCGACTCCCTCGAACTGAGCCGCCTGTCACAGCGGGACGGGGAGAAGTGGGCCACCGCGGGCGCCGGCATGCTGGCCTCCTGGGTCGCGGACATGGACTTTCCGATCGCACCCGCGATACGCCAGGCCCTGCTGCGCCGCGCCGACGGCGATCTCGGCTACCCCCCGTGGTTCGACGAGAGCCGCGGCGGCCCGCTCGGCGAGGTGTTCGCCGAGCGGACGCGGCACCGGTACGGCCACAGGCCTGATCCCACGCACGTCCGGCTGTTCACGGACATCAACCAGGCGATGCTCGCGACGCTCCAGGTCGCCACCGACCCCGGCGACGCGGTGCTTCTGCACACCCCCGTCTGCCCGCCGTTCGTCGATGTCATCGAGAGGATCGGCCGCAGGGCGCTGACCGTTCCGATCCAGGAGGGCGGGGGCGGATGGGAGTTCGATCCCGCGCTCATGGAGCGGACCGCTGCGGACGAGGGCTCGGGGCGCTGCCGTGTGCTCTTCCTCGTCAACCCCCACAACCCCACCGGCCGGGTGTTCCGCCGTGACGAGCTGGAGTCACTCGCGGAACTCGTGCTCAGGTTCGACCTGTTGGTGATCTCCGACGAGGTGCATGCGGATCTGGCCCATGCCCCGCACCAGCACATTCCCTTCGCCTCGCTCAGCCCGGAGATCGCTGCCCGCACCGTCACCCTCACCTCGGGGAGCAAGGCGTTCAACCTCGCCGGGATCCGCTGCGCGCTGGCGCACATAGGACCGCAGGCCGTACGGGATGCCGTCGACGCCCGGCGCGGGCTGCTGTTCGGCCAGGTGGGAGTGCTCGCGGTCGAGGCGCTGAAGGCCGCCTGGACCTCGGGCGACGCCTGGCTGGACGAAGTGCTGGCCATCTTGGACCGGAACCGGCGGCTGCTGGCCGAGCGGCTCCCGGAGAGCATCCGATGTCAGACTCCGGAGGCCACCTTCCTTGCCTGGCTCGACTGCCGGCAGCTGGGGATCGGTCCGGACCCCATGCCCTTCTTCCGCGACGAGGCCAAGGTGCTCCTCTTCTCCGGTCCGGCCTTCGGAGCCGGCGGCGATGGATTCGTACGGCTCAATTTCGGTACCTCCCCGCAGGTCCTGGAAGAGACCCTGGAACGTATGGGCGCCGCGTTGCGACGGCGCGGACACGACTGAGAACCGCGTCGGCCTCGACCGTTCACGAGTCCTCGTCGGTTCGGCGATCCACGGCATCGGCCTGCCTTGGAGCCTTCCCGCCCCGGGTGCCGGTCACCTCGCCCCGGTCCTCGTCCCCCTGCGCGATCGCGCGCTGCGCGACGTGGACGTTCCGATCAGCACCGACAACCCCGAAGACACGGACAAGGAGCTTTCCTGTGACTGACCACGCGACGGTGCGGGTTCAGCCGGCCTCCGCTCTGGAGATGCAGTTCTGGCTCGGTGACCAGATCGCCCCGGCGAGCCGCGCCGGCTGGGTCCTCGCCCAGGTCCGCGTCGACGGCCCGCTCGAACTCCCCGCCCTCGACGCGGCGCTGGCGGCAGTGGCGCGCCGCCAGGAGGCGCTGCGCACCGCCTTCGTCTTCGAGCACGAGCAGGTGGTCCGGAAGGTCCTCGCGGAGCCGGTCGCAGAGCCGATCCTGTGCCTCGGGGCCGGCACCGGCTTCGAGGAGGCGGCCGCCGCCCTGCTGAACGCCGACACCTTCGATCTCGCCGCGGGCCGCGTCTACAGGGCCGCGGTCGCCCCGGACGCACAGGGTGCCACCGTCTTCCTGGCGGTCCATCACATCGCCTTCGACGGTCTCTCCCAGGAGGTGTTCGCCGCCGACCTGGCGTGCGCCTACGCACGGGCCGTCGACGGCGTCGCGACCGATCTGCCCGTGCTGGAACGGGCGGAGGCCGCAGAGCTCACGCCGGCGCAGCACGCCGAACTCACCGCGCACTGGCGCGCCTTGCTGGCCGGGGCGGCCGACCTGCCCACCCCGGACGGCAGCCCGGCGCCGAACCAGCACGAGCTCGCTGCAGGTGAATCGGCCGAGCTCGCGGCCACGTATCCGCCCGGCACCTGGCAGGCGGTGCGCGACCGGGCCAGGCGCAGCGCCTGCTCACCGTTCGCGGTGCTGCTGGCCGCGTACGGCCGGGCTCTGGCCGAGATCACCGGCGGCTCCGACTTCTGCGTCGGCACACCGGTGGCCGCCCGCTCGGCCGGGCAGGAGGACGAACTCGGCTGCCTGATCGACGTCCTGCCGGTGCGGATGCCCGAGCTGTCCGCAGCCGGGGTGGTCGAGCGGGTCTGGGCTGCCGTGCGGGAGAGCATCCTGGGCTCCGAGCTGCCCCGTTACGAGATAGTGCGGGCCGTACCTACGGTCGCCGGTGGTCGGATGCCCGTCTACCAGGTGCTGTTCGCCTTCGAGAACTGGCGGCGCGTCGAGCATTCGGCCGGTCCGGTGAGGATGCACGCCGTTCCGGTGCCGCCGGTCGGCGCGGTCGCCGAGGTCCAGCTCCAGGTGTGCGAGCGGCCCGACGGGACGCTGAAATGCGTCGTCCAGGCTCCGCTGACCGGTTCCTGGTCGCAGCGGCTCCCTGACCTGCTGAGCGCCTTCGGCAGCCGGCTCGTCGAAATCGCCCCGTCGGCCACGGCGTCGGCCACGCCTCACTCGCTCTCCTCGGAAGCTCCCGCCTGACCACCTCGTCGAGGTGGCTGTCGCACGCGGGTGCGGCAGCCGGGGTCCACCGTCACTGGCCGCTTCCAGGAGTCCGCCGTGCTGCGAGCCCCTCCCGGCCAGGTGCCTGGACGGGAGGGGCGGTTCCACAGGGGCGGGGCGGTCCGCCGGCCCGGGCGTCGCCGGGCTCGCCGTGGGTCCGTCGACGCGCGGAAGGGCTATGCGTCGAGCGGGAGCGGGGCTCCGTCGGATCCGTGGGCCAGCAGTTCGGCGAAGGCGGCCACCGTCGGGGCCTTGTACAGGCTCGGGAGGGTCACTTCGATACCCAGCGCCTCTCGGATCCGGGCCACCAGGCGGATCGCGTCGAACGAGTTGCCGCCCAGACGGAAGAAGTCGTCGTGGATCCCCATGTCGGGTGCGGCGAGCACGTCGGCGAACAGGCAGCGGAGCAGCGCCTCGGTCGTGTCGCGCGGAGCGGCCGGTCTCCCGGTCGGTCGGTGCCGGGGCGCAGGGAGTGCCGCCCGGTCGAGCTTGCCGTTGGCCGTCAGGGGAAGCGCGTCGACGATCACGAAGTGGTCCGGAACCATCTGCGGCGGGAGCCGGAGCTCCGCCTCCCGCCGCACGTCCTCGACATACAGGTCCGGAGACGACCAGCCCGACCCACGGTACGCCGGTGCGGCGCCCTCCCCGCCACCGGAGGCCGGCTGCCCGCCGCGGACCGCGTAGAGGGTGACCAGACCGGTCTCCGAGAGCATCGCCAGCCCGTCGACGGTGACCCGGTACCCTCGCTCCTCCAGTCGGCCCCGGATCCAGTCGATCCGGCCCGGGGCGTCGTGCGCTTCGATCACCAGCTGGCGGACCAGGTTCCAGTGCTCCTCACGGAGCCCCAGGAGCACCGCGCGTTCGCTCTTCTCCGCATCGATCTTGAGCAGGTCGATCCGTTCCACACCGGTCTCGTCGATGACGTCGGACAGCGTGCGCAGCTCGCAGGTCACGTCGGTGTGCTGCAGCCGCTCCGTGAGCAGGCTGTCGAGATCCGCCGCGCCGCTCTGCGGAAGGGATTCCCGCATCGGCTGCTCGTTGCGGACGAAGGCCTCCAGGACACCGCGCTCCTCGGCGGTGTCGCCGAATCGCCCCGACATGATCGAGAGTTGCGGATAGTAGGTGAACGACGCCGTACCGGCCGCTTCGGCGAGGCCGCACGGGTACAGCCTGGCGTCGACTCCGTGCAGCCGGGTGTTGAGTTCGAGCATGCGGAAGAGCTGCGGAATCGGCTCGAACGAATGGACCACGCTGCCGGGACGGGAGCGGGCCACCGCGAGCGCGAAGAACCCGATGTGCGCGCCCACGTCGAAGACGCAGGCCCCGGTGTCGGGCAGCGTGATCCCGTGCCGCAGATACTCGCCCTCCTCGAAGATCTCGCGGTACAGGAAGTCCGCCTCCGACCGGTTGGACGCGACGACGGCCATGCCGTTCGGTAGGGTCTGCAGGTCCGTCCGGTCGAGGAGCCCGGCTTCTTCGAGGCGGCACAGGTTCCGCAGTGCGGCGGCCTCGACGTGGTCGGGTACGAGGTAGGCGGTCAGCCGCGTCTCGCCGGCCTCGTCGGTCCTCGCGGCCACCACCGCGTCGGCGACCGCGGCGTGCCGGGCCAGTGTCGCTTCGATCTCGCCGAGTTCGATGCGCACGCCTCCCACCTTGACCTGGTGGTCGTTGCGGCCCAGGTAGTGCAGGACCCCGTCAGCGTCCCGCCGGGCGAGATCCCCGGTTCGGTACATCCGGCTGCCTTCAGGGCCGTAGGGATCGGGGACGAATCGCTCTGCTGTCAGCCCCGGCCGGTTGACGTACCCCCGGGCCAGCTGGACGCCCGAGATGTAGAGCTCGCCGGCCGCACCGGGCGCGGCCTGGTTCAGCTGCTCGTCCAGTACGTACAGCCGGGTGTTGCGCACCGGGGCACCGATCGGCACCGGGCCGGGCGGGTCGCCGGGGCCGCAGCGCCAGTAGGACACGTCCACCGCGGCCTCGGTGGGTCCGTAGAGGTTGTGCAGTTCGGCGTCCAGGAGGCGGAAGAACCGTGACCGCAGATCGGCCGAGAGCGCCTCGCCGCTCGTGAACACCCGGCGCAGCGAATCACATCGGGCCGTCCTCGGCTCTTCGAGGAAGTGACGCAGCATGGACGGGACGAAGTGCACGGTCGTGATCCGCTCCGCCCGGATCAGCTCGGCGATCCGGGCGGGGTCCCGGTGCTCGTCCGGCCCGGCCAGGACGAGGCGCGCACCGACGCACAGCGGCCAGAAGAACTCCCACACGGAGACGTCGAATCCGGCGGGGGTCTTCTGCAGGACGTGGTCGTCGTGGCCCAGCGGATACTCCGCCTGCATCCAGCGCAGGCGGTTGACGATGGCCTCGTGGGACACGGCCACCCCCTTGGGCCGGCCGGTGGATCCCGAGGTGAAGATGACGTAGGCGGTGCTCGACGGGTGCAGCGGGGGCCACCCGGTCCCGTCCGGCTCGGGCGCGCCCTCCTCCGACATCCGTCGGACGTCCTCGCCGTCGAGCATCAGCACGGGCCGTGCGTCCTCGGTCATCTCCCGGACACGCTCGGCGGGCAGCAGCGGATCGACCGGAAGGTACGCGGCCCCGGCCCTGTGGACCGCGTAGAGGGCGACCAGCAGTTCCACGGACCGCGGCACCGCGACCGCCACGATCGTCTCGGGCCCCACCCCCTTGGCCATGAGCAACCGCGCCAGTCGGCCGGCCCTGGCGTCCAGCTCGGCGTACGTGAGGGATTCGTCGGCGCCGACGAGCGCGACGGCGCCAGGGGTGCGGGCCACCTGGGCCGCGAAGAGACCGGGCAGGGTCTCTGCCGCCATCTCGTGAGCCCCGTCGTCGCTCATGACGTCACCTCCCATCGACGCGCCGACCGGTGTGCTTCGGGCCGTCGGTGCCCTCCCGCCCGCACCGCCGCGCGGACGTCGGTGAGGAGCCGGGCCGGCGGCGACGGGGCGGTCCTGTTCTCGGGGTGTCCACGCACGCGGATCGTCCTCCCTTGAGGTCGGCTACGGAAGAGGCGTCGCGGACGGACGGACGGCCGCCCGGCGCAGTGCCTCGATGTGCGCGGCCAGCGTCTCGACGGTCGGCGCGTCGACCAGGGCGCGCACCGGGATGTCCAGGTCGAGCTCGGCCCGCAGTCGGCTGACGACCGCCAGCAGGGAGAACGAGTCCCCGCCGGCCTCGAAGAAGTTGGCCCGCACGTCCACCTCGGCGAACCCGAGCACGTCTGCCCAGGCCGCCGCGACGGTGCGCTCCGTCTCCGTGCTCGGCGGTGTCACGACCGTCGGAAGCACGGGAATCGGCTCGGGTCGGGGCAGCCGCGGGCGGTCCACCTTGCCGGTCGGGGAGAGCGGCATGGCCTGGAGCCACATGAACACGGCCGGCTGCATGACGATGGGCAGCTTCGGGGCGAGGTGGGCTCGGAGCGCGGCCTCGTCGAGCCCGCTGCCCGGTGTCCTGACCACGTGGGCGACCAGCCGCTGGTCGGGCTCCAGGACCACCACGGCGTTCGCCACCTCCGGGTGACCGCGCAGCACCGATTCGATCTCCTCCAGCTCGACCCGCACGCCGCGGATCTTGACCTGATTGTCGACCCGGCCCAGGAACTCCATCTCCCCGTTGGGCAGGCGGCGCACCAGGTCACCCGTGCGATAGAGGCGTCGGTCGGGCCGGGCCGGGTCCGGGGCGAACCGGTCGGCGGTCAGGGCGGGCTGGTTGCGGTAGCCGCGAGCGACGCCGTCACCGCCGATCCAGAGCTCGCCGGGCACGCCGATGGGCTGCGGGTTCCCCCAGCGGTCGACCACCGCGCAGGAGGCGTTGGCGATCAGCTCGCCCAGCGGCATGGAGCTGCGCTCCAGCGGCTCGTCGCCCATCCGGCCGACCAGGGCCGCGCCCGCGGTCTCCGTCGGCCCGTACTCGTTCCAGATCTCGCACCCGGCGGAGACGACCGCACGGCTCCGCGCCACCAGGTCGGCGTCCAGGTTCTCGCCGCCCATGGACACGTGCCGCAGCGTCGGCATGTCGAGGCCGGCGTCGGTGATGCCGCGCATCTGGGTCGGCGTCAGGTACAGCATGTGGATCGACTGCTCGTTGATGAACCGGGCGGTGGCCCGGCCGTCGGCCTTGACCTCTCGGGGCAGCATGACCAGGCAGGCGCCTGCGGTCAGTGCGTGGAACATCTGCTCGACCGACCAGTCGAAGTGGTAGGAGAGGTTGTGCACCACCCGGGTGCCGGGCCCGATCGGGCGGATGTCCTGGGCCCACTGGATCCACGGGGTGATCGCGGTGTGCGGCAGGCCGACGCCCTTGGGCCGGCCGGTGGTCCCGGACGTGTACATCAGGTACACCAGCTGCGAGGGATGCAGCGCGGACCCCGGGGTGCCGCCCCGCGCGCCGTCCTGCGCGCCGTCCTGCGCGGTGCTCACCACGCCCACGCTCTCCAGGACGGCCGTCGGCAGCTGGTCCCGCAGTTCCGGGGTGGTGACCAGGATCCTCATCCCGCTGTCCGCGACGACGTAGGACATCCGGTCGACGGGGGCGAGCGGATCGATCGGCACGTAGGCGGCACCGGACTTCAGGATGCCGAGGATGCCGACGATGAGGTCCACCGACGGGTCCGCGCACAGGCCGACCAGATCGTCGGTGCCGATGCCGCGCGCCGTCAACTCGTCGGCCAACCGGGATGCTCTGCGGTCGAGTTCGCGGTAGCCGACCCGCTCGCCGCCGCTCTCCACCGCGTCCGCGTCCGGGGTCCTGAGCGCCTGTGCCTCGAACAGCCGGTGCAGGAAGAGGTCCGTGGGGTAAGGGCCGCAGCCGGAGGTGGACCACTCCTCAAGCTGACGACGCTCCTCCTCGGGAAGGATGGTGAGCTCGGAGAGGCGCTTGGCGGGGGCGGCCACCGCGTCGGCCGCGAGTACGGCCAGGTGGTCGAGGATGCGCCAGGCCTTGTCCTCCAGGAACAGGTCGGTGTTGTAGTCGACCGCGAGGCGGTACGTGAATTCGGTCTCGACGACCCGGAACACCAGGTCGAACTTGACCGCCTTCAGGTTCAGGCCCAACTCGACGTCGTTGACGGTGATCCCGGCCAGCTCCGGCGCCGGGACCGCGTGCTGGTACGACAGCATGACCCGGAACGGCCCCTGCCGGGAGGAACGGTCGGTCGAGACCGCGTTGGCCACCCGCTCGTAGGGGACGTCCTGGTGGGCGAAGTCCTCCAGGATCCTGCCCCGGACCCGGCCGAGCAGTTCGGCCAGCGTCGGGTCGCCGGACAGGTCGCTGCGCACGGCGAGGGTGTTGAGGAAGCACCCGAGCATGGATTCGAGCTCCGGCAGGTCACGGTTGGCGCTGGGGATGCCGACCACGATGTCCGTCTGGCCGCTGTACCGGCTGAGCAGCACGTTGAGCAGCGTGAACATGGTCATGAACGGAGTGGCGTTGTGCTCCCTGGACAGCTCGCGGATCCTGCGCGACACCGCTCGGGGCAGCTCGATGTCCACCGACGCCCCCCGGCTCGTGCCGGTCTCCCGGGGCGGCAGGTCGGTCGGGAGGTCCAGCGTGGGAAGCGGGCCGCGCAGGCGGTCCTTCCAGTAGTCCAGTTGGCGTTCAAGCGTCGTCCCGGTGACCGTGCGCCGCTGCCAGGCGGCGTAGTCGGCGTACTGCACCGGCGGCTTCACGGCCGCCGGGATCCCGGCGTCGGCGGCGGCGTAGAGCTCCAGCAGCTCGGCCATGGCGAGTTCGAAGGAGTACACGTCGGTGATGATGTGGTGCAGGTTGATGAGCAGGACGTGCCAGTCCTCGTCCAGCCGGTACAGCTCGACCCGGAGCAGCGGCCCCTGCTCCACGTCGAACGGCCGCTGGGCGGAGTCGAGGAGCAGACCGGCCAGCACCTGCTCCTGCTTCTCCTCCGGCTCGTCCCGGAGGTCGACCACGGTCAGCGGCAGTTCGGCCTCGGCCCGAATCACCTGCTCGGGGATGCCGTCGACCGCCTTGATGGTCGTGCGGAAGACCTCGTGCCGGTCGACCAGCGCCTGGACGGCCTGCCCCAGGGCCGTGATGTCGAGCGGGCCCACGAGCTCGTTCGCCACCGGGATGTTGTAGCGGGAGTTCGGACCCTGGATGTGCTCGTCGACCCACAGCCGCTGCTGGGTGAACGAGGTGGGCGCGTGGAAGACCTCGCCCGAGCGCCCCTCGAACGGCTCGATGACCTGTTCCGCCCCGGGCTCCTTCTCCCCCATCGCCTCGATGGCCGCGGTCAGCTCGACGAGGGTCTGTGCATCGAAGAGCGCGCTGAGCGGAATCCGGATGCCCAGCTCCTCGCGCAGCCGGCTGATCGCTCTGGCACCTTTCAGTGAATTTCCGCCCAGCGCGAAGAAATTGGCGTCAGGACCGGATATCTCGGTGTGCAGGACAGCCGTCCATACATCCGAGACGACGTCCATCACGGACCGCTGCGACATGTCTTTCCACCTAAATCCTTCAACGAGAGCACGGTTGTTTCGAAGGGCTTCGGGTCAGTGACCGCTCTGCCGGGGTGCGGCGGCGAGCCGCCCGGCGATGTCGGCGAGCACGGCCGGACGGGCGGAGTGCAGGAAGAAGTGACCGCCGGGAAACATCCGCAGGTCGAAGCCACCGGCTGTGAGCTCGCCCCAGCGCGGCATCGCCGCAATGCCCGCGGGATCGTCCTCGGTCCCACCGAACGCCGTGACCGGGCAGGTCAGCAGCGGCCCGCCGGTGAACCGGTAGGTCTCGACCACCGCGAGGTCGGCCCGGATCACCGGGAGCATCAGGCGCATCAGCTCCGGGTCCGCCAGAACCGCTTCCGGTGTCGCGGACCAGGAGCGCAGTCGCCCGATCAGCTCCTTCTCCGGACCGGCGTGGTACGCGGTCTCCTCCCGGGCGTGGGGCGGCACGCACCCCGAGACGAACAGCCGGGTGGGTGAGCCGATCTCCATCCGCTGCAGGGCGCGGGTGAGGTTCCAGGCCACCAAGGCGCCCATGCTGTGCCCGAAGAATGCGAACGGACGGTCCAGGTGCGGGATGACCGAGGGCACCAGGACGTTGAGCACCGCGCCCATCCGGTCGAACAGCGGGGATCCCAACTGATCCTCTCTGCCCGGAAGTTGTACCGACCACGGTTCGATGTCGGCGGGCAGGGCGGCGGCCCAGTCGCGGAACACCGAGGCACCGCCGCCGGCGTACGGGAAGCAGAACAGCCGCGTGGCCGCCTGCGGCCGCTCGGCGAGCGGCCTCACCGCCACCCTCATCGGCCGGTCCCGCCCGCCATCTCCCGGCGCAGGGTCAGCGGACGCATGTCCGTCCACACCTCATCGACGTGCGCGAGACAGGCCTCCTTCGAGCCCCGCTCGCCCGTCTCCCGCCAGCCGGCGGGCAGCTCGCGTCCCTGCGGCCAGATGGAGTACTGCTCCTCGGAGTTGATCACCACGACATAGCCGTCGTCGTCACGCTGCCCGTCCATGGGCCCTTCCTTTCGGTGAGTTGGCGGAGTACCGGCTCAGGCGTTCGGCGCCCCGGGCCGGGAGGCCCGCAGGGCCCCCAGCCGACGACGGCCGGCGGGTACGGTCCGCGCCGCCCGCCGGGCCCGCGCCAGCGGCTCCGCCAGGGCGGCCAGCGAGACCGACGCGTCCTCGACGACCGTCCGCAGGACCGCCAGAAAGGCCGAGCGGACATCCTCGGCCTCGGACTTCGCCAGCCGTCGGGAGTTGTAGTTGAGCCGCAGACTGAGCCGGTCGCCGTCCGGCCTGCCGAACAGGCAGAGGTCGAGCTGCGAGGTCTGCCGGGCCGGGGGCAGGAAGTCCGTGAACTGGAAGGAGGTCGAGAAGACCGGGTTCCGGCCGGGCCGGGACTCCACATCGAGCTTCTCCAGCATCAGGGTGAACGGATAGCGGCTGTGCGCATAGGCGCCGATGCTCACGGCCTTGGTCCGGCGCACGACCTCTTCGAAGGGGTCCGCACCCGACATCCGCACCCGGACGGGGAGCGGGTTGACGAAGTTGCCGAACATGCCGTCCAACTCCTTGGCGTCCCGGCCGGAGAACGGGACGCAGACCACGATGTCGTCGTCGGCGCCGATGTCCCGCAACGCGACCGCGTAGACGCTGAGCAGCAGGATGTGCGGCGTGACGCGCAGCCTCTTGACCAGTGCCGCCAGCCCTGCGGCCGTGTCGGCCTCGACGCCGAACTCCAGCGTCTCGTTCACCACCTCATCGGCGGGCGCGTCGTAGTCCCCGATGCGCAGCCGCGGCAGCGGGGCGGCCAGCTGGTCGAGCCAGTACACCTCCATGGCCTTGCTCCGGTCGCTCGCCAGCCACTCCCGCCGAGCCCGCACGAAGGCGTCGTAGGTCGTCGGGAGCGGGGGCAGATCCGGCTCTCCGTCCGCGGCGAAAGCCCGGTAGCAGAGCAGCAGTTCGCGTATCAGGATGCCCATGCTGGTGCCGTCGGCGATGATGTGGTGCACGTTCAGGTGGAGGCAGTGGTGGTCGGCGGCCAGCTTGAACACCTTGAGCCGCACCGGCGGGGTGGCGAGTTCGTCGAAGGGGGTCGCGCTCTCGGCCCGGACGCGCCGGTTCAGTTCGGCCGTCGGATCAGCCTCGCCGGTCAGGTCGACGAGCGGCACGTCCAGGTCGAATTCAGGCAGGACACGCTGGCGCGGACCCTCCGGAGTGTCCCGGAAGGACAGCCGCAGCGCCTGGTGCCGGTCCATCAGGAAGGCCGCGGCACGGCGCACGGCGACGATGTCCACCGCCTCGTACAGGTGCTGCCAGTACGGCAGGTTGGATTCCGCCCGGCCGTCGCCCAGCTGATTCTGGAGCCATAACCCCCTTTGACCGTTCCACAGTTCGAGCCAGGCCCCATCACCCTCGAAGTCGTCGGGGTCTTCCACTTGTCCAGCCAATCTTCACATCAGTGGTTTGCAGGATGCCCGGACCGACGCGACCGGTTCCGGGGACACGCGACCGCCGGGCCGCCACCGGGGGGTCGACGGCGTCACGCGCTACGAGGGCGGGCTGCACGGCTCCTCCGTCTCCCAGGTGGCCAGCAGGTCGGTGAGCAGGACCTTCACAGCGGGCGCGTGGAACAGCTCCTCCGCCGTCACGTCGACCCGGTGCACCACCCCGGAGCCCGACCAGTCGAGCGCCTCGCTCAGCAGGACGTGGGTGGGAGCCGGTGGGGCCTCCGGGGGCACCGCCGCGGTCAGGGTGAAGCTGAGCCAGGCCCGCTGCCCCTCGGTCAGTTCGACCAGGATCTCCTCGTCGAGCCCCGGCGAGCAGCCGACGATCACCGAGAGCAGGAAGGAGCCGGCCAGGGTGAGCGCGTCACCGGACGGCAGGCCGGTGATCGTGGGCACCTCGGCGGACTCGTCCATGGCCAGGGCGAGGTCGTCCAGCAGTTCCTGAGGAGTCTTGGGGTCGGCCCGTGCCGGGTCGAGCACGACGAGCGGGACGTCCGGCCCGGGCAGCGCCTCCACCAGCGCCGAGGCCAGGCCGACGGCCGAACAGTAGGCCAGCACCGCGACCGGGAGCGGCCCGGCAGCGGTGATCCGCTCGGCCCAGTGGGCGGCCTGCTCAGCCGTCCCGACGACTCCGTCGGCGAGGCCGGGGTAGTGCAGCGGGTCGATCCTGAGGGTCCGCCCCCGCCAACCGTCGGGCAGGATGCCGCCGAAGGTCCTCCGGGGCACTTCGTTCCCGAACTCCAGTATAACGAGGGGCCGTTGTTCCTGCATCACTCGGCACTCCTGACGGCTTCGTCGACCTCGGCGGAGAAGTCCGCGAGGATCGGATGGTCGAAGATGGCCCGCAGCCCGATCTTGATGCCGAACTGCTCACGCGTCCGGGACACCGCCCGGGCGGCGATCAGCGAGTGCCCACCGATCTCGAAGAAGCTGTCCCCTGAGCGGGGGAGGTTCCCGGTCAGCTCGGACCAGATCCCGGCGATCCGCGCCTCGGTCGCGCCGAGGGGGGAGGGCTCGGCCGCGGCTGCGACCGGAGTGTCCGGCAGGGCCTTCCGGTCGATCTTGCCGTTCGGTGTCAGCGGCATCGCGGCGAGCCGGTGCAGCCCGGTGGGGAGCATGTACGCGGGCAGCCGACCGGTCAGTGCGGCGCGGATGTCGCCCGGCTCGGCCTCGCCGCAGAAGAAGGCGCGCAGCGATCCGCCGTCCTGGTCCGGCACGTGGACGACGGCCGTCTGGTCCACTCCGGGAACGGCCAGGATCTCCTGCTCGACCTCGGCCGGCTCCACTCGGTGACCGCGGATGCTGACCTGGGCGTCCCGCCGCTCGACGAACTCCAGCTCGCCGTCGGCCGTCCAGCGGCAGAGGTCGCCGGAGGAGTACCAGCGGTTCCCGTCCTGGTCGGCGACGAACCTGCGGCCGGTGAGCTCCGGATCGCCCCGGTAGCCGAAGGCCAGGACATCGCCTCCGATCAGCAGTTCCCCGGGTACGCCGGGCTCGGCGACCTCGACCCCGTCGGCGTCCACCAGCCGGACCTTCGCGCCGGCGATGGGGCGTCCGATCGCCGGCGCGCCCTCGGTGGGGCGGCGGCGCAGGTCCGCGCTGGCGGTGGTCACCACGGTGGCCTCGGTCGGCCCGTAGTGGTTGAAGACCGCGGCGGGGAAGCCGTCCGGCGGGCTCACCCGAAGGCGGTCCCCGCCGGTCAGCAGGACGGCCAGGCCGGCGGGCGGGGCCGGGAGGGCGAACAGCTGCTCGGCGAGAGGGGTGCTCAGGAAGCAGTGGGTGATGGCGCTCCGCTCGATGAACCCGGCGATCACCGCGCTGTCGACGATCAGCCGCTCGGTCGGCAGCACCAGCGTCGCCCCGCTCGCGAGAGCCGCCCAGACCTCCCAGACCGCGGCGTCGAACCCCAGCCCGGCGAAGGCTCCGACCCGCACCCCGGGCCGGGTGCCGTAGGTTTCCCGGTGCCAGGACACCAGGTTCGCCAGGCCCGCGTGGCCGACCTCGACGCCCTTGGGCGTACCGGTCGAACCGGAGGTGTAGATGACGTAGGCCAGCGGGCCCGGCGACCCCGACGCCGGGGCCGCCCCGGTGCCGTCGAGCACCGGGACACCCGCGGGCACCCGTCCGGCGAGCCCCTCCTGCGCGAGCACCGCCACCGGCCGGGCGTCGTGCAGGATCGCCTCCACCCGGCCGTCCGGCAGTGCCGGGTCGAGCGGCAGGTACGCGGCGCCCGCGAGCCAGCTTCCGAGCTGCGCCACGATGCCCTCGATGCCGCGCTCGAAGAGCAGACCGACGACGCAGCCGCTCCGGTGGCCCTCGGCCTGCCGTATGCGTCCGGCCAGCGCGGCAGCCGCGTCCCAGAGCCGGCGGTAGGTGAGCCTCTGCTCGCCGAACTCGACCGCGACCACGTCCGGATGCGCGTCGACGATCGCGCCGAGCATCCGGACCACCGTCCGTTCGTTCACGATGCCCTGCATCAAAGACCACTCCTGTCCCCGGCAAGCAGTCCCCGGTCCGCCCGGGCGACGCGCTCCACCACGCCCCGGGCGCCCCGGTGGTCCTGGTGGGTGTGGAACCGGCGGACGTGGTGCTGCGGCGCCCGCTCCCCACCGATGGGGCTTTCCGCCGACTCCGGGGAGCCGCTCGTCACTCGTGGCATCCCAACTCTCCTTTCAGGCATGTGCGGTCGGCCGTCAAGAGGCCGTGCCGCGCACGGCCAGGCGTTCCAGGACGGTGATGCCGAAGTGCTGCCTCGTCACCGGCGGCCCGTCGAGGGCGAGATCCGCCCACCTGCCGGCGAGGCGCTCCAGTACGACCTCGGACTCCAAGCGCGCCAGCCCCGCCCCGAGGCAGTAGTGGGCGCCGAATCCGAAGGAGAGGTGCCGCCTGATCTCGCGGTCGTAGTCCAGGAGGTCCGGGTCGGCGAAGACGGCCGGGTCGCGGTTGGCCACGCCGAGCATCAGCAGGACGAGATCCCCCTCCGCGATCAGGTGACCGGCCGCCTCCACCGGCGCGGTGGCCACCCGGGCCACCTGCTGGACCGAGGTGTCGAAGCGGAGCAGCTCGTCGACGGCCGGGCCCGGTTCACCGCTCCGCAGGTCAGCCCAGGCACCGGCGTGCAGCACGGCCCGAACGGCCTTGCCGATGAAGGTCGAGGTGGTCTCGAACCCGGCGTAGATCAGCAGGCTCGCGGTGGCCCAGATGTCGGCGGCCTCGATGACGCCCCTCTGGCGGGCGTCGCGCAGCAGCCAGAGCCCGGTGCCCTCGCGGACCTCCGAGCGCAGGGCCTCGTCCACCACGGCCTCGATTTCCCGCAAGGCGCGATGACCCCTGGTCCTGACCTCCGGCAGGTAGTCCGCCAGCAGCAGCGCCGCGATGTCGGGCGCCCAGTCGTGCAGCCGGGGCGCGACCTCCCCGGGCAGACCCAGGATCCGGCAGATGACCCGACTGGAGAGCGGAACGGCGAGTTCCGCCATCACCTCCAACCCGTCCGTCCGCCCCGCCAGGAGCTCGTCGACCAGCTCCTCGACGACGGGACGCATCGCGGCGAGCCGGTCGGCCGCGAAGAGCGGCGCGACGACCCGGCGGGCCGCCGCGTGCTCCGGGTCGTCGTTGAACATGAACCACCTGCGCACGACCTCCGCGGCCCGTCCCCCGCCCTCTCCCCCCCGGTGCAGGGTGGTGGTGCCCCGCTGCGGCCAGGCGGCCGACAGGGCGGGGTGCCGCAGCAGGGCCGTCGTCTCGCGGAACCCGGAGACGATCCACACCTCCAGGTCCTCGTCCCAGCGGACCGGCTCCTCCTCCCGCAGCGGGAGGTAGTCCGCGCAGGGGTCGGCCGCCGGACGGTCGTCGTCGCGGTAGGGGCAGCGCGGGGCCTGTGTCACGGTCACTCGGTACTCTCCGGGTTCTGGTCGACCCGGCGCAGCGGGGCGTACTCGATCTCGTCCAGGGTGTTCGGCACGGCGGCGGCGGTCCGTGGCCGGCGGCGCGTGGGCTGCGTCAGGATCCCGTCGCCCTGCTCGTCCGGCGCGGACGGCTCCGGGCCGCGGATGACCGACGACCGGCCGAGGGCCACCGGTGCGACGGCCGGACTCACCACGGCTCCCCCTTGGTGCAGACCGCCTCGACGGCGGCCACGAGCTCACGCTCGGCGGAGTGCAGGAAGAAGTGGTCGCCGCGGATCTCCTCCACTCGGAAGGGGCCGTCCGTGTAGTCCGCCCACGCCTCGACCGAGGACAGGTCCGCCTCGTCGTCCGTGTCCCCGTAGAACGCCACCACCGGGCAGCCGACCGTACCCGGGGTGCCGGTGCCGTACTCGCCGAGGATCCGGTAGTCGGCGCGGATGACGGGGAGGTAGATCTCCATCAGCTCCTCGTTCTCCAGCAGCTCCCTCGGAGTCCCGCCCGACGCGGCCAGCCGCTCGATGAGTTCGGCGTCGGAGAGTCGGTGGCTGTCCGCGTCGGCGGCCGGCAGCCGGGGTGCGCGGCTGGCCGAGACCAGCAGCGCCGACGGCTCCGGAGCACCCTCGGAGCGGAGCAGCTTGGTCAGCTCGAAGGCGATCACAGCACCGTAGCTGTGGCCGAACAGCACGTACGGCGAGGCCGGGTCGAGCTGCTGGTACAGGTCCGCGAGCAGGGCTGCCAGCTCGTCGATCGGCTCCTCCACGCAGCGTGAGCCCCGGCCGGGGAGCTCCAGCGGGACGACGGTGACGCAGTCCGGCAGGTGCCGCTGCCACGGGTCGTAGACGCGTGCCGAGCACCCGGCGTAAGGAATGCAGTAGAGGTTCATCTGGGCATCTCCGTACGGAGGATGTAGTCGGTCAGCGAGGCGACGGTCGGGTACCGGAAGATCTCCTTGATCGGCACCCGGATGCCGAGGCCGTCGGTGAGCCGCTTCTGGAGCACCGCCAGGAGGGCCGAATTCCCGCCGGCGTCGAAGAAGTTGGCGTCCTCGTCGACGGAGTCCGCGGCGAGCGTCTGCCGCCACGCCTCGGCCACGAGCGACCGGACGTCCCCCGAGGGCGCTGCGGCCTGCACCACCCGGTCGCCGGCGGCCAGGCCGGCCGCCAACCCGATCCGGTCCACCTTTCCCGTGGTGGTGCGGGGCAGCGCGGACAGGGCGGTGATCCTGGCGGGGTGGTGGCTCGACGGCAGCCGGTCCTTCAACCAGCCCCGGAGGTCCGCCTCGGCGCGCTGGACCACGAAGGCCACCAGCGCCGCGGTGTCGGGCCGGTCGGCGTCCTGGAGCAGCACGACGGCCTGCGAGACGTCCGGGTGCTCCTCCAGGACGGCCTCCACCTCGCCCAGCTCGATCCGGTGTCCGCGCAGCTTGACCTGGCTGTCCAGGCGGCCGAGGAACTCCAGTGCGCCGTCCGGACCCCGTCGGACCCGGTCCCCGGTGCGGTAGATGCGGCGGCGGCCGGCGGGGGTGTCGCCGTGCAGGAAGCGCTCAGCCGTCAGCTCCTCACGGTTGAGGTAGCCGTGCGCCAGCCCCTCCCCGTAGAGGAGGAGTTCACCGCTCTCGTCGGTGAGGAGGCCCACCCCGGCCACCGGCTCGCCGATCGAGATCCGCTCGGGGGATTCCACCCGCGCCGCCGTGGCCCAGAGGACTCCCTCGGTCGGGCCGTACACGTTCCAGAGTTCACCGCACCGCGGCAGCAGCTCCCGGGCGAGGCTCGGGGTGAGCGCCTCGCCGCCGGTCCACAGTCGGCTCCCGGGCGCCCCCTTCCAGGCGGCGGCCGTCAGCATCCGCCAGAAGCTGGGGGTGGCCTGGACGACGTCCGGCGCGGCCCACGCGACCAGCTCCGCGAAGGCGAGCGGATCCGCCCTGACCTCCTCCGGGACCACCGTGAAGGAGGCCCCCACGGTCAGCGGAAGGAGCAGCTCCACCAGCGAGATGTCGAAGGACAGCGCGGCCATCGCCAGCACGCTCTCGCCGGCCGCCAGCCCCGGCCGCTCCGCCAGGCCGGCGAGGCGGTCGATCAGGGCCTCGTGGCCCACCATCACGCCCTTGGGCTGCCCGGTCGAGCCGGAGGTGTACAGGATGTAGGCGATCTCCCCCAGGTCCGGTTCCCTCGGCGGCGACGGGAGTCCGCTCCCCTCCAGGGCGAAGTCGCCCTCGGCCAGCTCGCGCAGCAGCAGGGCGGGGCGGGCGTCGTCGAGGACCCGGGCCCGCCTGGCCGGCGGGCTCCGCCGGTCGAGCGGCAGCACGGCGCAGCCCGCGGCGTTCGCGGCGAGGAGGCCGACGGCCCCGCTGAACCGGCTTGACGCGTCGAGCGCCACGACCGAGCCCGGCCGGACCTTCGCCGCTATCCGCTCGCCGAGGTCTCCGGCCAGCGCGGCGACTTCACGGTAGGTGTAGGTGCGTGCCGTCCGCGCGGCCACGGCCTGCGGCGTCCGCTCCACCTGAGCCTGGACGACATTCCACACTGTCTCCACGCGAGCCCCCTGGGTTCGAAAAGAAGTACTGGTCAGTGGCCGACGGCAGGCAGTGCCCGGGACACGCTCCGGAGCACTGCCTCCCGCTCGTCGTTGAGGAAGAGGTGGCCACCGGGGAAGACCTCCACCTCGGTCCGGCCGGTGGTCAGCTCGGCCCAGCCCGCGAGGTACTCCTCGGCGACCCTGGGGTCCGCGTCACCGCCGAAGACCGAAGCCGGGCAGGTGAGCGACTCGCCCGGCCGGTAGGCGTAGCCGGCGAACAGCGAGAGGTCGGCCCGGAAGGTCGGCAGGATGAAGGTGACGAAGTCCGCGTTCTGCAGCAGCTCCTCCGGCGTGCCGTTGAGACGGCGGAGCTCGTTGATCAGCTCCTCGTCGGAGAGGTCGAGTTCACTCACCTTCCTGGACTCGTGGGCCGGTAGCGCCCGGCAGCCGGACACCATGATCCGGACCGGCTCCAGGCCCTGCTCACGCTGCAGCCTGCGGGCGAGCTCCCAGCTGACGATGGCGCCCATGCTGTGCCCGAAGAAGGCGAACGGCCTGTCCAGGTAGGGAAGCAGGGCGGGGAGAAGGACGTCCAGCAGCTCCTCCAGGTCCGCGATCGGCCGGTCGAAGAACCGGTCCTCCCGACCCGGCAGCTGAACGGCGAACGCCTCCACTCCTTCCGGGAGTCCGGCGCCCCACTCCCGGAAGACCGAGGCGCCTGCCCCGGCGTACGGGAAGCAGAAGAGCCGGAGGGCGCCGGGCTCGGTCCGGCCGGGAATCGGCCGGACCCAGCTCTGGGCCGTCTGCGGTGGTGCCGAGTGCATGGGGGTTCCGCTCCTACCGGTCGAGAGGGGTCGAGAGGGGTGGGGCGCGCTCAGGCGCCGTGCCAGGACTTCCACAGCGCGGCGTACCCGCCGCCGGCCGCCAACAGCTCGTCGTGACTGCCCAGTTCGGTCACCCGGCCGCCTTCCATGACCGCGACCCGGTCCGCGTCGTGGGCGGTGTGCAGGCGGTGGGCGATGGCGATCACGGTGCGTTCCTTGAGCACGGCCGCCAGCGCGCGCTCGGTGTGCCGGGCCGTGGTCGGGTCGAGCAGGGAGGTGGCCTCGTCCAGGATCAGCGTGTGCGGGTCGGCCAGGACCACCCGGGCCAGGGCGAGTTGCTGGGCCTGCTGAGCGTCCAGACGGAGCCCTCCGGCGCCGAGCCGGGTGTCCAGACCGTCCGGCAGCTCGTCCGTCCAGTCGATACCGACGGCGGCCAGCACCGAGTGCAGGTCCTGGTCGGTCGCGGCGGGCGCGGCGATCAGGAGGTTGTCCCGGAGGGTGCCGAGGAAGACGTGGTGCTCCTGGGAGACCATGACGACGTGTCGGCGCAACTGGGCCGGGTCGAGCTCGGCGACAGGCACCTGCCCCACCGTCACCCGTCCGGTGCGGGGCTTCTCCGCCCCGGCCAGCAGCCGGCCGAGAGTGGACTTGCCGGCTCCGGAGGGGCCGACGACCGCCAGCCGCTCGCCCGGACGGACGGTGAGGTCGACGCCGTGCAGGACGTCCCGCTCGCCCTGGTAGGCGTACCGGACGTCGACCACGTCGATCCGGTCGTCCGCGGGCAGGCCGCCGCCGGTCACGGCCGGGGCGTCCACCTGGCCGATGCCCTCGACTCGGGCGAAGGAGGCGTTGCTGCGCTGGAGTTGGTCGAGCCAGAGCAGGACCTTGTCCAGCGGCTCGGAGAGCTTCCAGAAGTAGAGGGCACAGGCGACCACCGCGCCGGTGGTGACCGTGCCGCTGTTGCGCAGGGCTGCGCCGAGCAGCAGGATGCCGGCGACCGGGGCGATGTACGAGAACTCGACCACGGGGAAGAGGACGGTGCGCAGGCTGAGGGTGTAGGTGCGGGTGGCCCGGCAGTGCTCCACCGCCTCGGCCGTGGCGGCGATCCGGCGGTCCTGGAGGCCCAGGGCCTCGACGGTGCGGGCCCCTGCCGCGGTGGAGGTGAGGATCTCGATCAGCGCGGAGTTGGCGGCGCCTTCGGCGAGGTACCCCGTGTGCGCACGGCGCAGGTACCAGCGGGTGGCGAACCAGATCCCGGAGAGGCAGAGCAGTCCGCAGATGCCGAGCAGCGGGTTGACCGCGAGCATGGCGACCAGGATCAGGAGGATCTGGACGAGCGCCACCGAGACCTCCGGCCCGGCGTCGCGCAGGGTGGTGCCGACGGCGGCGACGTCGGCGGTGCCGCGCGTCAGCAGGTCACCGGCGCCGGCGCGTTCGGCCACCGAGGCGGGCAGGGCGAGGGAGCGGTCGACGAACTGCTCCCGGATCCGCGCCAGGGTCCGCTCGCCGAAGCGGTGGGCGACGTAGCGGGCGAAGCGGCCGAGGAGCAGCTGCGCGAGCGCGAAGCAGAGGATGCCGAGGGCGAGCCGGTCGACGTGTCCGACCCCGGCGCCGCCCCGGACGTCGTCGATGATCCGGCCCAGCAGCCAGGGGCCGCCCAGACCGGCGGCCGCAGCCAGTCCGTTGAGGGTCAGCATCGCGGCGACCGCACGGCGGTCCTGCCCCATCAGTCGCACGGCGGCCCGGCGGACCTCGGCGGGGCCGGCGATGGGGAGCCGCCCGGGGGCGGTCTCGGTCTGAGCGGTCATCGGACGGCCTCCTCGGCGGGCGTGGACCCGGTGGCGGTTTCGCCGCGGGCCACCAGCGCGCGGTAGCCGGGCTCTGATGCGAGCAGTTCCTGGTGCGGGCCGGCCGCCGCCAGACGGCCGTCGACGAGGTAGCAGACGGTGTCGGCCTGCTCCAGGAGGACGGGGGAGGTCGAGGTGAGGGCGGTGGTGCGCCCGGTCCGCGCCCGGCGCAGCCCGGCGGCCATGGCTGCCTCGGTGTGGGCGTCCACGGCGGAGGTGGGCTCGACCAGCAGCAGCACCTCCGGGTCCGCCAGCAGGGCACGGACCAGCCGCAGCCGCTGGCGCTGACCGCCGGAGAGGTTGCTGCCCTGGGCCTGGATCACGGTGTCCAGGCCATCGGGCAGTGCCTGCACGATGTCCTCCGCCGCAGCGTCCCTGACGGCCTGGGCGATGAACGGGCCGGTGTGCTCGGACCGGCCGCCGACCACGGTGCTCAGCGTGCCGGAGAAGAAGTCGGCGTCGTTGTCCGCCACCAGGATCCGGCTGCGGATCTCGGCCAGGGCGACCTCGGCGAGCGGCACGCCGCCCCAGGTCGCAGCGGATGCGCTGTACCGGCCGAGCCGGTCGACCACGGCCGCGGAATCGGCCGGGCGAGCGCTCACGATCGCGGTCAGCCGGCCCGGTACCAGTTCCACCCCGGTGTCGGCGTCGTGCAGGACCGATGGCTCCTCATGGGCCGGCCGCAGTGTCGCGGCGTCTTCGAAGGCGGGCTTCAGGTCGAGCATCCGGACCACCCGTCGAGCGGCCACCAGACCCCTGGTGAGGTCGTATCCGCCCTCGATGAAGTTGGAGACCGGTACCACCAGGACGGCGACGTAGCCGTAGACGGCGACCAGCGTGCCGATCGTGATGGTGCCCTCGGCCGCCATCCGGGCGGCCAGCCAGGTCACCAACGCGAGGAAGAGGGCGGGCAGGCCGACCGAGAGCGCTTGGATCCAGCTGGTCACGGCGCCGACCCGGTACCCCTCGGCCTGCAGGTCCTGCGATCCACGCAGGTAGCGGCCGGCCATCATCTCCTTGCCGCCGATGCCGTTGAGTACGCGCATGCCGCCGACGATGTCGCCGAGCCGGGCGGTCAGCGCCCCCTGCTGCGCGCGGTACTCGGACTCCGCGCCCTGGAGGCGTTCCAGCAGCGGCCCGACCACGACCGCGAGCAGCGGCACCCCCAGCAGGACCACGAGGGCGAGCGGGACGGAGACCGACAGCAGCAGCGCGGCCGCGACCAGGTACGCGACGACGGCACCGACGCCCGGACCGGTGATCGTCAGTGTCTGGCTCATCTGCGCGACGTCGCCCACACCGATGCTGGCCACCTCGCCGGCCGTCACCTTCCGGGGCAGTTCGGCACCCAGCCGAGTGGAGTGCGCGACCACGACCTTGATGGTCCGGAAGGTGGCGTCCATCCGGACCCGCGTCATGATGCGGTGGCGCATGATGCCGAGCCATGCGTTGAGCAGCCCGGCGCCGACCAGTGCGACCACCCAGCCGACCAGGACTCCGGTCTTCCCCCGCTGGAGCCCGTCGTCGATCGCACGCTGCATGAGGTACGGCGGCAGCAGGAGGCAGACCATCCAGAGGGTGCCGATCACCGCACCACCTGTCACCCGTCGCCGCTGACTCATGGTCAGCCACCACAGGTAACGCGCGGCGCTTCGGTGATCCGGGGTTCCCGGGTCGGCATAAGAATCCGTCATGAGTGAAACCCTAACCGTCCTTCCTGGTCCTTATCCAGAATTTCCTTCCACCTCCCGACCGCCTGTGGCTATAGTCACCACGGACGGGAGGTGTTCATCATGAAGAAGCAGCTTCGCGGAATCTGTGCGGGCTTCTAGAGCCGGTTCGACCGAGCCGCAGGATGCCGGAGTGCGGGGGGAAGGCTTTTCCCCCCGCATTCTGCCGCCCTTCAGAAATCTCGCCAAGGATTATCCAGCGAGACATCGGCCAGGGAGTTCTCGAACCCCTTGGACATATTGATCAGACCAGCCTCGATCGACGCCGCGAGAACGGCTGGGAGATTTCCGTCGAGATAGTCGCGGCTCGCGCCCACTCCGATGAGGACTCCCTTCCCCGTGGCCACTGCCAGGTGGAAGTTCGGCCCTGACCGCTGGGTGGACGGACGCCACTCGATCCCGGTGCGCAGGGGGGATCCGGCGGCCGGCTCGGCGTCCACGTCGCCGAGGAAGTTGTAGTGCTTGGCGAAGGCCGTCGGGTCCCCCTCCGGGAGGCCGGCCTCCCGGAGACCCTCCTTCAGCGCATCGACGTCGTAGCAGCCGTTCATGTACGCCGTCATGGACTGGACGTAGCAGTCCCGCAGGTAGTCCGGCGGATGGGCCTCCTCGTCGACCGTGACGGTCACCGGGGCGAACTGGTTGAGCGAGCCGACCAGCGGCACCCACCGGGTGGTGAGCCGGTTGGCGGCCATCAGCGCGAAGGTCATCCGCTCGGTGCGCTTGAGCCGGGACAGCGCGAGCGCGCCGACGCCGAGCACCACCGACTGGACCGAGATCTTCAGCCGGTCGGAGAGCTCCTGCGCGGCGGTCAGTCCCTCCAGGCTGTAGAGCGACGCCCGGCGTCGCTCACTGGCGTCCTCCGGATCCCGGTCCGCCGGGACGATCCGGCCCCAGGCCTCGGTCCAGTGCCGGACGCTCCGGGTGGCCGGTTCCCTCTGCTGCTCCTGCGCCATCTCCAGCGGCTGCACCACCGGCCCGAGCGCCCCGCCCTCCAGGAGGACGCCGAGCTGCTCCTCCAGCACCCGCAGCGCGCCGTTGTCGGCCGCGACATGGTGGATCACGGTGACCAGGTGGAGCGCGTCCCCCTGGTACGTGGTGACGAAGGCGCGCCACGGCGATCCGGTCTCGATGTCGATCGGATCGACGGCCGCCTCGGCCCCCAGCCGGAGGGCCGCCGCGAAGCTGTCCTCGGCCAGTTCCAGCGCGGCCACCCGGGACGGTCGGTACGGGTGGACCGTCTGGACCGGCGTCGGGCCGCTGAGGTCGTAGGTGGTCCGCAGCGACTCGTGCCTCTCCACCAGCTGGAGCCAGGCGTCCATCACTTGGGCCGCGCCGAGGCCGAAAGGCACCTCCCAGACACTGACCAGATTGGCGACCGCCCGGTGGTCGGGGCCGTGTGTCTCCAGCGAACGCAGGACCGACAGCTGGCCGTAGGTCACCACACCCGTCCTGAGCCCGCTCACAGCCGGGCCGCCTGGACGGCGAACCGACCGAGCATGCTCTGCTGGATCTGCGTGGTGCCCTCGATGATCTCCATCACCTTGGCGTCCCGGTAGTGGCGCTGCACGGACGCCTCCGCCCCGATGCCCTGGGCACCGTGGATCTGCACCGCGTCGGCGGCCGCCTTGACGGCGATCGTCGAGGTCCGGTACTTCGCCAGCAGGGTGTGGTTGACGGAGGCCGTCTCCCCCCGCTCCTTGCTCACCCCGGCGTGGTAGCAGAGCAGCCGGCCCGTGATGGTGTCGGTGAGCATGTCGGCCAGCAGTTGCTGGACCAGTTGGTGGTTGCGGATCTCGGTGCCGTACTGGACGCGGCGGCCGGCGTACTCCGTCGCGGCCTCCAGGCACGTCTGGGCCAGACCGACCGAGCCCCAGGCGGTGCTGTAGCGGCCGAGGTCGAGGGCGCTGGAGGCGACGAAGGTGAGGCCGATGCCGGGACGCCCGACCAGGTTGGCGGCCGGGATCCGGCAGTCGTCGAAGGTGATCCGGCCGAGCATCGAGCCGCGCAGGCCGAGCAGGCCCTCGATCGGCTCCACCGACAGGCCGGGAGTGTCCCGCTCCACCAGGAAGGCGGTGTGCCGCCCGTCGAACGTGGCGAAGACCAGAAAGAGGTCCGCGATCTGCGCGAAGCTGATCCACTTCTTGGTGCCGCGCAGGACGACGTCGGCGCCGTCGGCCGTCGCCGTGGTCTCGACGGCGGCGGCGTCACTGCCGGTGTCCGGCTCGGTCAGGGCGAAGGCCGCCAGCGTTCGGCCCGAGATGATCCCGGGGAGCCATCGCCGCTTCTGCTCCTCCGTCCCCCACTTGTGGATCGAGTGGGCGACCATGTCCTCCACGGCCACGAGGTTGCGGATCGACTGGCAGCCCCGGCCCAGCTCCTCGGTGAGCAGTCCGTATTCGACCCAGTCCATGCCGAGGCCGCCGAACTCCTTCGGGACGGGCGCGCCGAGGTAGCCCTGCCCGGCCAGGTCGGCGACGACCTCTCGGGAGACCGCCTGCTCGCGGTCGCAACGGTCCGCCTGCGGGACCAGGACACGGTCGGCGAAGGCGCGGAACTCGGCATGGCGCTCGGCCTGCTGCGGGGTGAGGTGACTGAGTATCAACGAATTCCTTGCGAACGTGAGGGCGGGCACGTCACTCCGTCGGGAGCGGTGGCATCCGACTCGGAGAGGGGGAGGCTCAGCCGGCGGTGGCGGAGGCGAGGGCCGGTCCGGCGTCGGCGGCGGTGTACCGCTCACGGCCGGTCAGGTTGACCAGTACGACCTGGTCCGGGGTGATCCGCCGGGCCGCGGCCTCGTTGCGCAGCGCGGCGATGGTCGCGGCCGAGGAGTGGCAGACGTCCAGCCCCTCAAGCTCGCGGAGCATCGTACGGGCTCGGACCAGTTCGTCCTGGCTCACCGAGACGATGGAGCCACCGCTCTCGGTGGCGATGTCCCGCATGTAGGGATAGGTGGCCCGGCCGTCGCCGAGCAGGATGGCCCGGGCCAGACCCGTCGGGTGCTCGATGACGTCGTCCTCGGTGAGCTCGGCCCGCCCCTCCCGCCAGGCCGCGGCCATCGGCGCGCAGGTGTCCTGCTGGACCATCACGAAGCGGGGTGAGGAGGTGAGCCGGCCGCAGGCGAGGTACTCCGCCACGCCCTTGCGAACGGCCATCATCCCCATGCCGCTGCTGATGGCCTGGACGACGACGTCGGGCTCGTCGTCCATGGCGTCGAAGGCTTCCAGGTAGGTGAGCTTCAAGCCCTCGCGACGGGCCCAGTTGAAGAACCCGCCCTCCCAGACCAGCCCTTTCCGAGCCGCGAACTCCTGGGCCGCCTGGGTGGCTTGTGCGTAGGTGCCGTCCACCACGGTGAGGGACACCCGGTCGCCGGTCTCGATGTCGTGGTCGCCGGTGAAGTCACGGCCGCAGAAGAAGTGTGCCCGCATCGAGTGGTCCCGCTGCACGGCGCGGGCCAGGGCGGTGGAGCTGTTCCCGGTGCTGGAGGCGACGAACTCCTTGATCCCGAACTGCCGGAACACGGCCAGGACCACGGAGGCCAGCCGGTCCTTGGTGGTCCCGGTCGGCTGCTGGGACTCGTCCTTCACCCAGAGGCGGGGCAGTCCGATGGCCGCTCCGAGGCGCGGGGCCGGACGGCAGGGGGTCCGCACACTGATGCCGGCGTCGAGCAGGCACTCGGATTCGACCGGAAGGAAGTCCAGGTAGGTCAGCTCAGGCCGGTCGCCGTCGCGCTCGGTGACGTTCTCCAGGTTCATCCTGGGATCGAGCGCACCCGAACACCGGGGACATCGGAGCCGGAACTCCGGATCGGACTCCCAGCCGCAGTCGACGCATAACAGGCGGTACTTAGGTGGCGCTTCGGCCTCTGCACAGTGGTCGACGACCGGCATTTTGCTTTTCCCCCATAGAAGTTACCGGAGCATGGACCGACTGGCCCGAAGCTATGCCGGAGCCACGATGCCAGTACACCTGCATATGACCGAATTGAGTGACATGGACCACCCGACGATCCACGGACAACGCTCCCCCGAACCTCCTTCACGGAAATCCGACCCGGACTCGACACCGGATCCAGGGGCCGCCCGATAGCCGTGGGCGTCACGGCGCGGCCTCTCAGGCCAGCGCTTCGAACCGCCCCCCCATGAGGGCGCGCGAGACGAAGCCGTCGGGCCCGCAGGGCACATCGCCGACGACGGTGGTGCGGTGCACGATCCGCTCCTCCTGGAACATCAGGCCGTCCACCGGCCCGGCATGGGCCACGGCGCGGTTGTCCCACATGACGAGGGTGTCCTGCTCCCAGCGGACCCGGGCGTGGATCTCGTCCCGCCCGGCGAGCTCGTCGAGCAGGAAGTCCAGCAGGGCCGTGCTCTCGCGGGGCTTGAGGCCGCGGATGGCCTGGAGGAACACCGCGCTGACGAGCAGGCTGCGCGCACCGGTCTCGGGGTGCACCCGCACCAGCGGGTGCACGGCCGCGAAGGGGCCTGCCGGCTTGCCGTCGGGGCGGGGCTCCGCCTCCGGGGTGTGCCGGGCGTGGATCGCCTGCAGGGTGTCGAGGTATCCCCGGAAGGAAGGCGAAAGCCCCTCGTAGAGCGCTTCCAGATCGGCGAAGAGGGTGTCGCCGCCGACCGGCGGAACCTCGACACCGCGCAGAATGGTGATGGCGTTCGGGTTGACCACGAAGGTGCTGTCGACGTGCCACTCGGTGCGCAGGCGCCGCGGCGTCGATCCCTTCAAGGGGTGGCTGAGGCCGGCCTCGGCCTCGACCAGCGCCCGCCGCTCCTCGGACAGCGCGGTCCGCAGCACGGCGGGCTCTTCGGGCAGGCCGTTCACGATGGGATGGGCCGCAGTGGCACCGCCGAAAGCATTGGTGAGTTCGACGTGTTGCGCGTCGTTCATCGGCTGATTGCGGAAAACGAGGACCTTGTGACGCAGCAGGGCCTCACGGAGGCGGGCCACGACGGCCGGCGACAGGTCCGCAGCGAGATCGACGCCTTCCACCTCCGCGCCAGTGATTGGCGTGAGAGGCCGAAAGCTGATTTCTGACACCAGTACCCCCAGTACTGTGGCTGTGCGGTGAAACCTCGGGCAGCCTACCCTAGGGTAGGCGCGGCCGAGCCCCGGTCAGGCCGAATATAGCAACAGGGCAGTTCGTTGACCATGCCCCGCTTCGCACCCGAAGCCTTCGCCCCGTCAACTCGGGCCTACCTGGCGCAATTTGGACATCGTGCCACGTATCATCCCAACCCAAAGATAGGTCTTGACGCTTCATCATCAACGCCATAGGGTCAATTGCCTAGATAAGCTTTGAATAGAAGAGATCTGGGAATACGAAATGTCGAACGAGCAGTCCGACAACTTGATGTCGGTGATTTCCGAAGTATTCGCTCCCCTTGAGGTCTCGCTGGACAGGACTTTCGACGACCTCGGCGCCACCTCCGTGTCGCTGCTCCGCCTGATGGTCTCGATCCAGAGCACGTTCGACGTCGATCTGGACGTCGTCGACATGTTCACCGTGGCCGACGTCGGTGAGCTGGTCCAGCTCGTCGAGGGGCGGATCGCTTCGAAGTAGTCCCGGCACGACGGCACGACCGGGCTCAAGCGACCCCGTCGCCGGCCCTGGAGCCGACGCATCCGGATGAGGGGACCCGAGTCCGTCCCCGCCGGCCCCACCCCGCAGCCCCGTAGCCCCGTAGCCGGCCGAAGCCTCTGAGCAGGCGGCCGCCGGGATTCCGGCCCGCGGCTCGACCGCGCCCGCCCGGGCAGTCCGTCGCACCTGACGCCGCCGGTACACACCGAGGCCCCGTCGAGCACGCCCCGGCAGTCTCACGACCGCCCGCGCCGACCGCTTCCAGGACCGTCGGGCCCGGAGAAGAAGTAGCCACTGTCCAACCGCCGAAGGGGACATCGTGACCGCGTACCCAGCTGCGAAGTACTTCCTGTCGAGCTACATCTCTCCACCCGGCAGCCTGTCCGTCATAGCGCCGCGCCATGATCAGAACATCGCGCTCTGGCGCAGTCACGACTCGCGGGTCGAACTGGTCAGGGTCTGGGAGCTGGAGCGCTTCAGCGGGCAGAAGCACCACTTCTGGCCCCTGTTCACCGTCGAGCGGTACCAGCGGTTACTGGCCGAGCTGCTCGCGGCCGAGGGGCTCTCCCCGGAGGACGTGAGCCTGTCCTGGGGCACGCCCGGCCTGCCGCACCACGCGGACATCAAACTGCCGTCCGGCGCCGAGGACTTCCCGATCCACAGCCTCGCCCACCTCTACAGCGGGCTGCTGCTCGACTCCGAGGCGTTCCGCAGCGAGACCATCATCGGACTCGCCCTGGACGGCCGGCCCGACTTCGGCCTCGACCCGGCGAGCAAGAAGTACTGGTACACCGGCTGCGTGTCCACCAAGGGCGACGTCGACTTCGCTCCGGTCGAGTCCCCGGCGCCCATCTATGACGCCGCGTCAGCCGAGTTCGACAAGGAGCCCGGCACCCTGATGGCCCTGGCGTCGGCCTGCCCCACCGAGGTCGCCTTCGACACCGAGGCGGCGGTGCGGGAGCTGAAGCTGTTCGGCGGTCGGCGGGTACCGCTGGTCGACACCCTCCCGTTCGTCCAGGACGTGATCCGTGCAGCCGAATCCCAGCTGCCGGCCATGGAGTTGGACAGCCGCTTCAGCGAGCAGGAGCACCTGCAGTCCGCGGTCATGAAGATCGTCCAGACGGCCTGCGAGCTCGTCATGGTGCGCAACGTCGACCGGCTGCTGGAGTCTGCGGGGGTGGAACCGAGCCAGGCGTACCTCTCCCTGAGCGGGGGCTTCGCCCTCAACTGCCCGACCAACTCCTTCCTCCTGCGCCGCTACGGCTTCAAGGGCCTGCTCACTCCGCCGAGCGCCAACGACTCCGGCCAGTCCCTCGGGCTCGGCCTCCTCGGGCTCCTCGGCGAGGGCCTGCTCCCGGGCGGCGGCTTCCAGCTCAAGTCCGCCTACCACGGCTCCGAACTGACCGATGTCGAGAGCGCGTTGCAGCAGTTCGACGACTTCATCGACGACGTCCAGGACTTCACCGAGGCCCAGTTCGTCGAGGACCTCTCCACCGGACCGCTGGTGTGGGCGGACGGAGCGGCCGAGATCGGTCCGCGGGCACTGGGCCACCGGAGCATCCTCGCCGACCCCCGCTCGCCCCGGTCGAAGGAGCTGCTGAACGACTGGAAGAGCCGGCAGTGGTGGCGCCCCGTCGCCCCGATCGTCCTGGAGGAGTACAGCGGCGAGTGGTTCGAGGACCCCTGGCCCTCGCCCTACATGCTTGAGACGGCGTACGTCACCGAGTCCAAGCGCCGGCTCGTCCCGGCCATCCTCCACCTCGACGACTCGGCCCGGCGCCAGACCCTGTCCGCCGGGACCAACCCCCTGCTCCACCGGGCGATCGAGGCGTTCCGGCAGGCCACCGGGGTGCCGATGGTGTGCAACACCTCCCTGAACGACAAGGGTGAGCCGGTGGTGGACACGGCGGCACAGGCCCTGAACTTCGCCATCCGCAAGGGCGCCGCCGTCGCCTACATCGCAGGTCGGCGGGTCCGGTTGCGCGCGGAGGCCCGCGGCCGGAGCCCGGTCCCCACGCGTCGGCACGATCGCCGCGAGGAGCTCTTCGCGGGCCAGGAGCAGGACCGCGACGCGATCTGGCAGTCCTGGGTCGACTCGGGCTACACCACCGCGGCCATGGTCCTGATGTCCCGCTCCCCCGAGCTGCGCGACCAGGGGCTGGCCACACCCGCCATGGTCAACCAGCTGGCCGAGGTCGCGGCCGCCCGGGACGCGAGCGGCACGCTGGCCCTCGCCGCGGCGAAGCACGCCCGGATGTTCGGGCCGACCGCCGTCTACGATCCCGAATCCGCGGAAGGCGCGGCTTTCTGACCGCTCGACGGGTGCGCTGACGGCGGACCGGACAGCCCCTGGGGCCGCCGCGACGGTGTGTTCCGAAGCAGGCCACCGCCCGGTCCCGATGGCGCAACGGTTCGACCGGTGATCGTGCCGCCATGTCCGGCTTCGCTCAGCAGTCTGGAGAGTTCAGAGCAGTGAACACGGAATCACTTTGGGCGCGGACCTCCGAAGTCGCCTACATGAGCGAGGACGGACGGGCCGCACATCCCTCGCACTCGGTCGTGACCGAGCGGATCGCGGCCCTCCAGACCGGGGCGCCGATCGAACTGCTCGACTGCGGCATCCTCTCCGGGGTCACCTACCGCCACCTGCTGGCGGCCGGCCTGGAGGTCGACTACACCGGCATCGACATCAGCGAGGCCGCCCTCGCCCACTGCCGCGGGCTCCACCCCGAGGCACGGTGGCAGCAGATGAGCGTCACCGACCTCGCCTTCCCCGACGGCTCGTTCGACGTGGTGAACTGCCGCCACCTGCTGGAAACGCTGCCGTACTACGAGACCGCCGTCCGCGAGGCGTTCCGGGTCGCCCGCCACACCGTGGCGATCTGCATGTTCCAGGTACCGCAGGAGCCCGAGGTACTGCTGCGGCGGGAGACGGCGAACGGCTACATCTGGCTCAACCGCTACGCCCCCGGCCCCTTCGAGGCACTGCTGCACTCGCTCTCGGAATCGGTCGAGACCGTCGACGTCACCGCGGACAACGGTCGAAACCGGATCTTCTTCTGCACCAAGCGATCCGCTTAGCCGCGGCCCATCCGGCAGGACGGACGACGCGCGTCCCTGCCCCGACCGTCGCGAGGCGACCTCATGACACTCCATCACTCCGCAACGCCGGCCACGGAATCCGCAGTGGACACGGGATCGCTCTGGGCCCGGACCTCCGACGTGGCCCACATGGGCGAGGACGCCCGGGCCGCGCATCCGTCCCACTCGGTCGTGACCGAGCGGATCGCGGCCCTGCAGGCCGGGGCGCCGTTCGACCTGCTCGACTGCGGCATCCTCTCCGGGGTCACCTACCGCCACCTGCTGGCGGCCGGCCTGGAGGTCGACTACACCGGCATCGACATCGGCGAGGCCGCCCTCGCCCACTGCCGCGAGCTCCACCCCGAGGCACGGTGGCAGCAGTCGAGCGTCACCGACCTCGCCTTCCCCGACGGCTCGTTCGACGTGGTGAACTGCCGCCACCTGCTGGAGCACCTGCCGTACTACGAGACCGCCGTCCGCGAGCTGTTCCGGGTCGCCCGCCGCACCGTGGCGATCTGCATGTTCCAGGTACCGCAGGAGCCCGAGGTACTGCTGCGGCGGGAGACGGCGAACGGCTACATCTGGCTCAACCGCTACGCCCCCGGCCCCTTCGAGGCACTGCTGCACTCGCTCTCGGAATCGGTCGAGATCATCGACGTGCCCGCCGACCACCGTCGGAACCAGGTCTACCTCTGTACCAAGCGACCCGCGTAGCCGTGGCCCGCTCCGGCAGGACGGGTGACGTACGTCCTCGCCCCGAACTCCCCAAGGCAACCTTCATGACACTCCCGCACTCGGCAACGCCCTTGCCCGGCACGGAGATCGGCGGACACCTCGCCGATATACCCGTCGTGCCGGAGCTCCCGTTGGACCGGTCCCATCCGGCGCAGCGGGACCTCCGCGGCGACTCAGTGCCCTTCCTGGTGCCCGCTTCGGCGACGGCCGTGCTGCGGCAGCTGGGTGAAGCCTGTGGAGCCGGGCTCCCGGCGGCGGCCTTCGCCCTCTACCTGGCACTGCTGCACCGGTACAGCGGGCAGTCCGAGCTCGTGGTCGGGGTGTCCAACGGCGCCGAGCTGACCACCCCGGTCCGCGCCGAGGTCGGCGGGAGCTTCCGGGAGCTGGTCCGGCTGGCGGGCGCCCGGCTGGCGGAGGCCGAGCAGGCCCGTACCGCGACGCCCGTGCACCTGTGGCCGGGCTTCTCCTACCGGCCGGCGCCGCGCGTCGCCCCGGAGACCGCATCCTGCGACCTGGATCTGCACCTCTCGTACGTCGGGGGCGAGCTGACCGGTCGGCTGGTGTTCGCGACCGATGTCCTCGATCCCGCCACCGCCCGCCGCGCGGTGGAGCACCTGCTCCGGCTCCTCGAAGGCGCGACCGCCGATCCGGACCGGCCGGTGGCCGAGCTGCCCCTGCTCACCGCCGAGGAGGAGCGCACCGTCGCCACGCTGAACGGCGTCGCGGGCGAGCCGACGGACCTGGGCTTCCACCGGCTCTTCGAGGCGCAGGCCGCCCGCACCCCGGAGGCGATCGCGGTCCGGGCGGAGGGCGCCTCCCTCAGCTACCGCGAACTCAACTCCCGGGCCAACCAGTTGGCCGACCTGCTGCGCGGGATCGGGGTCGGCCCCGAGGTGACGGTGGGCATCTGCGCCGACCGCGACGTGCGGCTGCTGGTGGCCGTGCTCGGCGTCCTCAAGGCCGGCGGCGCGTACGTACCGGTGGATCCGAACGACCCGGTCGAGCGGCGGGACGGCATCCTCGGCGACGCGGCCGTGCGGGTCGTGGTCGCGACGGCTCCGCTCGGCACCGGGCACCAGGTGATCGAACTCGACGCCGAGCTGGCCGTGTTGGCGGGCCGACCGACGGAGAACCCGCCCCCTGGGCGCTCGGCCTGCGGCGATGCCGCGTACCTGCTCTACACCTCCGGCTCCACCGGCAAGCCCAAGGGCGTGGTGATCGAGCACCGCCAGCTCGTCGGCTACACCCGCGCCGTCATCCGGCGGCTCGGCATCGACGGGCCGCTCAGCTTCGCGATGGTGCAGCCGCTGACGGTGGACTCCAGCGTCACGGCCTTCGCCCCGCCGCTGTGCACGGGCGGCGAGGTGCACCTGATCTCCCGCGAAAGCGCCCTGGACGCCGACCGGCTGGCCGACTGGGTGCAGACCTGGGGGGTCGACTGCCTGAAGATCGCGCCCTCCCACCTCCGGGCCCTCCAGTCCTCCCCGCGCTTCGTCGAGCTCCTGCCGCGCCGTCTGCTGGTCATCGGCGGCGAGGCCTCCGACTGGCGCTGGCTGCGCGCCCTCCAGCGCCTGGTGCCGCACTGCCGGGTCTTCAACCACTACGGCCCGACCGAGACCACCGTCGGCGTGCTGACCCTCACCGTGGCCGACCACCCGGACGCCGAGTGGGAGACCGCGCCGATCGGTGTTCCGCTGCCGGGCACCCAGGCCCATGTCGTGGACCCCGCGGGCCGGCCCACGCCCGTCGGTGTCGCCGGCGAGCTGCTGATCGGCGGCGACAACCTCGCCCGTGGCTACCACCGCCGGGACGACCTCACCGCTGCGGCCTTCGTCCCGGACACCCTCGGCGGCGGGCCGGGCTCCCGCCTCTACCGCACCGGCGACATCGTCCGCCGCCTGGCCGACGGGACGATCGCGTTCCTCGGCCGGCGCGACGACCAGATCAAGGTCCGCGGCTTCCGGGTCGCCCTGGGCGAGATCGAGGCCGCCCTGAAGAGCCACCCCGAGGTGCGCCACGCCATCGCCGTCGTCCGCGAGGACGCCCCCGGCAACCGGCGGGTGGTCGCCTACATCGAGCCGTACGGCCCCGGGTTCAGCACCGCCGGGCTGGAGCGCCACCTGCGGGCGCGACTCTCCCCGCACATGATCCCGCAGGCGATGGTGACACTCGACCGGCTGCCGCTCTCCGGGCACGGCAAGGTGGACCGCAGCAAGTTGCCCCGGCCCACCGAGCCCGCCGCCGCGCCGCTGCCGCTGCCGCCGCGGAACGAGCTGGAGCGGCTGGTGGCGCGGGTGTGGCAGGAGGTCTTCCGAGCCGAGGCGGTCGGCGCCGACCAGAACTTCTTCGACCTCGGCGGGCACTCCCTGCTCATGGTCGAGCTGCACCACCGGCTCCGGGCGGCGACCGGCCGGGAGATCGAACTGCTGGACCTGTTCCAGCACACCACCGTCCGGGCCCAGGCCGAGTTGCTCTCGCAGCAGAGGCAGGGGGCGGCACCCGTCACCACCCGCGGCCGGGGGGCCCAGCAGAACGCCCTACTGAGACGCCGCCAGCAGCAGTTGCAAGCGAAGCGAGGTCACCATGAGTGAGTACTCCCCCGAGCTCGCCCCCACCGCGGACACCGGGCCGGACTCCGAGCCTGACTCCGAACAGGCCGACGGGTTCTCCGAGTTCGACGACAGTCTGGACATCGCCGTCATCGGCATGGCCGGCCGCTTCCCCGGCGCCACGACGGTCGGGGAGTACTGGAGCAACCTCAAGGCGGGCGTCTGCTCCGTCACCCGCTTCGAGGAAGAGGAGCTCGCCGCCCGGGGCGTGGACGCCGCCACCCTGGCCGACCCGAACTTCGTCGGCGCGGGGTACGTGCTGGCGGACAGCGAGAAGTTCGACGCCGCCTTCTTCGGCTACTCCCCGCGCGAGGCCGAACTCATGGACCCCCAGCACCGGGTCCTGCTTGAGTGCGCCTGGACCGCCCTGGAGAGCTCCGGGTACGACGGCGATCGCCAGGACGGCCTGGTCGGCGTCTACGCGGGTGCGGGCAACAACACCTACCTGCTCCTCAACATCGCCTCCCAGCCCGGCGCCGCGCAGATCCTCGCCGACAAGCAGACGGTGATCGGCAACCGGCCCGACTTCCTCGCCAGCCGGGTCTCCTACAAGCTCGGCCTGGAGGGCCCCGCCCTCAACATCCAGTCCGCCTGCTCCACTTCGCTGGTCGCCGTGGTCGAGGCCTGCCAGGCGCTGCTGGCCTACCAGTGCGACACCGCGCTGGCCGGCGGCGTCGCCGTCGACGGGACCAGGAGCAAGGGGTACGTCTACCGCCCGGACGGCATCCTCTCGCCGGACGGCTACTGCCGCACCTTCGACGCCCGCGCGCAGGGGACCGTAGGCGGCGACGGCGTCGGGATGGTGGTGCTCAAGCGCCTCAAGGACGCGATCACCGACAACGACCACATCCACGCGGTCATCAAGGGCTCCGCCCTGAACAACGACGGCTCCCGCCGGGCCGGCTTCAGCGCGCCCGGCGCCGCCACCCAGGCCGCCGCCATCTCCACCGCGCTGGCGAACGCGGACGTGCCGGCCGAGAGCATCGGCTACGTCGAGCTGCACGGGACGGCCACCGTCCTGGGTGATCCGATCGAGTTCTCCGCGCTCGCCTCGGCCTACTCCGGTGTGCCGGAGCACAGCTGCGCCCTCGGATCCGCCAAGACCAACATCGGCCACCTGGACTCGGCCGCCGGGGTCGCCGGACTGATCAAGACCGTACTGGCCGTGGAGCACGGGCAGCTGCCACCCACCCTGCACTTCGAGCGGCCCAACCCCCGGATCGACCTGGCCGGCAGCCCGTTCTACGTCAACACCGAGCTGCTGCCGTGGCCCGAGGGCGACGGCCCGCGCCGCGCCGGGGTCAGCTCCTTCGGGCTCGGCGGCACCAACGCCCACGTCATCATCGAGCAGGCCCCGGAGCTGCCGCGCGAGCCCAGGCCGGCGGACGGCGCCGAGCAGCTGCTGGTGCTCTCCGCCAAGAGCCCGGAGGCCCTGGAGGCGGCCACCGACCGGCTACACGACCACCTCCGGGCACACCGCGAACTCCCCCTGGGCGATGTCGCGTTCACCCTCCAGCAGGGCCGCCGGGCGTTCCCGTACCGGCGGACACTGGTCGCCGGCAGCACCGAGGAGGCACTGGCGGCGCTCGACGCCCGCGACGACGGCCGGCTGCTCACCGCCACCGCACCCGAGGCACCGCACCGGCCGGTAGCCTTCATGTTCACCGGCTTCGGCTCCCAGTTCCCCGGCATGGCGCGCGAACTCTACGCCCAGGAGGCCGAGTTCAGGGACGCGCTGGACGAGTGCGCCGGGCTTCTGGAGCCGCTGCTCGGCACGGACGTCCGCGCGTTCGTCGCCACCGTCGACGAGTCCGCGGCCGCCGCCCCCGAGCCCTTCGACTTCCGCAAGCTGCTGCTCCAGCCGGAGCGCAGCGAGCACCCGCTGGACCAGCCGCGCCTCGGATACCCCACGGTGTTCGCCCTTGAGTACGCCCTGGCCAAGCTCTGGGCCGCCTGGGGGGTCGAGCCCGACGTGATGATCGGCCACAGCCTGGGCGAGTACGTCGCGGCCTGCGTGGCCGGGGTCTTCTCGCTGCCCGACGCGCTGCGGCTGGTCGCGGAGCGCGCGCGGCTGATCGAGGAGCAGGGCGAGGGCGCGATGCTCGCCGTGCCGCTCTCCGAGGGGGCCGTCGCACGGTACACGGACGCGGAGGTCTGCCTCGCCGCGATCAACGGCCCGCAGACCTGCGTCCTCTCCGGCACCGTCGAGGGCATCGAGCGGGTGGCCGGCGAACTGCTGGCCGCCGGCATCGCCACCCGTCGGCTGACCACCCGCTTCGCCTTCCACTCCCCGATGATGGACCCGGTCGTCGAGCGCTACGCCGAACTGGTCCGCTCGGTGCGGCTGAACGCTCCGGCCCTGCCGTTCGTCTCCAACCTGACCGGCACCTGGATCACCGACGACGAGGCCACCAGCCCCGAGTACTGGGCCCGGCACGTCCGGGAGAGCGTGCGGTTCGCGGACGGCCTGGCCACCGTGTGGTCCGTCCCGGACATCGCGATCGTCGAGATCGGCCCCGCGCCGACCCTGACCCCCGGGGCCCTCCAGCACCCCGCCGCGGCCGGCACCGACCGGGTCGTCGTCCCCTCCCTGCCCGGCGCCTTCCTCGGGCAGAGCGACCGCACCACACTCCTGCGGGCCGCCGGACGCCTCTGGCTGGCCGGCCGCGCCCACCCCTTCCCGGCCCCGACCGGCGCCCGCCGGGTGCCGCTGCCCGGCTACCCCTTCGAGCGGCGCACCTACTGGCTCGAACCCGGCGCCGCCCATCCCGGCGGCGGAGGCTCGGCCCAGCAGCGGCGCGGCACCCTGCCGCAGTGGTTCTACGCGCCGTCCTGGCAGCGGCTCGCCCCCGCGCCCCGGCCCGCCGAAGCGGATCCGGCCGGCCGGAGCTGGCTCGTCTTCGCGGACGCGGCCGGTGTCGGCCACGGCCTCGCCGACCGGCTCGAAGCCCTCGGCGCCACCGTGCACACGGTCGTCCAGGGCGCCGAATGGCAGCACGGGGGCGAGCGCGAGTACGTCCTCGACCCCGCCCGGGCGGACCACTTCCACCGGCTCGCCGAGGCACTGCGCGCCGAGGGAGCGTTGCCCGAGCGCGTGGTGCACTGCTGGAGCGTCGGCGACGACGCCGACCGGGCGGCGGCCCCCGAGGACGTCCGGGCCCTGCTGAACCGCTCCTTCGACAGCCTGGTCCACTGGGTCCAGGCCACCGAGGACGAGCTGATGACCCGGGAACAGCGCTGGGACGTGGTGTCCAGCGAGGTCTACGCCGTCCTCGGGGACGAGCCGCTCTGCCCGCCCAAGGCCACCGTCCAGGGCCTGTGCAAGGTGCTGCCGCAGGAGTACCCCTCGCTCAGCTGCGTCCAGTTCGACCTGCGCCTCGACGGCGGGCGGGCCGCGCCCGGGCTGGTCGACGACCTGCTGGCCGACCTCGCCGCCCCGCCCGGCGAGCGCACGATCGCGCTGCGCGGACGCCACCGCTGGGCGCCCTCGTACGTGACCTGCACGCCGCCCGCGCGCGAGGACGCGCCGGTCCGGGACGGCGGGGTGTACCTCGTCACCGGCGGCCTGGGGAAGATCGGCCTGCTGATGGCCCGCGCCCTCGTCGACCGGGCGAAGGTGCGCCTGGTGCTGATCGGGCGGACGGGCCTGCCGCCCCGGGAGAGCTGGGCCGACCCGCAGCACCCGGAGTCGGTGCGGGCCGTGATCGGTGCCGTCCGGGAGTTCGAGGCGCTCGGCTCCGAGGTCATGGTGGCCGCCACCGACGTCTCCGACCCCGCGGCCGTGCTGGCCCTGAAGGACCGCGTCCTGCGGGAGTTCGGCCCGGTCGACGGCCTGCTGCACTGCGCCGGCACGACCGGCACCGCCGCCCACCGGGAGGTCGCGGTGCTGCAGCGGGAGGAGGCCTCCTGGCACTTCGGTCCCAAGCTCTACGGCACCCAGGTGCTGCACGAGGCGCTGGCCGACCAGCGCCTGGACTTCGCGGTCATCTGCTCCTCGATCGCCTCGTTGCTCGGCGGCCTCGGCTTCGGCGCGTACGCCGCCGCGAACGCCGCGCTCGACGCCTTCGCCCAGCGGCACCACAGCGCCGCCCTGCCCTGGACCAGCGTCAACTGGGAGGCCTGGTACTTCTCGAACCAGGACCGGGCCGATTCGGAACTCGGTGCGGCGGTGCGGGAGTTGGCCCTCACCCCGGCCGAGGGGAGACAGGTGGTCGACCGCCTGCTCAACGCGGCTCCGCAGCCGCAGATCGTCATCTCCACCGGCGATCTGATGCTCCGTCACGAACTCTGGTCCGCCCCGGTCGCCGACACTCCGGCCCCGGCCCGACGGCACGAGCGCCCCAACCTCCGCAACCCCTTCGTCGCACCGAACGGCGAGACCGAACACCGGGTCGCGGAGATCTGGCAGGAGCTGCTCGGCGTGGAGAGCGTCGGCGTGCAGGACAACTTCTTCGAACTGGGGGGCAGTTCACTGCTCGGCCTCCGGGTCGTCCACCGACTGCGTCAGGAGCTGGCCGTGACCGTGCCGCTCACCATCGTCTACGAGGGACCCACCGTGCGCACGCTCGCCGTCCTCATCGACAACCTGCGGGCCTCCCGGTGAAGGCGGCCGGCGGTGGTGTCGCGATCATCGGTATGGCGGGGCGCTTCCCCGGCGCCGGGGACCTGACCGAGTTCTGGTCGAACCTGCGGGACGGCGTCGAGTCGATCGTCGCCCTGACCGACGAGGAGCTGGCCGGGGCCGGGGTGCCCCCCGAGGTCCACGGGCAGCCGAACTACGTCAAGGCCGCCCCCCGGTTCGCCGGGAGCGACCTGTTCGACGCGGAGTTCTTCGGGTACACCGCCCGCGAGGCCGAGATCATGGACCCGCAGCACCGCCTCTTCCTGGAGACGGCCTGGTCCGCGCTGGAGGACTCCGGCTACGACGCCGCCCGGTACGCCGGCGGCATCGGCGTCTTCGGCGGCGCGGGCACCAACCGCTACGTCCAGCACGTCTACTCGCACCGGCAGATCGTGGAGACCCTGGGCCAGACCCAGATCCTGGTCGGCAACGAACTCGGCTTCCTGGCCTCCCGGGTGTCGTACAAGCTCGACCTGCGCGGCCCCGCCGTCTCGATGCGCACCGCGTGCTCCACCGCGCTGGTCGCGGCACACACGGCCTGCCGGAGCCTGCTCGCCGGGGAGTGCGACCTCGCCCTGACGGGCGGCGTCCACGTCGACCCGAACCCGGGCAGCGGATACCTCTACCAGGACGGATCCTTCGTCTCCCCGGACGGGCACGTCCGCCCGTTCGACGCGGACGCCCGGGGCACCGTCTTCGGCACCGGGGTCGGTGTGGTCGTGCTGAAGCGGCTGGAGGACGCGCTCGCCGACCGCGACACCGTCCACGCCGTGATCAGGGGATCGGCCGTCAACAACGACGGTGCGGTGAAGGTCGGCTTCACCGCGCCCAGCGTGACCGGCCAGGCCGCGGTGATCGCCGCCGCGCACACCGACGCCGGCGTCTCCCCCGCGGACATCGACTATGTGGAGACCCACGGCACGGGTACCTCGATGGGCGATTCGATCGAGGTGCAGGCGCTGTCCCGGGCGTTCGGCGGCACCGGCTCCTGCACCCTCGGCTCACTCAAGGGCAACATCGGCCACCTCGACGCCGCCTCCGGCATCGCCGGCCTCATCAAAACCACCCTCGCCCTCCGCAACGAACTCCTCCCCCCGTCACTGAACTACCGACACGCCAACCCGGACATCGACTTCACCGACAGCCCGTTCCGCATCCAGGCCGAAGCCCGCACCTGGCCACGCACCGCCGACCGAACCCGCCGCGCCGGCGTCAGCGCCTTCGGCTTCGGCGGCACCAACGCCCACCTGATCCTCGAAGAGGCCCCACCCACCCCGCAATCCCCCCCAAGCCCACGCCCCACCGAAACACTCATCCTCTCGGCCCGCACACCCGCCGCACTGGAACAGGCCACCGACCGACTCGCAACCCACCTACGCCGCGAACGACCCAACCTCGCCGACACAGCCCACACCCTCGCCACCGGCCGCCGCACCCTCCCCCACCGCCGCACCGTCACCGGCCCCGACATCGACACCATCGCCACAGCCCTCGAAACCCGCGACCCCGCCCACGTCACCACCCGCCACACAACCCACGAGAACACACCCCTCGTCTTCCTGTTCACCGGCCAAGGCTCCCAACACACCGGCATGGCCCACGACCTCTACCAACACGAACCCGCCTACCGCACCGCCCTCGACGAGTGCGCCGAACTCCTCACCCCCCACCTCGACGACGACATCCGCACCATCATCCACACCCCCGACAACCGCCTCGACCAAACACAATGGGCCCAACCCGCACTCTTCGCCACCGAATACGCCCTCGCCAAACTCTGGCAATCCTGGGGCATCACCCCCACCGCCATGCTCGGCCACAGCCTCGGCGAATGGACCGCCGCCTGCCTCGCCGGCGTCTTCACCCTCCCCGACGCCCTCCACCTGGTCACACTCCGCGGCCGCCTCATGCAAGCCCAAACCCCCGGCGCCATGCTCAACGTGATGACCGACCGCCGAAGCATCGAAACCGCCCTCACCCACGACCTCTCCCTGGCCGCCCACAACGGCCCCCGCGACTGCGTCGTCTCCGGCCCCCACCAAGCCATCCAAAACTTCACCACCCTCGCCAACGAACACGGCTGGGCCACCCAACCCATCACCACCTCCCACGCCTTCCACTCCACCCTGATGGAACCGATGGTCCAGGAGTTCACCACCGCCGTCACCGCCGTCCCCCGCCAAACACCCCACACCCCCTTCATCTCCAACACCACCGGCACCTGGATCACCGACGACCAGGCCACCGACCCCCACTACTGGGGCCGACACATCCTCACCACCGTCGAATACGCCACCGGCATCCACACCGCCACCACCACAACCGGCACCACCCTCCTCGAAATCGGCCCCGGCCAAACCCTCACCAGCCTCGCCCGCCGCATCCTCACCACCACCGACACCCAAGCCACCACCCTCGCCACCCTCCCCCACAAACGCGACCCCCGCACCCCCACCGAAACCACCCAACGCACCCTCGCCACCCTCTGGCTCACCGGCACCACACCCCACTGGACCGACTACTACACCCCCCAACAACGCCGCCGCATCCCCCTCCCCACCTACCCCTTCCAACACAAGCGCTACTGGCTGGACCGGCAGACCTCGGCACCGGCCCTCGGCAGCGCCGGCACCGCGCGCCGCGACGACGTCCAGGAGTGGTTCTACGCCCCGTCCTGGCAGCGGGCCGCCCTCCCCGCCGGGGTGCGGCCGGACCACGACCGGCACTGGCTGGTCTTCGCCGACGGGCTGGGCGTGGGCGAGGCGCTCGCCGAGCGGCTGCGCTCCGGCGGCGCCACCGTCACCGTGGTGGCGGCGGCCGACGCCTGGTCCGAGTCGGGGGACGGCCGGTACAGCATCGACCCGGCCGACGGCACCGGCCACGAGCGGCTGATCGACGCGCTGCGGGCGGGCCCCGCCGGCCTGCCCAGCCGCATCGTCCACGCCTGGAACGTCACCGCGCCGGGCGAGGAGGGCAGCCTCCGGCACGGCTTCGAGAGCCTGATCCGCCTCGCCCAGGCCCTCGTCCGCCGGCCGGACGGCGAGCCGCGCCGGATCTGGGTGCTCAGCAACGGGCTGCACAACGTCACCGGCGCCGAGGCGCTCGCACCGCTGAAGGCCACCCTGCTGGGCCCGTGCCGCGTGCTGCCCCGCGAACTGCCCGGCACCACCTGCCGCAGCGTCGACCTCGACTGCCACGGGACCCCCACCCCGGCCCAACTAAATCTGCTCGTCGCCGAGTTGGCCGCCGAGCCGGAGCCGGGCCCGGAGACGGTCGCCCACCGGGGCGGCCACCGCTGGTCCCAGCACTTCCTACCGCGGCCGCTGCCCCGACCCGACGGGTCGCCGGTGGTCCGCCGGGGCGGCGTCTACCTGGTCACCGGCGGCACCGGCGGCCTGGGCCTGGCCCTGGCCGAGCACCTCGCGGCCGCGGGCGCCCGGGTCGCGCTCACCGCGCGCACCCGGCTGCCGGACGCCGCCGACTGGGACGCGTGGCTCGCCCGCAACCCTGGCCAGGGCCGGCTCACCGAGACCGTACGGACCCTGGTCCGGCTGCGGGACGCGGGCGCGGAGCTCCTGGTGCTCCAGGCCGACGTGACCGACCCGGCCGCGATGCGCGAGGCCGTCCGGCGGACCACCCTGCGCTGGGGTGCCGTCCACGGCGCCTTCCACACGGCGGGCGTCGCCGGCGGCGGCCTGATCCAGCTCAAGGACCTCCAGGCCGCGGCCGAGGTGCTGCGGCCCAAGGTGCGCGGCACCCTGGTGCTGGAGGAGGCCCTGGCAGACCAGGAGCTGGACTTCCTGGTCCTGTTCGGCTCGAACGGCGCCAACATCGGCAGCGTCGGCCAGGTCGACTACTGCGCCGCCAACTGCTTCCTCGACGCCTTCGCCCAGGACCGCGGCCGCGGGCGGCGGGTGATCTCGATCGACTGGGGCCCGTGGCGGGAGGTCGGCATGGCCGCCGGCACCGCCGCACCGTCCGGCGTCGAGCGGGTGGACCGGCGGGCCATGTCGACCGCCGAAGGGCTGCGGGCCCTCGACACCGTCCTGGCCCACACCTCGGAGTCGCAGGTCGTCGTGTCGCCCGCCGAGCTCGCGGCGCTCTTCGCGAGCGCCTTCTCGCTGGACCAGGACACCGCCCCGGAGCCCGCCGCCGCCACGCACGAACGCCCGGACATCCTCACCGAGTTCGTGGCCTGGCGCAGCGACACCGAGCGCACGGTCTGCGAGGTGTGGCAGGAGCTGCTGGGCATCGAGAAGGTCGGCATCCAGGACAGCTTCTTCCATCTGGGCGGCGATTCCCTGATCGCCATCCAGCTGGTGAGCACCGTCAACACCAGGCTGGGCACGAAGCTCACCCTCGGCGACCTGTACGAGGGGCTGACGGTCGCCCACCTGGCCGGCCTGGTCGAGCGGCCCGTCCAGCAGGCGACAGGCAACAGCCTCAAGGCGCTTGAGGACCGCAGAGAGAAGATGCAGCAGCGGCGGCGCCAGCAGCGGCGCCGCACGGCAAGGGGCGAATGATGACGACTGAATCCACGGATCTCCCGGAGCGGGACGGTGTCGCGATCATCGGTATGGCGGGGCGCTTCCCCGGCGCCGGGGACCTCACCGAGTTCTGGTCGAACCTGCGGGACGGCGTCGAGTCGATCGTCGCCCTGACCGACGAGGAGCTGGCCGGGGCCGGCGTGCCCCCCGAGGTCCACGGGCAGCCGAACTACGTCAAGGCCGCCCCGCGCTTCGAGGGCATCGACCTGTTCGACGCGGAGTTCTTCGGGTACACCGCCCGCGAGGCCAAGATCATGGACCCGCAGCACCGCCTCTTCCTGGAGACGGCCTGGTCCGCGCTGGAGGACTCCGGCTACGACGCCGCCCGGTACGACGGAAGCGTCGGCGTCTTCGGCGGCGCCAGCACCACCGCCTACCTCGGGAACATCCTCGGCAACCTGGAGCAGGGCGAGGAGATCAAGGGCGAGAACGTCGGCCTGGGCTTCGAACTCGCCTTCCTGACCAGCCGGGTGTCGTACAAACTCGACCTGCGCGGCCCGAGCTTCCCGGTCCAGACCGCCTGCTCCAGCTCACTGGTCGCGCTGCACGCCGCCTGCCAGAGCCTGCTCAACTACGAGTGCGACATGGCCCTTTCGGGCGCGGTCTCCTACAAGGTCCCCGAGAACACCGGCTACCTCCACCAGGAGGGGGCCTTCCTCTCCCCGGACGGGCACGTCCGCCCGTTCGACGCGGACGCCCGGGGCACCGTCTTCGGCAACGGCGTCGGCGTGGTCGTGCTGAAGCGGCTGGAGGACGCGCTCGCCGACCGCGACACCGTCCACGCCGTGATCAAGGGCTCGGCCGTCAACAACGACGGCGGGGTCAAGGCGAGCTTCACGGCGCCGACCGTCGCCGGCCAGGCCGAGGTGATCGCGGAGGCCCTGGCCGCCGCGGAGGTCGACCCGGAGGGCATCGACTACGTCGAGACCCACGGCAGCGGCACCGTGATCGGCGATTCGATCGAGGTGCAGGCGCTGTCCCGGGCGTTCGGCGGCGCCGGTTCCTGCACCCTCGGCTCACTCAAGGGCAACATCGGCCACCTCGACGCCGCCTCCGGCATCGCCGGCCTCATCAAGACCACCCTCGCCCTCCGCAACGAACTCCTCCCCCCGTCACTGAACTACCGACACGCCAACCCGGACATCGACTTCACCGACAGCCCGTTCCGCATCCAGGCCGAAGCCCGCACCTGGCCACGCACCGCCGACCGAACCCGCCGCGCCGGCGTCAGCGCCTTCGGCTTCGGCGGCACCAACGCCCACCTGATCCTCGAAGAGGCCCCACCCACCCCGCAATCCCCCCCAAGCCCACGCCCCACCGAAACACTCATCCTCTCGGCCCGCACACCCGCCGCACTGGAACAGGCCACCGACCGACTCGCAACCCACCTACGCCGCGAACGACCCAACCTCGCCGACACAGCCCACACCCTCGCCACCGGCCGCCGCACCCTCCCCCACCGCCGCACCATCACCGGCCCCGACATCGACACCATCGCCACAGCCCTCGAAACCCGCGACCCCGCCCACGTCACCACCCGCCACACAACCCACGAGAACACACCCCTCGTCTTCCTGTTCACCGGCCAAGGCTCCCAACACACCGGCATGGCCCACGACCTCTACCAACACGAACCCGCCTACCGCACCGCCCTCGACGAGTGCGCCGAACTCCTCACCCCCCACCTCGACGACGACATCCGCACCATCATCCACACCCCCGACAACCGCCTCGACCAAACACAATGGGCCCAACCCGCACTCTTCGCCACCGAATACGCCCTCGCCAAACTCTGGCAATCCTGGGGCATCACCCCCACCGCCATGCTCGGCCACAGCCTCGGCGAATGGACCGCCGCCTGCCTCGCCGGCGTCTTCACCCTCCCCGACGCCCTCCACCTGGTCACACTCCGCGGCCGCCTCATGCAAGCCCAAACCCCCGGCGCCATGCTCAACGTGATGACCGACCGCCGAAGCATCGAAACCGCCCTCACCCACGACCTCTCCCTGGCCGCCCACAACGGCCCCCGCGACTGCGTCGTCTCCGGCCCCCACCAAGCCATCCAAAACTTCACCACCCTCGCCAACGAACACGGCTGGGCCACCCAACCCATCACCACCTCCCACGCCTTCCACTCCACCCTGATGGAACCGATGGTCCAGGAGTTCACCACCGCCGTCACCGCCCTCCCCCGACGGACACCCCACACCCCCTTCATCTCCAACACCACCGGCACCTGGATCACCGACGACCAGGCCACCGACCCCCACTACTGGGGCCGACACATCCTCACCACCGTCGAATACGCCACCGGCATCCACACCGCCACCACCACAACCGGCACCACCCTCCTCGAAATCGGCCCCGGCCAAACCCTCACCAGCCTCGCCCGCCGCATCCTCACCACCACCGACACCCACGCCACCACCCTCGCCACCCTCCCCCACAAACGCGACCCCCGCACCCCCACCGAAACCACCCAACGCACCCTCGCCACCCTCTGGCTCACCGGCACCACCCCCCACTGGACCGACTACTACGCCCCCCAACAACGCCGCCGCATCCCCCTCCCCACCTACCCCTTCCAACACAAGCGCTACTGGCTGGAACCCCAGGCCCCGCAGGCCCCGGTGGAGCACGCCCCCGGCCCGCACCCGCTGCTGGACCGGGCCCTGCTCCGGACGATGGGCCAGTCCGTCTTCCTCACCGAGTTCTCGCTGGAACGGCACTGGGTGCTCTCCGAGCACAAGCTGCTCGGAGAGGCGATCGTCCCCGGGACCACCTACCTGGAGATGGCCCGCGCCGCCGCCTCGCTGCACTTCGGCCGGCCGGCCACCGAGCTGCGCGACGTCACCTTCCTGGTCCCGCTACTGGTGCAGGAGGGCGTCCCGCGCACCGCGCACACGACCGTCCGTGAACTCGACCCCCTGACCGCCGAGTTCACCGTCGCCAGCCTCGACCCGACGGGCGGGCACTGGACGGTGCACGTCCAGGGCACGGTCGGCGTCCGGCCGCACACCGCACCCGCGCCGCAGCAGGACCTCGACCGCCTGCGCGCGCTCTGCTCGCTGGAGAGCGTGGACATCACCCTGCGGCAGACCGAGCACAAGGTGATGGAGTTCGGCGACCGCTGGCGCAGCAGCCTGCCGACCGTGCACGTCGGCGTCCGCGCCGCCCTCGGCGTGCTCGACCTGCCCGAGCGGTACGGGGCCGAGTGCCAGGAGTACCCCCTGCACCCGACGCTGCTCGACCAGGCCACCGGCTTCAGCGGCTTCGCCGTCCTGGAGACCGCCGAGGACCGCCGACTCGCCCTCGGGGACCGGGACTTCTTCCTCCCGGTCGGCTACGACTCGCTGCTCCTGCACGGCCCGCTGCCCGCCCGCGGCCTGAGCTTCGTCCAGCCGCACCCGGGCGCCGCGCACAACGCCGAGTTCCGCAAGGTCGACGTGGTGATCTGCGACGAGTCGGGCGCCACCGCGGCCGAGATCCGCGGCTTCACCGTCAAGCGCGTGACCGACGCCAGGCGCACGGTCGCCCGCCTGCGCCCGCACTCCCGGCACCACACCATCCGCTGGGTGCCGGCCCCGGCGCCGGAGGGGCGGCGCGCGCTGCCCGCCCGCGTCCTGCTGGTCGGCGAACAGGGCGGTATGAGCGGCGAGTTGGGCGCCGCGCTGCGCGCCCGCGGGATCGCGGTGACCGAGGCCGCGCTCGCGGCCGGGTGGCGGGAACTCTCCGCCGGCCGGTACGAGGTCCCGCCCACCCCCGAGGGCTTCGGGCGGCTGCTGGACGCGCTCGGCGCGGAGCTCCCGGACGAGGTCGTACACGTCGCGGCCCCCGCCGACGGCCGCGTCCAGCAGGACCTGGACGTCCTGCGGGACCGGCTGGCGCACGGCGTCCACAGTCTGTTCCACCTGGCCCGCGGCCTCGCCGAACGCGGCGTCTCCCCGGCCGGGTTCAGCGTGGTCGCGCCCTCGGTGGCGCGGGTCACCGGCAGCGAGCCGGAGACGGCCCCGGTCCACGCGACGCTCTTCGGCCTCGCCAAGGTGATCGGCCAGGAGTACGAGGCCACCGAGGTGTTCTGCCTGGACATCGCCGAGGACACCGGCCCCGAGGCGGTCTGCGCCGAGCTGCTCGGCGCCCGCACCCCGACCGCCGTCGCCCTGCGCGGCGGGCTGCGGTACGTCGCGGAGCTCGTCCCGGCGGACCTCCGCGAGGAGCCGCGCGCCACGCCGGTGCGCCCGGACGGGGTGTACCTGATCACCGGCGGCCTGGGCGGGCTCGGACTGGCCGTCGCCCGCCACCTGAGCCGTACGGTGCCCGGTGCCCGGCTGGCGCTGGTCAACCGCACCGAGCTGCCGCCGCGCGAGCGGTGGGACGCGGTCACCGACCCCAGGGTGCGCCGGCAGATCGAGGCGCTGCGCGAACTCGCCGCCGACGGCGCCGAGGTGCGCGGCTACGCCGCCGACGTCACCGACCTGGCTGCGATGGAGGGCGTCGTCGCCAAGGTCCGCGCCGAGCTGGGCGGGATCGGCTGCGTCGTCCACGCGGCCGGGGTCGCCGGGGAGGGCTTCCTCTTCCGCAAGGACCCGGAGACCTTCCGCCGCACGCTGGACCCGAAGGTGCTCGGCGCCACCGTGCTGGACCTCGTCACCCAGGACGACCCGCCGGAGTGTATGGTCAACTTCGGTTCCACGGTGGCGGTCTTCGGCGCCGCCGGGCAGGGCGACTACACAGCCGCCAACAGCTACCTGGACCACTTCGCCGAGCAGCGCACCGCGCACGGCCGGCGGACGGTGACGGTCGACTGGAGCGACTGGCTGGACACCGGCATGGCGTTCGACCACGGGGTCCAGCAGGACCAGGGCTTCTTCCGGTCGGTGTCGGTCGAGGACGGTCTCGACAGTTTCGAGGAGATCCTCGGCGCGGCCCGCACGCCGGTGGTCGTCGGCGAGATCAACTACCCGAAGCTGGGCGCGTCCGCCGGGATCGCCGAACTGCTGTGCCGCGCACCGCTGGTGCTGGCCGCGCCGATCCGGCAGGCCATCGTCGCCGCCGGCGCCGGCGGCGGGTCGGATGCGTCGGGGGCCGCGCCGTCCGACGGAGGACCGAAGCTCTTCGGCAACCGGAGCGGCGAGTTCAGCGACACCGAACGCGCCCTCGCCCGGATCTGGGCCCGCGAGCTGGGCCTCACCGAACTCAACGTGCACGACACCTCGTTCGCACTCGGGGTGGACTCGCTGGTGGCGCTCCGGATCGCCCAGAGCATCCAGAAGGTCATGGACATCCGGGTCTCGATGGTCGACCTGTTCCGCTACGTCACGATCGCGGAACTCGCCGGGCACCTGGACACCCGGGACGACCGGGCCTGACCGGACCGGCCCCAACCCCCCTATCCCACAAAGGTGGTAACTCCCGTGAGCTTCCGTACCATAGGCGTGATCGGCGCGGGCACGATCGGCCGCGGCGTCGCCCAGTCCTTCGCGGAGGCCGGCTTCGAGGTCGTCCTCGTCGACATCGAGCAGGCCCAACTCGACAGTGCGCTGGCCCAGATCGGCCGCGACCTGCTGGTCCAGCCGATGCTGCTCGGCCGGGCGCCGAAGGAGGAACCCGCCACCGTCCTCGCCCGCATCACCACCGCCACCGAGCTGACCGCCCTGGCCGACGTGGACTTCGCGGTCGAGAACGTCACCGAGAACTGGGACGTCAAGCGCTCGGTCTACGCCCAGATCGACGCGATCTGCCGCCCCGGGGTGATCTTCGGCGTGAACACCTCGGCGGTGCCGATCACCCGGGTCGGCTCGGTCACCGGGCGCCCGGCCAAGGTCCTCGGGCTGCACTTCATGAACCCCGTCCCGATGATGGACACCGTCGAGGTGGTCAGCGGCCACTTCACCGGCGAGGAGACGCTGGACAGCGCGCTCGGCCTGCTGGCGGAGATCGGCAAGAAGGGCATCGTCGTCCAGGACGCCCCCGGCTTCATCACCAACCGGGTGCTCATGGTGACCATCAACGAGGCCATCTTCTGCGTCCAGGACCAGATCGCCTCGGCCGAGGACGTCGACAGGATGTTCCGCGGCTGCTTCGGCCACAAGATGGGCCCACTGGAGACCGGCGACCTGATCGGCCTCGACACGATCCTGAACTCGATCACGGTCATGTACGAGAGCTACAAGGACAGCAAGTACCGCCCGGCGCCGCTGCTCCAGAAGATGGTCGACGCCCGCCTGCTGGGCCGGAAGACCGGCCAGGGCTTCTACACCTACTGAACCCCGAACCACACTAGGAGAAACCGGACATGACGAACGACGACGCCCGCGCCCGGATCCGCGAGTTCCTCGCCCCGCAGCTGGCCGGCCAGCCTCTCGCCGACAGCGACGACTTCTTCGCCCTCGGCTACGTCAACTCCCTCTTCGCGATGCAGCTCGCGCTCTTCGTGGAGAAGGACTTCGGCCTGACCCTCGGCCCGGCGGACATGGACTTCGACAACTTCCGCACGGTCGACGGCCTCGTTCGCCTGGTCACGTCGCGGACGGCGACGGCGGCCTAGCACGTGTCGCACCCACGGGCGCGGCGGCCCACGCCGCCGCGCGCCGGGCCGTTCGACCGTTCTCCCATCGCCGAGGAAGCAGCACCATGACGCACTCCAACGAGGTCCTCACCCGGATCGACCTGCACAGCCCGATCCCCGAAGCGCTGGCCGACGAGATCGAGCGCCGGCTGTTCTTCGTGTCGCCCGAGATCACCGGTTTCGAGGTGACCGTGGACGGCGGCGAGGTGCGCTCCGTGACACTCCGCTCCGAGCAGCCGCTCCCGCACGACGCCCTGGCCGAGAAGGTCAACTCCATGGTGGACAACGACGTCCGGAAGCAGTGGGTGACGCCGGCCAAGGCCGTCTGGACCTCGCCGCACCAGCGCACCCCGCACCAGGGCGTCTTCGAACTCCTCGCCGGGACCGGCGCGGTGGCCGAGGTCGGCGAGGGCCAGGTCGCCCTCGGCGAGCCGCTGCTCTCCCTCCTCACCTACTTCGACCGGGCCGTCTGCGACCTGCTGGCCGAGGACCACGAGGTCCGGGAGTACCGGTACCCGACCCTGATCAGGACGAAGGCGCTGGAGACGGCGGGGTACTTCAGATCCTTCCCGCAGCACCTGATGTTCGTCACCCGACTGCGCAACGACCTGGACGTCTACCGCGCCTTCCAGGAGCAGCAGGCCGTCACCGGTGTCGACTCCTCGACGCTGGACTCCTGCGGCAACGTGGACTACTGCCTGCCGCCCACGATGTGCTACCACACCTTCAACCAGTACAGCAATCGCACGCTGGAGGCAGACCGGCTCCACGTGGTCACCTCGCGCGGCAAGTCGTTCCGCTTCGAGGCCGCGTACGCCACCGGCCTGGAGCGGCTCTGGGACTTCACCATCCGGGAGATGGTCTTCATGGGCTCCCGGGAGGACGTGCTGAACTCCCGGGAGCGCTTCATGCGAAAGGTCTTCGCCTTCGTCGAGGAGCTCGGCCTGAGCGGCTTCTGCGAGGTGGGCAACGACCCGTTCTTCTGCGGCACGGACACCTCCGAGCGGATCTGGTCGCAGCGGCTGATGGAGCTCAAGTACGAGCTGCGGCTGCATGTCGCGCCCGGGCGGACGATCGCCGTCGGCTCGTTCAACTTCCACGACGACCTGTTCGGCAAGGTCTTCGGCATCGGCTACGGCACCGACGGCCCGACCCGGAGCGGCTGCGTCGGCTTCGGCCTGGAGCGGCTGGTCTACGCCTTCCTCTGCCAGTACGGCCTCGACACCGCAGCGTGGCCCTCCCAGGTCCGAACCGCCGTCAGCGGGAGCTGACCGTGGGCGAGCGGAAGGGCCGCGCCCCGCGGGGCCAACAGGAGGAGATCCTCTGCGCCGTGTTCGCCCAGGTGCTCGGGCTGGACCGGGTCACCATCGACGACTCCTTCTTCGAGCTGGGCGGCCACTCCCTCCTGGCCACCCGACTGGCCGGTCGGATCCGGGCCGCCCTGAACGTGGAGGTCCCGGTCCGGACGGTCTTCGAGGCCCCGACCGTCGCCCGACTCACCGAGCACCTGGCACAGGGGTCCGGCAGTCGGCGCCCGCCGCTGCGCCGCCTGGACCGTCCGGCGGAGATCCCGCTCTCGCAGACCCAGCGGCGCCTGTGGTTCCTGAACCGCCTGCACGGCACGGCCGGGCACTACAACATGCCGATGGCCTACCGGCTGCGCGGTGACCTCGACCTGTCCGCCCTGCAGCTCGCCCTCGACGACCTGGTCACCTGGCACGAGAGTCTGCGCACCGCCTACCCCGACTGGGACGGCCGACCCCAGCAGGTCGTCCTGGACCCGGAGGAGGCTCCGGTCGAGCTGCCGGTCGACCGCGTCACCGAGGCAGGCCTGTCCGACGCGCTGAGCGCTGCGGCCGGTTACGCCTTCGACCTCACCGCCGAGACGGCGCTACGAGCCCGGCTGTTCCGGCTCTCCGCGGACGAACACGTCCTGCTCCTGACCATTCATCACATCGCCTGCGACGGATGGTCACTGCTCCCGCTGAACCGCGATCTGGCACTCGCGTACGCTGCGCGCCGCCTCGGGCAGGCGCCGGTCCGGCCCGAACTACCGGTCCAGTACGTCGACTACACGCTCTGGCAGGACGACCTCCTGGGTGCCCCCGAGGACCCCAACAGCCTGGTCAATCGCCAGCTCACCTTCTGGGAGGGTGAGTTGGCGGGAATGCCCGACCGCCTGCGGGTCGATGTGGCGGCCCCGCGTCCGGACACCCCCTCACACCGAGGCGGTCGAGTCCCCTTCCACGTCACGCGGGCGACCCACCGGGCACTGCACCAGCTGGCACGGGAGACCGGCACCAGCGTCTTCATGGTCGTGCAGGCCGCCCTTGCGACCCTGCTCACCAGGCGCGGAGCCGGCACCGACATCGCCATCGGCATCCCCACCGCCGGGCGCACCGACGAGGGCCTCGACGACCTGATCGGATTCTTCGTCAATACGCTGGTGCTGCGGACCAGGACCGACAGCGACCCGACCTTCCGGGAGCTGCTGTTCCGGGTGCGCGGCACGGACCTGGCGGCCTTCGCCCACCAGGAGGTGCCGTTCGACCACGTGGTCCAGGCCCTCAACCCGCCGCGCTCCCCCGCGTGGCACCCGCTCATCCAGGTGATGCTCGCATTCCAGAACAACGCGAGCGCCGAGCTCCACCTGCCCGACCTGGAGGTCCGGCCCGAGCCGGTGGCGGAGGGGATCACCCGCTTCGACCTCCGCTTCGAGCTGTTCGAGGGCTTCACCGGACAGCGGGCACCGGACGGCATCGACGGCAGCCTCACCTACGCCCTCGACCTGTTCGTCCCCGCGGAAGCCGAGCGGCTGGCCCGGGAGTTCACCGAGCTGCTCGACGCCGTGGCCGCCGCTCCGGGTCTGCGGCTGAGCGAGCTCGGCGGGGCAGCCGTCCCCGAGTTGACGAGCGGCCCGTCCGCCGGGCCGGAGCCCGCCGCCGCGGACGGCGCCCGGATCGCCTTCGTCTGCTCCCCCTACGGCCAGCAGTGGGTCGGCATGGGGCGGACTCTGTTCCGCACCGAACCCGCCTTCCGCTCGGCCCTGGAGGAGTGCGACAGCGAGCTGGCCAGGCACACCGGCTGGTCGCTCGTCCACGAGCTCTTCCTCGACGAACCCGAAGCCAGGACGAACGACGTCGGCGTCATGCAACCCCTCGTCTTCGCCGTCCAGGTGGGCATCGCCCGCTGGCTGGAGGAGGCGGGCGTCCGGCCGGCCGCCGTCACGGGTCACAGCGTCGGCGAGATCGCCGCCAGCGTCATCGCAGGCATCCTCGACCTGCCGGACGCGGTCCGGCTCGTCCACCACTACAGCGATCAGCAACGCCGCGTGGCCGGCCCCCACCGCGGCATGGCCGTGGTGGAGCTCTCGGCCGTCGACCTCTCGAAGCACCTGCGAGGGCTTGAGGGGAGCGTGTCCGTCGCCGCGCGGAACGGCCCGCGGACCACCGTGCTGGCCGGTGACCGGTCCGAGTTGGAGGCCATCGTCGCCGAGCTCCAGGCCGCGGACGTGCTGTGCGCGATGGTCCGAGTCGACCTGCCGGCCCACAGCCCGGCGATCGATCCGATCCTGACGGACCTCGAACGGGCCATAGGTGAGCTCACCCCCAGGCCCGGCCGGATCCCGATGATCTCCTCGGTCACGGGGCGCGCGCTTGACTGGCGGCAGGCCACCGCGGGCTACTTCGCCCAGAACCTGCGGCAGCCCGTCCTGCTGGCCGACTCCACCGCCGAGCTGCTGACGGGCCATGACGTACTGGTCGAGGTCAGCGCTCACCCGGTGCTCGCCCCGGCACTGTGGCAGAGCGTCGAGGAGTCCGGTGCCGCCGCGACCGTCCTGACCACCATGCGCCGTGGCCAGGACGACCGGACGGGCCTCGTCGAGGTGCTCAACGCCCTCGAACGGCTCGGCCTGAAGGTGGACTCCCCGGGCCGGCGGACCCGGTCGGCGTAGATCCGACGATCCGCGCCCACCCCGCAACCCTCAGGAGGTACCCGTCCGTGCGCACGCGCCCCGGACGGTCCTTCCGGGCGGTCGTGGCCGTCGATGCGGTGCAGCGGTCGTGCGCCGACGGTCGGCTCCGGGTGCCGGTCACGCGGTGACCGGCAGCCGGGTCACGCCGCGCAGGCTCACCAGGCCGTTCCACTCGACCTTGCCGTCCAGGGCCATGTCGGGGAAGCGGCGGACGAGTTCGCCGATGGCGACTCTGCCCTCGATTCGGGCCAGCGTCGCGCCCAGGCAGTGGTGCATGCCGCCGCCGAAGGAGAGGTGGCGCCGGGCGTTCTCACGTTCGACCTTCAGCTCCTCCGCGTCCGGGCCGAAGACCTCCTCGTCGCGGTTGGCGCCGGCCAGGTTGGCGAGGATGAACGAGCCGGCGGGGATCTCGTGGCCGCCGACCCGGTGGGGCTCGGTGGTGACGCGGCGGCTGAAGTGCACCGGCGGCTCGTGGCGCAGCACCTCCTCCACCGCGTTCGGCACCAACTCGGGTTTGGCGTGCAGGAGTTCCCGCTGGTCCGGGTGGCGCAGCAGAGCGTGCGCGCCGGCCGAGATCAGGTTGACGCTGGTCTCGTAGCCCGCGACGTAGAGCATGGTGACCTGGGCGACCAGCTCGTCGTGGGTGAGCGTGTCGCCGTCGTCCTCGGCGGCGATGAGGGCGGTGAGCAGGTCGTCGCCCGGCTCGCGCCGCTTGCGGGAGACGGCGTCGCCGACCACCTCGAAGATCTCCGCGTCGGCCGCCTCGATCACCCTCATCACCTCCCGGTCCGGGGTGAGTTCGACCGAGCGCATCAGCAGCGTGGTGAGCATCCGCATGTGCCCGGTGTCGATCGGCGGGATCCCGAGCATGCGCGAGATGACGGTGAACGGCAGCGGGAACGCCAGCGACTCGACCAGGTCCCCGCCGCCCGCCTCGGCGACGCCGTCGAGGGCCTCGGTGACCAGGCCGTGGATCATCGGTTCCAGCGCGTTGACCGCGCGCACCGTGAACGCCTGGGTGACCAGCTTGCGGAGCCGGGTGTGGTCCGGCGGGTCCCGGTCCAGCAGGGCCAACCCCTTCAGCCGCGGCTTGTCCGTCACCCCCGCCTTCGCGTAGGCGTCGCGGAACGGGCCCGGGGCGACGCGGCTCTGCTCGACGGACAGCCCTGAGCGCACCAGCTCGGCCACGTCCTCGTAGCGCGAGACCATCCAGAAGCCGCCCGGGTGTTCGTGCACCGGCGCGTGCCGGCGCAGCTCCGCGTAGTGCGGGTACGGGTCCTCCTGGAACTCCCGGGTGAACGGGTAGAAGATCACGGGCTGGTCCTGCGAAGCGGTGCTCACGGTCCGGTGTCCTCCTTCGTGTGCGGTCGGTCGTCCTGGTTCGTTCGCATGCCCTGGAGCGTCTGGAGGGCCTGGATCCGGGCGGTGAGGTGGGCCGCCGCACCCGCCATCAGGACCTCGGCGACGGCGTCGACGGTGCGCGCCCGCCAGGGTTCCAGCCCGGAGCCGGCGACCGCCTGGTTGAACGCGCCCATCGCCGGCCCGCAGTGGACCAGGTAGTCCACGGTGTGGTCCGGGTCGCCCGCCAGCGCCAGGCGCAGGCCCCGGTCGAAGTAGCGGCGCAGCGGCTGCTCCGCCTCCGACCGTGCCCCGGTGTCCGGTGCCGGAGTCGTCGGCGGACCGGTCGGGGGGCGGTACTCGCCGCCCAGGTAGCGCTCCAGGATCCGGGTCCTGGTCGCCTCGTCCAGGTCGGCCGTCGTGGTGTTGCGGCGCCACAGCTCGTGCAGCGCGGACGCCCGTGCAGGGAAGAACACGCCGCGCTTCAAGTAGCGCGCCCGCAGCCCGAGTTCGAACTGGTACGGCGACGGCGCGGTGTCCACGTCGTACTCGTCCGCCTGCTGCAGGAGGTCCTTGACGCGGTCGCTGGTGGCCGCCTCGACCGAGCACTGGTTCACCGACCCGGTCAGCACGAAGTCCGAGCCCAGCAGGAACGCCGCGGCCGCCGCCTCCGGCGTGCCGATGCCGCCGGCGCAGCCGACGTGCACCCGGGGCCCCGGCAGTGCGGCGGAGTCCCGCAGCCGCAGCACGGCCGGGAGCAGCGTCAGCGGGTCCGCGCCCGTGCACAGCCAGCCGCCGTCCGCCGTCACGCACAGGTCGTCGGCCATCGGGCTGCCGGCGGCGGCCGCGGCCTCGGCCTCGGTGACCGCGCCCCTCGCCAGCAGCCGTGCCACCAGGGGCCCGGGCGGCGGGGCGAGGAACGCCGCGGCCACGTCGGTGCGCGACACCTTCGCCAGGATCCGGCCGCCCTTGAGCCGGAAGCGCACGAGCTGCTCGGTCACCCCGGGGAAGCCGGAGACCTCCGCCAGGGTCACCCCGTGGCGCAGCAGCAGGTCGATCAGGGCGGCCTCCTGCTCCGGCGCGTCGGGGTGGTGGAGGACGTTGACGCCGTGGGCGCTGCCCAGGTCGAGTTCGCGCAGTCGCCGCTCCACCTCGGCGAGGTCGAGCCCGCCGGTCCCCAGGAAGGCGAGCAGACCGGCCTTGGTCGCGGCACGGACCAGCTCGGGGCCGGAGACGCCGCCGTACATCGATCCCAGCACGTAGGCGCGCCGCAGACCGTAGCGCTCACGGAAGGTCCGGGCGCCCAGGCCCTCGGCGGTGACGGCGGGCCGGGCACCCCCGGGGGAGCCGGCGGCGGCCGGGGAGGCGGGCGCGGTCGGGACGACGGGCGCGGCCGGGGAGGCGGGGACGGTCGGGACGACGGGGACGGCCGGGACGACGGGCGCGGTCGGGACGACGGGCGCGGCGGGCAGGACCGCCTGCGCGGCCGGGGGGATCGCCGCGGCCGGGGGGCGCGGCGCGGTGGCGGCCCTGGTGCGGGTGACGAGCTTGGTGAGCACCTGGCCGGGGCCCAGCTCCACGAACTCGAAGTCGCCCTCGCGCATCAGGGCGCGCACGGTGTCGGTCCAGCGCACCGGGGAGGCGATCTGCGCCGTCAGCCGGTCCTTGAGGGTCGACGCCGTGTACGGCAGGGCGTCCACGTTGGCGAGCACCGGGACGGTCGGGGGGCGCAGCGCGAAGCCGTCCAGGTAGCGCCCGAACTCCTCGGCCACCGGGCGCATGTAGCGCGAGTGCAGCGGCGCGCTGACGGTCAGGCGCACGGTGCGGGCGCCGGCCGCCTCGAACGCGGCGCAGGCCGCTTCGAGCTCCTGCTGCGGGCCGGAGAGCACGAACTGGTCCGGGGCGTTGTGGTTGGCGAGGTCCAGCGCCTCGAACGCGGGGTCGGCGAGGGTGCGGGTCACGTCCTCCTCGCCGACGCCGACCACCGCCGCCATCGAGCCGCCGGGGGCCGCGGCCATCAGCTCGCCGCGCCGGCGCACCAGCCGCAGTCCGGTCTCGAAGTCGAAGACCCCGGCCGCGAACAGCGCGGCGTACTCGCCCAGGCTGTGCCCGACGAGGTGGTCCGGTGCCACCGGGTCCTGTGCCACGCGGTCCAGGTAGGCCAGGGCGCTCACCACGTAGAGCGCGGGCTGGGTGAACTCGGTGCGGCCCAGGCGGCGTTCGGGGTCGCGTACGCACAGCTCCTCGATCGAGTAGCCGAGCACGTCGTCCGCGACCGCCGTCTGGGCCGGGAACCGTGCGAACAGTTCCCGGCCCATACCGCGGCGCTGCGAGCCCTGCCCGGGGAAGCCGTAGACCTTCGGACGGGCGGTGCCGTGCCCGCCCTGTCCGTCCCGCGGTGCCGCGGCCCCGATCCGGCGTGGTGCCGTACCGGCGGCGTGCAGGCGGACCTGCTCGAAGAGGGCGGTGTCCTGCTCGAACGGGCTGAGCAGCGGCAGCGACTGCGCCGGGCCCGCCTCGGGCAGCAGCATCCGGGCGAAGTTGTGCAGGGTGCCCGAGGGCCCGAGGTCGAGGTAGAGGAAGTCGTCACGCCCGCGCAGCCAGGCCATCGCCCGCTCGAACTCGATCGGCCGCCGGGCGACCTGCGCGAAGTGGTCCGCGTCGGCCCGTTCCACCGGCTCGCCGGTCACGCAGGACACCCACGGGATCCGCGGCGCCGCGAACGCCACGCCCTCGAAGTCGGCCCGGCACGCCTCCAACGCCCGATCCATCAGCCGGGAGTGGAAGGCGTACTCGACCGGCAGCGGCAGGTGCAGGACGCCGGCCGTGCGCAACGCGTGCTCCGCGCGGTCCAGTTCGGCCTGCGGGGCGGTGACCACGAAGCACTCCGGGTGGTTGCGCGCGGCGATCTCGCAGGCCCGCAGCTCCGGCACCCGCTCCAGCACCTCGGCTCCGGCGAGCACGGCGATCATCCCGCCGGGCGCGCTCGCGCGCAGTGCACCGGCCTGGCGCACCAGCAGCCGCAGGCAGTCGACCGGCTCCAGCGCGCCGGCGACGACGGCCGCCGCGTACTCCCCCAGGCTGTAGCCGAGGACGTAGTCCGGCTCGATGCCCTCGGCGCGCAGGGCGGCGGCCAGGGCGAGCTCGATCATGACGATGCCCGGGTGGGAGACCGCGGTGTCGACGAGGGGGTGGTTCCTCGGCTTCTCCTCGTCGAAGATCCGGGCCAGCACCGACACGCCGGACGCCTCGGCGACCACCGCGTCGTAGCGGCGCAGCTCGGTGCGGAACACCTCGTTGGCCTCGTAGAGCTCCCGGCCCATCCCGTAGTACTGGGAGCCCTGGCCGGAGAACAGGAACACGGTGGGCCGGTGGCCGCTCATCGGTAGCCGTCCCAGAACAGGCCGCCGGAGGCGGCGTCGGATGCGGTGGTGCCTCGGATGACGGTCCTCCGGTTCAGCGCGGGTTCGGGCAGGGGTTCGCGGGTGGGGCGGGCGGCATCGGGAGCCGGGGCGAGCAGGACGTGGGCGTTGGTGCCGCCGTCGGCGAAGCAGTTGAGCGCCGCCAGTGGCGCACCGTCCGGCCACGCCACGACCTCCCGGGGGAAGTACAGCGGCGATGACTCCAGGTCGAAGTGCTTGAGCGGTTCCTGTCCGGAGCCGAACGGCACCTGCTCCCCGTGCTGCAGCATCAGGACGACCTTGATGAACGCGGCGATGCCTTCCGCGCCCAGCGGGTGGCCGATGTTGGGCTTGACCGAGCCGAGCGCCACCGGGTGCGCCGGATCGGTGCCGTAGACCGCCTGGACGGCCTTGAGTTCGAGCAGGTCGGTCACGGTGGAGCCGGAGCCGTTGACCTCCACCCAGCCGATCTCGCGGGGGGTGTGGCCGCTGCGCGCCAGCGTCTCGGCCATCACCTCCTTCTGCGCCTGAGGGTTCGGGGTGGCCGGGCCGGCGGTGCGTCCGTCGTTGTTGACCGCGATTCCCCGGAGGACCGCGAGCACCCGGTCCCCGTCGGCCTGTGCCTGCGCCAGCGGCTTGAGGACGACCACGCCGACCCCTTCGCCGAGGACGAGCCCGGCGGCCCGGCGGTCGAAGAGGTGGAACTCGGGTCCGGGGTTGAGGAGTCCGCGCTGGGCGAAGATCCGGTGCGCCCGGCCGTCGGCCAGCAGGTTCACCCCTGCCACCACGGCCGCCTCGACGGCGCCCGCCCGCAGGGCGTACACGGCCGTCTCCATCGCCACCAGCGCGGAGGAGCAGGCGGTGTCGACCACGATGCTCGGGCCGCGGAAGTCGAAGAACTGGGAGATGTTGGCCGACAGGTAGTTCTGGCCGGTCGCCATCACCGGGTTCTGCGCCCGCTCGACCAGCGTCTCGTCCGGTGTGCCGGTGGTCCGGCCGCCGACGTACACGCCGATCCGCCGTCCCTTGAGTTCGGCGGGACGGTAGCCCGCGTGGTGCACGGCCCGGTCGACCTCCTCCAGCAGCAGCAGGGCCTGCGGGTCCAGGGCCGCGACGTCCGCCTCCGAGAGTAGGAACGCCTCCGGGTCGAAGCGCAGTTCCTCGGGCAGCAGGCCGGCGTGGAACCCGCCCAGGCCGGCGATGCGACGCTCCGGGACGGGCCGCAGCGCGCTGCGGCCCTGCCGCAGCAGCTGCCAGTACTCCTCCGGGGAGCCCGAGTGCGGGAAGCGGCAGGACAGGCCGACCACCGCGATGTCCCGGCCCGCCCGCTCGTCCGGCGCGGCGGTCGAAGCGGCGCCCGGGGCGGTGGCACGGGCGGTGGCGTCGACCGGGGCGGCGGCGTCGACCGCGGCCACCCGGGCGGCCGGGGCCTGCGGCGCCGGGGTGCCGAATGCGGCGGCGAGCTCCGCCGGGTGCTCGGCGGCGAGGTAGTCCGCGAACTCCCGGGCCGTCGGGTACTCCAGCAGGGAGGACGGGTCGAGCGACACGTCCAGCCGCTTGCCCAGGGTCTGCAGCAACTGCGCCACCAGGATCGAGTCGATGCCGAAGTCCTGGACCGGCACGTCGTCGGCCAGCACGGCCCGGTCGAACCGCAGCTCCTCCGCGAGCCGGTCCAGCAGCCACGAGGCCACCGCCGCACGCGCACCGAGGCTGTCCCCGGACGGCGCCGCGGCCCGGTCGGGGGCGCTCGTCGGCGCTCGGCGGGCGGCCTGCGGCACGGCGGATCCCGTCGCCGGCCCGTCGCCGGCCCCCGGGCCGCCGTCCGTCAGCCGCTCCGGACTCCAGTCGGTGTCCGGCCGCACCGCGGCGGCCAGCACCACCGGCTCGCCGGCGGCGAGCGCGCGGTCGAGCAGGGCGAGCCCCTGCCGGTCCGTCAGTGCGAGGAGCCCGGTGGCCCGGTAGGCCTCGCCGCGCACCTCCCCCATGCCGGTGTCGCGCCAGCTCGGCCACTGCACGCTGACCAGCGGAAGCCCGTACCGGCGCTCCTCGGCCACCGCGTCCAGGTAGGCGTTGGCCAGCGCGTAGTCGCTCTGCCCGACCGCCAGCCGGGGCAGCGCGGCGGTGACCGACGAGTACAGGACGAAGAAGGCCAGTGGCTCGTCCCGGAAGGTGCGCGTCAACGCGTCGAGGCCGAAGACCTTCGGGCCGATCACCCGCGCCGCGGACTCCAGCGGCTTGCGGACGAAGGCCGGGTTCTCGGAGTCCACGGACCCGGCGGCGTGCACCACCCCTCCCACCGGGCCGAGCCGCAGCCGGACCTCGGTCAGCGCCTTGGCCAGCGCCCCCTCGTCCTCCAGGTCGACCGCGAGCACCTCCAGTTCCACGCCCTGGGCGGCGAGTTCGGCCAACGGGCGCAGCTTGCGGCCCAGCCGGGTGTCCGCCGCGAGGTGTGCGGCCCACTCGGCCTGCGGCGGCAGCTCCTCCCGGCCGGTGAGGACCAGCTTGCGCACCCCGTGCCGGGCGACGAAGTGGCGGGCGGTCAGCAGGCCGAGGCCGCGCGTGCCGCCGGTCACCCAGAGCACGTGCCCGTCCGCGAGACGCGGCGGGCGGGACGTGCCGTCCGGCAGCTCGCGCAGCTGCGCCCGGTGCCGGACGCCGTCCCGGTAGGCGACCTCGGCCTCCGGCCCGGCGCCGGCGAGTTCGTCGAGCGCCCGGGCGACCGCCTGCCGGTCCGTGCACGTGCCCAGCCTGACGTGGAGCGAGCGCACGTGGCCGTACTCGCTCTGCAGCATCCGGTACAGGCCCGCCCGCTCCGCACCGCCGCCGGGACCGGCCGACGTCTCGCGTGAGACCAGCAGCGCGCGCAGGTCGCGCGGGCCCTGGTCGACCAGCCGCTGGAGCCAGCGCCACCAGGTGTGGAGCACGGTCCGGTCCAGCGGCTGCCCCTGCTCGGCGCACCCCGTCAGGTCCAGCACGGCGTCGAAGCGGTCCCAGCGGGTGCCGGCCAGCGCCAGGTCGGCGTCGAGCGCGGCGCTGGTGAGCACCTCGGCACCCGGCAGCGCGGCGGCCAGCGCGGCGGCCAGGGCCTCGGTGCCGGGGACCGCCAGGACGGCCGTGCGGCCCGGCAGGGCCCGCCGCGAGGCGGTCCGGGCGGGGACCCACTGCCTGGTGAGCAGCCGCTCCTCGGCCTCGGGGGCGTCCGGGGCGGGAACGGTCACAGCCGGTACGGCCGGGGCCGCTACGACCGGGGCGGGAGCGGCCTCAAGGGCGGCCAGTTCCGCGTCCGCGGCGGCGAGCCAGACCCGCCCGCCGTCGAAGGGGTAGCCCGGCAGCGGCACGCGGCCGGGCCGCCGCCCGCCGTGCAGCACGGACCAGTCCACCCGGCGGCCCGTGGTCCAGGCCTCGGCGAGCGCGGCCGGATCGGCCGCCAGGGCCCCGCCCCCGGCCGGCCGGCGCGGGTCGACCACGCCCGTCCAGCTCCCGGCCGGCACCCGGCCGGCGGCGAACTCGTCGAGGCGGTCGGCCAGTCGGTCCAGGTCATCGAACTCCACCGCGAGCCGGTGGGCCATCGCCTCGCGCCCGGACTGCAGCGTCCAGGCGACCTCGCTCGGCGCCGCGCCGGCGGCCTCGGCGCGCAGCCGCGCGGCCAGCCGCCGGGCCTGCTCGGCCAGTCGGTCCGCGTCCCGGGCGGAGAGCACGGCCAGCTGCGGGCCGTCCGCGGCGGCGGACGGCGCCTCGGCCCCCAGGTACTCCTGGAGGATGACGTGCGCGTTGGTGCCACCCGCGCCGAACGCGCTGACCCCCGCCGTCCGGGGCCGCTCGGCGCCGTCCGCGCCGACCCGGCGCGGCCACGGCTCCGGCTCGCGCTGGACCACGAACGGCGTCCCCGCGAAGTCGATGTTGGGGTTGAGCTCCTGCGCGTGCAGCGAGGGGGCCAGCTCGCCGTGCCGCATCTGGAGCAGCACCTTGGTGACCGACGCGATGCCGGCCGCCGACTCGGCGTGCCCGATGTTCGACTTCACCGAACCGATCGGCAGCCGCTCGGGCAGGTCGTCCCCGAAGGCCCGCAGCAGTCCGGTGATCTCCACCGGGTCGCCCAGTTCGGTGCCCGTGCCGTGCGCCTCGACGTAGTCCAGGTCGCCCGGACGCAGGCCGGCCCGGTCGAGCGCCGAGCGCACCAGGTCGCCCTGCACCCGGGGGTTGGGCACGGTGAACCCGCGGCCCGTTCCGCCGTGGTTGACGGCCGAGGACCTGACCACCGCGAGGATCCGGTCGCCGTCCGCGAGGGCCGCGTCCAGCCGCTTCAGCAGGACCGCGCCCGAGCCCTCCGCCGGGACGTAGCCGGTGCCGCCTGCGCCGAAGCTGCGGCACCGGCCGTCCTCGGAGAGGAAGCCGCGCCACGCCAGCTGGAGGTACTTGGCCGGGTGGCTGGTGATGTTGACGCCGCCGGCGACGGCGACCTCGCAGTCGCCGGCCCTGATGGCCTGGCAGGCCTGGTGGATGGTGACCAGCGCGGAGGAGCACATGGTGTCCACGGCGACGCTGGGGCCGGTGAAGTCGTAGAAGTACGAGACCCGGTTGGCCACCGAGGCGAACGACGAGTGCGGGGGCAGGCCCTCGCCCCGCAGCGCCTCCTGGACGCCGTACAGCTGGTACTGGCCGTACATCATGCCGACGAAGACGCCGGTGCGGGAACCGCGCAGCCCCTCGCGGGTGTAGCCCGCGTCCTCCAGCAGGTGCCAGACCGTCTCCAGGAACACGCGCTCCTGTGGGTCGGTGTGCTCCGCCTCGATCTGCGACATCCGGAAGAACAGCGGGTCGAAGCGGTCGGCGCCGCGCACGAAGCCGCCCCACTTGCCGTAGGTCTTGCCGATCAGCGACTTCCGCTCGTCGTGGAACAGCTCGTGGCGCCACCGGTCGGCCGGGACCTCCTCCACGCTGTCCCGCCCGGCGCGCAGGTTCCGCCAGAACTCCTCGACGTCGTCGGCCTGCGGGTAGCGGCCCGCGACGCCGATGATCGCGATGTCGTCGGCACCGTGGGCACCGTCGGCACCGTCGGCCGGGCGGGCGGCGGCGCCGGCTTCCGCGCCGGGCCGGGCCGGACCGGACTCGGCCTTCGGCGCCTCGGGCGCCTCGGGCGCCTCGGGCGCCTCGGGCGCCTCGGGCGCGGTGAACGCCTCCGGGTGCTCGGCGGCCAGGTGGTCCGCCAGCTCGCGGACCGTCACGTACTCGAACAGCAGGGTCTTCGACAGCGGGCCGACGACCTCCTCCAGCCGCCGGGTCACGCTCAGCGTGATCAGCGAGTCCACGCCGTAGTGGTCGAAGGGGTCGGTGGCGACGATCTCCGCCTCGGGGAGCTTCAGCTCCTCCGCCGTGATCCGCAGCACCAGCCGCTCCGCCCGTTCCCGTGCGTCCGCCGGGTCGGCCGCGATCGCCGGAGCCGACGCGGCGGCCGGGGCCCCGGGCGCCGGGCTCGGGCTCGGGCTCGGGCTCGGGCCGCCGCCCAGGGCGGCCAGGATCCGGGCCGGGTCCCCGGCGGCGAGCAGCAGCCTCGGCCGGCCGTCCGCCAGCGCCCGCTCCAGCCCGTCCAGCGCCGCCCGGCTGCGCAGCGGGCGCAGACCCGCGACCCGGGCCGCGTACTCCTGGGTGGCGGCGTCCACGTGCATGCCGCCGTCGGCCCACACCGGCCAGGCCGCCGCCAGGGTGCGGCCCTGCCGCCGCCCGGCGCGGCGCAGCGTCTCGCGCTGCTCGGCGAAGTGGTCGAGGAAGGCGTTGGCGAACGCGTAGTCGCTCTGGCCGGCGTTGCCGAGCGCGGCGGCGGCGGAGGAGAAGGCCACGAAGTAGTCGAGCGGGTCGTGCCGGGTCTCCTCGTCCAGCAGCACCGTGCCGTGCACCTTCGCGGCCAGCACCGCCTCCGCGTCGACCCGCCGCTTGCCGTGCAGCAGGCCGTCGCGCAGCACTCCGGCCGCGTGCAGCACGCCGCCGACCGTGCCGTGCGCGCGCCGTGCCTCGGCGAGCAGCGCCCGTACGTCGGCCGGCTCGGCCACGTCGGCCCGGACCACGCGGGCGCCGACGGCCTCGATCCGGGCCAGGGCCGACGGCGTGGGGGCGGTCCGGGCGGCCAGCACGATGCCGCCCGCGGTGACGCCCGCCGCGCGCCGTGCGGCGGCGAGGTGCTCGGCCACCAGCAGGCCCAGCGCGCCGGTGCCGCCGGTGATCACGTGCGCGCCGCCGCCCAGGAAGGCGCTGCCCGCGCCGGCACCCGGCAGGCCCACCGGCCGCCAGGCACGGCGGCTGCGGCCCGCCGCGCTCACCCTGGTCTCGGCCTCGCCGGCCTCCCCGAGTTCGGCCGCCACCGCCTCGGGCAGCGCGCCGTCCGCGACCGCCAGCACGCCGATGTCGATCGCCGGGTGCTCCCGGCGCACGGAGCGGGCCAGTGCGGCCAGTGCGGCCAGCGCGGGGTGGGCCGGCGCGGACACCGGGTCGCGGTGCGCGAACAGGTAGCGCAGCGCACCGCGCCGCGCCCGCTGCCAGGCCTGCAGGAACGCCACCGCCGTGTGGAAGCCGTACTCCACGGCGCGGGCGGGATCACCGCCCTCGCCGCCCAGGTGGACGACGTGCACCGGCCCGGGGCCGGCGGCCCGGATCTCCGCCGCCGCGTCGAACCCGCTGTCCAGTGCGACGACCCGGGCGGTCAGGCCCGCCCCGATCAGGGCGGCGGCCACGGCCGGACCCTCACGGCCGGCGTCCAGGACCAGCACGGTGCCGGCCGGCCGGTGCCCGGCCGCCGGGGCGTCCTGCCAGACCGGCTCGAACGCGACCACCTCGTCCGCCCCGGCGCGCGGGCCCACCGCGCGCAGCGTGAAGGACTCGATCGCCGCGACCACGCCGCCGGACGGGTCGAGCAGCAGGACGTCGAAGCAGAGCGTCCCGGCCGCCGCCGGGCGGGCGCTGGGCGTGGCGTAGGCGTACGGCTCCCGCGGCAGGTCGCCGTACAGCCGCACCGATCCCAGGGAGTACGGCAGGTAGTCCGGCGACGGCGCCGAGTCCCGCGCACCGGGTGCGAGTCGGCCCGCCGTCTGGAGCGCGGCGTCGAGCAGCGAGGGGTGGAACACGTAGGCGTCCCGGTCGGCGAGCCGCGGCTCGGGCAGCCGCAGCCGCGCGAGCGCCTCCCGCTCCCCCACGGCGATCTCCTCGACCGCCCGGAAGCTCGGACCGTAGTCGAAGCCCAGCCGGGAGAAGGCCCGGTAGCAGCTCTCGCCGTCGCCCACGGTGGTGCAGCGGGCGCGCACGGCCGCCAGGTCGACCGGCGCGGGCCGGGGCCCCGGCCCGCCGAACAGCAGGGTGCCCCGGGCGTGGGCGGTCCGGTCGTCGCCGGCCGTGACGACCTCGAACGAGGTGTCGGTGAGCCGGACGAGCAGTCGGCGCGAGGCCCCGGCGGGAAGCCGGACCGGTGAGGCCCACACCAGGTCGTCGACACCGCGCACCGACCCGCCCCCGGCCAGCTCCCCGGCCAGCCGGGCCATCTCCAGGTACGCCACCCCGGCCAGCAGCATCTCGCCGCCGGCCACGTGGTCGCGGAGGAAGAACTCCTCGCCGGTGAGCGTCTTGGCGTACACCCGCCGGGAGGCCGTGGAGAGGTCGGCGTCCAGCAGGGTCGGGTGCAGCGGAGCCTCGGCCGGCCGAGGCCCGGTGACCGGTCGCGGCTCGGTGGCCGCGGAGGACGCCGGACCGGTCGGGAACCAGTACCGGGGGCCGCCGAAGCGGTAGGCGGGCAGGTGCACCCGGCGCCGCCGTGCTCCCCGGTGCAGTGCCGTCCAGTCCACCTCGGCGCCGGCCACCCACTCGTCGGCCGACCGGGCCAGGTCGCCGGTCCCGGTGGCCGCGGGCGGGGCCGTCGGCTCCGCCCGCCCGGTGCGCACCCGCGAGGGCCGTCCGTCGAGGTGGGCGGTCAGCTGGGCCCGCAGTCCGGCGGCCCCGTCCGCCACCACGGCGAGGCGGTGCGCCATCGGCTCGCGGCCCAGCTGCAGGGTGTACGCGAGGTCGCCGGCCGGGACCGGGTGGTCCGCCAGGTGGTCGGCGAGGCGCTCGGCGGCGCCCCGCAGCGCCTCGGGGGTGCGGGCGGACAGCACGAACAGCTGCTCGCCGCCGTCCTCGTCGGGTGCGTCGGGCATGTGCGACTCCTCCAACACGACGTGCGCGTTCGCCCCGCCGAAGCCGAAGGAGCTGACCCCGGCCCGGCGCGGCAGCTCGCCTCCCCCGGCGTCGCGGAGCCGCGCCCAGGGCCGGGCGGTGCCGGCCGGCTCGAACGGGCCGCCGTCCAGCTCCAGGTACGGGTTCGGTTCCTCGATGTGCAGGCTGGCCGGGATGACGCCGTGGCGCACCGCGAGGACGGCCTTCAACAGTCCGGCGATGCCCGCCGCGGCCTCCAGGTGGCCGATGTTGCTCTTCACCGAGCCGATCGCGCAGGCGGGCCCGGCCGGCGCCCCGCGCTCGGCGCGCAGCCGGCGGAAGGCGGTGCTCAGGCCGGCGGTCTCGATCGGGTCGCCCAGCGCGGTGCCGGTGCCGTGCGCCTCGACGTAGCCGACGGTCTCGGTGGGGACGCCGGCCGCCCGGTAGGCGTCGACCAGCAGGTCCGCCTGGGCGTCCGGGCTCGGGGCCGTCAGCGAGGTGGTCCGGCCGCCGTGCCCGGCGACCGCCGCCTTGATCACCGCGTGCACGGCGTCGCCGTCCTGCCGTGCCCGCCCGCCCGGCTTGAGCAGCACCGCGCCGACGCCCTCGCCGCGGACGTAGCCGTCGGCCCGGCTGTCGAAGGCCCTGCACCGGCCCTCGGGGCTGAGCATCCCGCTCTCGGCGAGCACCTCGTACACGCTCGACGTCAGGATCAGGTTGACCCCGCCGGCGATGGCCAGGTCGCAGGTGCCGTCGCGCAGCGCGGCGCAGGCCTGCTGCACGGCGGTGAGCGAGCCCGAGCAGGCGGTGTCCACCGCGACGCTCGGGCCGCGCAGGTCCAGCAGGTAGGAGACCCGGTTGGGGATCATCGTCAGCGCCGCGCCCGTCGCCGTGTGCCCCTGGGGCGGGCGGCCCTCGGCCCGCTGCGCCTCCAGGTAGTCGGAGTTGGCCACGCCGATGAACACCCCGACGCGCCTGCCGGCGAGGTCGGAGGGCCGGTAGCCGGCGTCCTCGACGGCCGACCAGACCACCTCCAGCAGCAAGCGCTGCTGGGGGTCCATCAGTTCGGCCTCGCGCGGGGAGATCCCGAAGAAGGCGGCGTCGAAGCGGTCCACGTCGGTCAGGAAGCCGCCCCGGAGCGGGCCGGCGTCCGTCCGGTCCCGCAACCCGCGGCGGTCCGCGGGCGCCTCGCCGACCAGGTCGTGCCCGGCGAGCAGGTGGTCCCAGAACTCCGCGAGGTCGGCCGATCCCGGCAGCCTCCCGGCCATCCCGATGATCGCGACGTCCTCGCCGTGCGGCGGGCCGGCCGGCGCCTGCGCCGCCGGGAGCAGCGGCGCGGCGCCGGACTCCGGGGACCCGGCGCCGAAGTGTGCGGACAGGCCGGCGGCGTGGTTGTCCCACAGGTACGCGGCGAGCGCGGTCAGGGTGCCCTGGCTGTAGAACACCGTCGGACGGACCTCGATGCCGTAGGCGGCGCGCAGCTCCACGCTGAGCGCGGTGAAACCCACCGAGTTCATGCCCGCCTCGCCGAACGGGACGTGCGGGCCGAGCTCCTCGGGGGCGATCCCCGCCAGGCGGCCGATCAGGCCGGCCAGTTCGGCGGCGAGCGCCTCGGTACGACCCCCGGTCCGCGCCGGGGCCCCGGACCGTACCGGGGCCGCCTCGGTCCCGGACCCGCCCGCGGCGCCGAACCGGGCCCGCAGTTCGGCGAGCGGCAGCGCGGCCAGCGCGGTGCGGTCCACCTTGCCGTTCAGGGTGTGCGGGAAGCCCGTCACCCGGACCAGCGCGTCCGGGAGCATGTGGGCCGGGAGCCACTGCGCGAGCAGTTCCCGGGTGGGTTCGGGTGCCCCGTCGGCCGACACGTAGCAGGCCAGCAGGGAGCGGTCGCCGCCGTCGCGGCCGTGCGCCACCACGACGGCCTCGCGCACGCCGTCCAGCCGCCGCAGGGCCGCCTCGATCTCCTCCGGCTCGATCCGGAAGCCGCGCACCTTCACCTGCTCGTCGACCCGCCCCAGGTACTCGTACCGCCCGTCGGCGAGCCGGCGGGCGAGGTCGCCGGTGCGGTACAGGCGTGCGTCGGCGCCCGCGAAGGGGTCGGGCAGGAAGCGCTCGGCGGTGAGCTCCGGGCGGTTCGGGTAGCCGTCGGCCACCCCGTGCCCGCCGATGTACAGCTCGCCGGGCACCCCGGTGGGCAGCGGGCGGCGCGCGCCGTCCAGGACGTGCAGGGTGGTGTTGGCGATCGGGGTGCCCAGGGTCACCCGCTCGCCCGGCGCGAGCCGGCTCGCCGCCGACCAGATCGTGGTCTCGGTCGGGCCGTACAGGTTCCAGACCTCGCGGTTGCCGGCGAGCAGCGCCTGCGCGAGGTCCTCGGGCAGCGCCTCGCCGCCGCACAGCACGGTGAGGCCGGCGCCGCCCCGCCAGCCGGCGGCCAGCAGCATCCGCCAGGTGGCGGGCGTCGCCTGCATCACCGTGACGCGGCCGGATTCGAGCAGCTCGCGCAGCCGCAGGCCGTCCCGGGCGGTCTCGCCCGGCGCGATCTCCACGGTCCCTCCGCTGATCAGCGGCAGGTAGAGCTCCAGCCCCGAGATGTCGAAGCAGACGGTGGTGACGGCCAGCAGGGTGTCCTGCGGTCCGAACCCGGGCTCGCGGGCCATCGACCAGAGCAGGTTCACCAGCGCCCGGTGCGGGATCCGGACGCCCTTGGGCAGGCCCGTCGAGCCGGAGGTGTAGATCACGTAGGCGGCGTCCGACGGTCCCGCGGGCCCCGGGGAGGGGGCGGCCGGCGCGGCGGCGTCGTCGTCCAGCAGCAGGCGCGGCACGGCCGCGTAGCCGCTGGGGAGGTCGGAGCGGGTGAGCATCAGGTGCAGCCCGGCGTCCTGCGCCATGTGGGCGAGCCGCTGCTCCGGGTAGGCGGGGTCGAAGGGCACGTAGGCGCCGCCCGCGACCTGCACGGCCAGCAGTGCCACCGGCAGCTCGACGTCGCGCGGCAGCAGGACGCCCACCGTCCGGCCCCGGCCCACGCCGGCGGCGGTCAGCCGGGCCGCCAGGTCCGTCACCCGCGACCAGAGCTGCCGGTAGGTCAGCTCGGCTCCGGCGCAGCGCACCGCCACCGCGTCCGGGCGCGCCTCGGCCTGTCCGCGGACCAGCTCCCAGACCAGCGTGTCGGCCGGGTAGTCGACGCGCACGGCGGACGCGGCCCGCTCCTCCTCGGCCTGCTCCTCCCCGGTCCGCAGCTCCAGTTCGCCGACCGGCGTCCCCGGGGCGCCGACCGCGTGGGCCAGCAGGGCGGCGAAGTGCCGCCCGAGCCGTTCCACCGTCCCGGCGTCGAACAGGTCCGGGTTGTACTTGAGCGTGTACCGGCAGCCCTCGGGCGCGTCCACCAGGTCCAGGGTCAGATCGAACTCGCCCTCCTGGTGCACGCCCTCGACCCGGCCCCGGACCGCTCCGGCCCCGGTCAGGTCGCGGGCCCAGTTGTGGAAGTAGTAGGCCACGTTGAACGGCGCCGACGACGCCGGGTCCAGCCGGCGCAGTTCCCCGGCGAGCGTGAACAGCGGGTAGCCGCCGTGCTCCAGCGCACCCAGCACCGTCCGGTGGAGCCGGTGCGCCAGGGTGCGGAAGGCCTCCTGGGCATCGACCCGCTCGGCCAGCACCACCATGTTCATGAAGTAGCCGAGCACGTCGTCGAAGCCGCTCGGCGGGCGGCCGGCCGTCGGAGTGCCGACGGCGATGTCGTCCTGGCCGCCGTAGCGGTGCAGGAGGGCGAAGAAGGCGGCCAGCATGACGCTGGAGAGCGAGGTGCGCTCCGCGGCGGCCAGCGACCGGGCCCGCTCCGACACCTCCGCCGGGATCCGCCCGCTCACGCTCTCGCCGCGGAAGGTGGGCAGCGCGGGGCGCGGGTGGTCCAGCGGCAGCGCGACCGTGGTCCGCCGCCCGCGCAGCCGCTCGACCCAGTACGCGCGCAGCCGCTCCCCTTCCGGCCCGGCGAGCTGTTCGCGCTGCCAGGCGGTGAAGTCCCCGAAGGTCCGGGCGGGCCGGTCGGCCGGCAGCGGCCGGCCCTCGGCGACGGCGCGCAGGCCGCGCTCCACCTCCTGGAGCAGCAGCGGGATGGACAGGCCGTCGAGCACCAGGTGGTGCACCGTCAGCAGCAGTGCCTGTCGGCCGTCGCCGAGGACGTAGACGGTGGCGCGCAGCAGCGGGCCCCGGGACAGGTCGAACGGACGCCTCGCCTCGGCGTGGATCCGCTCGCGCAGGGCGTCGTCGTCGACCGCCGTCAGGAAGACCTGCTGGAAGGGCAGTTCGGGTTCGGCCGCGATCCGGACGTACGGTTCGCCGCCGTCGGTGCGGATCGTGGCCCGCAGCTCCTGGTGCCGGTCCAGCACGTCCTGGAGGACCAGGCGAAGGGCGGGCGTGTCGACGCCGGGGGCGAGCCAGAAGGCGAGCGGGAGGTTGTAGGCGTGGTTGCCCGGGGCGATCTGCTCGATCACCCACAGCGCGTGCTGGCCCGGGGAGGCCGGATGGGTGCTCAGCGTGGTGTCGGACCGGGGGCGCAGCACCCGGGCCACGTCCGCGGGAACGAGCGGCGCGGCGGGGAGGGACGGCTCGGCGGGGAGGGCCGGCGCGGCGGGAACGGACGGCTCGGCGGGCGCGGGGGCCTGCGCGGTGGGCAGCCATCCCTCCGCCAGGTGCGCGGCCAGCTCGCGCAACGTCGGCTTCTCGAAGAACTCCTCCAGCGGCACCGAGACGCCGAACGCCTCGTCCACGGCGGACACGATCTTCATTCCGCTGAGCGAGTCGAAGCCGTAGTCGGCCAGCCGGCGGTCGGGGTCGATGCGCTCGTCCAGCTTCAGGACCAGCTCCAGCAGCTCCCGCAGCCGCTCGGTGGCCGCCCCGGCCGCGTCCGACCGAGCCGGGACGACGGCCGTCACGGTGGCGGCGGTGGCGGCGGCGGAGGCCGTGGTGGCGGGCACCGCCGTACGCCGGTCGCCCACCGGGCCGTCGCTCCGCGCGACCAGGACGTGCTGCCCCGACTCCGCCGTCCCGGCTCCGAGGATCCGGGTCCGGGCGAAGCCCTCCTCGGCCAGCAGCCGGCGCCAGGCCTCGGGGTCGACCAGCGGGGAGCCGGGGATGCGCAGCTCGGCGTCCTGGAAGGCCCACCAGCCCTCCATCACACCGCCGGTGACGGTCAGGTAGGGGCGGATCGCGGTGAGCTCGTTGAGCAGCAGCAGGCCGCCGGGCTTGAGCAGCGCCCGGGCCTTGCGCAGGGTGGCCCGCAGGTTCCTGGTGGCGTGCACCACGTTGGTGGCCACCACGATGTCGGCCGTGCCGTCGGCGAAGCCCTGGTCGGGCAGGCCGCGTTCCAGGTTGAGCAGGTCGAAGCGGACGAACGGGTAGCGGGCGGCGAACCGCTCGCGGCCGTGCTCCAGGAAGCGCGGCGAGACGTCCGTGAAGGTGTAGCCGACCCGGCCCGGGTGCCCGGCCAGCACGGGCAGCACCCGCTCGCTGGTGGCGCCCGTCCCGGCGCCCAGCTCCACCACGTGGACCGCCTCCCCGGCGGCGAGCTCCGGAAGGCGGGCGGCCAGCGCCCCGCGAACCTCGTCCGCGACCAGCAGGTTGAAGAGGTCGGTCAGCGCGTTGCCCTTGTAGAGGTTCTCCACCAGCTGCATCGACGTACCGGGGAACATCACCTCCGTCCCCACCAGTTCGCCGCGCAGGAGCTGCGGATAGACCCGCAGGAACTCCCGGTTGAGGGTGACGGTGGGCGCGATGTCCGGGTAGCGGTCCGCGAGCCGGTCGAGCCCGGCCTCCCAGCGCTCCGCCCCGGCGGCCGCGTCCGCCGGACCGGCCGCCTCCGCGGTGGTGACGAGCTCCTCGCCCTCCCGGACCAGGAACCCGGCCTGGAGCATCAGGTCGAGCAGCGCCTCGTGCAGCCGCCGGAACTTGTCCCTGATCCCGAGCCTGGCCCGCAGTTCCTCACTGCGGTACCGCTCACCGGCGCCCAGGAAGACGCCCATCCGCCGGTAGGCGCCGAACACCCCGGACTTGGAGGCCTCGTCCAGCTCCGCGAAGCCGGCCAGCACGGCGGCGACGTCGGAGCCGGGGCCGGACGGGGCCTGCGCTCCGGCGGCCGCGGCCGCGGCCGCGACGGTGGCGGCGCGCGGGGGCTCGGGCCGGACCGGCGGGGCCGGGATCCAGTGGCGCTTGCGGGCGAACGGGTAACCGGGCAGCTCGATGCGGCGGGCGGTGGCGGGGGTGATCCGCGACCAGTCGACCTCCGCGCCCGTCACCCAGTGCTCGGCCACCGCCGTCAGGGCGCGGCCGGTCAGCGCCGCCTCCAGGGCCTGGGCCCCGGCGGCCGGCGGCTGCGCCGGGGTACGGGTCGCGGTGCCGGTGGTGATCCCGTCGACGGCCTCGCCGGCCGCGTACGAGGCCAGCAGCCGGGCCGCCTCGGCGACCGAGCCCGCGGGCAGCGCGAGGCGGAACTCGTGGGCGGTACGGCCGGACTGCAGCGTGTGGGCGACATCGGCGAGCCGCGGGTGGCGGCGGGGCGCCTCCCGCTCCTCGGCCCCGGTCCGGCGCCCGAGGCCGGCCACCGCCTCGGCGACCGCGCCGATGGTCTCCGCCGCGACCGCCGCCGTGGGCAGCCTGGTGCCCAACTCCTCGGACAGCAGCGCGAAGTAGCGGGCACGCTCGGCCAGGCCGAAACCGCAGTCGATCAGGTCCGTGGTGAGCTCGACGGAGTCCGGCGCCACCCCGGCCAGCTCGGCGGCCAGCCGCAGGCACCGGCTGCGGGCGTCGGCCAACGGGTCCGGGAGGGCCGCGTCCACGCCCACCGCGCCGGCGCCCGTACCCGCGCCCACCGGAGCCGGTGTGCCCCGGCGCAGGTGTTCCGCCAGGTCACCGGCGTAGGCACGCAACCGGTCCTCGGTCCTCGCGGACAGCACCAGGAGCTGCTCCGCCCCGTCCTCCGCCTGCTCCGTCTGATCCGGCTCGTCGGCCATCGGGTACTCCTCCATGATCACGCACGCGTTGGCGCCGCCGGCACCGAAGGAACTCACCAGGGCCCGCAGCGGAGCGCCGCCCGGCACGCCGGGACGCTCCGGGCCGGTCCAGGGCCGTGCGGCCTGCGGCACCTCGAACGGCGTGGTGGTGAAGTCGATCTCCGGGTTGGTCCGGGCCGAGTTCAGCGACGGCACCAGCGTCCGGTGGCGGAACTGCAGCAGCACCTTGGTGAGGCCGGCGATCCCGGCGGCCGACTCCAGGTGGCCGATGTTGGTCTTCACCGAGCCGACCGCCACCAGGGGCCGCCGGGCGCGCTGCGCCGGGTCGATCCGGCCGCCGAACGCGTCGACCAGGCCGGCGATCTCGATCGGGTCGCCGAGCATGGTGCCGGTGCCGTGCGCCTCCACGTAGCCGACGGTGTCCGGCGCCACCCCGGCGCGCTCCAGCGCGCCACGGACCAGGGCGCTCTGCGCGTCGGGATTGGGCACGGTGTAACCACCGCTGTTCCCACCGGAGTTGACGGCTGTCGCGCGGATGACACCGAGCACCCGGTCGCCGTCGGCGAGTGCCCTCGCCAGCGGCTTGAGCAGCACCGCGCCGACGCCCTCGCCGTCCACGAAGCCGTCCGCGTCCGCCCCGAAGGCCTTGAGCCGGTCGCCGGGCGAGAGCATCCCCGCCCGGGACAGCCCGTGCAGGTGCTCCGGGTGCAGGATCAGGTTGACGCCGCCCGCGATCGCGGCGGCGCACTCTCCGTCGCGGATGCTCTGGCAGGCCAGGTGAACCGCCGTCAGCGAGGCCGAGCAGGCCGTGTCCACCGCCAGGCTCGGCCCGGTGAAGTCGAAGGAGTAGGAGACCCGGTTGGCGGCCGACCAGTGGCGGGAGTGCGCCCCGGTGCTCACCCCGAGCGCGTTCGCCTCACCGCCCAGCCACTCGTAGTCGCTGTTCATCACCCCGACGAACACCCCGACCGGGCCCTGGGCGGCCAGTCGCGCCGCCGGGTAGCCGGCGTCCTCCAGAGTGGCCGCCGCCGTCTCCAGGAACAGCCGCTCCTGCGGGTCCATCGCCTCGGCCTCGGCGGGCGAGATGTGGAAGAACAGCGGGTCGAAGGCGTCGACGCCGTCGAGGAAGCCGCCCCACTTGCTGTGGGCGCCGCGCTTGCCCTCCGGGTCGTAGTGCGCGTCCGCGTCCCAGCGGTCGGCGGGCACCTCCCGGATGCAGTGGCGGCCCGCGACGAGGTTCTCCCACAGCTCGCCGACCGTCCCCGCCAGCGGGTAGCGGCCGGCGACGCCGACGATCGCGATCCGGTCGTCGGACCGCTCCCGCGCCGCGGCGACCGGCGCGGCCTCGTCCACGGGCCCGGAGCCGGGACCGTCGGCGGACAGGCGACCCGTCAGGTAGGCGGCCAGCGCTCGCGGGGTGCGGTGCTCGAAGACCATCGTCGCCGGCAGCCGCAGGCCGGTGCGGGTACTGAGCCGGTTGCGCAGCTCCAACGAGGCCAGCGAGTTGAAGCCGAGCCGGGGGAACTCCGTGCCGGGGTCGACCTCGGCCGCCGAGCCGTGCCCCAGGACCGAGGCGGTCTCGCGCAGGACCAGTTCGGCGACGACCTGCTCGCGCTCGGCCTCCGGCACGGCACCGAGGCCCGGAGCGGCGGACGCGGGCCTCGCGTGCGGCGCGTCCGACGGGCCGCGCCGGGCCGGGGCCGACCGGCGGAACGGCTGTGGCGGCGCCCCGGCGGTCCGGAGCGGGAGCAGATGGGCCCGGTCGGAGCCGAGGGCCTCGTCGAACAGCCGCAGGGCGTCCCCGGTCTCCAGCGGAAGCACCCCGGCGCCGGTGAGGCGGGCCAGGTCGGCGTCGTCGAGCCGGCCGGTCAGGGCGCTGCGCTCGGCCCACAGGCCCCAGCCCAGCGACAGCGCGGGCAGGCCGGTGCCGCGGCGCATCCGCGCCAGCCCGTCGAGGAACGCGTTGGCGGCGGCGTAGTTGCCCTGCCCGGCGGTGCCGAGCGTGGCGGCGACCGAGGAGAACAGCACGAAGGCGCCGAGGTCGAGGTCGCGGGTCAGCTCGTGCAGGTGCCAGGCACCGTCGGCCTTGGCCGCCAGCACCGACCGCAGGCGCTGCGGCGTCAGCGAGCCGACCACCCCGTCGTCCAGCGTCCCGGCCGCGTGGACGACCGCCCGCAGCGGCCGTTCCGCCGGGATCGCCGCGAGCAGTTCGGCGAGCGCCGCACGGTCACCGACGTCGCAGGCCGCCGAGGTGGCCCGGGCACCCGCCGCGGTCAGCTCGGCGGCGAGCCCGGGCGCGCCGCCGCGGCTCACCAGCAGGAGGTCGCGCACGCCGTGCGCCTCGACCAGATGGCGCGCCACCAGGGTGCCCAGGGTGCCCGACGCACCGGTGATCAGCACCGTGCCGTCGGCGGGGAAGCCGGCTGTTCCGGCCGCCTTCGACCGCACCAGCCGGGGCACCCGGATCTCACCGTCGCGGACCAGGAACTGCGGCGCGTCGCCGGCCGGCAGCGAGGGGAGCAGCTCGGCCAGGCCCTGCGGGTCGTCGGTGTCCACGAGCACGATCCGGTCCGGGTGCTCCGTCTGCGCCGAGCGCACCAGCCCCCACACCGCGGCCTCGGCGGGATCCGCCTCGGCGCCCGTCGCCACCGCCCGCCGGGTCACGACCACCAGGCGGCCGTCGCCGGCGTCCTCGTCGGCGAGCCAGGTCTGCAGGTCCGCGAGCACGGCGGAGGCCGCCGCCAGGGCCCGGGCGGGCGGCTCGCCGTCCACGGGCCGCCGGGGCAGCAGGGTCGCGTCCGCGCCCCCGGCCCGGGGGGTGCCCGGCCCCGCGGGGACCCAGTCCAGCTCGTGGAGGGCGCCGTCGCCCTGACCGGCGAGGAGCGCGGCGTCGAACGGACGCAGCGCCAGGGACTCGGCCGACAGCACGGCGCGGCCTGATTCGTCCGCGATCCGCACGGCCACCGAGCCGTCGTCCAGCGGGGTGAGCCGGGCGCGCACGGCCGACAACCCCGCGGCCGCGTCCGGGTCCAGCCACCGCACGCCCCGCCAGCAGAACGGCAGCCCCGGCTCGGACTTCAGGTCCAGGGCGTGCAGGGCCGCGTCCAGGAGCGCGGGGCGGACCGCCTCCGGCAGCGCGACCTCGGCGAAGAGTTCGCCGTCCTGCCGCCACAGCGCCCGCAGCCCCCGGAAGCCGGGCCCGTACTCCAGGCCCTGCGCGGCCAGGTCCCGGTACCAGCCCTCCAGGTCGACCCGCTCGGCTCCCGACGGCGGCCACGGACCCACCTCGATCGCGGTGTCCGGCTCACCGGCCTCGACGAGGGTTCCGGTGGCGTGCAGCTCCCAGTCGGCCTGCGGTGCGCGGGCGTACAGCCGCATCGGCCGGCCGGCCCCGTCGGCCGGGTCCACCACCAGCTGGATCTCGACCCCGCCCTGCTCCGGCACCACCACCGGGGTCCGCAGGACGAGCTCGTCCACGGTGTGGCCGGTCTGGAGCGCCATCTCCAGCAGGGCGGTGCCCGGCACCACCATCCGGCCGAGCACGCGGTGGTCGGCGAGCCACGGGTGGGTGCGCCGGGACAGGTTGCCGGTGAGGACCGTCCGCTCGCCGTCGGCCAGTTCGAGGGGGGCTCCGAGCAGCGACTCGGGCGCGCGCAGCCAGTAGGACTTCTGCTGGAAGGCGTAGGTGGGGAGTTCGACGATCCGCGCGTCGGTGCCGTCGAACGCCCGCGTCCAGTCCACCTCGACGCCCTGGGCGTGCAGTGCGGCTGCGGAGAGGGCGAACCGCCGGGTGGCGTCCTCGTCGCGGCGGAGCGTGTCCGCCACCACGGCGTCGCGGTCGGCGGCGTCCACCGTGTCCTGGATCGCCATGGTGAGCAGCGGGTGCGGGCTGACCTCCAGGAACACCCCGTACCCGTCCTCGGCCAGGGCGCGGACCGTCTCCTCGAACCGGACCTGCTGCCGGAGGTTGCGGTACCAGTAGGCGGTGTCCAGCTCCGGGCCGTCGAGGCGGCCGGCGGTCACGGTCGAGTGGAAGGCCACCCGGGCGGCCCGCGGCCGCACCCCGGCGAGCGACTCCAGGAGCTCCTCGCGCAGCTCCTCCACGTGGGCCGTGTGGGAGGCGTAGTCCACCGGTACGCGGCGGGCCCGCACGCCGTCCGCCTCGCAGGCCGCGAGCAGCTCGTCCAGCGCCTGCGGTTCGCCGGCGACGACCACGGCGGAGGGTCCGCTGACGGCCGCCACCGAGATCCGCTCGCCGAACGGCGCGATCCGCTCCCGCACCCGGGCCTCGGGGGCGACGACCGACACCATCCCGCCCCGGCCCGCGAGCGCCGTCAGGGCCCGGCTGCGCAGTACGGACAGCAGTGCGCCGTCCTCCAGGGTGAGCGCGCCGGCCACGCAGGCGGCGGCGATCTCGCCCTGCGAGTGCCCCACCACCGCCGCCGGCTCGACGCCGTACGAGCGCCAGAGCGCCGCCAGCGACACCATCACCGCCCAGAGCGCGGGCTGCACCACGTCGACCCGCTCCAGCGCGGCCCCGTCGGTCAGCACCTCGCGCAACGACCAGTCGACCAGACCGTCCAGCAATCGCTCGCACTCGGCCATCCGGTCGGCGAACACCGGTGCGGAGTCGAGCAGTTCGACCGCCATCCCGGCCCACTGCGCACCCTGCCCCGGGAACACGAACACCACCCGGCCATCCACCCGCCGGTCCGCACCCACCACCACCGACGAACCGTCCCCACCCCCCGCCAACGCCGCCAACCCCTCCAACAAACCCTCACGACCGTCCGCGACCACCACACCCCGGTGCTCCAGCACCGCCCGCGAACACACCGACGAGAAACCCACATCCACCACACGCACCGACGGATCCGACTCCACCCGCACCCGCAACCGCTCCGCCTGCGCCCGCAACGCCGCCCCACTCACCCCCGACACCACCACCGGCACCGGCCCCGGACCCGACACCACCGCCCCGGACTCCACCGACTCAGGCCCCACCGCCCCGGACTCCACCGGCGCGGACTCCACCGGCGCGGGCTCCACCGGCGCCTCCTCCAGAATCACATGCGCGTTCGTCCCACTGATCCCGAACGCCGACACCCCCGCCCGACGCACCCGACCCACCCGCGGCCACACACGCCGCTCCCGCAACAACTCCACCCCACCCGAAGACCAGTCCACATGACGCGACGGCACCTCCGCATGCAACGTCCGCGGCAACACCCCCGCCCCCAACGCCATCACCATCTTGATCACCCCACCCACACCCGCCGCCGCCTGCGAATGCCCGATGTTCGACTTCAACGACCCCAACCACAACGGCCGATCAGCCGAACGCCCCTGCCCGTACGTCGCCAACAACGCCTGCGCCTCGATCGGATCCCCCAACCGCGTCCCCGTACCATGCGCCTCCACCGCATCCACATCCACACCCGACAGACCCGCACCCGCCAACGCCGCCCGCACCACCCGCTGCTGCGCCAACCCGTTCGGCGCCGTCAACCCACTCGACGCACCGTCCTGATTCACCGCCGAACCCCGCACCACCGCCAACACCCGACGCCCCGCCCGCCGCGCATCCGACAACCGCTCCAACACCAACACCCCCACACCCTCCGCCCACCCCGTACCGTCCGCCGCATCCGAGAACGCCCGGCAACGCCCATCGGGCGACAGGGCGCGCTGGCGCGCGTACTCGACGAAGGTGCGCGGCGTGGCCATCACGGCGACGCCGCCGGCCAGGGCGAGCGTGCTCTCCCCCGAACGCAGCGACTGCACCGCCAGGTGCAACGACACCAACGACGACGAACACGCCGTGTCCACCGTCACCGCCGGCCCCTCGAACCCGAAGGTGTAGGAGATCCGCCCCGACGCCACACTCGGCAGGCTGCCGTTGAACAGGTGGCCCTCAAGGGCACCGGTCTCCGGGCCCAGGCGCGACGCGTAGTCGTCGTACATCACGCCCGCGAAGACGCCGGTCCGGCTGCCGCGCAGCGAGGCCGGGGCGATCCCCGCGCGCTCCAGCGCCTCCCAGGAGACCTGGAGCAGCAGCCGCTGCTGCGGGTCGGTCGTCAGCGCCTCGCGCGGGGACATGCCGAACAGGCCCGCGTCGAACTCCCCTGCGTCGTGGAGGAATCCGCCGTACCGGGTGTAGGTCGTGCCGAGGCGGTCCGGGTCGGGGTCGTACAGCCCCTCGACGTCCCAGCCCCGGTTCACCGGGAACTCGGTGAGCGCGTCCACGCCGTCGAGGGTCAGCTGGAACAGGTCCTCGGGCGAGGAGACCCCGCCCGGGTACCTGCACGCCATTCCCACGATCGCGATCGGCTCGCGCCCGGCCGTCTCCTCCAGCTCGGCCAGTTGGCGGCGGGTCTGGCGCAGCTCGGTGGTGACCCGCTTCAGGTAGTCGAGCAGCTTCGCCTCGGTCATCGTCAGGGCCTTCCAAGCTCATCGTCGATCAAGGAAAAGAGCTCGTCCGCGCTTGCCGCGGTGATCTCCTCGTCGTGCACCGGGTCCGCCCCGAACGGCTGGGCGGTCAGTGCCGACAGCAACTCCCACACCTGTGTGGTGACGTCCAGGCGCAGCCCGGCGTCGAGGGTGGCCGCACCGGCCACCAGTCGGGACAGTGCGGCGAGCGCGGGCTCGGCCGACGTTTCGGGGTCCGGGTCCGGGGTCGGCTCCGGGTCCGGGTCCGGGTCCGGGGTCGGTTCCGGGGCGAGCCGCTCCAGCAGGTGCCGGGCCAGGGCGATCACGCTCGGGTGCTCGAAGGTCACCGTCGTGGTCAGGGAGAGCCCGGTGAGGCCGGCCAGCCGGCTGCGCAGCTCCAGGGCGGTGAGCGAGTCGAAGCCCATGTCCATGAAGCCGCGGTCGGGTGCGACGTCGCTCGGTCCGGAGCGGCCCAGGACGGTCGCGATCTCCGTCTGGACGAGCCGGCGGAGCGTCAGTTCGCGCTCGTGCTCCGGCAGGAACCCCAGCTGTTCGGCCAGGGGCCGGGCACCGCCCGTCGTCCGCCCGGTCGGCGCGGCAGGGGCGCGGACCAGCGCGCGCAGCACCGCGGGCGGTGTGCCCTCCCGCAGCTCGTCCGGGTCGAACCAGGCGGGCACCAGATGCGGCCGGTCCGCGTCGAGGGCGAGGTCGAACAGCGCCAGCGCCTGGTCGGTGGGTAGCGGCCGCAGGCCGGCCCGGAGGATCCGCCGCCGGTCGGCGGCGTCGAGCGCTCCGGTCAGGCCGGTGCTCTGCTCCCACAGGCCCCAGCCCATCGACACCGCGGGAAGTCCCCGTTGGTGCCGGTGGTGGGCGAGCGCGTCCAGGAAGGCGTTGCCGGCCGCGTAGTTGGCCTGCCCGGCCAGGCCGACGGTGGCCGAGACGGAGGAGAACAGCACGAACGCGGACAGCCCGACGCCTTCGGTCAGCTCGTGCAGGTTCCAGGCCGCGTCGGCCTTCGCCGCGAGGACGGCGTGCAGCCGTTCCGTCGTCAGCGAGGAGACCGCGCCGTCCCGCAGGACCCCGGCCGCGTGCACCACGGCCCGCAGCGGGGCCGACGCGGGGACGGCCGCGAGGACACCGGCCAGCGCGGACCGGTCGGCCGCGTCGCACGCCGCCACCGTGACGGCCGCGCCCGCGGCGGTCAGCTCCGCGACCAGGTCGGCCGCGCCGTCGGCGGCGGGGCCGCTGCGGCTGACCAGCAGCAGCCGGCGGACGCCGTGCCGCTCCACCAGGTGGCGTGCCACGGTGGCGCCGAGGCCGCCGGTGCCACCGGTGATCAGCACCGTCCCGTCGGTGCCGGCGAGCGACCGGTCCGCGGCCGGCGCGGGGACGGAGCCGCGGGCGAGCCGGGGGACGAGGATCCCTCCGGCGCGCAGGGCGACCTGCGGTTCGTCGACGGCGAGGGCCGCACGCAGCCGATCGGCCGGGGGTTCCCCGCCGCCGTCGTGGTCCAGCAGGACGATCCGGCCCGGGTACTCCGTCTGGGCCGAGCGCAGCAGGCCCCACACGGCGGCGGCGGAGAGGTCGAGCTCCTCGTCAGGTGCCACGGCCACGGCCCGGCGGGTGGTGACGACCAGCCGTCCGGAGCCCTCGCCGTGCTCGGCCAGCCACGCCTGGACCTCGCCCAGCACGTGCTCCGCCGTCACGTGCACGGCCGCGGACGGCTCGATCGCGCTCGACGGGACCGTCAGCAGGACGGTCGGGGCGTCCGGCGCACCGGTTCCGGCGGGGACGCCGACCCCGCGCCATTCGACCTGGAACAGCTTGGGGTCGGAGCGGCGGGCGTCGAGCGGGCGCAGGGTGAGGCAGTCGACCGAGAGCACCGGGGCGCCGTTGCCGTCGGTGGCGGCCAGCGTCGCCCGCTGCCCGCCGAGCAGGCCGATCCGGACCCGGAGCCGGGTGGCACCGGTCCGGGCGAGCCGCACGCCCTCCCAGGAGAACGGGACCACCGGCCCGGTGTCCTCCTCCAGCACCAGCGGGTGGAGGACCGCGTCCAGCAGCGCGGGATGCGCGCGGAAAGGCCCCGCCTCCTCCGCCAGCGCCACCTCGGCGAGCAGGTCGGCACCGTGCCGCCACACCGCGCGCAGGTTGCGGAAGGCCGGCCCGTACTCCAGACCGCGCCGGGCGAGCTCGTCGTACCACCCGGCGGGGTCCAGCGGGGTCGCCCCGCTCGGCGGCCACTCGGTCGGCGCCGGGCCGTCGGCGGCGGCCTCGGCCGGGCCCACCCGCCCGGTGGCGTGCAGCCGCCAGTCCTCCTCGGTCTCGCCGTGCACGCGGCCGTGGATGCGCAGTTCCCGCCGGCCGGACGCATCCGGTGGCGCCGCCGTCAGCTGCACCTCGACCTCGCCCCGTTCCGGCACCACCAGCGGTGTCCGGAGGGTCAGTTCGTCCACCGTGTGGCCGATCCGCAGCGCCATCTCCAGCAGGGCCGTGCCCGGCACCACGGCCTGACCGAGCACCCGGTGGTCGGTCAGCCAGGGTCGGCTGCGCAGCGAGAGGCGTTCGGTGTGCACGGTGCCGCCGTCGGCGAGTTCCACGGGCGGCCCGAGCAGCGGCCGGTCCGCCAGCGGGTGCAGCCAGTGGCGGCGCCGTTGGAAGGCGTAGGTCGGCAGCTCGACGCGGCGCGCGCCGTTTCCGGTGTGAGGTCCGTTCCAGTCCACCGCGACGCCCTGCGTCCACAGCCTCGCCGCCGAGGCCAGGAACCGGTGGAGTCCCCCCTCGTCGCGCCGGAGCGTGCCGGAGACCACGGCGGCGCCCGGCTCGGACCGGCCCTCCAGGACCTCCTCGATGTTCATGGTGAGCACCGGGTGGGGGCTGACCTCGACGAACGTGCGGTACCCCTGCTCGGCGAGTGCCGCCACGGCGGAGTGGAAGTGCACCGGTCGCCGCAGGTTGCGGTACCAGTAGCCGGCGTCGACCGGCCGTTCGCCGAGCCAGTCCCGCTCGACGGTCGAGAAGAGCGGCACCCGCGCGGGCCCGGGGCGGACGTCCGCGAGCACCCGGGCGAGTTCGTCCTCGATCCGCTCCACGTGGGCCGTGTGGGAGGCGTAGTCCACCGGTACGCGGCGGGCCCGCACGCCGTCCGCCGCGCAGGCGGCGAGCAGCTCGTCCAGCGCGTCCGGATCGCCGGCGACGACCGTGGCGGACGGGCCGTTCAGGGCCGCCACCTCCAGCCGGCCCGGCCACGCGCGGAGGCGGGCCTCCACCTCGACGGACGGCAGAGCCACCGACATCATCCCGCCGTGGCCGGCCAGTCCCCGGGCGATCGCCTGCGAGCGCAGGGCGACGACCCGCGCCGCGTCCTCCAGGGTGAGCGCGCCGGCCACGCAGGCGGCGGCGATCTCGCCCTGCGAGTGCCCCACCACCGCCGCCGGCTCGACGCCGTACGAGCGCCAGAGCGCCGCCAGCGACACCATCACCGCCCAGGAGAGCGGTTGGACGACGTCGACCCGCTCCAGCGACGGGGCGCCCGGCACCTGCCGCAGCACGTCCTCCGGCGCCCAGTCCACGAACTCCGCCAGAGCCGCCGCGCACTCGGCCATCCGGTCGGCGAACACCGGTGCGGAGTCGAGCAGTTCGACCGCCATCCCGACCCACTGCGCACCCTGACCCGGGAACACGAACACCACCCGGCCATCCGCCCGCCGGTCCGCACCCACCACCACCGACGAACCGTCCCCACCCCCCGCCAACGCCGCCAACCCCTCCAACAAACCCTCACGACCATCCGCGACCACCACACCCCGGTGCTCCAGCACCGCCCGCGAACACACCGACGAGAAACCCACATCCACCACACGCACCGACGGATCCGACTCCACCCGCACCCGCAACCGCTCCGCCTGCGCCCGCAACGCCGCCCCACCCACCCCCGACACCACCACCGGCACCGGACCCGACACCATCACCCCGGACTCCACCGCCCCGGGCTCCGCCGGCGCCTCCTCCAGAATCACATGCGCGTTCGTCCCACTGATCCCGAACGCCGACACCCCCGCCCGACGCACCCGACCCACCCGCGGCCACACACGCCGCTCCCGCAACAACTCCACCCCACCCGAAGACCAGTCCACATGACGCGACGGCACCTCCGCATGCAACGTCCGCGGCAACACCCCGGCCCCCAACGCCATCACCATCTTGATCACCCCACCCACACCCGCCGCCGCCTGCGAATGCCCGATGTTCGACTTCAACGACCCCAACCACAACGGCCGATCAGCCGAACGCCCCTGCCCGTACGTCGCCAACAACGCCTGCGCCTCGATCGGATCCCCCAACCGCGTCCCCGTACCATGCGCCTCCACCACATCCACATCCACACCCGACAGACCCGCACCCTCCAACGCCGCCCGCACCACCCGCTGCTGCGCCAACCCGTTCGGCGCCGTCAACCCACTCGACGCACCGTCCTGATTCACCGCCGAACCCCGCACCACCGCCAACACCCGACGCCCCGCCCGCCGCGCATCCGACAACCGCTCCAACACCACCACCCCCACACCCTCCGCCCACCCCGTACCGTCCGCCGCATCCGAAAACGCCCGGCAACGCCCATCGGGGGAGAGCCCGCCCTGCCGGGAGAACTCGACGAACATCCCGGCGGTCGACATCACCGTGGCCCCGCCGGCCAGGGCGAGCGTGCTCTCCCCCGAACGCAGCGACTGCACCGCCAGGTGCAACGACACCAACGACGACGAACACGCCGTGTCCACCGTCACCGCCGGCCCCTCGAACCCGAAGGTGTAGGAGATCCGCCCCGACGCCACACTCGGCGTGCCCCCGGTCAGGGCGTAGCCGCCGAAGCTCTCCGAGGTCTCGTCCAGCGGGGGGACGTAGTCCTGGTTCATGACGCCCATGAAGACGGCCGTCCGGCTGCCGCGCAGCCCGGCGGGGTCGGCTCCGGCGCGCTCCAGCGCCTCCCACGACACTTCGAGCAGGAGCCGCTGCTGCGGGTCCATCGCCCGCGCCTCGCGCGGGCTGATCCGGAAGAAGTCGGCGTCGAGGTCCAGGGCTCCGGTGAGGAACCCGCCGGTACGGACCTGTCCGGTGCGCTCCGGGTCGAGGCTCCAGCCGCGGTCCTCGGGGAACGCCGTGACGGCGTCGGCCTCCTCGTGGACCAGACGCCACAGGTCCTCGGGCGAGGCCACGCCGCCCGGGAAGCGGCAGCCCATGCCCACGATCGCGATCGGGTCCTCGTCCGGGGCGGGACCGGCGGCGGCCGGGCGCTCCTCCGGGGCCTCCCCGGAGAGCTCCTCGTGAAGGTGGCCGACCAGCGCGGTGATCGTCGGGTGGTCGTACAGCAGGGTGACGGGCAGTCGCAGCCCGGTCGCCCTCCCGAGCCGGACGCTCAGCTCCACCGCGGTCACGGAGTCGAAGCCGAGCTCCGGGAACGCGTGGTCGGCCGCCATCGCCCCCGGGTCGGTGCGGCCGAGCACGGCCGCCGCCTGGGCCCGGACCAGGGTCTGCAGGTCCTCCGGCCCCCGCGCCGTCCGCCGTGGCGGGGCGGCGGCTTCCGCCCCGGGTGCCGACGGCGGCGCCGACGGCGCGGGCAGCGACGGCAGCGCGCCAACGGTGTCGGAGAGCCAGTAGGGCTGCCGCTGGAAGGCGTAGCCGGGCAGCTCGACGGTACGGGCGCCGGTGCCTTCGAACACCGGCCTCCAGTCCAGGTCGACGCCCTGGACGTGTAGTTCGGCCATGGACAGCAGCAGCCGCCGCAGCCCGCCCTCGCCGCGGCGCAGGGTGCCCTGGACCACCGCGTCCGGGGCGTCGCCCAGGGTCTCCCGGACGGCCGTGGTCAGCACCGGGTGCGGGCTGGCCTCCACGAACACCCCGTGTCCGTCCGCGGCCAGCGCCCGGACGGCCGCCATCCAGCTCACCCGTTCGCGCAGGTTGCGGTACCAGTACCCGGCGTCCAGGCCGTCCGCCCCGAGGAGGCCGCCGGTGACGGTCGAGTAGAACGCGACGTCGCCGGCCCGGGCGGTGACTCCGGCGGCGGCGCGCAGGACCTCCTCGCGGACGGGCTCGACGTACGGCGAGTGCGAGGCGTAGTCGATCGGGACCGTCCGGGCCCGGACGCCCCGGGCCTCGCACTCGGCCGTCACCGCCCGCACGACCTCGACGGGACCGGAGACGACGACCGAGTTCGGGCCGTTGACCGCGCCGACCGCCACCCGTTCCTGGTCCACCTCCTCGACCGGCATCGCCAGCAGGGCCATCGCGCCTCGGCCGGAAAGCCGGGCGGCGATGGCCCGGCTGCGGTCGACCATCAGCCGCAGCGCGTCCGGGAGCGGGACGATCCCCGCCGCGCAGGCCGCGGTGATCTCCCCCTGGGAGTGGCCGACCACGGCGGACGGCCGCAGTCCGACGGCCCGCCACACCTCGGCGAGCGACACCTGTACCGCGAAGAGCGCGGGCTGCATGACGTCCATCCGCCGCAGCGCCGCCTCGTCTCCCAGCACCTCCCGCAGCGACCAGTCGACCTGGCCCGCCAGCAGCCGCGCGCACTCCGCCATCCGGGCGGCGAACACCGGCGACGAGTCCCACAGCTCCAGGGCCATCCCGGCCCACTGCGGGCCCTGCCCGGGGAACATCCACACGACCCGGGACAGCGGGCCGCAGACGCCGGCCGCCACGTGCGGGGACGGCTCGCCCTCCGCCAACGCCGTGAGTCCGGCCAGGAGTTCGGCACGGTTCGCGGCGACGACGACCCCGCGGTGCTCCAGGGCCGTACGCGTGGTGGCGCTGGCGTAGCCGACGTCGCGCGGGCGCAGCGCCGGGTCGGCGCCGAGGTGTTCCAGCAGCCGGCGGGCCTGGGCCCGCAGTGCCGCCTCGCTCCGGCCGGAAACCAGCACCGGCACGGCCGGCCCGGACTCGTCCCCGGTCCCGGTCCCGGTCCCGGACTCGGCGGGTTCGCCGCAGGCCGGCTCGGACGCACCCGGGGCGTCGCCCACCACGACGTGGCAGTTGGTACCGCCGATGCCGAAGGAGCTGACGCCGGCCAGCCGGGCGCCCTCGGGCCAGGGGCCGGCGGTGTCGTTGACCCGGAGCCCGAGCCGCTCGAACGGGATCGAGGGGTTGGGCTCGGCGTAGTTGAGGCTGGCCGGGAGGACTCCGCGACCGATGGAGAGCGCGACCTTGATCAGCCCGACGACGCCCGAGGCCCCGTCGAGGTGCCCGATGTTGCTCTTCACCGATCCGACGAGCAGCGGCCGGGCGGCGGGCCGCTCCCGGCCGAGCACCTCGCCGAGCGCCTCGGCCTCGATCGGGTCCCCCGCCCTGGTCCCGGTGCCGTGCAGTTCGACGTACCCCACCCGCGCCGCCGGCTCCCCGGCCCGCTCGTAGGCCTCGCGCAGCAGTTCCCGCTGTGCCGCGCCGTCAGGGGTGGTGAAGGAGTCGCCCCCGCCGTCGTTGTTCACCGCGCTGCCGAGCAGGACGCAGTGGATCCGGTCGCCGTCGGCGACGGCGTCGGTCAGGCGCTTGAGCACGACCAGACCGCCGCCCTCGCCGCGGACGGTGCCGTTGGCGCGCGCGTCGAAGGTGTAGCAGCGGCCGTCCGGGGAGAGGGCCCCGGCCCGGGCGAAGGCGAGCGTGCTGTCCGGGGTCAGGTTGAGGTGGACGCCGCCGGCCAGCGCGAGGTCGGTGGCGCCGGACCGCAGGTTCTCGCAGGCCAGGTGCACGGCCACCAGTGAGGAGGACTGCGCGGCGTCGACGGTCAGGCTCGGACCGCGCAGGCCGAGGTGGTAGGAGATCCGGTTCGCTATCACGCCCCGGCTCAGTCCGGTCAGCGAGTAGGAGGAGACGGCCTCCTCGCCGTGCCGGTGGACGAGGGTGGCGTAGTCGTCGCCGGTGGCGCCGAGGAACACCGCGGTGGAGCCGCCGCGCAGGCTCCGGGGTGCGACGCCGGCGTGCTCCAGGGCCGTCCAGCCCAGTTCCAGGGCCAGCCGCTGGCGGGGGTCCATCGCCGCGGCCTCGCGCGGCGTGATGCCGAAGAAGTCCGGGTCGAAGTCGGCGACCCGGTCGAGGAATCCACCGCGCGTCAACCCGGCCGGCCGGAGGTCCTCCGGCACGCCGCCGAGGTCCCAGCGCCCCTCGGGGAGGTCGCCGATCGCCTCGGTGCCGTCGCGCAGCAGCCGCCAGAATTCACCGAGGTCGTCGGCCCCCGGGATGCGACAGGCCATGCCGACGACGGCGATCGCGGACCGGCTCGGGTGGCGCGTGGGCATCAGAGGGTGTTCCTTTCTGGTGGCTCTGCTTCGGACGGCCGGGCCCGCGGGTCCGCCCCCGCGCCGAGTGGCCGGAGGCGTGCGGGATCCGCCTGCGGAACGTCCGGATCCGCTGCGACGGCCGCGATCCGACCGGCGCGACCGCGCGAGCGGGAAGGAAATGCGCGCACGACGAGAACGTGCACGGATCAGGAGGATCGGCCGCGCACCGGGCCGGGGGGCGCCGAACGCCGCACCCGCGGAATATCTTCACCATCGACACGGAGCCGGCGAGCACGCCCGGCGAATGTCACAGTCGCAGAACCCCAGAAGAGACCCCCATCACTTCCGCTCCCCCCGTGATCATCCGTCACACTATAGGACGCGCATACCGGAGGCAATGCACAGAGCGTCATCGGCCGAGGAGTCCGGAGAGCACAGAGTGACATTCGGCCCGGCCTTTCCGGGATTTCGGCCGCCGGCCCGGCGGACTGGGTCGCCCCACCTCGCCGGACCCGGCCGAACCGGCCTCCGGCTCAGACGCCGAGCCGCTCCTTGACCTCCGCGAAGAACGGAATGTGCCGATAGTCCTTGGCGTCCTCGTCGTAGTCCGTGTACTCGTTGGTGAATTCCAGCAGTCGCTGCTTGACCTCGTCGGCCGGGACTCCGTTCCGGATCTCCCGCTCGATCCGCTGTATCGCGCCGAGGAATACGGCCAGGACCTCGGGGAGTTCGTCGTGGAGCCGGATCCGGTCCCCGCGCAATTCGATTCCACCGTGCTTGGAGAGGAAGTTGAAGAGCAGCTGGGAGGCGACCGCGTCGTAGTTGGGGCGCGGAATCCCCTCCACCGCGTAGCGGAGCAGCCGCTCGGACAGGATGTACTCGTAGGCCAGCCGCGCCTCCCGGGCGGGCAGCTCCGGGTCGTTCAGGCAGACCAGCATCGCGGAGACGTCGACCCGCAGCTCCTCCAGGCCCGCCAGCGGCTTCAGCTTCTTGACCGGCAGGTAGTCCGGGATGGGCATGTCGCCCTGCCGGTGGTGGTACTCGTGCAGCCGGACCCACCACGAGGAGGCCTGCTCGACCGTCCGGTCGTCGACGCCCCGGAGCAGCGGGAAGCTGTCCTCGGCCATCACCGCGTCGATCATCCTCCGGGTGATGCGGTTGTGCCGCTCGACGAACTTGTCGATGAAGTAGAAGATCAGGTCGTCGCCGTGCTGGATGCCGTCGACGTGGTTCTCCGGGAACAGCGCCACGACGACGCGCGACCCGAACCCCTTCGAACCGCCCGTGATGTTCACCGGCATGGTGTTGCTGGCGTACCGGGTGGCGAGGTGCGGATTGGTGGGCAGCGTCTCGTACGTCAGGTACTCCAGCGAAAGGGCCGGGAAGTACGAGGCGTCGAACAGCGAGAAGATGTGGTTGTCGCGCTTCCCGTTGATGTGCGCCTTGACGGCGTCCAGGCGGGCGCCGGGCGAGTGGTTCCGGAGGTCCTCGACCAGGGCCCGGGCGGCCGGCTGCCGGCCCAGGTTCGGGGCGTCGGCGATCCGCTGCGCCAACTCGTCCAGGAATTCTCGGTCCCGAAATGCGTCGCGCGATCCATGAACCTTCTCGCGGATTGCGTCGACCTCGTCGAAGACCGCTGACGGAATGCTGTTCGACATTGCCCACCTTCTTTACAGGCGTAGGTTCGTTGCTTCACCGGGGCCGGGGCGGCAGTGGCCGCCCGAGCCCGCTCCGGAATGTCCTTCCCCGGGTCTCCTCCGATCCTTTCGGCCGGACCGGCCGAATCAGGCCGGTGCGGTGCTTGCGCCTTTGTGACCACGCTGGCTAGCGTGATCACAGGGACTTCTCCGGAATATCCGCGAGCCCTTCGATCGCCCGGCTCCCCCGGGGAGCCGGCCGACAGAACTGGAGCAGCAGGTGCGAATAGAAGGAAGCGTTGCGCTGGTCACCGGCGGAACGTCCGGCCTCGGCCTGGCGACGGTACGGAAACTGCGTGAGCGGGGTGCTTCCGTGGTCATCCTCAACCGGCCTTCCGCGCGGAGTGAGAAGGTCGTGGCGGAGCTGGGCGGGGGAGTCGTCCTCTCCCCCGGCGACGTCACCGCCGAGGAGGACGTCACCGCCGCCGTCGACCGCGCCGAGGAGCTCGGCAGGCTGCGGATCGTGGTCAACTGCGCCGGCATCGGCAACGCCCACCGGACGGCCGGCCGGAGCGGCCCGTTCCCGCTCGAAGCCTTCAGCAAGGTCGTCCACACCAATCTGATCGGTACGTTCAACGTGATCCGCCTCGCCGCGGCGCGGATGATCCGGCTGGAGGAGGACGGCGACGAACGCGGAGTCATCGTCAACACCGCCTCGATCGCCGCGTTCGACGGCCAGGTCGGACAGGCCGCCTACGCCGCCGCCAAGGGCGGCATCGTGGGAATGACCCTGCCGATCGCCCGTGACCTCGCCCAGTCGCGGATCCGCGTGGTCACGATCGCCCCGGGCCTGTTCCGCACCCCGATGTTCGACGGCTTCCCGGAGTCCGCGGTCGAGGCGCTCGGCAGGCAGGTGCCGCACCCGCAACGCCTCGGCGAGGCGGAGGAGTTCGCCTCGCTCGCGGCGCACATCGTGGAGAACCCGATGCTCAACGGCGAGACGATCCGGCTCGACGGCGCCCTCCGGATGGGGCCGAGGTGACGATCCGCCCGTCCCGGTGAACCCGCGGCCCGCCCGCCCCGCCGGAGGCCGGGCGGGCCGGGCACGTGCCGCGGCGACCCGCCCGCCTCCGGTCGTGGCGGTCCGTCGGACCTACTGCGGGACGGCCCAGGAGAGGCCGTCCGGCGAGGGGATCAGACCGCCCTCGAAGAGCGGCGTCTCCTCCTCGGCGTCCTCCCCCAGCACCGCGTGCATCTGCACCTTGGAGCTCTCGGTCATCGCCTCGCGGGCCACGGACGAGCCGAGCAGCGGGGCCCAGTTGTCGTTGCCGCCCGCGGAGACGGCCTCGACCGCGGAGGCGAACTCCTCGGTCTGCGCGTGCAGGCGCGCCGCGACCGACTCGGCATCGCTGAGCGCCGCCTCCCCGGAGGAGACGCCGCCCACCAGTTCCACGAACGACTCCAGTTCGGTGCTGCTGTTCCGGGTGAGCTTCTTGGCCTCCCAGAAGTAGGAGCCCTCGACGCGGTGCATGTCGTAGAAGGACATCAGGAACTCGTAGAACACGCCGTACTCGCGGCGGTAGCGCGCCTCGAACTCCTTCATGGCCGCCTCCTCCTCGACCTCGCCGGCCAGCGTGCTGTTGATCGACCTCGCGGCCAACAGCGCGCTGTAGGTGGCCAGGTGGACGCCGGAGGAGAAGACCGGGTCGACGAAGCAGGCGGCATCGCCGACGAGCATCATGCCCGGCCGCCAGAAGGCGGTGTGGTGGTACGAGTAGTCCTTGCGGACCCGGATCTGGCCGTACTGGCCCGTGGTGACCCGGGTGGCGGGGGCGAGGAAGTCCGAGATCATCGGGCACTCGTCGATCAGGGCCTGGAGCGCCTTCTCCGGATCGCCCTGGACCTTCTCGGCCAACTCCCGCCGGACCACGGCTCCGACGCTGGTCAGGGTGTCGCTCAGCGGGATGTACCAGAACCAGCCGCTCTCGAAGGCGACGCACAGGATGTTGTAGCGGGTCGGCTCCGGCAGCCGCTTGCCGCCCTCGAAGTAGCCGAACAGCGCCAGGTTGCGGAAGAAGTCCGAGTACTCCCGGCGGCCGCCTATCCGCTGGTTGAGCCGGCTCTGGTTGCCGGAGGCGTCCACCACGAACCGCGCCGACACCTCCCGCTGCACGCCCTGGTCGTCGGTGTAGCGCACACCCGAGACCCGGTCGCCGTCCTCCACGATCTCCGACACGGCGCTGCCCTCGCGGACCACGGCGCCGACCCGGCGGGCGTTGTCCAGCAGGATCTTGTCGAACTTGGAGCGCTCCACCTGGTAGGCGGTGGAGGTCGGGCCGGCCATCTGGGGGGAGACCGAGAAGGAGAAGGTCCACGGCTCCGGGTTGGCGCCCCAGCGGAAGGTACCGCCGCGCTTGAGCGGGAAGCCCGCCTTGGCCAGCTCGTCCGCCGCGCCGGTCAGCCGGCAGACGCCGTGGATGGTGGACGGCAGCAGCGACTCCCCGATCTGGTAGCGCGGGAAGAACTCCTTCTCCAGAACGAGCACCGAGTGCCCCTTCTTGGCGACGAGTGCGGCCAGGGTCGAGCCGCCGGGACCGCCGCCGACGACCACGACATCGAATGCTTCGGTGTTGCTCACGCTGATGTGTCTCCCGTTTCCTCGCCGCCGACGCCGACGGTCTGTCCAGAATGTGCAGTGGGTGGAGTACTGGTCTCGATGCGGCCGGGCCGCCCCGGCCGGGTCGGCCGCCGCCCGTCCTTGCGCTCGTCGCCGATCAGCTGGAGCAGCGGACCCGTCATCACGGTGGTGATCAGCGCCAGCATGACCAGGACGGCGTAGAGCTTCTGGCCGATGAGTCCCGCGGACTTGCCGACCTCCAGCACGATGAGCTCGGTCAGACCGCGGGTGTTCACCATGACGGCGACCAGGGCGGACTGCCGGGGGTCCAGGCGGTGCAGACGGGCCACGCCGTAGGTGGGGACGATCTTGCCGGCGATCGCCACCAGCAGGAGCAGGCCGAGCAGGCCCAGGCCGTCCGCCCCCACCGCGCCGAGGTTGACGGACAGTCCGGTGACGACGAAGAACAGCGGCAGCAGCAGGTTGGCGACCTGCTCCATGGGCCCCAGGACGTCGGCGTCCGGGGCGCCGTCACGCCGCGGCATGGCCATCCCGGCGAGGAACCCGCCGAAGACCGCGTGCAGCCCGAGCGACTCGGTGACCCAGGCACTGCCCAGGGCGACGACCAGCGCCACCGGCACCGGGTTGCTCAGCAGGCTCGCCGGCCGGGCCAACCACCAGCGCAGCACGGGCCGGAGGCAGCCGAACAGGAACGCCGCGAACCCCACCAGCAGCGCCAGGGCCACCGGCCAGGACCAGCGGGTGGCATGGCCCGAGTCGCTGAGCACCGCGGCCAGCACCAACCAGGCGGCCACGTCCATGAGTCCGGCCGCCGCGATGGACACCGCCCCGGCGGTGGTGCCCGGCGCGCGCTCGCGCACGATGGCCGCCAGGACCGGCAGCGCCGTGATCGAGATCGCCACCGCCATGAACATCGCGAACGAGGTCCGGCCCGCGTGCGCCGGGTCCACCGCGGAGAAGAGCCCGCCGCACAGGGAGACGGCCGCCAGGGTCAGCCCCATCGGGGCCAGCAGCGCCGCCAGCGCGACGTTCACCGCGGTGCGTCCCGCCCGGAAGGTGCGGAAGTCGATCTCGTAGCCCGCCACGAAGAGGAACAGGACGATCGCGATCTGGGCGAGCACCGAGAGGAACGGCCGCGCCTCGGCGGGGAAGAGGAAGGTGGTCGGATCGCCCGGCAGCCGGCCCAGCAGGGTCGGCCCCAGGGCGATGCCGCCCAGGATCTGGCCGATCACCGTGGGCTGGTTGAGCCTCCGGGCGACTCCGCCGGACAGCCAGGACACCAGGACGACCAGGGCCACGTCCCCGAGGACGACGGCGGTCGGGGCACTCATGAGGACTCCTCCTCGCTCGGCTCGCCGGTCTCGGCGCGCAGTCCTGCCAGGTCCGCCTCCGGGCGCCGGACGATCTGCTCCAGCAGGCGCAGGTAGTCCCCGGACAGCCTCTCGGCGCTCCCCCGGGCGAACAGGTCGGTGCTGTACTCCAGGTAGCCCTCCAGGCCCTTCTCCGTCTCGCGCAGCGACAGGTTCAGGTCGAAGGTCGCCGTCCCGGGGAGGGTGGGGAGCGTTTCCCCGGCCAGACCGTCGACGCGGTCGATGTCCCGCCGGCCCCCGCCGTCCGTCGACGGGGCCGGCGCCAGGTTGAACATCACCTGGAACAGCGGGGAGCGGGCCGGATCGGGGTGCGGGACCAGCGTGCGGACGAGGTCCGCGAAGGGCAGGTCCTTGTGCGCCTGCGCCTCGGCCACCACCTCCCTGGCCTGGGCCAGCAGCCCGGTGAAGGCCTGCTGCGGCGCCACGTCCAGGCGCATCACCAGCGCGTTCACGAAGTACCCCACCACGTCGTCGAGTTCGGCGGCCGGCCGGTTGGTCACCGGCGAGCCGATCGCCAGTTCGCGGTCGTCGGTGCGTCCGCCCAGGAGCACCGCGTAGGCCGCCAGCATGGTCATGTAGAGCGTGGCGCCGTGCTGCGCGCCGAGCCCGCGCAGCCGCTCCACCAGCTCGGCCGGGACGGCGAGCTCCACCGCCGCGCCCTGGTGGGACTTCACCGGGCAGCGCGGGTAGTCGGTGCGCAGCGCGAGGCACTCGGGCAGTCCGTCGAGCCGCTTGCGCCAGAAGTCGCGTTGCCGGTCGAGCTCGGCGGCGTCCACGGTGCGGCGCTGCCAGCGGGCGAAGTCGGCGTACTGCAGCGGCAGCGGCGCCGGGCCCGGTCGGCCGTCGCCCGACCCCTGGTAGAAGGCGACCAGTTCCCGCATCAGGATGCCGGTGGACCAGCCGTCCACGACGCCCCACGGGCGGGTGAGGACGAGGACGTGCTCGTCCTCGTCGACGACCAGCAGGTGGGCGCGGAGCATGTGCCGGTCCTGCGGCGCGAAGGGGCGCAGCCGCTCGGCCCGCAGCCATTCGGTGAGCGCGGCCTCGCCGCCGGTGGACCGCGGGAGCGCCAGGACGGGCGTCTCGAAGCCGTCGGCGCCGTTCACGCGCTGGACGACGGTCCCGTCGCGCTCCGGGTAGCCGGTGCGCAGGATCGCGTGCCGCGCCACCAGGGCGTGCACGGCCCGCGCCAGGGCGTCCCGGTCCAGCCGGCCGCGCAGCCGTACGGCCAGCTGGGCGTTGTCGTGCGCGGTGCCCAGGTGCGCGGGGGTCCGCAGGAACCACAGGTCCTGCTGGGCGAAGGACAGCGGCGCCTCGTCACCCTCCGTCGCGGGCGCGGCGGGCACCAGGTCGGCGGGCACCAGGTCGGCGGACGGCTGCGGCTGCGGCTGCGGCTGCCCGGCGGCCCCGCCGTCGCTCGCCGCCCCGGTCGCCGGGGGCGTGCCGGCGCCGGGGTCGCCGGTGACCGCGACGGGCCCCTCCGTGCTCCGGTCGGCGGCCGCCTCCAGCGCCGCCGCCAGGTCCTCGACGGTTGCGGCCGTGAGGATGAGCTGGAGCGGCAGGTCCGTGCCGGTCTCCTTCTTGACCCGCAGGTTGAGGCGGGTGGCGAGCAGGGAGTGACCGCCCAGGTTGAAGAAGTTGTCCTGGAGGCCGACCCGGTCGAGCCCCAGGACCCCGCCGATGAGCCGGCACAGGGTGTGCTGGGCCTCGGTGCGGGGCGCGACGTAGACCTCCTTGGCGAGGTCCTCCTCGTCCGGTGCCGGCAGCGCCCGCTTGTCGACCTTGCCCTGGGGCGTGACCGGCAGTTCCTCCAGGACGACGAAGGCACCGGGGACCATGTAGTCCGGCAGCCGGTCGGACAGGTGGTCGCGCAGCTCCCGCACCAGGCCGGGGCCGACCCGGTCGATCTGCGGTTCGTTGGCCAGGCGCCGGGCCCGGTACGGGTGGCGTGCCAGCACCCGGGGCCGCTCGCCCCAGCCCAGCACCAGGTCGAGGCCGTCCGGCCGGTCCTGCGACCAGGTGGCCGCGATGTGGTAGCCGAGCTCCTCGGCGTGCCGCAGCGCCGCCTCCAGTTCCGCGGATTCCTCCCGGGCCCGCGCCGAGAGCCGCTCGCCACCGGGCAGCGGGTCCACCTGGCGGGACGGGGCCAGCCGGGCCAGCGAGGCGAGGACGCGCGCGTCCTCCGCGATCCGCGGGTTGGTCAGTCCGGTGACGCCGAACCGTTCGGGGACGTCGCCGACCAGCAGGGCGCGCAGCTCCGCCGGGGTGGCGGCCTCCAGCCAGGGGAGGTCGGGCGCCGCGGCGGCCGGGCCCTTGGTCAGCACCACGTCGTAGCGGTAGGCGAGCATCTCGTTGCCGCCGGTCCCCCGCTTGAGCATGATGTCGACGGCGCCCAGTTCCTCGAACCGCTCCGGGAGCCGGGTGAAGAAGCCGGGGCTGACCAGGAGTTCGCTCTCCTGGCGGCGGCGGCGCTGCACCTGCGCGGCCAGCGCGCCGACCGTGCTCGGGACGCCGGAGCGGCTGCGCTCGATGGCGCAGACGTGTTCGGAGAACAGGTCCAGGTTCCGGATGTCGCCCAGCAGGATCCGGCCGCCCTCTTCGAGCAGGGGCAGGATCCGGGCGATCACCTCCTGGAGGTAGTGGCGTGTGGGGAAGTACTGCGCCACGGAGTTGAGCACGACCACGTCGAAGGTCTCGCCGGCGAGCTCCGCCACCGACAGCGCGTCTCCCTGTCGCAGGGTGAGGTGGGACCAGCCCCGGCGCTCGGCGCTCCGGCGCACGTCCGCCAGGGCCGCGGCGGAGATGTCGATGCCGTGCACCCGCTCGCACTCCTGTGCGTAGCGGAGGAGCAGCAGCCCGGTGCCGCAGCCGACCTCCAGCAGCCGCTTGGGCCGCAGTCCGCGGATCCGGTCGACGGTGCCGTCGATCCACTCCCGCATCTCGGCCTCGGGGATCGGTTCGCCGCTGTAGCTGCTCTCCCACCCGGCCAGGTTGAGGTTGTCGGGGACGGCCTCCTCGGCTTCGCGGGAGTACTGGTCCTCGAAGAGCTTGCGCCACTGGACCAGGTGCTCGGCGGTCTGCTCCGCGGCGGCCGCCTCCAGCCACTCCTCGGCCGGGCGCACGTAGGCGCTCAGGGTGCCGGCCTCGCCGTCGGCGTGGGGCACGACCACGGCGCTGTGCACGGAGGGGTGCGCGTTCAGCGCCGCCTCGACCTCGCCGGGCTCGACGCGGAAGCCGCGGACCTTGACCTGCTCGTCCACCCGGCCGCGGAACTCCAGGGTGCCGTCGGGCAGCCTGCGCACCAGGTCGCCGCTGCGGTACAGCCGGCCGCCCGGGGTGTCGCCGAAGGGGTCGTCGACGAACCGCCGGGCCGTCAGCTCCGGGTCGCCGAGGTAGCCGCGGGCGACGCCGGCGCCGCCCAGGCAGAGCTCGCCGATCACCCCGTCCGGCACCAGCCGGAGCCGCGCGTCGGTGACGTGGGCGGTGGTGTGGGGGACGGGCACGCCGATCGGCACCCGGCTGTCCTCGGCGAGCCCGCGCGGGATCACGTGGTAGGTGGAGGCGATGCTGTTCTCGGTCGGGCCGTAGCCGTTGGTCACGGTCAGCCCCGGGTGGGCCTCGTGGAGGCGCCGGACGTCCCGGGCCGAGAAGGTGTCGCCCACGACCGCGAGCTCGCGCAGCGGCAGCGCGCGGCGGCTCGCGGCCTCGGCGAAGGCCGGCAGGAAGGCGGCCGACAGCAGCATCGTGGTGACGCCGGACCGCTCGACGCAGTCCAGCAGCTGGACCGGGTCCTTGGAGTCGCCGTCGTGCAGCACCAGGAGGCCGCCGGAGAGGAGCGGGGTGAGCACTTCCTGGGAGCCGGCGTCGAAGGCGATCGAGGAGTGGTGGAGCACCACGGTGGACTCCCCGGCCGCGAAGTAGTCCGGGTTGCGCACCAGTCGGACCACGCCGCGCTGCTCCACCAGCACGCCCTTGGGGCGTCCGGTGGACCCGGAGGTGAAGACGGCGTAGGCGAGGTGGGACGGCGTCAGGCCCAGCCCGGCGCGGTCGGGGTCGTGCACGGGCATGGTGTCGAGCACCTGGGCCCGGTCGCCGGCCCGCTCGCCGGTGTCGAGGTGGAGCACTTCGTCGACCTGCTCGAAGAGCGCGCCCGGCAGCCCGGACTGCCCCAGCACGATGCGCACCCCGGAGCCGTCGAGCAGGGCCTGGATGCGCTGTTCGGGGTAGTCGGGGTCGATCGGGACGTAGGCGCCGCCCGCCTTGAGGACGCCCAGCAGTCCGACCACCAGCTCCGGCGAGCGGCCGGCGCACACTCCGACGAGGACGTCGGGGCCGACCCCGGCGCCGCGCAGGTGGTGGGCGACCTGGTTCGCCCGCGCGTTGAGCTGTGCGTAGGTCAGCCACCGCTCGCCCTGGCGCACCGCGATCCTCTCGGGGTGCGCGGCCGCCTGCTCCTCGAACAGCTCGGCGAGGCAGGAGTCCTGCGGGTACGGGGGGCGCGCGCCGCGGGCGACGCTGAGCAGCCGTTCCCGCTCCGCCGGGGGCAGCACGTCGATGTCGAGTGCCCGGGTGCCGTGTCCGTCGTCGGTGGCGAGCGCGTCGACGATGCCCGCGAGCGCGGTCTCCACGTAGGACAGCAGGGTCTCGGGTTCGACCGTGTCCTCGATCTGGACGGTGAGGGAGAGCTCGTCCCCGAGGTCGTCGAGCGACATGCCCATGGGGTAGTTGGTCCGGTCCATGACGGCCAGCCACCGGATGCCCTGCTCCTCCAGGAGCGGCGCCTGGGCGTCGTCCCGCGCGGGCTCGAAGTGCCGGAAGTTGATCGCCGCGGTGAACAGCGGGGTGTCGCCGTCCAGTCCGCTGCACCGCTGGGCCAGGCTCAGCGAGGACTGCTCGCGGACGATCAGCCGGCGCAGGTCGGCGGCGACCTCGTCGACCAGCTCCCGCACGGTACGGCCGGCCAGCCGCACCCGCAGCGGGAGGGTGTTGATGAAGTTGCCCAGCATCCGCTCCACCCCCGGCACGCCCTGGAGGCGTCCCGACATGACGGTGCCGAAGACCACGTCGTCGCGCCCGCTGCCGGCGGCCACCACGCGGGCACAGGCCGCGTGGAAGAGCCACGCCGGACTGAGGCCGAGCCGACCGGCCTCGGCCCGCAGCCGCCGGGCGAGGTCGGCGGGCAGCGAGCGGCGCGGCTTGCGGGTGCGGCGGCCGTCGCCGTGCACGTCGCCCAGACCGAACGGCACCGTCGGTTCGGTGACGTCTCCGAACGTGGTGCGGAAGTACTGCTCCGCGTCGCCGGTGCGCAGCTGGTGCAGGGTGTGGGCGACGAAGTCGCGGTAGGGCGCGGGCGGGGCGAGCAGGTCGGCGCGCCCGGCCATGTGGGCGGCCAGCTCGTCGGCGATCAGGCGCATCGAGGTGGCGTCCTCGATGAGGTGGTGGAAGTTCATCAGGAGGAAGCGCCGGGACGATCCGGGGTCCTCCGCGATCCGGACCCTGAGCATCGGCGCCCGGTCCGGCGGCAGCTGGGCCGTGAGGCCGGCCATGGCACGGGCCCGCTCCTCGGCGTCGGCGCCGGTCGCGCCGTCCCCGGGCAGGCCGATGTGCTCCACCGGGAGCACGGCCGAGCGGTACACCACCTGCACCGGCTCGGGCAGGCCCTCGGTGAGGACGGCGGTGCGCATCACGTCGTGGCGGTCGATCAGGGCCTGGAGCGCGTCGAGGAACGCCGTGCACGTGGCTTCGTCGTCCGCGGTGAACACCGCGGACATCACGTACGGGTCGTTCTCCGGGTCGATCAGGTGGTGGAAGAGGATGCCCTCCTGGGAGGGGACCAGGGGGTAGACGTCCTGGATGTTGGGGGCTCCGCCGGGGACCCGCTCGGCGATCGCGTCCAGGTGCTCCTGGCCCAGCCTGACCAGGGGCAGCAGCTCGGGGGTCAGCCGCTCGCAGCCCTCGGGGACGGCGTTCGGCGGCACGGAGTAGCCGGGCTCGGCCGCCGGGTCCCCGCCCGTGCCGGGCCCGCCCGCCTCCGCGGTTCCCGCGTCGATGCGCGCCGCCAGGCCGCTCAGGGTGGCGTCGTCGAACAGGTCGCGCACCGTGAGCTGCAACCCGGCCGCCCGCAGCCGTGCCACCAGGACGGTGATGAGCAGTGAATGGCCGCCCAGAGTGAAGAAGTTGTCGTTCGCGCTGATCCGGTCGGCCTCGAAGCCGAGGAGGTCGGCCCAGACCTCCGCCAGCACCCGCTCGGTACTTTCGGCCGGGGCCGCGTAGGCGTGGCCCTCGCGCTGGGCGTAGGCGTCGATGCCGGGAGCCGGGAGCGCGGCGCGGTCGAGCTTCCCGTTGGTGGTCAGCGGCAGGTCCGGCAGGAGCACGTAGGCGCCGGGGAGCATGTACTCGGGCAGGACGCGGCGGGCGAGCCGGTCCAGCTCGGCGGGCAGCCCCGCCTCGTCCCGGTCGGCCGCCGGCACCACGTAGGCGACGAGCTGCCGGTTGCCGGGCCGGTCCTCGCGCACCACGACGGCGCACGAGCGCACCCCGGGGTGCTCGTTGAGGCGGGCGGAGACCTCACCCGGCTCGATGCGGTAGCCGCGGATCTTGACCTGGTCGTCGTTGCGCCCGTGGTACTCCAGCGAGCCGTCCGCCAGCCGCCGGGCGAGGTCCCCGGTGCGGTACATCCGGGCGCCGGGCACCCTCCGGAACGGGTCGTCGAGGAAGCGTTCGGCGGTCAGCTCCGGTCGGTTCAGGTAGCCGCGGGCGACCCCCGCGCCGCCCACGTACATCTCGCCGACCGCCCCGGTCGGCACCGGGTTGAGGTGCCGGTCGAGCACGTAGACGTTCAGGTCCGGCAGCGGCCCGCCGATCGGGCTGGCGGCGGAGGCGGTGTCCTCCTCGGTCACCGGCCGGTGGGTCACGTGCACCGTCGTCTCGGTGATGCCGTACATGTTCACCAGTTCGGTGGCCGCGTTGAGCGGCCGGGCGAACCAGGGGCGCAGCGCCGTGGGGTCCAGTGCCTCGCCGCCGAACACCACGGTACGGAGCCGGTGCCCGGCGCCGTCCTCGCCCTGGGCCGCGATCAGCTGTCCGAACGCGCTGGGCGTCTGGTTGAGGACGGTCACGCCCTCCGCGCACAGCAGCGCGTAGAACTCCCGGGGGCTGCGGGCCACCTCCTGCGGGACGACGACGAGGCGGCCGCCGTGCAGCAGGGCACCCCACATCTCCCACACCGTGAAGTCGAAGGCGAAGGAGTGGAACAGCGTCCACACGTCGTCGGGGCCGAAGCCGAACGACTCCCGGGTCGTGGTGAACAGCCGGGTCGCGTTGCGGTGTTCGACCAGGACGCCCTTGGGCAGGCCGGTCGAACCCGAGGTGTGGATGACGTAGGCGAGGTCCCTCGGCGAGGCGCCGGCCACCGGCTCCAGGTCGTCGGCGGGCAGCCACTCCCAGTCGCCGCGCACGTCCACCACCTGGGCGCCGCCGGCGCTGAGCCCCTCGGGCAGCGCGCCGTCCACCAGCACCACCTTCGGGGCGCTGTCCGACAGCACGTGGGCGAGCCGCCCGGCCGGCGCCGTCAGGTCCAGCGGCACGTACGCGCCGCCCGCCTTCAGCACCGCCAGCGCGCCGACGACGAGCCACTCGCCGCGCGGCAGGCAGAGCGCCGCCGGCGTGTCCCGGACCACGCCCGACGCGCGCAGGTACCGGGCCAGGCGGTTCGCCCGCGCGTTCAGCTCGGCATAGGTCAGGGAGCGGTCCTCGCAGGTCACCGCCACCGCGTCCGGGTTGCGGCGGACCACCTCCTCGAACCACTCGTCGATCCTGCGCACCGGCTCGGGCGCCGGGCCGGGCGGGGTCCGCCACGGCCTGGTCACGGCGTCGAGTTCGGCCTCGTCCAGCAGGGCCAGCCGGGAGACCGGCTGCTGCGGCGCGTCGGCGACGGCGGCGAGCAGGGTGGTGAAGTGGCGCACGAAGCGCTGGACGGTCTCGCGGTCGAACAGGGCGGTGCTGTACTCGACGGCGCCGGCCAGGCCCTGCGGGGTCTCCCGCAGGTCGAGGGTGAGGTCGAACTTGGCGATGGTGAAGTCGACGTCGACCGGCGTCACCTCCAGCCCGCCCAGGGTGAGCCGGGGCTCCGCCTGCTCCTCCTGGAGCACCAGCACGGTCTGGAAGACCGGTGAGTGGCTGAGTGCGCGCTCGACCTGGAGGGCGTCGACCACGGCCTCGAACGGCACGTCCTGGTGGTCGTAGGCCTCCAGCGCGGTCCGCTTCACCCGGGCGAGCAGCTCGGTGAAGGCCGGGTCGCCGTCCAGGCTGTTGCGCATCACCAGGGTGTTGGCGAACAGGCCGATGAGCCCCTCCGTCTCGACCCGGTTGCGGTTGGCGATGACGGTGCCGACGGCGATGTCGGTCTGCTGCGTGTAGCGGTGCAGCAGCACGGAGTAGGCGGCCAGCAACGTCATGTACAGCGTGGTGCCGTGCCGCTCGCCGAGCTCGCGGAGCCGGTTCAGCAGCTCCGGCGGGCAGTGGAAGAACTCCCGGGTGCCCTGGTAGCCGCGCACCGGCGGGCGCGGGCGGTCCGCGGGCAGCGTCAGAGCCGTGTCGACGCCGGCGAGCCGGCCCTTCCAGTAGTCGACCTGACGGGTCTGCACGTCGCCCGCCAGCCACTGGCGCTGCCAGTTCGCGAAGTCGGCGTACTGCACCGGCAGCGGCTCCAGGGCGTCGTCCCGGCCCTGGCGGGCCGCCTCGTACAGCTCGGTCACCTCGCGGAAGAACACCCCGACCGACCAGCCGTCCGAGACGGTGTGGTGCATCGTCACCATCAGGACGTGCTCGGTCTCCGACACCCGCAGCAGCAGCGCCCTGATCAGCGTGTCCTGCGCCAGGTCGAAGGGCGTGAGCATCTCCTGCTGGCAGATCGCGGACACCCCCGCCGGGTCGGCGACGTCCTGCTCGCGCACCGTGAAGCCGGTGCCGTCGTCGATGCACTGGTACGGGACGCCGTCGCGTTCCTCGAACCGGGTGCGCAGGACCTCGTGCCGCAGCACCAGCCCGGTCAGCGCCCGGCGCATCGCCGCGCGGTCCAGCGGACCGTGCAGCCGCATCGCCATCGGGACGTTGTAGTAGGCGCTGGTGCCCTCCAGCTGGGCCAGGAACCAGAGCCGCTGCTGGGCGTGGGAGAGCGGGAGCGGCCGGTCCTGGGAGCGGGGCAGGCGCGGGATGATGTCCAGCGCGGAGAGGTCGACGCCCCGCTTGGTCAGCAGCGCGATCACGGCGCGCTGCCGCTTGGCGGGCATCGCCTGGATCTTGCGGATCAGTTCCGGTCCGCTGTCCGGGTACGGCGTGCTCATCGTCGGCCTCTCTAGCTCTCGATGCCGGGTACGGCGTTGTCGATGTCCAGGGCGTCCAGCTCGGCGTCGGAGAGGCTCTCGATGAGGCCGATGCTCTCGCTGATCGCGTCGAGGTCGAGTGCGGCGCCGGCGCCGGGGTCCGGCAGGCCGCGCTCCAGCACGGCCGCCAGTTCGCCCAACCGGTTCGCGTCGAAGACCGCCTGGACCGTCAGTTCGGCGCCCGTCCGCTGCTTGATCAGGTTGATCAGCCGGGTCACCAGCAGCGAGTTGCCGCCGAACTCGAAGAATCCGCTCTCCGCGTCGAGCAGTCCCGCGTCGGTGTGCAGCAGCTCGGCCCACACCTCGGAGACGATCCGCTCGGTGTCGGTGAGCGGGGCCGCCGGCCCGCTCCGCGCGGACCGCGCCGGGGCCTCCGGCTCGGGCAGCGCGGCGGTGTCGAGCTTGCCGTTGCCGGTCAGCGGCAGCGCGTCCAGCAGGACGTAGGCGGACGGCACCATGTACGGCGGGAGCGCCGCCCGCAGCGCGCTGTCCAGCCGCTCCCGCAGCTCCTGCTCCTGCGGCCCGCCGGGCTCGCCCAGGCTGCCCTGCGCCGGTACGACGTATCCGACCAGGCGCCGCTCGTCGCCCTGGCCGCGTACCACCACCCGGGCCTCCGCGACGGCGGGGTGCTCGTTGAGCCGGGTGGAGATCTCGCCCAGTTCGATGCGGTAGCCGCGGATCTTCACCTGGCCGTCGTTGCGCCCGAGGAACTCCAGCGAGCCGTCCGCCAGTCGGCGTCCCAGGTCGCCGGTCCGGTACATCCGGGCGCCCGGCGTCCCGGCGAACGGGTCCGCCACGAAGCGCTCGGCGGTCAGCTCCGACCGGTTCAGGTAGCCCCGTGACACCGCCTCACCGCCGATCACCAGCTCGCCGACCGCGCCGGTCGGCATCGGGTCGCCGTGCCGGTCCAGCACGTACACGCTCATGCCCGGCATCGCCCCGCCGATCGGCCTGGTGGTCAGGCGGGTGTCCGGCTCGGTGACCACCCGGTAGGTGGTGACCACCGTCGTCTCGGTGGTCCCCCACATGTTCACCAGCTCGGTCCCGTCGTTGATCGGCCGGGTGAACCACGGCGCCAGCGGCGCGGCGTCCAGCTCCTCACCGCCGAGCAGCACCGTGCGCACCCGGTGCGGGGCGCCGTCGTCCCCCTGCGCCGCGATCAGCTGCCCGAACCCGGTGGGCGTCTGGCCGAGCACGGTGACGCCCTCGTCGCACAGCAGGCGGTAGAAGTCGCGCGGGCTGCGCGCCACGTCCTGCGTCACCACGACCAGCCGGCCCCGGTGCAGCAGCGCGCCCCACATCTCCCACACCGTGAAGTCGAAGGCGAAGGAGTGGAACAGCGTCCACACGTCGCCTTCCCGGTAGCCGAACCACTCCTGGGCCGCGACGAAGAACCGTGCGACGTTGCGGTGCTCGACCATCACCCCCTTGGGCAGGCCGGTCGAACCCGAGGTGTAGATGACGTACGCCAGGTCCTTCGGCGAGGCGCCGGCCTCCGGCTCCGGGTCGCCGGCCGGCAGCGCCTCCCAGCGGGGGGCGTGCCCGGGGACGTCCACCACCCGGGCGCCGCCGGCGTCGAGGCCCTCGGGCAGCGCGCCGTCCACCAGCACCGCCTTCGGGGCGCTGTCCGACAGCACGTGGGCGAGCCGCTCGACCGGCGCCGACGGGTCCAGCGGCACGTACGCGCCGCCCGCCTTCAGCACCGCCAGCGCGCTCACCACCAGCCACTCCCCGCGCGGCAGGCAGAGCCCGACCAGCGACTCGCGCCCCACGCCCAGCGCCCTCAGGTACCGGGCGAGCCGGTTCGCCCGCGCGTTCAGCTCGGCGTAGGTCAGGGAGCGGTCCTCGCAGGTCACCGCCACCGCGTCCGGGACGGCACGCGCCTCCTGCTCGAACCACTCGTGCAGCCGGCGCTCCGACCTGGCGTCGGCCGCCTCGGTCGTCACCGGCTCCCAGGCGAACCCGACGAGTTCGCGGTCCCGCATCGCGGCCGGCAGCACGGACAGGCCGAGGGCCGGGGAGAGTGCGCGCTCCTCGTCGCCGAGCGCCTCGACCAGGGAGGCCATGGCGGCCTCCAGGCAGTCGATCACGACGTCGGCGTCCTGGGCCCGGTGGATCTGCGCGTCGATCCGGAACGCGTGGCCGAGGTCGTCGACCGAGACGGTCACCGGGAAGTTGCTGCGCTCGAAGACGTCCGACAGCGGCGTGACGCCCACCCGCTGCAGCCGGGCGGCGATGCCGTCGTCGCTCGGCAGGTGACGGTAGTTGAAGATCGCGTTGAACAGCGGCAGTTCACGACCCGGCAGGCCGCTGTGCGCCCTGGCCTCGGTGAGCGGGACCTGCTCGTGGCGGACCAGCTCGTGCAGCAGCTCCCCGGTCCGCCGGACCGCGTCGCGCACGCTCCGGCCGGCCAGGTCGAGGCGCACCGGCAGGGTGTTGATGAAGCTCCCGAGCATCCGGTCCGTGCCCGCGGGCCCCTGGAGGCGTCCCGACAGAACCGTGCCGAACACCACGTCGTCGCGGTCGGCGCAGGACGCCACGGTCAGCGCCCAGCCGACGTGGAACAGCGTCGCGGGGCTGATCCGCAGCTCGGCCGCCAGGTCGCGGACGCGTCGGCCCAGGCCGTCGTCCAGGGACCGGCGCGCCTCGACGACCTGCCGCCCGTCGCCGTGCACGTCGTGCAGGCCGAACACCACGGTCGGCTCCGTGACGTCACCGAGCAGCCCGGTGAAGAAGGACGCGGCATCGGGCCCGGCGGGCCGCCGCCGGGTGTGGGCGACGAAGTCGCGGTACTGCACCGGCTCCGGCAGGTCGTCCGCCCGGCCGTCCATGTGCGCGGCGATCTCGGCGAACAGCAGGCCGAGCGACGACGCGTCATGCAGCACGTGGTGCAGGCTCAGCGCCGCGTGCCAGACCCCGGTGCCCGGTTCCAGACCGGCCCGCAGCCGGATCAGCGGGGCCCGGTCGAGCGGCATCCTCGGGGCGTTGCGGACCGACTCGGCCAGCTGGTGCACGGCCGGCGTTCCCGCCCGGATCTCCGTCTCCTCCAGCACGAGCTCCACGTGGCGCAGCACCGCCTGGACCGGTGTGCCGAGCCGGTCGGAGAGGATCACGGTGCGCAGCGCGTCGTGCCGGGCGATCACCGCCGTCAGCGCCGCGGCGAACCGGTCCAGGTGGTCGCGGTCCGCGAAGGCGAGAAGTCCCGAGGAGACGTACGGGTCGTGCGCGTCGTCCCGGACGTGGTGGAAGAGCATGCCCTCCTGCATCCCGGCGAGGGGGTAGACGTCCTGGAGGTTCGCGGCCCCGCCGGGCACGGCGGCGACGACCGCCGCGAGCTCCTGCTCCGTGAGGGAGACCAGGGGCAGCATCTCGGGGGTGATGCGGGTGGTGCCGGCCGGGATCCCGGCCGGCACGGGCGGGGTGCCGGAGTGGGCGGGGGTCACCGGGGCGGGCTCGACGGGGGCGGGCCCCGGCACCGGCTGCGCCGTCCGGGCGATCTCCGCGAGGTCGCGGGCGCGCAGGATGCTCGGCGGGTCGCTCAGCACGCCTCGTGCCCGCAGCCGGTCGGCGAAGTGGTGGGCGAGCAGCGAGTGGCCGCCCAGCGCGAGGAAGCTGTCCTCGGGGCCGAGTTCGTCCGCCGGGAAGCCGAGCAGCTCGGCGCAGACCTCGACGACCACGCGTTCCGGGCCGGCCGGAGCGCGGACGGGTTCCGGGGCGGCGGGGCCGGGCTCGGAGGCCGGGGTCCGGGTGGACGGGGCGAGTCGGGTGTCCGGGGACACGGGCTCCGGGTCCGCCGGTGCGGGCGCCACGGGCTCGGGCCGGCCGGCCGGGGCCGTACCCGCCGGCACGGGCCGGGCCGGCGTCCCGGCGAGCCAGTGGCTCGACCGCTCGAAGGCGGTGGCCGGCAGCGCCACCGGACGCCTGCGCCGCGCGTACAGCCCGCCCCACGGAATCCGGGCGCCGCACACCCACAGCTCGGCGAGCCGCTCCAGATCACGGTCGGCGACCAGCGCGGAGACGAACGCCTCGCCCCGGACCCCTTCGAGCACCGCCATGAGGGGGAGCGACCCGTCGTCGGTGTTGCCCGTGTGCGGCAGCGGTCCCGACGGGGCCTCGGCCGCCGCGGCACCGTCCGCCCCGGCCAGGAAGGCGGCGAGCGACGCCCGCAGCTCCTGAACGCTTCCGGCCACCACGGCGAACCGCGCCGGCATCGCCTCACGGCCCAGCTGCAGGGTGTACGCGACGTCCGCGAGGCTCACCGCGTCGCGCCGGTCGAGGAACGCCAGCAGTCGGCCCACGGCCGTGCGCAGCCGCGCCGGGTCGGCGGCCGACACGACCAGCAGGTGCCGCCCGGCGTCGTCGGGTTCGGCCCGCCTGACCGCCGCCCGCGGCGGCGCCTCGACCACCAGGCTGACGTGGCTGCCGCCCGCCGCGACGGAGTTGATCAGCGAACGCCGGGCCAGCGGACGGCCGTCCGCGTCCTCGCGCTCCTCCCAGAGGGTCAGCCGCTCGCAGAGCGTCAGCGGCCCGCCGGCCAGCGCGAGGTTGGGGTTGGCCTCCCCCGCGCCGACGAGCGGGGCCAGCTCCCGGTGCCGGAGCTGGAGGGCGACCTTGGTGAGCTGCGCGATGCCCGAGGCCGCCTCCGGGTGCCCGAGGTTGGACTTCACCGAGCCGACCACCACGGGCTCGGCCACCCCGTCGAACACCTCCCGCAGGGCGCTCACCTCGATCTCGTCGGACAGCGCCGTGCCGTTCGCCGACGCCTCGACGTAGCCGATCGACGCCGGCTCGGCACCGGACCGCTCCAGCGCCCGGCGCATGACGGTCACCTGGGCGCGGCGGCTGGGCGTGAGAAAGCCGTTGGCGCGACCGCTGTGCAGCGAGGCCGTTCCCTTGATGACGGCGTGCACCTCGTCCCCGTCGCGCAGTGCGGCGTCCAGCGGCTTGAGCAGGACCGCGCCCACGGCCTCGGCCGGGAGGTAGCCGTCGCCGTCGCGGAAGCTCCGGCTGTCCGGACCGCTGCCCAGCATCCGCATCCCGGCCAGCCCGAGGAACTTGTCCGGCCGGGGAGCCAGGTTCACCCCGCCGACGACGGCGGCCTCGCACTCCCCGCGCTGGAGGTCGGCGCAGGCGAGGTGGAGGGCCATCGCCGAGGACGTGCACATGCTGTCGACGGCCAGGCTCGGCCCCTCCAGCCCGAAGAAGTGCGAGACCCGGTTCGCGATCATGTTGTACGACGCCGTCGAGGTGAGCGCCGCGAGCGCGGGGTCGGAGGCGTCCGCCCGGTACTGCAGGTAGGAGGCGCCGACGTAGACGCCGACGCTCCGCCGGTACCGGCGCTCGATCACCTCCTGGGTGACGCCGCAGCCCTCCAGCAGCTCCCACACCGTCTCCAGGAACAGTCGCTGCTGCGGGTCCATCGCCGCCGCCTCGCGGGGCGACACGCCGAACAGCGCCGCGTCGAACATGTCGATGCCGTCGAGGAACCCGCCCCAGAGCCCCGACCGCTCCGCCTCGCCCCAGCGGTCGGCGGGCGGCTCGGTGACGCAGTCCTTCCCGTCCCGCAGGTGCGTCCACAGCGTGTCCAGGTCCGCCGACTGCGGATAGCGGCCGGCGATGCCGATGACGGCGACGTCCATGAAGTTCCCTCTGTGTTCCGTGGACCGGAGCGCCGCGCGTTCCGGTACGGGCGTGGTCTTCGCGCCCCCGGCGGGGCCGGTCGGCGGCTCCGCGGGGGCGGCTGCCGGTTCGGGCCGGGGTTCTGGTTCGTGGCGGTGCTCGGGTTCGTGGCGGTGCTCGGGTTCGGGTCGGCGCTCGGGTTCGGGTCGGCGCTCGGGTTCGGGTCGGGGTTCGCCCAGCAGGGCGCGCAGGGCCTCCGGATGCTCGGCCGCGAAGTACCGCGCCAGCTCCCGCAGGGTCGGCAGTTCCAGCAGCAGGGTCCTGGCCAGCGGGCCGAAGGCCCCCTCCAGCCGGGTGACGGCGTCGACCGCCAGGACGGAGTCCATGCCGTACCGCTCCAGCTCGACGTCCGGGTTCAGCCGCTCCGGACCGAGCTTGAGGACGTCGGCGAGCACCCTCCGCAGGTGGCCGACCGCCCGGTCCTCCAGCAGCCGGTCCCCGGCCCCCGCGGCCTCGGACGTCGGGACCCGGTCCCCGGCCGCGGCCGCGCCCGCCGCCGGGTGCGTCGCCCCCGGCCGGATCGCCCTGCCGGTGATCCGGGCCAGCGCCTCGCGCCGGCCCGCGAGCACGGTCAGCCGACCGTCCCCGGCGGCGTCCGGGTCGGTCAGCGCCCACCGCAGCACGGCGAGCCCCCGGGCGGATTCGAGCGGGGCCAGGTCCATGCCGCGCAGCCGCTCCGTGACGGCCCGGTCCGCTCCCATGCCGCCGTCGGCCCAGAGCGGCCAGCCGACGGACACCGTCCTGCCGGTGCGCCGCCCCGCCGCGACGAGGCGGTTGCGGTACACCGCGTAGGCGTCCAGGAACGCGTTGGCGGCGGCGTAGTCGGCCTGGCCGACGTTGCCGAAGGCGCCGCTGGCCGAGGAGAGGCAGACCAGGAACTCCAACGGCTGATCACGGGTCAGCTCGTCGAGGTGCACCAGCCCCGCGACCTTGGGCGCCAGGACCCGGTCCAGCTCCTGCGGGAGCTTGCCGACGACGAGCCGGTCCGCGAGGACGCCCGCACCGTGCACGATGCCGGTCAGCGGCCCGTGCTCCCGGACCACGTCGGCCATCAGCCGGGCCGCGGTCGCCCGGTCGGCGATGTCCGCGCGCCGGTACTCCACGGTCAGCCCCGCGGCGCGCAGCGCGTCCACCTCGTCCTGCCGCTCCCCGGAGAGGGCGGAGCGGCCGACCAGGACCACCGTGGCCCGGCGGACCGCGGCCGCGATGTCCCCCGCCACGATCCGGCCCAGCGCGCCGGCGCCCCCGGTGACGAGGTAGACGCCGTCCTCCCGCCAGGGCGCGGTCGCGGCGCCGACGGGGCCGGTCTCCTCCAGCACCGCCGTGTACCGGCGGCCGTCGCGGTAACGCACCTCGGGCTCGGGGCCGGGGCCGCCGGCCTCGGCCGTCAGCCGGGCGCCGACGGCGGCGGGGGACGCTCCGTCGAGGCAGTCCACGAGCTGCCCGTGCAGCCGGGGGTTCTCCAGACCGGCCGTCCGCAGCAGCCCGGACAGGCCGCGCAGGCAGGCGAGCCGGTCTCGCTCAGGGCCGGCGGCGGCCGGCCCCGCCAGGGCGACCTGGAACAGTACCGGGCCGGGCAGGCCGGGCCGCAGGACCTCCTGGAGCCGCGCGAGCACCTCCTGTGCGGCCTCGGTGTACTGCCGGTCCAACGCACCGTCCGCCGGCGCGACGAACCGGCAGTCGGCGCTCGGCGGCAGTCCGGCCCGCAGGTCGTCGCGCTCCTCCGCGGAGAGGCCGCCGACGACCGTCACGTGGTGCGCGGCGAACCCGTTCGCTGCGCCTGCCCCGTCGAGCTCCGCACCGGGCACCCAGCCCGGAAGCAGCAGCACCACTTCGCCGTCCGGCCCGTTCCCGTCCCGGCCGCTCGCCTCCGTCGGAGCCCGGTCCGGCAGGACCCCGCCGGGTGCCGCCCCGTCGAGCTCGATCCAGCAGCGCTCGCGGGCGAACGGGTAACCGGGCAGCGGCACGCGGCGCGGCCTCGGTCCCGGACCGCTCGTGCGGCCGGAGCCGTCCGTACCGGAACCCGTCGGCACCGCCTCCCACGGCACCGGGGTGCCCGCGGCCCACAGCCTCAGCAGCCGGTCGCCCGAGCCCTCCCGGGTCCAGTCCTCCAGGGCGCCCGCCAGCTCCGCCTCGTCCGGTGCGACCTCCGTGAGCACCGTGCCGCGCACCCAGCCGTCCGGCCGGTCCGGCTCGGCCGCGAACCGCGCGAGCACGGCCCTGGCTTGTGCCCGCGAGTCCGCCGCGAAGGCCAGACGCTCCTCCAGGACCACCCGGCCGGTCTGCAGCGTCCAGGCGACGCCGGCCAGCTCGGCCTCCGTCAGCTCGGCCAGTCGCGCCTCCAACCGCCGTGCCTGCTCGACCAGTTGGGCTTCACTGCGGGCCGAGAGCACGATCAGCGCGGGCCGACCGGCCGGGCCCGGCTGCGGCTGCGGCATCTCGTACTCGGTGAGGACGACGTGCGCGTTCGAGCCGCCCGCGCCGAAGCTGGACACCCCCGCCGTCCGGGGAAGGCCTCGGCTCCGCCCGCCGTCCGTGACCGTGGGCCGCCGCCAGGGCTCCAGGCTCCGCTGCACGCGCAGCGGGGTCCGCGGGAAGTCGATGTGCGGGTTGAGCGTGGTCGCGTGCAGGCTGGGCACGAGCTGGCGGTGCCTCATCTGGAGCAGCACCTTGGTGACCCCGGCGATGCCGGCCGCGCTCTCGGCGTGCCCGATGTTGGACTTGACCGAGCCGATCGCGCACTGCTCCGGCCCTGTGCCGGCCTCCTCGAACGCCTTGACCAGCCCGGCGACCTCGATCGGGTCCCCCAGCGAGGTACCCGTACCGTGCGCCTCGATGTAGCCGACCGACCGGGGGTCGACGCCGGACGCGGCCAGCGCCCGGCCCACGACCCTGCCCTGGGCCGCCGGGCTGGGCACGGTGTAGCCGTTGGTCCGCCCCCCGTGGTTCAGCGCGGTGCCCTTGATGACCGCGTGGATGTGGTCGCCGTCCGCCACCGCCCGGTCCAGGGGCTTGAGCAGGACCGCGCCGACCCCCTCGCCGGGCACGTAGCCGTCACCGCCGGCCCCGAAGCTGCGGCAGCGACCGTCGCTGGAGAGGTAGTTGCGCTGCCCCAGCATCAGGTACTTGTTGGGGTGCGCGGTGACGTTGACGCCGCCCGCGAGCGCCGCCCCGCACTGGCCGCTGCGGATCGCCTCACAGGCCAGGTGGATGGCGGTCAGCGAGGACGAGCACATGGTGTCCACGCTCATGCTCGGCCCGGTGAACCCGTAGACGAAGGACACCCGGTTCGCGACCGACGACGCACTCCCGGACAACGCCACCGCCTGGCCGCGGTCCTGGGCCTGCGCGCCGTAGAGCTGGTAGTCCTGGTACATCACGCCGGTGAAGACGCCGACGCCGCCGCTCGTGCGGTCCAGCACGTCCCCGGTGTACCCGGCGTCCTCCAGGACGTGGTGCGCGCACTCCAGGAACAGCCGCTCGTGGGGGTCGAGGTGCTCGGCCTCCCGCTGCGAGATCCGGAAGAACAGCGGGTCGAACAGGTCGATGCCGTCGAGGAAGCCACCCCAGAGGTCGGTCTCTCCCGCCCACTGCGGACGCGTCCACCGCTCGGCCGGGACCCGGCGCACCGAGTCGCGGCCGGACCTGAGGTTCTCCCAGAACTCGTCCAGGTCCGCCGCCTCCGGGTAGCGGCCGGCGACGCCGATGACGGCGACGTCGATCCCGGCGCCCGCGTCGGACGCCGCCTGCGGGGCCGCGCCCGCGGCCGCTTCCGGGGTCCGGGGCGCCCGCGCCTCCCGGGTCCGGGGCGCAGCCGCCTCCGGCGCAACCGCCGCGGCCTCCCCCGGTCCCCCGGGCAGGGCACGCGTGCGCAGCCCGGACAGGTCGGCGCACACCCGGCCCCGCTCGTCGAAGACCGTGACGTCCACCGGGGTCCGCGCCCCCGCCGGACCGCCGCCCGGCCGGTACCGGACCCAGGCGAAGGCCCGAGCGGGGATCGCACGGTGGGCGTCCACCCGCTCGACGGCGAACGGCAGGGCGGGCTCGGCCGATCGGTCCGCCGCGCCGTCCTCCCCGAGCCACAGGCCCGCGGTGGCCTGCAGCGCCCCGTCCAGGAGGGCCGGGTGCAGCAGGCACCCGGCGAGCGGGTCGGCGGCGACCGGGAGCCGCAGCTCGGCCAGCGCCTGCGGGCGCCCCGCTGCGTCGGTGCCGGTACGCAGACCGGCCAGCGAGCGCTGGGCGGGGCCGTACTCCTGGCCGAACCGGGCGAAGAGGTCGTAGATCCGCGCCGCCGACACCTCCGCGCCGGTACAGCCGGCCCGCGCCGTCTCCAGACCGTCCGACTCGTCCTCGCCGCCCTCGGCGCGGTCGTCGACCAGGTACGCCCGGCCCTGACAGCACCGTGCGTCACCGTCGTTCGGAGCCGTGATCTCGAAGTCCGCGCCGCCGACCGCCTGCCGCACGGTGACCCGCAGCTCCAGCCCGTCGGGCCCGCAGAATGCGGGGCGCAGCCAGACGACCTCCTCCAGCCGCACCCGCTGTGCGGTCGGTGCGTCGAACCAGGCGGACACGGCCGCCCGCGCCAGCTCCAGGTGGGCGACCCCGGGCAGCACGCGGGCGCCGCGCACCAGGTGGTCCCTCAGGTACGGCTCGCCCCCGTCGAATCGGGTCTCGTACGCGACGGCGGAATCGAGGGGGACGGCGCGGTGCAGCATCGGGTGCAGGTCCGTCTTCGCCGTCACCGGCGTCGGCGAGGGCGAGGGCGTCGGCGTCGAGGCCGCCGGCCGGGCGCCCGGCACCACGGGCGCGGGCACGACCCGGTCACCCCGGCAGGCGTGGACGTGCTCGGCCAGCTCCCGCACGGTCGGCTGCGCGACCAGCACGGTGGTGGTGAGCGCCAGGTCGTAGCGGCCGTTCAGGCGCTCCGCGAGAGCGGCCAGGGCGACTGGATCGAACCCGAGCTCCGTCAACCCGGCCTCCGGATCGATCTGCCGGACCGGCACTCCGAGCAGCGCCGCGATCTCCTCCACCAGCTCGCCGCACACCACGCCCGCCGCGCCGGTCGGCCCGCCGCCGACCGGCAGGGGCGCGCCGGTGGGGGGTGGGGCCGCCGGGCCGCCGGCCTCCGTGAGGCGTTCGTCCAGCCAGGCCGCCAGCTCCGCGATCGTGGTGCGCTCGAAGACGACGGTCGGGGAGAGCTCGATCGCGAACCGCTCCTCCAGCTCCCCCACCAGACCGACCAGGGTGACGGAGGACAGTCCGAGCTGGTAGAAGCCCGTGTGCGAGCCGACCTCGGCCGGCGGCGCCCCGAGCCGCGCGGCGACCAGTTCGCGCAGCACGGCGACGACGTCCCGCCCCGCCGCGGTGTTCCTGGCCTGTGGGGCGGTGGCCTGTGGGGCGGTGGCCTGCGGGGCGGGCTCGCCCCGGACGTCGAGGGCCGCCACGGACCGGACCCGCTTGGCCGCGAGTCGGCCGACCTGGGCGATCTTCGCCCCACTCGCGTCGTAGAACTCGGCCGCCAGCCGGATCAGTTCCTCGTCCCTGCTGGTCGAGTCGGCCGAGACCCTGACGAAGCAGCGCCTGCCCAGCGGGGCGATCGCCCGGAACGACTCGAACACGAGCGGCAGGTAGAGGGCCTCGCCCGGGTCACCCCCGCTTCCCTCGTGCAGCATGTGGCTGTTCACGCTGCCACCGAGCAGCCCCGCCTCGAACAGCGCCGGGTGGAAGAGGAAGCCGTCCGCACCGCCCGGCCGCGCCGAGGGGAGTTCCAGCTCCACGACCAGGTCCTCACGGCGGTGATGCACCACGCCGTCGACCTTCATCAGCCCCGAGTGAACCAGTTCGTGCTCGCGCAGCCATTCGTAGATATCGGCGAGCGACGTTTGCCGTTCCACTCCGGCGAGCGGCACCGGCAGCCGGTCCGGGAAGGCGCTCGACGATGGACGCACCGTCATTGACGCGTGCAGTACATCCGCTTCCCGCCCGCGCCGACTGCGAACCTCGATCCGCCACCCTTCCGTGGGCGCGGGACGTCCCTCGACGGTGGTCAGGACCTCCTCGCCCGGCTCCGCGACGAGCGGCGCCAGGATGGTCAGGTTCCGGAACTCGACGTCCGCCATGGCATGGCCGTGCCTCGCGAGCACCTGCAGCACCAGATCCACATAGCCGACACCCGGCAGAAGGTTCCGGCCGTAGACGACGTGACCTCGCAGCAACGGGTTTTCGGACGTAATGGTGAATGTCTCGGCGAACGTCACGGATTCAGCCATCGGTATCCATCCCAGGGCAGCGTCGAACCGGCGTTGGTGCCCGACCCGGGACCAATCACGGAGGCTTCCAGGCCCTTACGAAAAAGCCCGGATCAACACGTAGCAATTCACAGCGGACGAAAATAAAAGGGCGACAAGACCTACCCGGCCACATGAAAGTACAGACACTCCTCGCCTGAGCAAAGAGCGCCAAAAGAGCACCAAAAGGCCGCACCGGAAATGTGTGAAGGCGGTGGCCCCACACCGTCGGAAAGTCGGGAGGCACCAAGGCCACGCCCGTCAAAGACCAGCAAACCACTTACGCTGTCGGCAACTTCGGCCGCCCGGCCCAGTAGTCGCATTCACCTCAGAAGAGACCCCCGTCACTCCTTCCCCCTTCGTGATCAGCCGCCACGCTATACGACCACACACAACGATCGCAATGAACACAGCGTCATCTTCCGACCGCCCCGGGGGACGGAGCGTAACGGTCACCCGGTGCAGGCGGGCCGTAAAGGATCGGCCGACCGCAGAAGATCTGATCCGGTGGTGAAATCGTGAATCCACGACCTCCCTTTCGGCACCCTTTCGACCCCCGGGGACGTTTCAAAGTCGCAGCGATCAGGTAGGCGGCCTGCCCAGGGAATCTCCGGCAGGGCCGGCGGAGGTTTGCGGGGGGTGCAGGAGACGTGGCCGGAGGCCCGCGGCGCACCGGCGGCGCCGCGGCCGCCGGGGAGGCCGGGTCCGCGAGCCGGGCGGGCGGCCCGTGGTCCAAGGAGGCGGTGCGCGTCCCCGGCTTCCGGCCGGCCTCGATCCGCCGCACGCGTCCACCCGGGGATCCGCGCCGGAGCCCGACGAGGCCCCACCCGACCCGGCGGCGTCCCGGCAGCCCCGGGGACCGGCCCCGAGGACCGGCCCCGAGGACCGGCCCCGGTGCGACGGTGCCACCGCGCCGCGGCCGGTCCCCTCTCCACCTGCCGAGGGCAGGGGCACCTGCCCAATCGGGCAGTGTCGGCGTGCACCGCGCGATCCCCGAAAGCATCCCGTTGACACCAAAGTTGGTCTAGTCCACCGTGGGTGTCGCGAGGCCATCCACATGAGTTCGGCGGAGCCCCCGCGACCCGGGCACCGACACCGACCGGTGCTCACCGATGCCCTCGACTCGACTACTTCACAGCGGCTTCGAGTGATCCGTGCGGCGTGGCCGTGCCTGGCCCCCGGCCGGTCCGGCCGAAGGCCAGGGGGCCGACGATCGATTGGAGGGACGCCGCATGCGCAGGAGCCGCCCGGCCCTGCCGGTCGTCCGGGCCCGTCCCGCCACCACCACGGCCCTTGGCAGGGGAACCGCGGCCGCGGCGGGGAGCACCGGCGCGGAGGCGCGTCCCCCGGTCCGGCCCGCCTCGCACGGCAGTGCCTCCGCCGACCGCCCCGGGACCGTCGGCCGGATCCTCCCCGCAGCGAACGTCCCCCTGCCGCCGCCCGCACTCCACGGCCGCTCCGGCCCCGGCGGCACCGAGGAGTCCTCGGCCGGCCGGGCGGCGGGGGCCCGCACCACCCCCGCCGGCCCCCACCGTGGATCTCCGACACCACGAGCGCTCCGGTCCGCGGCGGCGCGACGGACCGGTCGGAGCCGCCCGCCAGGACACCCTCCTGCACTCGACCGGCCACTGCTGTAACGAATCTGACGATCAGACGGAGAACCCCACACCATGCAACGAGTCTGCCTCGCCCTGCCCACCATGCGTTCCTGCCCCGGCACCATCGTGGACCTCGCCGAGGAGGCGGCCTACGCCGTCGAGAACTTCGGGGTCGAGGTGCACATCCTCATCCTCGACAGCACCGACCGGACCGACGCCCCCGGATTCGCGAAGAACGCGGACGCCGTGGCCTCGCTGGCCCCCGCTCCGGGCGTGTTCGTGCACCACCTCGGCGAGGCGCAGCAGCGGGTGTTCCTGCGCCGGGCGGCCGAGCGGTCCGGCGCCCCCGACCCCGAGCTGCTGCTCGACCTGATGCTCCCGCAGGACGTCGCGTACGGTTCCTGCGTCAACCGGGTCTTCCTGGGCGCGGCCGCCCTGCACTGCACCTCGGCGCACCTGCGCAACGACGACGCCGACTTCCAGGTCCTCGGCGGGCAGAAGGTCTTCCCGATCCACCACGAGCTGCTCTCGATCGGCAAGCCGGCCGGCGAGGCGGTGGCCGGTGTGACCCGCTCGGAGCTCGACCCGGCCGACGCGGACAAGCCGGTGATGCTGGTCAGCGGCTCCTTCACCGGTGAACTCAACGTGGACATCGGCGAGATCCGCGAGCTGGACCCGGACGTCTACCGCGACGTGGTGCGCCTGTGGACCCCGCCGGTGTGGCCGGACGAGGACCGGGACGCGATGGTGGACGTCTCCTTCAAGGGCACCGGCACCGAGCCGTTCACCGCCGACGACTCCGTCCTCGGCGTGCCCGACATCTGGGACGTCTTCATGTGCAACGTCGCCCTGGACCACCGGGCCTACGAGGTGCTGCCGCTGCTGCCCTCGCTCAGGACCCTCGGCTGCGACTACGTCCTGCTGCACGCCCTGGTGCACTCCCGGATGCCCGGCGTCGTCCACAACCGCCACATCGTCAACTACTACACGCCCGAGCGCCGCACCGGCGACGGCTTCGTCTCCTACCAGATGGGGTTCGTCAAGCTCCTGCTCTCGATGCTGTACCTCTACCCGGTCTACGGCGGGATGATCGACCTCGGCCGCGGGCTGCTGGACGAACGGCACGGGCTGAAGATCGAGCCGATCATCGAGCTGGCGCGGGCGAGCGTCGACTGGGACCGGGCCGGGAACGAGCACTGCCTGGACGTCCTGGACCGCTCCTACCGCAAGCTGGGCGGCAAGTACGCCGACCTCGCGGACGCGGTGGCCGGGCGGCGGGAGCAGCTCCTGGACGAGGCCCGGGAGGACGCCGAGCGCTGGGTGGTGCTGATGGAGGCCTGGGCGGGCATGGCGGCCGCGGCCCGCGCCGAGGGCCTGCACCCCGTCGTGGACGGGGCGGCCGGGTGAGCGACGAGTTCCTCATCCGGCAGCTGACCGACGGCGACTGGGACGCCGTGGTCGCGCTGGAGCACGACGCCTACGCGGCCGACGGCCTGTCGGAGGGCCGGGAGGCCCTGCAGTCCCGCGCCCTCGGCTCGCCGGAGACCTGCTTCGTGCTGGAGCAGGACGGCACGGTCCGCGGCTACCTGCTGAGCCTGCCGTACCCGCCGCTGCGCTGCCCGGACCTCGCCCGGGCCGAGGACGCCGCGTTCGAGTCGGACAACCTGCACGTGCACGACCTGGTGATCGCCGAGGACCTGCGCGGCCGGAAGGTCGCGCTGGAGTTCATGCGGTACTTCCGGGCGCGGGCCGAGGAGATGGGCTTCGAGCGGATCTCGATGGTCGCGGTGCGCGGGGCGGACATCCTGCTGCGGATCATCGGCTACCGCTCGCACCGGGAGGTGGCCGTCCCCGCGTCCTACGGGCGGCGCGCGGTCTACATGTCGATGCCGGTGCACTGACCTGCGGGTGCACCACCACTCCTCCGGCCCTCCGGGCTCCGGTGACCGGCAGTCCCCGAAGGGGGGCTCCCTGCGATGAGCAGTGCCTCATCGCAGGGAGCCCCCCTTCGGGGTACCGGCGTCAGGCGCGGGGAGCCCCCCTTCGGGGAACCGGCGTCAGGCGCCGAGCTCGGTGGTCAGCCAGTCGTGCACGGCGACGGCGCACTCCTCCGAGAACTCCTCCAGCATGCTGAAGTGGTGGCCCGGGACGGTCGACGCCTCGTGCTCCAGCGGCCAGGACGAGCGCCACTCCTCGGTCTCACCGGCCTCGGACGACGGGTGCCGCAGCGGGTCCTGCGCCCTCACCAGCAGCGTCGGAACCGGCACGGCCTCCGGGTGCCACTCGGCGAACACGTCGAAGTACCCGCCCATCGCGCTGAACCGGGTGTCGTCGATGCTTCCGAAGACGTCGCCGCGGTCGAGCATGGTGTCGATGAACCCGTACTGGATCGAGGCCGGCGGCGGGCTGTCCGGGGCGTAGGTGTCGAGCAGCACCAGGGCCGCCGGCCGCACACCGCCCCGTTCCAGCCGCCGCGCCACCGCGGCGGCCGTCCAGCCGCCGGACGAGTGCCCGAGCAGCACGAACGGCCGGTCGCCGAACCGCCGCTCGATCACCTGGGCCTGCTGCTCCACGATCGTCTCCAGATCGGCGGGCAGGAGCTCACCCTTCACGAAGCCCGGCAGCGGGAGCGACAGCACCTCGCGCCGGCCGCCCAGCGGCGCGGAGAAACGCGCGTACTGGTACGGGCTGGACAGCGCACCCAGGGTGGGGAAGCAGACGATCGCCGCCCCGGCCGCCCCGGCCGGTGCCGATGCCAGCGTCACCAGGTCCGACGCCAGCGCGACCGGCGCCGGGTCCTCGAACTTCTCCCTGATCCTGGCGGCCGCGATCAGCAGGTCGAGACCGTGCTCCAGCTTCGCGCGCTCGTAGGCCTGGGTGAACATCGAGGCGAGAAAGCCGTCGGAGACCGGCGCCGAGGCCGGGACCGGCCCCCGGGGAACGGTGCGGGCGCCCGCCGGACCGGTCTGCCGCTCCACGGCCGCCCCCTCCCCCGGCCCGGCCGGGCCCTGGGCGGCGAGTTCTCCGCACAGGCTCCGGACCAGCGCCTCCGGGGTCGCGTAGTCGAGCACGAGGGTCGACGGCAGGCGCAGCCCCGTCACGTCGTTCAGCCGGTTCCGGAGCTCCACCGCCGTGAGCGAGTCGAACCCCTGCTCGATGAACCGGGAACGACGGGCCCGCCTCGGGCACCGGTCGGCGCAGTGGCAGGGGGGCTTACCCGGAATTCATATCCGGATGAATGCAGCCGGAATCAATTCCTCGGACCATTTTCGAACATGCTGGGACGGCCTGGGGAATCATCGACGCAGCGCATTTTTCAGGGGAACGGGAACGCGCCGGACACAGCCATGAAGCTTTCCGTGGAAGGCCGTCGGGAGTCGTCTCGAAAGTGCCCCGGGAGGGGGACTGTGGAGTAGGGGGTGCCGCACGGCCGGAAGAATTCCGGCCCGATGTCGGCGGATAAGGTCAGGCCGCCGCGCTCGACCCGTTCAGATGGTCCGCGAGGAAATTCATCACGTCGGCGTCCCGGTCGGTCAGATGGAAGCGCCCGCCGGGGAACACTTCCAGCCGGAAGTCCCCGGAGGTGAGTTCTCTCCAGGCCCGGGCGCCGTCGATCGAGGTCCGGGGATCGGCGTCGCCGGTCAGGGCGGTGATCGGGGAGGCCAGGGCGGCACCGGGCTCGGTGCGGTACGTCTCGGCGGCGCGGCAATCCGATCGCAGGGCCGGAAGGACCATGCGCAGGATCTCCTCGCTCGCGAACACCGACGGATCGGTGCCGCTCGGTTCCCTCATCTCCGCCACGATGCCGCCGTCGTCGCGGAGGTGGACCCGCTCGTCGGGGCCGGGGCGCGACGGCGCCCGTCTGCCGGAGACGAAGACCCTGCTCAGGCCCTGGCCGTCCTGCTCCAGGCGTCTTGCGACCTCGAAGGTGGGAGCGGAAACGCTCCCGGCAGGATCCGGCACACCGACCCCACGACACCGCGCTCTCCGGAATTCCACCGGGCCGGCCGCATGTGGGCAGCCGGAACCGACATCACCGGACAGAAGGGTGTGACACTCGTGAGCATCGGCGCCGAAACGCCGCTCGGGCACAACTGCGTGTCCGATGAAATCCTAGAACATCCCCCGTGATCGTTTCTAGCTTTTCGATCGAAATCGTACCCCAGGGCAGTTGATCAAGCAACCCTCGCCCAACCGGGCGAATCACGGCCGTAAACACCACGCCGACCTGGGAAAACGGCCCCTGGGCCGATTTGCCCGCCCGGTTCAGCCGCAGACGATCATTTCCGGCCGATCCGGTCGCTTCGGACAGCCGTCGCGACGCCGCGGCGGACCCCCGCGGGAAGGACAGTTCGGCAGCGGTCCACCATTCCGGAATCACCGTCGGGGCAGCCGGGGAATATGCCACCCTCCGTAGTCGGACACATCGCGCACAACAGGTCCGCGTCAAGGAATGCCGGTCGGCGCCGCGCCCGCTCGACTCCGCAGAGTCACCACCTGGCGGACGCCGGCGGCCTGGAGACGCTCTCCATGCGCAGGCTCGGCGAGGCCGTCGGGGTCGAGGCGATGTCCCTCTACAACCACGTGGCCGACAAGGAGGACCTGCTCGACGGCATGGTCGACCTCGTCTTCGGCGAGGTCGAGCCGCCCGCCGTCGGCGACCACTGGCACGGGGCGATGCGGAAGCGGGCCCGCTCGATGCGCCTCGCCCTGTCCCGCCACCGGTGGGCGATCGGGCTGATGGAGTCGCGGTCGAACCCCGGCCCTGCCACCCTGCGCCACTACGACGCGGTCCTCGGCTGCCTCCGCCGGGGCGGACTCTCGCTGACGCTGACCGCCCACGCCGTCTCGGTGCTAGACGGCTACGTCTACGGGTTCGCGCTCCAGGAGAAGGCCCTGCCCCTCGACTCCCCGGAGGAGACCGCCGCCCTGGCGGAGTCGATCATGAGCCGCTTCCAGGAGGGCGAGTACCCGTACCTGGCCGAGATCGCGACCGCCCACGTCCTGCGTCCGGGCTACTCCTACGGCGACGAGTTCTACTTCGGACTCGACCTGATCCTCGACGGGCTCGAACGGGCGGCCGGGGCACCGGAACGCGACTGACCCGGGCGGCGGGCCGGCACGCCCGCCCCGGACCGGCACGCACACCGCGGACCGGCGCGCGCACCCCGCCCCCACAACTCCCCCGGCCCCGCAGCCCACTTGGCCGCACACGGCCCGGCACCGCACACCGCCGGCCGGCTCACCGGACCACCGGCCCCACCGACCCGCCGGGGCCCGGACCGGCGGCGCCTCCCGCGAGGACGGCCCGCGGCCGGATCCACTCCGCCCGAGCCGGCTGCGCCCCCGCCCGCCCCGCGCGCGCCGGGCACCCTCGCCGGGCGCCGGTCCGACCCCGCGCCCGTCACCGCGGCGTTCGGTTCCAGCGGCAACCAGCCGACGGGAAGGCCCAGTTGAGCGGATCCGACCGGCCGCCGCGGCCTGCGGCGACCCCGGGGCGGCACGGCTCCGCCGGACCGGCCCGGCGGAGCCGGCCGCACCCCTCCGACCCGGACCACTTCCGCACCACCCGTCACAATGCACGCCTTCCTCCCCAGGAATCCCGTGCATTCACACTTCAACCGATCAAGCTTCAAATATCGACCACACGTTTCAGACAACACCCCCTTCGAGTGGCCCCGATGCTCTAGATTGACTTTCGCCTCGCTCAGTCGGAAGCGGAGCGGCAAATAACGATCTACGGGTCCGGTGCTGCGTACTGCCAGCAGCCGCACCCTCAGCGGAAGACGTGGAGGTGATCGGTTCTCGGCGCCCGGGAGGGAGTCTTGAACGTGGACAGCAACCGCTGACGGTCACCCACACACACCCAGTACTCCGGCGGGATATTCGCATCCGCCGGCACCGGGGTGGGACATTCGCGCAGAGCCGCAATCAGCGGTTCGCCATTCGGGGGGAGGCGGGGCCTCCCGAAGCTGGGAACAGCGCGGCACGGGAGGCGGGGCCTCCCGAGGGGAGGAACAGGGCGGGAGGTGAGAGCCTCCCGGGGGGAGGAACCGTGTGGAGCGAACACGTCGAACCCACTGCTGACCTGGACGGGGCCGTGAAGCAGGGGGAAGGCGAATTACTCGGCCCGTTCATACCGGCACGGGGGCGTCGGACGAACGGGAGAATCAGCCGGCCCGAGATCGAGTGGGAGCAGCAGTACCGTCGCGCCGTGATCATCTGCGATACCGCGGCCACCGCCTTCGTGGTGGCGGCGATCGGCCGTTTCTTCGGAGTTAGGGACGCGGCCAACTGGCACGAGAAATGGGGAATTCTCGCCTTCTTCACCGAGCTGTTGGTGATGGCTTCACTTGCGATGACCCGGTCATGGGCTCCGGCCGTACTGGGCCAGGGCGCGGAGGAATTCCGCCGGCTCGGACGGTCGCTTTTCACGGCCGCCGTCGTGCTGGCACTCGGCGGGATCGCGCTCACATCGCGCAACATCAAGCTCTGGATCTTCGTCGCGATCCCCGCGATCACGCTCGTCACCATGACCGAGCGGTACCTGCTGCGCCTGTGGCTGCACAAACAGCGGAAGGAAGGGCGGTGCCTGCGCCCGGTGCTCGCCGCCGGGAGCCCGGCCACCGTGAGCGACCTGATCGCCCGGACCCGCAAGTTCCCGCACCTCGGCTGGCGGGTGGTGGCGGTGTGCACGCCGTACGGTCTGGGGCACAACCGGGACCGGCTGGACGAGGTACCGGTGGTCGGCCGGCTGACGGACGTCGCCAACCACGTGCGGCGCGACGGCTACCGGGTCGTGGCGGTCACACCGGACCCGCACTGGTCACCGGACCGGCTCCAGCGGCTGGCCTGGAACCTGGAGGGCGGCGACGCCGAGATGGTGGTGGCCCCCGTGCTGATGGAGGTGGCCGGCCCGCGGCTGCACGTCGACGCGGTGCTCGGGATCCCGATGCTGCGGGTCAGCATGCCGGCCTTCACCGGGGGCCGCCGGGCGGTCAAGGAGGTCGTCGACCGGCTGGGCGCCACGGCCCTGCTGGTGCTGTTCGCCCCGCTGATGCTGCTCGTCGGGCTGCTCGTGGTGATGGACAGTCCGGGCGGGGCGTTCTACCGGCAGCACCGGGTCGGCAAGGACGGGCGGCAGTTCACGCTGTACAAGTTCCGCACCATGGTCGCCGGCGCCGACCGGGCACGTGCCGAGCTGGCCGACCGCAACGAGGGCGCGGGCCTGCTGTTCAAGCTCCGCCGGGATCCGCGGGTGACCCGGCTGGGAGGGGTGCTGCGCCGGTACTCGATCGACGAGCTCCCGCAGCTCCTCAACGTGGTCACCGGCTCGATGTCGCTGGTCGGCCCGCGGCCCCCGCTGCCGGAGGAGTCCGCCGCGTACGGGCCGGACATCCGGCGGCGGCTGCTCGTCAAGCCCGGGCTCACGGGCCTGTGGCAGATCAGCGGGCGCAGCGACCTGCCGTGGGAGGAGGCGGTGCGGCTGGACCTGCGGTACGTGGAGGACTGGTCGCTCGCCCTGGACGCGGTGATTCTCTGGAAGACGCTGCGCGCGGTGCTTCACGGCCAGGGGGCCTACTGATGTGTGGGGGGCGTCGACCGATCGACGCGCGGACGGCGGGCCGAGAGGGCCTGCCCGAGGGGAGGAACGGGTCATGAGGGTCAGTGTCCTGGGGCTCGGCTACGTGGGCTGCGTGTCGGCCGCGTGCCTGGCCAGCCTGGGCCACGAGGTCATCGGGGTGGACGTCAACCGGGTGAAGGTCGACCTGGTCAACGACGGCAAGGCCCCGGTGGTCGAGGAGCGGATCGGCGAGATGATCGCGGAGGTCGTGCGGGCCGGCAGGCTGCGGGCCACCGACGACGTCCGCGAGGCGATCCTGGGCAGCGACGTGTCACTGGTGTGCGTGGGCACGCCGTCGGAGCCCAACGGGAGCCTGTGCACGACGTACCTGGAGCGGGTGACCGAGCAGATCGGTGCCGCGGTGGCCGAGCGGGGCGGGCGGCAGACCGTGGTGTTCCGCAGCACCATGCTGCCGGGCACCTGTCTGAACCTGCTGGTGCCGATCCTGGAGAAGTACGCCGGCGGCACGGCCGGGGTGGACTTCGGGGTGGCGGTCAACCCGGAGTTCCTGCGCGAGGGCACGAGTGTGCGGGACTTCTTCGACCCGCCGAAGACGGTCATCGGGGAGCTCGACCCGGCGAGCGGCGACGTCGTCGCGGCGCTGTACGACGGGCTGCCCGGCGAGGTGTTCCGGGTGCCGGTGCCGACGGCCGAGGCGATCAAGTACGCGGACAACGCGTTCCACGGCCTCAAGATCGGCTTCGCCAACGAGCTGGGCGCGGTGTGCCGGGCGCTCGGGGTGGACTCGCACCAGGTGGTCGACGTGTTCCTGGCCGACCGGAAGCTGAACATCAGCCCGGCCTACCTGCGGCCCGGGTTCGCCTTCGGCGGCTCCTGCCTGCCCAAGGACCTGCGCAGCCTGGTCCACGCGGCGCGGCAGGCCGACGTCGCGGTGCCGATCCTCTCCCACGTGCTGGCCTCCAACGCCGAACACCTGCAGCGCGCGGTGGAGTTGGTCGAGCGCACCGGCAAGCGCCGGGTGGGGCTGTTCGGCCTGTCCTTCAAGCCCGGGACGGACGACCTCCGCGAGAGCCCGCTCGTCGAGCTGGCGGAGAGGCTCTTCGGCAAGGGCTACGACCTGCGGATCTACGACCCCAACGTGAACCTCTCGCGGCTGCTCGGCGCGAACCGCGAGTACATCGAGACCAGGCTGCCGCACCTCGCGCAGCTGCTCACGGACTCCGTCGACGAGGTGCTCGACCACGCCGAGGTGTGCGTGGTCGGGACCAGGGACCCGGCCGTGCTGGCGGCGCTGCCGCACGGCGACAGCCCGGTGGTCGTCGACCTCATCCACCTTCCCGACGCCGAGGCGCGCCGGGCCGAACAGGGGTACGTGGGCCTTGCCTGGTGACGCGACGGGCGGCGACGGGCGGGGACGCCGCGCGCTGGTCCTGGTGGAGAACCTCTCGGTGCCGTTCGACCGGCGGGTGTGGCAGGAGTGCACGACGCTCCGTGACGCGGGCTGGACGGTGGACGTCATCTGCCCGCAGGGGAGCAAGCGGGACACGGAGCCGGAGGCGGTGATCGACGGGGTGCGGATCCACCGCTACCCGCTGCGCGCGGCCACCGGGGGCCCGGCCGGCTACCTGCGGGAGTACGGATCCGCGTTGTGGCACACGGCGCGGCTGGCCCGCCGGGTCGGCCCGGTCGACGTGGTCCACGCCTGCAATCCGCCCGACCTGCTGTTCCTGCCGGCGCTGTGGCTGAAGCGGCGCGGCGCCCGGTTCGTCTTCGACCAGCACGACCTGGTGCCCGAGCTGTACCTCTCCCGGTTCGACCGCGGCGAGGACCTGCTCTACCGCGGTGTGTGCGCGCTGGAACGGATGACCTACCGGGCCGCGGACGTCGTGCTCGCCACGAACGAGAGCTACCGGGACGTCGCGCTGCGCCGCGGCGGCCGGCGGCCGGACGACGTCTTCGTGGTGCGCAGCGCGCCCGACACCGAGCGGTTCCGGCCGGTGCCGCCGGAGCCGGAACTGAAGCGCGGCAAGCCCCATCTGCTGTGCTACCTGGGCGTGATGGGGCCGCAGGACGGCGTCGACTACGCGCTGCGGGCCCTCGCGAAGCTGCGCGACGAGTGCGGGCGGACCGACTGGCACGCGGTGTTCGTCGGCGGCGGCGACACCTTCGACGCGATGGTGGAGCTGTCCCGGCGGCTGGGGCTCTCGGAGCAGGTGGAGTTCACCGGGCGCGTGCCGGACGCCGACCTGGTGCGGTACCTGTCCACCGCGGACGTGTGCCTCTCCCCCGACCCGCGCAATCCGCTCAACGACGTGTCGACCATGAACAAGGTCCTGGAGTACATGGTGATGGGCCGGCCGATCGTCTCGTTCGACCTCCGGGAGGCGCGGGTCTCCGCCGGTGACGCCGCCGTCTACGCGCCGGCGAACGACGAGGCCCGGTTCGCCGAGCTCGTCGCGGAGCTGCTGGACGATCCGGAGAAGCGGGCCCTGATGGGCAAGGTCGGCCAGGAGCGGATCAACGGGCCGCTCGCCTGGCGGAACTCCCAGCGGTCGCTGCTCGCCGCCTACGCCGCCGCCTGCCGTGACCGCGCCCCGGTGTCGGCGGGCGGCCCGGGCCGCGCCGGGAAGAGGCCGCGCCGTTGAGCGACGAAGCGATACGCCTGGTCGCGATCGGTCGGATCCTCCGACGGCGCTGGCGGCTCCTCGCCGTCCTCGCCGTGGTGGGTGCGCTGGTCGGCTACGGCGGTTCCCTGCTGTTCCCGCCGCGGTACACGACGTCGGCGTCGGTGCTGCTGCCGGGGGCGTGGCAGGAGCGCGAGCTGATGACCCAGGCGCAGATCGCGACCAGTTCGGTGGTGCTCGACCGCGTGGCCGCCGAGCTGGCGCGGTCCGGGGGCGGCGGGGCGCTCGGGGTCGGCGAGCTGCGGGAGCGGGTGGCCGCCGCGGCCGCGGACGGCAACATCATCAAGATCTCGGGGACGGGCGACACCCCGGAGCAGGCGCAGCGGCTCGCCGACCTGGCGGCCCAGCAGTTCGTGGCGTTCGCCGCGCGGCTCTCGGGCGACGGCAGCGAGCCGGAGGCGACGCAGCCGCAGGCGCTGCGGGAGCTGGTGGCGCAGGCCAGCCGCCGCATCACCGACCTGGCCGACGCGGCCGATCCGGGGCAGACCGTGGAGAGCGTGCAGACCCGTACCGAGCTCGCGAAGCTGCGGACCGCGCTGCAGGAGGCCGTCAACAAGCTGGAGCAGGTCGACCCGGCGGCCGGCAAGGCCAACATGGTCGTCATGGGGGCCGCCACCCGGCCGGCCTCCGAGGCGCCGCCGACGGCGGTGCAGCTCACCGTCGGCGGGGCGCTGCTGTTCCTGCTGGCCGGGGTCATCGGCCACCTCGCCGCGGCCCGGGTGAGCCGCCGGCTGCGCACCGGGCCGGAGATCGCCGCGGTGCTGGGTTCGGCGTTCCTCGGCACCGTCGACGTGTCCGGTGACCGGTCGGCGCGGCGGACGGGGGGCGGTGGCCCGCGGGCCGCGCTCCGCCGGCTGCTGGGGACGGACGTCCGGTGGGACCTGCCGAGCCCGCACGCCTCCGGTGACGAGGCCAGCCGGCAGGTCCGCTACCGGCGGGTGTGCGCCCGCCTGCGCGACCAGTCGCCGTCTCCGCGGCAGCTGCTGGTCGTCGTCCCGGACGGTGACGAGCCGGCCCGGCGGGCCGCCGGGCAGCTCGTCGCCGAGGCGGGGGGCGATCCGCTGCTGCGGGTGGTGGGGGTGCCGGTGGAGCGGCCGCTGGTGCCGGACCGGGGGGACGAGTCCGGTGCGCTGGTCGTCCTCAGCGCGGGCACCTGGACCGACGGGGAGCTCGCGGGTATCGCGGAGGCGTGTGCGGACGCGGAGCACGAGGTCGTCGGCACGGTCGTCGCCGCGGCGGTGCGGGCCCGTTCGAAGCAGTCGGCCGGCCGTCGTCCGGAGGGTGCCGTGCCGGTGCTCGTGGGCGCCGAGGACACGGGGAGTGGCTCGGGGTGACGACCAGTACGACATCGGAGCCGTCGGCGGCCGCTCCTCTGGTGGACCTGCAGTCGCTGGTGGTCGCGGTGCGCAGGCGGCGGCGCTTCTGGTGCCTGCTGGCGCTGCTGGGGCTGCTGGCCGGTTCGGCGGCGGCGGTGCTGCGGCCGGCGCCGCCGAGCGCGGTGACCACGGTCCTGGTCGCGCACCAGGCGGACCAGCCGAACGACCCCGGCACGCTGATCCGCACCGACGCGGCCCTGCTGAAGACCGTGGGGATCGCGGATGCGGCCCTGAAGGCGCTCGGGTCGGCGGAGCAGCCGGAGGACTTCCTGCTGGAGTACGGGGCGATCGGCCTGACCAACAACCTCCTGCAGATCAGCGTGACGGGCGGCAGCGAGGAGGAGGCGGTGGCCCGGGCGAAGGCACTGGCCGACGCGTTCGTCGCGGACCACGTGCGGCGGATCAAGGAGACCGCGGACGCCGAGGCGAAGTCGCTGCTGGACCAGCGCGACCGGATGCAGGAGGAGCTCACCCAGGTCAACAAGGACATCGGGGACGCGCCGCAGCAGAGCGGGCCGAAGGCGTCCGCGAAGCTGGAGGCGCTGTACGCCAGCCGGGCCGAACTCACGTCGCGGATTGCCGACTTCAGCCGGCGCGCCGCGGAGGCGCACGTCGGCACGCCCCGGCTGGTCGCCGGTACGCAGATCGTGGACGCCCCGCACGCGGTGCGGCTGTCCCTGGTCACGACCGCCGCGACGGACGCCGCGATCGGGCTCGTCCTCGGGCTCGTCGTCGGGCTCACGGTGGCGGCGATCGGCTCGGTGGTGGCGGACCGCCCGGTGCTGCGCCGGGACATCGCGGCCAACCTCGGTGCCTCGGTGATCGCGGAGCTGCGGCCGGTGCCCCGGCGGCCGGTCGGCCGGTGGCAGCTCGGCCGGGCCAGGGCGGCGCGGGCCAGGCTCACCACGACGCTGGTGCGCACGGTGCGCGGTTCCGCGGAGGCGGTGTCGCTGCTGGACCTGGGCTGTGCGCGCACGACGAGCGCGGTCGCCCTGGACCTCGCCGCGGCGCTGGCGGAGGAGGGGCCGGTGGTCGTCGTCGACGGCCTGCCCGGCCCGCAGCTCACCAGGGGCCGTCCGAAGCAGGGCGGCCCGACCGTGGTCCGCGGTGAGCGGGCCGGGGACGCGGCGGGCCAGGAGCGCCGGATCGGTGTCGGCTCGGTGGCGCCGGGCACGGCGTGGACGGACCTGCAGTACCTGGGCGCGCGGACCGTGCTCGTGGTGCGGGCCGGGCACGGCAGTGCCGCGTGGCTGCACACCGTGGCGCGGCAGCTCGCCGACCAGCGCATTCCGGTGGTCGGGGTGGTGCTGGTCGACCCGGATCCGCGCGACCGGACCGACGGCACGCTGTGGGACGGTCCGCGCACCGCGACGCGCGGCCGGTACGAGCGGCCGGCCCGGCCCGCCGGCACGGGCCGCCGCAGGACGGGACTGACGACGATGTGGACCGCGAGGGTCCCGGACAGTGATCAGGAGGTGCGGTAGGACATGTGTGGCATCGCGGGTACGTACCGGTGGCCGGACGGGAAGGTCGTGACCGACCTGCTCACCGAGACCCTCGCCCACCGCGGTCCCGACGGGGCGGGCCGGTACAGCCACCCCGTCGGCGACGGCGAGGTGCACCTGGGGCACCGGCGGCTGGCCATCGTCGACCTGTCCGGGACGGGCGCCCAGCCGATGGTCAGGGACGGCCTCGTCCTGACGTACAACGGCGAGCTGTACAACGCGCCCGAGCTGCGGGCCGAACTGGCGGCCTCCGGGGTGCGTTTCCGGGGCACCTCCGACACCGAGGTGCTGCTGGAGGCGTGGCGGCGCTGGGGCACGGACTGCCTGCCCCGGCTGCGCGGCATGTTCGCGTTCGGGGTCTTCGACGAGCGGACCGGCGAGCTGGTGCTCGCCCGTGACCAGCTCGGCATCAAGCCGCTGTTCCTGCTGCGGCGGGGCGGGGGCCTGGTGTTCGCCTCGGAGCTCAAGGCGCTGGCCGCCGCCACCGGCGGGTCGCTGGAGGTGGACCCGGGGGCGATGGTGGCCTCGTTGCTGTACTACTGGGTGCCGGACTCGCGGTGCGCGTTCCGCGAGGCGGAGAAGCTGCCGCCGGGGAGCTGGCTCCGGTGCCGGCCGGACGGCCGGGTGGACCGCGGCCGGTTCTGGCACCTGCGGGACGTCGCGGCCGAGGGCCGGGAGCGGGCGCTCGCCGGGGAGCTGCCGGACATCGCGGCGATCGTCGAGGAGTCGACCCGGCGCCACCTGCTCTCGGACGTGCCCGTGGCGACCTTCCTGTCCGGCGGGCTGGACTCCAGCTACCTGACCGCGCTGGCGGCCCGCGACCGGCCCGGGATCTCCGCCTACACGATCGGCTTCCGCGCCGAGGACGCCAGGTTCGAGGCGATGCCGGACGACCTGCGCTACGCCCGGCAGGTGGCCGAGCAGTTCGGCGTCGACCTGCACGAGATCGAGATCGCGCCGGACGTGCTCGACCTGCTGCCGCGGATGACGTACCACCTGGACGAGCCGATCGGCGACCCCGCGGCGATCAACACCTTCCTGATCTGCTCGGCCGCCCGGGAGGCCGGGGTCAAGGTGATGCTCTCGGGGATGGGCGCCGACGAGCTGTTCGCCGGCTACCGCAAGCACCTGGCCAACCGGCTCGCGCTGCGCTACCAGCGCGTCCCGCGGCCGCTGCGGCGCGGCCTGTCCGCGGCGGTGGGCCGGCTGCCGGTCGCCACGGCGAGCCGGGGGTTCCGGTCGGTGCGGTTCGCGAAGCGGTTCCTCTCCTTCGCCGACCTGCCGGAGGAGACCGCGTTCCGGCGCAGCTACACCATGTACGACCGGGACGAGCTGCTGGCCCTCCTCGACCCGGACCTGGCCGGGACCGTCGACGACGTGCTGACCGAGCACGCGGACACCTACCAGGACAACGACCTCGACGACTTCGTCAACCGGATGTGCCTGGGTGACGCCCGGATGTTCCTGCCGGGTCTGAACCTCGCCTATACGGACCGGTCGAGCATGGCCGCGTCGACCGAGGTGCGGGTGCCGTACGTGGACGTCGAGGTGGTCAGGGCGGCGTTCGCGGTGCCCGGCGACCGCAAGATCGTCGGGCGGCAGGGGAAGGCCGTCCTCAAGGAGGCGGCCACCTCGGTCCTGCCCCGGGAGATCGTGTACCGGCCCAAGGGCCTGTTCAGCGCCCCGCTGCGGGCCTGGATGAGCCGGGACCTGGCGCCGCTGGTGCGCGAGGTGGTGAACGACGGCGTGCTCGTCTCGTCCGGGTTCCTGCGCCGTGACGCGCTGGCCCGGCTCGTCGCGGCGGACGCCGCCGGGCAGCAGGACTACTCCAAGCACCTGTGGCACGTGCTGACCCTGGAGTACTGGTACCGCGGCGCGACCTCCGGCGCCGGCTCCGGCGCGGGCTCCGGCGCGGGCCCCGGCACCCACTCGACGACGTAGCGCCCGGTCGGCGGCGCGGTGCCCGGCGCACGGCGCGGTGCCCGACGGCGCAGTGCTCAGTTGACGGCTCAGAATCAAGGGGACTTCCGGTGAAACAGGTTGTGCAGAACTACAAGAGCGGTGAGCTGGCCGTGCTCGACGTGCCGGTGCCGGGGTGCAAGCCCGGCGGGGTGCTGGTCCGCAGCGCCTTCTCGCTGATATCCACCGGGACCGAGCTCATGAAGGTGTCCGAGGCCGGCATGTCGATGGTCGGCAAGGCCCGCTCCCGTCCGGACCAGGTGGCGAAGGTCATGCAGAGCGTGGCCACCAACGGGCTGCCCGCGACCTACCGCAAGGTGATGGGCAAGCTGGACTCCTACACGCCGCTGGGCTACTCGCTGTGCGGGGTGGTCGAGCAGGTCGGCGCCGGGATCGACGACGTGAAGGTCGGCGACCTGGTGGCCTGCGCCGGCAACGAGCACGCGCTGCACGCCGAGCTGAACTGGGTGCCGAAGAACCTGTACACCCCGGTGCCGGACGGCCTCGCGCCCCGGCACGCGGCCTTCGGCACCGTCGGGTCGATCGCCCTGCAGGGCCTGCGGCAGGGCGAGCCGCAGCTCGGCGAGACGGCGCTGGTCGTCGGCCTCGGGCTGATCGGCCAGCTGCTGGTGCAGCTCCTCGCCGCCGCGGGGGTCCGCGTGGTCGGGGCCGACCCCGACCGGGCCCGCTGCGAGCTCGCCGAGCGCCTGGGTGCGGCGGCCGCCGGCGATCCCGGGTCCGCAGCGGTGGAGGCGGCCGTCGCCGAGCTCACCGGCGGCCACGGGGTCGACCAGGTGTACCTGGCCGCCGGCGGCGGCAGCAACCAGCCCGTCGAGCTGGCCGCCCGGCTGAGCCGGGACCGCGGCCGGGTCGTCGACATCGGCAAGTGCCGCCTGGACCTGCCGTGGAACGCGTACTACGAGAAGGAGCTCGACGTCCGGTTCTCCCGCTCGTACGGCCCGGGGCGCTACGACCCGGGGTACGAGCTGGAGGGGCGGGACTACCCGATCGGCTACGTGCGCTGGACCGAGCGCCGCAACCTGGCGTGCTTCCTCGACCTGCTCGCCCGCGGCCGCGTCGACGTCGAGCCGCTGATCTCGCACGTGGCCGACTTCGACGACGCCGTCGAGACGTACCGGCGGCTGAAGGACGGCGAACTGAAGGCCGTGGCCGTGCTGTTCCGCTACCCCGGCCCCGCGGCGGAGGAGAAGGCGCCGGCCCCGGAGGTGGCGGTGCCCGCGGTGCGGCGCGGCGGCGGATCCTCCGCCCCGGTCCGGACCGTGCCGGCCCGGGCCGCCAGGACGCCGGTGCGGCTGGCGTTCGTCGGCGCGGGGAACTACGCGACGTCGATGATCCTGCCGCACCTGTCGCAGCGCGACGGCGTCACGCTGTCCACGGTCGTCACCACGACGGCGCTGTCCGCGGCCAACGCGCAGCGGAAGTTCGGCTTCGCCCAGGCGACCACCGACCTCGACGCGGTGCTGGGCGACGAGTCCGTCGACGCGGTGTTCGTGGTCACCCGGCACAGCTCGCACGCCGAGCTGACCCGCCGGGCGCTGCTCGCCGGCAAGACGGTGTTCGTGGAGAAGCCGCTGGCCCTCACCGAGGACGAGCTGGCCGGCGTGCTCGCGGCGGTGGAGGAGTCCGGCAACGACCGGCTGCAGGTGGGCTTCAACCGCCGGTTCGCGCCGCTGCTGCGGGAGGCCAGGACCAGGTTCGGTGCCCGGACCGGTCCGGCGAGCCTGCGCTACCTGGTCAACGCCGGCCGGCTGCAGCACGGCAGCTGGTACCTCCAGCAGGACTCCGAGGGCTCGCGGTTCGCCGGCGAGGGCGGGCACTTCATCGACACGGCGAGCTGGCTGCTGGACGCCGACCCGGTCTCGGTGTACGCGGTCGCCCCGGCCGGCAACGAGGACCTCCAGGTCGTGCTGCGCTACCCGGACGGCTCCACCGCCTCCCTCAGCTACGTCACCACCGGCGCGTCCGGCTTCCCCAAGGAGACGCTGGACCTCGTCGCGGACGGCAAGGTGCTGAAGCTCGACGACTTCGTCCGCGCCTCGGTGCACTTCGAGAGCACGGCCGGGCGCAGGCGGTGGGCCAGCTCGCGGCTGCCGAAGGCCCGGGACAAGGGCCAGGCCGCCGAACTGGCCGCGTTCGTCGCGGCCGTGCGGACCCGCGGGCCGATGCCGGTACCGCTGGAGTCGCTGGTCGCCACCACCGCGGCCACCCTCGCCGTGCAGTCCGCCCTGTCCGGCGGCGCACCGGTGACGCTGGCGGGGCCGCGATGACCATGGGTGCGGGCTGGTACCTGCGGCGGCTGTCCCGGATGGGACCGCAGGAGGTCGGCGGCCGGGTGGGCGACGCGGTGCGCAGGCGGCGGTGGCGGTCGGCGCCGCCGCACCGTCCGCCGGTGACGGGTGCCCGGTTCACCGCCGTGCTGCCCGCCGGGGCGGTCGCCGCGGTGCCGCCGGACGCCGCCAAGCGCCTCGTCGCCGAGGCGGACCGGCTGCTGGACGGGCACGCCGAGTGGTTCGGGGTGGAGCGGGACGATCTGGTCGACCCCGACTGGTGGCGCGACCCGAAGACCGGGCGGCGGGCGCCGTCCGGCTACGCCTTCGACGTGCCGTACCGGGACGAGGACGCGGTCGGGGACGTCAAGCAGATCTGGGAGCCGTCCCGGCACCAGTACCTGACCGTGCTCGCCGCCGCCTACGCCGTCACCGGGGACGAGCGGTACGCCGAGCGCGTGGCCGGGCACCTGCGGTCCTGGTGGGCGGCCAACCCGCCGCTGCGCGGCGTGCACTGGGTCAGCGGCATCGAGCTGGGCATCCGCCTGCTGTCCTGGGTGTGGGTGCGCCGGCTGCTCGACGGCTGGCCGGGCGCGGCCGGGCTGTTCGAGGACAACCCGGTGGCGCTGGACCAGATCTGGCACCACCAGCGCTGGCTGGCCGCCTTCCCCAGCCGGGGGTCGTCGGCGAACAACCACGTCATCGCCGAGGCCGCCGGGCAGTTCGCCGCGGCCTGCGCGTTCGGGTGGTTCCCCTCCTCGACGCGCTGGCGGTCCGCCGCGCTGCGGTCGCTGGAGCGGCACCTGCGCGCCAACACCTTCCCCTCCGGCCTCAACCGCGAGCTGGCCACCGAGTACCACGGGCTCGTCCTGGAGCTCGGCCTGGCCGCGGTGGCGGAGGCGGACGCCGCGTCCGTGCCGGTCCCCGCGACCGTGCGGCTCGTCCTGCTGCGGATGACCGACGCGCTCGCGGCCGTCGTGGACAACCGCCTGCGGCCCCCGCGCCAGGGGGACGCGGACGACGGGCACGGCCTGGTCCTGGACGGCGCGGGCACCGACCGCTGGGGCTCGCTGCTGGCCACCGGGGACGCCGTGTTCGGCCGGCTCGCCTGGTGGCCGGCGGTGACCGGCACCGATGTGCGCACCCCGCTGCTGGCCGCGCTCGTCCGGCCGTACGGGCGGAACGGGACGGTGACCCGCCCGGCCGAGCGGCCGGCCCACTTCGCCGACGCGGGGATGACCGTGCTGCGCGGCCCGGAGGAGATCTGGTGCCGCTGCGACGGCGGTCCGCACGGGTTCCTGTCGATCGCCGCGCACGCCCACGCGGACGCGCTGTCCGTGGAGGTCCGGCACGACGGGGTCGACGTGCTCGCCGACCCGGGGACGTTCTGCTACCACGGGCAACCCGAGTGGCGGCGGTACTTCCGCTCGACGCTGGGCCACAACACCCTGCAGCTGGACGGCGGTGACCAGTCCGTCTCCGGCGGCCCGTTCCTGTGGACCCGGCACGCCGGCAGCCGCGTCCTGGCCGCGGACGCCTCCGAGGAGGGCGTGGCCCGCTGGGCCGCCGAGCACGACGGCTACCGGCCCTCGGTGCACCGCCGCCGGGTGGAGCTGACCGCCGCGACCCGGGAGCTGCGGATCGTCGACGAGGTGCACGGACCGCGCCGGCCCGTGCGCCTGGCGTTCCACCTCGGCCCGGCGGTCACCGCGGACCTGACGGGGAACCGGGCGGTGCTGACCTGGAGCCGGGGCGGCGAGGACCGCTCCGCGGTGCTCGACCTGCCCGGGCAGCTGTCCTGGTCGGCGCACCGCGGCGAGACCGACCCGCCGCTGGGCTGGTACTCCGCGGGCTTCGGACGCCGGGAACCCGCCACCGTGCTGGTCGGCGACGGCTTCGCCGACGGCACGCAGGGGTTCACCACCGTGCTCGGGTTCCGCGGCTAGGGGGGCGCGTGAGGATCAGGAGACGGCACCGGGGAGCGTCGGCGGCGGCGGCGCTGGCACTCGCCCTGCTGGTGGCGACCGGCTGCACGAGCACGCCGGACGCCCCGGCGGAGGTGACCGCCGCGCCGTCCGGGCCGGCGGCCGTGGCCCGGGTGTGCGGCGCCCCCGCGGCGGGGCCGGCGACGGCCCCGGCGGGCGCGGTGACCGTCGACCCCGCGGTGGTCGACGACCTGGCCGTGAAGACCAGGGACAACCCCCCGCACACCACGTTCTGGCTCCTGCCGGGCACGCACACCCTCGAACCGGACCGCTACGCCCAGGTGATGGCCAAGGAGGGGGACACCTACGTCGGCGCGCCGGGCGCGGTGCTCGACGGCCGGAGGACCAACAACTACGCGTTCAGCGGCACCGCCCCCGGCGTCACCATCCGCCACCTGACCGTGCAGGGCTTCGTCGCGCCGCACGACGAGGGCGTGGTCAACCACGACATGGCCGACGGCTGGGTGATCGAGCACGCGACCATCCAGGAGAACTCCGGCGCCGGGCTGATGGCCGGTGCCCGCCAGCAGGTCCGCGCCAGCTGCCTGCGCAACAACGGGCAGTACGGGATGAACGCCTACAAGACCGGCGACACCATCAAGGGGCTGCTGGTCGAGGGCAACGAGATCGTGGGCAACAACACCGACGACTGGGAGCGGCGGCAGCCGGGCTGCGGCTGCACCGGGGGGATCAAGTTCTGGGCCGTCGACGGCGCCGACGTCCGCGGCAACTGGGTGCACGACAACCGCGGCGCCGGGCTGTGGGCGGACAACAACAACAACGACTTCCTCGTCGAGGACAACCTGCTGGAGTCCAACGACGGCACCGCGCTGATGTACGAGACCAGCTACAACGCCGTCATCAGGAACAACACGATCCGGCGCAACAACTGGGTCGAGGGCCGCCGGCACGCGGCCGCCGGCGACGACTTCCCGTACGCGGCGGTCTACGTGTCGGAGGCCGGCGGCGAACCGCGGGTGCCGGCCCGCACGGACCGGATCGAGGTCTACCGCAACGTCCTGGAGGACAACTGGTCCGGGATCACCCTGTGGGAGAACGCCGACCGGTTCTGCAACAGCCCGGCCAACACCTCCACCGGCTACTGCACGCTGCTGGTGAAGGACACCCGGAGCTGCGCGAAACCGGCGATCGACACCGCACCGCTCTACGCCGACTGCCGGTGGAAGACCCAGCGGGTGGACGTCCACGACAACCGCTTCTCCCTCGACACGTCCGTCGTCAAGTGCACGGTGGAGTGCGCCCGGATGGCGGTGCTCTCCAACTACGGCACCTATCCGGACTGGTCGCCGTACAAGGGCAAGCGGGTCTCCCAGGCCATCACCCTCGAACAGGACAACCGCTGGCACGACAACACCTACCTCGGACCGTGGAGCTTCGTCATCGACGACCCGGACCGGAGGCTCGACGCCGCGAAGTGGCAGGGCGAGCCGTACCGGCAGGACGCGGGCAGCACCTTCGCCCCGCAGGCCGGTGGTTGAGGTGGGCGGGGAACCGGTGCGCGGCGCGGCCGCGGGCGGCGGACCGGCGGGCGGGCCGGGCACGGCGCTCCCCCGGCCCGCCGCCGGACGGCGGACCGGCGGCACGCCGAAGGCCGTCTGGGTCGTCTGGGCGCTCCTGGGCCTCAACACGCTCGGCTCCGCCGGGGCGAAGACCATCGTCAGGCTGCCCCGCTCCCTCATCCAGATGGCCACCATGGGCGCGCTGGTCTCCGCGTTCGCGCTGGCGCTCGCCCTCAACCTCAGGCTGCGCATCCGCGCCGGCGCCTTCCTGTTCCTGCTCAGCCTGCTGCTGGTGCCGAGCATCATCTCCAGCCTGCACCTGGAGGTCGGCGTCGGCGCGCTGTTCCGCTGCGCCCGGCTCACCATCTTCATCGCCACGCTGTGGCTGCTCAGCCGCTGGTGGAACGGCAGCCTGATGCTCGTCCGCACCCACATCCGGATGTACTTCGGGGTGCTCGTGTCGGTGGCCGCCGGCCTGGTCATCTCCCCGGGCACCGCCATGCCCGAGTACTACGGCGGGCGCCTGGTCGGCGCGCTGTGGCCGCTCACCCCGCCGCAGATCGGCCAGTACTCCGCGGTGATCATCGGACTCACCGTGCTGCTCCTGCTGGACCGCCGGACCACCGGGACCAGTGCGGCGGTGGTCATCGTGCCGACGCTCGTGCTGCTCGCGATGACCCACACCCGGACGGCCACCGTCGGCCTGCTCATCGGGCTGGCGCTGGCGATCGGCTCGCTCGTCCTGACCAGCGCCGCCGCCCGCCGGTTCTTCGCCTGGGCGGTGGTCACCTCCACGGTGGCCGCGGTGGCGTTCTCCTCCGCCCTGCAGGCGTGGTTCATGCGCGGACAGAGCAAGGAGAACTTCTCCAACCTCACCGGCCGGGCCAAGGTCTGGGACGCCCTGCTGACGGCGCCCCGGACGCTCCCCGAGCGGGTGTTCGGCACCGGCCTGGGCGACAAGTCGTTCGGCGGGCTGCCCATCGACAACAGCTGGCTGGCCGTCTACAACGAGCAGGGCCAGCTCGGCATCGTCCTCGTGGCGGCGATCCTCCTCTCGCTGGGCGGGATCGCGCTGCTGCGCCCGCCCTCGCTGCCGAGGGCCTGCGCGATCTTCCTGATCAGCTACGTCGCGATCTCCTCGTACACCGAGGCCGGACTCGGCGACGCCTCGCCCTACCTGCTCCACCTGGCCCTGGCCGCGTCGCTGCTCGCGGCACCCGCCCCGGCACCCGCCGCGGCCATCCCCTCGACGGCGCCCGCGGGACCGCGGCGTCGCATCCCGCGCTGGGACCGGAACCGGGAGGTGACCTGACCATGCACGTCCTCGTGGTGCACAACCGCTACTCCTCGGCGCAGCCGAGCGGCGAGAACAGGGTCGTCGACGAGGAGGTGGGGCTGCTGCGCGCGGCCGGCCACCGGGTCGACGTGTTCGAGCGGCGCAGCGACGAGATCGCCGGCCGCTCGCTGCTCGGCAAGGTCGCGGTGCCGCTCCTGGTGCCGTGGAACCCGGCGGTCCGCACGGAGCTCGCCGACCGGCTCCGCGCCGAGCCGCCGGACGTGGTGCACGTCCACAACGTCTTCCCGCTGCTGTCGCCGGCGGTGATCGCCGCCTGCGCCGACGCGGGCGTGCCGGTCGTCGCCACGCTGCACAACTACACCCAGGTCTGCCCGCCCGGCACGCTGCACCGGGACGGCGGGGAGTGCACCGAGTGCGTCGGCACGGTGGCGTCGCTGCCCGCCGTCCGGCACGGCTGCTACCGGAACTCGCGGCTCGCGACGGTGCCGCTCGCGGTCAGCCTGGCGGTCAACCGGCGGCGGTGGTGGTCCGGGGTGGAGCGGTTCCTCTGCATCTCCGCGGCGCAGCGCGACATCCTGGTGCGGTCCGGCATGCCGGCCGAACGGCTGGTGGTGAAGCACAACTTCGTGCCCGACCCCGGGGTCCGCCGGGCGGACACCGGCGAGCACCTGCTGTTCCTCGGCCGGCTCACCGAGTCCAAGGGCGTGCGGCTGCTGATGGCGGCGTGGGACGCGCTGGCCGCGGAGGGCGGCGTCGGCGTCCCGCTCGTGCTCGCCGGGGCGGGGCCGCTGGAACCCGAGGTGACCGCCTGGGCGGCGGGCCGGGACGACGTGCGCTACGCCGGCCTGTACGACCCGGAGCAGTGTCGGCGGGCCGTCTCGCGGTCGGTCGCCGTGGTGGCTCCCTCGCTGTCCATGGAGACGTTCGGCCTGGTGGTCGCGGAGGCGATGGCGGCGGGGGTCCCGGCCGTCGCCGCCGGTCACGGCGCCTTCGTGGAGCTGGTGCAGGACGGGGTGACCGGGCTGTTGCACCGGCCGGGCGACGCGGCCTCGCTCGCGTCCTGCCTGCGCCGGATCACGGCCGACCCGGCCGGCAACCGGGAGATGGGCCGGACGGCCCGGACCCGGTACGACCGGGCCTTCAGTCCGGCGGTCGGGCTGGAGCGCCTGGTGGAGGAGTACCGCACCGCGATCGCGGGGCGGTCCGGCGGCGCGGACGGCGCGCCGCCGACGGGAACGACGAACGCTGGCTCGCGGCGGGACGCCCGCGCGAGCAGGAAATGGGGGCAGTAGATGACACGATGCCGACTCTGCGGCTCGACGGCGCTGGGGAGCGTCGTCGACCTGGGGGCGACCCCGCCGTGCGAGAGCTTCCTCGCCGCGGACGAGCTGGACCGGCCGGAACCGACGTACCCGCTGCACCTGCGGGTCTGCACCGACTGCTGGCTCGCCCAGATCCCCCCGCTGATCACGCCGGAGGAGACGTTCACGCAGTACGCGTACTTCTCCTCGTACTCGACCTCCTGGGTGGAGCACGCGCGCACCTTCGTCGACGGGGCGGTGCCGCGGCTGGGCCTCGGCCCGGACTCGTTCGTGGTCGAGGTCGCCAGCAACGACGGGTACCTGCTGAAGCACGTGGTGGACCGGGGCATCCGCTGCCTCGGCGTCGAGCCGTCGGTGAACGTCGGTGCCGCGGCGCGGGAGGCGGGCGTTCCCACGCTCACGGAGTTCCTGGACCCGGCCACCGGCGCGGCCGTCCGCGCCGAGCACGGCCCGGCGGACCTGGTCGTGGCCAACAACGTGTACGCGCACATCCCCGACGTGGTCGGGTTCACCCGGGGGCTGCGCGCCCTGGTCGCGGACGACGGCTGGGTCTCCATCGAGGTGCAGCACCTGCTGACCCTGATCGAGGAGAACCAGTACGACACGATCTACCACGAGCACTTCCAGTACTACACGGTCGCGTCCGCGGCCCGGGCGCTGGAGAGCGGCGGACTCACGCTGGTGGACGTCGAGCTGCTGCCCACGCACGGCGGTTCCATCCGGCTGTGGGCCCGGCCGGCCGCGGTGGCCGGCGAGCCGACCGGGCGGGTGGCCGACGTGCTGGCCCGGGAGAAGGCCGCCGGGCTGCAGGAGCTGTCCGGGTACACCGAGTTCTCGGCCCGGGTGGCGAAGGTGCGCCGGGACCTCCTGCGCTTCCTCGTCGAGGCGGCCGAGCGCGGCGAGACGGTCGTCGGCTACGGCGCCCCGGGCAAGGGCAACACCCTGCTCAACCACTGCGGCGTCCGGCCCGACCTGCTCCCGTACACGGTCGACCGGAACCCCTACAAGCACGGCAGGTTCACCCCGGGCACCCGGATCCCGATCCTGCCGCCGGAGCAGATCGCCACCGACCGGCCGGACTACGTCCTGGTCCTGCCGTGGAACCTGCGCGACGAGCTGGTCGAGCAGCTGTCCTACGTGCACGCCTGGGGCGGCCGGCTGGTCTTCCCCATCCCGGAACTCAGCATCGTCGAGGTGAAGCCGTGAAGGTCGTCCTGTTCTGCGGCGGTTACGGGCTGCGGATGCGCAGCGGAACCTCCGACGACGTGCCCAAGCCGATGGCGATGGTCGGCCCGCGGCCGCTCATCTGGCACGTGATGCGCTACTACGCGTACTTCGGGCACACCGAGTTCATCCTGTGCCTCGGGTACGGGGCCCACCACATCAAGGACTTCTTCCTCAACTACGAGGAGACGACGTCCAACGACTTCGTGCTGCGGGGCGGGCGGACCGAGCTGCTGTCCACCGACATCGCCTCCTGGACGATCACGTTCGCCCAGACCGGCATCGAGTCGCCGATCGGCGAGCGGCTGCGCCGGGTGCGGCACCACCTGGACGGCGACGAGATGTTCCTCGCCAACTACGCCGACGTGCTCACCGACGCCCCGCTGCCGGAGATGATCGACGCGTTCGCCCGGCGCGACGCCGGTGCGTCGATGATGGTGGTGCCGCCGCAGTCCTCGTTCCACTGCGTGGAGCTGGGCGAGGACGGCCTGGTGGGGGGCATCACCGCGGTGAGCGAACTGCCGCTGTGGGAGAACGGCGGCTACTTCGTGCTCCGCCAGGAGGTCTTCGACCACATCCCGGAGAACGGGGACCTGGTCGCCGACGGCTGCACCCAACTGGCCAAGCGCGGAAGGCTGGTGGCCCACCAGCACCGCGGCTTCTGGAAGCCGACCGACACCGTGAAGGAGCGGGCCGCGCTCGACCTCGCCTACACCCGGGGCGACCGCCCGTGGGCCGTGTGGGAGCGGGGCGCCGCGGCGGCGGGTGCGGCCGGCGGGACCGGCGCCGGGCCGGTGACCGCGTGATCCGGCTGGGCGCCGGGCGTCCGGACCGGGTCGTCGCGCTGGGGGCGCACTGCGACGACATCGCGATCGGCGCCGGCGGCACGCTGCTGACGATGTGCCGCGCGCGGCCGGGCCTGCGGGTCGACGCGCTGGTGCTCTCCGGCGGCGGCGGCGAGCGGGAGCAGGAGGAGCGGGACGCGCTCGCCGCCTTCTGCCCGGACGCCGACCTGCGCCTGACCGTGCTCAAGCTGCCGGACGGCAGGCTGCCCGCGCACTGGGACGAGGCCAAGGCCTCGGTCGAGGAGCTGCGCGGGCGGACCGAGCCGCAGCTGGTCCTCGCGCCGCGCACCGAGGACGCGCACCAGGACCACCGCGGACTGGCGCAGCTGGTGACCACCGCGTTCCGCGACCACCTGGTGCTCGGCTACGAGATCGTCAAGTGGGACGGCGACCTGGGCCGTCCGACGGCGTACCAGCCGCTGTCCCCGGAGGTCGCCGAGGAGAAGGTGCGGCTGCTGCAGGAGCACTACCCCTCGCAGCGGCACCGGCCCTGGTACGACCGGGAGGCCTTCCTCGGGCTGGCCCGGATCCGCGGCATCGAATGCCACGCGCGCTACGCCGAGGCGTTCGCCGTCGCCAAACTCGTTCTCGATCTGGAGGGATGAACCTTGCGCGTACTGCTGACCGGTCACCAGGGCTACCTCGGCACCGTGATGGCCCCGGTCCTCGCGGCGGCCGGGCACGAGGTCGTGGGGCTGGACGCCGGCCTGTTCGCGGACTGCGTCCTGGGCCCGGTGCCCGCGGACCCGCCGGGGCACCGGGTGGACCTGCGCGACGTCACGGCCGAGCACGTGGCCGGGGTGGACGCCGTGATCCACCTGGCCGCGCTGTCCAACGACCCGCTGGGCTCGCTGGCGCCGGACCTCACCTACGACATCAACCACCACGCCTCCGTGCGGCTGGCCCGGCTGGCCCGGGACGCCGGGGTGCGGCGCTTCCTGTACGCGTCGACCTGCTCGGTCTACGGTGCCGCCGGCGGCGACGACCTGGTGACCGAGGACGCCCCGCTGCGCCCGGTGACGCCGTACGCGGAGTCCAAGGTGCGGGTGGAGGACGACCTGCACGCCCTGGCCGACGACGACTTCACCCCGGTGTACCTGCGCAACGCCACCGCCTTCGGCTTCTCGCCGCGGCTGCGCGCCGACATCGTGCTGAACAACCTGGTGGGCCACGCGCTCCTGTCCGGCGAGGTGCTGGTGCTCTCCGACGGCACGCCCTGGCGGCCGCTGGTGCACGCCGCCGACATCGCGCGGGCCTTCGCGGCCGCGCTGGCCGCGCCGCGGGAGGCGGTGCACGACCGGGCGTTCAACATCGGCAGCGAGGCCAACAACGTCACCGTCGCCGAGATCGCCGGGCAGGTCGCCGAGGCGGTGTCCGGCGCGAAGGTGGTGATCACCGGGGAGAACGGTGCCGACCCGCGGTCCTACCGGGTGGACTTCTCCCGGTTCCGCGCCGCGCTGCCCGGCTTCGACTGCGAGTGGACGGTGAAGCGGGGCGCGATCGAACTCGCCGACGCCTACCGGGAGTTCGGGCTGACCCGGGAGGCCTTCGAACAGCGCTTCACCCGGCTGGCCGTGCTGCGCGCGGCGTCCGGGGCCGGCACCGTCGACGACACCCTGCGGTGGCGCCGATGACCGCGGTGGGCGACCGGATGCACGCCCTGGTGGAGCGGCTGTACCCGATCTGCCGGAGCATCACCGGCGACGGCGTGCGCGCCACCCTGGACATCGTCGGCGAGCACCTCCCGCTGCGCGTGCACGAGGTGCCGACCGGGACGCGGGTGCTCGACTGGACGGTGCCGCAGGAGTGGAACATCCGGGACGCGTACATCGCCGACGGCACCGGCCGGCGGGTCGTCGACTTCGCCGCGTCCAGCCTGCACGTGCTCGGCTACAGCGTCCCGGTGGCGGCGACCATGCCGCTGTCCGAGCTGCGCGGACACCTGCACACCCTGCCCGAGCACCCGTCCTGGGTGCCGTACCGCACCAGCTACTACAAGCCCGAGTGGGGGTTCTGCCTGGCCCAGGAGACCCTGGACGCGATGCCGGACGGCGAGTACGAGGTGCGGATCGACTCCACGCTCGCGGACGGCCACCTCACCTACGCCGAGCACGTCGTCCCCGGGCAGGTCGCCGACGAGGTGATCGTCTCCTGCCACGTCTGCCACCCGGCGCTCGCCAACGACAACATGGCGGGCGTCGCGGTGGCGGTCTTCCTGGCGCAGGAGCTGGCGGAGCGGACCCCGTACTACACCTACCGGTTCATCTTCGCGCCGGGCACCATCGGGGCGATCACCTGGCTGGCCCGCAATGCGGAGCGGGTGGGCGGCACGGCCCCCGGTCAGGCGGAGCCGGGCACCGGGGGAAGGGTCGAGCACGGGCTGGTGCTGGCCTGCGCCGGCGACCGCGGCCGGCTGACGTACAAGCAGAGCAGGCGCGGCGACGCGGAGATCGACCGGGTGCTGCGGCACGTCCTGCGCGAGAGCGGGCGACCGCACCAGGTCACCGAGTTCACGCCGTACGGCTACGACGAGCGGCAGTACTGCTCGCCCGGCTTCGACCTCGGCGTCGGATCGCTCAGCCGGACCCCGTACGCCGGGTACCCCGAGTACCACACCTCGGCGGACAACCCGGACTTCGTCTCCCCGGAGGCGCTGGCGGACACCCTCGCGGTCTGCCGGGAGGCGTTCGCCGTCCTCGACCGCAACCGGCGGTACCTCAACCTCAGCCCGTACGGCGAACCGCACCTGGGCCGGCGCGGATTGTACGACTCGCTCGGCGGCCGCAGCGACGCCAAGCAGGCGCAGCTGGCCATGCTCTGGGTGCTCAGCCTCTCCGACGGCGGGCACAGCCTGCTGGACGTCGCCGAGCGGTCCGGGCTGCCGTTCGACACCGTCGCCGCCGCGGCCGACGCCCTGCACGGCGCCGGGCTGATCAAGGCATGACGCGGATGGGCACCGAGGAGGAGCGGAGGACGGAACCGGCGGGCCCGCCCGGGCGGGCCCGCCGGACCTCCGGCCGGAGCGTCGCCGGCCGGCTGTCCTGGGGACTGGCCGACCAGGCGGTCTCCAGCATGACCAACTTCGCGGTGGGCGTCTTCGTGGCCCGCTCGCTGGGGGTGACCGCGTTCGGCGTGTTCAGCCTGGCCTGGCTGACCTACGGCCTGGTGCTCAACGTCGCCCGCGGGCTCGCCACGGACCCGCTGATGGTGCGGTTCAGCGGCGTGCCGGAGGCGGTCTGGCGCGCCGCGGCGGCCCGGTCGTCGGGGACCGCGCTCGTCATCGGCTCCTCCCTCGGCGCCGTCTGCTCGCTCATCGGGCTCGGCCTCGGCGGCCGGATCGGGCCCGCGTTCGTCTGCCTCGGCGCCGCCCTGCCGGCGCTGCTGCTCCAGGACTCCCGGCGGTTCGCGTTCTTCGCCGCCGGAGCCGGGCGGAAGGCGTTCACCAACGACCTCGTGCAGGGCGTCGCGCTCGTCCCGGCCATGGTCGTGGCGTCCCGGGTCAACACCGTGGCCGCCTTCCTGCTGGCCTGGGGCGCCGCCGCCGCGGTGGCCGCCGGGTACGGCTTCCTGCAGTCGGGCATCCGGCCCCGGGTGACCGCGGCCCGCGGGTGGCTCCGCGAGCAGCGCGACCTCGGCACCCGGTACCTGGCCGAGAACGTCAGCCTCAGCGCCGCCGGCCAGCTCCGGGCGTACGGGCTGGGCGCGATCGTCGGGGTCGGTGCGGTGGGGACGGTCCGGGGCGCCGAGCTCCTGCTCGGCCCCTTCCTCGCCCTGCTGATGGGACTGTCCCTGGTCACCGTCGCGGAGGCGGCCCGGGTGCTGCGGCAGGCACCGGACCGGCTCGGCGGGTTCTGCCTCCGGCTGGGCGGCGGGCAGGCCGCCGCCGCGCTGCTGTGGGGCTCCGCGCTGCTGCTGATGCCGGACCGGATCGGCGAGCTCGTCCTCGGCGACGTCTGGCACTCGTCCTCGGAGCTCATCGTGCCGGCCACCCTCGGCGTCGCCGGGGCCGGGCTCGGCAGCGGCGCGGCGGCCGGCCTGCGCGCACTCGCCGCGGCCCGGCGCAGCCTGCGCTGCCAACTGTTCGCCTCCGCCTGCTACCTCGGCGGCGGGCTCGGCGGAGCCGCCCTGGCCGGCACGGCCGGCTCCGCCTGGGGCGTCGCCACCGCGACCGCCTGCGGCTCGGCCGTGTGGTGGTGGCAGCTGAGGGCCGCCCTGCGCGAGCACCACCGAACTCCCGTCCCCCGTGTGGAGGACGGCATCCCCGAAGTGAGGACTCCATGACCGCCGTACCCCGGTTGAGCATCGGGCTGCCCGTCTACAACGGTGAGGAGTACCTCGCCGAGTCGCTCGACGCCCTGCTCGGCCAGACCTACGAGGACTTCGAGCTGGTCATCTCCGACAACGCCTCGACCGACGCGACGCAGGACATCTGCCGCCGCTACGCCGCGCGGGACACGCGCATCCGCTACCTCCGGCTGCCCCGGAACATCGGCGCCTCGCCGAACCACAACCACGTGTTCACCGAGTGCCGCGGCGAGCTGTTCAAGTGGGCCTCGCACGACGACCTGTACGCCCGGGACCTGCTGCTGCGCTGCGTGGAGGCGCTGGACGAGCGGCCGGACGTGATCCTCGCGCACGCCGACCAGGCGGTCATCGACGGCGAGGGCCGGGTGAAGGTCCCCTACGACTACGGGCTCGCCACCGGCTCCCCGCACGCGCCGGAGCGGTTCCGCAGCATGCTGTTCGAACCCGGCGGCGACGACTTCTACGGGGTGATCCGGGCCGACGTGCTGCGCCGGGTCAAGCCGCTCGACAGCTACCACCACGCGGACCGCACCTTCGTCGCCGAGATCGGCCTGCGCGGGCGCTTCCACCAGGTGCCGGAGCTGCTGTACTTCCGCCGCGACCACCCCACCCGCGCCGAGCGGGCGAACCCCTCCAAGCGCTCCCGGTGCGTCAACCTGGACCCGCGCCGGGCCGGGCCGCTGCACCCGACGCCCCGGCTGCTCGCCGAGTACGTCTGGGGCTTCGTCGCGACGATCCAGCGGGTGCCGCTGTCCCCCGCCGACCGGCGCGCGTGCTACGGCCACCTCGCCGCCTGGGCGGCCAGCCGGGCCCGGCCGGGCGCCGGCGAGCGGGTCGAGGACCGCTCCCCGGTCGACCCGGACCGGCTCTCCGTCTCCGTGGACGCCCTGGTCGCCGGGCGCGAGGGGAGGCGGGCATGACGGCCACCGGGAGAACCCCGGTGCGGGTCGGGGTGTTCGGCCTGCTCGGCTCCGGCAACCTCGGCAACGACGGCTCGCTCGAAGCCCTGCTCGGCTACCTCCGCACCGAGCACCCGGACGCGGTCGTCGACGCGCTGTGCGGCGGGCCCGAGGCCGTCACGAGCCGGTACGGGATCCCCGCGACCCGGCTGCACTGGTACCGCGGCGAGTACCGGACCGCGTCGCGGGCGGGCTCGATCGCGGCGAAGGGCCTCGGCAAGCTCGTCGACGCCGTCCGCACCGCCGCCTGGGTGCGCCGGCACGACGTGGTGATCGTGCCGGGGATGGGCGTCCTGGAGGCCACCCTGCCGCTGCGGCCGTGGGGCTTCCCGTACGCGCTGTTCCTGCTCTGCGCGAGCGGCCGGCTGCTGGGCACCCGGGTCGCGCTGGTCAGCGTCGGCGCGGCCTGGATCCGCAGCCGGCCGACCCGGGCCCTGGTGCGCTGGTCGGCGCGGCTGGCCGCCTACCGGTCGTACCGGGACGCGCCGTCCCGCGAGGCGATGCGGGCGATGGGCGTGGACACCCGGCGGGACGAGGTCTACCCGGACCTCGCCTTCTCCCTGCCGGCGCCGACGCCGGCGCCGGACGCGCCCGACGGCCCGGCGGGCCCGGTCTGCGTCGGCGTCATGGCCTTCCACGGCGGGAACGACGACCGCGCCCGGGCGGAGGAGATCCACCGGCGCTACCTCGACGGGACGACCCGCTTCGTCCGCGCGCTGGTCGAGGACGGCAGACGGGTCCGGCTGCTGATGGGCGACGACGTCGACAGACCGGTGGTCGCCGCGATCCTCGACGCGGTGGACTCGCCGCTGCTCACCGCCGCCTCGCCGGCCTCGCTGGCCGACCTGATGCGGGAGACGGCCGCCGCCGACACGGTGGTGGCGACCCGGTACCACAACCTGATCTGCGCGCTGAAGGCCGGCACCCCGACGCTCGCCCTGAGCTACGCGGCGAAGAGCGAGGCGCTGATGGCCCGGATGGGGCTGGGCGAGTACTGCCACCCGGCCCGCGAGGTCGACGCCGACCGGCTGATCGAGCAGTTCCGGGCGCTGGAGAAGCAGTCGCCGGAGCTGCGGCGGACCCTCGCCGAGCGGAACCTGGCCGCCCGCCGGGAGCTGGAAGGGCAGTTCAGCTCGTTGACGGCGGCCGTCTTCCCGGCGGCCGGCCGCGGCCGCGGCCGTTCCGGTGCCCAGGACCGGGGACAGGGCCGTGACCGGGACGGGGACCGGGAACAGGACCGGGACCGCGGCCGGAACCACGGCCACCCGCAGAACCGTGCCCACGCACACGACCACACCCACGACCACGCCCCACGGGAGGCTCCATGAAGGTGACCGAAGTCCCGGCGATCGCCGGCGCGTACCTGTTCGAACCGACGCCGTACGCCGACGAGCGCGGCTTCTTCTGCCGCACGTTCGACGCCGAGGTGGTCCGCTCGGTCGGCCTCGACCCGGACGCCTTCGTCCAGCACAGCGTGTCCCGCTCGGTCCGCGGCGTGCTGCGCGGCCTGCACCTGCGCTCCGGCGCCGGCGAGGCCAAGCTGGTGCGCTGCTCGTACGGGAAGGTCTTCGACGTCGTCGTGGACCTGCGGCCGGACTCGCCGACCTACCGCAACCGGGCCTTCTTCGAGCTGAGCGGCGAGACGCAGGTGAGCGTGTACATCCCGGCGGGCTGCGCGCACGGGTTCCAGGCGCTGACCGACACCGCCGACGTCTCGTACCGGATCGACCGCCCGCACGACCCGGCCGAGGACGTGACGATCGCCTTCGACGACCCCGAACTCGCCGTCCCCTGGCCGCTGCCGGCCGTGTCGGTGTCCGAGCGGGACCGGAAGGCGCCGAGCCTCGCCGAGGTCCTCCGGCACGAGGGGCGGCCGGCGTGAACACCCAGGACACCCGGGACGCCCGGGACACCCCCGACAGCCCCGACACCCCCGACAGCCGCGACACCCGGGGCCCGCAGGACGCCGCCGACGGGTTCAGCCTGCCCCGGTCGCGGCGGGCGAACGAGCGGCTGCACGCGCTCGTCCCCGGCGGCGCCCACACCTACGCCAAGGGCGACGACCAGTACCCCGAGAACCTGGCGCCGGTCATCAGCCACGGCCGCGGCGCCCACGTCTGGGACGTCGACGGCAACCGCTACGTCGAGTACGGCTCCGGCCTGCGGTCGGTCAGCCTCGGCCACGCCCACCCGCGCGTCCTGGAGGCGGTGCGGCGGGAACTCGACCGCGGCAGCAACTTCGTCCGGCCGTCGATCGTGGAGGTCGAGGCGGCGGAACGCTTCCTGGCCACGGTGCCGACCGCCGAGATGGTGAAGTTCGCGAAGAACGGCTCCGACGTCACCACCGCCGCCGTGCGGCTCGCCCGCGCCGTCACCGGGCGCCCGCGGGTGGCCGTCTGCGGCGACCAGCCGTTCTTCTCCGTCGACGACTGGTTCATCGGCACCACTCCGCTGTCCGCCGGTATTCCGGCCGAGACCACCGAGCTCACCGTGGCGTTCCCCTACGGGGACCTGGCCGCCACGGAGGAGCTGCTCACCCGGTACCGGGACGAGGTCGCCTGCCTGGTCCTGGAACCGGCCGGCCACGCCGAACCGCCGCCCGGGTACCTCGCCGGCCTGCGCGAGCTGGCCGACCGGCACGGCTGCGTCCTGGTCTTCGACGAGATGATCACCGGCTTCCGCTGGTCCGAGGCGGGCGCCCAGGGCCTGTACGGCGTCGTCCCCGACCTCTCCACCTTCGGCAAGGCGCTGGGCAACGGGTTCGCCGTCTCCGCCCTGGCCGGGCGCCGCGACCTGATGGAGCTGGGCGGGCTGCGGCACTCCGGCGACCGGGTGTTCCTGGTGTCCACCACGCACGGTGCGGAGACGCACTCGCTGGCCGCCGCGATGGCCGTGCAGACCACCTACCGGGAGGAGGGCGTCACCGCCCGGCTGCACGCCCTCGGCGAGCGGTTGGCCGCCGGTGTCCGCGAGGCCGCCGCGTCCGAGGGCGTCGGCGACCACCTCGTCCTGAGGGGCCGGGCCAGCAACCTCGTCTTCGCCACCCTCGACGAGGACCTGCAGCCGTCGCAGCGGTACCGCACCCTGTTCCTGCGCCAGCTCCTCGCGGGCGGAGTGCTGGCCCCGTCCTTCGTGGTGAGCAGCGCGCTCGACGAGGCCGACATCGCGCACACCGTCGACGTGGTGGCCCGGGCGTGCGCCGTGTACCGGAAGGCGCTGGACGCCGCCGACCCCGCCCCCTGGCTCGCCGGTCGGCCGGTGAAGCCGGTGTTCCGCCGCCTGGCGTGACGTCCCGTCGCGTCACGCCACCGTGGTGTGGCGTGACGTGGCCCGGCCTGACGTCACGTAACACGGCGCAACGTCAGCGCCCTTCCCGCAGAACGACTTCGGCCGTCCGGTCGACCGACCACGCGGTCGCCGGCACCACCGCCAGCGCGGTGCACCAGCCGCCGAAGGCGTCGGTCGGGTAGTGCGCGCCCAGCGCGACCTGCGCCCAGCCCATGACGGCGCCGGCGGGCAGCGCCGCGGCGAGCACGAGCAGGACGCCGGTCCGCCCGCCGGGGCCGCCGCCGAGCCCGTCCCGGCCCCGGCGGCGGGTCGCGAGCAGCACCGCCACGACGGCGAGCGCCGTGGCGAAGGCGGTGTGCCCGCTCGGGTAGGACAGGTACCCGCCGTGGATGGTGCGTCCCACCAGGTGCTTGAGCAGCGTCGTCGCCCCCACGGTGATTCCGGCGCCGGCGACGACCAGCACCGCCGCGCGAGGACGCCGGAGCAGCAGGCAGCCCGCCACCATGGCCACGACCAGCGCCGCGGCTCCCGCCGGCTCCCCCAGGGCGTCGACCGCCAGCGCGACGGACCGCCACGGCGGCCCCACACCGTCCACCTCCGCCTGGATCCGCGCGTCCACCGCGGTGGGCCCGCCCTCGCCGGCGTACCGGATCCCGAGCACGAGGACCAGCAGCGCCGCGAGGGCCGCGACCAGTCCGAGCCCCGCGCGCAGCGACGGGGGCAGCACCACGGCCGCCGGCCGGCGGCCGGCCGCACGCACCGGTCCTGACGTCCGATCGGGCTCCACCTCTTCAGGCATGGGCCGAGTATGTCAGCGGCCCACCGGCGCCTGCAGCCGTTCACGGGAACGGCTCCGCCCGGACCGGGCCGGGGCTCCGGCGGGCGGCGCCGGGGGTCACGGCGGGCGGCCCGCCGGTCGCTCCGCCGCGGGGGAGGCGCCCCGCACCGGCGGGCCCGCCGGCCTTCGCGCGCGATCCCCGCCCCCCGTTCCACGCCCCCCGTTCCACGCGACCGAACGACGGAAACGGAATCTTTAACTCCGCCGTCGATGCGCCGGGATTCCGGCCCCATCCAGGAGAAACTCGGCGGACACCGCGCCACAGCCGGACGTGTACGAGCCCCCGATCCCTTGTCCTCGGGCCAGTTTGACCTTGACCTGGCCGTGTCAATGCGGCAGGATACCCCGGGGTCGCAACATCATTTTCCGGTTGCACGTTCCCGTACCCGCACTGCTGAAATGCCCGCAGAACTGCTGCTTTTGGTCGCCACTCGACGTCAAGGAGCTTTGTGTGAGTTCAGCGCACGACGGTACCGCATTGAGTAAGAAGCAGTCCCTTGCCGGCATCCTGGCACGCGCGCGCTCCAGGATCACCGAAGGGCCCAGCCCTCGCCAGGACCGGAACAATGTGCTGCTTTCTCATTCACAGAACACACTGTGGTTCGTCGACCGGTTGCGGAGCGGCCTGTCGACCTACAACGTCGCTTTCCTGTTCCGGCTCGAAGGCGACCTCGACATCGGGGCCCTGACCGATTCCTTCACCAGCATCGTCATGCGGCACGAGGCGCTGCGGACCCACGTCCTCGTGGAGAACGACGAGTACTTCCAGGGGATCGTCGAATCCCCCGAGGTCGTCATCGAGCGGACGAGCGTGGAATCCGAGGGCGAAGCCGACCGGATCATGGCCGAACTCGCCGAGACCCCGCTGGACCTGACCGAGTTCCCGCTGTGGCGGGCCACCCTGGTCACGGTGGGGAAGGATCTCCACCACTTCGGCTTCGTCGTCCACCACATCGTCTTCGACGGCGTGTCGACGGCGATCTTCTTCGAGGAGCTGGAGCAGGAGTACAACGCCCGGCGGGCCGGCACCCTGCCCGAAGTAGAGCCCCCGACCGTCCAGTTCGCCGACTTCAGCCTGTGGCAGCGTAAGCGGATGAGCGCGGGGGCGTGGCAGGAGAGCGTGGACTTCTGGTCCGAGACGCTCCGCGACGTCGATGTCATGGACATACCCGGTGACCGGCCGCTTCCGCCCGAGACGACCTACGCCGGCGCCGCGGAGGTGACCACCCTGCCGGGTCTGGCGGCACAGGTGAACGACCTCGCCTCGTCCCTGTCGACCACGCCGATCACCGTCTACGCCACGGCGATGGGCTGTCTTTTCAGCAAGTACTCGGGGTCCGAGGACGTCATCTTCGGAATGCCGACGGCCAACCGCTCCGAAGTCGAATGCGAAAGAACGATCGGCTTCTTCATCAACATGTTGCCGCTGCGTTTCCGGATCGACCCCGGCACGACGTTCCGGGAATCCCTCGCGGACGTGCAGCGCCGTTTCCGCGACGGCCAGGCCCACGGGCGGCTCCCCCTTGAGGAGATCATCGCCGGGGCCGGCGTCAAGCGTGAATCGGCCCGCTCCACCCTGTTCCAGTACACGCTGACGATGAACGAATGGGCCGAGCCGCTCAAGCTCGACGGAATCACCGCGGTCGAGAACGAGCCCGACACCACGCACGCGAAGTTCTTCCAGTCCTGGACGGTCACCCGGAAGGGCGCGGACCTGGAGATCCACACCGCGTACAACACGGACGTCTTCGACGCGGCGACGATCGCCACGATGCAGCGCGCCTTCGTCGGGATCCTGCGCCGGGCGATTTCCCTGCCGGACGCCACCATCGGCGAGTCGTGGGCCCGTGACGAGGAATCCCGCGCGGTTCAGGCGGTTCTCGGAAAGGGCCCGGAATTCCCGTCGCCCGGCGGCAACGTCTTCACGCACTTCTGCGCCGTCGCGGACGAGCACGCGCAGCGCCCGGCGGTGAGCACGGCCGACACGACCCTGACCTACGGCGAACTCCGGCACCGCGCCGAGGCGCTCCGCGCCCACTTCGCGGCGTCCGGCGTCGGCCCCGGCGACCGGGTGGGCGTCGCGCTCGAACCGTCCCCCGACTTCCCCGCGACCGTCCTCGCGCTGCTGGCGCTGGACGCCGTGTACGTGCCGATCGACGCGATGAACCCGCCGGGCCGCATCGCGTCGATCATCGGCGGCGCCGACCTGCAGCGCGTGGTCTGCGACGCGACGACGGCCGGTGTCGCGCCCGGGCTGGAGTTCCGCCTGCCGGCGGACCTCCCGGCCGCGACGACGCTCCCGGGGGCGGCCCCCGGCGGCGACTCGGTCGCCTACCTGATGCACACCTCGGGGAGCACGGGGACGCCGAAGGGCGTGCTCGTCACCCACGACAACATCCTGGGGTTCATCCGGAACGTCCGGACGCTCTTCGAGCTCACTCCGCAGGATCGTTTCCTCGGCTACGCCTCGTGCGGGTTCGACGTGTCGGTCTTCGAGATGTTCGGCGCGCTGCTGACGGGCGCGTCGCTCCACCTCGTGCCGTCCGCGATGCGCCTCGACATGTCCGGCGTGCAGCGGTTCCTGGAGGAGCACCGCGTCACGGTGACCGACCTGCCGCCGTCGGTCATGAAGCTGCTCGACCCGGCACCGCTCGACGACCTGCGGATCGTGTTCGTCGGCGGCGAGGCCTTCTCCCACGAGCTGGTACGGGCCTGGGGCCGGGGCCGTCGCATCTTCAACGGGTACGGCGTCACCGAGTGCACCGTCACCAGCATCGTCGAGGAGCTCAAGGAGCCGCTGACGACCGCCGCCCTGCCCATCGGCGCCCCGATGGACAACCACGTCGCGTACGTGCTGGACGCGCGGAACGTGCCGGTGCCGCAGGGCGTCATCGGGCAGCTGGCCATCGGCGGGGTCGGACTGGCGGCCGGGTACTGGAACCGGGACGAGGACAACCGGCGGCGGTTCATCCCCGACCCGTTCTCCGAGGACCCCTCGGCCCGTCTCTACCTGACCGGCGACCTCGCCCGGCACAACGGCGACGGCCGTCTGGTGTACGTCGGCCGGGCCGACAAGCAGGTCAAGATCAACGGCGTGCGCATCGAGATCGGCGAGATCGAGAGCGCCGTCCGCGGCGCCCGCGGGGTGCTCAACGTCTTCGTGCAGGTCCAGCAGGAGCAGGACCAGAAGCGGGTCGTCGCGTACTGCGCGACCGGCGGGGCGGGCGACGTCACCGAGAACGCGCTGCGCGAGCACTGCCGCAGGCACCTCGTGTCCACCATGGTGCCGGCCAAGTTCGTGCTGCTGGACGAGCTCCCGATCAACGCGAGCGGCAAGATCGACGAGCGCGCCCTGCCGGCCGTGGACGCCACCGCCGAACCGGAGGAGGCGGACCGGCTCACGGACGTCGAACGCCGGATGATGACCCAGGCGTTCGGTCCGATCCTCGGCCGCACCGACTTCGCGAAGAACGTCAGCTTCTTCGACCTGGGCGGGACGAGCCTCCAGGCCGCCCAGCTGATATCCAAGATCAAGAAGATCTTCGCGACCGACGTCTCACTGGCCGCCTTCTTCGCGGACTCCAGCGTGCAGAGCCTGGCCCTGGAGGTCGAACGCTCCAGGCTGGCGAGTCTGTCCCCCGAGGAACTCCAGCAAGCCATCGAGGAGATGACCGAAGAGGACGTCACCCGGCTCCTGGCGGAGTGACGGCCGGTCCCCGATCGCAACGGCAGGGAACGTGTGATGCAACGTGAAGGCGAACGCCTGAACGCCTACCTCCGAACGAGGTCGGCGGCGGCGGACACATCAAGCCCCATCGAACTGAGCCTCTCGGCCGCCTCCGGCCGGGTGCTCCTGTTCGCCCACCCCGTGGGCGGCAGTCTGCTGGCCTACCAGCCGCTGGTCCACCGGCTCACCGACCACAGGTGTCTCGGGCTGGAGGCGTCCTCGCGGACGCCGGCGGACGGCGGACCCGTCGAATCGGTCCAGGACCTCGCCCGGCGCTACGTCGAGGGGTTCGGCGCGGACGTCCCCGCGGTCGACGTGGTCTGCGGCTGGTCGTTCGGCGGTGCCCTCGCCTGGGAGGTCGCCTGCCTGCTCGCGGAGCGCGGCAACCGCCCCGGGGTCGTGCTCCTCGACTCGACCTGGGCGTGCGGCGACGTCCCGGTGTGGACACCCGCCGAAGCGGTGCAGGGCTTCCTGCTCGACGTGCTGCGGCAGGGCGGGCGCGAGGCCGAGGTCACCGCGCAGACGCCCGCGGAAGCCGCCGCGGTGCTGGACATGGATCCGGAGACGCTCACCGAGCGCCTGGAGATCTTCACCCGCAACCGACGGCTCGTCTGCCGGTGGCAGCCGACACCGGGCGACCTCGACGTCGTCTCGGTGCGCGCCGTGGAGTCCCTCAAGTCCGACTGGAGCGCGGCGACCACGGGCAGCGTGCGGATCCACGACCTGCCCGGCGACCACTACGGCCTGCTCGGCGAGGCCGGCAACGTCGCGGCGATCGAACGGATCATCAGGGAGGAGCACCCCGCCGCCGGGTCCGGACGGCCGGACGAGGCCCGCCGCACCCGCGGGAGCGACGACGCCCACGACACCCGCGAGTCGGGGGAGGCCCACCAGCCCGACGCGGCCGACCTACACGCCTCGCTGGCGAAGCTCGTGGACACGCCGCACTGGCGCGACCTCGTGATCCGCTCCCGCCGGATGGACCCGGACGCCATCGCCGAGGCCTACCGGGAGCTCGGCCGGCGCGGGCTGCTCACGCCCGACTGGCCGCGCGAGTTCGGCGGCGGCGGCACCCCGACGCGGCTCGCCATCGAGCTGTTCGAGGGCTTCTGCTCGACCGGCCTGCCGGACCTCGTGTACGCGCTCACCGTGCAGATCGTCGGGAACTTCGTCCTCAAGTCCGGTTCGGAGCGGCTGAAGCGCGAACTGCTCCCCCGCATCAGCCGGGGCGAGGAGTTCTCCACCGTCCTCTACAGCGAACCGCGCGCCGGCAGCGACCTCGCGGCGCTCCGGACCAGGGCGGAGCGCCGCGGCGACCGCTACGTCCTCAACGGCGTCAAGGTGTTCAGCATCTACAGCGACCTCGCGGGCTCGGCGCTGGTGTCCGCGCGCACCGGGGAGGGCGGGAGCAAGTACGACGGCATCACGCTCTTCGTCGTCGACCTGGCCGCGGACGGCGTGACCGTCGAGCTCGTCGAAACGGTGCAGCGCGAACGGATGTGCCGGGTGCGCCTCCAGGACGTCGAGGTCGAGAGCTGGCGCCGGGTGGGCGAGGAGGGCCGCGGCTGGGCCCTGCTGGACGGGGCGCTGGCCATCGAGCGCACCGGCATCGACCACGTCGTCCGGGCGGCGCGGTGGCTCAGGGCGCTGCGCGGGACGGCCGGCCGGCCCCGGAGTGCGGAACGCCTGGAACGCCTCGAAGGCCAGGTCGAGTGCGCCACGACGCTGGCCCGCTCCGCCACCGAGGTCTTCCTGCGGGCCGACGTCAAGGCCATCGACACCGCCGTCGCCAAGCTGTACACGAGCGAGACCTGCCAGCAGGTCGGGCACGAGGTGCTCCGCCACTGGAGCACGCTCGGCAGGGCCACCGGCGTCGACGACCTGGTCCACGAGGAGCTGTTCTCGGGGCTGACCGAGTCGCCGGGGCTCACGCTGTCCGCCGGCACCTCGGAGATGATGCTGTCCACCATCTCGGCCGACCTCAAGGAGGAGTACTCCCGGCGCTGCCTCGGGATCCTGCACCTCTTCGGCGGGGAGCTGGTCGACACCGTCCTGGAGGTCCTCGAACCCGTCGGCGCCGGCGTCCGGGTGGAGCCGCTGTTCGCCCACTCGCCGGCGCGGCGCACGGCGCTCGCGGCGACCCTGGCGGAGCTCGGCCTCGACGCGATCGAGCGGCCCGAGGAGGAGGGGGGCCTCGGCCTCGGCCTCACCGTCGGCTGCGCGGTCAACCTGAGCCTGGGGTACCTCGGCTACGAGAACGCCTACCGGCCGTGCGCGCTCCCGGGCCGCGCGGCCGAGGCGGGCGACGGCGGCACCGCCCACGACGGCTGCCCTTCCCCCGCGTGCAGGCTGCGCCACGCCGGCTACGTGCTGGGGCTCGGCATCGGCCTGTTCCGCAGCGCCTGGGAACACGCCTCCACCCGGACCCAGTTCGGCCGGAACCTCGTCGAGTTCGACGCCCTGATGTTCCCGCTGATCCGCGGGTACGCCGACCTGAACGCCCTGGGCGCACGCCTCCACGAGATCGCGGAGAACGTGGCGGACGCCGACGAGGGGGTCCTCTCCCGGTTCGAACTCGTCGAACAGGACGCCCTGGTGCGCGTCGTGCGGGCCGCGATGCAGGTCCTGGGCGCCCAGGGGATCACCGAGTGGTCGGTCGCCTCGCGCTTCTACATGAGGTGCGCGGAGAACATCGGGCTGCTCGACCACGAAGGCACGGTGACGGACGACTGACCCGGACTGCGGTTCCGGCGGCCCGCCGCCGACGACGATTCCACGCTCCACCGGATCGTACGAGCGTTTTCGAGTGTCGTGAATCCCATGCGAAGGTGGTCTTTCGATGCGCGTTTCCCTCACGGGCCCCGAACCCTCCGACACGATTTCCCAGGAATTGTACGAGGAATCCCAGTACGCGGTGCGGAACATGCATTCCGTGTGGCAGGATCTGCGGAAGAGCGACGGTCTCACGCGGCAGCGGACCCCGGACGGCCAGGATTTCCTCGCGGCCGTGCGGTACGAGGACGTCCGTGACGTCCTGAACGATCCCGCGACGTTCTCCTCGGCCTACAGCACCATGCTCACGGTGCGCGGAGACGGCGACGTGGCGGCCGGGGCGGCCATCCACCTCACGGACCCGCCGCTGCACCCCGACGTCAAACGCGTCTTCACGCCGCTGATGACGGTGCCGGCGACACAGCGCCTCCAGCAGAGCATCACGGACCGCATGTCGGAACTCTTCGAGACGATCCGCGGACGGGAGTCCTTCGACTTCTGCGACGCCATGGTCACCCTGCCCATGACGATCACGGGAATGCTGATGGGCATTCCCCAGGAGCAGTGGACCGTCACGGGGCGGGCGACGGTCCGCGCGATGGGAGGGGTGGACCCGGCCGGGTCGGAGTACCAGCGCCGGTTCGCCCTCTTCGAGGCGCACACGACCATCATGACCGTGCTCGGGGACGTCCTGGAGAACTCCCCGCCCGCCGACTCGGTGAGCGGCCGCTGCCCGGCCACCGCCCGCGTGGTGGCGGACGAGGACCGGAACGTGCCGCTGCTCAACGCGTACGCGTTCCTCATGGGCGCCAATCCGACGGTGCCCCAGACCATCAACCAGACGCTGATCCTGCTGGCCGGCGACGACGACCTGTGGTCGTGGTTCACCCGCCAGGAGGAGACCGACCAGCGGTTCGTCGACGAGGCGCTCCGCTGGGCGAGCCCGGTCAACCACGTCCTGCGGCGCACCACCGGGGACACCGTGCTGGCCGGCACCGGGATCCCGGCGGGGTCCCTGGTCTCCGCCTGGATCGCCTCGGCCAACCGCGACGAGGAGGTTTTCGCGGATCCGTACAGCTTCATTCCCGACCGTTCCCCGAACCGTCACCTCGCATTCGGACTCGGCGTCCACCGGTGCATCGGTCAGCATGTCGCCGGACTCGGTATGAAGATATTCTTCGATCTCTGGCGAAAGAACGTGCGATCCTTTTCCCTGGACGGCGACCCCAAGCACCTCATCTCGAACTTCCTGAACGGCGTAGTGTGTCTGCCGCTGGCAGTGACCTGGAAGTAGCCGGAAACCGGCGGCCGGGCCGAGGATTCACCACGCGGAAGGCAATTCGGATGAGCGATTTCGTCACCACGGTCGTCGGACCGGACGACTGGCCCACGGTCGGTGCTTTCTTCGAGCCGAAAGGGCTCGTCGAGAACTGCTGGTGCACGTACTTCCGGATGACGGCCAAGGAACGCTCCTCCTGCGGCTCCGCGGCACGCAGGGACCGGCTCCGCGACCTGGTCGAGGCCGGCGAACGGGTGGGCGTCATCGGCACGGTCGACGGCGTTCCCGTCGGCTGGATCGGAGTCGGCCCCCGGCTCGGCTTCCCGAGGCTGCGGGGGTCCCGCGCGGCGAAACTCGTCCCGGGCGACGACCCGGAACGGATCTGGTCCATCGTGTGCCTGTACCTGGCGCGCGAGCACCGCCACCAGGGACTCGTCCGGGTGCTCGTCGACCGGGCGGTGGACTGGGCGCGGGACGAGAAAGCAGAAATCATCGAGGCCTATCCCGAGGACGACCGGAACCCCGCGGCGGAAGTCGAACGCGGAAGCTTCCACGGCAGGGTGACCACCTTCGAGTCCTGTGGCTTCACCGTCGTCGAACCCCGGTTGCAGCACAGGGCATTGGTACGGAAGGATCTCCGTTGACTGTTCACCGAGTGCTTGAGCTCGAACCCTTTCTGAACAACCAGGCGGCGACCACCCCGGAGAACCTCGCCGACGGTCGACTGAACGTGTGGCGCAACTCGCTCCCGGCGCAGCCCGCGCCCCTGGAGCTCCTCGTGGACGACGTCCCGCTGCGCAGCGCCCGGCTCGACGGGCACGGCCCGGACAACGTCCTCTGTGCGGGCCAGCGGATCGAGGTCCCGGAGCGGCGGTGGGACTGGCTCTACGTCATCGGCTGCGGCGAGCGCCGCGTCAGGGACGTCGTCACCTGGCACTTCTCCGACGGCACCGTGGACCGGGACCACTTCGCGCTCTCCGACCTGTGGGAGGGCCGGTCGGGCTTCGGTGAGGAGCTCGCGCTGCGCACCGACGTCATCCACTACCCGCACCACGTCCAGGAGCGCATCGGAATCACGCTCTGGTGCCAGCGCCTGCCGATCACGACGCGCAAGCCGCTCGGCGCCCTGTCGTTGCCCAGGAACCCGGCCGTCCATCTCTTCGCCATGACGCTCGTCGGCCGGCAGGTGAACGCCGGCTCCGACGGCGATCCGCAGATACAGGGAGCCAGCCGTGAACTCAGGTAGTACGAGCGGCGCGCCGGCGCGCGCGGCCCGGTGGGACGGTGCCCCCGGCACCTACCCCCAGTGGTACGAGGACCCGTTGAGCTGTCTGCAGACCACCCTGGGCAGCATCCTGATGGAGCACGGCCTGCGGCCCGTCGAGGTGCTCGGCCTCGCCTGCGAGTTCGCGTTCGCGCCGGACGACGTCATGGCCGAGGAGTTCTACCGCCCCGCGCAGAGCGGCCTGGGCGTGGCGGCCGACCTGTGCCCGTACCACGACGTGGAGTCCGCCTGGACGACCGGCGCGGACGCGGACGACCTGATCGGGCTGATCGAGACCCACGCCGGCGTCATCGTGGCGGTGGACAACTACCACCTCCCGTTCCGCCCGGCCTTCCACGACGTGCACGCGGCCCACCTGGTGGTGGTGCCGGCCTGGCGCCGGACCGCGGACGGCGCCGTCGAGTTCTACGTCTCCGACGCCCAACCGCCCGCCTTCCAGGGATGGTTGGCCGCCGAGCACCTGGTGGCCGCCTGGACGTCCGGCAATCCGTCCGACACCCAGGACGTCTTCTTCTCCAGCCGGGAGATCGGCGGCCGGGTGCTGACGACGAAGGTGGGGTCCCGGCCGGGCGGGCTCACGGCCGACCTGGTCGCCCGGGCGCTCCGCGGCAACCTCGACCGCTGGACCGACGGCACGGCCGAGGCGTCGGACCGCGTGTGGACCGGCCGGAGCGGGCTGCGGCGCTTCGTCGAGCGGCTCCAGGAGGGCGGCGGCGACCCCGCGGACCTCCGCAGCGCCTACACCTTCGGCTGGGCGATGCAGGCGCAGGCGTTCCTGCACGGCCGGCTCGTCCAGGAGTTCGCGCACCGGTCGGGGCAGGACCACCTGCCGGAGGTGGCCGCCTCGGCGGACCGGGTCGTGTCGGCCTGGTCGAACGTGCGGCTGCTCAGCGCGCACGCGGCGGTCACCGCCGGGATCACGGACCTCATACCGCGCCGCGGCGCCGAGCTGGTGCACGCGTACGAGCAGCTGGCTGTCGACTGGCAGCTCGCCCTGTCGAAGGATTGGACGGACGTCTCATGAGTGGCGGGTCTTGGGGCGAGCTGGCGCTCGCCGGGGGCGAGCCCGTACTGGGGTCGCTCGCGCCGGTGGACTGGCCGAGGACGACGGACGCGGACCGCGCGGCGGTGCTGTCGGTGCTGGACTCGAACCTCCTCGTCTCCGACCGGACGAACGGGGTGACCGCGGTCGAACGGCTGGAGCGGTCCTGGGCCGACTACCTGGGCGTGCGGCACTGCGTCGGCGTGAGCAACGGGACGACGGCCATCGAACTGGCGCTCCTCGCGCACGGCGTGGGCCCCGGCGACGAGGTCGTGGTCCCCGCGCTGACCTTCGTCGCGACGGCGATGGCGGTGGTGCACGTCGGGGCGACCCCGGTGTACGCCGACGTCCACCCGGTCACCTACACGATGACCGCGGAGAGCCTCGCCGCCGAGATCACCGAGCGGACCAAGGCCGTCGTCCCGGTCCACCTGCACGGGCTCAGCGCCGACCTGGCCGCGATCGGCGAGGTGGCGCGCCGGCACGGCTGCGTGGTGATCGAGGACGCCGCGCAGGCGCAGGGCGCCCGCTACCGGGGCGTCCCGTCCGGGGCGTCCGGCAACACGGCCACGTTCAGCCTGCAGATGACGAAGAACCTCCCCACCTGCGGGGAGGGCGGCCTGGTGGTGACCGACGACGAGCGCGTCGCCGACCGGATCGTCCAGCTGCGGCAGTTCGGGGAGACGATCCGCGCGGACCGCCCGCGGCGCTACGTGAGCCACCGGCTGGGCTTCAACGCGAAGCTGAACAACGTCCAGGCGGCCTACACCGTGAGCCAGTTGGAGCGGTTCGACGAGTACCACGCGGCCCGGCGCGCCAACGTCGAGGCCTTCCTGTCGCGGCTGCGCCACCTGGACGGCCTGATCTGTCCGTCGGAGCCGGACGGCTACGAGCACGCGTGGCACATCCTGCGCTTCGCCGTCGACTTCGAGCGGCTCCTCCCGGGCGTGGAGACGGGGGCGGCGCGGAACCTGCTGATGCGGGCCCTGCGGGCCGAGGGAATGCCGGCGACCAGGTACCAGATGATGCCGCTCCCGGAGCAGCCGGCGCTGCGCGCCCTGTGCCACCAGACGCCCGCGTCGTGGCCGGTGACCCAGGACGTCGTCGACCGGAGCTTCACCCTCCAGCAGCGCCACCTCCCGCCGGACGCGGGGCCGTTGCTGCAGAGCTTCGCCGACGCCGTCGAGAAGGTCTGGTCGCAGCCGAAGGTCCTGCAGGGACTCGCGGAAGGTGCGGTCCGCTGAGCAGGCCCGAGCACCGGCCGACGGTCGCGCAGCTGGAGGTCCGCGCCCGGGCCGTCCGCGAGCACATCGTGGACATGTGCTCCGGTCCCGAGGGCGGCCACCTGGGCGGCTCGATGTCCGCCGTCGAGATCCTGGTCGCGCTCTTCTTCCACACGATGAACATCGACTCCGACGACCCCGAGTGGAAGCAGCGGGACGTCTTCGTCCTGAGCAAGGGCCACGCGGCGATGGCCCTCTACGCCACGCTCGCCGAACGGGACTTCATCGGCCGCGAGGAGGTCGGCACCTTCTGCCGGCCGGGGAGCAGACTGGCCACGCACGGCAACGTCGCCGTCCCCGGGGTCGAGTTCGCCACCGGCTCGCTCGGCCACGGACTCGCGCTGGCGAACGGCACCTCGTGGGCGCAGCGGCAGGCCGGCGGGTCCCCCGCGAACACCTTCGTGCTCCTCGGTGACGGCGAGCTGCAGGAGGGGACGGTGTGGGAGGCGGCCCAGGTGAGCCGCGCCGTGGGCGCCGACAACCTCGTGGCGGTGATCGACGTCAACGACTTCCAGCAGACGGGGGCGGTGCGCGAGGTGAGCGACGGCGCGCCGGTCGCCGACCGCTGGGCCGGCTTCGGCTGGCGCACCGTCGAGGTGGACGGGCACGACCTGGCGGCGCTCTGCGCGGTCCTCGACGAGGCGGCCCGTACGAAGGGGCCGACGGCGGTGGTCTGCCGCACGGTCAAGGGGAAGGGCGTGGGCGCGCTCGCGGGCCGGGCCGCCTCCCACTTCGTCCTCCTCGACACCGAGCGGAAGCGGGCGCGCGTCAGGGCCAGCATGGGCCCCGCGGTGCCTCCCGCGGCCACCAAGGGGGTTCCCGAGCATGCCTGAGACCGAGTCGACCCTGTCGGAGACCGTGTCGGAGACCGCGTCGGCGGTGCTGGAGGCCGACCGGGCGGCGGTGCCGGAGGCCGGCCCGGCGGCGGACGGCGGGCCGCCCTGGCCGGTGGTCGAGCCGGAGCGGGTGAGCACCAGGGCGGCCTTCACCGACGCCCTGCCGGAACTCGCGGTGCGCCACAACGTGCTGGTGGTGGACACCGACACCGGGAGCATCAAGGCGACGCCCGGGATGGACTACCTCAACGTCGGCATCGCGGAGAACGCGGCCATCGGGTTCGCCGCGGGCGCGGAGCACTGCGGGCGGCGCGCCCTGGTCTGCACGTTCGCCGCCTTCTCGGTGAGCCGGGCGTTCGAGTTCATCAAACTCGACGTCGCCTACCCGCGGCGGCGCGTGTGCATCGTCGGCACGCACGGCGGCGCCAGCGGGGGCTGGCTGGGGCCGACCCACCACGCCACCGAGGACCTGGCGCTGATGAACGCGCTGCCGAACATGCGGGTGGTCGTCCCGGCCGACGCGCGCCAGGCGGTCTCCCTGCTGGAGCAGTGCCTGGAGTACGACGGGCCGACCTACCTGCGGCTCGGCCGCAAGGCCTCGCCGGTCTTCGCGGGACTGCCCGAACCGGAGCTCGGCGTCCCCCAGGTGGTCCGCGCCGGGCGTGACATCGCCCTGGTCGCCACCGGGCCGGAGATGCTGGCCACGGCCCTGGAGGTCGCGCGGGGGCTCGCCGACGCGGGGTACGGCGCGCAGGTCGTCAACGTCCACACCGTCGACCCGGAGTCCGCGGGCGCCGTCGGCCGGGTGATCGCCGCCGAGTGCCGGTGGATGGTCACGCTGGAGGAGGCGTGGACGTCCGGCGGCATGGGCGCGCAGGTCGCGGCCGCGGCCGGGGCCCGCGGGATCCCGTGGCTCCCGATCGGCGTGACCGGCTTCCTCCCGCCCGACGGCCACGGCTCCCTGCTGGAGGCCAGTGGCCTCACCACCGAATCCGTACTTCGCCACGTGCTGGAGTTCGTCACGTGCTGAGGTCCGTCACCCACCCGAAGTGATCGAGAGAGGACACACGGCCATGGAAACGAAGTGCGTCAGCTGCGACGGCCCGCTGCTGATACCGGAGGACGGCTACCAGGGCGAGATCGTGAGCTGCCCGGGGTGTGCGGCGGAGCTGGAGATCCAGTCCACCGACCCGCTGGAGCTGGCCCTCGCCCCCGAGCCCGAAGAGGACTGGGGTGAATGATCCGGGGAGGACGCCGGCACCCCTCGGGATCCTCCTGTCGACCGTCCGGTTCGAGGAGCGGCGGCTGCTGTCGGAGCTGGAGCGCCGCGGCGTCCCGGCCGTCCGGCTGGACCCCCGCGCCATGTCGTTCGCACCGGGGGACACCGAGGGGCTGCGGGGGCTGACGGTCCTCAACCGTGAGATCTCCAGCCAGCGTGCGGCGCTCACCGCCGAGTCGCTGGAGGCGTTCGGTGCCCGGCCGCTGAACGGCGCCGCGGCGACCCGGGTGTGCGGCAACAAGTGGTCCACCTACCTGCGGTTGACGGAGCACGGGATCCCGACGCCGACGACCCTGCTGGCGCCGACCCCGGAGACCGGCCTGGAGGCGGTCGAGTCGATCGGCTACCCGGCCGTGATCAAGCCCCTGAGTTCGTCCTGGGGCAACCGGGTCAGCCTGATCACCGACCGGTACGCGGCGGACGCCGTCCTGGAGCACTGCGCCGCGCTGCCGTCGGCGGTCGCGCGCACGGTGATCGTCCAGGAGGCGGTCCGGCCGGGCTCGCCGGACATCCGGGGGATCGTGGTCGGCGGCGTCTGTCTGGGCGCCGTCGTCCGGTCGAGCGGTGACTGGCGCAACAACGTGGCCAGGGGCGCGACGGTGGAGCCGCTCCCGCCGGACGAGGAGGTCGACCGGCTGTGCGTCCGGGCGGCCGCCGCCGTGGGCGCGACGATCGCCGGGGTGGACCTGGTCCGGCGTGCGGACGGCGGCTACACGGTGCTGGAGGTGAACTCCCGCGTCGAATTCCAGGGGTTCGAGCGTGCGACGGGTGTCGACGTCGCCGCCCGGATCGTCGAGGCCTGTACGGCCGAGCCGAGTGAGGTGAGGGAACCGGTATGAAGCGCATCGCAGTGGTGGGCGGCAGGGGTTTCGTGGGGGGTGAGCTCCTCCGCCTGCTCGTCCACCACCCCGGGGTGGAGGTCACCGCCGTGACCTCCGACACCAACGCCGGCCGTGCCGTGGAGACCGCGCACCCGCCGCTGCGCGGGAGCGGACTGCGGTACAGCCGGCGGGCGGACCTGGAGCCGGTCGACCTCGTCTTCCTGGCCGGCGTCCACGGGTCCACGGCGGAGATCGTCGACGAGGTGGCGGCGCTCGCGCCGAAGATCGTCGACCTGACCGCCGACTTCCGGATCCGGGACGCCGCGCTGATGGAGCGCTACTACGGCTGGAGCCGTGACGGGGCGCACGCCGAGGCGTTCGTCCGCGGGCTGCCGGAGCTGCACCGCAAGCAGATCGTCGACGCGAGCCGGGTCGCCGTCCCCGGCTGCATGGCGACCAGCGCGATCCTGAGCCTGGCGCCGCTCGCGTCCCGGGGGCTGCTCCGGGACGTGCAGGTCGACGCGCGGACCGGGAGCAGCGGCTCCGGCGCCTCCAGCGGCGACGCCAACTCCCACGCGCTGCGCAGCGGGGTGATGCGGGTGTTCGCGCCGTTCGACCACCGCCACGAGGCCGAGGTGTCCGAGGCCCTCCGGGTGGACGTGTCGATGACGGTCACCGCGACGCCGCAGGTCCGCGGCGTGCAGACGCTGGCGAAGGTGGCCGTCGGGGAGGTGGGCGAGCGGGAGCTGCTCGCCATGTACCGGGAGGACTACGGTGCGGAGCCGTTCGTCCGCCTGGTGAACAGCCCGCGCGGGACGTACCGCTACCCGGACCCGAAGGTCCTGCTCGGTTCGAACTTCTGCGACGTCGGCGTCGTCGCGGACAACCGCGGCAGGGCGCTCGTGATGGGGAGCCTCGACAACCTCGTCAAGGGGGCCGCGGGTGGCGCGGTGCAGTGCATGAACCTCATGCTCGGTCTGCCGGAGACGTGCGGACTGACCTTTCCCGGTCTGCACCCGGTGTGACCGCGATGAGGATCGTGGTGAAGTGGGGCGGCAGCCTCCAGGAGAACAGCGGCGCGATCGCCGACGACCTCGCGGCCCTGTGGCGCGACCACCGCATCGTGGTGGTGCACGGCGGGTCCCGGGACATCGACGACACGATCGGGGAACTCGGCCTGCCGCGCCGCACCCTGCGGTCACCGGACGGCATGGTGACGCGGTACACCGACGCGGCGACCCTCGGCGCGCTCATGATGGCGATGCGGGGGCGGACCCAGGCCCGGATCGTCTCGGAGCTGGGGGCCCGCGGCGTCACGGCCGTGGGACTGTCGGGCATGGACGGGGGGCTGGTCCGCACGGAGCGCAAGACGGCGATCCGCGCGGTGTTCGGCGACAGCGTCCGGGTGGTGCGCGACAACTTCGCCGGCCGTGTCGTCGGTGTGGACACGACCGTCCTGGACGCCCTGCACGCGTGCGGCATGGTCCCCGTCGTGTGCCCGCCGGGCATGACGGCCGACGGGCAGGCCACCAACGTCGACGCGGACCGGATGGCCTGCGCGATCGCGGCGGCCTGGCGGGCCGACCGGCTGCTGCTCTTCACGGACACGCCGGGCGTGCTCGCCGACCGCGACGATCCCGGGTCCACCATCGCCTCGCTGAGCCGGGACGACGCCAAGGGCCTGGTCCCCGGGCTGAGCGGCGGCATGCGGATGAAGGTCGCCGCGGCGGTGGAGGCGCTGGGCAAGGGCGCCCGGGCGGTCCAGGTCTGCGACGGCCGGGTGGACTCGCCCATCACAGAAGCTCTACGAGGGAGCGGAACCCTCATCGGAAGGGGCCATGGGTCACCGTGACGATTCGCCAACTCAGTACCCAAGCAGGAGAGCTGACCGACGCTGACGCCGTCGCCCTGCTCGCCGAGGTGGTGGCGGTCCCGTCCGTCTCCGGCAGCGAGCGGCGGCTGGCGGAGCGGCTGCGGGACGTCGCGGCCGGGTTCGGCGCGCAGAGCCGTCTGGACGACGTGGGGAACGTGCACGTCACGGTCGGGCGCGGAACGCGCACGGTCATGCTGCTCAGCCACCTGGACACCGTGCCGGGCGAGGTCCCGTTCGAGCACGGCGAGAGCCTGGTGCGCGGCCGGGGGGCGGTCGACGCCAAGGGGCCGTTGACGGCGATGCTCGTCGCGGCGCTCACCAGCCGTCATCTCGGCCTGCGCATCCACTGGGTGGGCGTGGTCGAGGAGGAGACGCTCTGGTCGCGGGGCGCCGAGCACGTCCGCACGAGCGTGCCCGTCCCCGACGCCGTGATCGTGGGCGAGCCGAGCGGGGCCTCGTCGGTGACCATCGGCTACAAGGGGATGGTCGAGCTCGGGGTGCGCTGCGAGGTCCCGCGCGAGCACACCGCGACCCCCGGGCCGAAGTCCAGCGAGATCCTGGTGCGCGCCCTCGGCCGGCTCTTCGAGAGGTACGGGGCGCGGGGGAACGACGGTTTCGGGGAGGTCGGCATGATCGTCAGGGACGGCGTGTTCGAGCCGTTCTCGAGTTCGTGCTCGCTGGTGTTCCGGACCCCTCCGGGCACCTCGGCCGAGGAACTGCTGCGCGAGGTCTCGACGGTCCTCGGCGAGCCGGTCGAGGTGTCGGCGGTGTACGACGTGCCCCCCGTGGTGGTCCCGCGGACCTCCCCGTGCGTGCGTGCGCTGTCCCGCGCCATCGCGGGCGAGGGGCTCAGGCCCAGCCACAAGCTGAAGACCGGCACGAGCGACATGAACACCCTGAGCAGGACCTGGAAGGTGCCGATGGCCACCTACGGGCCCGGGGACTGCCACCAGGACCACACCGACACCGAGCACATCCTGATCCAGGAGTACCTCGACGGCGTCCGCGTCCTGCGGGCCGCCCTGCGCGAACTGGACAAGACCCTCCCGGAGGCAGCGTCATGACGGAACAGCCGAGTCTGCTGGCCCTGTGGTGCGTTCCGCGGTCGCGGTCGACCGCGTTCGAACGCGCGATGTACGAGCGCGGCGACTTCCTGGTGCTGCACGAGCCGTTCTCGCGGGTGTGCGACTTCGGCGAGGCGGAGGTCGCCGGCCGTACGTGCCGCAGCCAGGAGGAGGTGATGGCCGCCCTCGTCGACACGGCGGCCGACCGGCCGGTGTTCTTCAAGGACACCACCGACTTCCGCTTCGACCGGCTCGGTGCGAACCCGGACTTCCTGCGGCGCTGCCGGCACGCCGCGATGGTCCGCAACCCCCGCGACACCGTGCGCTCGCACCTCGTGATGCAGTCCGACGCCACGTCCTCGGCCATGGGGTTCGGGCACCTGTGGGACATCGTCTCGACGGTGACGTCCGCGGGGCTGCCGATGCACCTCGTCGACGGCGACCGGCTGGTCGGCGACCCCGGGACCGAGATGCGCCGGTACTGCGCGGCCATGGGGATCGACTTCGTCGCCGAGGCGCTGGCCTTCAGGCAGGAGCCGCCGGCCAGTTGGAAGACCACCGAACGCTGGCACGCCGCCGCCGGCGAGTCGAACGCCCTGGGCTCCTCCCCCACCGGGAGGAAGCAACTGCCGGAAGGCCTCGAACGGACCGCCCTTGAGTTCGAGCGGGACCAGCTGCCCTACTACGAGCGGATCACGGCGGCACTGGGCCGGGGTGGCTCCTGACCCGCCGTCCGGCCGGTCCGACCCAATCATGACAACCTCCGAGCGACGTACGGCCCAGGACATTAGGTTGTCATCAGTGCCGGATCACGACGGCCCCGGCCCGGACCGACCCGACGGCCCCAGGTGTCAGCCGGCTTCGGTGCACCGTCGAACGGTGCCCGACCACACAGGACGACGCGTACGTGGAAGAACGACGGAGGAGCGGACATGACGTTAGGCCGTAGCTTCACCAAGCTGTGGTTGTCGCAGGGGTTGTCGAACCTGGGCGACGGCTTGGTGCTGGCGGCTGTACCGCTCCTCGTGGTGACGATGACCCGGGACCCGATGCTGGTCTCGGGGATGACGGTGGCCCAGTTCCTGCCCTGGGTGATCTTCACCCTGCCGGCCGGAGCGCTCGCCGACCGCATCGACCGGCGCCTCATCATGGTGTGGGGCAACGCCATCCGCGCCGTCGGCTTCGCCCTGCTCGTCCTGACGCTCGTGGCCGACCTGCGCAGCATCGTGGTCCTCTACCTCGCGGTGTTCCTCGCCGGCACGGCGGAGACCCTGGTGGACAACGCGGCCCTGACGGTCCCGCCGCGCCTGGTCGAGCGCAGCCAGCTGGAGCGGGCCAACGGGCGCCTGTTCGCCACCCAGTCGGCCATCAACAACTTCGTCGGACCGACGGCGGGCGCCGCCCTGTTCGCGCTGTCGGCGATCCTGGTGTTCTTCTCCACCGCGGGGCTCTTCGCACTCGCCGCACTGGCCGCACTCACGCTCCCCCGGATGCTGCCCACCGCGAGCGACACCAGCGACTCCAAGCACACGCCGGGAGAGGTCGTCCGCAGCATCCGGGAGGGCTGGTCCTACTTCTGGAACCACCGGCTGCTGCGGCGGGTGGCGTTCATCTCCGGCTCGATCAACCTGTTCTCCTCCGCCACCGGCGGCCTGCTCGTCCTCCTGGCGACCGGCCCCATGGGGGTCGCCGAGTCCTGGTACGGCCTCTTCATCGCGGTGCCGGCCGTGGGGGCCGTGATCGGCTCGCTGATCGCGGCGAGGGTGGTCCCGGCCATCGGCGGCGGGCCGGTCACCTGGCTCGCCGCGCTGGTGCCGGCCGCCAGCTACGTCGTCCTCGGCCTCAGCGGGAACATCGTCCTCTCCGAGATCGTGATGTTCCTCGCCGCCATCGCCACGGCCCTGAACCAGATCGTGGTGAGCACGCTCCGCCAGGCCGCCGTCCCCGACGAACTCCTCGGCCGGGCCACCGCCGGGTACCGCCTGATCGTGCTCGGCGCCGTACCGGTCGGCGCGCTCCTCGGCGGCGGACTCGGACGCTGGCTCGGACCCGAGCGCACCTTCGTCGTGTGCGGCATCGGGCTGGCGCTCGCCGCCCTCGTGTTCGCCTCGCGGGTGACGACCCGGGCCCTGCGCGAGGCCGAGCGACCCGTCCAGCCCGCGACCGCCGACCAGATCTCCTGACACGACCCGAACGCCCGGAAAGAGCGCGCCCTGATGAGCCTGATGTTGTCCCACACGACCGTCGACGCACGTGACCCGTACGCGCAGGCGCAATGGTGGTGCGAGATGGCCGAGTTCACCCCGAAGGACGGGGTGCGGCCGGGATCCGACGAGTGCTACGTCGTCAACGGGCACGGGTACACGGTGCTCTTCATCCTCGTGCCCGACGGCAAGACGGTGAAGAACCGGGTGCACTTCTGCATGCGGCCCGAGGGGCGCTCGCAGGACGACGAGGTGGAACGCGCGGTCGCGCTGGGTGCGAGCGTCGTCACCGACTTCCGGCAGTCCGACGGCTGGGTGGTGATGGCCGACCCGGAGGGCAACGAGTTCTGCATCCTGGCCGACCGCTGAGCGGCCGGCGGACGACTCCCGGCCGGTGCCCCGATCCCACGAACGACCCGAACGTACCCACCGCGAAAGGTATGGATCCCGTGACCGCGAACCGTGACACCGTGTGCAAGGCCGAGTACGAGCAGCCGGCCGACGAGCTGGAGGAGCAGGTCGCCGCCGTCATCGCAGAGGTGCTGGACGTCGACCTGGTGGGCCGGCGCGACAGCTTCTACGACTTCGGCGGCACCTCGCTCGCCGCCATCCGCATCTGCGCCCGCATCGAGCGCCGCCTCGGCTTCCGCGTCGACCCCGCCTGGCTGCTGGAGTACGACGAACTGGCCGACTTCGCCGAGCAGATCCGGCTCGGTGCGGCGTGACCGGGCCCCGGACCGGGACGCGGACCGCGCCACCGCTGCGGACCGTGCACGCCGCGGTGGCCGAGTGCGCCGACCGGGCGCCCCACGACCTCGCCCTGGTCCAGGGCGCGGAGCGCGTCGACTACCGGACCCTCACCGGCGCGGCGCGGGTCCTCGCGGGCCGGCTCGCCGCCTGGGGCGTGCGGCCGGGGGACGTCGTCCCCCTGCTGGTGCCGCGCGGCGCCCAGCTGATCGCGCTCCAGCTCGGCGTGCTGATGAGCGGCGCGGCGTACGCCACCCTCGACCCGCGCTGGCCCCCGACCCGCATCGCGTCGATCCTGGCCCAGCTCGACGACCCGGTGGTGGTCGGCCGGCCCGGCGACGAGCCCCTCGGCGTCACCCGGACGCTCGCCCCGTCCCCGCTCTCCGCGCTCGCCATCGGTTCGAACGAGCCGGGCGGCCCGTTCGAACCGGTGGCGGCGGCGCTGGACGATCCGGCGATGGTGTTCTTCACCTCCGGCAGCACCGGTGTCCCCAAGGGGGTGCTGATACCCCACCGCGCGGTCACCCGGATGTTCGGCCCGGGCGGGCTGGACGGGTTCGGACCGGGCCACGTCACCCCGCAGGTCGCGCCCGCCGCCTGGGACATGTACGCCTTCGAGCTGTGGGGCCAGCTGACCACCGGCGGCGCCTGCGTCGTGGTCGACGAGAGCCACCTGATGCCCAGCCGGCTGCGCACCCTCGTCGCCGACGAGGGCGTCGACACGATCTGGCTGACGACCTCCCTGTTCAACCTGGTCGTCGACGAGGACCCCGGCGCGTTCGACGGCCTCGGGACCCTCTACGTCGGGGGCGAGAAGCAGTCCCCCCGGCACGTCGCGCTGTTCCTGGAGCGCTTCCCCGACCTGCCGATCTGGAACGGCTTCGGTCCGGCCGAGAACTGCATGCTGACGACGGTGCACCGGATGGCGCCGGCCGACGGCGCCGCGCCCGCGGGCATCCCGGTGGGCGTGCCGGTCCCCGGCACGACGGTGGTCCTGCTGCGCGAGGACGGGTCGCCGGCGCCGCGCGGCGAACGCGGCGAGATCGTCGCGCTCGGCTCCGGCGTGGCCCTCGGCTACCTGAACAACGAGACCCTGACCCGCGAGCGCTTCCCCACCCTGGAGGTCGCGGGCGGGCGGCACCGCGTCCTGCGGACCGGCGACGTCGGCATGTTCGACGAGGACGGGATCCTGCACTACTACGGCCGCCGCGACCGGCAGATCAAGCTCAGCGGGAACCGGATCGAACTCGGCGACGTCGAGGCCGCCGCCTCCGCGATCCCGGAGATCCGCACCTGCGCCGCCGTCGCGCGCGCCGACGCGGGCGGCACCGTCGAGCACATCGCGCTGGTCTACACCCTGGTCGACGGCGCCGAGCTGGCTCCGCGGGACGTCCGCAGGAGGCTCACCACGAGGCTCCCCGCGTACGCCGTACCCGCCAGGTTCGAGCAGGTGGACGATCTGCCGCGGCGCGACAACGGCAAGGTCGACCTGCAGGCTCTGGAGAGGCGCCCCGTCTGATGCGCGAATTCCCGCAGACCTTCGAGCAAGAGGCGCTCTGGATCGCCGACCAGTTCATGAGCGATCCCTCGCCGTTCCTGGAGACGTGGGCGCAGCACATCACGGGGCCCCTCGACGTCCCGGCGCTGGAACGCGCCCTGGCCTCGCTGGTCGAGCGGCACGCCGTGCTCCGCAGCGGCTTCGTGCTCGGCGACGGCGGCCCCGTGCAGTGCGTCGACCCGGCCGGGACCGTGCCCCTGGAGCGCCTCCCGTGGCCCGGCGGCGACCTGCACGGGACACTGCGGCGGGCCGGGCAGCGACCGCTCGACCTGAGCGTCTCGCCGGCCAGGCTGACCCTGTACGACTACGCGCCGGACCAGTACGTCCTGCTGCTGCAGATCCACCACGTCGCCGTCGACGACGCCTCGCTGGTGCTGCTCGACCACGAGCTGTCCGCGCTGTACACCGAGGAGACCGGCGGCGGACCGGCGGACCTCGCACCACCGGGACCGTCGCTCGGCGAGCACGCCGTCCGGGCCCGGGCCGCCGGGATCGCCCCGGAGGACCTCGCGTTCTGGGCCCGATTCCTGGACGGGGCGCCCGCGCTCGCCCACCTGCCGCCCCGGCGGCGTCCGCTCGCCGCACGACGGGGGCCCGACTGCGACTGCGTGCGCGCCACCGTCCCCGCCGAGCTGGGCGACGCCGTCCGCGCGGCGGCGCGCTCGCTGCGCACCACGCCGCACGTGCTGATGAGCACCTGCATGGCGCTCACCGCCGCCGCGGTGAACGGTGAGGACGTCGTCATCGGGACCCCGGTGTCCCGGCGCGGCGCGCCGGACCTCGACAACGTCTTCGGCTGTCTGACCGACCTCCTGCCGGTGCGCTACCTCGTCCCGTCCGACGCCGTGTTCAGCGAGGTGTGCGCCGGCGCGAAGCGCGGCTCGCTGGAGGTCCTCCGGCACCGCAACGTGCCCTACGCCCGGCTCGGCGGCGGCGTCACCCGCACCCGGGGCGTGCTGTCCGGCGAGCACCTGGGCCGCATCTGCCTCGTCCTCGACCAGTCACCGAGCCGGCTGGAGCTGCCGGGGCTGCGCTGCGAGCGGGTGCACGTCGGGGGAGCCTCGGCGAAGTTCGACTGGCTCCAGTACGTCGTCGCGGACGGCAGCGGCTGGGACGTGCGGGCCGACTACGCCACGGACCACTTCACCGCGGACGAGGCGGCGCTGACGCTGCGGCAGTGGCTGACCGCCCTGTCGGTGGCCTCCGACGACCCCGACGTGCCGGTGCGCGAGCTGTTCGGCCGGCTGGCCGCGACCGCATGAGCGGCGCCCCGCGGCCGGCCGCCGCGCCCCTGGCGGCCACGGACGCCGTGGCGCGGGTCGGCGGCGCGCGCACGGGCCGGGCGGGTACGGGCCGGGCGGGTACGGGCGGCAGCTGTACGCGCGGCACCTGTACGGGCGGGGCGCACCGTCCGCCGCCGCCCGGACCGTGACCCCGTCCGCACGGACGCCCGGGCCGGGCGGGCCGGTGGGAACTCCCCCGCCCCCGGACCGGGTCACACGGCGCCGGACCGCTCCTCGGACGGGTCGACCCGCCGCGGGAAGACAACGCTGGACCACGAGAAAGAGAGCGACACGCAGGTGAAAACGGAGCTGCGAACCGACCTGGCAAGGCGCGAGTGCGAGTGTGGTGCGACGGTATGGCTGACGGGACTGCCCAGCTCGGGCAAGACGACGATCGCCCGCACCGTGGCCGATCGCCTTCGGGGCGAGGGGCACAGGGTGGAGGTCCTCGACGGTGACGAGTTCCGCCTGACCATCTCCTCGGGCCTCGGCTTCAGCCGCGAGGACCGGCACACGAACGTCCAGCGCATCGGGCTCGTCGCGGAGGTGCTGGCCCGCAACGGCGTGCTGGTCCTGGTCCCGGCCATCGCTCCCTACGCGGACAGCCGGCAGGCCGTGCGGGAACGCCACGCGACCTCCCGCACCCCGTACCTGGAGATCCACGTCGCCACGCCCTCCGGCACCTGTGCCGAGCGCGACGTGAAGGGCCTGTACGCCAAGCAGGCGGCAGGGGAGATCACCGGACTGACCGGGGTCGACGACCCCTACGAGGCGCCGGAGGCGCCTGACCTGCGCATCCCCGCACACGAGCAGTCGGTCGCCGAATCCGCGTCGGCACTGCTGCGCCTCCTGGTGGAAAGGCGTCTGATATGAACTCCGGTCACGCCGACCTGCTCGCGGACCACGCCCCCGTCCTCAGTCACCTGGACGCCCTGGAGTCCGAGTCGGTGCACATCTTCCGCGAGGTGGCGGGTGAGTTCGAGCGGCCGGTGATCCTGTTCTCCGGCGGCAAGGACTCCATCGTCATGCTGCACCTGGCGCTGAAGGCGTTCGCACCGGCGGCGGTGCCGTTCTCGCTGCTGCACGTGGACACCGGGCACAACTTCCCCGAGGTCATCGACTACCGCGACCGCGTCGTGGCCGAACTCGGGCTGCGCCTGCACGTCGCGTCCGTACAGGAGTTCATCGACCGCGGCGTCCTGCGCGAACGCCCCGACGGCACCCGCAACCCGCTGCAGACCGTGCCGCTGACAGAGAGGATCCGGACCGAGCGGTTCGACGCGGTGTTCGGCGGCGGGCGGCGCGACGAGGAGAAGGCCCGGGCCAAGGAACGGGTCTTCTCGCTGCGCGACGAGTTCTCGCAGTGGGACCCGCGCCGCCAGCGCCCCGAACTGTGGCAGCTGTACAACGGCCGCCACGCCCCCGGCGAGCACGTCCGCGTCTTCCCGCTCTCCAACTGGACCGAGCTGGACGTGTGGCAGTACATCGCCCGCGAGAAGATCGAGCTGCCCGGGATCTACTACGCGCACCGGCGGCCCGTCTTCCGGCGCAGCGGCATGTGGCTGACCGCGGGCGACTGGGGCGGACCGCGGGACGGCGAGACGGTCGAGGTCCGGCTGATCCGCTACCGGACCGTCGGCGACATGTCCTGCACCGGCGCGGTCGACTCGGACGCGACGACCATCGAGAAGGTCATCGCCGAGATCGCCGCGTCCCGCCTCACGGAGCGGGGCGCCACCCGCGCCGACGACAAGCTCTCCGAAGCCGCGATGGAAGACCGCAAGCGCGAAGGGTACTTCTAGAGATGAGCAGCGACAGCACCACCGCCGGTGACCCGGCCGCCCCGCCGGCCACCACCCTGCTGCGGTTCGCCACCGCCGGATCCGTCGACGACGGCAAGTCCACGCTCGTCGGGCGCCTGCTGTACGACTCCAAGTCGGTGCTCGCCGACCAGATGGAGGCCGTGGAGCAGGCCTCGCGCTCGCGCGGCGCCGAGGGGCCGGACATGGCGCTGCTCACCGACGGGCTGCGCGCCGAGCGCGAGCAGGGCATCACCATCGACGTCGCCTACCGCTACTTCGCCACCTCCCGGCGGCGGTTCATCCTCGCCGACACGCCGGGCCACGTGCAGTACACCCGGAACATGGTGACCGGCGCCTCCACCGCCGAGCTGACGGTCATCCTGGTCGACGCCCGCAACGGCGTCGTCGAGCAGACCCGGCGGCACGCCGCCATCGCCGCCCTCCTGCGCGTCCCGCACGTCGTCCTCGCGGTCAACAAGATGGACCTCGTCGACTACCGGGAGCCCGTGTTCGCGCGGATCGCCCGGGAGTTCACGGCGTACGCCACCGAGCTGGGCGTCCCCGAGGTGACCGCCATCCCGGTGTCGGCGCTGCGCGGGGACAACGTCGTCGAACCGTCCGCGCGGATGGACTGGTACGGCGGCCGCACCGTGCTGGAGCACCTGGAGTCGGTGGAGGTGGGCGACGGGGCGGCGGGCGGCTCCTCCCGCTTCCCCGTCCAGGTGGTGATCCGGCACGAGGGGGAGCGCCACTACGCCGGCCAGCTGCTCACGGGCCGGTTCCGGGTCGGCGAGACGGTGACGGTGCAGCCGTCCGGCCGGGTCACCACCATCGCGGCGCTCGACCTCCTCGGGCAGTCGGCGGACGTCGTGTCGGCGGGCTCCTCGCTCAGTGTCCGGCTCGCCGACGAGATCGACGTCGGCCGCGGCGACATGCTCACCTCCGGACCGCGGCCGCCGCGGATCACCAGGGAGATCGACGCGACGGTGTGCCACGTCGCGGACGCGCCGCTCACCGTCGGCCAGCGGGTGCTGCTCAAGCACACCACCCGCACCGTGAAGGCGATCGTCGAGGACATCCCGTCGCGGCTCACGCTCGACGACCTCTCCCAGCACCCGCGGCCCGGCCGGCTCGTCGCCAACGACATCGGCCGGGTCAGGGTGCGCACCGCCGACCCGCTCGCCGTCGACTCCTACGCGGACTCCCGGCGGACCGGCTCGTTCCTCCTGATCGACCCGGCGGACGGCACCACGCTGGCCGCCGGCATGGTGGGCGACTCGTTCGCGGCCGCGGCGCCGGCGTCGGCGGCCTCCGCGGCGGCGTCGGGCTCCGACGCGGACGGGTGGGACTTCTAGGCCCTCGCTCTCGGATCCCACCGGCCGCGTGCCCCGCCCTGGCGGGGCACGCGGCCGGTGCGGCGTGACGGACGGCCCCGGGGCGGACACCGCTCCTCCTCCTTCGCCGGGACCGGAGGGGTCGCCTGTTCGCCGTCGAATCGATCGGACATGACGGTGTCCTCCCGTCCGTACGGATCGGGATGGGCGTGCATTTTCGGCCACGGCGAAATCCAGCCGAAATAATCGCACGAACGGGATCGGACGGTAGTATCGGTTTCCGCGCCTGACCGGTGATCAAGCACTCGCCGTTCATTGGACATTGATGTCAGAGGGGCGTCGGCCGCCCCTCGGGTGGGGACGACGTGGGAAGTCGACGAGCCGCGCCCCCCGCTCCCACCCTCCGCACCGGAACCGACCACCCTTGGGACCGGCATGAATCCAGAGAGCGTCCATTGGTTTCCATAGCTCATTCCGATCTCGACGTCTTTCCCCTCTGTCTCGGCGGCAGCGTCTTCGGATGGAACGTCGACGAGCAGACGTCCTTCCGCATTCTCGACGCCTATGCCGAAGCGGGCGGGAACTTCATCGACACCGCCGACTCCTACTCCCAGTGGGCCCCGGGGAACACCGGCGGGGAGTCCGAGTCCGTCATCGGCGACTGGCTGGCCGCGCGCGGCGGGCGGGACCGCTTCGTCATCGCCACCAAGGTGGGCCGGCTGAACGGACTGTCCGGGCTCACCGCGAAGGTCGTCCACCGCGCGGTGGAGGAGTCCCTGCGCCGTCTGCGGACGGACCGCATCGACCTCTACTACACCCACGCGGACGACCCCGGCACCCCCCTGGAGGAGACCCTCACCGCCCTCGACGAGCTGGTCACGGCGGGGAAGGTGCGCCACACCGGCGCATCGAACCTCAGCGGCGCCAGGCTGGCCGAGTCCGTCGAGGTGTCGAGGCGTGCGGGCCTCGCCCCGTACGTGGCGGTCCAGCCCGCCTACAACCTCATGGAACGCGAGCCCTTCGAGAGCGGGATCGCCCCGGTCTGCGAGCGCGAGGGCATCGCCTGCGTCCCGTACTTCGCGCTGGCCCAGGGCTTCCTGACGGGCAAGTACCGCGAGGGCGCGCCGGCCGTCACGAGCATCCGCGGCGACGCGGCACGGCCGTACGGCGAGACGGCCCGCGGCCGCGCGGTGGTCCGGGTCCTGGACTCGGTCGCCGCCGAGCACGGCACCGCCCCCGCGGCCGTCGCGCTGGCCTGGCTGAGGGCACAGCCCCACGTCGTGGCCCCGCTCGCCAGCAGCAGGACGCCCGAGCAGCTCGCCGACCTGGTCCCGGGCGCGACCCTGGAACTCTCCCCGGCCGAACTGCGGGCGCTGGACCTGGCGTCGCGGACCACCGAGGCGGACCGCCGTGCGCACGCCGGCTGAGGGCGGGGTCGCCGTGTCCACCGCCCCCCACACCGTCGTGATCGGGTTCGACGCCCTCAAGTCGTTCATCCCGGTGGCGCGCGACGAGTACGAGGCCTGCACCCCCCAGGATCCGCCCTCCTGCTTCGCGCTCCTGCTGGGGACCGTCGTCGACGGTGTCGCCGCCGTCACCTCGACCCACTTCGCGACCAACGTCCGGGCCACCGACCCGCAGGCGCTGGAGGAGTTCGCGAGGTCGATAGGGCCGTGCTTCGGAGCCGCCTACCGGAACCCGCGCCGGGGATTCTGGTGCAGCTCGCAGGACCTGCTCCGGATCCACCGGCAGGCGGACCGCGACGGCGTCGAGATCCTCGGCTCGGTGCACCTGCATCCGGACTGGCACCGGATCGGCCCGCCCGAGGAGCGCGGACTGCGGATCAGTGAGGAGCCGACGCCGATGGACCGCTACATGTTCGACAACAGCCGGTACCCGGTGAACATGATCTGCTACCTGGAGTCCGGCCCGCAGGGGGTCTCCGCCGCGCTCGCGGCCTGGGGTCCTCCCCCCGAGGGCGGGGACGCGGCGCCGTGCCCCCGCCTCCAGCTGAGGTTCGGCGCGTCCTGACGGACGGCGGGGACCCGGCGGGGGTTCCGGTGCTGCGGTCCGCTGCAGCACCGGGCCCCCGTCAGGCCCGCCCCGTCATGCCTACCGCCTCAGGCCTGCCTCCGCGCGCCCACCGCCTCACGCCTGCCGGCGGGCGCCGATGGCCGCCGCGCCCAGCACACACGCCGCGGCGGCCGTGAGGTAGGCGAGGTGGTAGCCCGCGAGCTGGTCGTCGGTGGTCGCCGCGACCAGGACCATCACCGCCACCCCCACACTCGCGCCGATCTGCTGCGTCACGACGTTCACCGCCCCGGCGACGGCGTGCTGCTCCCCCGGGACACCGCCGAGCCCGGCGGACGTCATCGAGGGGAAGTTCAGCCCCTGCCCGATGCCGCTGAGCACCAGGCCGGGCAGCACGTACAGCACGTAGTTCCCGTCGTCCGGCGTGCCCACCCACAGCCCGGTGCCCACACCGATCAGGACCAGTCCGACCGCCATCAGCGTTCGCGGGGCGTACGTGGCCAGCAGGCGCCCGGTGGCGAAGTTGGCGGTGAGGAACACGGCCAGGGACATCGGCACCAGGGCGAGGCCGGACTCGAACGGGGAGTAGTCCAGCATCCCCTGCAGGTAGAGCGGTGCGAAGAACAGCATCCCGACCGACCCCATGTACTGCAGGAACGCCGCCAGGCTCGCGGCCCGCACCGAGGCGATCCGGAACAGGCCCAGCGGGAGCACCGGGTCGTCGGTGCGGTGCTCCCGCACGACGAACAGCACCAGGAGGACCGCCGCCGCGGCGAGCAGGCCCCACGCCGAAGCGCCGTCGCTGCTCACGCCGACGATCAGCAGGGTGAGGCCGAGGGTTCCCGAGAACGCTCCGGGCAGGTCCAGCCGCCCGCGGTGCCCGGCACCGTCGGGCAGTCCGGCGCGCGTCGCGGCCAGCACGGCCGCCCCCAGCAGCACCGAGAACCACAGCACCGAGCGCCAGCCGAAGAACTGGGTCAGGACGCCGCCCAGCATCACCCCGCCGCTGAAGCTCGCGGCGCCGACCGCCGCGTACACGCTGAGGGCCCGGTTGCGCGCCGGACCGGCCGGGAAGGTCTCGGTGAGCAGGGCCAGCGCGGCCGGCCCCGACAGGGCGGCGCCGATGCCCTGGGCGGCGCGCGCGCCCAGCAGCACCCCGGTCCCGGGGGCCACCGCCCCGACCAGCGCGGACACGGTGAACAGGGCGACACCGACCTCGAACACCCGCCGCCGTCCGAGGACGTCGGCGAGGCGGCCGCCCACCAGCAGGAACCCGGCGAACGTGACGGCGTAGGCGGTCATGACCCACTGGAGCGTGCTGTCGCCCAAGTGGAAGCGCTCTCCGATGGACGGCAGTGCGGCGTTGAGCACTCCGAGACCGCTCACGTCCAGCGCGAGCGCCCCGGCGAGTACGCCGAGTGCGAGGCCCGGACGGTGCAGCGACTGGACCACGGTGTCGGTCATGCGCGCCTGCCGTCCCGGTGACAGCCGGCGGTGGCCCGGCCGGTGTGGTCGCCGCGCCGCGGCCCGCTGGACGCTCCCCGGGGAGTCTGCGGCCCGGTGGCCCCGGACCGCGCACCGGGAGGGGCGGACACGGGTACTCGGTGGTGCGGGGAAGGTCCGGCCGGGGAGCCGCCAGTGCGAACTGACGCTGTATCAGGAATCTCAACTGCCATGGTGGTCAGCTTGCATCGGCCACTCATCCGCTGTCCACCCCACCCCGTGCGCACACGACGGTCGAGTACCCTCCGGCGGTTTCCCCCGGTCGGCCCGGCCCTCGCGGGCGCCGGGGGAGGCGCCGGGGAAGGCGCCTCGGACGAGGCCGCGGACGGGGCCGCAAAGGGCTTCCCATGGAACCTTCAGGCCCTCACCTCTGAGGGGAACGAACCGGACACTTTAGCGATCAAATCTCGCCACTCCCCGAGCAGTCGCCCGAACCTGCGCAATCCTGTGGTCGATGCACTCTTCGTGCACGTGGGTGGGTGGGGAGATCCAGCGCTGCGGAGTCCTCGGCAGCGGAAGCGCCCGGCAGACCGATCGTCAAGAGCCATATGCGCCGGCGGCAGTTACACAGTTGACCTGCTGATTCTTGCTTTGCGTTCACCCGAGCAACCTCGAAGACCCTGATCCCCGCCACGCGCCGCCGAGCCGTGCGGCCGGAGTCCCGGGCATTCCTGCGCGCCACGAGAGGAGCGGCATTGCCCCAGCGTGAGCCCACCCATGTCATGTGCAGGTCGAGATCATCCGCGTCCGCGCATCCGCCGGCCGAGGCTCCGGACGCCCGGCACGGGTCGCCGGCCTGCCCCAACGTGCCTCCCCCCTAAGCCTTTTCACCCCACACCCAGGACACCGCCGACGGTGCGGACGAGCCGTCCCGCGGGTCGGAACGGTGCCGTACCACCGCAGGCAACCGCCCGCTCCCCCTCCCTGCCCCGCTCCCTCATCCCCGCCCCGCTCCCTTCATCCCTTCCGGTCTCCCCCGCCGCCCGTCGGCCCCACCCCGCCCCCGGTGCGGCGGACCGGAGACCCGCCTCCGCACGAGCGGCCCCCGGGTCCCGCCGCCCGTGCACCGACCGCCCCGGGCCGTGACCGCCCACGGCCGCCCGCGGCCTGCCGTGAAACCCGCCACCCGCCCGTCCCATCCGCCCTGCTGAGGGAGTCGCCATGCCCCAAGAGCGCGCAGCGCGAGACCTGTCCGCCGTCACCGATTTCCTGCTCTCCCGCTTCGCCGAGTCGGTGGACGTGCCGGCGGGTGCCGTGGACCGCACGGCACCGATGCACCGGTACGGACTCGACTCGCTGAGGTCGGTGACCCTCGCGGCCTCGCTGTCGGAGTTCCTCGGCTGGAAGGTGCCGGCCACCTGGATGTGGCAGTACCCGACCGTCGACGGGCTGGCCCGCGCACTCGTCGAGGGCCCTCGTGCCGCGGAGCCCGCCCCGAGCCCCGGGCGCCGCGCCCCCTCGTACGAGCCGGTCGCGATCGTGGGCATCGGCTGCCGGTTCCCCGGGGGGCCGGACCCGTCCGCGTTCTGGCGGCTGCTGGTCGAGGGCGGCGACGCCGTCGGGCCGGTACCGGCCGCGCGGCGCGAGCTCCTGAGGGACCGGGTGCGCTGGGGCGGGTTCATCGACGGCATCGACCGCTTCGATCCGCTGTTCTTCGGCATCTCACCCCGCGAAGCCGTCCAGATGGACCCGCAGCAGCGGCTGATCCTGGAGCTGTCCTGGGAGGCCCTGGAGGACGCGGGCATCGCCCCGAACAGCCTCATCGGCAGCGACACCGGCGTGTTCATGGCCTCCTGTTGGGGCGACTACGCCGCCCTGGCGCACTACCGCGGCCCCGACGTGCAGATCACCCCGCACACCGCGACCGGCATGCACGACGGCATCATCGCCAACCGCGTCTCCTACGTCCTCGGCCTGCAGGGCCCGAGCATGGCCATCGACGCCGCCTGCGCCGGCTCGCTGGTCTCGGTGCACGTGGGCTGCCAGTCGATCTGGCTGGGCGAGAGCGACCTGGTGCTGGCCGGCGGCGTGAACCTGAGCTTCGTCTCCGACTACTACACCGCCATGGACGCCATGGGCGCGCTCGCCCCGGACGGCCGCTGCAAGTCGTTCGACGCCCGCGCGGACGGCTACGTGCGCGGCGAGGGCGCCGGCGTCGTCGTGCTCGCCCCGCTCAGCGTGGCGCTGGAGCGCGACCTCCCCGTGTACTGCCTGATCAAGGGCAGCTCCTCCAACAACGACGGCCTGAGCAACGGCATGACGGCGCCGAACCCCCAGGCGCAGGAGAAGATGCTCCGCACCGCGTACCAGCGGGCGGGCATCGCGCCCCACCTGGTGGACTACGTCGAGTGCCACGGTTCCGCGACGCCCCTCGGCGACCCGATCGAGGCCAACGCCATCGGCGCGGTCCTGGGCGGCGGCCGCACGGAGCCGCTGCGGCTCGGTTCCGTCAAGTCCAACGTCGGGCACCTGGAGGCGGCGGCCGGCATCGTCGGCCTGGTCAAGCTCGCGATGTCGGTGCGCAACGGCGTGCTGCCGCCGAGCCTGCACTACAGCGCGCCGAACCCGCAGATCATGTTCGACGAGTACAACCTCACCGTCCAGGACCGGTTGACGCCGTGGCCGCGCCGGTCCGACGCCCGCCGCGGAGGCGTCAGCTCGTTCGGGTTCGGCGGCGCGATCTGCCACGTCGCCGTCGAGGAACTGCCGCGCCCCGAGAGCTCGTTGCTCCTGCTGGCCGCCGACTCCCGGGAGGCGCTGGCCGAGCGGGCCGCGGCGGCGCGCGACGGCGAGGACCTGCGTGCGCTCTGCGCCCGCACACCCGGCGACGGCGCCTTCCGGCTCGCGGCCACCGCCCGCGACATGCCCGAACTCAGGGGCCTGCTCGACGCCTTCGGCAGCGGCGCGACCGCCCCCGGGCTGAGCGTCGGCGAGACGGCCGGGCGGCGGCCCCGGGTGGCCTTCCTGTTCTCGGGCAACGGCTCGCAGTGGGTCGGCATGGGCCGGCAACTGCTGGCCGGTGCACCGGTGTTCCGCCGTTCCCTGATGAGGTCCGACCGGCGGATGCGGGAGCTGCTGGGCTTCTCGCCCGTCGACCAGCTGCTGGCGCCCGACGGCCGGCTCGACGACATGGACGTCTTCCAGCCGCTGCTCTTCTCCCTCCAGGTCGCCCTGGCCGAGCTCTGGCGCTCCCTCGGGGTCGAACCGGACGTCGTCCTGGGGCAGAGCGTCGGCGAGTTCGCCGCCTCCCACGTCGCCGGTGCGCTCGACTTCGAGGACGCCTCCCTGCTGGCCGCCCACCACGGCCGGCTCCTCCAGCAGCTGGCCGTGGGACGCGGCGAGGGCATCGTGGTCATGAAGGCCGCGGACGAGGTCCGGCCGTACCTGACCGGCGGGCTCACCCTCTCCGGCCGCAACGGCCTGAACTCCACCCTGGTCACCGGCACCCCGCAGGAGATCGACGACCTCGTCCGGCGGCTGACCGACGAGGACGTCACCAACCACCGGGTGCGGATGGGCCACGCCCCGCACTCGTCGCTGGTCGACCACGTCCTCGCCCCGCTGAAGGCCGAACTCGCCGGTATCCGGCCCCGGACCACCCGCATCCCGATGATCTCGACGGTCACCGGCGCGCTCGTCGACGGCCCGGAACTCGGGCCCGACTACTGGGCGGACAACCTGCGCCGGGAGATCCTGATGGTCGACGCACTGACGCGGCTGCGCGACCACGACGTCGACGCGGTGGTCGAACTCAGCCCGCACCCCGTCCTGCTGAAGTCGGTGGCGGAGATCCTGCCGGCGGCCACCCTGCCCTCGATGCGGCGCGGCGCCGACGAGGCCGCGACCCTGCTCGGCTCGCTCGGCGCCCTGTACACCTCCGGACTCCCCGTCGCCGCCCACCCGTTCCTGGCGGGCGACCGGGGCCGCCACACCGCCCCGGGCCGCGGCGACACCGCGCCCGCCGGGCAGCTGCACCTGGTCCCCGTCACGGCCCGCACGGCGGACGCGCTGGCCGACACCTGCCGCGAGCTGTCCAACCACGTCGAACGCGATCCGGGCCTGCGGGTCGCCGACCTCGCCTACACCCTCTCCGCCCGGCGCAGCCACCACGGCCACCGGATCGCCCTGTTCGCCCGCGACCGGCAGGACGTCCTGGACGGCCTCGCCCGGGTCGCCGCCGGGCAGGCGCACCCCGACGTCCTCCGGGGCACGGTCACGGGCGCCGCCGACCGCCGGGTGGCCCTGGTCTTCTCCGGCGGCGGCACCCAGTGGGTCGGCATGGGCCGTGAACTCCTGCGCTCCCACGCCGGCTTCCGCACCTGGATGCACGCCTGCGACGCCGCCGTGCGCGCGGCCGGCGGCTGCTCGGTCCTCGACCTGCTCGCCGCCCCGGCCGACGAGGCCAGGTACGAGGAGATGGACTTCCAGCAGCCCGTGCTGTTCTCCCTCCAGGTGTCGCTGGCGAAGGTCTGGCTCGGGCTCGGCGTCCAGCCGACCGCCGTCGTCGGGCACAGCCTGGGCGAGGTCGCGGCCGCCTGCGTCGCCGGCGCGCTGTCACTGGACGACGCCGCCCGCGTCGTGGTCGCCCGGTCGCACCTGCTGGAGCGCAAGGCCGCCGCGGGCGCCATGATCTCGGTCGACCTGCCGGAGGCGGAGCTGCTGCCCCGGCTCGCCCCCTACGCCGCCCACGCGGCCGTCGCCGTGGTCAACAGCCCCACCAGCGCGGCGGTCTCCGGCTCGCCCGAGGCCGTCGACGCCCTGGAGGCCGACCTCAGGCGGGACGGCGTCTCGGTGCGCAGGATCCGGGTCGAACGGCCGGTGCACAGCCCCGGCATGGACCCGCTGCTCCAGCCGCTGCGCGAGGGCATCGACGGCATCACCCCGCTGACGCCCGGCATCGACTTCCACTCCACCGCGCTGGCCGACGCCGTGAACCCGGTCACCGACGTCGACTACTGGGTGCACAACCTGCGCAACCAGGTCCGGTTCGCCGGGACGATCGGCGCGCTGGTCGACCGGGGCATCGGCACGTTCATCGAGATCGGCCCGCACGAGACGCTGCGCGGCGCGGTCGAGGAGATCGCCCTGACCCGGGGCGCCCGGGTGCACGCGGTCAACTCCCTGCGGCGCGAGGAGAGCGACGTCCGCTGCCTGCTGGACGCCGCCGCCTCGCTGTACGTCAGGGGCCTCCCGCTGACCTTCGACACCCTGTTCGCCGACGACGTCGAGGTCGTGGAGACCCCGCTCGTCCAGTGGCAGAAGGACCGCCACTGGATCGACACCGAGCCCGGCCGGGCCCCCTCGCCGGCCCCGGCCGCCGAACCCGCCGTCGGTGCCGTGTCCGCGACCGCGTCCACCACCACGGCCGCGGCCGCCCCGGTGGAGCAGCGGCCGGCGGAGGACCTGCCGGCCCCGGAGCGGCCGGTGGCGGAGGTCGTCCTCGCCGAGCTCGCCGACGCGCTGGGCGTGCCGGTGGGCCGGTTCGACGCGGACGCCGGTCTGCGCGACTTCGGCCTCGACTCGATGCTGGCGATCCGCCTCGTCAACAGGATGCAGTCGCTGTTCGGGCACCGGGTGTCGCCGGTGGTGTTCCTGGACGGCCGGAGCATCACCGAGGTCGTCGGCCACTTCGTCGGACTCCTCGGCGGGCCTGCCGCGCCCGCGGCACCGGCACCGGCACCGGCCTCAGCACCGGCACCGGCACCGACCCAGGCGCCCGCCCCGGTCCACGCCACCGCACCCGCATCCGCGCCCGCGCCCGCACCGGACCGGACGTTCCTCGACGAGCTGTCCGAACTGGACGCCGAGGAACTGGTGGAGGAGCTGGACGCGCGCGGACTGCTGGAGGCCACCGACGCACCCGCGTCGGAGCAGCTGCGCGCCGGCGGCCACGGCCTCGAACTGGCACCGGCCTCGCACGGCCAGGCCTCGCTGTGGTTCATGCAGATGGTCGCGCCGGACGCCGTGCCCTACAACTTCATGGTGACGGCCCGGATCCGGGCCGCGGTCGACGAGAAGGCACTGGAACGCGCCGTGCGGGCCGTGCTGGAGCGGCACCCCGCCCTGCGCACCCTCTTCGTGGAGGCGGGCGGCAGGCCGTACCAGGTCATCCTGGACGAGCCGGTCTACGAGTTCGTCGCGGTGGACGGCTCCGGTCTGGACGACGAGCAGGCCCGCGAGGAGCTGGCCCGCCACGGCCACGAGCCGCTCGACCTGGACTTCGGGCCGATCGTGCGGATCGTCCTGCTGACGCGCGGTCCGGCCGACCACTACCTGCTGGTGCTCGTCCACCACATCGCCTCGGACGCGGCGTCGGCCGACGTCATGATCCGCGAACTCCAGGAGTACTACGAGGGCGCCGACCCCGCCGGCAGCGCGCCCGCCGCCCCGTACACGGAGTTCGTCGCCTGGGAGCGGCAGTGGCTGGCGGGGCCGGCGGCCGGCGCGGCCCTGGACTGGTGGTCGGCGAAGCTGGCCGACCCGCCCGCCCGCCTCGACCTCTCCAGCAAGGAGCGGCCTCCGGGCGTCACCTACGAGGGCCGCGACCTCGCGTTCCGCTGGAGCGCCGCGGAGACGCGCCTGCTGCGGGAGTTCGCGGTCCGCGAGGGCGTGTCGGTCAGCACCGTCGTCCTCGCCGGATTCTTCGCCACGCTCAACCGCGCGGTCGGCACCGAGGACTCGGTACTGGCCACCGCCATCGCCCAACGCTCCGAGCCCGGTTGGGAGTCCGCCATCGGCTACTACCTCAACACCGTGCTGGTCCGGGCCAACCCCGCCGCCGGGCGCAGCTTCCGCGACCTGCTCCGCGAGGTCCACGCCTTCTCGCTCGGCCTCCTGGAGCACATGAACTACCCGCTCGACCTGCTGGCGTCCCAGCTGAAGCCGCCGCGCTCCGAGGGCCGCTCCCCGTGGTTCGACGTCGTCGTGAACTGGCTGTCCTCGGACGCGTTCCCCCGGTCGGTCAAGCTCTTCCACGGCGTCGGCGACACGCTCTCGCCCGGCGGCGCCCTGCCCCTCGAACCGCTCCAGGTCCGCCGGCACCTCGCCAAGTTCGACCTGGAGATCTCGATGGCCGACATCGACGGCGAGGTGGCCGGCCACGTCCAGTTCAAACCGAGCTACCTGGACAGGCGGACCGTGACGGCACTGCTCGCGCTGTACCGCACGGTGCTCTTCGACTCGATCGCCCAACCCGACCTGGCCCTCGGCGACATCGCGCCGACCGGCCTTCCCGAGGAGACGGACCAGTGACCGAAACCCTGCACTCCGAGTTCGTCGCGCAAGCGGTCAAGAACCCCGACGCGACCGCGGTCTACTCCGACGCCGGCGTCCTGACCTACGGCGAACTGAACGAGCGGTCCCGGGTGCTGGCCGAGCGGCTCGTCGCCGACGGCGCGGGACCGGGCGTCCCGGTCGGCATCTGCGTCGAGCGCACCCCCGACCTGCTGGTCGGGATCCTGGCCGCCCTGCGCTCCGGCTCCTGCTACCTGCCGCTCGACCCGAACTACCCCGCCGACCGGCTGACCTTCATGGTCCAGGACAGCGGGACCCGCCTGCTGCTCACCACGCCCGCCTCCCGGGCCGCCTGCCCGGCCGGCCCGACCGTCGTCGTGCTCGGCGAGGGCGTGACGACCGAGCCCGGCGCGCGGCCCGTGCCGGTCGTGCCCGAGGACACCGCGTACGTCATCTACACCTCGGGCTCCACCGGCAGGCCCAAGGGCGTGGCCGTCCGGCACGCCGGCGTCGTGGCGATGCTCACCGAGATGGACCGGGTGCTGGAGGGCTGCGACCTGAGCGGGGTCTCGGCGGCCAGCTCGGTCTGCTTCGACATGTCCGTGATGGAGATCTTCAACGCACTGTGCCGCGGCGGCGCCGTCGTGCTCGTCGAGAGCGCGGTCCACCTGCCGGAGAGCCGGTACGCCGACCGGATCACCCACCTGAACGTGGTCCCGTCGGTGATGAACGGCCTGCTCGACGCCGGGGCCCTGCCCCCGAACGTGCGCTCGGTCGTGTTCGGCGGCGAGGCCCTGCGCCGCAAACTGGCCGACCGGACCTACCGGGAGACCGGCGCCGAGCGGGTGTTCAACGCCTACGGCCCCACCGAGGGGACCGTCTTCTGCTCGTTCGGCCCCGTCCCCGAGGACGGCACCGACGAGCCGACCATCGGGCCGCCGACCACCGGCGACCGGGTCTACGTGCTCGACGGGGAGCTGAGGCCGCTCCCACCCGGCGAGGCCGGCGAGCTCTACCTCGGCGGCGCCGGCCTCGCGCACGGCTACGTCAACCGGCCGCGCACCACGGCCGAGCGCTTCGTGCCCGACCCGTTCCGCAGCGGCGAGCGCATGTACCGCACCGGGGACGTCGTCGCGTTCACCGAGGACGGCGAGCTCCGGTTCCTCGGCCGCACCGACCACCAGGTGAAGCTGCGCGGCTACCGCATCGAGCTGGAGGAGGTCGAGGCCCGGCTGACCGGCTGCCCCGAGGTCCGGGAGGCCGCCGCCGCCGTCCGGGGCAACCGGCTCGTCGGCTACGTCGTGCCCGCGGGCGACGGGGCCCCGGCGGACGGCCCCCGGTTGGACGCCGCGCTGCAGAGCGCCGTCACCGGCAGGCTCGCCGTCGAACTGCCCGACTACATGGTGCCGGCGACGCTCGTGTTCCTGCCCGCCCTCCCGCTGGGGCCGGGCGGGAAGCTCGACCGCAACGCGCTGCCCGAGCCGCCGGCCGCCGCGGGCGGGCCCCTGACCCCCGCGAGCACGCCGACCGAGGTGGCCCTGTCGGAGATCTGGGGCCAGCTGCTCGACCTCGAACCGTCGGGCATCGACGTGCAGTCCGCCTTCTACGACCTCGGCGGTGACTCGCTGCTGCTCATCCGCCTCGCCCGGCTGATGACCCGCCGCTTCGACCGCCGGGTCCGCGTGCCCGACCTCTTCAGCTTCCGCGACATCTCCTCCCTCGCCCGCTGGCTCGACGACGAGAGCGGCGCCACGCCCGAAGTGGTCGAGTCGGCCCGCCGGCGCGCCACCGCCCGCCGTGCCGTGCTGCGCGGCCGCGGCGGCGGCACCACCGGCCGCTGAGTCCTCCGGCGCCGGGCCCTCCGGCGCCGAACCCTCCGCAGCGCCACCCCACCCGTCACGAAGCAGGAGCCTTCCCATGACCGACAACCCCGAGCAGGACTACGACCCGGGCGACGTGGCCGTCATCGGCATGTCCCTGCGGGCACCCGGAGCCCGCACCAAGGAGCAGTTCTGGGACAACCTCGTCCACGGCAGGGAGTCCGTGTCCTTCCTGGCCAAGGACGACATCCACGTCGACGAGACCCTGATCCACAGCCCGTTCTACGTGCGGGCCTGCGGGGTGCTGGACACCTACGACAAGTTCGACCCGTCGGTGTTCGGCATCAGCGACCGGATGGCGGCCGCGCTCACCCCCGAGAACCGGCTGTACCTGGAGAGCGCGTGGGAGGCGCTGGAGGACGGCGGCTACGACCCGGCCCGGCTCAAGGCCGAGGTCGGCATGTACGGCGCCAACAACCCGCAGACCGCCGCGCTCTACAGCTCCCCGCCGGACCGGGTGTCGGTCGGCCCCGAGGCGATCGAGGCCAGCCTGGCCTGGTCGCCGGACACCATGACCTCCAACGCGCTCTACTACATGGGGCTGATCGGCGAGGCCGTCACCGTCGCCTCCGTCTGCGCGGGCTTCCACTACGCGGTGCACCTGGCCTGCCAGTCGCTGCTGCTCGGCCAGACCGACGTGGCGATCGCCGGCGGCGCGATGGTCCGCCTGCCGCACCCGCGCGGTCACCTGTGGGAGGAGAACCGCATCCTGTCCAGGGACGGCCACTGCCGCCCGTTCGACGCCAACGGCACCGGCACCGCGCTGTCCAGCGGTGTCGTCACCCTGCTGCTGAAGCCGCTGGGCCGGGCCGTCGCCGACCGCGACCACGTCTACGCCCTGGTCAAGGGCTCGGCCGTCAACAACAACGGCGTCAGCGCGATGGCGTACGGCCTGGCCCAGCCCGAGCGGCTGAGCGCGTGCATCGCCGCCGCCATGGAGGTGGGCGGCGTCACCCCGGACACGGTGTCCATGTACGAGGCCAACGGGCTCGGCCTGCCGATGACCGACGAGCTCGAAGTGCACGCGGCGGGCATGGCGTTCGGGAAGCAGACCGCGACCACCTCGATCGGCGGCGTCAAGGGCAACGTCGGCCACGGCGGCGTGGTGTCGGGCGGCTTCGGCGCGGTGAAGGCCGCACTGGCGATCCACCACCGGACCCTCCCGGCCACGATCAACCTGACCGAGGTCAACCCGGACCTCGACTTCCCCGGCACCCCCTTCGTCCCGCAGGTCGAGGGGGCGTCCTGGGAGCCGGAGGCCGGCATCCGCCGCGCGGGCATCACCTCGATCGGCGGCGGCGGCTACAACGCCCACCTGCTGCTGGAGGAGGCGCCCGCGGCCGCCCGGCGCGCCCCCGAGGAGGAGGGCCGGCCCCGGCTGGCCACCCTCTCCGCCATGGACGACGCCGCGCTGGCCCGTCAGCGCGCCCGGCTCAAGGAGCGGCTGGAGGCCGACCCCGGGCTCCGGCTGGACGACGTCTGCTTCACCCTCAACCTCGGCCGCAAGGTGATGGGGCGCCGCTGGGCGGCCGTGGTCCGCAGCCGCGCGGAGCTGGTCGCGGCACTGTCCGACGACGCCCGCGGCCCGGTCACCACCGCCGCCGCCCCGCGGACGGACCCCGGCGCCTTCACGCGCACCGACGACGGCATCGTGCCCTCCGGCACGGACGCGCAGGCGCTGGCCGACCTGGCCGCCGCCTGGGTGACCGGGGCGCAGGTGGACTTCGACGCCCTGCACCGCGGGGAGGCCGGCCACCGCGTGCCGCTGCCCACCTACCCGTTCCAGCCGCGCCGGTTCTGGCGCACGGACTGGTGAGCATGAGCACACCGGCGCTGGACACCCTGGACCTGGGTGACCCGGCCACCTTCGCCGACCACGACCTCGGCGGGTTCTGGCGCACCCTGCGGGACACCGCGCCGGTGCACTGGAACCCGCCGGCCGACGGCCGCCGGGGGTTCTGGGTGCTCACCCGCCACGACGACATCACCGCCACCTACCGGGACAACGTGAACTTCACGTCCGAGCGCGGCAACGTGCTCGTCACGCTGCTGGAGGGCGGCGACGCCGCGGCCGGCCGGATGCTGGCCGTCACCGACGGGCACCGGCACCACGAGCTGCGCAAGATCCTCCAGCGGGTGCTCTCGCCGAGGGTCCTCGACCAGGTCGCGCGGACGGTCCGGACCAACACCCGGCTGTGGATCCGCGAGGCGGTCGAGTCCGGCGGCTGCGACTTCGCGGAGCAGATCGCCGGCCGGATCCCGATGACCACGATCTCGAACCTGCTCGGCGTCCCCGAGCAGGACCGGGACTACCTGCTCAGCCTCACCAAGGCCGCGCTGTCGGCCGAGGACGAGGACGTCGACGAGGTCGACTCCGAGATGGCCCGCAACGAGATCCTGATGTACTTCATGGACGTCGTCGAGGAGCGGCGCGAGTCCCCGGGCGACGACGTGATCAGCATGCTGATCGGCAGCTCCATCGACGGCGTGCCGCTCTCCGACGAGGACGTCGTGCTCAACTGCTACAGCCTGATCATCGGCGGCGACGAGACCAGCCGGCTGACGATGATCGACTGCGTCCACACGATCGCCGCCCGGCCGGAACAGTGGCGGCGGCTCAAGCACGGCGAGGTCGAGGTCGAGACCGCCGTGGACGAGGTGCTGCGCTGGGCGTCCCCCACGATGCACTTCGGGCGCAGCGTCGTCCGGGAGACCGAACTGCACGGCGTACGGCTGCGGCCGGGCGAGATCGTCACGCTCTGGCACGCCTCCGGCAACCGGGACGAACGGGTCTTCGCGCGGCCCGGGGAGTTCGACCTCGGCCGCACCCCGAACAAGCACATGGCCTTCGGCTACGGCCCGCACTTCTGCGTCGGCTCGTACCTGGCCAAGGTGGAGATCGCCGAACTGCTCAAGGCCCTGCGGGACTTCACCACCGGGTTCGAGCAGACCGAGGAGGCGCTGCGCATCCGGTCCAACTTCCTGACCGGGTTCTCCACGATGCCGGTGCGGTTCGCACCCGATCACTCCGGACTGAAAGAGGTCGACCGATGAGCGGCAACCCCTTCGACGGCGGCGAGGGCGACTGGCTGGTCGTGGCGAACGACGCCGGGCAGCATGCGCTGTGGCGGCCCCACCTGGACCTGCCGGACGGCTGGCGGACCGTCCACTCCTCCGCCGACCGCGACGGCGCCCTCGACTACGTCGAGCAGCACGCCGCCACGGCGGCGGGAACGCCGGCGACCTGACGCTGACACACACCGGCCAACGACCGCAGGAGCGCGGATGAACATCTACATGTCGGGACAAGGGGCCTTCGCGGTGCAGGTCGCGGAAGCCCTGCTGGACAGGGGACACAAGATCGTCGGCGCGGCCGCGCCCCGCCTGCGCAAGGGGAAGTCCGACGAGGGCGACGCGATGTCCTGGGACCGCCTGCGCTCCTGGGCCTACCACCGGGACGCACCGTGGACGGACTCGGCCGAACTGCGCGCCGTACACATCCCGGACGGGGTCGACCTCATCGTCGCCGCACACTCGCACGCCTTCCTCGGCCGGCACACCCGCGCCAGGGCCGCCGTCGCCACCATCGGGTACCACCCCAGCCTGCTGCCGCTGCACCGCGGCCGGGACGCCGTCCGGTGGACCGTCCGCGACGGCGACAGGGTGGCGGGCGGGTCCGTCTACCACCTCACCGAGCGCACCGACGGCGGCCCGCTCGCCGCCCAGGAGCACCTGATCGTGCCCCCGGGCTCGACCGCGCAGAGCCTGTGGCGCGACCACCTGGCGCCGCTCGGCGTGCGGCTCCTCCTGAAGGTGGTCGCCGACCTCGCCGCGGGCCGGCGGATCGAGGTCCCGCAGGACGAGAGGCTGGCGACCTGGGAACCCGCGATGGGGGCGCCGCCGCTGTTCAAGCCCGAGCTGATCGCGCTTCCCGGCACGACGCCGGTCGACAGCAGCAGGTGGGCGCTCTACGAACGGTGACGCCCGCGCGCCGTTCCGAGCCGCGGCCCCGCACACGACCGGTGTGCGGGGCCGCGGCGCTCGCACCGCCGGGGCGGCGCGGCGGCGTCCGGCCGGACGCGCCCCAGGTGTCGCTCACCGGCGCACCGGCGCACTCGCGCACCTGCACGCACCTGCACGCACCTGCACGCACCTGCACGCACCGAATCGTGCGCCTTCAACGTCTCGACGGGGCACCTAGAATGAGGGACCATCGCGAGTGGTCGGTCCGCGCACGCACCGAACGTGCGCACGGGGTAAGGGAAGAGGTGTGCCGTGCCCGACGCAGGCTCCGTTGCGTCCACGCTCGCGGCGAAGCTGGACCGGCTGTTCGACGTCGTCCGCCGCCCGGACCGTGAACAGTACAGCCACGAGGAGGTGGCCCGGGCCTGCCGGGAGGCGACCGGCGAGAGCTTCTCGGCCACCTACCTCTGGCAGCTCAGGACCGGCCGCCGGGACAACCCGACGAAGCGGCACCTCGAAGCGCTGGCACAGTTCTTCCAGGTACCGCCGATGTACTTCTTCGACGACCGGCAGAGCGCCCGGATCGCCGAGGAACTGGCCCTGCTGGGCGCACTGCGCGACGCGGGCGTACGGGACGTGGCGCTGCGCGCGGTGGCCCTCTCCCCCGAAGGGCTCGGCACGATCAGCGACATGATCGAGGCGATCGCCCGCCGCGAGGCCGGTGGCAGGTAGCGGAAATCGACGTCGAAGCGGTTCTCCCGGCGCTCACCCGTCCGTAGGATCGCCTCCCGACCAAGGGCGGTCGGACACCAGGGGGTACGGGCGTGGGGCATTCGGGTGGGGTCGATCACGAACTCTGGCGTCGATGTCGGGGGATCGCCGAGTCGATACCGCTTCCTGAACCGTTCGGAATCGCGGAGCTGAGCGAATCGCTCGCCCGGCTGCGTGGCAGACCCATCGAGCTGATCCCCCTCTCCGGCCCGGCGCCCTCACCGTGCGGGGTACTGATCAGCACCGACCGGGCCGACTACATCGGCTACGCGGTCGACACCACCGCGCTGCACCAGCAGCACATCGTGCTGCACGAGGTCGGACACCTGCTCTGCGGCCACACGGGCGGCGCGGGGCTGAGCACGGCGGTCTCGCGCACGCTGGCCCCCGCGCTCTCGGAGGAGCTGGTCCGGAGGGTGCTCGGCCGGTCGGTGTACACGGACCGGCAGGAGCAGGAGGCCGAGCTCGTCGCCTCGCTGACGCTGCACCGGGTGCTGCGGCGTCCACGGCCGTCGGCGTTCGGCCGGCTCGGCGACGGGATGGCGCAGTTGTGGCACGCGGTCGGCCAGCCGCGGCCGCGGGGCGCGGCGTGGCGCGGGTGACCGGGCTCCCGGCTCCGGCGGCCTGCCTGGCCGGTGCGGCGGCACTCTGGAACGACTGGGGCGGACGGGTCCGCGCCCGGCGCGACCACCGCAGGCTGGACCCGCTCTGGTCGGCCGTGCGGGCGGCGCTCCCGGAGATCGAACTCGTCACCCGGGACGAGCACTCCGGACGTGCGGGGACGCACCGGCAGGACATCCGGTTCGCGCTGTACCGGCGGATCATCGAGATCCGGGACGGCCAGCTGTCCCTCCGCTCCCACCTGCACCCCCACGTACCCCTCTGGGTGCGGGAGGTGGCCGGACCGACCGGTGCCGAGGAGTTCGCCGTCGTGCTGGAGGCCGCCGCGATCGCCGCCGGTCTGGAGGCGGCCCGGGCACGGCACCACTTCCCGGCCGGCCCCGGCGAGGGGTTCGTGCCGCACCCGCTGGTGGCCGAGCTCCGCGAGGAGGCGTCCTGGCTGGTCAAGGTGGCCGCCGCCTACACCGGTTCGCCGGCCGTGGCCCATGTCCGGCGGCGGGTGCGGGAGGAACTGGCCAGAGCCGCCGTGCCGCACTGACCCACCGGGCCGGGCCCGCGCCGCCACGGGGGCGGGCGCAGTCCGGGCCCGCGCGCAGCCCCGGGGTGCCGGTCGGGCCTCCCGGCCCGCCGCACGGGGGCGACGGCGGGCCGGGAGGCCCGGGCCCGGGCCGCAGCCAGGGCGGACTCGGGGCGGACCCGGGCTCAGGCCCGGGACAGCTCCGGCATCAGCTCGTACACCTGCTCGGCGGAGTCCGGGTCCGCCTCCAGGCAGGCGAGCAGGTCGGCCCTGGCGGTGTCCGCCCGGTCGAGTCCGATCAGACAGCGGGCCCGCTGCAGCCGGGCGTCCACGTCCTCGGTGGAGTCGACCACCTCGTCGAGCAGCCGGACGGCCTCCGCGAGGCGCCCGGCGTCGTGGTGGACCACCGCCAGGTTGAACCGGATGCCGGGCTCCGGGGAGAGCTCGACGGCGCGCGCCAGGTTGCTTCCGGCCCCGTCCAGGTCTCCTTCCTGGTAGCGGAGTTCACCGATCAGCGCCCAGGCCTGGGCGCAGTCCGGGTCCGCGGCGAGCGCCTCCGCGTAGGCCCCGGCGGCCGCCGCGTTGTCACCGTCCGCGACCAGCAGCTGACCCTTCAGGCAGAGCAGCCGGGGGTTGTCCGGGGTGCTCGCGAGACCGGCCCGGACGTCGGCCCAGGCGAGCTGCCGCGCGCCCGATTCGAGCAGCAGGGCGGCCCGGTTGAGGCGGGCGTCGGCGAACTCCGGGTCGAGCTGGAGCACGTACCCGAAGTCGGCCACCGCGGCCTCGGTGTCGCCGAGTTCGGCCAGGACGTCGGCCCGGTTGAAGTACGCCTCGGGGAAGGGCGGCGAGAGCCGGATGGCGCGGTCGTAGTCGGCCAGCGCCTCCTCCGGCCGGCCGAGGTCGCGCCAGAGCATGCCCCGGTCGAAGTGGTACTCGGAGTAGTTGGGGTCGCACTCGATCACGGCGGTGTAGTCGGCGACGGCTTCGGCGTGGCGGCGCAGGCCCGCGAGCACCTGCGCGCGGTTGTAGCGCAGCACGGACCGGTGCAGCGTGTGCTCGTGCGGCTCCAGGGTCTCGTCGAGCCGTGCGATGCAGCCGTCGAGCAGCTCCAGCGCCGCGCCGAGGCGGCCCTGGTGGACCTCGATCAGCGCGAGGCCGTTGCGGTTGAACACGACGCGCGCCTCCCGCTCCTTCGGGTCCGGGTGCCAACTGGCGAAGGCGATGGCCTGGTTGACCCAGCCGCGGGCGAGCTGGTGGTCGCGCCGGCCGGCGTCGAAGTGGCGGGTGTGGAGCATGGCCGTGGCGTACGCGGCCTGCATGTGGACGTCGGGCGAGGTGCTGAGCGCGCGGGCCTCGTCGTACAGCGGCAGTGCGCGCTCGGCGAGGCCGAGGGCGGCGAAGGAGGTGGTCATCTTGGTGGTGAAGGCCCACCAGTTGGTCGGGTCGCCGTCGTGGGTGACCAGCTGCCGGCCGCGGGCGCCGATGTCCACGACGGCGTGGTAGAAGCCGAGGTCCATGCAGTGGTCGAGGGCGTGGCGGAGCGTGGCGACGCCGGCGCCGGACGGGTCGCCGCCGTGTTCCGCGTGCCAGGCGATGGCGCCGAGGCGCAGCGAGGACTCGCCGACCGTCTCCAGCTCGGCCCGCCGCAGGTCGTGCAGCCGGGCGCGCTCGGAGTGCGGCATGGCCAGGTAGGCGGCGACCTCGTCGGGGTCGTCGCCGACCCCGTCGGCGGCGATGTAGGCGCGGCCGAGCGCGGCGGCGCCGATCGACGCCAGGGGGGTGTCCGGGTTCGTCCCCGTGTCCGCGCCGGTGCCCGGTGCGTCGAGCACTGCGCAGTGGGCGGCGAGTGCGGTCGGCAGCACCTCGCGCCCGGGGCCGTCGGGGTGCTCCAGCGGTTCGGTGCCGGTGGTGACCACCACCGTGAGCAGCTCGGGATCGATCCGCCGCAGCAGGACGGCGAGGAACTCGCCGTCGGTGGGGTCGGCCCGGTGGGCGTCCTCGACGACCAGCGCGCGCGGTCCCGTCCCGGACGCGCGCAGGTACGCCTCCAGGAACTCGACCAGGCCGTGGGCGATCCGCAGGGTGCGCAGCGCGGAGTAGAACCTGGTGCGCTCCTTGGGGACGGCCAGCGAGGTCAGCGTCTCGCGGGTGGCGGGCACCAGGCCGTGGAGTTCCGGGGTGGTGGAGAGGATCTCGATGTCGTGCCCGGTGACGGCCTCGGGACAGCGCGCGAGCGCGTCCGGGACGATCGCGCGCAGGATCGATCCCACCGCCGTGTAGGGCCCGCGCAGACGGCGGTCCGCGCTGACCAGGGCGAGGACGGGCGGCAGGTCGAGCCGCTCGCGGGCGTCGACGCGGTCGGGGCGCCCGGCGGCGCGGACCCAGTGGTGACGGTGCTCGGCCATGACGCAGCTGCCTTTCGTGCTTCGGTGCGATGACGTGGTGGCGTGGTGGCGTGGTGGCGTGGTTCCGGTGGCGGTGGCGTGGTGGCACGGGGCGGGTGCCGCGGGGAGGGGGAGGGTCAGGCCGGCCGCGCGGTGGTGCGGGCGGCTCGGGCGGCGCGGCGCTCGCGGGCGGCGAGGACGAGGACGGCGCCGGTCTGCGCGAGGCTGAGCACCATCAGGGCGAGCGAGTCGAGGCGGCCCGCCACCGAGGCCTGGCCGCTCAGCCGGAGCCACATGTCGTGCAGCAGTCGGTAGGCCGTCGGCACGACGACGCCGGCGAACACCGTGAGGGTGAACGCGTAGCCCACGAGCATCAGCCAGGCGTACCAGCGGGCGGCCCTCCGGTCGACCGGGTGGTGGGCGTCCAGGTCCAGCGGCGGGCGGCCGGTCGCCCGCCGGAGGGCGTTGCGCAGCACGTCGGCCGCGGCGGCGTGCAGGTTCACGGTGCCGAGGACGGTGCTGAGCAGGACGTAGAGGTCGGTCCGCAGGTAGAAGAAGCCCTGCCAGGCGAGGCGCAGCACGGTGGCGTAGGCCATCGCGAGGCAGAACGACGCGGTGCCGCCGCCCGTCGCGTCGGCGACCAGGGTGAGGACCGCGATCGCCAGGACGTCCGCCAGCATGCCCGCCATGATCGGCAGGTAGCGCTGCCGTCGCGGCACGCTGACCAGTCCGTCGAGCGAGGTCTCCAGGACGAGGTAGACGAGGCGGCGGCCCACCGAGAGCCTCGACCGCAGGCCGAGCCGGCGGCCGGCCAGCGCGTGGAAGGCCTCGTGCAGGGCGAGCAGCGGCGCCTGGCCGAAGAACAGCATCAGCACGACGAGGGTGTAGGACGGGCTGAAGAAGATGTGGTCGATGCTCGGGACGAGGCGGGGGGTCCGGACCATCTCGACCACCGCGAGGGCGGTCACGAGGGCGTAGCCGATCAGGGCCGGCCGGCTGAAGACCAGTCGGCCCAGCCGCTGCCAGCGGACCGGCGCGGCCTCGTCCACCGGGGCGGAGTCCGGGCGGAGGAGGTCCAGGTCCGCGAGGACCTCGACCAGGTCGGCGATGTCGACGCTCTCGCCGTGCACCGCCTCGTAGCGTTCGGCGGCCTCGCGCGGCGTGGCGCCGTCGGCCAGCATCCGGACCAGTTCGGCGCCGTCGGCCGGGAAGACGGCGTAGGTGTCGGTCTCCGGGCTGCCGATGGTGACCTCGTCGGCCTCCGGCAGGTAGACGAGCCGGCGGAGCGGCAGCGGGCGGTCCAGGTCGGAGCCGGGGGCGCCGGAGTCGCTGTCCACGGAGGCGTGCACGGATCCTCCTGGGTAGGGGGCTGGGGGCGGGGGGAGCGGTGCCGGCCGACCGTGCCGCGTCGGGCCGGCACCGCGTCCCCGTTCCCGGGGAGGGGTGGGATCAGACCTGGACCATGCAGTCCCACGGCAGGTACAGCGCGCGCGCCGTGCTGGTCAGGCGGACCGGGCCGGCCTTGCGAACGACGATCTTCTTCATGACGGACACCTCTTTCCTTGGTCGGTTATCAGGAAGCCATGAGCTGAGATGAATCGACATCTGATGTCCAGTCACATCAGCTCGGGCAGCACCAAGACTGCTGACGGTGAGGCGATCGCGTCAAGGGACCGAGACGGCCGACGCCGGGCGACACCGGGCCGACACAAGGGATTGCGCAGGTCGCGAGCGGCGTCCGGTAAGCGGTACCACCGGCTCCGGGCCGGATCCGCGCGGCCCGCCCGGGAAGGCCGCGCGCCAATATATAAACTGAAATGGATGGCCTGGCAGGGGTGAGCTACCTCAGCTGGGAGCCCGGAACGGCGAACGGCCGGCTCCCGGAGGAGCCGGCCGTCGGATCGCCCCGCGGGGCGGGACAGGGCAGGGCAGGGTGGGCGGGGCGGTCGGGGGTGCGGCAGCCGCACCCCCGCCCCGTCAGAGGGTGCGGGTCAGGCGCTCCGTGAGCAGCCTGGTGAAGCGGGCCGGGTCGGGGAGGTCCCCGCCCTCCGCGAGCAGCGCGCCGCCGTACACCAGCTCGGCGACCTCGGCCAGCCCGGGCGCGTCGGCGTTCGCCTCGTGCGCCGAGCGCAGCGCGGTGACCAGCGGGTGCGCGGGGTTGAGCTCCAGGATCCGCTGGACCGGGGGCACGGACTGCCCCATCGCCCGGTACATCTTCTCCAGGGTCGGGGTCATGTCGTGGGCGTCCCCGACGATGCAGGCCGCCGACGTCGTCAGCCGCGACGACAGGCGGACCTGCTTCACCTGCCCGGACAGGGCCGTCGCCAGCCACGGCAGCAGGGCCGCGAACTCCTCCTCGCGCCTGGCCTTCTCGGCCCCGGCGTCCTCGTCGGCGTCCTCCGGGTCGTCGAGGTCGACCTGCCCCTTGGCGATGGACTGCAGGCGGTGCCCGTCGAAGGCGGGCACCCGGTCGACCCACACCTCGTCGACCGGGTCCGTCAGGATCAGGACCTCGAACCCCTTGGCGGCGAAGGCCTCCATGTGGGGCGAGTTCTCCACCGTGGCGCGGTCCTCGCCGGTCAGGTAGTAGATCGCGTCCTGGCCGTCCTTCATGCGCCCGACGTACTCGCGCAGGGAGGTGGACTTCTCGGCGTCGTGGGTGGAGGCCGCCGACACGAGCTCCAGCAGGGCCTCCGTGTTGTCGGTGTCCTCGATCAGGCCCTCCTTCAGCACCCGGCCGTACTGGGTCCACAGCTTCGCGTAGCGCTCGGCGTCGCCGGTCTGGACGCCCTTGAACGCGCCGAGGACCTTCTTGACCAGTCGCCGGCGCACGCCGCGGATCTGGCGGTCCTGCTGCAGGATCTCGCGGGAGATGTTCAGCGACAGGTCGTGGGCGTCCACCACCCCCTTCACGAAGCGCAGGTAGTCCGGCATCAGCGCTTCGCAGTCGTCCATGATGAACACGCGCTTGACGTACAGCTGCACGCCGCGCTTGGCGTCCCGCGAGAACAGGTCGAACGGCGCCTGCGACGGGATGAACAGCAGCGCCTCGTACTCGAAGGTGCCCTCGGCGCGCATGTGGACGGTCTCGGCCGGCGGGAGCCAGTCGTGGCTGATCTGCTGGTAGAACTCGTGGTACTCGGCCTCGGTCACCTCGCTGCGCGGCCTGGCCCACAGCGCCTTCATCGAGTTGAGCGTGTCGACCGCGGGCGTCGCGGCGGCGTCCTCGTCGGCGGTCTCCCCGGCGGGCTCGGCGGCGCGCTCGGCGGCCATCCGGATCGGCCAGCGGATGAAGTCCGAGTACTGCTTGACGATCCGGCGGATGTTCGCCGCGGCCAGGTAGTCGGCCAGGCCGTCCTCGCTGTCGACCGGCTTGAGGTGCAGGGTGACCGAGGTGCCCACGGGCAGTCCCTCGGCCTCGCTGATCTCGTACGTGCCCTCGCCGTCGGACTCCCACCGGGTGCCCGTGTCGGTGCCGGCCCGCCGGGTGCGCAGGGTGACCCGGTCGGCGACCATGAACGCCGAGTAGAAGCCGACGCCGAACTGCCCGATCAGGTTCTGCGCCGCGGCGGCGTCCTTGGTCTCCTTGATCTTCTCCAACAGGCCCGCGGTGCCGGACTTGGCGATCGTGCCGATCAGCTCGACGAGGTCCTCGCGGCTCATGCCGATGCCGTTGTCACGGACGGTCAGCGTGCGGGCGTCCCGGTCGACTTCCAGGGCGATGTGGAGGTCGGACGTGTCGGCGTCCAGGCCCGAGTCGATCAGCGATTCCAGCCGCAGCTTGTCCAGTGCGTCCGAGGCGTTCGAGATCAGCTCCCGCAGGAAGATGTCCTTGTTGGAGTAGATCGAGTGGATCACCAACCGGAGCAACTGGCGTGTCTCGGCCTGGAATTCCAGCGTCTCGACAGTGCTACCCACGCGTGGGCCCCTTTCCTGGAAGTACGTGCTAACGATTACGGCAAGTGCCCGGGTGACTCCCCGTCGGCACCGAAATGATAGGCGCACCGCCGGACGGGGGCTGCAGAACCGGGGTGCGGGCAGGGGTGCGGGTAGGGGTGCGGCCCCGGACGGGCGCCGCCGTCCCTACCCGCAGGTAACGATTCCTCCTCCGGCCCTGGACACCCGGGCGGCACTGGTTCACGATTCACCACCATGACCCCTCCCCCGATCCCCCGGGACTCCGCACACACCGCACTCCTGGACGCCGTGCTCGGCGTGGCCGAGGAGACCGCGGCGCTGCTCCACGGCGGCGCCGACACCGGGGCCCGGATCCCCGGCGCGGAGTGGACGGTGGGCGAGGCCGCGGCCCACCTCGCCCAGGCCAACGAGCTGATGGCCGACCTGGCGGCGGGCGAACGGCGGACCTACGGCGACGGCACGCCGTCCGGCCTGGCCGCGGCCAACGCGTCGGCACTGGCCGCCTACCCCGAACGCGGAGCGGCGGTCCTCGGCGGGGAGATCACCCGGCACGCCCGGGCGTTCGCCGAGGCGTTCACCCGCAGGCCCCCGACGACCCCGGTGCTCACCCCGCTCGGCCCGATGGACCTCGCCACCCTGGGCTCCTACCTGCTCACCCACATGCTCGGCCACGGGTACGACCTCGCCGCCGCCCTGCGGCAGCCCCACATGGTCGACCGTCACCGCGTCGAACTGTCCGTGCCGTTCCTCATGACCGCCATGCCCCGGGTGGTCGACGGCCGCACCGCCGCGGGCCACACCGCCCGCTACGACCTGGGGATGCGCGGCGGCCCCCGTTTCACGGTCGACTTCCGGGACGGTGCCGCCGTCGTCTCCCCCGGACCGGCGGGTCCGCCCCGACTGCCGGATCCTGACCGAACCGGTGACCTTCCTGCTGCTCGCCCTCGGGCGGCGCGGGCCGCTCTCGGCGCTGGCCCGGGGGAAGGTCTTCGCCTGGGGGCGCCGGCCCTGGCTCGCGCCGGGGTTCCCGCTCCTCTTCAAGGCCCCGTAGGACCGGGAGACCCCGCGGCGCCGCCCGGCCGGGGCCGGTCGGCCGGGGCCGGGTCTGCCGGTCGCCGGTCAGCCGTCCTCCGGTCAGCCGTCGATGCGGTGGGCGGCCCAGAACGGCGCCAGGTCCTCGGCCGCGGCCGCCTGGGCCGCGGCCTTGAAGGCGGGGGTGCTGCTCACGCCGTACCAGTGCTCGCGCGCGTAGCCGCGGAGCAGGCCCTCCATCACGTCAGCGCCCAGCAGCCTGCGCAGGTCGTGCAGCGCGCACGCCCCGTAGTCGTAGACGACCGTCCCGTACCGGTCCCGGTGCTCGTCCCAGTACGCCATGCCGTTGGTGATCCGCTCCTGCGGCGAGGACCACGCGACACCGCTCCAGCAGCCCGCACCGTCCCGGCCGAGGGCGAGGTCGGTGGCGTACTCGGAGAACGACTCGTCCAGCCAGGGCCGGCCGTACTGGTCGTCGCCGACGATGCCGTACCACCACTGGTGGGCGACCTCGTGGGTGAGCGCGGTCCGGTTCACCCGGTCCAGGACGAACCCCGGGTACTCCATGCCGCTGAACCAGAGGTCGCCGTCCAGGACGGCGTCCAGTTCGGCGTACGGGTAGGCGCCGAACGCACGGGAGTGCGCGTCCACCGCGCGCTCCGCCACGGCGAGCATCGCCCGCGCGTCCGCCGCCCTGATACCGGCCGTCGTGTGGACGGTGATCGCGGTGCCGCCCCCGGAGCGGCCGGAGACGGTGCCGAACGGCCCGGCGGCCCACGCGAAGTCGCGCACCTGCCGGGCGGTCGCCGTGGTGACGGTCCGGCCGTCGGCGCCCGGGGCGTCGGTCGAGCCGCCGGTGGCGGGGACGCCCAGGCCGGCCGGGTGGTCCAGCACGACGGAGAAGTCGGCGGCCAGGGTGTAGAAGGACTCCCCGGTGTCGGTGTACGGGCCGAGGTGCCAGCCGTCGGCGTCCCGCACCGCGAGCACGGGCAGCGCGTTGCCGAAGTAGCTGTACGCGCCGTGCCGTCCGAACCGGTCCGCGCTGTCGGTGAGTTCGGGCGCCCGGATGGTGAGGTCGAAGCCGATCGTGTGGTGCCCGCCCGGTCCGAGCGGGGCCGGGAGGACGACCCGCAGGACGGTGCAGTCGGCCGAGAGTCCCGCCACGGGACCGGACGCGGGGGCGGACGCGGGCGCGGGACCGGACGCGGGGGCGTCCTCCGCGGCTCCGACCAGGTCCGTCACGGTGACGGCCGGCTTCGAGCAGCCCCCGTGGGCGTTGCCCCAGAGCCTGAGGTGGACCTCGTGGAGCGGCTCCGCCGAGACGTTGGTGAAGCTCACCGCCTCGTGCCCGGACCACTCGCCGCCCGAGGCGTCGCCGGTCAGCGCGACCGTGTACGAGGCCGCCGCCGGGGTCCGGTCCGGTTCGTACCGCCCGGTGCCGGGCAGGACGAACGCCCCGCCCGCGGACCGGGGCCCGCCGTCCGCGGGCACGGGGCGGCCGGGGCCGGGGCCGGAGCCCCGTCCGGGCGGCACGAATCCGGTGGCGGTGGCGGTCAGCGCGAGACAGCCGAGGAGGGCCGGCAGGAGCCGCACGGACCTACTCATCCGCGCTCCCCTCCCCCGGTCGCCCCGTCCACGGTCCACGGTCCCCGGAGGCCGGAGGCCGGCGGACGGCGGGCGGCGGGCGGCGGGCGGAAGGCAGGCGGCAGGGCCCGGACCGGGTTCCCGGTCCGGCACCCGGCCCGTGACGGTCGTCGTTCACCGGCGGCCCAGGCCCTCCCGCTGCCGCAGCACCGCCCGCTCCACCGCCCGGTCCACCGCCGGCAGGCTGGCGGCGATGTCCGTGTGCACCACGTACTCCACCGAGGCCACCGTGTGCAGGCCCTGCACCAGGAAGGTGTACTCCCGGCCGCGTTCCAGCAGCAGGACGATCGGCTTGTCGAAGGCGCTGGCCCAGCCGATCTCGATGTGGGTGCCCGGGGAGGCCGGGTGGCCCGGCAGGGCGACGAAGACGTCGGCCTTGCGGATCTCGTCCTGGTCGAGCCGGGTGCACTGCTCGGGCCGCATCAGCTCCGCGCCCCACGCCTCCCGGCGGTGGGCGTTGTGGACGGAGAGGCCCTGCGCCTCGAAGTGCTTGATCAGGACGTCGAACGGGGCCCGGGCGTCGGCCGGCATCTCGCCGGTCTCCGGGTCCAGGAGCTGGATGAAGGGGCCGGCGAGGAAGATCGAACGGATGCCCGGGGCGGGGCGGGAGTCGTCGGGCGGCGTGACGGTCATGGGGATACCTCCGGAGCGGCGCCGGTGCGCGGTGTCGGGTGGGGGCCGACCGGCGGAGCGGTCGTGGGCGGCGGGCGGTGGACGGGTCAGTCCTTGCGGAAGCACTGGATGAAGGCGTCACCGGTGGTGCCGCCGTGGGTGTACTCCGTGGTGTCGTACGCGACGAACGGGTGCCGCTCGACCCGGATCGTGCGGAAGTGCGGCAGGTACTGCCAGCGCAGCTCCGGCTTGGTGCTGAAGAACGGGATGAAGACACCGCCGGGGCGCAGCACCCGGACGACCTCCGGCATGGTCCTGGCCCACAGCTCGGCGTCCGTCCAGACGTCCATGTCGAGGGCCGGGTCGAAGAACATCCCGTCGATGCTCTCGGACGGCAGCTCGAAGACCCGCTCGAAGAAGTTGCCGCGCTCGATGGCGAGGTTGCCGGGCAGCTCGGGGTGCCGGGCCCGGAACAGGTCCTCGACCTCGTCGAAGAGTTCCAGCACGGTGTGGCTGCGGGTCGCCGGGTTCCCGGCGATGCGCAGCGCGGACAGGCCGAGGCCCAGCCCCACCTCGTAGAAGTCCCGGCCGTACTCGCAGAGCATGTCGGCGCTGGCCCACATCAGCTCGCGCTCCCAGGCCTGCATGGCCTGCTCGCCGCCGATGCTGAGGGTCACCTCGCCGTTCTGCTCGATCAGTTCGATGGCCGGCTTGGTCTGGCTCTCCATGGTTCTCCCTGGGGTTGCGGGTGGGTCAGGCGCTCCGGGGGACGACCCCGAAGTGCCGCCGGGCCGTCGAGACGGCCAGGTCCTGCACGGCGAACACCGTGAAGTAGTAGGCCTGCGGAGCCGTACCGGGGGCGAAGCGGACGCGGAAGGTGACGTCCTCGGCCCGGCCGCCGGTGAGCCGCAGCCTGGTGGTGGCCGGCTCCGCGGTGGCGTCCTCCCGCAGGTAGGACGGGACGAAAAGGCCGAGCCGGACCGGTCCGGTCCGGGCGGCGGTGACCGTGGCGCGCACCTCCAGCACCCCGCCCTGTTCGACCGCGTCCGGGGCGTGGGCGAGCAGGGCGGGGGCGTCCGGGATCCGGAAGGTGACGTCGCCGCAGCGCATGCAGACGGCGCAGGTGGTGTCCAGGACCTGCGGGAGCAGGCCGCGCCGGGTGAACTCCTGCGCGGGGCGGCCGCAGTGGCAGGTGACCTCCCGCACCTGCGGGTCCAGGCTGCTCCGGTCGCCGAAGTGCGCCGGGTAGTTCATGAGCTCGGTCTCGGGGTCGGCCGCGACCTGTTCGGTGATCGCGTGGTCGAGGGACTGCAGGTCCGCGGTGAGCGAGGTGCGGATCTGCTCGGGCGACTGGTCGGCGAGGTGGGTGGGCCGGGCGACCCAGAGGTCGACCTTCCGGGCCAGTTTGGTCAGCCGGGGCCGCAGCGGGTGGTTGTGCGGCAGCAGGTCCGAGGCGAGGTAGGCGGTGAGCCGGGCACCCACGGTGAGCAGCAGCGGGTCGGGGCGGTGGTCCGCGGGGGCGGGGGGCGGCGGGGTGTCGTCCGGCGCGCCGGGGAGTCCGAAGCGCATGAACGCCGGGTAGGGGTGGGAGCCCGCCAGGCTGGCGTTGAGGGTGTCGACGGAGTCCGCGCCGACGAGGGCGCCGTGCATCCACGCGACGTTCTCGGGCCGGTCGGAGTCGTGCACGGAGACGGCCGACACCACCGTGCGGGCCGGGCCGTCGAGCGCGTTCAGCAGCAGCTGGTACTTCGGGTCGTACAGGGCGAGGTCGGCGAGCGGTCCGCTGTTGCAGGCGCTGAGCACCACCTCGACGGCCTCCACCCGGTTGAGGGGCACCAGCTTGTCCTCGGGCTTGTAGCAGGGCAGTCCGTAGGCGCAGCGCGGGCCGAGCAGTCCGGGCACGGCCGGGGCGGTGCCGTTGAGGCCGCAGATGGTGAACTCGCCGAGGTTGACGCTGTCGTCCTTGCCGTGGCCCTGGAAGGCCACCCGGCGCCACCGGGTGCCCAGGATCTCCGCCTGGATGTCGGAGCGCTCGAAGTCGCGGTCGTCGAAGACCCGCACGCCGGACGGCCGGGGCGGCCGGTCGGTGTCCGTGAACAGGCCCACCGCGTCGACACCGGGGGCCGGTTCGGCGTACTGCTTGGCCACGTTCCAGGCCACCGAGGCGCCGTCCCGGCCGCTCAGCAGGGTGAGTCCGTGCCGCGGGCCGCGGTAGGTCGCCATCAGCAGGGCCCGGACGGGGTCGAGGGTGAGCCGGTCGTAGCGGCCGACCACGAGCAGCGAGCCGTCGTGCCGGGCCCGGAAGGCGGCGGGATCGGCGAGTTCCTCCTCGGTCGCCCAGGTCCGGGCGAGCGGGCGGGCCAGTTCGGCGAGTCCGTCGGGCAGGTCGGCCCCGCCGAGGAGGATGCCGACGTCCAGCGGGTGCGGCTGCCGCAGTCCGCCGTACAGCCGGTGGGCGAGCTCGACGCTCACCGCCAGGTCGGGGCGGCCCTCGGTCGGGACCGGCACCGCCAGGACCTCCGGGTCGTCGAGGAACTCCTTGACGGCCTGGGGTAATTGCCGGTGGGTGACCTGGCGGAACAGGGTGTCCGGGCCGGGCGGGCGGCCGGACCGCTGTTCCGGCCGGTCGGAGCGCCGGTCGGCGGGGGCTGCGTTCAAGAGGGACCACCTCGGGTCGTCCGCGCCCGGTGGGCGGGAGGGGTAGGAGGGATGGGAAGGGTGAGAGGGGTGGGAAGGGTGGGAGGGGTAGGGGGGACGGTCGCGGCGCCGGGTGCGGGACGCCGGGTGAGCGGGGCGAGCGGGGCGACGGGCCGGCGGATCGGGCCGGGGCCGGGGGGCCGCCGGGTACTGCGGGTGCCGCGGGGGCCGCGGGGGAAGCTCGGCCCGCTGCCGGGACGGGACCAGGTGGCCGGCCGCCCGGCCGTCACGCCGCGCACTCCACCACCGGCGCCGACCGCCGGGTCAGCAGTCCCCGGCAGGCGAAGGCGGTTCCGGCCGCGGCCAGGGCGGTGCAGGTGGCCACGGCGAACACCGCCCTCGGCCCGAGCGGGTCCATCAGCAGCCCGCCGACCTGCTGTCCCAGCGCGTCGCCCAGGACGGTGGCCAGCGACGCCCAGGTGAACGCCTCCGCCAGTGACCGCCCGTCGGCGATGCCGCTCACCAGGGTCATCTCGCTGGCGGAGACCAGGGCGATGGGCGCGCTGCCCACCGCGAGCGCCACCGCCAGTCCCGCCTGGGAACCGGCGAGCAGTGTCAGCCCGGTCCCGAGCGCATAGGCCAGCAGCAGGCGGGGGAAGCGCACCTGGGGGGCCACCCGGGACTGCGACCGGCCCAGCCAGAGGGCGCCCAGCGCACTGCCGATCCCCCAGCACGCGTACACCAGACCGGCGCCGCCCGGGGCACCGTGCTCGGCGACGAAGGCCGGGATCGCCAGGGTCAGCAGTCCGACGGGCACCGCGGAGACGGCCATGATGCCGGCCAGCGCCAGCAGGGCCGGTTCCCGCAGCGGGCCCAGCAGCTGCCGCGGCTCCTTCGGGGCCTCGGGGCCGGCGCCGTCCGGATCGGCGCCGCCGCCGCCCTCGGTGCCCGGCGGCAGACGGGTGTGCGCGAGGCCGAGCGTGCCCAGCCCGCCCAGGACCGCGACCGTCGTCAGGGCCAGGCCCGCCGAGCCGACCAGCATCAGCGCCGCCAGCATCAGCGGCGCCCCGATCACCAGGACCTCGGTGAGCAGGGCCTCCCAGAGGTAGGCCGTCTCGCGCTCCTCCTCGCGGAGCGGCAGCCGGGCCCAGAGCGAGCGCATGCAGGCGTTCGCGGGCGGCAGTACCACCCCGGCGACGACCGCGGCCGCCGGCTGCTCCCAGCCGCCCGGGCGGGTCGCCCACACCAGGACGGCGAGTGCCGCCGGGTAGGCGACGGCCGTCACGGTCAGCACCGCCGACCGGCCGCGGCGGTCGAGGCGGCGGGCGATCAGCGGGCTGCCGAGGGCCATCCCCAGGGTGTACAGCGCCGCGACCAGACCGGCCTGCGCGTAACTGCCGCCCTGCTCACGGACGGTCAGCACGATGGCCAGTGACATCAGGTAGACCGGGAGCCTGGAGACGACGCTCCACCAGGCCGCCCCGGCCACCCGCGGGCGGGTGAGCAGGTCGAGGAAGCGACGGGGCAGGCCGCTGGTCACGTGGTCGGTCTCCGTTCCGTGGCCGCCCGGGGCGGCGGGGTCGGGGCGGGGGTCGGGGGTCTGGTGGGGCGGAGGCCCGGAGTCGCGCGGGCCTCGCGGGCCCAGCGGGACTCGCGGGCGGGGATCAGAGGGGGACGGCGTCGGCCTCCCGCTCCGGCACCACCTCGATCGCGAACCGGTCGAGCACCTCGCGCATGCGGGCTTCCACCTCCCCCACCGACCGTCCTACGACATGGGCGTACCCCGAGGCGTTGTGCGAGGCCCGCCGGGCCGTCACCGGATCACCGGCGCCGACCTTGAGCACCGCGTCGACGACCCCCGGCATCGCCAGGATCTCCTCGCGGGAGGTGATCCGCCGGATCCTGCCGGAGCCGGGCAGCGGCAGCAACAGGTCGCCCGCGCACCGGCGTTCACGGTAGTCGAGTTCCGGGCGGCGGCCGAGGTAGACCGCCAGGGTGGCCCCGAACACGTCGAACCCGTACGCGTGGCCGTGGTTGGCGGGGATCTCGCAGCCCGCGAGCCGCAGGCCGATCTCGCCCGCGTACACCTCGCCGTCGATCAGGAAGAACTCCATGTGCGCGTAGCCGTGGTCGATGCCCATCCCGGTGACGATGCGCTGGACCAGCGCCCGCAGGTCGACCGGCGGTCCCTCGCCGGTGCCGACGCTGATGTTGGCGTTCATCGCGCCGTCGACGATGTCCAGCGGGCGGCAGGGCATCGCGCTCGGCCAGGCGTCCAGCACCTCCCCGTCGAGGATGAGCGCGCAGACCTCCCACTCGGTGCCGCCGAGGTGCTCCTCCACCATCCAGCGCCGCGCACCGAGGTCGATCCCGGTGAGGTCGCCCGGCCCGGAGAGCCGGTGGGTGTCGACGCAGGCGAACGAGTCCACCGGCTTGAGCACCAGCGGCCAGCCGTGCCGGCCGGCGAACCGCCCGATCTCCCCGGCCGACCGCACCCGGGCGAACTCCGCCGTCCGCAGGCCGAGTTCGCGGAAGCGCTGCTTCATCGCGGCCTTGTCCCGGACCAGGGTCACCTGCGGTCCGGTCAGGTGCGGCAGGCCGGCCAGCCCCGCGAACCGCTGGGCCGCGGCCTGCCGGGGCTCCGACGGGTTGCAGAACCGGGTCGGCGGCACCGGCAGCCCGGCGGCCCACTCCCGGTACCGCTTCGCCTCCTCCTCCGCCGGCACGCCCTCGCGCACCCAGAAGGCGGGCAGGTGCGCGGTCTCGACGAGGTACTCCTCCGGCAGGTCCTGCGCCGTCTCGGCGAACCTCAGCAGGACCAGCCGGCCGGACAGTTCCCGGGCCGCGTACCGGGTGAAGGTGGACGGCCGGTCGTCCACCATCAACAGCACCTCGGCGCCCGTCACACCGCCTCCAGCACCTGGCGGACGGCCTTGGCCGCGAGGGCCTGGTCCTCCTCGGACAGCTCCGGGGAGAGCGGCACGCACAGGGTGCGGTCCAGGAGGTCCCTGGTCCGGGCGAAGCCGTCGCGGCTGAGCGCGAGCGGGCCCTCGGGGGCGTGGTTCCACGGGAAGCCGTCGCGGTAGATCGAACGGCGGCCGGTGAGCACCGGGTGCTCGGGCAGCAGGTACTTCCCGAGCGTCCAGTTGGCGATGCCGGCCGCGGTGAGCGCGGCCACTGCGGCGTCCCGCAGCTCCCTGCTCTCGCACCGGAACCGCAGGCTGACCTTCACGTCGCCGGCCGCCCGGGGCCGGACCTCCAGGTCGGGGCGGTCCGGGAGCTCGGCCATGGCGATGGCGTACATCCGCTCCAGGCCGGCGAGCAGCGTGTCGAGGTGCCGGAACTGCTGGCACTGCACGGCCGCGACCTGCTCGCTGGTGACGAAGTTCTCGCCGAAGTGGGCGTCCTGGTCCCAGGTCGGGTAGTGCCCCGGCACCCGCGCCGAGCCGTGGTCGTGGTAGCGGCGCATGGTCGCCCAGGCCCGCTCGTCGTTCGTGACGAGCAGCCCGCCCTCGCCCGAGGTGAGGACCTTGTTGTGGTGGAAGCTGAACGTCCCGGCGTACCCGGCCGTCCCCACGTGCCGGCCGTCGGGGAACCTCGCGCCGAGGGACTGCGCGCAGTCCTCGACGAGGTACGGCACGCCCTCCGGCAGCGGCGCCACGGTGCCCTCCATGTGGGCCGTGATCACCCGCTGCGCGTCGGGCGGCAGCAGCGTCGGGTCCATCGAGAGCGAGTCGTCGGCGTCGACCAGCACCGGGACCAGGCCGCAGGACAGCACCGCACCGGCCACCGCGACGAACGTGACCGCCGGGATGTGGACCAGGTCGCCGATCGCGGGGCGGGTGGAGATCAGCGCCAGCCGCAGCGCCTCCGTGCAGTTGTGGACGGCCAGGGCGTGACCCGCGCCCAGCCGGTCGGCGACCGTCCGCTCCAGCCGGGAGGCCATGCTCTCGGTCTCGGTCTGGTAGCGGAACAGGACCTGGTGCTCGATCACCTCCTGCAGCTCGGCCATGTCGGACCAGTCGAGGTAGTTCGCTCCGTAGGGCAGGAAGCGCTGCCCGAGCCGCTTGTCGAGAGAGCTCATGGTGTGTCGGACTCCGTGATCGGCTGCGCCGCACCGTCGACGACCATCTCCTGGCCTCGGTAGTTGCGGAGCAGCAGGCCTTCGGGGGTGGGGGTGTAGGAGGGCTGCGCGATGGGGATCTTGCCGATCCTGGTGGTCAGCACGTACTGGGGGACGCCGAACCCGGTGATGTGGCCCTGCAGGCCGGCCATGATCTCCCAGCCCTTCTCCACGGACGTCATGAAGTGCGAGACCCCGGTGACGTTGTCGCAGTGGTAGAGGTAGTAGGGCCGGACCCGGATCCGCAGCAGCTCGGTCATCAGGGTGCGCATGGTGTCGACGTCGTCGTTGATCCCGCGCAGCAGCACCGTCTGGTTCCCGACCGGGATCCCGTGCCGCAGCAGGCGGTCCACGGCGGCCGCGGCCTCCGGGGTGATCTCCTTCGGGTGGTTGAAGTGGGTGTTCAGCCAGACCGGGTGGTAGCGGGCGAGCATCGAGCAGAGCCCGTCGGTGATCCGCTGCGGCAGCAGCACCGGGAACCTGCTGCCGATCCGGATGATCTCCACGCTGGGGATGGCGCGCAGCCCGGAGATGATCTCCTCCAGCTTGCCGTCCTGGTAGGAGAGCGGGTCGCCGCCGGTCAGCAGCACGTCCCGGATCTCGGGGTGGTCGGCGATGTAGCGCAGGTCCTCGTCGTAGGAGCCGCCCTCGTCGTCGCGGAAGTACGTGCCCTCGACGTCGGTGGTGTGGAACTTGCGCGTGCAGTGGCGGCAGTAGACCGGGCAGGCCTCGGTGATCAGCATGATCACCCGGTCCGGGTACTTGTGCACCACCCGGTTGGTCTTGCGGTAGAAGGTGTCCCCGACCGGGTCGACCTCGGCCCCGGGGAACTCCATCAGCTCGCCGAGCGCCGGGACCGCCTGCTGCCGGACCGGGCAGTCGGGGTCGTCCGGGTCCATCAGCGACGCGTAGTACGGGGTGACGCTCCAGCGGTACTTGCCCGCCACCCCGGCGATCGCCTTCTCCTCGTCGGTGCTGAGGTTGATCCACTGCCGGGCCTTGTCGGCGGTGGTGATGCGCCGGCGCATGTGCCAGCGCCAGTCGTCCCAGTCGGTCTCCGGGACCCTGGGGCGGATCAGTTCGGGGCGGGTGACGGCCGTGGCTTCGCGGAGGGTGTCGGAGGTGTCGGACATAGCGGCTCCAGCACGACGCGGACGACGTGGGTGAGGTGGCCGGGACCGGCGTGGCCGGACCGGCGGGCTGACGAGGTGGGGGAACGGGCTGGTGCGGCGGTCACCCGGATGGGGCCGGGTGGCGGCGGGGCCGTGGGGGGCGCGATTGCGGGGGCGGTGGGTAGGGGGCGGGTCGGTGGGTCGGGCGGTGAGTGGGTCGGTCTCACGGTGGGGCGAGCGCGAGCTGGCGGACGGCGCGGGCGACGCGCTGCGCGCCGCGCAGGTCGTCCAGGCCCGGGTCGAGCAGGTGCCACGGCCCCGCGGCGTCCGGCGCGGACGGCGCCCACAGGCCCGGGTCCTCCGGGTCGTCGGCCGAGGGCAGCGGGAGGACCTCGGCGACCCGGCCGGCGAGGTCCTGCTGAGCGGGCCCGAGGGCTGGCAGCAGGGCCAGCGGCGACCGCCTCGCCTGGGCGAGGGCGAGCGCACCGAGCACCGGCGAGGCGAGGAACACGGCGGCCTCGGCGTGCAGCGCGTCCGGATCTGCCTCCGCGGCCCGGCGGACCCGCAGGCCCGGCCGCCCGGCGAGGCCGTCCAGGGCGGACCGCAGGAGGTCGAGCCCGGTGTCGGCGACCACCGTGCACCCCCCGGTGCGCCGCAGCGCGGCGGCGACCAGTCCGGGGAGCGGGCCGGTGGCGAAGGCCTCCGCCTCCGGATCGGGCACGCCCCAGAGGGAGAGCAGCAGCAGGGTGCCCGAACGGTTCCGGCTCCGGCCGGTGCGCTGCGGGGCCAGGACCCCGGTCCGCCGGACACCGGGAGCCGTGGGCCCGGAGGGCGGCAGCCACCCGGGGTGGTGGGTCCGGCGGACGGCCCGCTCCGCCGGACCGGCGGCGCCGGACGGACCCGGGTGGCCGGACTCCAGGTGCACCACCGGGACGCCGAGGTCCAGCAGCCGCGCGGTGGCCGCCGGGTCGTCGCAGACCAGCGCCGCGACCGGCGGCGGTTCGGGGTCGGGCCCCGCCACCGGGCGGAGGTCGCCGAGGTGGGCCGCCACCCTGCGCAGGGCGAGCACCGAGTCCAACCGGTCCTCCCGGGCGCTCAGCAGCACCCGCGGGCCGTTCGGGGCGCGGTCGTCCGGAGCCGTCGGGGCCACCGGTGCGTCGGGTGCGTCGGGTGCGTCGGGTGCGTCCGGGCCTGAGGTCAGTAGTGCCACGGGCCCACCGCCCCGAGCCGGGCGACGTCGTCGCTGTAGCCCGCGGCGGTGGTGGAGCACCCGCTGCACACCTCGGGGCCCCGCTCGCGGAAGTAGTCGGCGTGCGAGCGGAAGACCGGGGTGTCCAGCCGGATCACCCCCTGCTCCCGCAGCGGGGCGCCGCCGGGCCCGTCGTCGCCGTCCCGGTGGGGGATGCAGCTGCACGCGTACATCCGCCCGTACTTGCCGTCCACGTAGATGACGTCGTCGGCGACGTGGCACAGCGGTCGGGCGGCGCGCGGCGTCACGGACCGGGTGAAGTACCGCTCCTGCTCCTCCGGGGTGTCGCCGTAGAAGCGCTTGCCCATCGGGACCAGCACGGCGGCCGGGTCCGCCTCGTAGATCGGGTCGCAGACGCTGCGGACGTGATCGGCGTCCGGGTAGGTGACGGTGCGGTCGAGCTTGAGGGCGGAGAGCTCCCACTGCCGCACCCCCGCCTCGGTCAGCACCTGCTGGAGCCGCGGCATCTCGGTGTAGTTGTGCGGCCCGACCACGGTGTTGACCCTGGGCAGGACGCCGAGCGCGGCGGCGTCGCGCAGGCCCTGCAGCCCGCTGTCGAACATGCCCGGGGAGCGCCGGTAGACGTCGTGGGTGGCGCCCGAGGAGCCGTCCAGGCTGACGATCACCTGGGCGAGGCCGGCCTCGGCCAGCCGGGGGGCCTGCCGGGGCAGCATCGAGCCGTTGGTGATCAGGGACATCTTCATCCCGGCGGCCGTCCCCGAGCGCACCAGCTCCACCACGTCCGGGTGCATCAGCGGTTCGCCGCCGGTGAAGCGGACGTAGCCGACGCCGGCCTCCCGGGCCTTGGGCAGCAGGTCGTCGAAGTCCTCCCGGGAGAAGCGGAACGTGTCGCGGGAGAGGGCGAACTCGCACATGAAGCAGTCGGCGTTGCAGGCTTCGAGGATCCGGATGAAGAGGTAGCGATCACGTGTACGCACGGGGCGGGGACCTTCCAGGCGACTCACGGGACGGGTGGGACGGGGCCGGGGACGCACGGGACGTCGGGGCGGTCGCGGGGGGAGCGGACGAACGGAGGGACGGACGGCGGTTCCGGGGAGTGGCGGGTCAGCCGGGCGGACCGGCCGCCCCCAGGGCCCCGATCAGGGCCTCGGCCACCTGGGCCGCACCCCCGGTGCCGACCGCCGCCGTCAGCGCGCCCCAGTCCTCGACCCCGGCGGACCGGCGCAGCGCCTCCACGACGCCGTCGCGCAGGGCGCGGCCGACGGCCCGCCGGTCGTCGCCCAGCGCCGCGGCGCCGATCGCGCCGTAGATCAGCTCCAGGGCGTGGTCCTCCCCCTCGGACCGCAGCGCCAGCGCCTCGTCCTCGGCGAGCACGTCCTTGGGCCAGAGCACCCGCAGCCGGGCCTTCAACGCCTGGCTGTGGTAGCGGCCGTTGAAGATCTGGCTGAGGTTCTGCGGCGGCAGGCAGACGGTGGGGACGCCCAGCCCGCCCGCCTCCAGCAGCGTGGTGAGGCCGGGCGAGGTGAGCAGGACGTCGCAGTCGGCCAGCCGCTCCAGGAACGCCCCGTGCCCGAGCGGGCCGGTGGTCGTCCGGGGCGGGGCGATCGAGGCGTCGACCAGCCGGCCGGCCAGGTCGGCGGGCAGGTTCCCGGCGATGTGCACCTCGTCGACCCCGAGGGCGGCGAGGGCCTCCAGGGCGGCGGGGACGACCAGGCGCGGGTAGTGCCCGGGATCGCCGAGCCGCGGCGCCCGCAGGCCGCCCAGGCTGACGAGCGCCCTGCGGTACGGGCCGGCGGCGCTCCGCCCGGCCCCGCCGGCCCCGGCGGCGCGTCCGGCGTCCGCTCCCCGGACGCCGGCACGCTCCGGCGGCGCCGTCCGGGGCCCCGCGATGACGGCCTCGACCCAGCGCAGCGCCCGGGCGTCGGCCAGGACGTCCAGGCACTCGGTCGGCAGCTCCACGCTCTTCTGCGCGCAGTAGACCGTCGCGTCCAGCGGCAGTGCGTCCCGGTCCCCCTCCGACCAGAGGAACGGCAGGCTGTCGACGAACACCGTCGGCACGCCGGCCGCCAGCAGCGCCTTCGCGGCCGCGCCGTCGAGGACGACCACGGCGGCCCTGACGTCCTGGGCCCGGACGATCTCCCGGACGGCGGCGGCCAGCCGGCCGGGGTCGTCCGGCAGGTCGTACCAGCCGTCGACGGTGTGCTCGGCGAGCAGCGGCCGGCCGAGCCCCGAGGCCAGCCCGACGAACCGCAGCGGCGGGGCGGGACCGTCCCGGAGCGCGGTGAGGACCGCGCTGAGCTTCCCCGAACTGCCCCATCCGAACTCGGCCCCGACCAGGGCGACGGTGGCGGGCCCGGACCGCGGGGCGCGGCCCCCGGCCCGGTGCCCGGCGTCGTGCCCGGCGCGGCTTCCGGCGTGGTTCCCGGCATCGCCCCCCACGTCGTTCCCGGCGTGGTTCTCGGCGTGCGCAGTGACATCGGACGGCATCGGTTGTCTCTCGCATTCCTGGGACGGCCGACAGGGTGGTGGGCGGAGCGGGTGCGGCGCCACGCTTGCGCGGGGCCGCCCCGGAGGGGTCACGCACCCCGCCGCGCACCCGGTGCGGCGGGGTTCCTTCGGGCACAACCGTTACGCATACGGCCGACCGGCACAAGGGTCCGGCGCGGCATTCAGACTCACGAGTGAATAGCCCGATCGAGCGACTAACTATCATCAGATGATTGCGAGTTGATGATCCGTCGGAGAATCGCCGACCCGTCGCGGCCGACCCCGAAATCGGATCGCCCACCGAGCGCCGGGCGGCTAGGATCCGCTCCCATGGGCTACCTCGAAGCCACCGGCCTCGGTCACGTTCTCGCCGACGGTCGCGAGCTGTTCCACGACGTCTCCTTCCGCGTACCGGCCGGCGAAACGGTCGCCCTCATCGGCGACAACGGCGCGGGCAAGACCACACTGCTGCGCACGCTCTCGGGCGAGCTCCCGGCCCAGCAGGGGTCGTTCCGCGCCCAGGGCGCGCTCGCCGTCATGCCGCAGTTCATCGGCAGCCTGCGCGACGACCGCACGGTCCGGGACCTCCTGCTCACCGTCGCCCCGCCACCGCTGCGGGCCGCCGCCGCCGGCCTCGACACGGCCGAGCTCGCCATGATGGAGACGGACGACGAGCCCACCCAACTCCGCTACGCCCAGGCCCTGGTGGACTGGGGCGAGGCCGGCGGGTACGACTACGAGGTGCTCTGGGACACCGTGACGGTCGCCGCGCTCGGCACCCCGTTCCAGGTCGCGCAGTACCGCGAGGTCTCGACGCTGTCCGGCGGCGAGCAGAAGCGGCTGGTCCTGGAGGCACTGCTCAGGGGTCCGGCCGAACTGCTGCTGCTCGACGAGCCGGACAACTACCTGGACGTCCCCGGCAAGCGCTGGCTGGAGGAGCAGCTCGCCCAGACCCGCCAGGGCGTGCTGCTGATCACCCACGACCGCGAGGTGCTGAGCCGGACGGCCGGCCAGGTCGTGACGCTGGAGGGCGGGTCCGCCTGGACCCACGGCGGCGGGTTCGCCACCTGGGCGGAGGCCCGGGAGGCCCGCTGGCAGCGCGCGGCGGAGCTGCGGCAGCGCTGGAGCGAGAAGCACGAGCAGCTCAAGGAGCTGGTCCGGACCCTGCGCCAGCAGTCGTCCATCAGTGACGAGATGGCCTCGCGCTACCACGCGGCCCAGACCAGGCTGGCGAAGTTCGAGGCGGTCGGGCCGCCGCCCGCCCCGCCCCGGCGGCAGCGGGTCGCCCCGGACCTCCGCGGCGGCCGGACCGGTGTCCGGGCCGTCACCTGCCGCGAGCTGGAACTCAGCGGGCTGATGCGGCCGTTCGACCTGGAGGTGTTCTTCGGCGACCGGGTCTGCGTGCTGGGTTCGAACGGCTCGGGCAAGAGCCACTTCCTCCGCCTGCTGGACGAGGCCGCCGGGGACGCGGAGCCGACGGTGGCGCACACCGGGGAGTGCCGCCTGGGCGCGCGCGTGCGGCCCGGGCTGTTCGCCCAGACGCACCGGCACCCGGAGTGGGCCGGCCGGACCCCGGCCGAGATCCTCGGCGCCGGCGAGGGCGACCGCGACGGGCTCGACCTCGAACGGGCGATGTCGGCCCTGAGCCGCTACGGGCTGGCCGGCGCCGGGCGCCAGAACTTCGAGACCCTGTCGGGCGGGCAGCAGGCCCGCTTCCAGATCCTGCTGCTGGAACTGGCCGGTGCCACGCTGCTGTTGCTGGACGAACCGACCGACAACCTGGACCTCATCTCCGCCGAGGCACTGGAGGAGGCCCTGGCCGCCTTCACCGGGACGGTGGTGGCGGTCACCCACGACCGCTGGTTCGCCCGGGTGTTCAGCCGTTTCCTGGTCTTCCGGGCGGACGGCCGGGTGGTGGAGGCCGACGAACCGGTCTGGGACGAGGGCCGGGTCAGCCGCGTCCGCAGCTGACCCCCGCCCGGCGCAGCCGCTCGGACCCCGGCGGAGCCCGCCGGGATCCGGCCCGGCGCGGGCTCAGCCGGTCGGCTTCCACCCCAGCGCGGGGGCGAGCCGGGTCGCGATGTCGGTGAGGATCTGCACGTAGTCCCGGTGGCCGAAGGTGAACGGCAGCGCGAAGACGACCTCGTCGACCTCCCGGAACCCGGCGTGGGCGTACAGCCGTTCGGCGATCTCGACGGACGTCCCGACCAGGTCCGCCGCGAACATCGTGCGCCCCGGCCCCTGCGGGACGGCCGTGCGCGCGAGCCGGCTCCGGGCGTACTCCTGGTACTTCGCGCGCTGCTCCGCGGAGGCGCTGTCGGTGGGGATGACCACCAGCCCCTGGGAGACCCTGGCGCGTCCGCCCTCGGGGTGGTGGGCGCGGAAGGCCTCGATCTGCGAGCGCTGGATCTCGGCGAAGTCCTCCGACTCCTCCGCCCGCACGACGTTGCTGGTCAGCAGGCTCAGCCCCTGCTCGCCCGCCCAGCGGGCCGAGCGCAGGCTCCCGCCGCCGTACCAGACGCGGCTCGCGAGGCCGGGCGCGACGGGCTGGACGCGGTCGGAGTAGACCTCGATGCCCTCGACGCCACTGAAGTCGGTGGCGGGCTCGCCCCTGACGAAGTCCAGCAGCCGCCGGACCCGCTCGTAGCCGAACTCCTCGGCCTCGGCGGTGTCCGGGTACAGCGCGGGCGCGACCTGGTCCCAGTGGCCGGGCCGGCCGACGCTGATGCCGGGGTTGAGCCGGCCGCCGGACAGCAGGTCGGTGGTCGCGAGGTCCTCGGCCAGCCGCAGCGGGTTCTCCCACCCCAGCGGGATGACCGCGGTGCCCAGCTGGATGCGGCGGGTGCGCTGCGAGGCCGCCGCGAGCACCGCGACGGGCGAGGAGATGCCGTACTGGAGGTGCCGGTGGCGCACCCAGGCGCTGTCGAACCCGAGCTGCTCGCCGAGTTCGATGAGCTGGAGCGTCGACTCGTGCCCCCGGGCGGGGTCCGCGGGGTCGAACAGCCCGATGGTCAGGAAGCCCAGCTTGCGAAGGGGCTGCGAAGGCGACGGCACCGGTTCCTCCGTTATCCGCGACGGGCTCGGCACGGCGCGGCGCGGTTCGACTGTTCACGGCCCGGAGACCGATCGCCGGGCGTCCGGCCACACTCACACGCGGTCGCAAGACGATCAAGTGGCGTACCGGAAACGTCATCGGGAGCAACACGCCCGTGACAGCACCGCAGCAGTCAGACCGCGCGGGCGCGGGCGGCCGGCACCGTCGAGCACCCCGCCGCCGCCCCGTTCCCGCCCCGGCGCCCGCCCCTCACTCCGCCCGGTCGGCCCGGTCGGCGCTGCGGAACAGCGGCTTCCCGGCGTGCAGCCGCCGGCAGATCCGCCGGTAGCTCGGCCGCCCGAGCTTGGGCAGCCGACCCTCCCGGGCCCGCTTCGCGCCCCCGTCGTACAGCTGCGGGACGAGGATCTCCCGCGCGGCCCTCAGCTGCTCCTTCGTCGGGTCGTAGGAGTCGATCCCGACCTCCAGCTCGCCCGTGCCGTAGGAGGCGGACTTGTCGTCCAGGACCAGCGCCCGCCCGTGGACGGCTCCCGCCACCTCGAAGGTGAAGTCGTTGTAGTAGCCGCAGACCATGCCCTCGGCCCGCAGGTCTCCCCCGACGTACACCGACCCCCAGGAGACGAGGTCGCGCAGGACGAGGTCGCCGAGGACGACCAGCATGCCGATCCGGGAGACGTAGTCGTCCACGAAGCCGTGCACCACGAGGTCGCCGTCCACGATCAGCGCCACGTCGTGGTCGAGGTCCTCCGGCACGACCAGGTCGCCGTGGTGGACGTACCACCCGTAGCCGGAGTCGTCGAGGTAGTCGGCGATGTTCGTGTGCCGGCCGATGCGTTCGGCGTACGCGCCGGCGTCGGGCAGGCGGTCGAACCGGGCCCGCCAGTCGGAGGTGGTCAGCACGGCTTCGTCCTCTCCCGTCGTGCGGCCGCGCGCAGGGACCGGACCTCCAGCAGGTCGCGGGCCTCGGCGGCGTGGTCGTCGTCCGGACAGCCCGCGATCGCGGCGAGCACGGGCACCGGGAGCCCGGGGTTCTCCATCATCGCGGAGCAGCGGACGCATTCGGCGGCCCAGCCGAGCAGGAGCTCCTGCGGGGCGGCCGGGTTCCTCGCCAGGTCGTCCAGGTGACTGCCCGTCGGCGCCGGGTCGACCGCGCGGGCGAACTCCGCCAGCGCCCCGGGCGGGACGTGCCGGTTGGCGACCGCGCACTGCAGGTGGTAGACGGGGCTGGCGACCATCGCGGCGAGCACCTGCTCCGGCGGCTCCGTCCCCGCGGCGGCCTCGATCCGCTCGAAGCTCGCCCGTTCCTCGCCCTCCTCGACGGTACCCGCGCAGTAGCCGAGCGCGAAGCCGATGAGGAGGTCGGCCGGCCAGTTCGGCTGGGACAGCGCGTTCCCCTGGTGGAAGTACGGGGTCAGCTCCAGCGCGTGCAGGCGGCGCAGCGACCCGGAGGGCGTGGCGGGGTGGTCGAGGACGGTGTGGACGAGTCGGCGGCGCTCCTCCCGCTCGTCGGGGTCGGGCTCCCGGTCCGCGGCGGCATCGGCGGCGGCGAGCCCGGCCAGGGTGTCGACGAGGCGGTCGAGTGCGGCGGGCGGGGCGAGCAGGTTGTCGCCGAGCGCGGCGAGCACTCCTCGGTCGGGGTCGTCCGCGAGCGCGGTGAGGACCGTGACCGGGGTGTACCAGTTGCCCGCCGCCGCGGCCCGCACCCGCGGCTCGGGGTCCGCGGCGAGGCGGGCGAGCGCGGCGGGGTCGTGGTTGCGCCACCGGGCGGCGACCAGTTCCCGGACCACCGGGTCGGGGTCGCCCGCGAGGGCGGTCAGCCGGGGCGCCAGGTCGCGGTGGCCACGGCGCTCGACGGCGGTGCGGCGCACCCGCGGGTCGGGGTCGGTGAGGTCGGCGGAACTGCTGCGCCCGAGCGCCGACAGGACGCGGCGCACGCGCGGGTCCGGGTCGCCGGCCAGCGCGTCGAGCTCCTCGGGCCGCGCGCCCACCCGGCGGGCGACGGTCAGCCGGACGTCCGCGCACCCGTCGGCGACCAGCACGGCGGCGACCGCCCGGGGCAGCTCCTCGCGGGCGGCCAGTGCGCGGCGCACCGCGTCCGAGGGGTCGGTGGCGAGCGCCTCGACGGCCGCCCCGGGTGTCGCCCGGTGCACGGCGGCGGCCCGCCGCACGCCCTCGTCGGGGTGGGCGGCCAGCAGGGCCAGCCGTTCGGGGGCGGTGGCCGGCTGCGCGGCCAGGGCACGGGCGACGGCCGTCCAGGCCGGGCCGCCGGCCTCGGCCCGCAGGGCGAGTTCCTCGGCCAGGTCGGCGGGCAGGCCGATCCGGGAGGCCGCGATCCGCGCGAGCGCGGGGTCGGCGGCCAGCTCGCGCAGCCGTGCCGGCGGCGTCGCGGGCCGCCAGGCCTCGTCCACCAGCGGATCCCTCGTCATGCCGTCCCCTCTTCCCGCCGGTTCCCGGTCGCCGGCCGCCACGGGGCACAGCCTCGCACGTGGGTCCGACGGCACCGCCACCGGCCGGGTGCCGACCGGTGGGCCGGTGGCGGCCGGGTGCGGCGGCCCCGGCGGCGCGACCGCGCCGGACGCCCGGCCGCGAGCGCTTCGTTCAAGACCGCGGGCGGCTCCGCTCCGAGACTGTGCGTATGACCGAACACACCATCGAACACACCACCGGGCACCTCCCCGAGCACACCACCGAACACACCGCCGAGCACACCGCCGAGCACACCGCCGGACACGGGGCGGAACCGACGGCGGGCCGCGACTTCACCCCCGCGCTGGGCCGGTTCGCCCCGCCCCGCTACTACGACTCCGTGATCGCCCTGACCCGGGAGCGGCTGTGGCGCGGGCTGCTCGCCATGCACGCGGCGCCGCGGCCCGGCGAGGTGGTCCTCGACGTGGGCACCGGCACCGGCTCGCTCGCCCTGCTGGTGAAACGGATCGAACCGCAGGCCCGGGTGGTCGCCGTCGACCCCGACCGCGAGGTGCTGGCGCTGGCGCGGCGCAAGGCGGACGCGCGCGGTGCGGAGGTCGAGTGGCGGGTGGGCATGGGCGACGCGCTGACGGACGTCCTCGGCGCGGGCTCGGTGGACACGGTCGTCTCCGGCCTGGTGCTCCACCAGTGCCCCGTCCCGGTGAAGCGGGCGATCCTCGCGTCGATGGCCGAGGTGCTGCGGCCCGGGGGGAGGCTGGTGATCGCCGACTTCGGGTTCCAGCGGACGCCGTTGATGCGGCTGGCGTTCCGGGTGGTGCAGCTGGCGGACGGGAAGGCCGACACCCAGCCCAACGCCGACGGCGTCCTGCCGGGGCTGATCGCCGGGGCCGGGTTCGGGGACGTCCGCGAGGCCGAGGTGGTCTCAACGGTCAACGGTTCGATCTCCGTCTACGTCGCCCGGCGCGGCTGACGGGTGCAGGGCGCGCAGGACGGCCGAGGGCGTGAGACCGATCATCTCGCGCATCTGCCGGCTGAGGTGCGCCTGGTCGGCGAAGCCCCCGGTGCTCGCGGCCTCGGCGAGCGACTGCCCCTCGCACAGGGCGTCGGCCGCGCGGGCCAGTCGCCGCCAGATCCGCCAGCGGGCGAGCGGCATGCCCAGCTCCTGCCGGGCCAGGGCGCGCAGGCGCTGGGGCGAGAGCCCGACCCGGGCGGCGAGGTCCGGCATCGGCAGGCTCCGGACCGCCAGCAGGTCCAGCGCCGCCGAGAGCCGGGGGTCGAGCCGGTCGGAGGGGCGTCCGCCGGCGTTCCGCAGGTCCGACTCCCGGAGGTGGCGCAGCTCGTGGGCCTCGGTGACGCCGTCGCCGCAGCGGTCGCGCAGCCGGTCCGCGAAGGCGCAGTGCGGGTCGACGAAGAACGTCCGCAGCTGCGGCACCGCGAGCATGCGGTGCCGCACCATCGGGGGGACGACCAGTGCCGCGGCCCGGTGGCGGGTGCCGTGGGCGTCGACCACGGTGACCTCGCCCCGGACCGCGATGGCGATCTGGAAGGCGGCGTGCCGGTGGAGGCTGCCGTCGGCCGTCGCCCGGCCCTGGAAGCACGCGTACCCGTGTCCCACCGCGAAGCACGGCGCCACCTGTTCACTCCCTGCCCCCATGTCCCCGATCCTGCCAGTCGGTCGCCGCTCCGGCGAGGCCGGGCCCGCGGTGGTCCCCCGGGCCGCGTGCCCGCCCCGCCGGGGGCGGTCCGGTCAGGGGCAGCGCTTCCAGGCGAGGTGGTAGACCGTGTTGACGCTGCCGTCGGTGGAGTCCATGGTCATGAAGCTGGTGGTCCTGGTGGTGTCCGAGGTGCCGGCGCTGACCCGGATCTCGGTGTTGATGTTGAAGTTGCGGAGCTCTCCGCAGGGCGCCCAGACCAGGGCGGCGACGGCGACGGTGTCGGTCGCCTGCCAGCTGTCGTCGAGGGTCCCGGCGAACCGGTGGCTGAGCGAGGCGGTCTCGGGCGAGCCCTGGAAGTAGTAGTTGGCCTTCTGGACGGCGCTCGCGCCCTTCTCCAGGTGGGCGAAGCCGCGGTAGTCGGCGGAGGCGATCGCGTAGGTGAAGCCCTGCGGCACGTGGACGTTGAGGTTCAGCTGACAGTTCTTCCGGAAGTCGGTGGGCTTGGAGCCGAGGCCGACCTGCGCCACGTACTGGCTGTAGGTCACGGTGAAGGCCGTGTTGTCCGGGGAGATCGCGATCGCGGCCGTTCCGGCCGGGCAGCCGGAGCCGTTGACGGTGGCGACGTCGATGACGATCTTGTCCGGCGGAGGGGTGGTCCAGCCGGTGGCGGTGGCACCGGCGGTGCCGGCCGACGAGGTGGCGAGCAGTGCCGCGGCGGCGGCGCCGACGGCCATGAGGCGTACGTTCACGGGCGTTTCCTTCCGTTCGACCGCCGACTCCCGGTGACGCACCCCCACGTGCGGACCCGGCCGGCTTGTCACGTACATGTCAGCACGCCGACTCCACCTCGTACAGGGGAGCGAAACAGCGCACCCCGAAGCGCCGGGGCGGGCCCACCGGCGCCCGCCCCCGCGTCCGCGCCCCTCCCGGCCAGCCGATGAGCATTCCAACGCGCTCTCGCCGAAGGCCTTTCGGCGGAATCCCCATGCACGAGGGCGCCGGAGGAAATCCGCAGCGCGGAATGGCAGGAGGGAAGAGCGGGACGATTCACCGCTGTCCGGAGATCCCGGAGGGAGGACCTCCGTCCTCGGAGGCGTGGACGGGGGGATGAATCCGCTCCCCGCCACTCTCAACTTATAACCCATCAGGGGACTTGCGGCAAGGCCCCCGTGATGACGCAGAATCTCCGCTCGTAGTCGGAACCTGCGGAAATCGGAGTACGGAATGCGTGTGCTGTTGTCTGCCTACGATTCGCGCGGGGGCGTCGAGCCGCTGGCGGCACTCGCGGTGCGGTTGCGGGAACTCGGCGCGGAGGTGCGGGTGTGCGCGCCGCCGGACGAGGAGTTCGCGAAGCGGCTGGCCGGGGTCGGCGTGGAGGCGGTGCCGACCGGCCGGTCGGTGCGCGACCTGGTGACCGGGAGGACGCCGCCCTCCCCCGGGGGCCTGCCCCGGCGCGCGGCCGACCTGGTCGCCGCGTTCCACGAGAACGTCACCGCCGCCGCCGAGGGGTGCGACGTGCTGCTGGCGACCGGCCTCGTGCCGGCCGTGGCCGGGGTGAAGTCGGTGGCCGAGAAGCTGGGGATCCGCTACGTCTACGCGAGCTACCAGCCGGTCAGCCTGCCGTCGCCGCACCACCCGCCGATGCCCCGGCCGGGCCGCCCGCTCCCGCCCGGCGTCACCGACAACCGGATCCTGTGGGACCGGGACGCCCGGGACGCGCAGGACGTGTTCGGCGACGCGGTCAACACCCACCGGGTGTCGGTCGGCCTGCCGCCCGTGGACAACGTCCGCGACCACGTCTTCACCGACCGTCCGTGGCTGGCCGCCGACCCGCTCCTGGCCCCGTGGGAGCAGCCGGCGGACCTCGACGTGGTGCAGACCGGCGCGTGGGTCCTGCCGGACGACCGCCCGCTCCCGGCCGACCTGACGGCCTTCCTGGACGCGGGCGCGCCGCCGGTGTACGTGGGCTTCGGCAGCATCCCGCTGCAGGACCCGGAGGAGGTCACGCGGGCGGCCGTCGAGGCGGTCCGCGCCCGGGGCCGCCGGGCGGTCCTCTCCCGCGGCTGGGCCGACCTGGACGCGACCGACGACCGGGACGACTGCTTCGTCGTCGGCGAGGTCAACCACCAGGCGCTGTTCCGCCGGGTGGCCGCCGTCGTGCACCACGGCGGCGCGGGCACCACGACGACGGCCACCCTGGCCGGGGCGCCGCAGGTGGTGGTGCCCCAGGGCGCCGACCAGCCCTACTTCGCGGGGCGGGTGGCCGGCCTGGGCATCGGCGCGGCCCACGACGGACCGGTCCCGACCGCCCGGTCCCTGTCGGCCGCGCTGGAGACCGCCCTGGCCCCGGAGACCCGCGAGCGGGCGACCGCCGCGGCCGGGGCGTTCCGGACCGACGGGGCCGCGGTGGCCGCCCGGCTGCTGCTCGACGCGGTCGGCTGAGGACCGCCGCCGGGAGATCCGGTCCACGGCCGCCGGGGCCGCGGGGGGGGGTGTCACCCCGTCCCCCCGGCGGCCGGTCCGGCCGAGGACGGGGAGCACGGGACGGGGCGGCCCCACCGCGGCCGGCGGGGCTCAGCCGAGGTCGGCGTCCGCCGTTCCCGGACCGGACGGGGCGGCGGCCCGGAACGCGGCGAGCTCCTCGGAGAGCGCCCTGGTCACCGCACCCGCCTCGGAGGCCAGGTAGAAGTGGCCGCCGGGGAAGCTCCGGAGCCGGAACCCGCCGTCGGTGAGCTCGGACCAGCGCTCCGCCTCCGCCCGGGTCACCTGCGGGTCGGCGTCCCCGGTGAAGACGGTGACCGGGGCGCGCAGCGCCGCCCCGGCGCGGTGGACGTAGGTCTCCACCGCCGTGTAGTCGGCCCGCAGGCTCGGCAGGATCATCTGCTGGATGTCCTCGTCCTGCAGCAGCGCCGAGTCGGTGCCGTTCAGCCGCTGGATCTCGGCGAGGACGCCCGCGTCGTCCCGCAGGTGCACCGTCTCGTGCCGGACGGTCGTCGGCGACCGCCGGCCCGAGGCGATCAGACCGAGCAGCCGGACGGCGGACTCCTTCTCCAGCCGGCGGGCGGTCTCGTAGGCGAGGACGGCACCCATGCTGTGCCCGAAGAACACCACCGGGCGCTCGGTCAGGGCGCCGAGCACCTCGCTGAGCGCCTCGACCAGCCGGTCGACGCTGTCGAGGCACGGCTCGGACCTGCGGTCCTGCCGGCCCGGGTACTGGAGGGACAGCACCTCGACACCGGGGGCGAGCGCGGCGGACAGCGGCTGGAAGTAGCTCGCGGAGCCGCCGGCGTGCGGGAACGCGACCAGGGTGAGGCCGGCGTCGGGGGCAGGGTGGTACTGCCTGAGCCAGAGTCGGCTCAGCTCCTGGAGGTCGGACATGCGGTGGATCCGTTCTCGTGGTCGGGTCGCCCCCGGGGACGGACGTCGGGGGCGGGCGGCGGGGTGGGACTCCGAGCAGTCTGTCGGTAGGGCGTCCGCCGCGTAAAGGACGGGCCGGGTCGGGCCCGGTGGCGGGCGGTCAGGCCCGGTGGCGGGCGGTCAGGCCCGGTGGCGGGCGGTCAGGCCCGGTAGCGCACCGGGAGCTCGGCGAGCCCGCGCAGGAAGTCGGAGGAGCGCCAGCTCAGCTGCTCGGGGGCGACGGCGAGTTCGAGGACGGGGAAGCGGGCCAGGACCTCGTTCAGCGCGACCTTGATCTCCTGCCGGGCCAGTTGCTGGCCGAGGCAGAAGTGCGGGCCGTGGCCGAAGCCGAGGTGCGCCGAGGTCGGCCGGGAGATGTCGAAGGCGTGCGGGTCCTCGCGCACGGCCGGGTCGCGGTTGGCGGCCGACAGCAGGAACCGGACCAGCTCGCCCTCGCGGATGACGACGCCGCCGGCCTCGACGTCGGTCAGCGCGACGCGGTTGGTGGTCGACAGCAGCGACCCCCGGTAGCGCAGCGCCTCCTCGACGGTGCCGGCCGCCAGCGACGGATCGGCCCGCAGGCCGGCCAGCTGGTCCTCGCGGGTGAGCAGTTCCAGCAGTGCGCTGGCGATGACGTAGGCGGTGGTGACGTGGCCGGCGAACAGCAGCACCGAGCCGAAGCCGACGAGTTCCTCCCGGGTGAGCGAGGAGCCGTCGTCGAGTTCGGCGGTGACGAGCTCGCTCAGCAGGTCGTCGGTGGGCCGGGCGCGCTTGGCCTCGACGAGGTTGGTGCAGTAGGCCGCGAACGCGTCCTTCGCGGCCTCGCGGACCGGCGCGGACGGCGAGTCCATGTTCCTGACCCGGGTGTGGAACACCTCGCGGTCGGCCAGCGGGACCCCGAGCAGCTCGCAGATCACCTCCAGCGGGAAGGGGTTGGCGAACCCCTCGATGAGGTCGACGGTCCCCTCGGCCGGCAGCCGGTCGAGGATGCCGCGGGCGATGTCGACCAGCCGCGGTTCGAGCCGGCGGACCGTCCGGGACGCGAACGCGGCGCTGACCAGCCGGCGGTAGCGGGCGTGGTCGGGGTTGTCCTGCTCGAAGAGCACGATCGGGCCGTCGGGGGTCTGGGCGGCGCTCGGCGCGTGCGTGTGGAGGTCGTTGGAGAGCCGGGAGTCGCCGAGGAGACGGCGGGTCAGCGCGGCGTCGAGGACGGTCCACGCCTCGACGCCGTCGGCCTGCCGGGTGCGGATCACGGGGTACCGGCGGGCGAGCTGCCCGAGTTCGCGTTCGGCGTCGGGGAGCGAGGAGACCTGGACGAGGTCGAGGACGGGGATCACGGTGGTCCTTCCTGCGAACCGTGGGGCGGGGGCCGGGTGCGGGGCCGGGGCGGGGGCCGGGCGGTCGTCAGAGGGCGGGGACCGGCGGCAGCTCGCGGAGCCACAGGTGCCGGCTCGCGATGCGCCAGCGCCGCCCCTCCTTCTCCAGGAGGTCGACGTACGAGCCGCTGCGGCCCGGCTCCTGGCGGCCGTCGTCGAACGCGAAGGCGACGGACAGCAGGGACCGCGCCTCGGCCGTGGTCCCGTCGATCCGGACGATCACCGTGTTGGTGGTGAGGTGGCGCTGGTGGGCGCCGCGGACGTCGACGTTGTGCCGGTACAGCGCGGCCATCGCCGCCACGATGTGCCCGCGCGTGGTCACCGCGGGCGGGAAGCCCTCCGGCTGGGGCGTGAAGGTGAAGGTCGCGTCCTCGGTGAAGAGGTCGCCGAGCGCCTCGAAGTCACCCGAGTCGTAGAACAGGCTGTAGGCGGCGATCACGTCCTGGATCGCCGCCCGGTCGACGAGGAACCCCGGGTCGAGGTGCTCGGTCGATCCGGGGACGAGGCGGGTCCGGGCGGGTGCGGTGTCGGTCATCTGCGGGGTTCCCCTTTGCTGAGAGGTGTCGCGCGTCCGGGAGGTGTCGCGCGGGCCGAACGGGTCGGTGCGGGCCGGGCGGTGTCAGCGGGCCGGCGCGGTGAGGCCCGCGATCCACTCGCGGACGGCCGCGCCGGTCTGCGCCGCGTGCTCGCCGATCATGGTGCAGTGGTCGCCCTCGACCTCCAGGGCGGTGTGCTCGTACGGCCAGGACGAGCGCCACTCCTCGCCGGTCATCGGCTCGTCGGGCGACCCGGGCACGCAGCGGGACGGCCGGACGAAGAGCGTGGGCACCGCGGTCCGCTCCGGCTCCCAGCCGCGGAACATCCGCCGGTACCGGCCGATCGCCGTGAGCCCCACGTACCCGAGCGCCGTGAACGCCTGCCGGCGGACGATGACCTCGTAGTTCATCGCCTTGCGCATGCTCCGCGACATGGTGGCTGGCAGGTAGGTGTCCAGCAGGACGAGGCCCGCCGGCCGGGTGCCGCCCGCCTGCAGCCGGGCGGCGACGCCCTGGGCGAGCCAGCCGCTGGACGAGTAGCCGAGCAGCACGAACGGCTCGTCGCCCGCGCACCGCAGGGTCGCCGCGGTGAGCACGTCGAGCAGGACGTCACGGGAGGCGGCCAGCGGCTCGTCGGCGCGGAAGCCGGGGACGGTGAGCACGGCGGTGCCGGAGAACCCGTCGAAGGCGGTCGCCAGCCGGCCGAACTGGATGGCGCCGTCGACCGGCGCGAACGGCGGGAAGCAGATCAGCACCGGCTGCCCGGAGCCCTGCGACATCCGGACGAAGCCCGGGGTCCCGGCGAGCCGCGCCGGGTCCTCGCTGGTCTCGCGCAGGCCCGAGGCGCCGACCAGCAGGGACTCCGCGTCGTCCATCTGGCCGCGCAGGGCGAGGTTGCGGTAGACGGAGCCGAGCAGTTCGTTGGAGTCCTCGGCGCCCGGCGCCGGGTGCGCCGTGCGGCGGGCGGCGGATCCGTCGCCGAGGGCTTCGGCGAGGTGCGCGGCGAGGGCGGCGGGGGTCTCGTGGTCGTAGAGGAGGGTCGACGCGAGGTCGAGTCCGGTGGCGGCGGTCAGCCGGTTGCGGAGTCCGACGGTGGCGAGCGAGTCGAACCCCAGCTCGCGGAAGGGCTGTTCGGGGTCGACCGCCCCGGCGTCGGCGTGGCCGAGCTGCGCGGCGACCTCGGTGCGGACGAGGTCGAGCAGTTCGGCGGCGAGGAGTGCGGGGGACCGTTCGGCGGACCGCTCCCAGCGCGGCCGCCCTCCGCTCCCGTCCTCGGGGGCGGGCGCCGGTCCGGCGGCGGCGACGAGTCCGGTGATCAGCGGTCGGGGGCGGGCGGCCGTGTAGCTCTGGGCGAGCAGGGCCCAGTCGACGTCGGCGACCGTCGCGTGGGCCAGGTCCTCGTCGAGGGCCTGGCCGAGGGCGGCCAGCGCGGTGGCGGGCGCCATCGGGCGGACGCCCAGGCGGTCGAGGTGGCGGCCGGCCGCGCCGTCGGCCATGCCGCCGGCCGCCCAGGGCCCCCAGGCGACGGCCGTCGCGGTGAGCCCGCGCTCGCGGCGCCGGAGGGCGAGCGCGTCGAGGTAGGCGTTGGCGGCCGCGTACGCCCCCTGGGCCGTGCCGCCCCAGACGCCCGCGCCGGAGGAGTAGAGGACGAACGCGTCGAGGCTCGCGGTGCCGAACAGCTCGTCCAGGGCCAGTGCTCCGGCGACCTTGGCCGTGACGGTGTCGGCGATGGCGGCGTGGCTCGTGTCGGCCAGCCGGGCGGGTCCGGCCACGCCCGCGGCGTGCACCACGGTCCGGATGTGCGGGAGTTCGCCTTCCAGGAGGCCGCGCAGCCGGGCGGACGCGTCCGGGGCGGTGAGGTCGCAGGCGAGCGGCACCAGGTCGGCGCCGGAGGCGGCGAGTTCGGCGCGCAGCCCGTCCAGCCCGGGGGTGTCGGGGCCGCGGCGGCCGAGGACCAGGACGCGTTCGGCGCCGTGCGCGGCCAGCCAGCGGGCGGTGTGGGCGCCGAGTGCGCCCGTGCCGCCGGTGATCAGCGCGGTGCCGCCGGTCCGCCACGGGCCGGCGGGGCGGGCGGGGCGGGCGGGCACGGTGTCGTCGGCCGCTGTCCTGGTCAGCCGGCGGACGAAGGTGCCGAGCGGGCGGATCGCGATCTGGTCCTCCGCGCCGGGGCCGGCCAGCACGGCGGCGAGGACGGCCAGGGCGCGGGCGTCGGGGGCGGCCGGCAGGTCGACCAGTCCGCCCCAGCGGTCCGGGTGTTCCAGGCCGATGACGCCGCCGAGGCCCCAGACGCCGGCCCCGACGGCGGATCCGAGGTCCTCGCCGGTGACGGAGACCGCCCCCGCCGTCAGGCACCAGAGCGGGGCACCGGTGCCCGCGTCGCCCAGGGCCTGGACCAGGGTGGCCGTCGCGGTGACGGCGCGGACCAGGCTCCGGCCCTCGTCGTCGGCCGCGCCGCCGTCCCCGTGCTCCGCGCCGAGCAGCGAGACGATCCCCGCGAAGCCCTCCGGACCGCCCGACTCCTGGATCCAGCGGGCGAGTTCGGACCGGTCGGCGGTCTTGGCGTCGACCTCCCGGCGCAGCACCTCGGCGCCGTGGCCGGTCAGCGCGTCGGCCACCGCCTCGCCGGGGCCGCCGCCCGTGGCGGTGTGGACGAGCAGCCAGCGCCCGGACGGTCCGGTGCCGGGCGCGGCGCCGGACCACGGCTCCCAGTGCACCTCGTGGCGCCAGGAGCGGGCGGTGCGTGCGGCGAGGCTGCCCGTGCGCCAGGAGGACAGGGCCGGCAGCAGTGCGGGCAGCGGTGCGTCCTCGGGTACGTCCAGCAGGGCGGCGACCGCGCCGGCGTCGGAGCGCCCGACCACGTCCCAGAAGGCCGCGTCCCCGGGGTCGGTGCCCTGTCCGGTGATCCGCTCGCTGCCCGGCGCGGTGGCGGGCGGTTCGGGTTCGAGCCAGTAGCGCCGCCCCTGGAACGGGTAGGTCGGCAGGTCGACGCGGCGCGCGCCCTCCACGGTGCCGGCCCAGTCGACGGGCGTGCCGCGGACGAACACGGCGGCCAGCCCCGCGGCGAGGGTGGCGACGGGGTCGCGGTCGCGTCGCTGGGTGGCGATGGCCGCCACGTCCTCACCCGCCGTGCACTCCGCCACCATCGCCGTCAACACCGCATCCGGCCCCAACTCCACGAACGTACCGACACCCTCCGCACGCACCGCAGCCACCACATCCCCGAACCGCACCGCATCCCGCACCTGCCGCACCCAGTACTCCGGATCACACACCTCCTCCCCCGACACCAACCGCCCCGTCACATCCGACACCAACCCCACCGACGGCACCGACAACCCCACACCCCCCAAAACCTCCCGCAAACCCCCCAACACCGGCTCCATCAACACCGAATGAAACGCATGCGACACCCTCAAACGCGACGAACGCCACCCCCGCCCCCCACACAACCCCGCCACCACATCAACCGCCCCCACCTCACCCGACACCACCACCGACCCCGGCCCGTTCACCGCCGCGATCCCCACCACACCCACACCCGCACCCACACCCGCCAACAACGCCGCCACCTGCGACTCACCCGCCCCCACCGCCAACATCGCCCCACCCACAGGAAGCCCACCCATCAACCGCGCACGCGCCGCCACCACCGCGACCGCACCCTCCAACGAGAACACCCCCGCCACGAACGCCGCCACGATCCCACCCAACGAATGACCCCCCACCACATCCGGCACCCCCACCCACGAACCCCACAACCGCCACAACCCCACCTCGAACGCGAACAACACCGGCTGCGCCACAGCCGTATCCTCCGACCCCTCCCCCGACCCCTCACCGAGCAACACCCCCCGCACCGAGAACGGCACCACCCCCACGAACGCCGCACACACCTCATCCACCGCCCCCGCGAACACCGGGAACACCTCATACAACTCACGACCGATCCCATGCACCCGACCACCCTGCCCGGTGAACAGCACGGCGTGCTTCACGGCCGACCGGCCACCGGCCCCGGCCGCCCGGGGGACGGCGCCGGTCACCACCACGGGCGCTCCGCCGCGACCGGCCGGGGCGGTGGCGCCTTCGGCCACCGCCGTCAGTCCGGCGGTCAGTTCGGCGAGGTCGCGGCCCAGCACCACCGCGCGGTGCTCCAGGAGGGCGCGACCGGTGACGGACGACCAGGCCACGTCCTCGGGCCGGGGCGGCGGGACCGCCGAGGCGCGGTCCCGCAGCCGGGCGGCCTGGGCCCGGAGGGCCTCGGCGGAGCGGGCCGACAGCACCCACGGGACGAGCCCGCCCACCCCGGCGGCCGGCGTCAGCTGCTCCGGGTCGGCGGACGGCGCCGGGGCCGGCGCCGGGGCCGGGGCCTGCTCCAGGATCACGTGCGCGTTGGTGCCGCTGATGCCGAACGAGGACACCCCCGCCCGGCGCGGCCGGTCCGTCTCCGGCCAGACCCGTTCCTCGGTCAGCAGCTCCACCCGGCCCGCCGACCAGTCCACGTGCGGCGACGGCGCGTCCACGTGCAGCGTCCGCGGCAGCACACCGTGCCGGAGCGCCTCCACCATCTTGATCACACCCGCCACACCCGCAGCGGACTGCGTGTGGCCGATGTTGGACTTCACCGAACCCAGCCACAAGGGCTCCCGACGGCCCTGCCCGTACGTGGCCAGCAGCGCCTGCGCCTCGATCGGGTCGCCCAGCGTCGTCCCGGTGCCGTGCGCCTCCACCGCGTCGACCTCGTCCGCCGACAGGCCCGCGTTGGCCAGCGCCTGCCGGATCACCCGCTGCTGCGAGGGGCCGTTCGGCGCGGAGATCCCGTTGGACGCGCCGTCCTGGTTGACCGCCGAGCCGCGCACCAGGGCCAGGACCGGGTGCCCGTGGCGCACCGCGTCCGAGAGCCGCTCCAGCAGCAGCAGTCCGACGCCCTCGCCCCAGCCGGTGCCGTCCGCCGCGGCCGCGAACGACTTGCAGCGGCCGTCCGCCGCCAGCCCGCGCTGCCGGGAGAACTCGACGAACGCGGTCGGCCGGGCCATCACGGTGACCCCGCCGGCGATCGCCAGGTCGCAGTCGCCCGCCCGCAGGGCCTGCCCCGCCGAGTGCAGCGCGACCAGCGACGAGGAGCAGGCGGTGTCCAGCGTCACCGCCGGGCCCTCCAGCCCGAGCACGTAGGCGACCCGGCCCGACACCACGGACATCGAGCCGCCGGTGACCCGGTAGCCCTCGACTCCGGAGTCCCCGCGGCGGTGCCCGCCGCCGTAGCCGAGGGCGGAGGCGCCGACGAACACGCCCGTCCGGCTGCGGCGCAGTGACAGGGGGTCGATGCCGGCGCGTTCGAGGACCTCCCAGGACGTCTCCAGCAGCAGCCGCTGCTGGGGGTCCATCGCGAGGGCCTCGAACGGCGGGATCCCGAAGAAGCCGGCGTCGAACTCGGCCGCGTCGTGGACGAATCCGCCCTGCCGGGCGGCGGCCCTGCCGAGCGCGCCGCCCCCGTCCCCGTCGGGGTCCCCGTGCCCGTCGGAGTCCCAGCCGCGGTCGGTCGGGAAGCCGGAGACCGCGTCGGTGCCGTCGGCCACGAGCCGCCACAGGTCCTCGGCGGAGCGGACCCCGCCGGGGTACCTGCACCCCGTGGCGACGATCGCGATCGGCTCCCGGGCGGCCTCCTCGGCCTCCTGGAGGCGGTGCCTCGTCGCGCGCAGATCGGCGGCGGTCTGCCGCAGGAAGTGCCGGAGCTTCTCTTCGTTGGACATGTGCCTACCCCTGTCGGTTCGAGATGCCTGGTGTGGACGACTGCTCAGGAGATCCCGAACTCCTCTCCGAGGATGTCGAACATCTCGTCGTCGGTCGCGCCGTCCAGGTCCCGGCCGGCCTCGGCCGCCTGGCGCGGGGTGCCGCGCAGCCGGGCCGCGAGTTCGGACAGGCGCGCGGCGACGCGTTCACGCTCCGCCGGGCCGTCGAGGGCCGACAGGTCGGCCTCCAGCCGGTCCAGTCCGTCGAGCGCCGACGCCCCGGGTGCGGTGTCGCCGAACAGCTCCCGGTCGAGGTGCTCGGCGAGCGCGTCCGAGGTGGGGTGGTCGAAGACCAGCGTGGTCGGCAGGGTCAGGCCGGTGGCCGCGGTGAGCCGGTTGCGCAGCCCGACGGCGGCCAGCGAGTCGAACCCGAGGTCGCGGAAGGGGCGTTCGGGCTCGATCTCGGCCGGGTCGGTGTGGCCGAGCTGGGCGGCGACCTCGGCCCGGACCAGGGCGAGCAGTTCGCGGTGCCGGTCCGCGCCGGACAGCCCGGCGAGGCGCTCGCGCAGCAGCTCGGGGGCGCCCGCACCGCTCCCGTCCTCGGGGGCGGCGCCGGTGTCCGCCGGGGTCGCGGCGGCGACCAGGTCCGCGATGAGCGGGCGCGGACGCGCGGCCGTGTAGCCGACCGCGAAGCGCGGCCAGTCGATGTCGGCGACCGTCACGCAGGTCAGGTCCTCCTCCAGTGCCTGGCGCAGGGCTTCGAGGGCGAGCTCGGGCGCCATCGCGGGCACCCCGATCCGGTCGAGCCGGGCGCCCGCCTCGCCGGCGGACATGCCCGCGCCGCCGCCCCAGCGGCCCCAGGCGATCGCGGTCGCGGCGGCGCCCCGGTCGCGGCGCCGGGCGGCGAGCGCGTCCAGGTAGGCGTTGGCGGCCGCGTAGGCGCCCTGGCCCGCGCCGCCCCACACCCCGGCGCCGGAGGTGAACAGGACGAAGGTGTCGGGCTCGTCCTCGCGCAGCAGCTCGTCCAGGACCAGCGCGCCGCCGACCTTGGCGGCGAGCGCCTCGTCGACGTCCTGGCGGGTCGTCAGGTCGAACGGCCCGCCGACCTCGGCGCCCGCCGCGTGGACGAGGGTGTCCACCCGCAGGCCGCGGGCCCGCAGGCCGTCGAGGAGGGCGGCGACCGCGGCGCGGTCGCTCACGTCGCACGCGGCGATCTCGACCTCGGCGCCGGCCGCCGTGAGCTCCTCGCGCAGCCGGGCCGCGCCGGGGGCGGCCCCGCCGCTGCGGCCGGCGAGGACGAGGTGTCCGACGCCCGCCCGGGCCAGCCAGTGCGCGACCCGCCCGCCCAGCGCGCCGGTGCCGCCGGTGACCAGCGCGGTCCGTCCGGGCTGCCAGGCGGCCTCGCGGGCGGACCGGCCCTCGGCGTGCGGCAGGCGGGCGAGCCGGCGGACGAAGACGCCCAGCGGGCGGACGGCGATCTCCTCATCGGCCGGGCCCGCGCCGAGCACGGCGGCGAGGGTCCCGGCCGCCCGGGCGTCGGCGGTCCCGGGCAGGTCGATAAGGCCGCCCCAGCGCCCCGGGTGTTCGAGGCCGACGACGCGGCCGAGGCCCTGGACGGCCGCCGCGACCGCGCTGAGCGGCGGTTCGCCCAGGACCGGCACCGCGCCCTGGGTGACGCACCACAGCGGCGCGTCGACACCGGCGTCGCCGAGGGCCTGCACGAGCGTCACGAAGGCCGCGAGGGCGGGGGCCGGGTCGGTCTCCGCCAGGTCGCCGACCGGCAGGGCGAGGACGCCCGCCAGCGGCCCGGCCCCGGCGGCCTCCCGCAGCCAGGCGGCGAGGTCGGCCCGCCGCGCCGGGAGCTCGTCGGCGTCCGGTGCGAGGACCTCGGCGCCGCGGCCGGTGAGCGCGCCGGTCACGGTGGCGCGCAGCGGGCCGGCGGCCGGACCCCGCGGTGTGACGACGAGCCACCGCCCGGTGAGCCGCTCGGGCACCGGCGGGGCGTCCGTCCACGGCTCCCACTGCTCGGCGTAGCGCCAGGTGCGCACCACCGACTCGGCCTGCTGCCTGGTCCGCCAGGCCGCCAGGGCGGGCTGGACGTCGCGCAGCGGGGCGTCCTCGGCGAGGCCGAGGAGGGCGGCGAGCCCGGTCGTGCCGGCTTCGGCGACGGTGTCCCACAGCCGGGCGTCGACGGGGTCGCCGGCCGGTGCGGCGGCGGGCCGCTTGGCCCGGCCGGGCAGGGCGGTGCCGGCGTCGGGGTCGAGCCAGTAGCGGCGGCCCTGGAAGGCGTAGGTCGGCAGGTCGACGCGGTGCACCCCGTCGTGGTGCAGCAGTCCGGCCCAGTCGACGGCCAGGCCGTGGGCGTAGCCGGCGGCGAGCGCGGCGACGAGCCGCCCCGGGCCGCCCTCGCCGCGGCGCAGGGTGTGCAGGACGGTGCCGCCCGCGCCCGCCTCGGCGATCAGGTCCTCCAGCGGGACGACCAGCCCGGGGTGCGGGCTGCACTCGACGAACACCGTGTGCCCGTCGGCGAGCGCCGCCCGCACGGCGGTGTCGAGGCGGACGGTGCCGCGCAGGTTGTCGTACCAGTACGGGCCGGTGAGTGTCGCGTGGTCGGTGACCGAGCCGCCGGTGACGGTCGAGTACATCGTCACCCGGCCCGGCTGCGGGGCGGTCCCCGCCAGCAGCTCGTGCAGTTCGTCCCGGAGGACGTCCATGTGCGCGGAGTGGGAGGCGTAGTCGACGGGGATCCAGCGGGCCCGCACGTCGGCGCGCTCGCAGTCGGCCGCGATCACGGACAGCGCCTCGACGGATCCGGAGAGCACCACGCTGGTGGGGCCGTTGACCGCGGCGAGCGACAACCGGGCGTCGCCCGCGACGAGTTCGGCGGCGCGTTCGGCGGTGACGCCGACCGAGAGCATCCCGCCGCCGACCGCGGAGACCTGCCGCAGCGCGCGGCTGCGGAGCACCGCGATCCGGGCGGCGTCCGCCAGCGGGAGGAGGCCCGCCACGTGCGCGGCGGCGATCTCGCCCTGCGAGTGGCCGATCACCGCGGCCGGGCGGACCCCGGCCGACTCCCACCAGCGCGCCAGGCCCACCATCACGGCGAACAGGGCCGGCTGGACGACGTCCACCCGGTCCAGCAGCGCCCCGGAGCCGTCGCGCAGCACCTCGGCCAGCGACCAGTCCGTCAGCGGGTCCATCACCGCCGCGCACTCGGCGACGGCGTCGGCGAACACCGGGCTGGTGGCGAGCAGTTCGGCGGCCATCCCGGCCCACTGCGAGCCCTGGCCCGGGAACACCAGCACCGGACCGGTGACCGTTCCTGCGCCGGGCCCGCCCGCGTCACCGGCGGCGACGGACGGGGCGGTCGACGCCGCCCCGTCGGCCAGCGCCCGCAGGCCGGCGGCGAGTTCGGCTCCGTCGCGGCCCCAGACGACCGCGCGGCGCTCCAGGGTGGCGCGCCCGGAGGCCAGCGACCACGCCACGTCCGCCGGGTCGGCGGCGGGGTGCGCGGCGGCCCACTCCCCCAGGCGGGCGGCCTGGGCCCGCAGCGCGCCCTCGGTGCGGGCGGACAGCACCCAGGGCACGACGCCCCCGAGGCCCGCCGGGTCGGCGGGGTCGGCCGGGTCGGCGGGGACTGCGGCGCCTTCCACGGTGGTCGCGGCGAGGGCCTCCGCCGGGGCGTCCGACGGCGCCTCCACAGCGGCGGGCACGGGCTGCGGCTCGGCGGGCGCGGACTGCGGCTCGGCCGGCGCCTGCTCCAGGATCACGTGCGCGTTGGTGCCGCTGATCCCGAACGAGGACACCGCGGCCCGGCGCGGCCGGTCCAGCTCGGGCCAGACCTGTTCCTCGGCCAGCAGCTCGACCCGGCCCGCCGACCAGTCCACGTGCGGCGACGGCGCGTCCACGTGCAGCGTCCGCGGCAGCACACCGTGCCGCATCGCCATCACCATCTTGATCACACCCGCCACACCCGCAGCAGCCTGGGTGTGACCGAAGTTCGACTTCACCGACCCCAGCCAGAGCGGCCGGTCCTCCGGCCGCCCCTGCCCGTAGGTGGCCAGCAGCGCCTGCGCCTCGATCGGGTCGCCCAGCGTGGTGCCGGTGCCGTGCGCCTCCACCGCGTCCACGTCCGCGGTGCCCAGGCCCGCGTTGGCCAGCGCCTGGCGGATCACCCGCTGCTGGGACGGCCCGTTCGGCGCGGTGAGGCCGTTCGACGCGCCGTCCTGGTTGATCGCCGAACCGCGCACCACGGCGAGCACCGGGTGCCCGTTGCGCCGCGCGTCGGACAGCCGCTCCAGCAGCAGCATGCCGATGCCCTCGCCCCACGCGGTGCCGTCCGCACCCGCCGCGAACGACTTGCAGCGGCCGTCCGGGGCCAGCCCGCGCTGGCGCGCGAACTCGACGAACACGCTCGGCGTCGACATGATCGTCACCCCGCCGGCGAGCGCGAGGTCGCACTCCCCGGTGCGCAGCGCGTGGGCCGCCCAGTGCAGCGAGACCAGCGAGGAGGAGCACGCCGAGTCGACGGTGACCGCCGCGCCCTCCAGGCCGAGCGTGTAGGCGACGCGGCCGGAGGCGACGCCGAAGGAGTTGCCGTTGCCGATGTACGCCTCCAGCTCGTCGTCGACGTTCTGCACCCGGCCGGCGGCGTAGTCCGCGTACATCAGCCCCGCGAAGACGGAGGTGTTGCTGCCGCGCAGCGACACCGGGTCGATGCCGGCGCGTTCGAACGCCTCCCAGGAGGTCTCCAGCAGCATGCGCTGCTGCGGGTCCATCGCCAGCGCCTCGCGCGGCGAGATGCCGAACAGCTCGGAGTCGAAGCGGTCGATGCCGCGCATGAACGCGCCCTCACGGGTGTAGCACCGCCCGGAGCGGTCCGGGTCCGGGTCGTACAGCTCGGCGAGGTCCCAGCCGCGGTCGGTCGGGAACGGCGCCACCGTGTCCACGCCGTCGGCCACGCAGCGCCAGAGGTCCTCGGGGCCGGCGATACCGCCCGGGAAGCGGCAGCTCATCGCGACGACGGCGATCGGCTCGTCGAGCACCCGGGCCCGGACGGCGGCCGGCGCCGGGGCGGAGCCGGGCAGGCTCAGCAGCCCGGTGCGCAGGAAGCGGGCGAGGGCGGTGGCGTTCGGGTAGTCGAACAGGACGGTCGCCGGGAGCCGCAGGCCGGTCGCGGCGTTGAGCCGGTTGCGCATCTCCAGCGCGGTCAGCGAGTCGAAGCCCAGCTCGGTGAAGGCCCGTTCGGGCGCGACCGCCTCCGGGCCGGGGTGGCCGAGGACCACGGCGGCCTGCCGGCGGGCCAGGTCGGTGAGCAGTTGCACCTGCTCCGTCTCCGGCCGGCCGGCCAGGCGCTGCGCCAGCTTGCGCGCGTCCTCGCCGCCGGAGCGGCGCTTCGCGGGGACCAGCCCGCTGAGGATCACCGGCAGCTCGTCGTCGAGCCGGCGCAGGGCCGCGAGGTCCAGGCGGACCGGGGCGAGCAGGGCCTCGCCGCGGGAGAGCGCGGCGTCGAACAGGGCGAGGCCCTGCCGGTCGGAGAGCGGCAGCACGCCGCTGCGGTTGATGCGCTGCCGGTCGGTGGCGGTGAAGTCGTCCTTCATCAGGCCGCTCTCCTCCTCCCACAGGCCCCAGGCGAGCGAGACGCCGGGCAGGCCGTGGGCCCGCCGGTGCTGGGCGAGGGCGTCCAGGTAGGCGTTGCCGGCCGCGTAGTTGGCCTGGCCGCGGCTGCCGATGACGCCGGCGACGGAGGAGTAGAGGACGAAGGCGGTGAGGTCCAGGCCGCGGGTGAGCTCGTGCAGGTGCGTCGCCGCGTCGACCTTGGGGCGCAGCACGGCGGCGACCCGTTCGGGCGTCAGCGCGCCGATCACGCCGTCGTCGACGACGCCGGCGGTGTGCACCACGCCGCGCAGCGGGTGCCCGGCGGGGACGCCGGCGAGCAGCGCGGCCAGCGCGTCCCGGTCGGCGGTGTCGCAGGCCGTCACCTCGACCTCGGCGCCCAGCCCGGTGAGTTCGGCGGCGAGTTCGGCGGCGCCGGGGGCCTGCGGCCCGCGGCGGCTGGTCAGCAGCAGCCGGCGGACTCCGTGCGCGGTCACCAGGTGGCGGGCCACCAGGGCGCCGAGGGCGCCCGTGCCGCCGGTGACCAGCACCGTCCCGTCGGGGCCGAAGGCGGGAGCGGCGGGAGCGGCGGTCCCGGCCGGGGCGCTGCGGGCGATCCTCGGGGCGTACAGGGTGCCCGCGCGCAGGGCCAGTTGGGGTTCGCCGGAGTCGGCGGCGGCCGCGGTGGCGACGGCGAGCGCCCGGGCGGACGCCTCGTCGCCGTCGACGTCGACCAGCACGATCCGCTCCGGGTTCTCCGACATCGCGGAGCGGACCAGCCCGCCGACGGCCGCGGCGGCGAGGTCGCGCACGGGGTCGTCGGCGCCGACGGACACCGCGCCGCGGGTGACCACCGCGAGGCGCGTACCGGCGAAGCGCGGGTCGGCGAGCCAGGCCTGGACCAGTGCCAGGGCCCGGTTCACGGCCGCGTGCACGTCCGCGACGGGCGGCAGGCCGGGGGCGCCCGCCACCGCGGCGTCCGCGCCGGGTCCGGTGCCCGGCCACGGGAGGACGACGACCTCGGGTACGGGTGCGCCGCCGTCGACCGCGGCCGTGAGCGCGGCCAGGTCCGCGTGGACGGCCGCGTCCAGGGCTCCGGCGAACGGTGCCGCGTCCCCGGCCACCGCCCACGTCCCCGGGCCGGGTACCGGAACGGCGCCCGGACGGGGCAGCGGCGTCCAGCGGACCTCGTACAGCGGGTCCTGGCGGGCCGTCGCGGCGGACCGCAGCTTCTCGGGCGAGACCGGGCGGACCGCGAGCGAGCCGACCTCGGCGACCGGCAGGCCGTCACGGTCGGCGAGGGTCAGGGCCACCGACTCCGGTCCGGTGCGCCGCAGCCGGACCCGGGCCGCGGCCGCGCCGGGGGCGAGCAGGCGGACGTCGCGCCAGGAGAACGGGAGCGACACCGGTCCGGCACCGGGGTCGGCGCGGTCGGCGAACGCCGCGATGCCGAGCAGGTGCTGGGTCGCGTCCATCAGGGCGGGGTGGGTGCCGAAGCGGTCGGCCTCGTGGGCGACGCCCTCGGGCAGCTCGACCTCCCCGTAGACCTCGTCGCCGCGCCGGGCGGCGGCGCGCACGCCGTGGAAGGCCGGGCCGTAGGTGACGCCGCTGTCGGCGAGCCAGTCGTAGAAGCCGTCGAGCGGGACGGGCTCGGTGCCGGCGGGCGGCCAGACGGCGAGGTCGGCGACGGGTGCGGCGCCGGGCGCGGGCTCGACCGTGCGGGCCAGGGTGCCCACGGCGTGCCGGGTCCACGGCTCGCCCGGGTCGTCCGTCCCGGGCCGCGAGTGGATCGCGACGGCGCTGCGTCCGTCCTCGTCGGGGGCCTCGACCCAGAGCTGGAGCTGGACGGCGCCGCGTTCGGCGAAGACCAGCGGCGCCTCCAGGGAGAGCTCCTCGACCAGCTCGCGGCCGGTCCGCCGGCCCGCGTGCAGCGCCAGTTCCAGGAAGGCCGTGCCGGGGAGCAGCACCGTCCCCAGCACCACGTGGTCGGCGAGCCACGGGTGGGTGTCGAGCGAGAGCAGGCCGGTGAACAGCGAGCCGTGGCCGTCGGCGAGTTGCACCACGGCGCCGAGCAGCGGGTGGTCCGCGGCGCCCTGGCCGAGGCCGGTCGCGTCGGTCGCGGCGACGCCCGCGTCGAGCCAGAAACGGCGCCGGTCGAACGCGTAGGTCGGCAGGTCGACACGGCGGCGTCCGCGGCCCGCACCGAGGGCGTCCCCGGCCGTGAGCGCCGCCCAGTCGACCGCCGCGCCGCGCACGAACGCCTGCCCCAGCGCGGCCAGCACTCCGGTCACCGCGTCCCGGTCGCGGTGCAGCGCGGCGATGGCCGCGACCGTCCCGGCCGCCTCCTCGGCGGCGAGGCACTCCGCGACCATCGGCGTCAGCGCGGCCTCCGGCCCGAGCTCCACGAAGGTGGTCACCCCGGCGGCCCGCAGCGCGCCGACCGCGTCGCCGAACCGGACCGTGCGCCGGAGGTGCTCGACCCAGTACGCCGGGTCGGCGAGCCGCTCCGGGGCGACGATCCCGCCCGTCACGTTGGAGGCCAGCGGGATCGCCGGGGCCCGGAGGCGCAGCCCCTCGACGACCCCGGCGAACTTCTCCAGGACCGGCTCCATCAGCGCGGAGTGGAAGGCGTGCGAGACCCTCAGCCGCGCGACCCGGCGGCCGCGGGCGGCGAACTCGGCGCGCACCCGCTCGACGGCCTCACCGGTGCCGGAGACCACCACGCTCGCCGGCCCGTTGACGGCGGCCAGTCCCACCTCGCCCGGCACCGCCGCCAGCACCGCGGCGGCCTCGGCCTCGGACGCGCCGACCGCGAGCATCGCGCCGCCGGCCGGCAGCGCGCCCATCAGGCGGGCCCGGGCGGCGACCAGGGTGACGGCGTCGTCCAGCGACAGGACCCCGGCGACGTGCGCGGCGGTGATCTCGCCGAGGGAGTGGCCGGCCACGTAGTCGGGTGCCGCCCCCCACGACGTCCACAGGCGGTAGAGGGCCACCTCGAAGGCGAACAGCGCGGGCTGGGCGACGCCGGTGGGCTCGGGCTCCGCCCGGTCGGCGGGCTCGGCCCGGCCGGTGCTCCCCGGGGTGCCCAGCACGGCGTCGAGGACGGAGAACGGGGTCACGCCCTCGAAGGCCGCGCAGACCTCGTCCAGTGCGGCGGCGAACACCGGGAAGGCGCCGTAGAGCTCCCGGCCGGTCCCGCGCGAGCGGGCGCCCTGGCCGGTGAAGAGGACCGCGGTCCGCCCCGGGCCGCGCCGCACGGCGCCGGTGACCACCGTCGCGCCGCCGCCCTCCACGGTGGCGGCGGGCCCGTCGGCCCCGTCCGCGAGGGCCGCGAGCCCGGCCGCCAGCTCGGCGGGCTCCCGGCCGACCAGCACCGCCCGGTGCTCCAGCACCGCCCGGCCCGAGGCCAGCGACCACGCCACGTCGGCCGGGTCGGCGCCGGGGTGTCCGGCGGCCCAGTCCCGCAGGCGGGCCGCCTGCGCCCGCAGCCCGGCCCCGGTGCGCGCCGAGACCACCCACGGGACGGCGCCGGGAGCGGCGCCGGGGACGGCCTCCGTCAGGACCGCAGGCGCGTCGGCCGCCGGTGCCTCGGCAGGCGGTGCGTCGGCGGCCGGTGCGTCGACGGGCGGTGCGTCGGCGGCCAGTGCGTCGGCAGGCAGTGCGTCCGCAGGCGGCTCGTCCGCGGTCAGCGACCCGTCCTCGGACGGCGCCTCCTCGATGATCACGTGCGCGTTGGTGCCGCTCACCCCGAACGAGGACACGCCGGCCCGGCGCACCCGCTCGCCCGCGGGCCAGGCCACCGGCTCGGTGAGCAGCTCGACGCGGCCCGCCTCCCAGTCGACCATCGGCGTGGGTTCGTCGACGTGCAGCGTGCGCGGCAGCACGCCGTGCCGCAGCGCCATGACCGTCTTGATCACGCCGGCCACGCCGGCCGCGGCCTGGGTGTGCCCGAGGTTGGACTTCACCGAGCCGAGGCGCAGCGGCCGGTCCGCGGGCCGCCCCTGCCCGTAGGTGGCGAGCAGTGCCTGGGCCTCGATCGGGTCGCCGAGCCGGGTGCCCGTGCCGTGCGCCTCGACGGCGTCGACGTCGGAGGGGTTCAGCCGCGCGCCGGCCAGCGCCTGCCGGATCACCCGCTCCTGGGCCAGGTCGTTGGGCGCGGTGAGGCCGTTCGACGCGCCGTCCTGGTTGACCGCGGAGCCGCGCACGACGGCGAGCACGGGGTGCCCGTTGCGGCGGGCGTCGGAGAGCCGCTCGACGAGCAGCATGCCGACGCCCTCGCTCCAGCCGGTGCCGTCGGCCGTCGCCGCGAAGGACTTGCAGCGGCCGTCCGCCGCGAGGCCGCGCTGGCGTGAGAACTCGTCGAACGCGCCCGGGGTGGCGAGCACGGTCGCGCCGCCGGCGAGCGCGAGGTCGCACTCGCCGGCGCGCAGCGCCTGGCACGCGAGGTGGAGGGCGACCAGCGAGGAGGAGCACGCGGTGTCGACGGTCACGGCCGCGCCTTCGAGCCCCAGCGCGTAGGCGATCCGGCCCGAGGCCACGCTGACCAGGCTGCCCGTCAGCAGGTGGCCCTCGACCTCCTTGGGGATGCTGGCGAGCCGGGACAGGTAGTCGCCGGCGATCACGCCGACGAACACGCCGGTCCGGCTGCCGCGCAGCGAGGTCGGGTCGATCCCGGCCCGTTCGAGGGTCTCCCAGGACGCCTCCAGCAGCAGCCGCTGCTGCGGGTCCATGGCGAGCGCCTCGCGCGGCGAGATCCCGAAGAAGTCGGGGTCGAAGTCGGCCGCGTCGTCCAGGAAGCCGCCCCGGTAGGAGGCCCCGCCGACGGTCTCGGTGTGCTCCCAGCCGCGCCCGGAGGGGATGCCGGTGATCGCGTCGGCGCCGCTGCGGACCAGCTCCCACAGCTCGTCCGGGGAGGTGACCCCGCCGGGGTAGCGGCACTGCATGCCGACGATGGCGACGGGCTCGTGCCACCGGTCCTCGGCGTCCCGGAGCCGGGTCCGGGTGTCGTGCAGCTCGGTCGCCGCCCGGCGCAGGTAGTCGCGAAGTTGCTCTTCGTTCGCCATCGGGTGTGCTCCGTGAGTGTCCGGGAGGACGGGTTGGCCCCAGCCCCGTGATTCGGTGGTCGGCGGGTCGGTCGGCGTCGGCGGTGGTCGGAAGGTCGGTCGGCGTCGGCGGTGGTCGGAAGGTCGGTCGGTCAGGCGGCCGGTCGGCCGGTCGGCCGGTCAGCGGTCGGCCGGTCAGCGGTCGGTGCCCTGGTCGATGAAGTCGAACAGGTCCTCGTCCGTGGCCGACCCGAACTTCTCCTCCGCGGGCGGGACTTCGGGATCGGTCCGGTCGTCCGCGCGGCGCTCGGCCAGCTCCCGGAGCCGCTCCGCGGCCTTGGCCCGGTCCTGGTCGTCGAGCAGGGCGAGCATCGCCTCGATCCGGTCGATCTCGCCGAGCACGGAGTCCCACGAGACGGTGTGCTCCCGGCGCAGCCGGGCCTGCAGGTGGCGGGCGAGGGCGGCCGCGTTGGGGTGACTGAAGATCAGCGTGGCGGGCAGCGGGAGCCCGGTCGCGGTCTTCAGCCGGTTGCGGACGGCGAGGGCGGTGAGGGAGTCGAAGCCCAGGTCCTTGAACGCCGTCCCGGGGTCGATCTCCTCGGGGTCGGCGTGGCCGAGGATCGAGGCGGCGCAGGACCGCACCAGGTCGACCAGCGCCCGCTCCTGCTCGTCGTCCGGCAGGCCCAGGAGGCGTTCGAGGAGCACCGGGGCGGGCTCGGCCGCGCCGTCCGCGCCCCCGCCGCGCCGGGCCCCGGCGACCAGCCCGCCCAGCAGCGGCGACACGCCCCGGTCGCCGCGGCGCACGGCCGCGGTGTCGGCGCGGACCGGGGCCAGGGCGGCCTCGGGGCGGGTCAGCGCCTCGTCGAGCAGGGCCAGTGCCTGGTCCTCGGTGAGCGTCAGCAACCCGCCGTGGCGGGCGCTCCCGGGGGTCTCCGGGTGGGTGCCCGCCCCGCTCCCGCCTTCGCGGCCGTCCTCACCACCGGTGACGGGGACGTCGCCGTCGCCGGACGCCGCGGCGTCCGGCCCGGCCCACGGGCCCCAGGCCAGCGAGAGGCCCGGGAGCCCCTGGGCCCGCCGGTGCTGGGCCAGCGCGTCGAGGAAGGCCGCGCCCGCGGCGTGCTCCGCCCGGGCGCCTCCGCCGGTCAGACCGGCCGCCGAGGCGTGCAGGACGAACGCGGAGAGGCCGAGGCCGCGGGTCAGCTCGTGCAGGTGCCACGCGCCGTCCACCGCCCGGCGCAGCGCCGCCTCCGGATCCGATTCCACCGGCTCCGCCGCCGCGTCCGGGTCCGCGTCCGCGGCGCCCTCCGTGACCGCCGTCGGCGTGCCGGCCGCGTGCACGACGGCCCGCAGCGGGTGTTCCGCCGGGACGGCCGCGAGCACCCTGGCCAGCGCGCCCCGGTCGGCGCTGTCGCAGACGGTCACCTCGACCGCCGCGCCGAGCGCGAACAGCTCGGCCGCCAGCTCCGTCACCCCCGGGGTGGACGCCCCGTGACGGCTCGCCAGCACCAGCCGGCGGACGCCGTGCGCGGTCACCAGGTGCCGGGCCGTCGTGGCGCCGAGGCGTTCCTCGGCTCCCGTCACCAGCACCGTGCCGTCCACCGGGAAGGGCGGGTCGGCGGCCTCGGCCGCCGGGACCCGGCTCAGCACCGGGAGGAGCAGCCGGCCGCCGCGCACCGCGAACTCGGCCCCTCCCGCGTCCGCCGCCCCCGGCTCCGCCGCCTCCCCGTCCGCGGCGGCGTCCGCGAGGGTCGCCACCGCCGCCGCGAGCGCCTCCGGGGAGGCCTCGTGGTCGTCGAGGTCGGCGAGGACGGTCCCCGCCGGGTGCGCGGACCGGGCCGCGCGGACGAGTCCCCACAGGGCGGCTGCCCCGGGATCGGTGACGCGGTCGCCGAGTTCGGCGAGCACGGCACCGCCGGTGACCACCACCAGGCGGGTGGCGGCGAACCGCGGGTCCGCCGCGTGGTCGCGCAGGGCCGCGAGCACGGCCCGCACCGAGGCGCGCACCGCGTCCGGGGCCCGGTCGCCGTCCGGGGTGGCGGGCACGGCCAGCGCGATCCGGTCGGGCACCGGCGCACCCGCGTCGACCGCGGCGGCCAGGCCGGACCAGTCCGGGTGGACGACCGCCCCGGTCGCCCGGGCCAGCGCGTCGGACCGGCCCAGGACGGCCCAGCCGCCCCCGTTCCGACCGGCCGCGCCGCGCGACGGCGACGACGGCGCGGGCGCCTGGACCCACTCCAGCCGGGTCAGCACGGGCCGTTCGCCGCCCGCCGCGCGCAGCTCCCGCGCCGACCACGCGCGCAGCCCGACCGCCTCCACGGCCCCGACCGACCGGCCGGTCTCGTCTGCGAGCCCGACCGAGAGGGTGTCGGCGTCCGTCACCCGCAGGGTCACCCGCGCGGCCGGCAGCGGCCCGGGGACGACGGTGACGCCGCGCCAGGCGGACACCAGCCGGACGTGGCCGGGCTCGGGCCGCGGCCCGTCCCCCGCCCGCTCCGGTGCGAGTCCGTACACGGCGGGTTCGAGCAGCGCCGGGTGCAGGTCGAGCCGGGCGGTGTCCTGGCCGTCGCCGCCGTGGGCGAGTTCGGCGAAGAGCTCCTCACCGCGCCGCCAGGCGGCCCGCATCCCCTGGAAGGCGGGGCCGAGCCGCAGGCCCGAGCGGGTGAGGCGCTCGTAGGCGTCGGCGACGGACACCGGGGTGGCGCCGATCGGCGGCCACTGCTCCGGCCGGCCCGTCGGACGGTGGGAGCCGGGGGCGACGGTGCCGGAGGCGTGCCTGGTCCACGGTGCGTCCGCGGGCGCGTCCTCGGGCCGCGAGTGGACGGTGAGGGCGCGGGCCCCGGCGCCGTCGGGCCCGGCCAGGGTGACCTGGAGCCGCACGCCGACCGTCTCGGGCAGCACCAGCGGGGTGTGGACGGTGAGGTCCTCGACCACCGGGCAGCCGGCCTCGCCGCCGGCCCGGAGCGCGAGGTCCACCAGCAGCGTGCCCGGGACGACGGCCGCGCCGAGCGCGCTGTGGTCGGCCAGCCAGGGGTGGGAGGTGGTCGACAGCCGTCCGGTGAACAGCGTCCCGGAGCCGTCGGCCAGGTCGACGCCGGCGCCCAGGACCGGGTGCTCGACCGCGAACTGCCCCCAGCCCGCGCCGCCGCCCCCGGCGGCGGCCGTGCCGACCGCGTCGACCCAGTGGCGGCGGCGCTGGAAGGCGTAGGTCGGCAGGTCGACCCGGGTGGTGCCGTCGCGGCGGACCAGCCCCGCCCAGTCGACCGGCAGACCGCGCCCGAAGGCGTCGGCGAGCGCGGTGGCCAGCCGCTCCGGGCCGCCGTCGTCGCGCCGCAGGGTCCCCAGGACGGCCCCGGTGACACCGAGGTCGTCGAGGGTGTCGCCGAGCGGCACCACCAGGCCGGGGTGCGGGCTGCACTCGACGAAGGCGTCGTGGCCGTCGGCGGCGGCCGCGCCGATCGCGGTCTCGAAGCGGACGGTGCGGCGCATGTTCTCGAACCAGTAGGCGGCGTCGAGCGGGGTCGGCTCGTCGACGGCCGCACCGGTGACGGTCGAGTACATCGGGATCCGGCCCGGCAGCGGCCGCAGGTCCGCCAGCAGCCGGGTGACCTCCTCGCGGGCGGCGTCCATCTGCGGCCCGTGCGAGGCGTACGCGGCGGGCACCCAGCGGGCCCGGACGGATTCGGCCTCGCAGCGCTCCATGATCGCGGTGAGCGCCGCGGTGTCCCCGGAGAGCACGACGTTGGCCGGGCTGTTGACGGCGCCGACCGACACCGCGTCACCGGCGCCCGCCCCGGCGATCAGTTCGCGGGCGCGTTCGGCCGTCACGGCCACCGCGAGCAGCCCGCCGCGGCAGGCGTCGACCGCCTGCACGGCCCGGACCCGCATCACGGCGACCCGGGCGGCGTCCTCCAGGGAGAGCAGTCCGGCGACGTACGCGGCGGCGGCCTCGCCCTGGGAGTGGCCGATCACGGCCGCCGGCCGCACCCCGCACGACTCCCACCACCGGGCGAGTCCGACCATCACGGCGAACAGCACCGGGTGCAGCACCTCGACCCGGGCGAGCGTCGCGGCCGTCGCCTCGTCGGTGCCGCGCAGCACGTCGAGCAGCGACCAGCCCTCGGCCGCGACCAGCGGGTCGATCGCCGCCGCGCACTCCGCCACGGCCCCGGCGAACACCGGGCTGGCCTCCAGGAGTCCGGCCGCCATGCCGAGCCACTGCGAGCCCTGGCCGGGGAAGACGAAGACGGGGCCCGGGCCGGAGGACACCGCTCCCGTGGGCGCTCCCCCGCCGTCGGCGAGTTCGGCCAGGGCGGCGAGCAGGTCCGCGGTGTCGCGCCCGCGCACCACCGCGCGGTGGTCGAAGACGGCGCGGCCGGTCGCCAGCGACCAGGCCACGTCGGCGGGGTCGGCCTCCGGGTGCCGCAGGGCCCAGGCGTGCAGGCGGGCGGCCTGGGCGTGCAGCGCCTCGGCGGTGCGGGCCGACAGCGGCCAGGGGACGACCCCGGCCACACCGCGGGCCCGCTCCGCGGCGCCGTCCGGCACCGCGGCCTCCGGCGTCGTGGGGCCGCCCGGGGTGTCCGGCAGGCCGGCCGGGGCCTCGGCGGGCGCCTGTTCGAGGATGACGTGCGCGTTGGTGCCGCTGACCCCGAAGGAGGAGACGCCCGCCCGGCGCGGCCGGTCCAGCTCGGGCCACGGCCGGCGCTCGGTGACCAGGGCGACGTGCCCCGCCGTCCAGTCCACGTGCGGGGTCGGCTCGTCGACGTGCAGCGTCGGCGGCAGTTCGCCGTGGCGCATGGCGAGCACCATCTTGAGCACGCCGGCGATCCCGGCGGCGGACTGCGTGTGGCCGATGTTGGACTTGATCGACCCGAGCCAGAGCGGGTTCTCGGCGGTGTGCTCGCGCCCGTAGGTGGTGAGCAGCGCCTGGGCCTCGATCGGGTCGCCGAGCCTGGTCCCGGTGCCGTGCGCCTCGACGGCGTCGACGTCCGCGGGGGTGAGCCGCGCATTGGCCAGCGCCTGCCGGATCACCCGCTGCTGGGAGGGGCCGTTGGGGGCGGTGAGCCCGTTGGAGGCGCCGTCCTGGTTGACCGCGGAGCCGCGGACGACCGCGAGCACCCGGTGGCCGCGGCGGCGGGCGTCGGAGAGCCTCTCGACGAGCACCAGCCCGACGCCCTCGCCCCACCCGGTGCCGTCGGCGGCCGACGCGAACGGCTTGCAGCGGCCGTCGGCGGAGAGGCCGCGCTGGCGGCTGAACTCGACGAACGCCTGCGGGGAGGTCAGCACCGCGACGCCGCCGGCGAGCGCGAGGTCGCACTCCCCGGAGCGCAGCGCGTTCGCCGCGAGGTGCAGCGCGACCAGCGAGGAGGAGCAGGCGGTGTCGACCGTCACCGCGGGCCCTTCGAGCCCGAGCACGTAGGAGACGCGGCCGCTGATCACGCTGGTCGCGGTGCCGGTGAGCAGGTAGCCCTCCTGGCCCTCGGCGAGCGCCCCGGAGGTGCCGGTGTGGTAGTCCGCGGCCATCGCGCCGACGAAGACGCCGGTGCTGCTCCCGCGCAGCGAGGTGGGGTCGATCCCGGCGTGTTCGAGGGTCTCCCACGCGGTCTCCAGCAGCACCCGCTGCTGGGGGTCCATCGCGGCGGCCTCGCGCGGGGAGATCCCGAAGAACTCGGCGTCGAAGCGGACGGCGTCGTCGAGGAAGCCGCCTTCGCGCACGTAGGACTTGCCGGCCCGGTCCGGGTCGGGGTCGTAGAGGGTGTCGAGGTTCCAGCCCCGGTCGTGGGGGAAGGGCGTGACGGCGTCGCCGCCTTCGGCCAGCAGGCGCCACAGGTCGTGCTCGTCGGCGACGCCGCCGGGGTAGCGGCAGCCGGTTCCGACGATCACGACGGGGTCGTCGTCGGTGCCGGGGGTGCCCGCCGCGGGGAGTGCGGCGCCCGGGGCGGCGGCGGGCAGGCCGAGCAGTTCGGCGCCGATGTGCTCGGCGAGCGCGTCGGGGGTCGGGTGGTCGAAGACCAGGGTGACGGGGAGCCGGAGTCCGGTCGCGGCGGCGATCCGGTTGCGCAGTTCGACCGCGGTGAGCGAGTCGAAGCCGAGGGCCTTGAACGGGCGGGTGCGGCCGATCGCCTCGGGGGTGCCGTGGCCGAGGACGGCCGCGGTCTCCTGCCGGACGAGGACCGACAGGGTCTGCCGGCGCCGGTCCTCGGAGAGCCGGGCGAGCCGCTGGGCGAAGGACGCCGCGTCCGGGTCGGGGCCGGCCGCCGCCCGGCGCGGCCGGGGGCGGACCAGGTCGCGGAGCAGCGCGGGCACCTCGCCCGGGCCGCGCAGTGCGTCGAGGTCCAGCCGGGCGGGGACCACGGTCGGCCGGTCGGCGGTGCGCGCGGTGTCGTAGAGGGCGAGCGCGTGGTCGCTCTCCAGGGCGCTGACGCCGGTGCGGGCGATGCGGTCGAGGTCGGCGCGGTCGAGGTGGCCGGTCATGCCGCTGGCCTGGGCCCAGAGGCCCCAGGCGAGTGAGGTGGCGGCCAGGCCGCGGGCCCGGCGGTGGTGGGCGAGGGCGTCGAGGAAGGCGTTGGCGGCGGCGTAGTTGGCCTGTCCGGCGCCGCCGAAGGTGCCGGCCATCGAGGAGAACAGCACGAACTCGGCGAGGTCGAGGTCGCGGGTGAGGTCGTGCAGGTTCCACGCGGCGTCGGCCTTCGGGCGGAGCACCCGACCGAGCTGTTCGGGGGTGAGCGCGTGGAGGGCGGCGTCGTCGATCGCCCCGGCCGCGTGGACGACGGCGGTGAGCGGGTGCGCGTCCGGTACGGAGGCGAGCAGGGCGGCGAGTGCCGTCCGGTCGGCGGCGTCGCAGGCCTCGATCCGGACGTCGGCGCCCAGGGCGGCGAGTTCGGCGGCGAGTTCGGCCGCGCCCTCGGTGTCCGGGCCGCGCCGGCTGGTGAGCAGCAGGTGGCGGGCGCCGTGTTCCGTGACGAGCCGCCGGGCGAGCAGGGCACCGAGGGTGCCGGTGCCGCCGGTGATCAGGACGGTGCCCTCGGGGTCGGCGGCGGGGCCGGCGACGGTGGGCGGCAGGGTCAGCACGATCTTGCCGGTGTGCCGGGCCTGGCCGAGGTGGCGGAAGGCCGCGGCGGCGTCGCGGACGTCCCAGGTGGTGACGGGCAGCGGCTGCAGGGAGCCGTCGGCGAACAGGGCGCCGAGTTCGGCCAGCATCTCCTGGATGCGGTCGGCTCCGGCGTCCATGAGGTCGAACGCGCGGTAGTCGGTGCCGGGGTGCGCGCCGGTCACCTCCTCGCGGTCGCGGATGTCGGTCTTGCCCATCTCCAGGAACCGGCCGCCGGGGCCGAGCAGGCGCAGTGAGGCGTCGACGTAGGCGTGCGCGAGGGAGTTGAGGACGATGTCGAAGCCGCGCCCGCCGCGGGCCCCGCGGAACCGCTCCTCGAAGCCGAGGTCCCGCGAGGAGGCGATCCGCCGGTCGTCGAGGCCCTGGGCCCGCAGGGTGGGCCACTTGCCGGGTGAGGCGGTGCCGTGGACGTCCAGGTCCCAGTGCCGGGCCAGTTGGACGGCGGCCATGCCGACGCCGCCGGTGGCGGCGTGGACGAGCAGCGATTCGCCGGGCCGCACTCCGGCGAGGTCGACCAGGCCGTAGTAGGCGGTGAGGAACACCACCGGGACGGAGGCGGCCTGCGGGTAGGTCCAGCCGTCGGGCACCGGTGCGAGCAGTCGGCGGTCGGCGACGGCGAGCGGGCCGGTGCCGCCCGAGAACAGGCCCATGACGCGGTCGCCGGGGGCCAGGTCGTGGACGCCGGAGCCGACTTCGAGCACCACACCGGCTCCTTCGCCGCCGGGCGGCCGGGTGTCGGTGACCATCCCGAGGGCGACCACGACGTCCCGGAAGTTGAGTCCGGCGGCCCGCATCGCGACCCGGACCTCGCCGGGGCCGAGCGGCCGGGCGCCGTCCGGGTTCGGGGCGAGGGTGAGGCCGTCGATCGTCCCGGTGCCGAGCAGGTCGAGGCGCCACGCCCCGGTGCCGGCGGGCGCGGACAGCCGGCTGTCCGGGGTGGTGCGGGCGAGCCGGGGCGCCGCGAAGGTGCCTGCCCGGGCGGCGAGTTGGGGTTCGCCGGCGGCGAGGGCGGCGCCCAGGGCGGCGAACGTGGCGGGGTGGCCGTCGAGGTCGGCGAGCACGATCCGGCCGGGGTTCTCGGTCTGGGCCGAGCGGACCAGGCCCCAGACGGCGGCGGCGGCGAGGTCGTGCACGGCCTCGCCGTGCGGGCCGGGCACGGCGCCCCGGGTGAGCACCACCAGCGGGGTGGTGGCGAACCGTTCGGTGCCGAGCCAGGTCCGGAGCAGGTCGAGCACCCGGCGGGTCGCGGCGTGCGCGGCCTCGGCGGGGTGGTGGCCGTCGGCCGCGTGGCCGTCGCCGGGGCCGTCGGCGAGGTGGGCGCAGGTGATCGCGACCACGTCGGGGAGCGGGTCGGCGGGGTCGAGCGCGGCGAGGCCGGGCAGCGCGGCCACGGGCGCGCCCGCGGTGCGCAGGGCGGCGACGGCGCCGAGCTCGTCGGGCCCGACCACCGCCCAGCTGCCGAGCGGGCGGTCCTCCGGCAGCGCGAGGGTGGGCCAGTCCAGGTGGAACAGGTCGTCGGCCGCGTCGCTCCGGGCGGGTGCGAGCGCCTCGGCCGACACGGGCCGGGAGACCAGGGACTCGACGGTGGCGACGGGTGCGCCGGTCGGGTCGCTCAGGGCCAGCGAGACGGCGTCCGGGCCGCTGCGGGTGAGCCGGACGCGCAGCGCCCGGGCGCCGACGGCGTGCAGGCGCACGCCCGTCCAGGCGAACGGCAGCCCGAGCCCGGCGCCCGGGCGCGCGGCACCGTCGGCGCCGGTGCCAACGGTGCCGCCGTCGAGCGCGCCGGCGGTGTGCAGGGCGGCGTCGAGCAGGGCGGGGTGGAGCGCGAACCGGGCGGCGTCGGCGCCGTCCCCGGCGAGGGCCACCTCGGCGAGCACCTCGTCCCCGTGGCGCCAGGCGGCGCGCACCGCGCGGAACAGCGGCCCGTAGCCGTAGCCGGCCGCGTCCAGCCGCTCGTAGAGGCCGTCGGTGTCCAGCGGCTCGGCGCCGGCCGGCGGCCAGACCCCGGCCGCGCCGGGCCGGGGCTCCTCCTCCGGGCGTGCGGGGGCCAGGACCCCGCTCGCGTGACGGGTCCACGCCCCGGCCGCGGCGGTGTCCGGGCGGGAGTGGACGGTGAGCGCGCGGCGGCCGTGCGGGTCCGGACCGTCGAGGAGGACCTGGAGCTGGACGGCGCCCCGGGCCTCCAGGGTCAGCGGCGCCTCCAGGGTGAGTTCCTCGACCACCGCGCAGTCCGCCAGGTCGCCCGCCTGGAGGGCGAGTTCGACGAACGCCGTGCCGGGCAGCAGGACCGTGCCGAGGACGGCGTGGTCGGCGAGCCACGGGTGGGTGTGCAGCGAGACCCGGCCGGTGAGGATGTGCCGGTCGCCCTCGGCGGGCGCGAGGGCGGCGCCGAGCAGCGGGTGGTCGGCCGAGCGCAGGCCGAGCCCCTCGGCGTTCGCCGCGCCCGGCCCTGCCTCCAGCCAGTAGCGCTCGCGCTGGAACGCGTAGGTGGGCAGGTCGAGGCGCTGCGGGGCGCGGCCCGCGGCCAGCGCCGACCAGTCGACCGGGACCCCGCGGACGTACAGGCTCGCGGCCGCCGCGAGGAAGCGGCCGAGGGTGTCGGCGTCGCGCTGGAGCGAGCCGACGACCAGCACGTCCGGCGCCTCCGGCGCGTCCGGCGCGGTCGGCGCGTCCGGCGCGGGCCCCTGCGCGGTCTGCTCGACGGCGGGGGCCATCACCGGGTGCGGGCTGGTCTCGACCAGCACCGTGTACCCGTCGCGCAGCAGCGACCGGGTGGCCTGCTCGAACTCGACGGTCCCGCGCAGGTTCCGGTACCAGTAGTCGGCGTCGAGTTCCGTGCCGTCCACCGGTTCGCCGGTGACCGTCGAGTAGAACGCGACCGCCGGGGTGGCCGCCGGGCCGATGTCGCCGATGGCGTCGAGGAGCTCCCCGCGGACGGCCTCCACGGCGGCGGAGTGCGCCGCGTAGTCGACCGGGAGGCGGCGGGCGCGGACGCCGTCCGCCTCGCACCGGGCGCGCAGCTCGTCGAGCGCGTCGGCGTCCCCGGAGACCACCACGGCGTCGGGGCCGTTGACGGCCGCGACACCCAGCCGCCCGGGCCACCCCGCGATCAGCCGTGCGGCGTGCTCGGCCGGGGCGGCGAGCGACATCATGCCGCCGCCCGCGATCGCGCGCAGCGCCCGGCTGCGGAGCGCGACGATCCGCGCCGCCTCCGCCAGGGTGAGCGCGCCGGCCACGTGGGCCGCGGCGATCTCGCCCTGCGAGTGGCCCACCACGGCGGCCGGTTCGACGCCCAGGGCCCGCCACATCGCGGCCACCGACACCATGACGGCGAACAGGGCCGGCTGGACGACGTCGACCCGGTCGAGCGAGGGGGCGCCGGGCCGCTGCCGCAGCACGTCGAGCAGCGACCAGTCGGTGTGCGGCGCGAGCGCGGCGTCGCACGCCCGGATGTACTCGGCGAAGACCGGGGACTCGTCGAGGAGGCGGGCACCCATGCCGGTCCACTGCGAACCCTGCCCGCCGAACACGAACGCCGTCCGGCCTGGCTGCCCGGGGGCGCCGGTGACCAGCGCGGGGTGCGCCGATCCGGAGCCCAACGCGTCGAGTCCGGCGAGGAGTTCGGCGAGATCGGCGGTGACGAGGACGGCCCGGTGGTCGAACGCGGACCGGGTGGTGGCGAGGGCGTGGGCGATGTCGGCGGCGTGCAGGCCGGGGTGCTCCGCCAGGTGGGCGCGCAGCCGGTCGGCCTGCGCCCGCAGGGCGGCGGGGGTGGCGCCGGAGACCGGCCAGGCGAGCGCGGTCGGCCGGGCGGCGGCGGGGTCGGCGGCCTCCGGCCGGTCGGCGGCGGGCGCGGTCGCGGAGCCGTCCACCGCCGGGGCCCGGTCCGCGGGCGCCGGACCGGTGCGGTCCGCGTCCGCGTCCACCGGCGGCCCGGCCGGGTCGCCCTGTTCGAGGATGACGTGGGCGTTGGTGCCGCTGACGCCGAACGAGGACACCCCGGCGCGGCGCGGCCGGCCGGCGTCGGGCCACGGCGCCGGCTCGGCCAGCAGCTCCACCGCACCCGCCGACCAGTCGACGTGCGGCGAGGGCTCGTCCACGTGCAGGGTGGCGGGCAGTTCGGCGTGCCGCATCGCCATGATCATCTTGATCACGCCGGCGACGCCCGCCGCGGCCTGGGTGTGGCCGATGTTCGACTTCACCGACCCCAGCCGGAGCGGCCGCCCGCCCGCGCGCTCGGCCCCGTACGTGGCGAGCAGCGCGTGCGCCTCGATCGGGTCGCCCAGCGGGGTGCCCGTGCCGTGCGCCTCCACCGCGTCGACGTCCGCCGGGCCGAGCCCGGCCTGGGCGAGCGCGTCGCGGATCACCCGTTCCTGGGCGAGGCCGTTGGGGGCCGACAGGCCGTTGCTCGCGCCGTCCTGGTTGACGGCGCTGCCCCGGACCACGGCGAGCACGGGGTGCCCGTGGCGCCGCGCGTCCGACAGCCGCTCGACGAGGAGCAGGCCGACGCCCTCGGACCAGGCGGTGCCGTCGGCACCGGCCGCGAAGGACTTGCAGCGCCCGTCGGGGGCCAGCCCGCGCTGGCGGGAGAACTCGACGAAGGTCGCCGGGCTGGACATCACGGTCACGCCCCCGGCCAGGGCGAGGTCGCACTCGCCCTGGCGCAGCGCCTGGGCGGCCAGGTGCAGCGCCACCAGGGAGGAGGAGCAGGCGGTGTCGACCGTCACCGCCGGACCCTCCAGGCCCAGCGTGTAGGCGACCCGGCCCGAGGCGATGCTGCCCGCGCTGCCGTTGCCGAGGTAGCCGTCCACGCCCTCGGGCGCGGTGGTCAGCCGGGAGGCGTAGTCCGCGTACATCAGGCCCGCGAACACGCCCGTGCGGCTGCCGCGCAGGGACTTCGGGTCGATGCCCGCGCGTTCCGCCGCCTCCCAGGAGGCCTCCAGCAGCAGGCGCTGCTGCGGGTCCATGGCGAGCGCCTCGCGCGGCGAGATCCCGAAGAAGGCCGGGTCGAACCGGTCCGCGTCGTACAGGAAGCCGCCCTCGCGGACGTACGAGGTGCCGGCGTGGTCCGGATCCGGGTGGAACAGGTTCGCGACGTCCCAGCCCCGGTTGTCGGGGAACGCGGCGATGGCGTCGGTGCGGTCCCGCACGAGCCGCCAGAGGTCCTCCGGGCCGGTCACCCCTCCGGGGTAGCGGCAGCTGACGGCCACGATGGCGATCGGCTCGTCCGACGCCTTCGCCCGCACGGCGGCGGCCCGCGGCCGCCGCTCCGGCACGTCGAGCAGTCCGGCGCGCAGGTGCCGGCCGAGGGCGTTCGCCGACGGGTGGTCGAAGAGCACCGTCGCGGGCAGCCGCAGGCCGACCGCGCCGTTCAGCCGGTTGCGCAGTTCGAGCGCGGCGAGCGAGTCGAGTCCCAGCTCGCTGAACGCGCGGTCCGGGTCGATCGAACCGCCGCCCCGATGGCCGAGGACCGCGGCCGCGTGGGTACGGACGAGGTCGACGAGCACCCGCTCCTGCTCGGCCGCGGGGGCCGCGGACAGGCGGCGGAGCAGGGCGCGCCCGCTCTCCGGGCCCCGGCCTGCGCCCGCCCGGCGGTGCGCGGGCAGCAGGTCGCCCAGGACGGGCGGCAGCTCGTCACCGCCGCCGAGCCGGGCCGGGTCGAGCCGGACCGGGGTCAGCACGGCCTCGGGGCGGGCCAGCGCCGCGTCCAGCAGGGCGAGGCCCAGCTCGGCGGAGAGCGGGGCGACGCCGGTCCGGGCCATCCGCTGCCGGTCGGCGGCGCCGAGCCCGGCGGTCAGTGCGCTGTCCTGCTCCCACAGGCCCCACTGGAGCGAGACGGCCGGCAGGCCGAGCGCACGGCGGCGCTGGGCGAGGGCGTCGAGGACGACGTTGGCGGCGGAGTAGCCCGCCTGGCCCGGGTTGCCGATCAGACCGGCGGCCGAGGAGAAGAGCACGAACGCCTTGAGGGCGGTGCCCGGGGCGGTCCCGGCGGCGGGACGGGCGGTCAGCTCGTGCAGGTGCAGGGCGGCGTCCGCCTTGGGTCCCAGCACCCGGTCGAGCCGTTCCGGGGTCAGCGCCGACACGAGTCCGTCGTCGACGACCGCCGCCAGGTGCACGACCGCCGTGAGCGGGTGCTCGGCCGGGATCCCCGCCAGCACCCCGGCCAGTCCGGCGCGGTCGGCGACGTCGCAGGCGGCGAACCCGACGTGCGTACCGGCCTCGGTCAGTTCGGCCCGCAGGGTGTCGGCGCCGGCCGCCCCGGCCCCGCTTCGGGACACCAGGAGCAGCCGCCGGGCACCGTGCGCCGCGACGAGGTGCCGGGCGACCAGGGCGCCCAGCGCCCCGGTGCCGCCGGTGACGAGCACGGTGCCGCCGTCGGCCAGTCCGAGCCCGCCGACGGCCGCGGGTGCGGCGGTGTCGGCGGGTGCGGCGGTGGCCGGGCGGGGCGGGACGGCGGGCGCCCTCCGGAGCCGGGGCACCAGGAGGCCGGTCCCGCGCAGGGCGGCCTCGGGCAGCCCCGCGGCGGCGGCGAGGGCGTCGAGGCGGGCGTCGGCGGGCTGCGGGTCGTCGGCGTCGAGGTCCACGAGCGCGAAGCGGTCGGGGTGTTCGGAGCGGACGGCCCGCAGCAGGCCCCACACCGCGGCGGCGGCGAGGTCGGGGACCCCGGCGGTCGCGTGGTCCGCCGGACCGGCGGACGCCCCGGCACCGGTGCCCTCGCCGGTGACGGTGCCCTCGCCGGTGACGGTGCCGGTGACGGCGTTGGCGTCGGCGTCGGCGTCGGCACCGCTCCCGGTGACGACCGCGCCCCGGGTCGCCACGAGGAGCCGGGCGTCGGCGAACCGCTCGTCCGCGAGCCAGGCCTGGGCGAGGGCGAGCGCGTCGTGCGCGGCGGCGTGCACGGCGGCCGGGTCGGTGGGCTCCGCGCGCTCCGCCCGTTCGGCGGATGCGGCGGGCCCGGCGGGTCCGGTGGATCCGTGGAGCGGGCGCGGTGCCAGCAACACGGTGTCGGGGGCGGGCGCCCCCGCGTCGACCGCCGCCGCCAGGGCGGCGAGGTCGGCGTACCGCGCGGCGCCGGACCGGGCCGCGAAGGCGGCCAGGTCCGTGCTCTCCGCGCCGCCCACGACCGCCCACACCGCCGACGGGTCGGCGGTCCCGGTGGCCTCCCCGGCCGCCGCGTCGCCGTCGGCAGCACCGTCGGCCCCGCCGACCGGCACCCAGGCGAGGTCGAACAGGTACTCGGCGGCGGGCGCCGCGGCCGTCGGCAGCTGCTCGCGGGACAGCGCACGCACCGCCAGCGACTCGACCGAGACCACGGGCAGACCCGCCTCGTCGGCGGCCGTGACGGCGATCGTGTCGTCGCCCAGCGGCAGCAGGCGCACGCGCAGCCCCCTGGCTCCGGCCGCGTGCAGGTGCACACCGCGCCAGGAGAACGGCAACCGGACCCTCGTCCCCGCGTCCTCGGCCCGCAGCCCGTCGTCCGGGGCCTCCTCGGCCGTGGTCAGGCCCAGCGGGTGCAGGGCCGCGTCGAACAGCGCCGGGTGCAGACCGAAGCGGCCGCCGGCTGTGGCGGCGCCCTCCGGGAGGGCGATCTCGGCGAAGACCTCGGCACCGCGCCGCCAGGCCGCCCGGACCCCGTGGAACGACGGCCCGTAGCGCACTCCGGCGTCGGCCGCGTCCGCGTAGAGGGTGTCGACCTCGACCGGCGTCGCGCCGGCCGGCGGCCACACGGCGAGGGTTGCGAGGGAGTCCCGCGGGTCCTGCGGGTCCCGGGCGTCCGGGAAGTCGGGGGTCAGCGTCCCGGTCGCGTGCAGCGTCCACGGGCCGTCCTGGTGGCCCGGACCGCCCTGGCCGTCCGGACCGTCCGGACCGTGCGGGCCGTGCTGGCCGTGCTGGCCGTCGGAGCCGGGGTGGCCGGAGCGCTCGGGGCGGGCGTGCACGCCGATCGTGCGGACGCCCGTCGCATCCGGTGCACCGACGACGAGTTGGACCTGCACTCCCCCGCTCGCCGGGATCACCAGCGGGGCCACCAGCGTCAGTTCCTCGACGCGCGGGCAGCCGAGGCGGCCGCCGGCGTGCAGGGCGAGTTCGAGGAACGCCGTCCCCGGGACGAGCACGGTGTCCAGCACCGCGTGGTCCGCGAGCCACGGGTGGGTGTCGAGCGCCAGGCGTCCGGTGAGGAGCTCCCCGCGGCCGTCGGCGAGTCCGACGACCGCGCCCAGCAGCGGGTGGTCCACCGCGCCCTGGCCGAGGCCGGCCGCATCACCCGCGCCGGTGCCCGCGTCCAGCCAGTACCGCTGCCGCTCGAAGGCGTACGTCGGCAGGTCGCCCGCCCGGTGGCGTGCCCCGGCGGTGAAGGCGCCGGTCAGCGCGGGCCAGTCCACCGCACCGCCGCGGACGAACACCCGTGCCAGGGCGCCCAGCAGAGTCCGGACCGGGTCGCGGTCGCGGCGCTGGGTGGCGATGGCCGCCACGTCCTCACCCGCCGTGCACTCCGCCACCATCGCCGTCAACACCGCATCCGGCCCCAACTCCACGAACGTACCGACACCCTCCGCCCGCACCGCGGCCACCACATCCCCGAACCGCACCGCATCCCGCACCTGCCGCACCCAGTACTCCGGATCACACACCTCCTCCCCCGACACCAACCGCCCCGTCACATCCGACACCAACCCCACCGACGGCACCGACGGCACCGACAACCCCACACCCCCCAAAACCTCCCGCAAACCCCCCAACACCGGCTCCATCAACACCGAATGAAACGCATGCGACACCCTCAAACGCGACGAACGCCACCCCCGCCCCCCACACAACCCCGCCACCACATCAACCGCCCCCACCTCACCCGACACCACCACCGACCCCGGCCCGTTCACCGCCGCGATCCCCACCACACCCACACCCGCACCCACACCCGCCAACAACGCCGCCACCTGCGACTCACCCGCCCCCACCGCCAACATCGCCCCACCCACAGGAAGCCCACCCATCAACCGCGCACGCGCCGCCACCACCGCGACCGCACCCTCCAACGAGAACACCCCCGCCACGAACGCCGCCACGATCCCACCCAACGAATGACCCCCCACCACATCCGGCACCCCCACCCACGAACCCCACAACCGCCACAACCCCACCTCGAACGCGAACAACACCGGCTGCGCCACAGCCGTATCCTCCGACCCCTCCCCCGACCCCTCACCGAGCAACACCCCCCGCACCGAGAACGGCACCACCCCCACGAACGCCGCACACACCTCATCCACCGCCCCCGCGAACACCGGGAACACCTCATACAACTCACGACCGATCCCATGCACCCGACCACCCTGCCCGGTGAACAGCACGGCCGTCCGGCCGCCGCCGCGCACCACGGACCCGGACACCGTGTCCGCCGCATCGGCCTCGCCGTCCGCGACCGCCGTCAGCGCGGCGGTCAGCTCCGCGGCGTCCCGGCCGAGCACCACGGCACGGTGCTCCATCGCCGCGCGGCCCGAGGCCAACCCGGCCGCCACGTCGGCCGGTTCGAGGTCGGAGCGGGTGAGCGCCCAGTCCCGCAGGCGGGCCGCCTGGGCCCGCAGTCCGGTCGCGGTGCGCGCCGAGACCGCCCAGGGCAGCAGACGGCCGCCGTCCGGGCCCGCGTCCGGACCGTCCTCCGCTTCGGCGCCGGTCCGGACCGGCGCCTGCTCCAGGATCACGTGCGCGTTGGTGCCGCTGATCCCGAACGAGGACACCGCGGCCCGGCGCGGCCGGTCCAGCTCGGGCCAGACCTGCTCGTCCGCCAGCAGCTCCACCCGGCCCGCCGACCAGTCCACATGCGGCGACGGCGCGTCCACGTGCAGCGTCCGCGGCAGCACACCGTGCCGCATCGCCATCACCATCTTGATCACACCCGCCACACCCGCAGCCGCCTGGGTGTGACCGATGTTCGACTTCACCGAACCCAGCCACAGCGGCTCCCGACGCCCCTGCCCATAGGTGGCCAGCAGCGCCTGCGCCTCGATCGGGTCGCCCAGCGTGGTGCCCGTCCCGTGCGCCTCCACCGCGTCCACGTCCGCCGCAGCGAGACCGGCCCCGCTCAGCGCCTGGCGGATCACCCGCTGCTGGGACGGCCCGTTCGGCGCCGTCAGTCCGTTCGACGCACCGTCCTGGTTGACCGCACTGCCCCGCACCACGGCCAGCACCCGGTGACCGTTGCGCACCGCGTCCGACAACCGCTCGACCAGGACGAGGCCCACGCCCTCGCCCCACCCGGTGCCGTCCGCGGCCGCCGCGAACGACTTGCAGCGGCCGTCCGCCGCCAGCCCGCGCTGCCGGGAGAAGTCCACGAACACGGCGGGCGTCGACATCACGGTGACGCCACCCGCGAGCGCCAGGTCGCACTCCCCCGCGCGGAGCGCCTGGCAGGCCAGGTGCAGCGCGACCAGCGACGAGGAGCACGCCGTGTCGACCGTGACGGCCGGGCCCTCCAGTCCCAGGGCGTACGCGACCCGGCCCGAGGCGACGCTCCCCACGTTGCCGTTGCCGAGGTAGCCCTCAAGCTCGTCCGGCACCCGGTTCAGACGGGTCGCGTAGTCGTAGTAGATCGCCCCCGCGAAGACGCCGGTCCGGCTGCCGCGCAGCGACTCCGGATCGATGCCCGCGTGCTCGATCGTCTCCCACGAGGATTCGAGCAGCAGCCGCTGCTGCGGGTCCATGGCCAGCGCCTCGCGCGGCGAGATCCCGAAGAACGCGGGGTCGAAGTCGGCGGCGCCGGGGACGAAGCCGCCGGTCCGCACGTAGGTGCTGCCCGGCCGCGACGGGTCGAGGTCGAAGATCCGGTCCGTGTCCCAGCCGCGGTCGGTCGGGAAGTCGGTGAGCGCGTCCACGCCGCCCGCCACCAGGTCCCACAGCTGCTGCGGGGAGGTGACGCCGCCCGGGAGGCGGCAGCCCATGCCGACGATCGCGATCGGCTCGTCGGCCGGCACCGCACCGGTCGCGGTCGGGAACGCCGGGGCCGACACGGCCGCCGCGGCCCGCCCGTCGGCCCCGGCCTCCGCGAGCCGCTCGTCCAGGTACCCGGCGAGCAGCAGCGGGCTCGGGTAGTCGAAGACCAGGGTCGCGGGCAGGCGCAGCCCGGCGGCGGCGCTCAGCCGGTTGCGCAGTTCGAGTCCGGTGAGCGAGTCGAACCCGAGGTCCCGGAACGCCCGGGCCTCCTCGATGCCGTCCGCCCCCGCGTGGCCGAGCACGGCGGCCGCGTGCGTGCACACGGTCCGGACGAGCAGCGCCCGGCGCTCGGCGGCCGACAGGCCCGCCAGCCGCCCGGCGAGCGCGCCCGACCGTGCGCCCGCACCGGCGGCCCGACCGCGCCGCCGCGGGACGCGGGCGAGGTCGCGCAGCAGCGCGGGCACCGAGTCCGCGCCGGCCCGGCGCAGCACCGCGACGTCCATCCGCACGGCGGTGAGCATCGGTTCGGCGCGGTCGACCGCGGCGTCGAACAGCGCGCAGCCCTGCTCGGCGGAGAGCGGCAGGACACCGAGGCGCGTCATGCGCCGGCGGTCCGCGGCCCCGAGTCCGGCGGTCATCTCGCTGCCCTCGGCCCACCAGCCCCAGGCCAGCGAGGTCGCGGCCAGGCCGTGCGCCCGGCGGTGCCGGGCGAGCGCGTCGAGGAAGGCGTTGGCGGCGGCGTAGTTGCCCTGTCCGGGGTTCCCGATGACCCCGGCCGCCGACGAGAACAGCACGAAGGCGTCGAGGCCGAGTTCGCGGGTGGCCTCGTGCAGGTTCCACGCGGCGTCGACCTTGGGGCGCAGCACGGCCGCCAGCCGCTCCGGCGTCAGGGCCTGGACGACCCCGTCGTCGAGGACGCCGGCCGCGTGGACCACGGCGGTCAGCGGGTGCGCGGCGGGGACGGCCGCGAGCACGCGGCCGAGGGCCTCGCGGTCGGCCGCGTCGCAGGCCGCCACGGTCACGTGCGCGCCGAGTGCGGACAGCTCCGCGACCAGGTCGGCCGAGCCCGGGGCGTCGGCGCCGCGCCTGCTGAGGAGCAGCAGGCGGCGGGCGCCGCGCGCGACGACCAGGTGACGGGCCAGCAGGGCACCGAGCGTGCCGGTGCCGCCGGTGATCAGCACCGTGCCCTCGGGGTCGGACAGCACTCCGGTGCCCGCCCCGGCGGGGCCGGGCAGCGACGCGGCGCGCGCCAGGCGGGGCAGCAGCGCCGTCCCGCGCCGCAGGGCGGTCTGGGCGTCGCCGGAGGCCGCCGCGGCGAGGACGGTGTCGTCGGAGGACGCGGAGTCGGTGTCCACCAGGACGAAACGGCCGGGGTGCTCGGCCTGGGCGGAGCGCACCAGGCCCCAGACGGCGGACGCGGCGAGGTCGCGGATCTCGTCGCCGTCGTCGGCCGCGACCGCGTGGGAGGTCACGAACACGAGCCGTGCGTCGGCGGTCCACTCGTCGGCCAGCCAGCGCTGCACGAGGTCGAGGACCCGCGCGGTGGTGGCGTGCACCCGGGTGTGCTCCGGGCCCTCGGCGGGCTCCACCCGCACGAGGAGGGTGACGGGCGACGGCGGCGGGGTGACGGTGTCGGGGGCCTCAGGGGCTTCGGGGGCTTCGGGGGCCTCGGGCGTGGTTCCGCCGAGGAGGGCGAGCGGGTCGGCGTCGTCGGAGGCTCCGAGGACGGCCCACGCCACCGTGTGCGCTTCCGTCCCGCCCGCGTCCGTCCCGGCGCCCGTGACCGCGTCCGGAGCCGTGTCGAGGTCCGCGGTGGCTTCGCGTTCCGCCCACCGCACGTCGAAGAGCGAGTCCCGGACGAAGGCGTCGGCCGACCGCAGCTGCTCGGCGGAGACCGGCCGGACGACCACCGAGTCGATGGCCACCACCGGCCGGCCCGTCTCGTCGTGGGCCCGCAGCGAGACCGCGCCCCCCTCGCCCGCCAGGAGGCGGACCCGCAGGGCGCGGGCGTGGCGCACGTCGAGCCGCACGCCGGTCCAGGTGAACGGCAGACCGGCCGAGACCGGACCGGCCGCGTCGTCCCGGATCAGCATCGGGTGCATCGCGGCGTCCAGCAGGGCGGGGTGGAGTCCGAAGCGGTCGGCGTCGGCGAGCGCCTCCTCGGCGAGCTCGACCTCCGCGAACAGCTCGGCCCCGCGCCGCCAGACCTGTCGCAGCCCCTGGAACAGCGGCCCGTAGTCGAAGCCGGCTGCCGCCGACTGCTCGTAGACGTCGTCCGCGTCCACGGCCACCGCGCCCGGCGGAGGCCACTGCCCGGCTGCCGCACCACCGTTCGCATCTGCCGCCGCATCGTCCGCATCGTCCGCGGCCACCGTGAGCAGGCCCGACGCGTGACGGGTCCACGGCCGGTCGGCGGCGGCGTCCTCGGCACGCGAGTGGATGCCGATCACCCGGGCCCCGGCATCGTCCGGGTCCTCCACGGTCACCTGGATCCGGACGCCCTCGGCGTCGGACAGCACCAGCGGGGTGTGCAGGGTCAGTTCGTCGAGCACCGGAGTGCCGACCTCGCCGCCCGCCCGCAGTGCCAGTTCGAGGAACGCCGTCCCCGGGACGATCACCGTGCCGAGCACCGCGTGGTCCGCGAGCCACGGATGGGTGGGGACGGCGAGGCGCCCGGTGAAGACCGTCCCCGACGTGCCGGCCAGGTCGACGGCGGCGCCCAGCACCGGGTGGTCGACGGCGAACTGGCCCCAGCCGGCGCCCGATTCGGCCGACGGCTCGGCCTCGGCCCAGTGGCGGCGGTGCTGGAAGGCGTAGGTGGGCAGGTCGAGGGGGCGGCCGGTGCCCTGCGGCAGGACGGCCGTCCAGTCGACGTCCAGGCCCCGTACGAACGCGGCGGACAGCGCCGTCAGCAACCGCTCCGGACCGCCCTCACCACGGCGCAGGGTCTCCAGGACGGCGGCGCCGGGGACTTCCCGCTCCTCCAGCAGATCGGCGACCGGGACGACCAGCCCGGGGTGCGGACTGCACTCCACGAACACCGTGTGCCCGTCCGCCACCGCCGCACGCACCGCCGTGTCCAACCGGACGGTGCCCCGCAGATTGTCGAACCAGTACGAACCACCCAACACCTCGTGATCGGCGACCACTTCACCCGTCACCGTCGAGTACATCGCCACCCGGCCCGGCCGCGGCACCGCAGCCGCCGACAACGCCTCGACCTCCTCACGGACCGCGTCCATGTGCGCCGAATGCGACGCGTAGTCCACCGGGATCATGCGGGCCCGGACGTTCTCCGCCTCACAGGCGGCCACCACCTCCGCCAACGCCTCCACATCACCCGAAAGCACCACACTCGTCGGCCCGTTCACCGCCGCCAACGACAACCGACCGTCCCCGGCCACCAGTTCCTCAGCACGCTCGGCACCCACGCCCACCGACAGCATCCCGCCACCCACCGACGACACCCGCCGCAACGCACGGCTGCGCAACACCACAATCCGCGCCGCGTCCTCCAACGACAGAAACCCCGCCACATGCGCAGCCGCGATCTCACCCTGCGAGTGGCCGACCACCCCGGCAGGGCGGACCCCCACCGACTCCCACCACCGCGCCAGACCCACCATCACCGCGAACAACGCCGGCTGCACCACATCCACCCGATCGAACAACGCCCCAGCCGGATCCCGCAGCACCTCCACCAACGACCAGTCCGTCAACGGATCCATCACCGCCGCACACTCCGCCACCACATCGGCGAACACCTGGCTGGTGGCGAGCAGTTCAGCCGCCATCCCCACCCACTGCGACCCCTGCCCCGGGAACACGAACACCGGACCGCCGGCCGAAGCCGCACCGGAGGCACCCTCGGCCACCGACAACTCGGCCAGCCCAGAGGCAAGTTCACCGACGTCCCGACCCCGCACCACTCCACGGTGATCGAAGACCGTCCGACCGACCGCCAACTCCCGAGCCACCGAAGCCGGATCGGCATCCGGATTCGCCAGCGCCCACTCCCGCAAACGCCCCGCCTGCGCCCGCAACGCCGCACCCGACCGCGCCGACAGCACCCACGGCACCACACCACCCGGACCGTCGGCGACGACGGACTCGGCCTCGGACTCGGCCTCGGGAGCCTCCTCCAGCACCACGTGCGCGTTGGTGCCGCTCGCGCCGAACGACGAGACCCCGAAGCGGCGCGGGCGCTCCGAACGCGGCCACGCGACCGGTTCGGTCAGCAGCCGCACGTCCCCGGCGTCCCAGTCGATGTGCGGCGACGGCGCGTCGACGTGCAGGGTCCGCGGCAGCAGGTCGTGCCTCAGCGCCATGACCATCTTCATGATGCCCGCGGCCCCGGCGGCCGCCTGGGTGTGGCCGATGTTGGACTTCACCGACCCCAGCCAGAGCGGACGGTCCGCCGGACGGCCCTGCCCGTACGTGGCCAGCAGCGCGTGCGCCTCGATCGGGTCACCCAGCGCCGTGCCGGTCCCGTGCGCCTCGACCGCGTCCACGTCGGCCGTCGACAGGCCTGCGCTCGCCAGCGCCTGCCGGATCACGCGTTCCTGGGACGGCCCGTTGGGTGCGGTGAGGCCGTTCGAGGCGCCGTCCTGGTTGACCGCGCTGCCCCGGACCACGGCGAGTACGGGGTGCCCCTTGCGCCGGGCGTCGGACAGCCGCTCGACCACGAACAGGCCCGCGCCGTCGGCCGGGATGAAGCCGTCGGCCGCGGCGGAGAACGGCTTGCACCGGCCGTCGAGCGGAACGCCGCGCTGGCGGCTGAAGTTGACGAAGGTCTCCGGGGTGCACATGACGGTGGCGCCGCCGGCGAGCGCGAGGTCGCACTCACCCGAGCGCAGCGCGTTGACCGCCAGGTGCAGTGCCACCAGTGCCGAGGAGCACGCCGTGTCCACCGTCACCGCCGGCCCCTCCAGGCCGAGGATGTACGCGATGCGGCCGGCGAGCAGGCTGGCCGCGTTGGCCATGCCGAGCGTGCCGTCCCGGCCCTTGGCCGTCCTGGCCAGGACCGTCGGGTAGTCCAGCCAGTTGATCCCGGTGTAGACGCCGGTGCGGCTGCCGCGCAACGAGGTCGGGTCGATGCCGCCGCGCTCGAACGCCTCCCAGGAGGTCTCGAGCAGCAGCCGCTGCTGCGGGTCCATCGCGGTGGCCTCGCGCGGCGAGATCCCGAAGAAGTCGGCGTCGAAGTCGGCGGCTTCGTGGACGAATCCGCCCTCGCGGACGTACGAGGTGCCGGGGTGGTCGGGGTCGGGATGGTAGAGGGCGTCGAGGTCCCAGCCGCGATCGGCCGGGAAGGGCCCGATCGCGTCGCCGCCGTCCGCGACGAAGCCCCACAGCTGTTCGGGGGTCGCCAGCCCGCCGGGGAACCGGCAGGCCATGCCCACGATCGCGATGGGTTCGCGGCCCTTGTCCTCCAGCTCCCGTACGCGGCGATGCGCGTCACGAGCGTCGGCGACGGCTCGCTTGAGGTACGCCCGGAGCTTCTCTTCCGACTCGGCCACGTCTACTTCGACTCCTCGATCGAACGGTCGCTGTCGCTGGGCTGGCGGGTCTCTCTCATCACTCGAACCCCTGGTCGACGAGCGAGAACAGCTCGTCGTCGCTGGCGGTGTCGAGGTCGTCCGGGCCGTCCTCCCCGGCGTCCGCGTCGCCGGGCTCCTCGCACAACGCCAGCAGCGCGCGCAGGCGTTCGGCGATCCGGTCGCGGGCGCCGTCCTCGGACAGGGCCGTGGGCAGGGCCTCGTGGAACCGGTCCAGGTCCGCCAGCACCGGGGTCACCGCCGAGGACGCCTCGGCGATGCGGACCATGACGTGGCGGGCGAGGCTGACCGGGTTCGGGTAGTCGAACACGAGGGTCGAGCGCAGGTGCACCCCGGTGCCGCGGACGAGGCGGTTCCGAAGTTCGACCGCCATCAGCGAGTCGAACCCGACCTCCTTGAAGGCGCGTTCGGGGCCCAGCTCGTCGGTGCCCGGGTGTCCGAGGACCGCGGCGGCCTGGTTCCGCACCAACGCGACCAGTTCGCGCTCGCGTTCGTCCTCGGGCAGTGCGGCGAGGCGACGCAGGAGCGCGTCGGCACCGGGGGCGTCGCCGCCGGCCGCACCCGCGGCGGCGTCCGCCGCGTGCGGGTCCCCCTCGCGGACCAGGTCCCGGAGCGGCCCGCGGGCCGCCTCCGGGTGCCCCCGCAGGGCCGTGCGGTCGATCCGGGCCAGGACGAGCGCCGGCGCGGTGAGGCGCAGCGCGGCGTCGAAGAGCGCCAGCGTCTCCGGCTCCGACAACTTCACGAAGCCGTCCGGGAGTTCCTCCCCGGACCGACTGTCCCCGGTTGCGCCTGCGTCCCGGGCCCCGACGGTGCCGGGCCCCCAGGCGAGCGAGACGGCCGGGAGGCCGAGCGTTCGCCGGTGGGCGGCCAGCGCGTCGACGAAGGCGTCGGCCGCGGCGGTTCCGGCGCCGCCCGGCGCGCCGGGCAGGTCGCCCGCCGGCGAGCAGGTCACGAAGAACGCCAGGTCCTGGTCGGCGGTGAGTTCGTGCAGGGCCCAGGCCGTCCCGGCCTTCGCCTCCACCGCCCGCTGCAGGGGTTCCGGGCCCCCGGGCCCGCCCGGCCCCGGGCGGACGGACGGCGCGGAGCCGTCGACTGCGGAGCCGTCGACCGCGGAGAGCGTGTGGAGGATGCCGGTCAGCGGGTGCTCGGCCGGGATCGCGCCGAGCAGCGCGCGCAGGCCGTCGCGGTCCCCCGGCTCCCAGCCCACCACCTCGACCTCGGCCCCCGCCTCGGTCAGCCGCCCCGCCAGCTTCCCCACCGCGCCGGTGTCCCGCCCGTCCCCCGGCACCAGGACGAGCCGGCGGACGCCGTGGGCGGCGACGAGGTGCCCGGCCACCGCTCCGGCGAGCGCACCGTCGGCACCGGTGACCAGCACCGTGCCGTGCGCCGCCGAGCGGAGGTCCGGCGCGCCCGCGCCCGCCCGGTCGGCCGGACCCACCCTGGCCAGGGTCGGGACGAGCACGGTCCCGCCCCGCAGGGCCACCCGCGGCTCCCCCGCCGAGGCCAGGGCCGCCAGGACTGCCGGCGGGGCCGGGTCCTCGTCGTGGTCGGCGTCGACCAGGACCACCCGGTCCGGGAGTTCCTCCTGGAAGGCGCGCACCGCGCCCCACACCGCGGCCTGGACCGGGTCCAGCGCGGACCCGTCGCCGTCCACGGCGACCGACCGCCGGGTCACCACGACCAGTCGGCCCGCCCCCGGCCCGGCGACATCCGCCCAGGCCGCGACCTCCGCCAGCACCTCGGCCGCCGCGCGGGCCGCCCGGCGCTGCGGGTCCGGGACGGCCGGCCACTCCCCGGACGGGCCGTCGCCGGCCGCGTACAGCACGGCGACGGCGGGCACCGGTGCGCCCGCCCGGACGGCGTCGGCCAGCGCCTGCGCGGTGGCGTACCGCTCCGCGGACTCCGGCCCGGCCGGGACGCGCGCCCCGAGCAGGACGAGGCGACCGGCCTCCTCGGCCGGGGGCCGGCGGACGGACGCGTCGACGGGCGGCCGGACCGGCGTCCACCGCAGCCGGAAGAGCGAGTCCCGGTGCACGCCCCCGGCCGCACGCAACTGCTCCGCCGAGACCGGACGCACGGTCAGCTCCTCGACGCTCGCCACCGCCCGGCCCGCCCCGTCCGTGACGTGCAGTGACACCGCGTCGTCGCCCGCCGGGGCGAGCCGCACCCGCAGGCTCGTCGGACCGGCACCACCGGAGAACCGGACGCCGTGCCACGAGAAGGCCACCCGCACGTCCTCGGAGCCGTCGGCGTCCGTGTCGGCCCTCAGCGTCTGGATCCCGGCGTCGAGCAGGGCCGGGTGCACGGCGAACCGCGCCGCTTCGCGCTCGTGGCCGGCGTCGAGGGCGACCTCCGCGAACAGTTCGTCGCCGCGCCGCCACGCCGCACGCAGACCGCGGAAGGCCGGACCGTAGTCGACGCCGGAGGCCGCCAGCCGCTCGTAGAAGCCGTCCACCGCCAGGGACACCGCCCCGGTCGGCGGCCAGCTCTCCCACGCCTGGTCGATCCCGCCGGGACCGGCCTCGCCGACGCCCGGGGAGTCCGCCGTCAGCGTCCCGTCGGCGTGCCGGGTCCACGGCTCGTCGGCGGGGGCGTCCTCCGCGAGCGAGTGAACGCTCAGGGCCCGCGCGCCCGCCGCGTCGGGAGCGCCCACCACGACCTGCAGCCGGACACCCTCCGCCTCCGGCAGGACGAGCGGGGTGTGCAGGGTCAGCTCCTCGACCGTCGGATCGCCGACCTCGCGACCGGCCCAGGAGGCCAGCTCGGCGAAGACCGTGCCGGGCAGGATCGCCGCCCCCAGCACGACGTGGTCGGCCAGCCACCCGTGCGTCGCGGCCGAGATCCGGCCCGTGAAGAGCACGCTGCCGTCGTGCGCCGAGGCCACCGCCGCGCCCAGCAGCGGGTGACCGGCGGAAGCCAGGCCGAGACCGGCCGGGTCCCCCGTCCGCACACCCTGGTCGAGCCAGTAGCGGCGGTGCTGGAAGGCGTAGGTGGGCAGGTCGAGGGGGTGACCGGTGCCCTGCGGCAGGACGGCCGTCCAGTCGACGTCCAGGCCCCGCACGAACGCCGCGGACAGCGCCGTCAGCAACCGCTCCGGACCACCCTCACCACGGCGCAGCGTCTCCAGGACGGCGGCGCCGGGGACTTCCCGCTCCTCCAGCAGGTCGGCGACGGGGACGACCAGCCCGGGGTGCGGACTGCACTCCACGAACACCGTGTGCCCGTCCGCCACCGCCGCACGCACCGCCGTGTCCAGCCGGACGGTGCCCCGCAGATTGTCGAACCAGTACGAACCACCCAACGCCTCGTGATCGGCGACCACTTCACCCGTCACCGTCGAGTACATCGCCACCCGGCCCGGCCGCGGCACCGCAGCCGCCGACAACGCCTCGACCTCCACGCGCACCGCGTCCATGTGCGCCGAATGCGACGCGTAGTCCACCGGGATCATGCGGGCCCGCACACCGTCGCGCTCGCACGCCTCGACCACCTCCGCCAGAGCCTCCACATCACCCGAAAGCACCACACTCGTCGGCCCGTTCACCGCCGCCAACGACAACCGACCGTCCCCGGCCACCAGTTCCGCCGCACGCTCGGCACCCACGCCCACCGACAGCATCCCGCCGCCCACCGACGACACCCGCCGCAACGCACGACTGCGCAGCACCACCACCCGCGCCGCGTCCTCCAACGACAACAACCCCGCCACATGCGCAGCCGCGATCTCACCCTGCGAATGCCCGACCACCCCCGCCGGACGCACCCCCACCGACTCCCACCACCGCGCCAGACCCACCATCACCGCGAACAACGCCGGCTGCACCACATCCACCCGATCGAACAGCGCCCCGGCCGGATCCCGCAGCACCTCCACCAACGACCAGTCCGTCAACGGATCCATCACCGCCGCACACTCCGCCACCACACCGGCGAACACCGCACTGGAATCCAACAGCCCAGCCGCCATCCCCGCCCACTGCGACCCCTGCCCCGGGAACACGAACACCGGACCACCGACCGGACCCGGGATGGAACCATCCCCGGCATCCGCCAACTCACCCAGACCTGCGGCCAGTTCGCTCACATCACGACCCCGCACCACCGCACGGTGATCGAACACCGCCCGACCGGCCACCAACTCCCGCCCCACCGCCGCAGGATCCGCCTCCGGACGGGCCAGCGCCCACTCCCGCAACCGCCCGGCCTGCGCCCGCAACGCCGCACCCGACCGCGCCGACACCACCCACGGCACCACACCACCCGCATCCGCCGGACCGTCGGTGACGACTGGTCCGGGCTCGGCCTCCGGCGCCTCCTCCAGCACCACGTGCACGTTGGTGCCGCTGATGCCGAAGGACGACACGCCTGCCCGCCGGACCCGGTCGCCCGCCGGCCACGGCACGTCACCCGTCAGCAGCTCCACCTGCCCGGCCGACCAGTCCACGTGCGGCGACGGCGCGTCCACGTGCAGCGTCCGCGGCAGCACACCGTGCCGCATCGCCATCACCATCTTGATCACCCCCGCCACACCCGCAGCCGCCTGGGCGTGACCGATGTTGGACTTCACCGAACCCAGCCACAGCGGCTCCCGACGCCCCTGCCCATAGGTGGCCAGCAGCGCCTGCGCCTCGATCGGGTCACCCAGCGTCGTCCCGGTCCCGTGCGCCTCCACCGCGTCCACGTCCGCCGCAGCCACGCCAGCATTCGCCAGCGCCTGCCGGATCACCCGCTGCTGGGCGGGGCCGTTGGGGGCGGAGAGGCCGTTCGACGCGCCGTCCTGGTTCATCGCGGAGCCGCGCACCACGGCGAGCACCCGGTGACCGTTGCGCACCGCGTCCGACAACCGCTCCAGCAGCAGCAGCCCGACGCCTTCACCGGCGCCCATGCCGTCGGCCGCCGCGGAGAACGCCTTGCAGCGGCCGTCGCGCGACAGTCCGCGCTGCCGCGAGAACTCGACGAAGAACTCGGGGGTCGACATCACGGTCACCCCGCCCGCCAGCGCCAGGTCGCACTCCCCGGAGCGCAGCGCGTTCGCCGCCAGGTGCAGGGCCACCAGCGACGAGGAGCACGCGGTGTCGATGCTGACCGCCGGGCCCTCCAGGCCCAGCGAGTACGCCACACGGCCGGAGGCGATGCTGTTGGCGCTGCCGTAGCCGACGTAGCCCTCGACCTCGTCCGGCACCTGGTCGAGCCGGGACCCGTAGTCGTTGTCGATCACTCCGGCGAAGATCCCGGTCCGGCTGCCGCGCAGCGTGGTCGGGTCGATCCCGGCGCGCTCGATGGCTTCCCAGGACGTTTCGAGCAGCAGCCGCTGCTGCGGGTCCATCGCCAGCGCCTCGCGCGGCGCGATCCCGAAGAACTCCGCGTCGAACCCGGCCACCCCGGCCAGGAATCCGCCCGTGCGGGCGTAGCTCTTGCCCGACCGCTCGGGATCGGGGTCGAACAGCGAGTCGGTGTCCCAGCCCCGGTCGTGCGGGAAGTCGCCGACGGCGTCGCCCCCGGCGGCCACCAGGTCCCAGAGGTCCTGCGGCGATCCGACGCCGCCGGGGAACCGGCAGCCCATCCCGACGATCACGACGGGGTCCTCACCGGTGCCGGGTCCGACCGGGGTGGCGGGGGCGGGCAGGGCGGCCGCCCCGGCCGCCGGTGCGGCGCCGTCCACCAGCCGGCCGAGGAGGAACTCCGCGAGCCGGACCGGGGTCGGGTAGTCGAAGACGAGGGTCGACGGCAGCCGCAGCCCCGTGGCGTCGTTGAGCCGGTTGCGCAGTTCGACGCCGGTGAGGGAGTCGAACCCGATCTCCTTGAACGCGCGGGTGGCGTGCACCGGGTCGACGCTGCGGTGGCCGAGGGCGCCCGCGGCCTCGGTCCGGACGAGGTCCAGTACGGTCTGCTCGCGTTCGGCCTCCGTCATCGCGGTGAGCCGCCCCGCGAGCGTCGCCGCCCCGGGCTCCGCGGCGCGGCGGCGCCCGGCCGTGCCCAGCAGGTCGCCGAAGAGCGCGGGCAGGGCGGCCGCCCCGGCGCGCATCGCCGCGAGGTCCAGGTGGGCGGGGACGAGGGTCGCCTGGGGCTCGCCGAGCGCGAGGTCGAACAGGCCGAGGGCCTCCTCGGGCGGCATCGCCACGGCGCCGGTGCGTCCCCAGCGGGCGAGGTCGGCCTCGCTCAGGCGTCCGCCCATGCCCCGCTCACCCGCCCACAGGCCCCACGCGAGCGAGATCGCCGGGAGGCCGTGGGCGCGGCGGTGCTCGGCGAGGCCGTCGAGGAAGGCGTTGGCGGCGGCGTAGTTGCCCTGGCCCGGGCCGCCGAAGGTGGTGGCGCCCGAGGAGAAGAGCACGAACGCGGACAGGTCGGCGCCGCTGGTGAGTTCGTGGAGGTTGAACGCCCCGTCGGCCTTCGGGCGCAGCGACCGGTCCAGGTGTCCGGCCGTCAGGGTCTCGACGATGCCGTCGTCGACGATGCCGGCCGTGTGGACCACGGCGGTCAGCGGGTGGTCCTCGGGGATCCGGGCCAACTCGGCCGCCAGCGCGGCCCGGTCGGCGAGGTCGCAGGAGACCAGCGTGGTCTCGGCCCCCAGCTCGGCGAGGTCGGTGAGGAGGGAGGCCGCCCCGGGCGCGGTGGGGCCGCGGCGCGACAGCAGGAGGAGGCGGCGGACGCCGTGGGCGGCCACCAGGTGGCGGGCGACCAGGGCGCCGAGTCCCCCCGTGGCTCCGGTGACGAGGACGGTGCCGTCCGGGTCGAGCCGGGGTGCACCGGCGGCCGACGGGGTGGCGCGGACCAGTCGGGGAGCGGACAACCGCCCCTCACGGAGGGCGAGTTGCGGCTCCGGTGAGGCCAGGACGGCCGGCCAGCGGTCGAGCGGGGCGTCGTGCCCGTCGAGGTCGACGAGGACGAAGCGGCCGGGGTGCTCCGACTGCGCCGAGCGCACCAGGCCCCAGACGGCGGCCGCCGCGGGGTCCGTGGCGGGCTCGCCGGGGTGCGCCGCGAGGGCTCCCCTGGTCGCGAAGACCAGCCGGGCCCCGTCGGACCGGTCGTCCGCGAGCCACGCCTGGAGGTGGCCGAGTACCGTCCCCAGCAGGCGGCGGGTCCGCGCGGGGACGTCCTCCCCGGGTGCGGGCTCCGCGTCGACGCACGTCACGACGGTGCCGGGCACGGGTGCGGGCGGCGCCGCGGGGTCGGACAGGCCTTCGTACCGGGCTACGGGCCGGTGCTCCTCGGCGAGGCGGTCGGTGAGTGCGAAGGCGTCGGGGCCGAGCAGGGCCCACTCCGGCACCGGTCGCGCGTCGGCCCGGGCACCGCTGTCGGCGCCGACCGGCCGCCAGTCCACCCGGAACAGCGAGTCGCGGTGCGAGGGGCCCGCCGGACGCAACTGCCCGGCCGTCACCGGCCGGACGGTCAGCGCCGCGACCGAGGCCACGCTGTTCCCGGTGTCGTCCGCGAGGTGCAGGGACACGGTGTCGACACCGGCGGGCGCCAGCCGGACGCGCAGCCGGGAGGCCCCGGTGGCGGCCGATCGGACACCGCGCCAGGCGAACGCGACACGGGCGTCCCCGGCCGGGCCGGTGCTGTCGGAGCCGCCCGAGCCGCCCGAGCGCGGCTCTCCGAGGCCGAGCGCATGGATGGCGGTGTCGAGCAGGGCCGGGTGCAGGTCGAAGCGGTCGGCGTCGTCGAGTGCCCCGGCGGTCGGCTCGACCTCGGCGAACAGTTCGGTGCCGCGCCGCCAGACGCGCCGCAGGCCCTGGAACGCCGGGCCGTAGTCGAACCCGGCGGCGCTCAGCCGCTCGTAGCCGCCGTCGATCCCGACGGGCGTGCTCCCGGGCGGCGGCCAGGCGGTGAGGTCCGGCGCGTCCGGCACGGGGCCGCCGTCGGGGGCTCCGGCGTCCGTCGCGAGAAGCGTCCCACTGGCATGCCTGGTCCACGGCTCGTCGGCGGCCGCGTCCTCGGGCCGCGCGTGGACGGCCACCGGCCGGACCCCGGCGGCGTCGGGCGCGTCCACCGTGACCTGGACGAGGACACCGGCCGTGTCGGGCAGCGGCAGCGGGGCGTGCAGGGTGAGTTCCTCGATCTCGGCATGACCGAGCCGGGCGCCGGCCCGCAGGACGAGGTCCACGAAGACCGTGCCCGGGACGATCACCGTTCCGAGGACCGCGTGGTCGGCGAGCCAGCGGTGCGTGGTCGCCGACAGGCGCCCGGTGAAGACCGTCCCGGACGCACCGGCGAGGTCCACGGCGGCCCCCAGCACGGGGTGGTCCACGGCCGACTGCCCCCAACCGACGGCGGGCGAACCGGAGTCGGCGGCCGACACCCAGTAGCGGTGCCGTTGGAAGGCGTAGGTGGGCAGGTCGAGGGGGCGGCCGGTGCCCTGGGGCAGGACGGCCGTCCAGTCGACGTCCAGGCCCCGCACGAACGCGGCGGACAGCGCCGTCAGCAACCGCTCCGGACCACCCTCACCACGGCGCAGGGTCTCCAGGACGAGTCCGTCGGCCGCGTCGAGCGATTCGAGGATGTCACCGACCGGGACGACCAGCCCGGGGTGCGGACTGCACTCCACGAACACCGTGTGCCCGTCCGCCACCGCCGCACGCACCGCCGTGTCCAGCCGGACGGTGCCCCGCAGGTTGTCGAACCAGTACGAACCACCCAACGCCTCGTGATCGGCGACCACTTCACCCGTCACCGTCGAGTACATCGCCACCCGGCCCGGCCGCGGCACCGCAGCCGCCGACAACGCCTCGACCTCCACGCGCACCGCGTCCATGTGCGCCGAATGCGACGCGTAGTCCACCGGGATCATGCGGGCCCGGACGTTCTCCGCCTCACAGGCGGCCACCACCTCCGCCAACGCCTCCACATCACCCGAAAGCACCACACTCGTCGGCCCGTTCACCGCCGCCAACGACAACCGACCGTCCCCGGCCACCAGTTCCTCAGCACGCTCGGCACCCACCCCCACCGACAGCATCCCGCCACCCACCGAGGACACCCGCCGCAACGCACGGCTGCGCAGCACCACCACCCGCGCCGCGTCCTCCAACGACAGCAACCCCGCCACATGCGCAGCCGCGATCTCACCCTGCGAGTGGCCGACCACCCCGGCAGGGCGGACCCCCACCGACTCCCACCACCGCGCCAGACCCACCATCACCGCGAACAACGCCGGCTGCACCACATCCACCCGGTCCAGAAGCCCGCCCGTACCGTCCCGCAGCACCTCCACCAACGACCAGTCCGTCAACGGATCCATCACCGCCGCACACTCCGCCACCACATCGGCGAACACCGCACTGGAATCCAACAGCCCAGCCGCCATCCCCGCCCACTGCGAGCCCTGCCCCGGGAACACGAACACCGGACCGGCACCCGTCCCGCCGACGGGAACGCCCGTCACCGCGTCCCCGGTCCCCCGGGCCAGCCCGTCCAGGGCCGCCGCGAGCTCCGCACGGTCGCGGCCCCGGACCACCGCCCGGTGGTCGAGTGCCGCGCGGCCCGTGGCGAGGGCGCGGCCCACGTCGGCGGGGTCGGCCTCGGGGTCGGCCGTCAGCCAGCTGCCGAGCCGGGCGGCCTGCGCGTGCAGAGCGTCCTCGGATCCGGCCGAGAGCACCCACGGGACGACGCCGCCCAGGCCCACGGCCGCTGCGCTGCCGTGGAGTTCGGGAACCGTCTCGGGTGCCTCCTCCAGGATGACGTGCGCATTGGTGCCGCTGATGCCGAAGGAGGACACGCCCGCCCGCCGGACCCGGTCGCCCGCCGGCCACGGCACGTCACCCGTCAGGAGCTCGACCCGCCCGGCCGACCAGTCCACGTGCCGGGTCGGTTCCTCGACGTGCAGGGTCCTCGGCAGCACACCGTGCCGCATCGCCATCACCATCTTGATCACACCCGCCACACCCGCCGCCGCCTGGGTGTGACCGATGTTGGACTTCACCGAACCCAGCCACAGCGGCTCCCGACGCCCCTGCCCATAGGTGGCCAGCAGCGCCTGCGCCTCGATCGGATCGCCCAGCGTCGTCCCCGTCCCGTGCGCCTCCACCGCGTCCACCGCGTCCGCCGACAGGCCCGCGTTGACCAGCGCCTGCCGGATCACCCGCTGCTGGGACGGACCGTTCGGCGCCGTCAGTCCGTTCGACGCACCGTCCTGGTTGACCGCACTGCCCCGCACCACGGCCAGCACCCGGTGACCGTTGCGCACCGCGTCCGACAACCGCTCGACCAGCAGCAGCCCGACGCCCTCGGCCGCGCCCATGCCGTCGGCGGAGGCCGCGAAGGCCTTGCTGCGGCCGTCGGGGGCGAGCCCGCGCTGGCGCGAGAACTCGACGAAGAAGTCCGGCGTCGACATGGCCGTCACGCCGCCCGCCAGCGCCAGGTCGCACTCGCCGGAGCGCAGCGCGTTGGCCGCCAGGTGCAGGGCGACCAGCGAGGAGGAGCAGGCGGTGTCGACCGTCAGCGCCGGCCCTTCCAGGCCGAAGGTGTAGGCGACCCGGCCGGACGCGACGCTCGTGGCGTTGCCCGTGAGGACGTGTCCCTCGACGCTCGACGGCATCCCGGCCGTCGCGTAGTCGTGCCCGGCCATGCCCGCGAACACGCCGGTGCGGCTGCCGCGCAGCGTGGTCGGGTCGATGCCGGCCCGCTCGAAGACCTCCCAGGCCGTTTCGAGCAGCAGCCGCTGCTGCGGGTCCATCGCCAGCGCCTCGCGCGGCGCGATCCCGAAGAACTCCGCGTCGAAGTCGGCCACCCCGGCCAGGAATCCGCCCGTGCGGGCGTAGCTCTTGCCCGACCGCTCGGGATCGGGGTCGAACAGCGAGTCGGTGTCCCAGCCCCGGTCGTGCGGGAAGTCGCCGATCGCGTCGCCCCCGGCGGCCACCAGGTCCCAGAGGTCCTGCGGCGATCCGACGCCGCCGGGGAACCGGCAGCCCATCCCGACGATCACGACCGGCTCGCCGGCCGGGCCCGGGGCCGTGACCGCACGGCTGCCGGCCGGCGTCCCGTCGGGCTCCTCGCCCAGCGAGGCGGTGACCAGCGAGCCCGCGAGGCGCACCGGGGTCGGGTGGTCGAAGACCAGGGTCGACGGCAGCCGCAGGCCGGTGGCCCCGCTGAGGCGGTTGCGCAGCTCGACGCCGGTCAGCGAGTCGAACCCGAGGTCGCGGAAGGTCGACTCCGGGCGCACGCGCTCCGCCGAGTCGTGGCCGAGGACGACGGCCGCCTCCGTGCGCACCAGGCGCAGCGCGATCTCGGCGCGCTCCTGCCGGCCGGCTTCCGCCAGCCGCCGGGCCCAGGTCAGTGCGCCGCCGGTGGCGTCACCGGCACCGGCACCGGCCGCACGGCGCGCTGCGGGCGGGCCCGCCAGGGCGCGCAGCAGCGGCTGGACGGGCGCCGAGGGCGCGCGCAGGACGGCGAGGTCCACGCGTGCCGGGACCAGCACGGCGTCCGCGCGCTGCCGGGCGGCGTCGAACAGGGCCAGTCCCTGCGGGGTCGAGAAGGGCACGAGTCCGCCGCGGGCCAGCCGCTTCAGGTCGCCCCGGCCGAGGTGTTCCGTCATCGCGCTGCGTTCGGCCCACAGGCCCCAGGCCAGCGCCGCGGCGGGCAGTCCGCGGGCCCGGCGGTGGTGGGCGAGGGCGTCGAGGTAGGCGTTGGCAGCCGCGTACCCGGCCTGGCCGGCGGTGCCGAGGACGCCCGCGACCGACGAGAACATCACGAACGCGGTGAGGTCGGTGTCCCGGGTGAGTTCGTGCAGGTTGGCGGCGGTGTCGACCTTGGCCCGCAGGACGCGGTCCACCTGCTCGGGCGTCAGTGCCTCGACGGGGCCGTCGTCGAGGACTCCGGCCGCGTGGACGACGGCGGTGAGGGGGTGCGCGGCCGGGATGTCGGCCAGGACGCCGGCCAGGGCCGCCCGGTCGGCCGCGTCGCAGGCGGCGACGGTGACGGTGGTGTCCGTCCCGGCCAGCTCCGCCACGAGGTCGGCCACCCCCGGGGCGTCGGCGCCGGACCGTCCGACGAGCAGCAGGTGCCGGACGCCGTGGCGGGTCGCCAGGTGGTGGGCGAGGCGGCGGCCGAGGGTCCCGGTGCCGCCCGTGATCAGGACGGTCCCGCCGTCGGCGAGGGGCTGCGGCAGGGTCAGGACGACCTTGCCGGTGTGCCGGGCCCGGCTGACGAACCGCACCGCCTCGCGGGCGTGGCGGAGGTCGAAGGTGCGCACGGGCAGCGGGTGCAGCGCGCCCGACTCGAAGAGGCCGACGAGTTCGGCGAACAGCTCGGCGATCCGGTCGGGGCCCGCGTCGATCAGGTCGAAGGCCCGGTAGCGGACGTCCGGCCGTTCGGCGGCGACGGCGTCCGCCGCCCGGACGTCGGTCTTGCCCATCTCGACGAACCGGCCGCCCTCGGACAGCAGGCGCAGCGACGTGTCCACGAACTCCCCGGCGAGGGAGTTCAGGACGACGTCGACGCCCCGGCCGCCGGTGGCCCCGGTGAAGCGCTGCCCGAAGCCGGTGTCGCGGGAGGAGGCGATCCGCTCGGCGGGGACGCCGAGCCCGCGGACGGTTCCCCACTTGCCGGGGCTCGCGGTGGCGAAGACCTCGGCGCCCCAGTGCCCGGCGAGCTGCGTCGCGGCCATGCCGACGCCGCCGGCGGCCGCGTGCACCAGCACCGACTCGCCGGACCGGAGGTCCGCGAGGTCGCGCAGTCCGTACAGCGCGGTGAGGAACACCACCGGCACCGAGGCCGCCTGGGCGAACGACCAGCCGGCGGGGACACGGGCCAGCAGGCGGTGGTCGGCGACGGCGAGCGGGCCGAACGACCCGTCGAAGAGCCCCATCACGCGGTCGCCCGGTGCGAGCGCCGTGACGCCCGGGCCGGTCTCGACGACCACGCCCGCCGCCTCGGCGCCGACGACCGCCCGGCCCGGGTACATGCCGAGGGTGATCAGCGCGTCGCGGAAGTTCACCCCGGCCGCGCGCACCGCGACCCTGACCTGTCCTTCGGTGAGCGGCGCCACGGCGGCCGGGTGTCCGACGACGGCGAGGGAGTCGACGGTGTGCCGCGGGCCCGACTCGACGCGCCACGGCGCGGGCCCGTCCGGCGGCACGAGCGCCGAGTCGGCGGCCGCGCGGACCAGCTGCGGGGTCAGGACGGCGCCGTCCCGGACGGCCGCCTGGGGCTCGCCGGAGGCGAGGACGGCGCGCAGCAGGGCGATCGGCAGCGCGGTCCGCGGTGGAGCGGGCGGTTCGGTGCCCCCGGGGGCGGCGCCGTGCACGACGGGCTCGTGCGGGGCGACGTCGTGCGGGGTGAGGTCGTGCGGGGCGGGCTCGTGCGGGTCGAGGTCGACGAGGACGAAGCGGCCCGGGTGCTCGGTCTGCGCGCTCCGCACCAGTCCCCAGACGGCCGCGTGGGCCGGGCGGGGGACGTCCTCGGACGGGTCGGTGCCGATCGCGCCGTGCGTGACGACGACCAGGCGCGCCGCGGCGAGGCGCTCGTCGGCCAGCCAGTCGCGGAGGGCCGTGAGGGTCCCGTGGACGGCCGCCGCGGCCGCGTCGGGCGCGGTGCCGTCGGCGGGCGGGCAGACCAGGACGGCGACGTCGGCGCCCGCCTCGGCGGCGGCGGCCGGGCCGGCGTGGACCGGAAGGCCCGGGTCGCCGTGGCCGACCGCTGCCGCGTCCGTGACCGTCACGGCGGCGGGTTCGCCCAGCAGTACCCACCGGCCCGCGGCGTCCTGCTCCTCCGGCAGCGCCGCAGGGGTCCACTCCACCCGGTGCAGCCAGGCCGGGTCGGCCTCGACCGAGCCCGCGAGCCGGTCGGCGGCCACCGGCCGGAGCGCGAGCGAAGCGGCCCGGGCGACCGGGGCGCCCGTCTCGTCGGCCACCAGCACCGAGACGGTGTCGCCCCCGGTGCGCCGGAGCCGCACCCGCAGCGCGGTGACCGGTCCGGCGGCGCCCTCCCTGGTCACCCCGGACCAGGCGAACGGGAGCAGCGTCGCGCCCGACGTCTCCACCGCGTCCAGCGCGGCGAGGTGCAGCGCGGCGTCGAGGAGGGCGGGGTGCAGGTCGAAGCCGTGCTCCCCGCGGGCAGCCGCATCGGGCAGGACGACCTCGGCGAACAGCTCGTCACCGCGCCGCCAGCCCGCCCGGAGCCCCCGGAAGGCCGGTCCGTAGTGATAGCCGGACTCGGCGAGCCGGTCGTACACGGCCGTGGTGTCGACGGCCTCGGCGCGGGCGGGCGGCCAGTCGGCGAGGGTGCCGGTGTCCGGCTCGCGGTCGGCGGCCGGCCGGGAGCCGGTGACCGTTCCGGTGGCGTGCCGCGTCCACGGTGCGTCGTCGGAGGCCTCCTCGGACCGCGAGTGCACGAGCACCGCCCGGGCCCCGGCGGCGTCGGGCGCGGCGACGGCGAGGTGCAGCCGGACACCGGTCCGCTCGGGCACCACCAGGGGTGTGTGCAGGGTGAGTTCGTCCACCACGGGGCATCCGGCCTCGGCTCCGGCCCACGCGGCCAGGTCGAGCAGGGCCGTGCCCGGGACGATCACCGTGCCCAGCACCGCATGGTCGGCGAGCCACGGGTACGCCGCCAGGGACAGCCGTCCGGTGAACGACAGGCCGTCTTCCCCCGGTGACCGGACGGCGGCGCCCAGCAGGGGGTGGCCGACGGCGACGAGGCCGAGGTCCTTCGCCGCACCCGGGACCACCGGCGCGTCGAGCCAGTGGCGGCGGTGCTGGAAGGCGTAGGTGGGCAGGTCGAGGGGGTGACCGGTGCCCTGGGGCAGGACGGCCGTCCAGTCGACGTCCAGGCCCCGCACGAACGCGGCGGACAGCGCCGTCAGCAACCGCTCCGGACCACCCTCACCACGGCGCAGGGTCTCCAGGACGGCGGCGCCGGGGACTTCCCGCTCCTCCAGCAGATCGGCGACGGGGACGACCAGCCCGGGGTGCGGACTGCACTCCACGAACACCGTGTGCCCGTCCGCCACCGCCGCACGCACCGCGGTGTCCAGCCGGACGGTGCCCCGCAGGTTGTCGAACCAGTACGAACCACCCAACGCCTCGTGATCGGCGACCACTTCACCCGTCACCGTCGAGTACATCGCCACCCGGCCCGGCCGCGGCACCGCAGCCGCCGACAACGCCTCGACCTCCACGCGCACCGCGTCCATGTGCGCCGAATGCGACGCGTAGTCCACCGGGATCATGCGGGCCCGGACGTTCTCCGCCTCACAGGCGGCCACCACCTCCGCCAACGCCTCCACATCACCCGAAAGCACCACACTCGTCGGCCCGTTCACCGCCGCCAACGACAACCGGCCGTCCCCGGCCACCAGTTCCTCAGCACGCCCGGCACCCACGCCCACCGACAGCATCCCGCCACCCACCGACGACACCCGCCGCAACGCACGGCTACGCAACACCACCACCCGCGCCGCGTCCTCCAACGACAGCAGCCCCGCCACATGCGCAGCCGCGATCTCACCCTGCGAATGCCCGACCACCCCCGCCGGACGCACCCCCACCGACTCCCACCACCGCGCCAGACCCACCATCACCGCGAACAACGCCGGCTGCACCACATCCACCCGATCGAACAACGCCCCGGCCGGATCCCGCAGCACCTCCACCAACGACCAGTCCGTCAACGGATCCATCACCGCCGCACACTCCGCCACCACATCGGCGAACACCTGGCTGGTGGCGAGCAGTTCAGCCGCCATCCCCGCCCACTGCGACCCCTGCCCCGGGAACACGAACACCGGACCGGCACCCGAAGCCCTCACCGGATCGGCGAGCGCCTCGGCACCCGCCAACTCGGCCAGCGCGGCGGCCAGTTCGCCGGTGTCACGCCCGCGCACCACCGCGCGGTGATCGAGCACCGCCCGGCCGGCCGCCAACTCCCCTCCCACCGCGGCAGGATCCGCCTCCGGGCGGGCCAGCGCCCACTCCCGGAGCCGCCCGGCCTGCGCCCGCAGCGCCGCACCCGACCGCGCCGACAGCACCCACGGCACCAGGCCGTCCGGTCCACCGCCGACCGGGGACGGGATCGCTTCGACCGGCTCCGGGGTGGGCCGCTCGATGATCACGTGGGCGTTGGTGCCGCTGATGCCGAACGAGGACACCGCGGCCCGGCGCGGCCTGTCCAGCTCGGGCCAGACCTGTTCCTCGGCCAGCAGCTCCACCCGGCCCGCCGACCAGTCCACATGCGGCGACGGCGCGTCCACGTGCAGCGTCCGCGGCAGCACACCGTGCCGCATCGCCATCACCATCTTGATCACACCCGCCACACCCGCAGCCGCCTGCGTATGACCGATGTTCGACTTCACCGAACCCAGCCACAGCGGCCGGTCCTCCGGCCGCCCCTGCCCGTACGTCGCCAGCAGCGCCTGCGCCTCGATCGGATCGCCCAGCGTCGTCCCCGTGCCGTGCGCCTCCACCGCGTCGACCGCGTCCGCCGACAGGCCCGCGTTGGCCAGCGCCTGCCGGATCACCCGTTCCTGAGAGGGACCGTTCGGCGCCGTCAGACCGTTCGACGCACCGTCCTGGTTGACCGCACTGCCCCGCACCACGGCCAGCACCCGGTGACCGTTGCGCACCGCGTCCGACAACCGCTCGACGACGAGCAGGCCGACACCCTCGCCCCACCCGGTCCCGTCGGCGGAGGCGGCGAACGGCTTGCAGCGGCCGTCGGCGGAGAGCCCGCGCTGGCGTGAGAACTCCACGAACACGTGCGGCGTCGACATCACGGTCACGCCGCCCGCCAGCGCGAGGTCGCACTCCCCCGAGCGCAGCGCGTTCGCCGCGAGGTGCAGCGCCACCAGCGACGAGGAGCAGGCCGTGTCGACACTGACCGCCGGACCCTCCAGGCCGAGCGTGTACGCGACCCGGCCCGTGACCACGCTTCCGACGTTGCCCGCGAGCAGCATGCCCTCGTAGCCGTCCGGGGCGCGGTGGAGGCGCGAGGCGTAGTCGTGGTGCATGACGCCCGCGAAGACGCCGGTCCGGCTGCCGCGCAGCGAGGTCGGGTCGATGCCCGCGTGTTCGAGCGCCTCCCAGGAGGTCTCCAGCAGCAGCCGCTGCTGCGGGTCCATGGCGTCGGCCTCGCGCGGCGAGATGCCGAAGAAGTCGGCGTCGAAGTCCCCGGCCTCGTGGAGGAAGGCGCCGTGCCGCGTGTACACCTTGCCGGTGCTCGACGGGTCGGGGTCGTAGAGGGAGTCGACGTCCCAGCCGCGGTCGTGCGGGAAGTCGCCCACGGCGTCGGCCTCTTCGGCCACCAGGCGCCACAGGTCGTCGGGCCCGGCGACGCCGCCGGGGTAGTGGCAGCCCATGCCGACGATGACGACCGGATCATCGTCCGGGGCCGTCGCGGCCCCGGTCAGGCCGCGGGGTCCGTCCGCCGTCTCCGCCCGGCCGCCGACGGCCTCGCGGGTCAGCCGCGCGGCCAGCGCCGTCGCGCTGGGGTGGTCGAACACGACGGTGGCGGGCAGCCGCAGGCCCGTGGCGGTGTTGAGGCGGTTGCGCAGTTCGAGCGCGGTGAGCGAGTCGAAGCCCAGGTCGCGGAACGCGCGCTCGACGTCGATGCTCTCCGCGTCGCCGTGTCCGAGGACGGCGGCCGTCTGCGTCCGGACGAGGTCGAGGACGGCGCGGGTGCGCCGGTCGGCGGGCAGTTCGGCCGTGCGGCGGGCCCAGGAGGGGCCGTCGACGTCCGCCGCCGCGTTGGCGGCGCGCTGCAGTGGCGCCGGGACCAGGCCCCGGAGGACGGCGGGCACGGTACCCGTCGCGCCGAGCGTGCGCAGGGCGGCGCGGTCGAGCCGCGCGGTGACCGTGTAGGGCAGGTCGCGCCGCAGCGCGGCGTCGTACAGGGCCAGTCCGGCCTCCGTCGACAGCGTCCCGATGCCGCCGCGGGCCATCCGTGCGAGGTCGGCGCGGTCCAGGTGCCTGGTCATGCCGCTGCCTTCGGCCCACAGGCCCCAGGCGAGCGCGTTCCCGGGGAGCCCGGCCGCGCGGCGGTGCTCCGCAAGGGCGTCGAGGAAGGCGTTGGCCGCGGTGTACGCGCCCTGGCCGGCGTTGCCGGTGACGGAGGTGACCGAGGAGAACAGCACGAACGCGTCGAGATCCTGATGGAGCGTCAGTTCGTGCAGGTGCCAGGCCGCGTCGGCCTTGGGTCGGAGGACGGCGGCGAGGCGGTCCGGGGTGAGCGACTCCAGCGTGCCGTCGTCGAGGACGCCCGCGGTGTGGACGACGGTGCCCAGCGGGTGCTCGGCGGGGATGTCCGCGAGCACCGCCGCCAGTTCCTCGCGGCGGGAGACGTCGCAGGCGGTGACGGTCACGTGGGCGCCCAGAGCGGTGAGTTCGGCCGCCAGCGCGTCACTGCCCGCGGCCGCCCCGCCGGCGCGGCTGACCAGCACGAGGCGGCGCAGCCCGTACTCCGTCACCAGGCGGCGGGCGACCAGCGCGCCGAGGGTGCCGGTGCCGCCGGTGATCAGCGCGGTGCGCTGCGGGTCCGGCCGAAGCGGGGTGTCGGCGGGGTCGGCCGCCGGAGTCGTGGGGATGAGGCGCGGACGGTACAGGACGCCGTCGCGGAGGGCCAGTTGGGGCTCCGCGGACTCCGCTGCGGCGTGCAGGGCCCGCCCGGACCGGGCCGGGTCGTCGAGGTCCACCAGGACGAAGCGGCCGGGGTGTTCGGACTGCGCGGTGCGCAGCAGGCCCCACACCGGAGCCTGGCCGAGGCCGTCGACGGGGTCGCCGGGACCGACGGCGACCGCGCCCCGGGTGACGACGACGAGCTTCGAGCCCTCCGGGCGGTCGCCGCCGAGCCAGGCGCGCACGGTGTCGAGGGCCCAGCGGGCGCTCGTGTGGGCGCTCTCGGCGGCGGAGGCGCCGTCGACGTCGGGGGCGGTGGCGAACACCACGGCCGGGGCCGGGTGCCCGGCCGCGGTGCGGGCGTCGAGTTCGGCGAGGCCGGCGTACGCGGCCGGCGGTTCACCCTGCGAGCCCGTGAGGCCGGTGAGGCCCGTGAGGCCGGGGCCGCCGGCTCCCGGTCCGCCGACCAGTGCGGTACCGGCGGCCGGGCGGGGGGCGGATTCGGTGGCGGCCGCGGGCAGCGCCGTCCAGCTCAGGGCGAACATCGCGTCGCGGGGCGCGGCACCGGACGGGGCGAGGCGGTCGGCGGCCAGTTCGCGCAGGGTGAGTCCGCCGACCGAGAGGACCGGCGCGCCGGTGGCGTCCTCGACCCGGAGTGCCCGGCTGCCGTCGGTGCCGGAGGTCAGCCGTACCCGGAGCACGGTGGCACCGGTGGCGTGCAGCCGCACGTCGGTGAAGGAGAACGGGATCCGCGGCGCCGGCCCGTCGGACGGCCCCGTCGGGGAGGCCGGGTCGAGGAGCAGCGGGTGCAGGGCGGCGTCCAGGAGTGCGGGGTGCACGCCGAACGCGGTGTCGCCGTCGTCCGGCTCGCCGGGCAGCCGGACCTCGGCGTACAGGTCGCCGCCGGTCGTGTGCCAGGCGGCGGCCAGACCGCGGAACCAGGGGCCGTAGCCGTATCCGAGCCGGTCGAGGCGGTCGTACGCGTCGGAGAGGTCGACGGCTTCGGCGCCCGGCGGCGGCCAGGCCCCGGGGCCGGAGCCCCCGAGGTCCGACGGCTCGTGGTCCGGCTGGGCGGTGAGCGTCCCCGACGCGTGCCTGGTCCAGGGCCGCGCACCGGAGTCCGCCCCGGCCTCCCCGAAGCCGGACACGACGGACGCGACGGACGCGACGGACTCGGCGAACTCGGCGGACTCCGTACCGCCGGTGGCGCCGCCGGTACCGGCGTCCGGGCCGACCTCGTGCCCGTCCGGCCGGGAGTGCACGGTGACGGTGTGCCGGCCGGACGGGTCGGCGGGGGCGACGGAGACGCGGATCTGCACGCCTCCGGAGTCGGGCAGGACGAGCGGGGCCTCCAGGGCGAGTTCCTCGACCAGGGCGCAGCCCGCGAGCCGGCCCGCCCGGAGGACCAGGTCCAGGAAGGCCGTGCCGGGGAGCACCACGGTCCCGACCACGGCGTGGTCGGCGAGCCACGGCCGGTCGTCCAGGGAGATCCGGCCGGTCGCCAGCGTGCTGCCGTCCGGGGCCGTGGTGACGGCGCCCAGCAGCGGGTGGCCGACGGCGTCGAGGCCGAGGTCGGCGGGTCGGGCGTCGCGTCCGTCCGGCGCGGTCAGCCAGTAGCGGCGCTGCTGGAAGGCGTAGGTGGGGAGGGCGACGGGCCGGGCGTGGTGGGCGCCGAGCAGCGCGTCGGGGTCCGGGGCGGCGCCGTGCACGATCGCCTCCGCGACGGAGGCGAGGAACCGGTCGCGGCCGCCGTCGTCGCGCCGCAGGGTGCCGATCGCCGTGCCGCCGACCGCACCGCTCCCGGCGGCCGCGGAGGCGGGGTCGGGGGCGTCGAGCGTCTCCTGGATCCCGATCTTGAGGACGGGGTGCGGACCTGACTCGACGAAAAGGCGGTAGCCGTCCGCCCGCAGCGCCCGGACGGCGGGCTCGAACCGCACGTCCTGCCGGAGGTTCCGGTACCAGTATCCGGCGTCGAGGACCGAGGTGTCCGGCAGCAGTCCGCCGGTGACGGTCGAGTAGAAGGCGATCCGCGCGGCGCGCGGGGTGATGTCGGCGAGGGCCGCGAGCAGCGGCTCGCGGAGGGACTCCATGTGCGCCGAGTGCGAGGCGTAGTCGACCGGGATCCGGCGGGCCCGGACGCCGTCCTGCTCGCAGCGGGCGAGGAAGGCGTCGAGGGCGTCCGTGTCACCGGAGACGACGGTGCTGGCGGGCCCGTTGCGGGCGGCGACGCCGAGGCGGCCGTCCCACGGGGCGAGGAGGGCACCGACCTCGTCGGCCGGCAGCGGCACGGAGGCCATGCCGCCGCTGCCCGCCGTGGCGAGCAGGGCGCGGCTGCGCAGCGCGACCACCTTGGCGGCGTCGTCGAGCGACAGCGCTCCGGCGACGCAGGCGGCGGCGATCTCGCCCTGCGAGTGTCCGACGACGGCACCCGGTTCGATGCCGACGGACCGCCAGAGCCGCGCCAGCGCGACCATGACGGCGAAGAGCACCGGTTGGACGACGTCGACCCGGTCGAGGTCGGGCGCACCCGGGCGGGCACGCAGGACGTCGACGAGCGACCAGTCGGTGTACGGGGCCAGCGCCTCGGCGCAGTCCTCGATTGCCGCCGCGAACTCCGGTGAGGTGTCGAGGAGTTCGATCGCCATCCCGGGCCACTGGGAGCCCTGGCCGGGGAAGACGAAGGCGGTCGCGCCGACGGCCGTCGACTGCGCGCGGACCAGGTTGTCCGCGGGCTCGCCGGCGGCGAGCGCGGTCAGCCCGCGCAGCGCGTCGGCGTGGGTGCGGGAGAGGACGACGGCGGTGTGGTCGAACCGGGTGCGGGTGCGGAGCAGGGCGTGGCCGACCGCGTGGCGGTCACCGGCACCGTCGGTCCGGTCGGTCCGGCCGGTCCCGTCCGCAGCTCCGGGTTCGGAGCCGGCGGCGAGGTGCCGGCCCAGCCGGCCGGCCTGGGCGCGCAGCGCGGCCTCGGTGCGGCCGGAGACGGTCAGCGGCACCAGGCCCTCGGGGCCGGTCGCAGCCTCACCGGCGCCGGCGGGCTCGGCCCCGGCGGGCACGGCCCCGCCGGTCGGATTCCCGTCCGTCGGGGCGGCCGGTGCCGGTGCCTGCTCGACGATGACGTGCGCGTTGGTGCCGCTGATCCCGAACGACGAGATGCCCGCGCGCCGGGGGCGGCCGCCGGTGCCGCCGCCGGACCCGCCCTCGGTGGCGCTTCCCCCCTCGGCCCGCCCGGGCCACGGGGTCGCGGCGGTCGGCACGGTGATCGCGCCGCCCTCCCAGCGCACCCTGGGCGAGGGTTCGCGCAGGTGCAGGGTGCCGGGCACGACGCCGTGCCGCATCGCGAGGACGGTCTTGATGAGCCCGGCGACCCCCGCCGCGGCCTGGGAGTGGCCGATGTTGGACTTGAGCGAGCCGAGCAGCAGCGGCTGCCCGGGGTCGCGGTCGCGGCCGTAGACGGCGAGCAGGGCGTGCGCCTCGACGGGGTCGCCCAGGGCGGTGCCCGTCCCGTGGGCCTCGACCACGTCGATGTCGGCGGGGGCCAGGCCGGCGGCGCCGAGCGCCTGGCGGATCACCCGCTGCTGGGAGGTCCCGTTCGGCGCGCTGAGACCGTTGCTGGCGCCGTCCTGGTTGATCGCGGAGCCGACCACCAGGCCCAGGACGGGGTGACCGTTGCGGCGCGCGTCCGAGAGCCGTTCGAGCAGGACGACGCCGACGCCCTCGGCCCACGCCGTGCCGTCGGCGTCGGCGGAGAACGGCTTGCAGCGGCCGTCCGGCGCGAGGCCGCGCTGGCGCGCGAACTCGACGAACATGCCGGGCTCGGCCATGACGGTCGCGCCGCCGGCGAGGGCGAGCGTGCACTCGCCGCCGCGCAGGGCCTGGGCGGCCAGGTGCACGGCGACCAGGGAGGAGGAGCAGGCCGTGTCGACGGTGACGGCCGGGCCTTCGAGGCCGAGCGCGTAGGCGATCCGCCCCGAGGCGACGCTCGGGGTGGTGCCGGTGAGCAGGTAGCCGTCGAAGCCGCCGGCCGGCCGGTGCATCCGCGGGCCGTAGTCCTGCGCGGTCGCGCCGACGAACACGCCGACGCGGTCGCCGCGCAGCCCGGCCGGGTCGAGGCCGGCGCGTTCCAGGGTCTCCCAGGAGGTCTCCAGGAGGAGGCGCTGCTGGGGGTCCATGGCCAGCGCCTCGCGCGGGCTGATGCCGAAGAACTCGGCGTCGAAGTCGCCTGCGCCGTGCAGGAATCCGCCTTCGCGCACGTAGGTGGTGCCGGGGTGGTCCGGGGAGGGGTGGTGCAGGCGGGCGACGTCCCAGCCGCGGTCCTCGGGGAACGGTCCGATGGCGTCGACGCCCTCGGCGGCCAGGCGCCACAGCTCCTCGGGCGTGTGGGCGCCGCCGGGGTAGCGGCAGCCCATCGCGACGATGGCGATCGGGTCGTCGGCGGGGGCGGCGACGGCCGGGGCGGGGCCCGCGGCGTCACCGGCCCGGCGCGGGTCGAGGATCCGGTCGCGCAGGTGGCGGGCGAGGTCGGCGGGCGTGGGGTGGTCGTAGACGGCGGTCGCGGGCAGGTCGACACCGGTGGCGGTGGCGAGGCGCTGGACGAGTTCGACGGTGGCGAGCGAGTCCAGGCCCGATTCCCGGTAGGCGAGTTCGGGCCGGACGGCGTCCGTCGACGCGTGTCCGAGGACGGCGGCGGCGTGCGAGCGGACCAGGTCCAGGAGCGCGCGGTCCTGCTCGGGTGCGGGCAGGCCGTCGAGGCGGCGGGCGAGCGCCGTACCGGCCCCGGACACCTCGGCGCGCACCGGACCCCCACGCCCGGGGCCGTCGGACCCGAGGCCGTCGGGTGCGTGGGCGGACCCGGCGGCGGACCCGGCGGCGGGCTCCGCCGCGGTCGCGAGCCCGTCCGGCGCGGCGGAGCGCAGCCAGTGGCGGGTGCGCAGGAACGCGTAGCCGGGCAGCTCGACCCGGCGTGCCCCGCGGCCCGCGAACAGGGCCGACCAGTCGAGTTCCGCGCCCAGTGTGTGCAGACGGGCGGCCGCCGCGCCGAGGGCGGGCACCTCGGGACGGCCCGCCCGCAGAGTGGCGACCGTCGCGACGGCGTGCGGTCCGCCGTCCGGCAGGCTCTCGCGGGCGAGTGCGGACAGGCTGCCGTCCGGGCCGAGTTCGACCAGCACGGTCGCCCCCGCCTCGCGCAGCCGGGCGACGCCGTCGCCGAAGCGGACGGTCTCGCGGACATGGCGCACCCAGTAGTCCGGGGAGCACATCTCCTCGCCGGTGACCAGCCCGCCGGTCAGGTTCGAGACGACGGGCGTGGTGGGCGGCCGGTAGGTCAGGCCGCGCGCGACGTCGGCGAACGCGTCGAGCACGGCGTCCATCCGGGGCGAGTGGAAGGCGTGCCCGACCTGGAGCCGCCGGACCTTGCGGCCCTCGGCGCGCCACGCCTCCGCGAGGGCGAGGACGGCCTCCTCGTCGCCCGAGACCACGGTGGCGGTCGGCCCGTTCACGGCGGCGACGGAGACCCGGTCGCGGACGGGGGCGAGGGCGGCGACCACCTCCTCCTCGCTCGCGCGGACCGCCAGCATGGCGCCGCCCGGGGGCAGTTGCTGCATCAGTCGGCCCCGGGCCGCCACCAGTGCGCAGGCGTCGGACACCGACAGGACGCCGGCCACGTGCGCGGCCGTGATCTCGCCGACCGAGTGGCCGAGCAGCAGGGCGGGGGTGACGCCCCAGTCCGCGAGCAGGCGGTGGAGCGCGACCCCGACCGCGAACAGGGCCGGCTGGGTGAACTCGGTGTGGTGGACGAGCCCGGCCTCCGGGCTGTCCCCGGGCGCGAACAGGACCTCGCGGAGCGGGCGGGAGAGGTGCGGGTCGAGGTGCTCGCAGACGGTGTCGAACGCGGCCGCGAACACCGGGAAGCGGGCGTGGAGTTCACGCCCCATGCCGGGTCGCTGGCTGCCCTGCCCGGCGAACAGGAACGCGGTGCGGCCGGGGCTGACCTCGCCCGCCACGGTGTGGCCGGCCGCAGCCGCGCCGGAATCGCCGCCCCCGCCCAACGCGTCGAGCCCGGCGAGGAGTTCGGACCTGTCCCGGGCGATCACGACGGCGCGCGAGGCGAGGTGGCTGCGGGTGGTGGCGGCGGACCAGCCGAGGTCCGCCGGGGTGGCGTCGGGGCGTTCCCGCAGGAACGCGCGCAGCCGGGCGGCCTGGGCGCGCACCGCGTCGGGCGTGGTGCCGGACAGCGGCACGAGCACCGGGTCCGGCATCCCGTCGGCTTCCGCTCCCGGTCCGGCGGACGCGGTGTCCTCGGCGGACGTGTCGGGGCCGGGGAGCGAGACGTCGGCGGACCGGTCCGCCGTCCGTTCCGCCAGCACCACGTGGCAGTTGGTGCCGCCCATGCCGAACGAGCTCACGCCCGCGACCAGCCGCCGCTCGGGGTGCGGCCACGCGGTCGTCGCGTCCTGCACGCGCAGGCCCAGCCGGTCGAGCGGGATGCGCGGGTTCGGCGTCTCGAAGTTGAGGCTGCGCGGGAGTTCCCGGTGGCGGATCCCCAGGACGGCCTTGACCAGGCCGACGATCCCGGCCGCGCCCTCCAGGTGGCCGATGTTGGTCTTCACCGAACCGACCCGCAGCGGTTCGCCGGCCGGCCGGTCCACGCCGAGCGCGGCACCGAGCGCGGCCGCTTCGACCGGGTCCCCCACCGGCGTTCCCGTACCGTGCAGTTCGACGTACTGCACGGCGCCCGCGGGGAGTCCGGAGCGCCGGTGGGCCGCGCGGATCACCTGCTCCTGCGCTTCGGCGTCGGGCGAGGTCAGCGCCTCGCCGCCGCCGTCGTGGTTCATGGCGCTGCCGGCCACCACGCAGTACACGGTGTCGCCGTCGGCGAGCGCGCGGGACAGCGGCTTGAGCACCACGACCGCGCCGCCCTCGCCCCGGACGTAGCCGTTGGCGCGCGCGTCGAAGGTGAAGCACCGGCCGTCCGGGGAGAGGCCGCCGAGCTTGCCGGCGTCGCCCTCGGGGTCGGCCAGGAGGTCGAGGTTGACGCCGCCGGCGAGGGCGAGTTCGGACTCGCCGCGGCGCAGGCTCTCGCACGCCGTGTGGACGGCGACGAGCGAGGACGCCTGGGCCGCGTCGATCGTCATGCTGGGGCCGCGCAGGCCGAGGGTGTAGGAGACCCGGTTGGCGATCATGCTGCGGTGCAGGCCGGTCACCTGCCGCGGGCCGGACGCGACTCCCGCGCGGCGCAGCAGGGTGGCGTAGTCGTCCCAGATCGCGCCGGCGAACACCCCGGTCGCGCCACCGCGGAGCCGGTGCGGGGGGATGCCCGCGTTTTCCAGGGCCTCCCAGCACAGTTCGAGCATCAGCCGCTGCTGCGGGTCCGTCAGAACGGCCTCGCGCGGTCCGATGCCGAAGAAGGCGGCGTCGAAGCGGTCGACCTCGTCGAGGTAGCCGCCCCGCCGGGACCGCCCCTCGGCCACGCCCCCGTCCCTACTCCCGCCCGGGACGGCCTCCCGGCGCCGGTCGGGGAGCTCCGTCGTGGCGTCGACGCCCTCGCGGAGGAGTTCCCAGAAACCGTCCGGGGTGGTGGCCCCCGGAACGCGGCAGGCGAGACCGATGATCGCGACCGAACCGTCGCATTCTTGTTCGACAGTGTGCGCAGCAGTGTTCGACTCGGCCATACCGTTCCATCACGTCCATACGTCGATTGCACGGGGATCGAGCACCTGAACTCTGGACCGGGGCCTCAATTGGCCGCAACCGTCAGGTTTCGGCCCTGGTCAGCCCTGACGGTGCGCAGTCAAATCGTCCCAAATCACTAGATGATCAGATAAACCAATTCGCTGATGGGTCAGATCCGGCCACCCGGCGAGCCGGTGAGATCCCGCTCTCATCGGCCACCTGAGTGCGCGAACGGACAGGTCGTCACTGCCCGTACGGACAAGGTGACCGGATCCCGCACCCCCGTGGCCGATTCCCCGCACCCTTTACGGCCCGGACGATTTGGGTATCCTTGGCGGCGTCCACCACCTCCCCCGAATGCCGGAAGCGCCCGCCATCAGCGGATCCGTGGGCGAATGATCTTGTCGGACGACAGCACGGCCGCCGGAATTCCGTGAAGTGGAATTCGGTGTGCCGGATTTCCACATCGTGGCAACGAGCGGTACACAAATGGCCGACACCGGCCGTTTGGTAGCCCCGCCGCGCAGGCGTGCCCCGCCATGCCCTGGCATGCCCCGGTGCGCGCGGGCGCGCCCTGACGCCCGGCCGGCTTCCGCCGCCCGCCTACCGGAAGGCGGACCGGCGCCCGCCCGGATGGCGGACGGGCCGCTCCGGGGCGCGGCGGCCGGTCGCCGCCCGCTCGACACGGTGGCCGGCCCGCAGGGGCACCCCGGGGAGGAAGGTGGTCGATCGCGGCATGGGAGGACTCCAGATGTCACTGGGGAGACTCGGCGGCGGCGCTCGGCCGCACGGTTCCGTGCCCGGCGCCCTTGGTGCACAACGGTCCTGCGTGCACAATCATGCTGCAGCCCCAGGAGGCCGGGCGAACCCCACGCGCCACGACTCACCCGTTTGACGGCGGCCGCCCCACGCGGACGGGCCCGCCCGACCGCGGCTCCCCCGGCCGGCCGCCGTGCGGCCCGAAGCCCCCGGATCGACGCGGCGCGGAGCCCCCGGATCCCACAGGACCCCGGACGCCACAGGACCCCGGCCGCACCGGGCCCTGCGCGCCCCGACGCCTGCGTGCCCCGACGCCGGAGCACCGGGAACCGGCACGCCCCCACCGCAACACCCCGCCGATTCGCAGACTTCGCCGATTCGCCGCTTCCAGGTGTACGGAATCCGCCTGTTGGCCTGCTGGATCACCGCACCTCGGCGCGGGAGCCTGGAGCACGTCAGCCCTCCGGAACCACCCGCGCCCACGAGGAGCCCCGTGATCGAGCACCGCGTCCGCGTCCACCCCAGCGCCGACCGCCTCCCCCGGGAGGCCCAACTCGCCTGGAAACTCGCCTCCGTGGCCACCGGCACCGAGGAGGTGGACACCGACAGCGCGACGACGGCCGTCAACCGGGTCATCGACAACGCGTCCGTGGCGGTGGCCTCCCTGCTCCGCCGGCCGGTGGCCGTCGCCCGCGCGCAGGCCACCGCCCACCGACCGGCGGCGCCCGGGGCCGCGGTCTTCGGCACCCGTGCCAGGGTCTCCCCGGAGTGGGCTGCCTGGGCCAACGGCACCGCGGTGCGGGAGCTCGACTTCCACGACACCTACCTCGCCGCGGACTACTCCCACCCCGGCGACAACATCCCGCCGCTGCTGGCCGTCGCGCAGCACACCGGGCGCGGCGGCGCGGACCTGCTGCGCGGGATCGTGGCGGCCTACGAGGTGCACGTCGCCCTGGTCAGGGGCATCTGCCTGCACGCGCACCGGATCGACCACGTCCCGGGTCCAGCCGCGCCTCCAGCCGTTCGGCCTGCTCCGCCGGAAGTCCGGCCAGCACCCGCTCGGCCTCGCTCAGCAGCTCGCGGCCGCGGTGCAGGTCCAGCTTGATCCGGGAGACCTGCGTCCGCAGTCCGCCGAGCTGGCGGCGGGCGGACTCCAGGGCTTCGTACTGCTCGGGGCGCAGCAGGACGAGCGGGACGCCGTTCATCGTCACCGTCCGGGGTTTTCCCGCCTTGGGCATGGTGATGACCTCTCTGGTTCAGGAGTGCGCTGTCCCCGCCGCCCGGGTACCGCTCCCCGCCGCCGGGGCGCCGTCGTCGTCCGGGCCCTCGAACCGCACGGTCGGCTCGAAGTTGGCGCGGCGGGCCGCGCGGCGGAAGACGGTGAGGACGGCCGGGCCGACGACCAGCACGGCCACGAACGTCGTCACGGCGCGGCCGGTGTCCCAGCCGAGCGAGGTGGCCAGGTCGAACAGCAGGTAGCGGTGCCACTGCTCGGTGAAGGGCAGCCCGGGCAGGTAGGCGATCGAGCTGGTGGGGTCGGTCGAGAAGGGCCAGAACGACAGGTTGAGCAGGAAGCCGAAGAGGTAGCCGGAGAACGCGCCGTAGCCCGCCAGCACCGGGACCTCCCAGCGGCGCGGGAGCCTGGGGAGCAGACCGGCGAGCATGCCCACGAAGGCGCAGCCGAACATCTGGTAGGGCATCCAGGGGCCGACGCCGCCGGTGAGCAGGGCGGAGGCGAACAGGGACGTGCAGCCGAGCGTGAAGCCGAAGCCGGGGCCGAAGACCCGGCCGGCGAGGACGAGGATGAAGAACACCGTCTCCACCCCGGCCGTCCCCGCCCCGAGGGGGCGCAGTCCCGCGTTGACGGCCGACAGGACGCCGAGCATGGCGAGGGCCTTGGCGTCGATGCCGCCGGCCGCGATCTCCGCGATCACGACGGCCAGGACGAGGACCAGCAGCGCGCCGAAGATCAGCGGCGGGGCGTAGGAGGAGCCGAACTTCCCCGGGGCCACCACGAACGGCCAGGTGAAGGCGACGAGGCCGATGAAGGCCGCCAGCGCCACGACGACGCGGGCCCGGCCGGGGATCCTGACGGCGGTCACCGGGCGGCCTCCGCCGGTTCGAGGGCCGCCGCGACCTGCCGCGTGGTCAGGTAGGGCAGCGGGGCGAGGATCTTGGCCGTCTGCGGGGCGAAGGTGGGCGAGGCGACGATGACCTCGGCGGTGGGGCCGTCCGCGACGATCTCGCCCTCGGCCATCACCACCACCCGGTCGGCGGCGGAGGCGACGAACTCGACGTCGTGGGTGGAGACCACCACGGTGCGGCCCTCGGCGGCGAGGGCGTCGACGATGCCGGTCAGCGACTCCTTCGCGTGGTAGTCGAGCCCCCGGGTGGGCTCGTCCAGCAGCACCACCCGCGGGGCGGCGGCCAGTTGGATCGCCAGGACCAGGGCCAGCTTCTGGCCTTCGGAGAGGTCGCGGGGGTGGGCGGCGTCGGGGATGCCGGGGGCGAGGCGGTCGAGGATCTGCCGCGCGGTCGGCCCGGCGGGCGTCGCGGCCTCCTGGTCGCTCTGGGCGAGCTCCTGCGCCACGGACTCCAGGTAGAGCAGGTCGGTCGGGGTCTGCGGGACGAGTCCGACCAGCTGCCTGGCCCCGGTGGCGGGCAGCCGCTTGGGGTCCTTCGCCGGCGCTCCCCCGGCCGGGGTGACCTTCACGCTGCCGCCCTGCCGGGGGCCGGAGCCCTGCAGCGCCCAGAGCAGGGAGGACTTGCCGGAGCCGTTGCGGCCCATCAGTGCCGTGACCTCTCCGGCGCGCAGGTCGAGGCCGACCTCGCGCACCGCGGTCACCCCGCCGTGGCGCACCACGATCCGCTCGGCGCTCAGCACCGTCTCCCCGGTGCCCGGTCCGTGGCGCGGGGCCGGCGCCGGAAGGGGCGCCAGCCGCTCCCGCAGGGGGGCGGCGGCCCGGCGGGCGTCGCGGACGGAGAGCGGGAGCGGGCTCCAGCCGGCGATCCGGCCGAGCTCGACGACGGGCGGGGCGATCGCGGTGTGCCGGAACAGCTCGGCGGGCGGTCCGTGCACGACGGTCCCGTCCCCGGGCAGGTAGGCGACCCGGTCGGCGTACTGGACCACGCGCTCCAGCCGGTGCTCGGCGAGCAGGACGGTGACGCCGAGGTCGTGCACCAGCCGGGTGACCGCCGCGAGGACCTCCTCGGCGGCGGTCGGGTCGAGTGCGGAGGTGGGCTCGTCCAGCACCAGGACGCGCGGGTGGGCGGTCAGCACCGATCCGATGGCGACCCGCTGCTGCTGGCCGCCGGAGAGCTCGTACAGCGCGCGGTGGCGCAGGTCGGCCAGGCCCAGCAGGTCGAGGGTCTCCTCGACGCGCTTGCGCATCACCTCCGGCGGGATCGCCAGCTGCTCCATGGCGTAGGCGAGCTCCTCCTCCACCGTGTCGGTGACGAAGCCGGCCAGCGGGTCCTGGCCCACCACGCCGACCACGTCGGCCAGTTCACGCGGCGGGTGGTGGGCGGTGTCGCGCCCGTCGACGGTCACCCGGCCGCGCAGGGTACCGCCGGTGAAGTGCGGCACCAGTCCGTTCACGGCGCCGAGCAGGGTGGACTTGCCGACCCCGGTGCGGCCGACCACCAGGCAGAGTTCGCCCTCCGGGACGTGCAGGTCGACGTCCCGCAGCACCGGGGCGGCCTCGCCGTCGTACACCACGCCGACCTGGTCGAATCGGATCACTTGGTCACCTCGGTGTGCTTGCGGTCGGTGCGGGCGGTGCGGGCGGTGCGGGCGGTGCGGGCGGTGCGGGCGGTGCGGTCGGTGCTGTTCGTCGCGGCGGCCGGGCGCGGCCCGGGGACGCCGCCGGCGCCGGGCGGGCCGCCGGGCGGGCGCCCGGGCGGCGGTGCGATCACCCCGGCGGCGCCGGCCAGCAGCAGGGCGAACACCGGGACGAGCGGAAGCGTGGGCCAACTCAGCGGGTAGAGGGAGGGGTTGAGGTCGGTCGCGTCGTAGCCGACGGTCCCGAACAGCACGACGGCGGCGGCCACACCACAGCCGGCGACACCCCACTCCGCGGCCCGCCACCGGTCCGGCCGGTAGGTGGTGCGCCTGATCCTGCGGCCGCCGAGCGCCAGCCCCGCCGCGCACAGCCCGGCACCCGCCAGCAGCGCGGGGAGCCCCAGCGCGGCGGGGGCGGTGCCGTCCAGGAGCCCGTAGACCCCGGCGCAGAGGCCGCACATGCCCAACAGCATGAGGGCGCCGGTGATCCGGCGGGAGCGGCGGGTGGCGGTCCCGGCGCGCCCGTAGCCGCGCGAGTCCATCGCGGCGGCCAGGTGCAGCGAGCGCTCCAGCGCGTCCTCCAGCACCGGGACGACGATGCTGCGCAGCGCGCGGACGCCCTTGCTCTGCCCGGCGCGCAACCGCCGTGCCCGGGCCACCCGCTGGACGCTCTGCACGAGCTGCGGAGCGACGCTGAGCGAGACCGTCACGGCCACCCCGAGCTCGTACAGCGCGCCGGGCAGGACGCGCAGCGCCCGCTTGGGGTTGGCCAGGGTGTTGGCGGCGCCGATGCAGCAGAGCAGGCAGGCCAGGCGCAGACCGTCGAAGGCCGCGGAGAGGGTGGCCTCCAGGGAGACCGGGCCGCCGATCTGGATGCCCGCGTACCAGGCGGGGGTCGGGATGTGCGGGAGGGAGAAGAGCAGGTGGTCGTGCGGGGTGATGCCGGTGGCGAAGACGCACCGGAAGACCACCCGGATCGCCACCACGGTCAGCGCCACCCACAGGTAGTACTTGAACCCCCGCGCCCACGGGGCCTCGGTGCGGCGGGCGGTGACCACGTACCCCATGACGGCGAGGACGAGGAGGAGCAGCAGCGGGTTGGTGGTGCGGCTGGCCGCGGTCGCCAGGGCGAGGGCCCAGATCCACCAGGCCAGGGGGTGGAGGTCGCGCGGGGTGCGCCGGCCTCCCGCGGCCCGTCCGGGGGCGGACCGCGGGAGACCGGCTTCGTGCTCGTCGGGCATGCTCACCTGTTCACTCGGCCTGTCGGCGGCGGCGGCGCGCGACGCCCAGGGTGGCCCCGCCCAGCAGCACCAGGAGGACGGTCCCGACCACGGCGGGGACCATCGATCCGGAGTCGTGCGGGGCGTCGGCGACCGGTGCCGCGTTCACCACCGCCGGGCCCGCGGCGTTCGCGGGAGCCGACGGGGCCGGGGTCCCGGCCGTCGGCGCGGGCTCGGTGGCCGCCGGGGTCTCCGGCGGGACCGGGGCGGGCGTCTCGGTGGCCTCGGTGGCGGGGGGCTGCGGATCCGCGGGCGCCGGGGCCGGTGGCGCCGGGTCGGGCTCCTCGGCCGGCGGGGTCGTCGGCCGGGAACGGTCGGTGCCGCCGCCGGAGGTGCCGGCCGGCGGGGCGGTCGCGGTCGGCTTCCTCGGGGTTCCGCCCCCGCCGCCGGTGGTGCCGCCGCTGCCGCCGGACCCGCCCGTGGCCGCGCCGCCGCCGGAGGACGTGCCGGTACCGCCGGAGGTGCCGGTACCGCCGGTGGAGGAGCTGCCGCCGCCCGAGGAGGCGGTGCCGCCGGACGACGACGTGCCGCCGGAGGACGCGCTGCCACCCGTGGAGCCGCCACCGCCGCCGCTGCCGCCGGTCGCCGTGCCGGTCGAGCCGCCACCGGTCGAACCGCCGGTCGAACCGCCGCCGGATCCGCCGGTGGCGGCCGTTCCGGGGTCGCCCGGGGCGGGCGGGTCGGGAGTGGTGGTCGTGCCGCCCGGCACCGTGTTGAGCGCGCGCACGGTGTCCGGCGAGAAGGTGGGACGCCCCTCGGTCCCCTCGATGTTGGTGCCGCCGAAGATCCACAGGTCGACGCTGCCGGGCTTCGGGTGGTAGCTCATCGCACCGAGCTGGCTGTAGGACCAGGTGTTCTCCCCCGGGTCCGCGTGCCAGTAGGACCAGTAGGCGGTGGCCGGCGGCGTGAGGACGCACTTCTCCTGGTCCGGGGTCGGGAACTGCTTCCCGCCCTGGAACCCGCTGTAGCCGATCCGGCAGATGAACGCCGGGCCGTCGTGCCCGGTGCCGGTGGTCTTCCAGCCGCCCTGGTTGAGCAGGGTGTACCCGGTGGTCGGGGTGGTCCCGCAGGAGCGCAGGAGGGGACCGCCCCACTTGCTGAAGTCCACCGCCAGGACCACGTTGGAGCCGGTGGTGCACTGTTCGATGGGCAGCGGGGCCGCGGCAGCCGGGGCCGCGCCGACCCAGAGCCCGCCGGACGCGAGGGCGAGGGCCGCGGTGGCCGCTCCGAACAGCCGGCCGATCCGCCGGATCACCGGTGACGCCCCGGGGTGGAGCCCGCGCGGCGGCGGGCGACGAGGACGGCGGCGCCGACGGCGGTCAGCAGGCCGGCGGCGGTCGACAGGCCCAGCACCTGGGCCCCGGTGCCGGCCAGGCTGCCGGTGCCCGCCTCGACCTGGCCGGTACCGACCGGGCCGCCACCGCCGCGCGCCGGATCACCCGCCCCGGCGGGGAGCACCGGGTCGGCGGGCCGGGCGGTCGTGCCTCCGCCGGGCGCGGCCACGACCGTGGACGTACCGGTGGGCACGGGTGAGCCGGAGGCCGTCGGGGAGCCCGAAGCGGTACCGGTCGGTGTGCCGGTCACGGTCGGCGTCGCCGTCGCCGTGGCGGTGGCGGTGGCGGTGGCGGTGGCCGTCGTGGTCGGCGTCGGCGTACCCGTGCCCGTAGGCGTCGGCGTACCCGTAGGCGTACCCGTGGCGGTGGGTGTCGGGGTGGGCGTCGGCGTGCCGCCGAGGTCCCGGCGCAGGGTGCCGAAGGAGATCCCGGTGGCACCGCCCACGGCCTGGGTGGAGGCCCGCACGTCCGAGCCCTGCTGCCCGGTGGAGGCGACGTTGAAGCCGCCGTCGCCGTTCTGCTGCCCGGCGAGGAAGTCGAGCGCCTTCGCGATCCGGGCGCCGTTCGCGGACTGGCGGAGGGCCATGCCCTGGACCGCGAGGGCCGCCGAGTTGGTGGAGTTGCCGGCCGCTCCGGGGAAGCCGCCGTCGGCCAGCTGCTTCCCGGCCAGCCAGGTGACCGCCCTGTCGACCGCCTGTACGGCCTCGTCACCGGGCACGAGCGCGAGCGCCATGGCCGCCATCGCGGTGCTGTCGACGTCGGAGTCGCCGGTGGCGGGGATGAGGCTCGGCCAGGAGCCGTCGGCGTGCTGGAGGCCCTTCAGGTAGGCGACCGCCGCGGCGGCGTTCGCGGCGTCGCCGGCGCGCAGCTGGGCCATGATGCCGAGGGCCTGGGAGAAGACCGAGGTGGCGTAGGTGTAGTTGCCGGGACCGGCGCAGCCGAGGGCCTCGTCGGCCTTGGCGCAGACGGCCGCGGCCAGGGCGGCGATCAGGTCGTGGCCGCCGAAGGCGCGCGGGTCGCGGCCGGCGACCTCGGCGAGCAGGGCCTCCTTGCCCAGGGAGCCGCCGCCGGCGTACTCGGTGCCGATGCCGGTCCAGTCGTTGACGGTGCGCCCGCCGGTGTCCTTGCCCTGCTGGTCGAGGAAGTCCACGATCCGGCGCAGGGCCGCGTCGTCCGCGCCGGTGGCGGCGAGCGCGAAGGCCCCGTCGATGGTGAGGCCGAAGTCCGCGAACTCCGGGAACGCCTCGTAGTACCGGCCGCCGATCAGGTTGGCCGGGGTGGTGAGGTAGGCGCTGCCCCTGGCCAGGTCGGGGGTCCGGCCGGCGGGCGTGGTCGGCGTCGTGGTGGCGCCGTTCGGGTTGTGGCGGACGGTGGTCGGGTCGGTGCCGGTGAGGGCCAGGAGGGCCTGCTCGGTGGCGGCCGGGTCGGCGTCGGCGGTCGATTCGTCGGGCCGGAAGCCGCCGTCCTCGTTCTGGCGGGCGGCGATCCAGGCCTTGGCCGCGGCCTGCCCGGCCCCCTGCCCGGTGGCCGGCAGGACCTGGGCCGCGGCGGCGGTGCTCAGGGTGTCGCCCGCGGCGCCGACGTAGGGGACGTAGGAGCCGTCGGCCTGCTGGCTCCCGGCGAGCTGGTCGGCGGCCTTCTTCGCGGTGGCCTCGTACCCGGCCTCCGGGCGGAGCGCGAGGACGGCCAGACCGGTGGCCCCCGGGTCGGACTCGCAGTAGCCGCCCGCCACGATCATCGAGCCGGCGATGCCGCCGTCGGCGCACTGCAGGACCGTGAAGCGGGAGAGTGCGGCGGCGGGCGGTGTGACGCCCGCGCGCCGCAGGGCGATCACGGCCCACGCCTGGACCTGGGGCGAGGCCGCGCCGTGGAAGTCCCCGGCGGCGGTGCACTTGCCGTTCTCCCCGGCGTCGGCGCACACGTGGCCGGTGAGCGCGGCGATCAGGTCGCGGCCGCCGAAGGCCCGGGGGTCGCCGTCGGTGCTCTCGGCGACCAGGGCCAGCAGGGCGGCGGCCTTGGCGTCGGGCTTCCCCGCCGGTCCGTCCGGGTACAGGAAGGCGTCGGTGTGGGCGGCGAGGTAGGCGACGACCTTGCGCAGGGCCGGGTCCTGGGTGCCCGCGGCGGCCAGGGCGATCGCGGTGAGGGCGGTCCGCGGGTAGTCGGGCCCCTCGAAGGCCCAGTTCCCCATGTACTCGCCGTCGACGAGCCGTCCGGCCAGCCACGAGGCCGCCGCGGCGGGGTCGCCGGCGGGGTGCGACGGGGTGGTGGTCGGGCTCGGGGACGCCGAGGGCGAGGCGGTGGCGGAGGGCGAGGGGCCGGGGTTCTTCGCGCGGACGGAGTCCGGTGTGAAGGAGGGCGCCCCGCTGGTTCCGCCGATGTCGGTGCCGCCGTAGACCCAGGCCTCGACCTCGCCGGGCTTGGGCTTCTGCGTCCCGGCGCCGTACCGGCTGTAGGACCAGGTGTCCTGTCCGGGTTCGGCGATCCAGTAGGACCAGTACGCCGTCGCCTGGGGGGTGTTGACGCAGGGTTCCTCGGCGGCGGTCGGGTACTGGGTGCCGTCGGCGAAGGTTCCGGTGCCGAGCCGGCAGATGAAGGCGGGGCCGTCGTGCTCGGTGCCGGCGGTGGTGAAGCCCGCGTTGTGCAGCAGGTTCATCCCGGTGGTGGGGTGGGCGTCGCAGCCGCGGACGACTCCGCCGCCCCAGTGGCCGAAGTCGACGGCGACGACCGCCCCGGTGGTGGCGGTGCACTCGTCGATCGGGTCGGCGGCGGCGCGGCCGGGGTGTCCGAGGAGGACCGTGCCGCCCGCGGCGACCGCGACGGCGCCGGTGGCGATCAGGGACGTGAGCCCTCGGGCTCTCTGACTCGTACGACTGCTGCTGGCCCTCACCGGCGACTCCCTGGTCAGTCGTCGGGGCGTCACGGCGCAGCCAACGGTCCTCCGCACGCGGGACCGTTTCGACCGCGTCGTAGTCCACGACGACGCAAGCACTCCTGAACAAGGCCCCGGCGCAGGCATTCCGGCTCACCTGCCCCGGGTGGGGCGGGTCTACGGTTGCGGGTCAGCGCCGGATTCGGACCGGCTTCCCCTGGCTGCCGAGGATAAAAAAGCGTTTCATCAGACCACGCGTGCGGACCTGGAGTCAACGGAGCGTCATGTCGCCTTCCCCACCTCGTCCCTCCTCCCCGGTTGCGGTAGCGTCCGCGGTGGCCGAGCGGGGGAACCCGGTGTGAATCCGGGGCTGACGCGCAGCGGTGTGGGGCGGCTCCCGGGCCGGCCCGAGCCCGAATGCCCGCCCGGCCGCGCAGCACCAGCGACAGCCAGCCCACGCGATCCGGGCGGCGGCCGCCCCGCCGCCGCCGTGCCCGACCGGGCACCGGGGCCGGGGCCGGTTCGGCGCCCGCCACCCCAAGGAGCCCGTTCCGTGCCCGTCCTCACCACCTCACGTCTCGCCTCCTCGCGCACCGTCTCCGCGGTCACCGTCGCGCTCGCCGCCGGCGCCCTCGTGCTCTCCGCCGTCCCCGCCCACGCGACCGCGACCCCGGCCCAGACAGCCACCTCGAAGAGCACCGGCGTCACCTACCTGAAGTCCCTCCAGGCCGCCGACGGGAGCTACGTCACCGGCGGCGGGCTCTCCAACGAGTGGGCGTTCAGCGCGCTGGCGGCCGCCGGTACCGCGGCGGCGGACGTGACCCCCGGGGGCGACGCCACCAAGAACGCCCGCCTGGTCTACCGCGGCCAGCTCGCCGCCGCCGGCTGGCCGGGCGCCTCACCGGTCGTCACCGACTACGAGCGCGGCGCCCTCAACGCGTACGCCGCGGGGATCGACCCCGCCCGGGTCGGGCCGGGCCGCAACCTCATCGCGGACCTGGTCGCGTACTGGCAGACCGCCGAGCCCGGCTACTACGGCCCCTCCGCCAACTTCAACGGGACCGTCTTCGGGCTCCTCGCCCTCGGTGGCGCCAGGACCCAGAGCGGCGTGAAGCGCGTCCCGCAGTCCCTGCTGGACGCCTCGGTCACGACCGTGCGCGCCAACCAGCACACCGACGGCGGCTGGAACTACAGCAAGGCCGCCGGCGACCCCACCGCGCTCGCCCAGGGCAGCGACATCGACATGACCGGCGCCGCCATGGCCTCGCTGTGCGTCGGCGGTGTCCCGAACACCGACCCGGCGGTCGTCGCCGCCAAGAACTTCCTCAAGGGCAAGCTCATCTCCTCCGGCGCCTTCAACTCGATGTGGGGCGCCAACACCGACTCCAACGGCTGGGCCGTGTCCGGCCTCAACGCCTGCGGGATCAACCCGCAGGGCGCCGACTTCACCAGCGGCACCGGCAAGACCCCGCTCGACTTCCTGATCGCCCAGCAGTTCAAGCCCGGCGGCGGCTTCAAGTACCTGCCCACCGACACCACCCCCTCCCCCTACGCCTCGGTCGACGGCCTGCGGGCCGTGGCCGGAGCCGGGTTCACCGCCACCCCGCCCGCACCCGCTACGGCCGGCGAACCCGCCTGGGCCGCCAGCACCGGCTTCACCGCCGGCACCGCCGCCCGGCTCGCCCTGGTCGTGGACGACGGCACCGCCCCGCTGAAGGTCTGCGCCGTCACCCTCACCCCGACCGGTGCCACCACGACCCTCGGCGACGTCCTCGACGCCGCCGCCACCGCCACGCCGGCCGGCTGCGTCACGTCGGTCACCCCGTCCACCGGCGGCGGCACCGTCACGGCGGTCAACGGCACCGCCAACAGCGGCGGGTCCACCTGGAAGGTCGCGCTGGACGGCGCCACCGCCACCGGTGCCACCCGGGCGACGGTCGTCCACGTCGGCGACACCGTCTCCCTCCGCTACGGCAGCTGATCCACGACCGGTCCGCAGCCGGTCCACGAACGGCCCCGGGCGGGTCCTCCGGCACGCGGTGCGGCGCCCGCGGGATCACGGCGCCGCACCACGACGCTCGCTCAGCGGTCCTGGAACTTCGGCGGCCGCTTCTCCGCGAACGCGGCCATGCCCTCCTTCTGGTCCGCGGTGGCGAAGGTGGCGTGGAAGAGCCGGCGTTCGAAGCGGACGCCCTCGGCGAGGGTGGTCTCGAAGGCGCGGTCGACGCTCTCCTTCATCATCACCGCCGCCGGAGTGGACATCGCGGCGATCGTGTCGGCCACCGCCAGGGCCTCCTCCAGCAGCCGGTCGGCCGGCACGATCCGGGACACCAGCCCGGCCCGCTCGGCCTCCTCGGCGCCCATCGTCCTTCCGGTCAGGCAGAGTTCCATCGCCTTGGCCTTGCCGACCGCCCGGGTGAGCCGCTGCGAGCCGCCGATCCCGGGGATCACGCCCAGCTTGATCTCCGGCTGGCCGAACTTCGCGGTGTCCGCCGCGATCAGGACGTCGCAGAGCATCGCCAGCTCGCAGCCGCCGCCCAGGGCGTACCCGGCGACCGCCGCGACCACCGGCTTGCGCAGCGCCCCGAAGCGGTCCCAGGCGGCGAACCAGTCGCCGAGGTAGGCGTCGACGAAGCCGAGCGACTGCATCTCCTTGATGTCGGCGCCGGCCGCGAACGCCTTCTCCGAACCGGTCACCACCAGGCAGCCGATCCCCGGTTCACGATCGAACTCCTGGGCTGCGGCGACGACTTCGTTCATAAGCTCGGTGTTGAGGGCGTTCAGCGCCTTCGGGCGGTCGAGCGTGATCACGCCCACCCGGCCGTGGCGCTCCACCCGGATGGTCCGGTACCGGCCGGCCCGGTCACCGGCCGGGTCCGCGGCCCTGCTGTCGATGGTGCCGGTGCCGTCGGTCGTGCCCTCGGTCATGCCGTCTCCTCCCGGAGTGTCGTGTAGATGGCGGAGAAGTCCAGGCCGCCGCCCCCGCCCTCGGCGAAGGCGGCGAACAACTCCGCGGCCCGGCGCCCGAGTTCCACCGGGACGTCGGTGGAGGCCGCGGCGTCGGCGGCCAGCCCGAGGTCCTTGGCCATCAGCGCCGCGGCGAACCCGGCCCGGTAGTCGCGGTTGGCGGGGCTGCCCGGAACCGGGCCGGGGACGGGGCAGTTGGCGGTGAGCGCCCAGCACTGCCCGGAGGCGGTGGAGGCCACGTCGTAGAGCGACTGGTGGCTGAGGCCGAGGCTCTCCCCGAGCGCGAACGCCTCGCTCACCGCGATCATCGAGATGCCGAGGATCATGTTGTTGCAGATCTTCGCGGCCTGCCCGGCACCGGAGGGGCCGCAGTGGACGACCTTGCGCCCCACCCCCGCCAACAGCGGTCCGGCGTCCGCGAACTCGGCCTCCGTACCGCCGACCATCAGGGTCAGGCCGGCCGCCTCGGCGCCCGCCACGCCGCCGGACACCGGGGCGTCGACCGCCCGGTGCCCGGCGGCGCGCGCCAGGTCGGCGGCGGTCCGGGCGTCCCCGACCGCGATCGTGGAACAGTCCACGAACAGCGTCCCGGGCCTCGCCGCCGCGGGGACCAGCGCACGGTAGGCGTCGATGACGTGACGCCCGGTCGGCAGCATGGTCAGGACGGCGTCGGCCTCCGCCACGGCCTCCGCGGCCGATCCGGTGACGGTCACCCCGTGCCCGGCCGCCCGGTCGCGGGCCTGCTCCGAGAGGTCGTAGCCGAGGACGCGGTGCCCGGCCTTGACGAGGTTCGCGGCCATCGGGCCGCCCATGTTGCCCAGTCCGACGAATCCGACGGTGCGGGTCACCAGCGCTCCAGGGGTGCGGGGGCGGCGAGGCCGAGCTCACGCTCGCCCAGGGACAGGAAGTGGCGCTCGATCTCCTTGTCGGGGACGGCCGCCAGGGTGGCCGGCTCCCAGTGCGGCCGCCGGTCCTTGTCGATGACCTGCGCCCGGATCCCCTCCGGCAGGTCGGGGGTGGCCAGCGCGGCGCAGGAGGTGCGGTACTCCTGGTCGAGCACCGCCTCCAGCGGGCCCAGCCCGCGGGCCCGGCGCAGCGCCGCGAGGGCGACCTTGACGGCGGTGGGCGAGTTGGCGGCGATCCGGCCGGCCGCCTCCCCGGCCTCCGGAACTCCCGCCGCGGCCAGCCGTTCGACGGTCTCCTCGACGGTGTCGGCGCCGTAGCAGTCGTCGATCCAGCCGCGCTGCCCGGCGAGCGGCGCGGGCGGCGGGTCGGCGACGTGGCGGGCGAGCGCGTCGTGGACGCTCAGTTCGGCGAGGTCGTCGAGGAGGGCGGGGAGCCGCACGGCCGGGACGAAGTGGTCGGCCAGGCCGCACAGCAGTGCGTCGCCCGCGCCGACGGACCCGGCGGTGAGGGCGAGATGGGTGCCGAGTTCACCGGGGGCGAGGGAGAGCAGGTAGGTGCCGCCGACGTCGGGGACGAAGCCGATGCCGGTCTCCGGCATGGCGATCCGGGTGCGTTCGGTGACGATCCGGACGCTGCCGTGGGCGGAGATCCCGACGCCGCCGCCCATCACGATGCCGTCCATCACCGCGACGTAGGGCTTGGGGTAGCGGGCGATCCGGGCGTTGAGCCGGTACTCGTCGCGCCAGAACTCCTCGGTGGCCCGCCGGTCGCCGCCGGTGGCCGCCCGGTGGATGGCGACGATGTCGCCGCCGGCGCAGAGCCCGCGCTCACCGGCGCCGGTGACGACGACGGTGGCGACGGAGTCGTCGTACTCCCAGGCGTCGAGCGCGGCGGCGATCCGCCGGACCATGCCGTGGGTGAGGGCGTTCAGGGCCTTGGGGCGGTTGAGGACGATCAGGCCCGCCCGCCCGTCCCGGTCGACGACGACCTCGCCGGGGTCCGCTCCGTCCGTGGTGGCCATCAGGCGGCCCCGGTCAGGCCGCGGGCGACGATGACGCGCATGATCTCGTTGGTCCCTTCGAGGATCTGGTGCACCCGCAGGTCGCGGACGATCTTCTCGATGCCGTACTCGGCGAGGTAGCCGTAGCCGCCGTGCAGTTGGAGCGCCTGGTCGGCGACCTCGAACCCGGTGTCGGTGGCGTGGCGCTTGGCCATCGCGCAGAGCTGGGGCGCGCGGTCGTCGCCGCGGTCCAGCGCGGCGGCGGCCCGCCACACCAGGGCGCGGGCGGCCTCCAGTTCGGTCGCCATGTCGGCGAGCCGGAACTGGAGCGCCTGGGCGTGCAGCAGCCGGGCCCCGAAGGCCTCGCGCTCGGCGAGGTACCGGGTGGCGCGCTCCAGCGCGGTCCGGGCGCCGCCCAGCGAGCAGGCGGCGATGCCGAGCCGGCCGCCGTTCAGCCCGGCCATGGCGATCCCGAACCCGCCGCCCTCGGCGCCGAGGAGGCGGTCGGCGGGCAGCCGGACCCCGTCCAGCACCACCTGCCGGGTGGGCTGGGCGTTCCAGCCCATCTTCTGCTCGTTCGGGCCGAAGGACAGCCCCGGGTCGTCGCGGTCCACGACGAAGGCGGAGACGCCCTTCGGTCCGGGGCCGCCGGTCCGGGCCATCACCAGGTAGAGCCGGGCGGCGCCCGCGCCGGAGATGAACTGCTTGACGCCGTCCAGCACCCAGTGGTCGCCGTCGCGCACCGCGCGGGTGGCGATCGCGGCGGCGTCCGATCCGGCGCCCGGCTCGGTGAGGCAGTAGCTTCCCAGATGCTCGGCCGTGCAGAGCGCCGGGAGCCAGCGGCGGCGCTGGTCGGCGGTGCCGTAGCGGTCGACCATCCAGCCCACCATGTTGTGGATGGACAGGTAGGCGGCGATCGACGGGCAGCCGGTGGCGAGCGCCTCGAAGGCCACCACCCCGTCCTGCCGGGTGAGTTCGGACCCGCCGACGTCCTCGCGGACGTACACGCCGGCCAGGCCGAGGTCCGCCGCCTTGCGCAGCACGTCCACCGGGAAGTGCTTGGTCCGGTCCCACTCCACCGCGTGCGGCGCCAGGTACTCGTCGGCGAACGCCCGGGTGGTCTCCGCGACGGCCCGCTGGTCCTCGCTCAGGTCGTGGTCGTGGTCGTGCACGGCGCTCATCCCATCGTCGGCATGGTGAAGCTCGCGCCCTCCTTGACCCCGGAGGGCCAGCGCGAGGTGACGGTGCGGGTGCGGGTGTAGAAGCGGATCGAGTCCGGCCCGTGCTGGTTGAGGTCGCCGAACGCGGACCGCTTCCAGCCGCCGAAGGTGTGGTAGGCGATCGGCACCGGGATCGGCACGTTCACGCCGACCATGCCGGTGTTCACCCGGCGGGTGAAGTCGCGGGCGGTGTCGCCGTCCCGGGTGTAGATCGCCACCCCGTTGCCGAACTCGTGCTCGCTGGGCAGCCGCAGGGCCTCCTCGTAGTCGGCGGCGCGCACCACCGAGAGGACCGGGCCGAAGATCTCCTCGCGGTGGATCCGCATGTCCGGCGTGACCCGGTCGAACAGCGACGCGCCGAGGAAGAACCCGCCCTCGTGCCCCTCCAGCCGGAAGTCCCGTCCGTCGACGACCAGTTCGGCGCCCTCCCGGACGCCCAGGTCCAGGTAGCCGCGGACCCGCTCCAGCGCGTCCGGGCCCACCAGCGGGCCGAAGTCCGCCTCCGGGTCGTCCGAGCGGCCGACCTTCAGCGCGCCGATCCGCTCGACCAGCTTGGCCACCAGGGCGTCGGCGGTCTCCTCGCCGACCGGGACGGCGACCGAGATCGCCATGCACCGCTCGCCCGCCGAGCCGTAGCCGGCGCCGATCAGCGCGTCGGCCACCTGGTCGAGGTCGGCGTCCGGCATGACGATCATGTGGTTCTTGGCACCGCCGAAGCACTGGGCGCGCTTCCCGTGGGCGGCGGCCGTCGCGTAGACGTACTGGGCGATCGGCGTCGAGCCGACGAACCCGAGCGCCTGCACCCGCGGGTCCTCCAGCAGGGTGTCGACCGCCTCCTTGTCCCCGTTGACCACGTTGAGGACGCCCGGCGGCAGGCCCGCCTCCAGGAACAGCTCGGCCAGCCGCAGCGGCACCGAGGGGTCCCGCTCGGAGGGCTTGAGGATGAAGGCGTTGCCGCAGGCCAGCGCGGGCGCCGCCTTCCACAGCGGGATCATCGCCGGGAAGTTGAACGGCGTGATCCCGGCGACGACGCCGAGCGGCTGGCGCATCGAGTACACGTCGATGCCGGTGCCCGCGTTGTCGGTGAACTCGCCCTTCAGCAGGTGCGGGATACCGGCGGCGAACTCCACCACCTCCAGCCCGCGCTGGAGGTCGCCGTGCGCGTCGGCGACCGTCTTGCCGTGCTCGGCGGAGAGCAGCCTGGCGAGCGGCTCCCGCTCCTGCTCGACCAGTTGGAGGAAGCGCAGCAGCACCCGGGCCCGGCGCTGCGGGTTCCAGGCCGCCCACTCGGGCTGCGCCTGCGCGGCGTCGGCGATCACCGCCTCGACCTCGGCGCGGCTCGCGAGCGGCACCCGGGCCTGGACCCGGCCGGTGTTGGGGTCGTACACGTCGCCGAGGCGGCCGGACGTCCCGGGGACGCGCTTGCCTGCGACGAAGTGGGTCAGTTCACGGACCATCGGTTCCTTCTCTCGTCTGGGGTGGGGAGAGGAGGAATGGAGGACTCCGCCCACGGCGGCACGCCGCGCGGTGGCGCGGCGGGGCGGCCGTCGGCGGGGTGCGACAGGCGGACCGTCAGAGCAGGTGGGCCCCGGCGGGCGGCACAGGACGGCCGGGGGCGGTGGAACGGGAGCAGCCCGGAGTCATGCGTGTCGTCTCCATCCTCGTGGAAAACACGGACCGTCCGCGGCCGGTATCCTGACTCCCGGATCGACGCCCGCCCGCGGGCCTTCCCGGCTGGCTGCCAGTGGCCGTGTCCTGCGTGGACGGACTCCCCGGTCACAGTGGCGGGACCGTGCCGGACTCACACCGGCTTCCCTGACACCGCGGACCTTTCCACGACCATATAGTCGGACGTCCTAGTAAGTCCAGGGCCCCACGCGGACGACGGGCGACCCGCCCTCCCTACCCGGCACCGGGCAGGGCCGCCGCCGGCCGGTCGTCGGCGCCGCGCAGCTCCAGGAAGAGCCAGGCCTCCCTGACCGGCGGATACCGCGTGTCGGCCGTGAGCAGGACCTCCGCCTGTCGGCAGGCCTCCTCCACCGGTACGGCACCCTCCCGATGACGGGCGAGCACGTCGCGCAGCCGCTCCAGCTCCTCACTGGTCGGCGCCTCCTCCGAACCGGCCCCGCCCTCCGGCAGGTCCCCGGCCTCCGGGGCGCCCTCGTCCGCCCCGACCGGCCGGTCCACCCGGCCCAGCTCCCCGGGCCGACCGGCGGACGCCTCGCCGTCCCCGCCGCCCGCCACCAGCACGTCCGGGAACAGCCGCACGGCGGCGTGCCGCAGCAGGACCTCGGTCCGCAGCAGCGCCGGAACGTCCGCGCCGACCGCCGTGGACCCGGCCGCCGCAGGCCCGGCCGACCGGAGCGCCGCCAGGGCCCGGTCCAGGGTGAAGCCGGCGTTCCGATGGGAGCCCGCCCGCATGTACAGCGCGCTCAACCTCACCAGGGCGTCCAGGATCCGGCCGCTCGTCCCCTCCCGGAGGCAGTGGTCGGCGGCGGCGTTGCAGAGCTCCGCCGCCGCCGCGAGGTCCCCGGTCGCCTCCGCCGCCTCGGCCGCGATGCCGCAGCAGGTCGCCGCGTCCAGCAGACGCCCCTGCCGCTCCCAGCGGTCCGCCGTGTCCCGGGCCGTGCGCACGGCCGCCGCGTACTCCCCCGTGAGCAGCTCGGCCCGGGACAGGTCGTGCCTGGCGGACGCCTGCTGGTACCCGTCGCCGTGGCGGTCGGCGAGCTCCACCGCACGCCGCCCCCAGAGGAGACCCGCGGGTCCGTCGTCCATCCGCAGCGCGATCAGGCAGTTGTTGGCGGCCACGGGCACCGCCGTCCGCCACCGGCCGAGCCCTTCGAGCGCATCCGCCGCCTCGACGCCCTCCGCCAGCGCCTCCGGGAAGCGCTCCTGCTCCCACCGGAGCAGGCTCAGCCGGAAACGCGCCTCGGCCGCCCGCTCGGGCAGCCCGTACGACCCGGCGATCCGGATCGCCTCCCGGGCCGATGCCTCGACCGCGTCGAAGGCCCGTTTCGCCAGCAGGGTCTCCGCGTTGAGCAGGCAGGCCTTCACGGCCTCCTCCGGCTCCCCCGCCTTCAGGTGCAGGGCGACCCGGGTCGCGTTGATCGCCAGGATGCCGTCGAGCTCGCCGCGCGCCAGGGCGAGGACGTGCAGACCGATCGCCAGCCGGGTGGCGAGGTCGAGCCAGTCGTGCTCCTGGGCCAGCCGCAGCGCGTCCTCGAACCGGGCCGGGTCGAGCTCGCCCGCCTGTCCGCCGTCCACGGTCTCATCGGTGATGCCGGCGATCGCGTCGCACAGGTAGGCCACCGATCGCTGCCGGAAGTCGCTTACGGCGTCCGGCTGTTCCTCCGCCGCGAGGCGCTCCAGCGCGTACAGCCGGACCAGGTCGAAGAGGGTGAAGGTGGCGAGCAGCGGCCGGTCCGGAACGCGGACGACCTCCTTCCCGGCGAGGCTGCGGTCCGCCAGCCGGTTGAGGAGGAGCTCCTGGCGCAGCGGCGGGGCTTCGAGGCCGTGGCCCAGCTCCGGCCCGGTGGTCGCCGAGCCAGGAGCGGCGGCGGTGTAGCGGAACACCCGCCGGGCCGGCCCGTCCAGCGCGTCGTAGCTCAGTCCGATGACCGCCCGCAGGGCCCGGTCACCGGCCTCCAGGTAGTCGAGCCGGGTGGTCTCCTCCTCCAGGACCTGCACCAGGTAGTCGAGGTCGAGGTCGGGATCGCTGGTCAGCCGGGCCCCGACCATCCGCAGCGCCATCGGCACGTCGTCGCACAGGTGGGCGAGCAGGTGGAGCGGGCGGTGGTCGGCCACGTGGTCGTCGCCGCACCAGGACAGCACCCGGACGGCCGCGTCACGGTGCAACGGGCCCACCGTGAAGACGAGTCCGGGATCGGCGTAGCCCTGCTGCCGGTCCCGCGAGGTGACGATGACCGCCCCGCCCGCGGCGGCCCGGGCGAGCGGCGCCACGTGGGCGGCGTCCCGGGCGTTGTCGAGGACCAGCAGGACGCCGCGGTCGCTCAGGGCGCCCGTGAAGGCCGCGAAGAGGTGGGCGTCGTCCATCGCGCCGGAGCCGAGGTCGAGACCGAGCGCCTCGGTCACCACCCGGACGACGGTCCGGGCGTCCCGGCACAGGCCGGGCTGCAGACCGAACAGGTCGAGGTGGAGGGCGCCCCCGGGGAAGTCGGGAGCGAGCCGGTGGGCGACCTCGACGGCCACGGCCGAGGTGCCGACGCCGGGCTGACCGGCCAGGAAGGCGGTGGCCCGCCCGTAGCGGGCGTGGCGTCTGCGCAGTGCCCCGACGATCCGGTCGACCAGCTCCTCACGCCCCAGGAAGCACGGGTCCTGGTCCGGCAGCCGGGCCAACTGGGCTGCCACGGAGGCGAGATGACGTTGGGCCACGGCTCCGCCTGGCCCGTGGAGGCCCTCGACGCCACCGGTGGCGCCCGCTCCGCCGGGGATGCCCGCTCCCCCGGGGGCCGCGCCCGTGGAGGCCGCGCCTCCGGTGGCGGATCCGCCCTCCGGTTCCGAGGCGGGGGCGGTGAGGAGCGCCAGCGCGGTCGAGGTGCCGCGCAGCGGCGGCAGCTGCTCCGCCACGGCGGCGAGGAACGTCCGCAGACCCGGCCCGCCCGCAGACCTGCGCCCGTTTCCGCTCGCGCTACCGGTCCCGCTCGCACCCCCGGTCCCGGTCCCGGTCCCGCCGGTCAGGGCAGCGGCGAGATGGCGCCGCCCGGTGGCCGACAGCCGGGCGAACAGCGGCTCGGCCAGCGCGTCCACCAGAGCCGCCCGGAACGCGTCGAGCAGCGCGGAGAGCCGGTCCGCACCGCCGGACGCAGTGGAGGCTCCGGACCCCTCGGGCTCGGCCTGCACGTCGAGCTCGGCCTGCGCGTCCACCGGGACCGGCGGGGCGAGCGGGACAAGCCAGCGGCGGCGAGCCTCGTCGTGCTCGGGCAGGGCCCGCAACAGCACCCGGGGGTCGAGTCCGTGCCGGCGCAGTCGACGCCGGAACGCCCACACCTCGGACACCTCGCCCGGCCCTCCGCCGAGGGTGCCCGCGGCCCGGCGGAGCAGTTGCTCCAGGACGACGACGAGGCCGCCCGTGCCGCGGGCGGCCTCGTCCAGCGCGGCCAGGACCTGGAAGACCTCCAGCGCCGCCTCGAACGGACCGGCCGACTCGCCGCCCGGGCCGGGCACGTCGTCCGCAGTCGGCCGGTCCGCCCGTACGCCGGTCGCGTTCGGTCCGCTCGCGCCGCTCGCGCCGTTCGGTCCGTTCACGCCGGGTGCGGGCGCCCACCCCGCCGTCACGGCGGTCGCCGCGACGGCGTTCACCCGGTCGGTGAGCACCACCTGGGTGTGCAGGGCCAGGCCGGGGACGCCGGCGAGCAGCGCGGCCAGGTCCTCCGTCCTCGCGGCCCAGACCGTGTCCCGCAGCCAGCCGTCCAGGCTGTTGTACCGCGCCGAGACGACGCCCACCACCAGGTTGTCGCGGATCCGCAGGACCGGCGCACCGCTCATCCCGGGCACCACCGAGTCGGCGCTGAACCTGCCCAGGGAGACCTGCCGGTCCGTCAGGGTGCCGCCCTGCCAGGCACCGGGGGCGTCGAGGTGCCGGTAGTCACGGCCCGGGTCGACGATCGTCGGGACACCCGTCACGAAGACGCCCGTCCGCAGCTCGACCCCGTCGGTGGGCAGCAGGCCCGCGACGGAACCGGCCAGCGGCTCGGCACAGCGCAGCACGGCAAGGTCCCACACCGGTCCGGTCGCCACGACGTCCGCCGCCCGGACACCCGCCTGCCCACCCGCCTGCCCACCCGTCGGACCCGCGGGCGGGCTCGCCGACGAGTCGGCGTCCGGACCGGCGAGCGGGTCGGCGAGCGGGTCGATCAGCACCCGGCCGCCGACCTCGGCGCACCCCAGGTCGGCGAGCACGTGCCACGCGGTGACGATGACGCCCGGGGCCACCTGGAAGCAGGTGCCGACCGGTTCACCCGCCGGGCCGAGGACCCGCCCGAGCGCCCCCGAACTGCGCGGCTCCCGGTAGGCGGCTGCCGTCACGCCTGCTCCGCCGGCCCGACGCGGCCGGCCGGCGCGGTGACCCCGGCAGCCCCGGAGCCGTCCGGCCCCTGAGCGGCCTGCGCGGCGTCGTCCTCGCCGTCCTCGTCGGACGCCTGCGCTTCCCCCTCGCCCGGCGCCACCGGGTCGGTCCCGCCACCCCGGCGGTACGTCAGCTTCACCTTCAGCGTCGCCTGTCCCGCCGTACTGGCCATCAGGACCGTGCCCTTGGCGGAGAAGCTGAGGCCGAACTCGACCTCCATCTCGTCCGGCCGGGCGGCCCGCCGGCCGGCCCCCTCGATCACCTGGACCGTGGAGGCGGCGATCTCGACGATGGCCTGCTGGGCCCGGGTGAAGGCGTCCCGCACCTGCTCGGCCGAGTCACCGAGCCGCGACGTGCCCTGTGTCCCGGCCACCGGTACGGTCTCGACCTCCAGGACGGCGTCGCCCACCTGCACCGTGATCGGAATTCCCGCTGCCACCGACTCTCCTGACCGTTCGTCGACGCGATCGGAACGGCGCTCACCCTACTGTCCCACCCGCACCGCCGCCTGCGATTCGGCGAGAAGCCCGGCCCCCGGCGCGCCGGGCCGAGCGGGCAAGCCCCCAGCGGTCCGGCCCCGTCCCGTCCGGGCCCGCGCGGGGGCGGATCCGGACGGGACGCAGGCGCCTGCGGGCGGAACGCGGTCGGTTCCCGGTTGGGATCCGGTCGCCGGGCCCGAGCGGGGTTCCGGCACCCCCGGGGCGGGCCATGATGTGGACGCCACGAGGCGCACGGACGACGGAGTCGCATCATGACGGTTGGTCAGAACGATCTTCCAGAGCCACAGTTCACCGACGGCAGCGGTCTTGCCGGGGTGCGTGCCTGGGCCCTGGACGCGACGGGGCGGGCCGAGGCGCTGCTGCTGCCCGACCCGTCCGGACCTCCCCGGCCGCGGATCGACGACCCGGTGGCCCACGACCGGCTGATCGGTGAACTCGGCGAGCTGGAGGGGCTGCTGGAAGCTGACGAGCCGATCCGTACCCTCCTCGCGGCGCGCCTCGGCGGCCTGCTCGCCGTCCGCCACAACAGGGGCGGCACGGAACCCGCCGACCGGCCCCGCGCCCTGCGGCTGCTCCGCGAGGCGCGGAGCGGCGGGACGCCGCTCACCGGTTGGGAGGCCCACCGGACCACCGTGTACCTCGCCACCCTGCTGTTCCCGGTGCCCCCCGCGAAGCGTCCCGGGGGCGCGGTGGACTTCTCCACCGTGATCGCCTGGCAGCTGGACAATACCGATGCCCTCGACTTCCGCGGCCCGGAGCTCACCGAACTGCGCGGACTGCTGGACGACCTGCGGGACGCCCCGCTGCCACCACACGTGCGCTTGCACCTGGACACCATGGCCATGGCGCTCGGTCTGGCCCACGGCAGTGCCGCCGACTTCGTCGCGGGCATCGGACCGCTGATCGACTCGCTGCCGCCGGACTTCCCCAACCTGAAGCAGCTACGGGTGATGCTCAGCCTCGCGTCCTCGTCCCTGCCCGCAGCCGCACCGCCCGTCGACCCCCCGGGTCCCGCCTACCGGGCAGCCACGGAACCGGCGCCCGCGAAGCCCGCGTCCACCGAGCCCGCGCCCGACGAACCGACGCCCACGGAATCCGTGCCCACCGAACCGCCCCGGCCCCGTCCACCGCTCGGAGCGGAGGCCGAACGCGAGGAGTTCGACCGGTCCATGGCGCTGGCGCTCGCCCTGGTGGAGATGACGGTGCCGGGCTCCCTCACGCCGGAGCAGCTGGCAGGGCTGGCGGAGCAGGTCCGGACCGGCCGGAGCCACGGCACCGGCGATCCCGCCGACGCGGCGCAGGACGCCCTGGCCTACACCGCGGCCACCATGGTCCCCGCACTGCGGCAGCGGGACCAGGACCTGATCGCCGACGTCCTCGGCGTCCTGCGGCAGGCCTCCGACGGAATGCCGCCCGGCAGCGACTGGCAGCAGATGCTCCACTCCATCGGCCCCGCCGTCCTGTCCACCGCGCAGTACGTCGGCGGGAACCTGGTCGACGCCGAGGCCGCGGAGCGGCAGTTCGCCGAGGTCCTGGGGCAGCTCGTCTCCCTCCCCGGGTCGTTCACCGCCCAGATCCGGGTCCTCGCCACGAGCCAGCGCAGCCGCCGGCTCCACCGCGCCGAGGACCGGGCGGGCGTCGAGGCCTGTCTCGCGGAACTCCTCGCCGTGCGGGAGTCCCTGCCGGAAGGCGACGACGCTTTGGGAGTCACCCTGCTGATGCTCGGAACCGTCCACCGGGACCTCTGGACGCTGACGCACGAGACGCAGACCCTGTGGGCCGGACTGCAGTACATGGAGGAGGGTCTGCGCCTACTGGAGGGCGCACCCGGCGACGGCGGGCTGCTGGAACCGCTGCGGATCACCCTCAGAACGGTCCGTGCCGGGCTCGAAGGCGATCTGGAGCTGCTCCGCGCGCCCCTGGAGCGGGAACCGTCCGGACGCCCGGCCAGCCTGATCACCCCGCAGGGCATGGGACAGCCGCTCACCGCGTACGCCAGCCACCTGAAGGCCGGACTCACCAAGTCCCGCGCCGACCAGGACCGCGCCGTCGAGGAGTTGGAGGAGGTCCGGCGGGGCGCGGCGGTCACCGGCACCTGGAAGCACTCCGACCTGCTCTGGGCCCTGGCCGAGGCCTACCGCGCCCGCGGTGACGCCGGCGACCGGGCGGCCGCGGCACAGGCCATGGTGGAGTCCTTCGAGGTGCTGACCGCCGACGTGCTGCTGGAGGTCGGGGCCGAGCACCGGCTGATCAAGGCCCGGGAGGGGGCCTCGCGTGCCCTCGCCGCAGCCCAGTGGGCAGGCTCCCAGGGGCAGGCCGAACGCGCGGTGACCATGCTGGAGCTCGGCCGGTCGATGGTGCTGCAGGCCGCCGCCGCCTCGGCCGAGGTACCCGAACTCCTGGCGGCACGCGGCCACGGCGAGCTGGCGGACGCGTGGCGGCGGGCCGAGTCGGCCCGGGACGGCGGCGCGGAGCAGCCGGTCCCGAGCCTGTTGCGGCGGCGGGCCCTGAACGCGCTCCGGGGCGGCCCGGGGCTGTTCGAGCCGCCGACCCTGGCGGAGCTGTCCGCCGGACTGCGGCCGGGCGAGACCGACGCCCTGGTGTATCTGCTGCCGGGCGCGGAGGGGACGCCCGGCATGGCGATCGTCCTGGGGCCGGACCTGGAGCCCGGGGTCCTCGCCCTGCCGCAGCTCGCCCTGGCGGAGCGCGCGCCGCTGGAGGCCTTCCTGGACGTGTCGGCGGAGCGCTCACGGCTGCGCCGCGCGGCCGCGGACGCCGGGGGCGCCGACGCGGCCGGAGCAGTCGAGGCCGCCTGGGAGCAGGCGCTCGACGACCTGTGCGACTGGGCCTGGCCGGCCGTCGTCGGTCCCGTCCTGCTCGGCATCGCCGAGCGGCTGGAGGCCAACCCGGACCGGCACCGGGGACGGCCCGGTCCGCCCCGGGTCGTGCTGGTCCCCTGCGGCAACCTCGGCGCCGTGCCCTGGCACGCCGCCCGGCTCCCGGAGGGCTCACGGCACCGCTACGCGTGCGGGATCATGGTGCTCTCGTACGCGGCCTCGGGCCGGGAGTTCCTGCGGGCGGCGGCCCGCGAGCGGCTCGCCCCGGGCGCCCGCACCGTCCTGGTGGCCGACCCGCGGATGGACCTCACCCAGGCCGAGCTGGAGGTCCTCGCCCTCCGCGACGGCTACTACCCGGATGCCGAACTCTACGGCGAGTACTACGAGTTGGATGGGGAGACGGCGGGAACGGGGACGCCGGACGAGGTGCTGGCGCTGCTCCCGGGCGGGGGCGGGCGGCCGCCGCTCTCGCTGCTGCACATCGCCTCGCACGGTTCGGCGGGTGTCCGGCCGACGGTCTCCGCGCTTGCGCTCGCCCTCCCCGACCCGGCGCATCCGGCGGTCACGAACGGAGGCGGGAACGGGAACGGCGGCGGGCCCGCAAACGGGGAGCCGCCGGTCGGCACCCCCGACCCGGGCATGCTCACCGTGACCCGCCTGCTGGACCGCCCCGCCGGGGCCGCGGCCCACCGGGCCGGGCCCCTGGTCGTCCTGAGCGCCTGCGAGACCGACCTCTCCACCCGCGACCACGACGAGGCGCTGACCCTGGCCACCGCGTTCCTGGCGAGCGGCGCGAAGGACGTGGTGGGTTCGCGCTGGACGACCCGGGACGGTGCCTCCGCGCTGATGATGGCGGTCTTCCACCACCACGTGGCGGTGGCCGGGCTCAGCCCGGCCGACGCACTGCGCGCGGCCCAGCTCTGGATGCTGGACCCGCACCGCGAACCCCCCGAGGGCCTCGACGGGGAGCTGCGGCGCGAGGCGGCGCAGCCCCACCTCGACCGGCTGCCGATCTGGGCGGCCTTCATCCACCAGGGCCACCCGGGGGCCGCGGACGGGGCGGCGGGCGGCACGGACGCCGACCCGGTCCGGGCGACGATCCGGCCGACGGCCGACGGGGCGCGACCGGAGGGGGCGGAATGAACCCGGAGGAACTGCTGGCACTGGTGCGGCAGCACTGGGCCGACATGCGGGCCATCCTGGACGACACGCACTACGGGCTGCTGATCGTCCGGCTGACCGCGCTGGCCGAGGCCCGGAGCGGCGGGCAGACCGATGAGCGGAGCACCCGGCGGGCGTTCCAGGGCGTCAGGCTCGTGCTGCTGACCCTGCCGCTGGACCACCCGGTGCGGATGGCCATCGACTCGACGCGGCTGGTCGCCGCCGACTCCGGGCCGACGGTCTCGTCGGCCCGGGACCTGCTGGCCTGGCTGGAGGGGACGGAGGCCGCAGCGGAGTTCAACGCGGAGTTCACCGCGGAGTTCGGCGCGGAGTTCGGCCCGGCCGCCGCGAACCCCGGGGTCGTGGCGGACACCGCCGCCATCATCGCCTTCGCGCAGCACCGCCTGCTCGCCGCTCCCTCGTTCGGCCCCGCCGAACTGGTCGCGCGCGGCCTGGACGCGCCCGCCCTGGCCGGAGCCGGCCTGCTGATCCGGCTGGTCGACGAGGAGGGTGAACCCCGCTACCCCGCCTTCCAGTTCCCCGCCCCGGGGCCGGACCCCGGCCGCGGCGGCGACCGCCCCGGCCCCGATCCCGGCCCCGATCCCGGCCCCGATCCCTTCCCCCTCCCCGGCACCGGCCCACTGCCGGTCGTCGCACGGATCAACCGGCTGCTGCTCGCCGAAGCGGACCCCTGGGGCGCCGCCGACTGGTGGCTCGGCGGAAACAGCTGGCTCGGCGGCACCCCGGCCGCACTGCTCGGACTGGTCTCGGACGAGCTGCTGACCGCGGCCGCCCTGTCCATGGTGGAGGGCGACTGATGCCCGCGTACCCCCCGCCCCGGGAGTCCGACGGCTTCCGGATGCGCCCGCACCTGCGGACCCTGCCCGCCGGCACCGAACTGTGGCGCTGCCACCGGACCGGACGCCCCGGCGCCGGGTTCAACCCGGTGCCGGCCGACTCCCACTTCGGCGGCAGCCGCTTCGACGGCACCATCGCCGACCCGTACTCCTTCCTGTACGCCGCGCCCGAGCCGGCCACCGCGCTCGCCGAGGTGCTGCTGCGCGCGATGCCCTTCGACGCCGGTACCGGGATGCGGCTGGTCCCCTACCGGGCGGTCGCCCAGCGCTCGCTGTCGGCGCTGCGCACCACCGTCGACCTGTGCCTCGTCGAGCTCGTCACCGAGGAGGACCTCGCCGCCGTCTGCCAGGACTCCTGGCTGCTGGAGACCGAGGGCCCCGGGTACGCGCAGACGCGGCGCTGGGCCACCGAGCTGAGGTCCCGGGCGCCGGAGGCGCAGGGCCTGCTCTGGCAGTCCCGGCGGCACCGGCCCCGCCCGGCCCTGGTGCTGTTCGGCGACCGCTGCGGCGAGGAGGCGCTGAAGAGCGCGTCCGGGACGGGACACGAGCTCGGCACCCCGGACGGGGTCGCACAGGTGAACCGGCTGTTCGCCCCGCTGCGGGCCGCGATCGTGCCGCCCGGGCCGCCCACCGGCCGCACCGCCGCCGACGGGCCCGCGAGGGCGGTGGACGCGCCGTGACCACGGACAGCGCGGGCGCGTACGGCGGCATCGGGTTCGGCCGCGGCCTGGACGAGCGGCAGCCGGTGATCGTCCTGCTGGACACCTCCGCCTCGATGAACCGCCCCGCGCACGCCCCGCCGATCGCCGACCTCAACCGGGCGCTCGCCCACGGGCTCGACTCGATCCGCGCCAGCGACCGGCTGCGCTCCAGGGTGGAGGTCTGCCTGGTCGCGTTCGACTCGCGGGTCCGGGTCTTCGACGCCGCCGCCGGGACCTTCCGGCCGCCGGAGGAGGCGGCCGACGAGGCGCTGTTCAGCCCGCTGGACGGGCTCCGCACGCCCGCCCTGACGGCGGGGGGCTTCACCTGCCTGGTGCCGGCCCTGCGGTTCGCCCTGGACGTCGCCCGCCGCCGCCACCGGGACCTCACGGCCCGCCGGGTCCCGGCGCTGCGGCCGCTGGTCTGGCTGATCACCGACGGCGCGCCGAGCGACGGCGCCGGTGTGCGGCTGGGCGCGGCCGAGCTCTCGGCCGTCGCCGAGGAGCTGCGGCGGGCGGAGCACGCCGAGGAGTGCGCCCTGCTCGTGATCGGGGTCAAGGGGGCCGACCTGGAGACCCTGGAGCTCCTGGCGCCGCGCGCCACCCACCTGCTGGAGAGGCTGGACTTCGGCCGGATCCTGGACCTGGTGTTCCAGAGCTCTGACCGGGCCGGCCGGGGCACGGCCGCGGAGGTCTCCGAACAGCTCGACGAGTACGCCGCGAACGCCGACGCCCTGGACAACCTGGAAGAGGAGTACCGGTGACCGGCCCGATCGTGGCGGGCGCCGTGGTCCAGGGCACGGCGCACCTGGCGCGCGGGCGCGGCTGCCAGGACGCGTTCAAGGCGGTGTCCGGCCAGGGCGGTCCCCCGCCCGGGGGCCGGGGGAACCCGCCGGTCGTGCTCGCCGTCGCGGACGGCGCGGGCAGTCGCGACCGCAGCGCGCTGGGGGCGCACCTCGCGGTGGACGCGGCCTGCCGGCTGCTCGCGGCCGGCGTGCCGCCGGCCGACGGCGACGCGGCGGCCTGGCGGGCGTGGATCGGCGAGCGGTCCGTCGCCGTGCTGGACGCGTACCTGCGCGCGGTGCGGGCCGTCCTCGCGGCCGACCGCCCGACCGGGGCGCCGCAGCCGGACGGGCCGGGCGTGGCGGACGGGCCCGGTGCGGCGGACGGGCCGGGCGGGACGGACGGGCCGGGCGGCGCGCACGCCCCGGACGAGGGCGCGTTGGCCGCGACCCTGGCGGCCGCCGTGCTCCGGCCGCCGTGGGTGGCCCTCCTCTCCGTCGGCGACTGCTTCGCCACCGTCCTGACCCGCCCCGGCAGCGGCGACGACCACGACGGCATCGGCACCGACGCCGAAGGCACCGACGGCGGCGACCGCGGTGGCGGCGACCGCGGTGCCGAACAGTGCCGCCTCGTCCTGCCGCCGCACACCCCGGCCGTCTTCCTCTCCTCCCCCGGCGCCCGCGACCGCCTCACCACCCTCGTCCTGCGGGAACCCGACCTCAGCGGCGTCGTCCTCGCCACCGACGGCTGCGCGCCGCTCGCACTGGACCACCCCTCCGCGCTCGGACTCCCGGACCGCCACGGCCCGCTCGCCGCACCGGACTTCTTCCGGCCGCTGGCCGCCGTGCTGCGCGCCAACGGCGGCGACGCCGCGCCGCTGCGCGCCCTGCTCTCCGGCCCGTCCGCGGGCCGCAGCGGCGACGACCTGACGGTGCTCTGCGCCCTGCTGCCGGACGGTGCCCGATGGCCGTGAGGGTGACGGCCGACGACGGCCGGCAGTGGTGGCTGACCGAACGAATCGGGTGGGGCGGCGAAGGCACGGTGTACGCCGTGGCCGACGTCCCGGCGCTGGTCGCCAAACTGGTACCGCGCCCGCCCGACCCCGCCGAGTACCGGGCCCGGATCGAGCGGCTGGTGCGCCGGCGGCGCGAGCCCCGCACCGTCCGGCTGCTCAGCGGCGCCGCCGCCGGGGCCGCCTGGCCGCGGGTCGCGGTCACCGCGGTGCGCGGCGGGGTGCACGGCTACCTGATGAGCGACCTGCGCGGCCGGTACCGGCCGCTGGCGGACCTGCTGGGGACGGACGGGCGCCGGACGGGGCTGCCGTCCGCCACCTGGCGGACCGCGCTGCGGGCGGCGGCCGGACTGGCCACGCTGCTGGCCGCCGCGCACGCGGAGGGCTACGTGGTCGGCGACCTCAAGCCGGACAACCTCTGGGTGGACCGGTCCGGCGCGGTCGGGATCGCGGACCTGGACTCCTGGCAGTTCACCGACCGCGGGCGGGAGTTCGCCTGCCGGATGCGCACGGCCGGGTACACGGCGCCGGAGACGGTGGCGGCGCCGGGTGCCCGGCGGACCGGGGCGGGCGACGACTTCGTCCTCGCGGTCCTCGTGCACCAGCTGCTGATGGCCGGACTGCACCCGTTCGCCGGCCTCCCCGCGGGCGGCGGCCGCTACGTCTCGCTGGACGACAACCTCGCGCACGGCCGCTGCCGGCTGACGGACCGCCGGTCCGTCGCGCTGCGGGGGCCGCTGCCGCCGGTCGACCTGCTGCCCGGCCGGATCGCGGCGCTGCTGCGCGCCGCCTTCGGGCCCGAGGGGCGGCTCCGCCCCGGCGACCGGCCGGAGGCCGCGGCCTGGGCCGCGGCCCTGCACGCGGAGCTGGCGGACGGCAGGCTGCGCGACTGCGCCGAGAACGGGCGTCACGTGTACACGGCGGAGCGGCCCTGGTGCCCGTGGTGCGACCTGGCGCGGCGGGGCCGCGAGGAGTACCCGCTCGCACCGGGCGGGGCGGTGCCCGACGGGGCGGCGGCCGACCGGTGGCCGCCGCGGGCGGGCCGGACGGCGGACACGACGTGGAGGACGGCATGAGCGGAACGGATCCACGGCTCTCGGTGGCGCGCACCCTCGACCGGTGCACCGTCCTCGGGCCCGGCCGGCGGGCGGTGCTCTGGGTCCAGGGCTGCCCGCTGCGGTGCCGGGGCTGCGTCGCGGCGGAGACCCTGCCGTTCACCGACGGACCGGGCCGACCGGTCTCCGAACTGGTCGGCTGGATAGCCGGGCTGCCCGGGATCGAGGGCGTCACGATCTCCGGCGGCGAGCCGTTCGCCCAGGCCGGGGCGCTGGTCGCGCTGCTGGACGGCGTCCGGGCGGCGCGGCCCGAACTGTCCGCGATGGCGTACTCCGGCTTCCGCCACGAGACCCTGCGGCGCGGCACCCCGGCGCAGCGCGCCCTGCTGGACCGGCTCGACCTGCTCGTCGACGGCCCGTACGTGGCCGCCCTGCACGCGGACCTGCGCTGGCGGGGATCGTCCAACCAGCGGATCCACCGGCTGTCGCCGCGCTACCCGGAGCCGGTGGCGGAACCCGACACGGGCGCGGGGATCGAGTTCTCCGTCGGCCTCGACGGTTCGCTCTCCTGGGCCGGGGTGCCGGCGGTCCCCGGCTTCCGGGAGGAGATCGAACGGCGCATCGAGGCCCGGGGATTCGCCCTCCGCGCCACCGCGCCCCCACCGGGCCCGGACCGCCGGACCCCGCGCGCCGGGCGCCCGCGCACCGCCGCCGCCCCGTACACGCCGACCGGGCCACAGGCCGATCCCCAGGCCGAACCGCAGACCGCGGGCCCGCGTACCGGCGGTCCGGAGGCACCGGCGCCGCACCCCCCGAGCGCCCGGCACACCCGACGGCCGGGACACCCGAACCCGGCACGCCCTGACGACAGCCGGAGCCCGGACAGCCGGACCCCGGACACCGACGCCCCCCATCCCCCGGCCGCACCACCGCACACCAACGGCCCGCGCACACCGGGCCGGCACACCGAAGGAGGCGGACAGTGAGCGGATCACCGATGTACAGCAGCGTCACGGTCGGAGCCTCGCGGCTCGCGGCCGAGGCCGCGCAGCGGCGGCGGCAGGCCGAGCGGCGGCGCCGGCTGGAGCAGGAGCGGGCGCGCGAGCGGGCCCGCCGCGCGGCGGCCAGGGCCAGGGCCCGCGCCGAGGCGGAGCGCCGCGCCGCCGCCCGGAACAAGGCCAGGAAGGAGGCCGAACGCCGCGAGCGGGACCGCAGGGCGCAGGCCATGGCCGAGGCGGACCGCCGGGCCGCCGAACGCCGTCAGCAGGAGGAGGCCGAGCGGGCCGGGCGGGTCACGGCCGTGCTGCGCGAGCAGGGCGCGGCGGCGGCCCGCGGCCTGGAGGAGGTGGCTGCCCTGATCGACACGGCGCGGACGGCGGCCGACCCGGCCGCCGTGCGGGAGCTGGCCGACCGGCTGGCCGACCTGCGGTCCCGCGCACTGCACCAGCCGGACGCCGCGCTCGGGGCGGAGGTCGAGCAGCTGCGCGGTCTGGCCCTCGCGCTGCGCCCCGGGGGCGCCGACCACGGCCGGCCCGCCGAGGCCGGGCAGGAGTACCAGATCGCCGCGCTGGAGCGGCAGTTCGCCACGCTCGCCGACACCGGACCGGAGGTCGACGCGGCCGGTGGCCGGCGGTGCGCCGAGCTGCTGCGCGACCTCCGGCAGGCCCTGATGGACCATCAGTCCCTGCGGGTGGAGGCACTGCTGGGCACCGCCGAGCACGAACTCGCCCGCCACACCGCCGCCGTGCAGGCCGCCCGCTCCGCCGCCCTCGCCGCCACCGCCCGGCGGCTGGCCGACGAACGGCACCGCAGATCGCAGGAGCAGGCCGCCGAACGGCAGCGGGAGGCGCAGCGGCGGGCCGCCGAACTGCAGCGCGAGGCCAGGGAGCAGGCCGCCGAGCGGCTGCGGCTGGAGGCCGAGCGGCAGGCCGCGGAGCTGGCCGCCGAACTGGCGGAGGCGGCCGACCGGCTCGCCGTGGTCGAGCGGACCGCGCGCGACGCCGCCCGGGACGCCGCCGACTTCGGGGAGACCGAGCTGCAGGAGCGGCTGCTCGCGGCCGTGCACCGGGTGACCGGCGCGCTCGGCGCCTCCTGGGGCGGGACGGCGCTGACCGCCGTCACGGAGCTGGAGCAGCTGCTCCCGGTGGCGGAGGCCAGGCTGGACGAGCTGCTGCTGGCGTACGAGCGGCGCGCCGAGCTGGCCGGGGTGCTCAAGGAGGCGATGGCCGGCGAGGGGCTGGCGTTCGCGGGCGGCGGCGACCTGGGGAAGGAGTTCGTGCTGGTCTTCGAGCGCCCGAACGGCGCCCGTTACGAGACGAGCGTCGGCAGTGCGACCGACGGGACCGCCGTCCTCAGCTACGTGGTGGAGGGCGAGTCGGACGTGGTCGTGGTGCCCGAGCGGGGCGAGGTGACCTGCGACCGGACCGAGGCGCTGCTGGACCGGGTGCACGAGGCGATGGGCGAGGGCGGCTACCACCCGGGCGAGCTCGACTGGGACGGCAAGCCGCCGCGCGGCGGCGGCCTGGCCGTCGGCCGGAGCGGCACGGCGACCACGGCCGCCACGGCCCGGCACGCGGCGGGCGGCGCCGACGGCGCCCCGAACGGCACGGCGCGGGGCGCCACATGAGCGGCGGACCCGGCACCGACCGGGGCGGAGCCGGCGGCGGGGGCGCCGGCGGCCGGAGCGTGGCCCGGGCGGAGGCGCCGCTCTGGGTGGCGGCGCTGCGCTGGGAGCTCCGGCGCGGGCGTCAGGTGATCCTCACCGGGCAGGTCCGGGACCGCTGGTGGTGGCGGGGCCGGCCGGTCCCGTTCCGTACCGTGCTGGCCCACGCACTGCACGGGTGCGGCGCCGACACGGTGGCCTGGTGGGACCCGGTGGGCGGTCTCGTCTTCCCGCTCGACGGCGACCAGGGGCGTTTCGAATCACTGGACCAGCGGCAGTCCGCGAGGGCTGCCGCCGCACGGCCGGCCACAGGGGAGTCGGCCGCGCACCCCGGCCCGGATGCCGCCCGGCATCCGGGCCGGGGCCCGGAGCCGGGACCGGGGGACGCCGACGATCCGGCGCGGCCCCCGGCCCGGCCCGACGGGGACGCCACCCGCCGCGGCGGGATCCGGCGGCTGGCCTCGGACGGCCTGTTCACCGCGCGGCCGGCCCGCCGGCTGGCCGCGGTGGACGACGCGCTCGCCGAGGCCCACCGGCTGGCGGCCTCCCCGGGGGCGGCGGTCGCCTTCGTCTTCGAGGACGTCGACCTCGCCCTGCCGCTGAACGAGTCCTCCTCCGTGCAGGGCTACCTGCGGCTGCGCGCCGCCATGTCCGACGCCGCCACCCCGCTGCCCCGGGACGCCTCCGGTCCGGCCGCCGCCACCGGGGCCGGTTCCGGCACCGTGAAGGCCGCCGACGGCCCCGCCGCGCCCTCGCCGACCGCCCGCAACGCGGTGGTCGCCGTGGTCGGCGACCTCTCCCGGCTGCCCGCCTGGCTCTACCGGGAGGACCCGCGGACGGTGGTGCTGCACGTCGGCGCGCCGGACCAGGCGGAGCGCCGCCGCTGGTTCGCCATGATCGGCGGGGAGTTCAACGGCGCGGAGGACGCCGGACCGGCGGAGTTCGAGGCGCTGGTCGGCGCGACCGACGGCATGGCGGGCTGGGAGCTGGACGCGCTGGCCCGGACCTCGCACATCCGCCACGTCCCGGTCCGGGAGCCGGGGCGGCTGCTGGAGCGCCACCGCATCAACGTCAACGTCGACCCGTGGAGCCAGATCGACCGCCGCACCGTCGCCGAGGCGGCCGGGGAGCTGGGCACCCGGGTGATCGGGCAGCGGACCGCCGTCGACGCGGTGGTGGGCGCCCTCCAGGCGGCCTACGTCGGGGTGGGGTTCGGCGGGTCCGGGGCGGCCCGGCCGCGCGGCTCGTTCTTCTTCGTCGGCCCGACCGGCGTCGGCAAGACCGAACTCGCCAAGTCCGTGGCCCAGTTGATCTTCGGCGATCCCAGTGCCTACGCGCGCTTCGACATGAGCGAGTACCAGCAGGAGCACGCGGCCGAGCGCCTGGCCGGCGCGCCGCCCGGCTTCATCGGCTACGACCAGGGCGGCGAACTCACCCGGCGGGTGCGGGAGCGTCCGTTCAGCGTGCTGCTCTTCGACGAGATCGAGAAGGCCCACCCGGCGGTGCTGGACAAGTTCCTGCAGATCCTTGAGGACGGCCGGCTCACCGACGGCCAGGGCCGCACGGCGTACTTCTCCCAGAGCCTGATCATCTTCACCTCCAACACCGGCGCGGGCGGCCTGCCCGCCCTGCTGGCCGAGCACGGTGACGACCTGCCGTACGAGGTGCTCCACGAGCACTTCACCGGCGCGGTGGAGGAGAAGTTCCGGGCGATCGGCCGACCCGAGATCTACGGGCGGCTCAAGCCCGGTGTGGTGGTCTTCGACATGCTCCGCACCGAGCACGTGGTGGGCATCGCCGACCGCCTGCTCGGCCAGCTCGCCGACTCCCTGCACGAACGCCACGGCGTCGAGCTGCTCCACGACCCGAAGACCGTCCACCCCTGGATCACCGGACGGATGGCCGACCCCGAGCGGCAGGCCTACGGCGGACGCCAGATCCGCAACGAGTTCGAGCCCGTCCTCGGCGCCGTGGTCCGGTACGTCATCGGGCAGGAGCCGCCCCGGGGGAGCCGGATCCGCCTGGGGATCGCCGACGACGGCACGGTGCGCGTGACACCCGACACCGCCGGGAGCGGGAACGACAGCGGGAACGACAGCGGGAACGACAGCGGGAACGGATACGGGCACGGGGACGGGGGAACCGGCTGATGCACGGCATCGACCTGGGCGACAGCTACGCCCGCATCGCCTGGCCGGGCCCCGACGGGGTGCCGGTGGTGACCGGCGCGACCGACGTCCCGGCCACGGTCGACGCCACCGGCCCGGACGGGCCCCGGCTCGCCCGGACGCCGGGCGCCCGGTCGGCCCGCGACCGGCTCTTCGCCGGCGCCGCGGGCCGGGCCCCGGGCCCCCCGTACGCCACCGACCCGGCCGGTGGGCCCGACCCCGTCCGGCCCGGCGGCCCGGACCCGCTCCGGGCCGCCGCACCGACCGCCCTCGTCCTGGCCGCCCTCGCCCGGCGCAGCCGGGAGTGCGGCGGCGGCGCCCCGCAGGAGGTGGCACTCGCACTGCCCGCCGCCGGGGGCGGCGGCGCGGAGCAGGCCCTGCGGCGGGCCGCCGAGCAGGCCGGGCTGCGGGTCGGCCAGGTCCTGCCGGAGTCGGTGGCCGCGGCGCTGCACTACGGCGCGGTCCGCGAGGGCGTCAGCCTCTCCGTCCTGGTGTACGACCAGGGCGCCACCAGCTCGGACCTGACCCTGCTCGCCGTCGACGGGGACCGCACCGTCCGCGTCCTGGAGACCGCCACCCGGCGGCTCGGCGGCGACGACTGGGACGCGGCGGTCGCCCGGGAGCTGCTGCGCCGGCTCGGCTCCCCCGGCGCGCCGGTCGGCCCGCTGCTCCCGCTCGCGGAACGCCTCCGGCTCGCGCTCGGCGAGGCACCGGAGGCGTGGCAGCGGGTGCGCTGGGAGGGCGGGGAGCACGAGGTCTCGCTCGACCGGGAGACCCTCGGACGGCTCGTCGAGCCGCTGCGCGAGGCGGGCGCGGACGCCGTCGGCGCCCTGCTCGACTCCGTCCGGGAGCGCGGCGGGGACGTCCCGGGGACCCTGCTTCTGGCGGGCGGGCTGAGCGCCGCCCCGGGGACGGACGGGTGGTTCGAGGAGCGCTGCGGACTCACCGTCCGCTCGCGGGCGCCCGGGGCCGCGGTGGCGGGCGGGCTGGCGCTCACCGGGGGGTTCGGCCTGCTCCGGGTGCTCACCGGCGGCCCGGCGGCCCGGCCGCGGCCGGGCGGGGGCGAGCGCGGTCCGCGCGGGTGGGACGGCGGGCCCGCCGGGTGGCCGGCCCCGCCGTCGGGGCACGAGCCCGAGGACCCCCTGCCGGGGGAGGGCCACCCCGGGAAGCCCCGGGCCGGAACCGGGTGGCCCGACATGCCGTGGTCCGAAGCGCCGCGTCCCGAGTCCCAGCGGTCCGAGTCCCCGCACCCGCTGGCCCCGCGTCCGCAGGCCCCGCACCCCGAGGCAGCGGCCCCCGAGGCCCCGCGGTCCGAGCCGCCGTGGCCTGGGCCGCCGCAGCCCGAGCAGCCGTGGCCCGGAGCCGCCGCCGCGCCCCCGCACGAGGAGCCGTGGCAGTCCCCGGCCGAACCTCCCGGACACCTGGGCGCGCCCGGACCGGCCGGTCCCGGTGAGCCGGCGTCACCCCCCGGCCCGTCGCCCCGCACCACGCCCCGGCCCCCGACCGCCCCCGACCCCGCCACCACCGCCGGCGCCGCACCCCCGCCCACCGCTTCCACCCCCACCCCCGCCTCCACCTCCACCTCCACCTCCACCGGCCGGACCCTCCACCCCGGACCGGTCCACCAGCTGCGCGCCACCCGCCGCGACGACCACCTCCTGATCGTCTGGTCCTGGCCCCCCGACAGCCGCCAGGCCCGGGTGCGCTGGACGCTGGACGCCCCCGACCCCACCGGCCTCCCCCAGGGCGGGGACGTCCGCTGCGGCCGCCGGTCCTACCAGCACGACGGCGGACTCGACCTGCGGGTCGGACGCGGCGCCCTCACCGTGACCGTGGAGGCGCTCACCCCCCACCCGGCCGAGCCGCTCGCCGAACCCTCGGCACTGCTCCTGCCCGCCCGGCCGCCGGTGGTCCGCTACGAGGCCGTCGTCCGGCGCGGACTGCGCGGCCGGACGGCCCGGCTGACCTTCGTCGCCGACACCTCCTGCGAGCTGCCCGCCCTCCAGGTGGTGCACGGCCTCGGCCGGATCTGCCCCGGCAGCGCCGCCGACGGGACGGTGCTGCGCGAACTGCCCGCCCGGCGGCTGGACGCGCGGACCCCGTTCACCGTCGAACTGCCCTTCCCCGCCACCCGGGGCGCCTCCTGGCTGATCTGCCTGCCGCTCACCCCGGGCGACCCGGGCGACCCGGAGCCCCCGGACACCCCCACCGCCGAACTCCGTCCCGCCTCCCTGCACCGACTGAAGGTGACCTGAATGGCCGCCGGCCTCGCCTGCCCCTACTGCTACGAGACCTTCACCGTCCGCGAGATCCTGTTCCGGTGCAGCGGCCGCCCCAGCCGCACCGGCCGCCGCTGCGCCTTCGAACGCGACCCGGTGCTCGCCGAACGGACCGGCCGGCGCGGCGACGTGGGCCCGGTCTTCCGCGCCGACGGACGGAAGCCGGCCGCCCCCTGCCCGACCTGCGGGGACGAGACGACGTACCGGATCTGCCCGGTCTGCCACAGCATGCTGCCGGTCCAGTTCGGCATGGTCGCCCACCGGCTGATCGCCATGGTCGGGGCGAAGGCCTCCGGCAAGACGGTCTACATGACCGTCCTGCTGCACGAGCTGATGAACCGGGTCGGTGCCGGTCTGGGCACCGCGCTGATGGCCACCGACGACGAGACGATCCGCCGCTTCGGCAGCGACTACGAGGAGCAGCTGTACCGGCACGGCCGGCTGTTCCAGGGCACCCGGACGGCGACGGCCAACGACGGCCGGGTGGAGCCGCTGGTGTTCCGCTTCAGCCGCAGCCGCGGCCGGCTGCACCGGTCCCGCCCGCAGCACAGCGTGCTGTCCTTCTTCGACACCGCGGGCGAGGACTTCAACTCGCGCGAGAACGTCGAACTGAACACCCGCTACCTGGCGAACGCCGACGGCGTCATCCTGATCCTCGACCCGCTGCAGATGCCCGGTGCCCGCCCGCTGGCCCGGCCGGGCACCGTGCTGCCGGGGTCCGAGGGGGTCGACGAACCGGTCAACGTGCTCAGCCGGGTGACGAACATGCTGATGGCCCGGCAGCAGGGCGCCTCCGGCCGGATCACCGTCCCGCTGGCGGTGGTCTTCGCCAAGCTCGACGCGTTCTGGGACACCCTCGACCCCGGCAGCCCGCTGCGCGGCCACCCGCCGGCCGGGGACCGCTTCGACACGGCCGACAGCCTCGACGTCCACGAGGAGGTCCGCCGGCTGCTCAAGGAGTGGGAGGGCGTGCGGATCGACCAGGACCTGGAGAACAGCTACCGGCGCTACCGCTACTTCGGGGTCTCCGCCCTGGGTGCCGGGCCGACCCGGGACGCCCTGGTCGCGCCCACCGGCATCCAGCCCTACCGGGTCACCGACCCGCTGCTGTGGCTGCTCAGCGAGTTCGGGGCCGTGCCCCGGCGGGGGCGGGGGTGACATGCCGTTCCAGCAGCTCTACTACACCTCGTGCGAGCAGGGCCTGAGCGGCTTCGCCGGCTACCAGTTCAACGCCGTCAGCGCGGACGTCTCCGCCGAGACGATGCGCGAGGTGGAGGCGCTCACCGCCTACGAGCCGCCGCCCTCGCTGCTGTACTCGCACGCCCCGGAGGAGCTGGCCCGCTGCCCCGTCAACCTGGTCTTCGTCCCCGGACCGACGGTGCTGGCGGCCCGGGTCCGGTACGTCGGACGCGACTCCTCCCAGCGCTTCGGCAACTACTTCGCCCACGCCCTGACCAGCGCCGACTTCGCCCGGGACGGCGGCGGCCTGCTCGGCATCGAGCTCTGGGAGTCGCCGGTCTGGTCCTCCCGCCCGGCCGACCGGACCCGTCTCCCGGCCCTGGAGGAGCGGCCCGACGCCGGCCCGCTGACCCCGGGCGCGGTCGGCCGGTTCCTGGCCGCCCACCCGCACGCGGCGCTGCTGCCCGTCCTGCTGGAGGCCGCCCGGACGGCGCTGGCCGAGGACCGGTCGGTGCTGGTGGTGGACTCCAGCACCGACCGGATCGCGCACTGGTTCGCCGCCGCCTGCTTCCTGCTCCCGCCCCCCGTCGCCCGGCGGCTGTCCTTCGCCACCTACCTGCACCGCCCCGGGCGCGGCCGGCTGCACCTGATCGGCGGCCTCCCCGAGAACCGGATCGACCTGGGGCCCGACGACCAGGACGCCTACTACCTGCTGGACTTCGTCCGGGGTCTCGCCCCCGCACTGCCCGTGCACCCGCTGACCGGCCTGCTCGCCCGGGTCGGCCCGGCCTCCGCCCGGACCTTCTGGTCCTGGGCCGGCGAGTACCTGAGCGGCCGCGAACGGACCGCCGAGGACTGGCACGGCCCGGCCGCGGCCGCGGCGGCGGCCGGCGGCACCGCCCTCACCCCGGGCGACCTCGCCGCCCTCACCGACTGGCTGGCCGGCCCGGACGCGCCGCCGGCCGCCGCGCTGACCGCCGCGGTCCGCGACGTCCACCGCCAGCACCGCCTGGACCCGGAGCAGCTGAGGGCGCTCGGCCGGGCCGCCGCCCGCGGCGACGACCAGGAGCTCGCCGAGCAGCTGCTGGACGAGGTCCACGAGTCCGACATGCTCTGCTGCGAGGAGGGGGACGCGCAGGCCCTCCCGGCGGTCCGGCTCACCGACCCGGCCCGGCGCGAGCGGATCACCGCGCGCTGGCTGGCCAGGTTCCGGCAGGCCGACGCCGCCGGGGCGCTGCGCCTGCTCGGCTGGGCCTCCGCCGCCGGGCTGCGGCCACCGCCCGCCGAGCTCGTCCGGCGCTGCACCGAACTCACCGGGGAGCTCCTGGGCGCGACCGTCACCGGCAGTCCCTTCGCCGGGCTGGAGGAGCTGCTGACCGCCGCCGCCCGGCAGTGGCCGGAGTTCCGGCGCGGCCTGGTGGAGACGCTCGCCCGGCTGGAGGACTCGCGCATCGCACAGTTCCCCGACGTCCTGCTCGGCCTGCCGCCGGACCTGCTGGGCGAGGAGGACCTCACCGGCCACGACCGGCTCCTGGAGCACCACCTGGTGGCCCGGGCGACCGGGCGGCCCGAGCTCGCCGCCGGCACCCTGCTGCGCGTCCTCGCGCTGCGCCCGCCGGACGCCCCGCTGGACCTCCGGCTGCTCCGGCACCTCTGGTCGCCCCGCGCCCACTGGTCGCACGCCGAGGCGCTCGCGGTCGTCCCGGCGCTGCCGGCCACCCTGCGCTGGGACGACGGCGCCCGCAGGTGGCTCGACCGGACCCTGGTCCAGGACGTCGCCGACGCCGAGGCGCTGGACGGCTGCCTGCGCCTGTACGAACTGTTCGCCGCCGCACCCCGGGCCGACTGGCCGGGCGCCGACACCGCCGACTGCGTCGCCCGCACCCTGGGGATCCGCGACCGCCTGGAGCGGGCCGGGACGGCCGAGCAGCTCCTCGAACTGCTCGACGCCCCGCCGCCGGTCCGCTGGCACCCCGCCTGGGCGGTGCTCCGCCGCCGGCTGCCCGCCGCGCTGGCCGACCGGCCGGTGGCGCGGCCCGACCGGGTGGCCGCGGGCCTGTCCCGTCTGGAGTACGCGACCGCGCAGGCCTACCTGCAGCTGCTCCGGGCCGGGACCGCCCGCGTCAGCCGGACGAGCCCGGCCCCGGACACCCTGCTCGGCCACCTGGCGGCGGCCGCCGCCTTCCTGGCGCACCACCCGTCCGGTGTCCAGCTGGACCAGGTCCCCCACATCCTGCGGCACGCCCGCGAGCAGTGGCCGCAGGCCGACGCCGCCCGGCTGGCCCGGGCCCTGCGCCGGTACGCGCCGGTCGAGGCGGACCGGGTGGAGCAGCGGCTGGCCGAACGCCGGACCACCCCGCTGCGGCGGGTCGCCGGCCGGCTGGCCGCCCTCGTCCCGCTCCGCCGGCGGCGGCCGCGCGAGGACACCGCCCCGCCCGCCGCCCGCAGACCGCGCCCGCCCGGAGCCGCCGGATGAACGCGCTGTCGGAACTCATGGCGGTCTTCTTCGACCTGCTCGTCCCGCTGGTCCGCTTCCTCGCCCGCCTCGCGGTCTCCCTGGTGCTCGCCCCGCTGGTCGCGGCCGCCCGTGCGCTGCGGCTGCTGGACCAGCTGGTCCGGTCGTACGGCCGCGTGCTGGTGGACGTGCTGCGGCGGCGCGACCCGCAGTACCAGACGCTCCCGCTGCCCCGCCCCCAGGACGAGCCGCAACCAGCCCACCGCACCTACGCCTTCGGCCCCGCCCGGCGCGACCTGCGGCTGGTCGCCGCCCACGGCCCGCGGACCCACCGCCGGCTGACGGCCGACGCCCTGCGCACCGTCACCGACGGGCTGCGGGCCGACCGCGACGTCCTGCTCGCCCTGGCGGGCTACACCGGTGTGCTGGCCGCCGTCCTGGCCGCGCTGCCGCTGGTCGCCGCCGCGCTGCTGGCACACGCCCTGCTGGTGCTGCTCCTGCGGGCCGGCGGCGGGCTCGCCGTGCTCGTCCTCACCGGCCTCGACCAGCCGGCCGTCACCGCCCGGCGGCTGCGCCAGGGGGTGCTCTGCCCGCACTGCTTCGAGCGGGTGCGGCGGCCCGAGTACGAGTGCTCCCGCGCCGCCTGCCGGCGGCGCCACAGCGACCTGCGGCCCGGCCGGTACGGTGTGCTGCGCCGCCGCTGCCAGTGCGACGAGCGGCTGCCCACCACCCTGCTGACCGGCCGTTACCGGCTGCCCGGGTACTGCACCCACGGGCACTGCGGGCGGCTGCTGAGCACCGAGACCGGGCGGCTCGCCGAGCACGCGCTGCCGCTCGTCGGCGGCCGGGCCGCCGGCAAGACCCAGCTGATGGCCGCGATGCTCGCCGTCCTGCGGCGGACCGACCCGGACGGGCGGGCGCACGCCCGGTTCGCCGACGAGGAGACGGCGGAGCGCTACCGGCTGCAGCGCGAGGTGCTGGAGATCCGCGGCCACCCCCGGAGCACACCGCGGACCAGACACCGGGCCCACTCCGTGCTGCTGGACCGCGCGCGGCCCCCGCGGCTGCTGCACCTCTTCGACACCGCCGGCGAACACTTCGTCAGCCGCGAGGACGCCGACGCGCTCCGGTACGCCCGGGCGGCCCGGACCTTCCTGTTCGTCCTCGACCCGCTCGCCGTCCCCGGCTTCTGGGACCTCCTGGACGCCGGGCAGCGCGCCCGGCTGGACCGCACGCTCGCCTCCAGCGTCGATCCGCAGACCGTCTTCGGCCAGGCGGCCACCGCGATCGCGGCGATGGGAGTCCCGCTGCACCGCTCGCGGCTGGCCGTCGCGATCAGCAAGACGGACCTGCTGGACGAGGTGCGGCTGCTCGACGAACTGCCGGACGCCCCGGCGGCCGGCCGGGGCCGACGCCGGGTCCGGGGCCCGCGCCGCGGAGGCCGGACGCCCCGCGGCGGGGCCGTCCCGGCCGGTCCCGGCGGCGCTCGGGACAGCGACCGCGCCGCGCAGTGGCTCAGGGCGGAACTCGGGCTGGGCAACCTGGTCCAGGCGATGCACAACGAGTTCGGCGAGGTGCGGTTCTTCTTCACCGCCGCCGTCCTCACCGAGGACGGGTCGGTCCACCCGAGCGTCGCCCCGCTGCTCGACTGGTGCCTCGCCGACGGCCGCCGGGCCCGCGCCCGGGCCCGCGCCGCCGCGGCCGCCGTCCGGCCGGCCGGCGCCCCGGCCGATGCCCCGACCGCCGATGCCCCGGGCCCCGACGACCCCACCGCCCACGACCCGGCCGGCGCCCCGGCCGACGGCGCCCCGACCGCCGACGATCCGAACTCCGATGCCCCGACCGGCACCGCGTCCGACCCTCCGGCGGCCACCGGCCCGGGGGAACGGCCGACCGAGCGGAGCAGCTTGTGAACACCCCTCCTCCGTGCCATCGTTGGGGCCATGTCGAACCCTCCCGGCGACGGTCCACCGGACTTCGACCACGACGCGGTGCTCGCCGAGCTGCGTGCCGTCCGGCGGGCGGGCCCGGTCCGGCTCCGTGAACTCCGCCTCCCCCTGCTCGGCGCCCTGGCCGAGGCCCCCGGGGCACGCCACCCGCGCACCGTCGAGGACCTGCTGCGCCGGGCGGTCGCCGGACTCGACGCGGGCACCCTCCAGGAGGCCGCCCGGCACACCCTCGGCCTCGCCCCCGGCACCACCGACTCCCCCGCCGCCGACCGCCGCAAACGCGCCGCCGCCGTCTACGGGGTGAGCGTCGAACGGTTCCGCCGGCACCACGAACTCCTGCTCCTGGCCGCCGTCGTGGACGAGATCGGCCGGCTCGCCGGACAGCCCGCCGGGGCGCCGTCCGCCGACGGGCCCGCCCGGACCGCCGGGCCGGTCCACCCGGTGCCCGCCGCCGAGCACCAGCTGCTGCGGGTGCCGGTCCGCGACCGGACCGTCGCGGTGCACCTGCACACCCACTCGGTCGACCTGCTGCGGGACGTGGACGTCGTCGTCTCGCCCAGCAACGTCTACCTGGCGCTCGCCGAGGCCTACAAGAACTCGGTGTCCGCCGTACTGCGCCGGGCCGGTGCGGTACGCGGGCCGACCGGCGACCTCATCGAGGACCGGATCTCCACCGAACTGCGCCAGTGGCTCGACCAGTACCGCAGTTTCGGCCGCCCGGTGCTCGCATCCACGGTCGCCCCCACCGGCGCCGGCGCGCTCGAACGGCAGGGCCTGCGCCGGATCTACCACGCCGCCGTCGCCGTCCCCCGCCCCGGCACCAACGACTACGACGTCCTGCCCGCCGACGTCACCCGCGCCGTCACCCGCGCGCTCGCCCTGCTCGCCGAGGAGCACGGCGCCTTCGACCCGCCGCTCCGCTCGATCTGCTTCCCCCTCCTCGGGGCCGGGCGGGGCGGACTGCCGCCCGAGGCGAGCATCGCCGCCGTGTGGGCCGCCGTGGAGGCCGAACTCTCCCGCGGCGCACCCTGGGAGATCCACCTCGTGGTCCGCGATCCGGCCCGCGCCCGCACGGTCGCCCGCCACCTCCTCACCCCCCACGGCCTGCCGCTCCAGCCGGCCGCCTCCTGACCCTCCCGACCCTCCCGGCTCCCCCGCCCTCGCCCGTCCCCGGGCGGCCCCGGGCGGCCCCGCCGGGGCGCCGCGGACCGGCGGGAAGCCCTCCGCGTTCGGCAGGCCTCCGTATGCGAGAACGTCATGGAACGGCCTCCAATCGGTTACGAGAAGCGCCTCATTGACGTGTCATGCTCCCGGTAACACCACGTCAACACGCGTAGACCGCGGCCCGGCCCTCCCCGGCCCGCGCGGCCCGGCTCGCGTCGTCCGGGAAGGACAGCCCCTCATGTCCGTTGCACAGATACGCAGATGGAAGGCGCTGGCGGCCGCCGCCACCGTCCTCGTCGGCCTCGCCCTCCCCGCGGTCTCCGCCCCTGCCGCGAGCGCCGCCGCCGGCCCGTACGACGGCACGTACTACAAGAACGCGATCGGCAAGTCCGGCCCGGGCCTCAAGGCCGCGCTGCACACCATCATCGGCACCGGCCAGACCAGGATCTCCTACGACGCGGTCTGGAACGCCCTGAAGGTCCTCGACCAGGACCCGAACAACACCGCCAACGTGGTCCTGCTGTACAGCGGCACCTCGCGCTCCAAGTCCCTCAACGGCGGCAACGTCGGCAACTGGAACCGCGAGCACGTCTGGGCCCAGTCGCACGGCGACTTCGGCACCTCCCCCGGCCCCGGCACCGACCTGCACCACCTGCGCGCCGCCGACGTCCAGGTCAACGGCACCCGCGGCAACAAGGACTTCGACAAGGGCGGCAGCCCCGTCAGCGGCGCGCCCGGCAGCTACACGGACGCCGACTCCTTCGAGCCGCGCGACGCCGACAAGGGCGACGTCGCCCGCATGATCCTCTACATGGCCGTCCGCTACGAGGGCGACGACTCCTGGCCGGACCTGGAGCCCAACGACTCGGTCAACGGCAGCACCCGCTTCCACGGCCGGCTCTCCGTGCTGAAGCAGTGGAACGAGCAGGACCCGCCCAGCGACTTCGAGAAGCGCCGCAACCAGATCGTCTTCGACACCTACCAGAAGAACCGGAACCCGTTCATCGACCACCCGGAGTGGGTCGCGGCGATCTGGTAGTCCACCGGATCGGCCGCAGCGGGGCCGAGCAGGCCCGAGCGGGGCTCACCGCCGCGCTCACCGCCCTCGCGGTGCGCCGGTGCTCCAGTACGCCGGTGACCCCGCGGTTCCCCGGGCGCCGAGGCGTCCGGGGAACCGCGGGGCGGGGCGGCCGGACCCGGAGTGCTGCTCGCCCCGGGCCCGGCCGGCGGGATCAGACCACCGAGGTGTACGCGGTGAAGAACCGGCCCGGGACCGGGGAGCCCCCGCCGTTGAAGCAGATGGTGTACAGGCTCACCGTCCCCGAGGTGCGGTTCCACGGCAGCGCCAGGCCGCACCAGTCCGGGCCGGGCCCGAACGCGGTGACGTGCGCGGTGTCCGAGGGGACGCCCACGTTCGGGAGCGTGACGGTGTAGGGCACCGAGCCGGCGAGCGTGTTGGCCGGGCCGGTGGAGTTGAAGTTGCCGCCGGGCGGCAGGCCGCCGTTGAACCACAGGTAGCCGAACCGGTTCGGCGGGAACGCCGGCCCGTGCACCGCGCGCTTCAGCGAGTAGCTCAGCGTCCACCGCGTGTCGTACGGGGCGTTGGCCGCGTTGAAGCAGGCGACCACGACGGTCTGGCCGGTCGCCGAGGGCGCCCAGTCGGCCACCTTGCAGCGCGCGCCCTGGGCCGCGTCGACGGCGGTGACCTCGATGTTCCCGTCGTAGGAGGAGGAGCCCAGGCCGGGGAGCCAGGCCTTCCAGATCCCGGAGCCGCTGCCGCCCCAGCTCGACGTGTTGACCGCCCCGGTGGAGTTGTACTGGGTCAGCACCGAGCCGGTGGAGTTGGAGTAGAGGTAGCCGTAGCCGCCGCCGGGCGGGGCGGGCGTCCCGCTGCTGGTGGTGTACAGCACGGTGAAGAGGGTGTTGGCGGGCGCGCCGCCGGGCTTGTAGCAGGCCACCGCGACGTCCTGGCCGGTGCCGGCCGGGCCCCAGCCCTTGATCTGGCACCAGTTGCCGGTGCGGCCGACCGCGGTGGCGTGGGCGATGCCGCCGGAGCTCGCGATCAGCGGGAAGTGCACGAGGTAGGAGCCGACGCCGGTCTGGTCCACCTTCACCGGGTTGGTGGCCGGCGAGGGCCAGCTGCCCCACTGCCGGGTGGTGTCCGGGACGTAGCCGAGCGGCGGCGTCGGGTTGTCGAGGAACGCGAAGCCCCAGCGGTCGGGCACCGCCGCGGCGGCGCCGCCGGCCCCCGGGAGGCTGACGCCCACCAGTGCGGCCAGCAGGGCGAGGACGAGCAGGGCGGCGCGAACGGGTCTGACCCGCGGCGCGCGGGTGTCGACGTGCATGGGTGTACCCCCAGGGTGGTGAGGAAGGACGGGCGGCCTGCGCGGTGCTGCCTGCACTGCGGGCCCGCTCCCGGTCGCCGGGTCGGGCTCCGGCCGACGGGACGTCCGGCCCACGGGGCCCGGCGGTGCCCGGCGTCGGCCGGCAGTGTCGGGGGTCAGGCCCGACGGCGCTCACATCGTAGGGTCGCGCCATCCGGCGGCACAGGCCTCCGGCATGGGCCGACGGGTGCGTTGTCGGCCGATCCCGGCCCCGGCCCGGGCGCCCCTCCGGCGCCACCGGTCCCCGTGGCCCCACCGGCCACCGCGGCGCGCCGGAGCCGGCCGGCTCCGGAGCCGGTGCCCCGGCGCCCGGCCGCCCCAGTGGTACCGGCGCGCCTCCTGCGTCCCGCCCGTGCACGGCCGCAGCGGCGGCGCGCGGCGGCCGGGCGGTGGCCGGAAGCAGCCGGCCGTGGACGGGCTCCGGGGGGTCCCGGCGGGGGCGGGCGGAGTCGGACGAGGTGTGCGCGAGGCGTGCGCGGGATGTGGGGGTGCACGACGGGATCACGGGCGGGGACGGCCGGTTCGGCGCTTCCTCCGCGGAGCCGTTCGGGCCCGCCGGGCCCGCCGGCCGCCGGACCGTGGACGCCCGGCTCGTCCCGGGGCCCCGGCCGCCCCACGGACGTCCTGCTGCTCCGGCCACGCTGCTCCGGGCAGAGCTGCCCCGGGCACGGACGAGGGCCCCGGCGACGCCGCCGGGGCCCTCCGCGCGAACCGTCCGGTCAGGCCCTCGCGTCCGTGCCGGCGGGCGGCTGGTCGGTGGGCGGCTGCGGCGGGGCCGGGTAGGGCCCGCCCATGTACACCAACTGCTGCGGCCGGGGCGTGACGAGGGCTCCGGCGACGATCAGCCCGAGTCCGGTCAGGTGGAACGGCAGGGAGAGCAGGGTCGGGGCGTTGACCGCCGCGACGATCCCGTACTCGTCGTAGATGTCCTCCATCGCGAAGCCCACCAGCACCGAGACGAGGATCGGACTCACCGCCGTGACCAGGCAACCGATCATCGCCAGGCGGGCGTTGCGCCCCCTGCGGCGCAGGAAGGTGGCGGCCACCACGGCGCCGGCCAGCGGGACGAGGACGTTCACGGCACCCAGGATGATGCTGATCGTCCTGGCCGTCTCGTAGTCAGTCACAGAACTCCATCACGTGTCGGAACCTGCGGGCCGGGACGAGCACCGCAGGGCGCGAGGACAGCGGTCCGGACGGACCGGGTGCAGCCGGATCCCCTGCGGAGCCCCGACCGTCCCCTCCGAAGGACGGCCGGACCGGGACGCCCGGTTCCCCCGGTCACGGATCCCGGCGGCCCGTGACCCGCCGTCACACCGCGGGCCCCGCCGTCACACCGCCGGGTGACTCAGCAGCAGGCCGTCCGGCGAGACGGCGAGCAGCCGGCCGGCGAGGGCCGCGAGGGCGACGGCGGCCGGGAACGGCGCCGCCGGGCCGAACGGCGTGCCCGGCTCCGTGGTCGGGGGCCGGGTGGCGAGACCGGCCGGGGTGAGCGCGTGCAGACGGCCGTTCAGCACCGTCAGCGCGGTGGCGCCGGCGGCCGGTCCCAGCGGGCGCCAGGCGGTCCCGGGGCCGGACGCGGGGCGGTGGTGGAGGGTGTCGTCGTGCGGCGTGACGGCGAACAGGGTGCCGTCGCAGACCGCCAGCGCCGCCGTCCCGGGCGGCACACGGCCGGCGGGTGTCCACGGGGCCGCGTCGGGGACGGGGTCGCGGACCAGGAGCCGGTCGTCGTCGGTGACGGCGAGCAGGGCGAGCGGGACGGGGCCGGAGGCCTCGCGCGGGGCGGTGAGGCAGCGGATCCGGGCGGCGGCGCCGTCCGGCGGGCAGGGCGTCCAGGGGAGGTTCTGGTCGCCGGGCCCGCGGTGGAGCAGGGTGGTGCCGTCCGCGGCGACCGCGAAGAGCAGCCCCTCGCAGGCGGCGAGGGCGCGCAGGCCGGGCGCCCGCCCGACGGTGTGCCAGCGCGGGGCGGGCACCGCACCGCCGAGGCGGTCGAGGACGTTGCGGGTGATCCGGTCGACCACCGGATCGCCCAGGGCGCGGCCCCAGTTGATGGTGGCGGCGTTGAAGACGGTGCCTGCGCCGAGCCGGTGGACGCCCATGGTGGCCCAGCCGCCCTGCCCGTAGCGCCGCCAGTGCCGCAGGTCGGCGGTGGCGAGGACGGCGAAGGAGCGGGGGGTGCCGTCGCGGCCGGTGGCGCGGGGGACGCCCGCGGACCAGTCGAGTTCGGCGGCGTCGGTCTCGTAGCCGAGCGCGCCGCGGGCGAAGGCGTCCCCGTCGGCGAGGCCGGTGCCCTCGAAGACCCAGTGGTCGGCGAAGCGGACGGTGTAGGACTCCCGGCCGATCACGGCCATGCCGTCGCCCCAGGCACCGGCGCCGTGGCGGAAGCTGACGCCGGTCATGGCGTTCTCGGGGCGGTCGACCGGGGAGGCGGACCACTCGACGGTGGCGCGGCGCGGGTCGGTGGCGGTGACCGGGTCGGCGGCGGCGTCGCGGTGGCAGACCAGGGTCCGGCCGCCGTCCTCCAGCCGGATCTGCCACCAGGAGGTGTTGGCCGCGAAGAAGGCCAGGTTCCCGCCCCGGTGGGCGAACTCCTCGACGTTGTCCCGCATCCCGGCGGACCAGTACTCGTCGTGCCCGTTGACGACCAGCAGCCGGTAGGCGGCGAGGAGCCGGGCCCCGCCGGGCCGGTCGTGCAGGTCGAAGCCGGAGCAGAACTCGACCGGGTAGCCGGCCCGCGGCAGCCAGCGCAGCAGCGGTTCCTCCCACCGCTCGGGCGGCGGGCCGCCGCCGGGCGCGTCGAGGGTCACCCGGGCGGCCCGGTCCGGCTGTTCGGCGTAGTAGAGGCCGCGGCCGGGCTGGCCGGCCCGGTGGTAGGCCCGCCAGGTGGCGAACGGGACGGACACCAGGGTGGCGGAGGTGGCTCCGGGCCGGGCGGCGCGCACCACGAACCAGACCTCGTGCTCCGCGTCGCACTCGGGCGCGGGCCGCTCGGGGCGCTCGTCGTGGAAGCTCGCCCGGTAGAGCGAACTCGGCCAGCCCGCGGGCACGGTGAGGTCGAAGCGGGATCCGTCGACGGCGGCCTTGAACCGGACCTCGCCCGTGACCTCGTCGGTGACGACGACCCGCCCGCGCAGCGGCCCGCCGCCGTCGCCCGCTCCGCCGTCCCCGGCGGCCAGGTGGAAGCGGAGCCGGCCGCCCTGGACGCAGGAGGTGGACTCCGCCCAGGCCAGCGGTCTCGGGACGTGGTCCGCGCTCACCGGGCCGCGCTCCGGTACCCGGCGAGCAGGCCGGGCAGGTCGGCGAGCCTGGGCGGGTCCCCCGCGGCGGAGGCGACGACGACCTCCTCGATCGCCCGCAGGTGGGCGTGGACGGCGTCCGGGGGCAGGTGGGCGGTGTCGGCGGTGAGGGTGACGGTCAGGGCGGTGTCGTCGCCGGTCAGGTGGAGGCAGTAGCGGCAGGCGACCAGCTCCTGGGTGGCCGGGAAGTCGAGGACGGTGCGCCCGCGCAGCGCGGCGAGCTCCTCCCCGGTCGGCGGCGCCCCCTCCCGGACCGGCCGTTCGACCAGTCGCATGTCGTTGAAGCAGCAGTAGGGGTGCACCTCGGTGCCGCGCTCGCGGGCGATCCGGGCGAGCAGGGCGTCCCACTCCACCGGGTCGTAGGCGGCGGCCCGGTAGCCGGCCAGGGCGGCCCGCCAGGCGGCGGGGAGCAGGTCGGTGAAGACGGCCCGGCCGTCGGGGTCCGCGGGCAGGTCCAGCACGACCAGGGCGTCCTGGGAGAGGGTGCTGACCAGGTCGCGGTGGTCGCGCCCGGCGCGGTTGCCCGCGATCGGCATGACGGCCGCGGCCGGGTGGCCCCGGTCGGCGGCGACCAGCGCGGCCGAGGCGGCGAGCAGCACGGTGGACCCGCTGACCAGGTGGGCGGCGGCGAGCGCGTCGACCGCGGGCGGGAGCGCGGCGGAGACCAGCCGGCCGGTCCAGAACCGCGGCGTGCGCGGCTCGGCGACCGGCTCGGGGAACATGGTCGGCGGGATCCGCCGCAGGTCCGCCTCCCAGCGGGCCAGTGCGGCGGCGCCCCGGCGGCGGCCCGCCGGTCCGTGCTGCTCGTGCGCGAGGTCGTACGGGGTGTCGGCGACGGGGCGGCCCGCGGAGCCGCGCCGGACCAGCAGCCGCAGGTCGCGCACCAGCACCTCGGCGCCGTGCCCGTCGGACGCCAGGTGGCAGAGGGCGAGCACGGCGTGGGTGATCCGGCCGCCGCTGCGGACCGCGCCGATCCGGACCGGCCACTCCCCGGTGTAGTCGAACCGCCGCCCGGCGAGGGCGGTGAGCAGTTCCTCGGCGGCCCGCCCGGCGCGGGCCGGGTCGGGCTCGTCGCGGACGGTCACCCCGATCTCGCCCGAGGCGAGGAGGTGCTGGCCGGGTTCGCCCGCGCCGGAGAGGGTCAGGCGGGTGCGGAGCGCCTCGTGCCGGGCGAGCAGCGCGGCGACGGCCCCGGTGAACCCGGCCTCGTCGACGGGTGCGCCCCGGTCGGCGAGCGGGAGCACCCGGCCGAGGTTGAAGTAGTGGTCGTTGGGCGCGGTGCGGCCGATGGCGTGCCAGATGGCGCGCTGGCCCCAGGTGAGCGGGGCGCGGCCGGCCCGGCTGCCGGTGAAGGGGACGGCGAGGACGGCCGCCCCGGCGGGGGGCGCCTCGCGCAGGGCCGTCCCGGCGGCGGTGGGTCCGCTCATCCGGTGGGCTCCGCGCCCGACCGGCCGCCGAGTCGGCGGAGTCGCTCGGCCAGGCCGTCGAGGCCTTCGGCGTGGAGTGCCGGGTCGCCGAGGTCGATCAGCACCCCGAACTCCTCCTCCAGGCCGTCGGCGAGCCGCAGCAGGGCCAGCGAGGAGACCCCGAGCGCGGTCAGCGAGGCGTCCGAGGCGAGGAGTTCGGCGGTGCCGAGGGTGCCGTCGGTGGCCTCGGAGACCAGCTCGGCGAGGCGGCTGAGCAGCGCGTCGCCGGGAGCGGGGGCGTCGCCGGGCGCGGGGGCGTCGCCGGGCGCGGGGGCGGCGGCGGCCGTGTCGGCGGGGGCGCTCACCGGGCCGCTCCGCCGGTGGCGGCCGCGGCCTGCTCGGCGAGGCGGCGGCGCAGGCTGAGCGGGCGGATGTCGGGCCAGACCCGGTCGACGTGGGCGGCGCACTCCTCCTCGGTGCCGGCGAACCCCTCGGCGCGCCAGCCCGCGGGCAGCGGGGTGCCGGACGGCCAGAGGGCGTGCTGCTCCTCGTCGTTGACGACCACCTGGTACGGGGCTTCGGTGCTCACGGGCTACTCCTTGCGAAGGTCGGCGACGGCGGCGGCGACGCCGTGCACGGTCGGGGTGTCGAAGAAGACGTCGAGGGGGACGGCGACGCCGAGTTCCCGGCGGATCCGGGCGGCGATGGCGGTGATCAGCAGCGAGTGGCCGCCGAGGTCGAAGAAGTCCTCGTCCGGTCCGAGGTCGTCCAGCCGCAGCACCTCGCGCCAGATGGCGAGGACGGTGGCGGTGGTCGGGTCGAGGCCGTCAGGGCCGTCGGGGCCGTCGGGGCCGTCCGAACCGCCGTGCTCGGCGGTCGGGGCCGGCGGTTCCGCCCGGACGGGGGCCGGTTCGGGCAGCGCCGCGCGGTCCAGCTTGCCGTTGGGGGTGAGCGGGAAGGCGTCGAGCACGACGCAGGCGCCCGGCAGGACGGCGGCGGGCAGGGTGGCGGCGAGGTAGGCGCGCAGCTCGTCCGGCCCGGGCGGCGGCCCGGACGGGACGACGTAGACGGCGAGCCGGCGGTCGTCCTCGGGGCCGTGCAGGGCGGCGGCGGCCCGGGCGACGGCGGGGTGCTCGGCCAGCCGGGCCTCGATCTCGCCGAGTTCGATGCGGTGGCCGCGCAGCTTGACCTGGGTGTCGGCGCGGCCGACGTACTCCAGGGCGCCGTCGGGGTGGCGGCGGACCAGGTCGCCGGTGCGGTAGATCCGGGCGCCGGGCGGCCCGTACGGGTCGGGGAGGAACCGGGCGGCGGTCAGGCCGGGGCGCCCCCGGTAGCCGTGGGCGACGCCCGCGCCGCCGAGGTACAGCTCGCCGGCCAGCCCGTACGGGACGGGGTGCAGGCGCTCGTCCAGGACGTAGGCGCGGGTGTTGGCGAGCGGGTCCCCGATGCCGATCCGGCCGTCGGCCCCGACGGGTTCGGCGAGGGTGGACCAGACGGTGGTCTCGGTCGGGCCGTAGACGTTCACCAGGCGGGCGGTGGCGGCGGCCAGTTCGGCGGCGAGCGGGGCGGGCAGGGCCTCGCCGCCGGTGAGCGCGGTCAGGACGGGGGCCTGCCCGGCGGCCGGTGCCCCGAGTCCGGCGTCGAGCAGGACCCGCCAGCCGCTGGGGGTGGCCTGGACGTGGCTGACACCCTCGCGGGCGATCAGCCCGAGCAGTGCGGGACCGTCCCGGTGGGCGCCCTCGGGGGCGAGGACGACGCGGCCGCCGGTGGTGAGCGGGAGCAGCAGTTCGACGGTGGAGATGTCGAAGGAGAGCGAGGTGAGCCCGAGCCAGCGGTCCCCGGGGCCGGAGCCGAGGCGGTCGCGCAGGGCGGCGAGCAGGTTGGCGAGCGCGCCGTGCGGCACCTCCACGCCCTTGGGGGTGCCGGTGGAGCCGGAGGTGTAGAGGACGTAGGCGGGGTGGGTGGGCGAGGGGCCTGCGGGCAGCGCGGGCCCCTCGCCCGGTACGGGGGCCGCACCGCCGGGGGCGGGGACGGCGTCCGGGTCGGCGTCCGGGTCGGCGGGGGCCAGGTCGGCGGGCGTGAGGTCGCCCGGCCCGTCCGGCTCGCGGGTGATCCGCAGGGCGAGCCCGGCGTCGGCGCGCAGGAAGGCGAGCCGCTCGGCGGGGTACTCGGGGTCGAGCGGCAGGTAGGCGGCGCCGGCGGCCAGGGTGGCCAGGACGGCGACCAGCTGGTCCCGGCCGCGCGGCAGGGCGATGCCGACCAGTGCGCCCGGGCCCGCGCCGTGCCGGGTGAGCGCGGCGGCGGCGTGCGCGACCAGGCCGGCGAGCTCCCGGTAGGTGTGGGCGGCGCCGTCGGCGACCAGGGCGACGGCCCCGGGGGTCGCCGCCGCGCGGGCGGCGAACAGCGCGGGGACGGTGTCCTCGGCGAGTTCGGGGCGGGGTGCGGGCGCGGCGAGCTGGGCGGCCCGTTCGGCCGGGCCGAGCAGCGGCAGGTCCCCGACCGGGGTCGCGGGGTCGGCGAGCACGCCGTCCAGCAGGGTGCCGAAGTGGCCGGCGATCCGTTCGACGGCGCCCGGTGCGAAGGCGTCCGCCCGGTACTGCAGGCTTCCGGTCACCTCGTCGTCCGCGTCGACGAGCTGGAGGTGGAGGAGGTTGCGGGCGGTGCCGGCGAAGCCGGTCCAGCGGACGGTGGCGCCGAGCGCCTCCCCCGGGGCGGCCGGATCCGCCGTGGCGGCGGCGCCGAAGGCGGGCTCCGGTCGGCCCGCGGGCCGGCGGCGGTAGCTGACCGAGAGCGGGGTCAGCGCGGTGCGCGGGGTCAGGCCGCGGACGGCCCGGCCGAGCGGCACGGCGCGGTGCGGGTACAGGCCGCGCAGCCGGGCGCGCACGTCCAGCGCGAGGTCCGCGAACGGCTGCTCGGCCGACGGGCCGGTGAACAGCGGGAGTTCGTTGACGGCCAGGCCGACGGCGACCGGTTCGCCGGGCCGGCGGACGGACAGTTCGACGGCGGTGGCGGGCGCCCGGTCGCCGTAGCGCAGCAGCAGGGCGTGCCAGACGGCGGTGAGCAGTTCGAAGCGGGTGACGCCGAGCCGGGCGGCGGTGGCGGCGAGTGCGGCGTGCCGGTCACCGGCCCACCGGAACGGCACGGCCGCGCCGGGCGCGGGGGTGGTGCCGTGGCCGGGGGACTGCCGCAGCCCGGGCAGGACCGGCGGGCCGGGCTCGTGCCAGCGGTCGGCCCAGTAGGCGGTGGCGGCCGCGACGTCCTGCGGCGCCGGTCCCACGGCGGCGGGCGCGGCGGGCGCGGCGGGCGCGGCGGGCGCGGCGGGCGCGACGGGCGCGGCGGGCGCGACGGGCGCGGCGGGCGCGGCGGGCGCGACGGGCGCGGCGGGCGCGGCGGGCGCGACGTCCGCAGGCTCCCCGCGGTAGGCCGCGGCCAGGTCCGCGACCAGCCGGTCCTTGGACTCGCCGTCGAAGGCGAGGTGGTGCGCGGCGACCAGCAGCACGTGCCGGGACGGCCCGGTCCGGTACAGGGTGAACCGGGCGAGCGGCCCGGCGGCCAGGTCGAAGCGGGCGGCCGTCTCGTCGGCGAGCAGCTTGTCGAGTTCGTCCTCGCCGCAGTCGGCCAGGCGCAGCCCGGGCGCGGGGCCGGCCAGGACGGCGGTGCCGTCGGGGGCGATCCGGCTGCCGAGCGCCGGGTGCCGGCGGACGGCCTCGGCGCAGGCCGCGGCCAGGGCCGGGACGTCGAGCGGGCCGTCGAACCCGACGGTGACGGCGAGGTGGTAGGCGGCCGCGGCGTCGAGGGTCTGCTCGGTGAGCCAGATGCCGTGCTGGGCGGGGCTGAGGGGGGTGCTCATCGGGGTGCCTCGGGGGACTCGTGGGTCGTCAGGAGCCGGCGCAGTTCGCGTTTGAGGACCTTGCCGCCCTCGTTGCGCGGCAGTGCGTCGAGGAACAGGACGGTGGCCGGCAGTTCGTGCGCGGCGAGCCGGTCCAGCAGGGAGGCGCGCAGGTCGGCGGCGGTCGGTGCGCCGTGCGCACCGCCCTCGGCGGGGGTGAGGACGACGGCGGCGGCGACCACGCTGCCCAGGACGGGGTGCGGGACGCCGAACGCGGCGGCGTCGGCCACCCGCGGGTGGCCGTGCAGTGCGTTCTCGACCTGGAGGGTGGAGACCTTGTGGGCGCCGGACTTGATCACGTCCTTCTCCCGGTCGAGCAGGTGGAGGAAGCCGTCCGCGTCGATCCGGCCGAGGTCGCCCATCCGGACCCAGCGGCCCTGGAACACGGCCCGGTCGTGCTCGCCGAGGTAGCCGCGCGGGGCGGTCGGGGAGCGGAGCCAGAGCTCGCCCGGCTCCCCGGGCGGGACGGGTCGGCCGTCCGGGTCGGTGATCCGCAGGTCGGCGAGCGAGGCGGGCTGCCCCGGCGACTCCGGGTGCTCCGGGTCGAAGAGCAGGGTGACCTGGGCGGGCGCGGCCTCGGTGGAGGTGTAGTAGTTGGCGATCTGGGCGTGCGGGAAGGCCCGGCTGAGGGCCAGTGCGACCGGCTGCGGGAGGGCGGCGGCGGTGGAGCCGACCAGCCTGACGCCGTCCAGCGCGCCACCGCCCGGTGCGCCCCCACCGTCCGGTGCGCCCCCACCGTCCGGTGCGGCCCCGCCGTCCGGTGCGGCCCCGCCGTCCGGTGCGCCCGGGCCGGCCGCCGCGGCCTTGGCCAGGGCGGCCGAGCCGAGCAGTTCGACCGCCATCGCGGGGACGAGGAAGACGCTGCCGACGCGGTGTTCCGCGATCAGCCGGAGGAACCGCAGCGGGGTGAACTGCGGGGCGGCGACACAGGTGGCGTGCGCGTCGAGCGCCTTGACCAGCATCGTCTGGCCGGCGTTGGTGCCGACCGGGAAGGCGTGCAGGAAGGCCTCGGAGTGCCGCAGCGGGCGGCGGCGCTCGTCCAGGGTGCAGCCGTGCGCCAGGTTGGCGTGGGTGGCGGTGACGCCCTTGGGCGTGCCGGTGGTGCCGGAGGTGTAGAGGATCTGGGCGGGAGCGGCCGGATCGGGCGCCGGGAGGCCCGGGTCGGCGGGGTGGCCGGCGGCGTCCGCCTCGGTGAGCACCGTCACCCCGGCGGCGGCCGGGCCGGCGTCGGCCGCCCCCGCGTGTAGCAGGAACCGGGCCCCGGAGTCGGCGAGGGCGTGCGCGGTGACGGCCGGGGCGAGCCGGTCGGAGAGCGGGACGGCGACGCCGCCGGCCCGCAGCACGGCCAGGTGGGCGACGGCGTAGGCGGCCCAGTCGGCGGTGCCGTAGCGCAGGCCGACCCGGTCGCCGGGGCGGAGGCCGGCGGTGCGCAGGGCTCCGGCGAGCGCGCCCGAACGGGCCTGCCAGGAGCCGAAGTCGAGCCGGTCGGGGCCGTTGGCGACGGCGGTCCGCCCGGGGTGGGCGGCGGCCCGGTGGGCGAGCAGTTCGGGCAGGGTGGCGGGGGCGCGGTTCACTCGGCGCCCGCCTTCGCCCGCGGTGCGGGGTCCGTGTGCACCGGGTGCGCCGCGTCCGTCCCGGTCCGGCGCGCGGCCTGCCCGGCGGCCTCCTCGGCGGCCCGGCGGGCGGCCGCGGCGCGGGCCCGTTCCCGCAGGCCGACCAGGTCGTCGGGTTCGGCGTCGGGCACGTCCCGGTCGAAGCGGGCGAGCGCGGGCAGCCGCAGCCCGACGAGGACCAGCACCAGCATGGCCAGGCCGAACAGCACGTACATCAGGGCGATGCCGCGCCCGGGCCCGGTGCCGATCAGCGGGCCGAAGACCGGGGCGAGCGCGCCGCCGGGCTCCATCAGCGGGCCGAACACGGCCGAGCCGAGCGGGGCGATGACGCCGTGGCCGAGCGGCAGGGTGGACCAGGCCACCAGCGTGTTGAGCGCGAAGACCCGGCCGTGGAACCGCTGCGGCACCTTGACCTGGACGATCGTCGAGTAGACGCCGTTGACCAGCGAGAGCGCGAAGGACATCCCGAACGCCCCGGCGGCGATCACCCAGAGCCCGGCGTGCAGGCCGGTGACGGCCCCGGCCAGGGCGAGCAGGGCGGCCAGGCCGAGCATGCCGCGCAGCCGGTGCCGGCGCGGCCCGCCCCAGAACCCCATCGCGACGCCGCCGAGCAGCGCGCCCGCGCCGCCCGCCACGGCCACCCGGGCGGCGCCGTCCAGGTCGTCGAAGGCGAGCACCATCGGGGTGACGAGCAGGAACAGCGGGGAGAGGAAGACGTTCAGCCCGGCGAACCAGAGCAGCATGGCCCGGAACCCCCGGTTGCGCCAGGAGTAGCCGAAGCCCTGCTTGATCTCCTCGGTGAGCGACTCGCGCCTGGTCCAGGGCAGCGTCCGGGGGAACCGCACCACGAGCAGGATGCCGATCGCGAGCGCGTAGCTGGCCACGTCGATGATCAGGATGCCGCGCAGGCCGATCGCCGACATCATCGCCACCGCCACCAGCGGGACGACGAACTGCGCCGCGCCGAAGGCCAGCTGGACGATCCCGTTGGCGTGTCCCAGGTACTGCTTGGGCACGATCTGGGGCACCGCGGAGGCGTAGGCGAGGCGTTGGAAGGTGAGGGCGACCGAGAGCACGCCGAGCAGCACGTAGACCGTCCAGGAGTGCAGCTGCCCGGCGAGCAGCAGCGCGAGCATCGCGGCCTGGGTGGCGCCGGCCGCGACGTCCCCGGCGAGCATGACCCTCCGCCGGTCGAGCCGGTCGACCAAGGCGCCGGCCAGCGGGCCGACCAGGATGCCGGGGAGCATGGCGACGACGGCGTAGAGCGCGTACCGGGCCATCGAGCCGGTCTCCAGCAGGATCCAGACCGGCAGCGCGAACTCGGTGAGCGCCGAGCCGGTGATCGAGACCAGCTGTCCGGCGGCGACGGCGAGGAAGCGGCCGAGGCCGGGCTGCGGGCCGTCCGCCTCCGGCTCCCCCGCGGCGGCGCCCACCGCCGGGGAGCCCGCCGGACCTGCTGCCGGGGCCTCCGACGGGGAGCCCGCCGCGGTGCCCGCCGCCGGGGCGGGCGGGCCGGTCTCGCCGTGGAACCACCAGGAGTTCTCGGGTGCCCGGCCCGGCAGGGCGCCGGTCTCCCCCGCCAGGACGGCGCGGTGCACGGTGGTGACGGCCTCGGCGACCTCGGCGGCCCGGTACTTGACGAAGAAGTGCCCGCCCTGGTCGAGCACGGCGACGGCGGAGCGCTCGGCGAGCAGCAGCCACTCGCGGTAGCGCTCCTGGTAGAAGTCGGCGGCCGGGTCGTGGTCGCCGACCAGCGAGACGAGCGGCGCGCGCAGCCGGGGCGCGCCGGCGGCGACCTCCGCGATGGCGCGGGTGAAGTACGCCTCGGCGGCCTTCGAGTCGCGGCGCATGTTGCCGACGATGAACCGGATCTGGTCCTGGTCGAGTTCGGAGGTGTCGACGCCCATGCCGGTGAGCCAGTTGACGTAGACCCGGTCGCCGAGCAGCGGCTCCAGCGAGGCGAGTCCGCTGAGCGCGGTGAGCACCCTGCTGCGCGGCTTGGCGAAGGGGAACTGGGCGCCGGCGTACACCGCCTCCAGTTCGCGGCCGGAGGCCTCCAGCAGGCGGGCGGTGGCCACGGCCAGCGCGGTGCCGACGCCGCAGTGGCCGTAGACGACCACCGGACCGTCCACCCGCTCGCGCACCTCGGCGGCCAGCTGCTCGGCCAACTCGTCGAAGGGGACGTGCTGTTCGGTGACGCCGATGTCGTGGCCGGGGATGGCCACCGCCCACAGTTCGGTGTCGGCGGGCAGCAGGTCGGCGACCGGCTGGTAGACGACCGCGCTGCCGCCCCCGTACGGGACGCAGACCAGGGTGAGCCGGCGGCGGTCGGCGGGGACGGGCCGGGTGAGGCGGTGCAGGAGCCGGCGCGGGCCGCGGTCCTGCTCGTCGAGGGAGGCGAGCGCGGCGAGGTCGCGGACGGTGCGGCAGGTGAAGAGGTCCATCACGCTGACCGGGCGGGCGCCGGCCTCGGCGAGCCGCCTGCGGGCCTTGGCGACCACCTGGGTGGCGAGCAGGGAGTGGCCGCCGAGGTCGAAGAAGTCCTCGTCGGTGCCGACCTCGGGCAGGCCGAGCACCTCGGCCCAGATCTCGGCGAGCACCCGCTCGGCGGGAGTGGCGGGTGCGGTGGCGCCGGCGTCGCGGCGCAGCTTCGGGGCGGGCAGGGCCCGGCGGTCGAGCTTGCCGTTGGGGGTGAGCGGCAGGGCGGGCAGGACGGCGAAGGCGGTGGGCACCTGGTGGTCGGGCAGGCTGCGCTTGAGCGCGGCGCGCAGCGCGGCGGGGTCGGGTTCGTCGGCGCCGGGCGCGGGGACGAGGTAGCCGACCAGGCGCTTGTCGCCGGGCCGGTCCTCGCGGACGACCACGGCGGCGTCGGCGATGCCGGGCCGGGCGCGCAGGGCGGCCTCGGTCTCGCCGGGCTCGATCCGCAGGCCGCGGATCTTCACCTGCTGGTCGATCCGGCCGAGGTGTTCGAGGGCGCCGTCGGGGCGGCGGCGGGCGAGGTCGCCGGTGCGGTAGAGCCGGGAGCCGGGCGGGCCGTAGGGATCGGGGACGAAGCGGGCGGCGGTGAGGCCGGGTCTGCGGTGGTAGCCGAGGGCGACGGCGGTGCCGCCGATGTGCAGTTCGCCGGGGGCGCCGGGCGGCACCGGGCGGAGCGCCGCGTCCAGCACGTACAGGCGGGTGTTGTCGATCGGCAGGCCGATCGGGACGGTCTCCGGCGGGCCCTCGCACTCCCAGGCGGAGACGTCGACGGCGGCCTCGGTGGGCCCGTACAGGTTGGCGAGTGCGCAGCCGGGCAGGCGGGTGGTGAACTCCCGTGCGGTGTCGGGCGGGAGGGCCTCGCCGCTGCAGACCACGCGGCGCAGCGCGGTGCACTGCTCGATGCCGTCCTCGGCGAGGAAGACGGTGAGCATCGCGGGGACGAAGTGGGCGACGGTGACGCCGGCCCGCACGATCAGGTCGCGCAGGTAGCCGCTGTCCTTCTGGCCGCCGGGCTTGGCGAGGACGATCCGGGCGCCGGTGGTGAGCGGCCAGAAGAACTCCCAGACGGAGACGTCGAATCCGGCCGGGGTCTTCTGCAGGACGGCGTCCCCGGGGCCGATCCGGTAGGCGTCCTGCATCCAGTGGATGCGGTTGGCGATGGCCCGGTGGGTGTTGGGGACGCCCTTGGGGCGGCCGGTGGAGCCGGAGGTGTAGATCAGGTAGGCGGTGTCGTCGGGGGCGGGTCCGGCCGGGCCGGCGGCTCTGCTCCTGGCCTTGGGCCACTCGCCGGGGTCGTCGAGCAGCAGGACCCTGGCGGTGCAGCCGTCCGGGACGGGGAGGCGGCGCTGGGTGAGCAGGACGGGTGCGGCGCTGTCGGCGAGCAGGAAGGCGAGCCGCTCGGCGGGGTAGTCGGGTTCGAGGGGGGTGTAGCCGGCGCCGGTGCGGAGCACGCCGAGCAGGCCGGCGACGAGTTCGGGCGAGCGTTCGGCGCTGATCGCGACCAGGCTGCCGGGGCCGACGCCCTCGGCGGCGAGGCGGGCGGCGATCCGGTCGGCGGCGGCGTCGAGCTGGCGGTAGGTCAGCGCCGGCTTCCCCTCGAAGGCGACGGCGACGGCGTCCGGGGTGCGGGCGATCTGCTCGGCGACCAGGGCGGTCAGCGTGGTGTCCGGCCGGTCGACCGCGGTGTCGTTGAACTCGTCGATCTCGAAGGCGCGTTCGGCGGCCGGGAGGTCGTCGAGGGCGGACAGCGGGGTGTCGGGGTCGGCGGCGACGGCGGTGAGCAGCCGGCCGAGGTGTCCGGCGAGGCGGGCGACGTCGGCCTCGGCGAACAGGTCGGTGTTGTAGTTGAACGAGCCCTGCAGGCCCTGCGGCCACTCCTGGAGGAAGAGTTCCAGGTCGAACCGGGTGCCGCTGGCGCGCACTCCGAACGGCGCTACGTCGAAGGGAGGTTCGCCGACGGCCTCGCGCTGGGTGGCGTAGTTCTGGACGGCGAGGACGGCCTGGAAGACCGGCGGCCGGGTGACGTCGCGGGGCACCTTGAGCTCGGTGACCAGCTGGGCGAAGGGGAGCTCCTGGTGGGCGTAGGCCTCCAGGCAGGTCTCCCGGGTGCGGCGGAGCAGCTCGGTGAAGGCCGGGTCGCCCTCCAGCCGGGCGGGCAGCGCCAGCACGTTGACGAACATACCGACGAGCGGTTCGAGTTCGGGCTCGGGGCGGCCGGCGATCGGCGAGCCGACGGCGAAGTCGCGCTGGCCGCTGTAGCGGGAGAGCAGGGCCTGGAAGGCGGCGAGCAGCACCATGTGCACGGTGGCGTCGTGCCGCTTGCCGAGGGCGGTGAGCCGGTCGAGCAGCCCGCGGTCGACGGCGAAGCCGTAGCCTGCGCCGTCGAAGGTCTGCCGGGGCGGCCGGGGGCGGGAGAAGGCGAGCTCCAGCGGTTCGACGCCGGCCAGTTCGCGGGCCCAGTGCGCGACCTCGGCGGCGAGCCGCCCGCCGCTCAGCCGCTCGCGCTGCCAGATCGCGAAGTCGCCGTACTGGACGGCGAGTTCCGGCAGCGGGTCAGGGCGTCCGGCGGCGTACGCGGCGTAGCCGCGGAGGATCTCGCCGAGCAGGACCTCGCTGGACCAGCCGTCGCTGACGCTGTGGTGGACGACCAGCAGCAGGACGTGGTCGTCGGCGGCGAGGCGGATCAGCAGGGCGCGCAGCAGCGGGCCGCGTTCGAGGTCGAAGGGGACGGCGGAGGCCTCGTCGACCAGCCGCTCGGCGTGCGCCTCGTCGTCGGCGTCGGCCACGGTGAGCGCGGCCGGGCCGGGCGGGTCGACGGCCAGCACCGGGCGGCCGTCCTCGGTGGCCGGGTAGCGGGAGCGGAGCGTCTCGTGCCGGGCGACCGAGGCGTCCAGGGCGCGGCGCAGCGCGTCGGCTTCCAGCGGCCCCCGCAGCCGCCGGACCACCGGGATGTTGTACGCGGCGGTGCCCGGTGCGAACTGCTCCATGAACCAGAGCCGTTCCTGGGCGAAGGAGAGCGGCACGGGCGCGTCGGCGGCACGGCGCCCGATCGCCCGGCGCGGCGCGGTGCGGGCGCGCAGCCGGCGGCTGAGCAGTTCCCGCTTGGCGGCGGTGAGGCCGGCGGCCGGGGGCGCCGGGGGCGCGGTGGCCGGGGTGGCGGCGTCGGGCCGGTCCGCCGGGGGCGTGTCCGCTCCGGCGGCGGGGCTGGTGGTGTCGGTGCTCATGAGGGCGTTGCGGTCCCTTCCGGGGCGTCCTGCGCGGCGAGCAGCTCCTCGGCGGCGTCGTCGGACAGTGCGTCGAGCTCGGCGACCAGGGCGGCTTCGACGGCGTCGGCGAAGGCGGCCACCGTGCGGTGGGTGAAGAGGGTGCGCAGCGGGACGGCCAGGTCGGCCGTGCCGCGGATCCGGGCGATGACCCGGGTGGCGAGCAGGGAGTGGCCGCCGAGGTCGAAGAAGTCGTCGTGGACGCCGACCCGGTCGAGGCCGAGCACCTCCTGCCAGACCTCGGCGACCAGTTCCTCCGCCTCGGTGCGCGGGGCGAGGTAGGCGGCGCGCAGTTCGGGGCGGGTGTCGGGGGCCGGCAGGGCCCGGCGGTCGAGCTTGCCGTTGGGCGTGAGCGGCAGGGCGTCGAGGGCGACCAGCGCGTTGGGCACCAGGTGGGCGGGGAGCACGGCGGCCAGGTCGGCGCGCAGCGCGGCCGGGTCGGGCGCCGCGGCGCCGGGCGCGGGCACGACGTAGCCGACCAGGCTGTCGCCGCGGGCCACCACCGCGGCCTGGCCGATGCCGGGCCGGGCCAGCAGCGCCGACTCGACCTCGCCGGGCTCGATCCGGTAGCCGCGCACCTTGACCTGGGCGTCGATCCGGCCGAGGAACTCCAGGGCGCCGTCGGCGCGGTGGCGGACCAGGTCGCCGGTGCGGTAGCGGCGGGAGCCGGGCGGGCCGTCCGGGTCGGGGACGAAGGCGCGGGCGGTGGCGCCGGGCCGGCCGAGGTAGCCGTCGGTGACGCCCGCCCCGCCGACGACCAGCTCGCCCGGGGTGCCGGGCGGTACGGGGGTGCCGTGGCGGTCGAGCACGGCGACGCTGGTGGCGCCGATCGGTCGGCCGATCGGCGGTCGGTGCTTCGCGTCGGCGGCGGTGAGGTCGGCGGTGGTGGCGATGACGGTGGTCTCGGTGGGGCCGTAGGAGTTGACCAGCCGGACGGTGTCGCCGAAGCGGGCCCGCCAGGCGGCGACGGCCTCGGGGGCGACCTGGTCGGCGCCGAGGATCAGCAGGCGCAGGCCGGGCGGCCAGGCCGTGGCGTCGAGGTCGGCGGTCAGCCGGTGCCAGTAGGGCGTGGGCAGGTCGAGGACGGTGAGGCCGGCGGCGGACGGTTCGGCGAGCTGGTCCGGCAGCGCGGCGCCGGCGCCGGCGACCACCAGGGCGGCGCCCGCCGCGAGGGCCGGGAACACCTCCTCGGCACAGGTGTCGAAGGAGAGCGAGGCGTACTGGAGGACCCGGTCGGCGGCGGTGATGCCGTAGCCGTCGCGCATCCAGGCCACCCGGGCGGCCAGCGCGCGGTGCGGGACCAGGACGCCCTTGGGGGTGCCGGTCGAGCCGGAGGTGTAGACGAGGTAGGCGGGGTCGTCCGGGCCGGCTGCGGCCCCGGCGGGGAGCCGCGCGGGAGCCGCGGCGGCCGCGCCCGGGCCGCTCCCCGGCGCGGGGAGGACGGGGAGGACGGGGAGCACCGGGAGGTCGGCGGCGAGGCCCTCGACGGGTGCGCCGTCGGCGGTGACCAGCACGGCCGCGCCGCTGTCGGCGAGCATGAAGGCGAGCCGGGCGGCCGGGTACTCCGGGTCGAGCGGCAGGTAGCCGGCGCCGGCGCGCCAGGCCGCCAGCATCGCGACCACCGCGCGCGGCCCGCGCGGCAGGCAGAACGCCACCAGGTCACCGCGCCGCACCCCGCCGGCCGCCAGCCGTGCCGCCAACTCCTCGGACGCGTCCTTGAGTCGGGACCTGTCGAGGGTCTCCTCCGGTCCGATCAGGGCGACCGCCGCGGGCTCGGCCCCGGCGGCGAGGTCGATCGCGTCGAGGACGGTGGCCGGGTGGGCGGGCAGCGGCGGTCCGGCGGACTCCCCCGCCACCGCGGCGAGTTCGGCGGCGTCCAGCAGCGGCAGCAGGTGGACGGGGGTGTCCGGGGCGGTGAGCGCGGCCCGCAGCAGGGTCTCGAAGCGGCGGCCGAGCCGGACCACCCGCTCCTCGTCCAGCAGGTCGGTCCGGTAGCCGAACACGGCCTGCAGGTCGGCGCCGTCCGGCCGGACGTCCAGGGCGAGTTCGAACTTGGCGGCGGTGTGGCCGCCGTCGGTCTCGGCGCAGAGCAGGTCGGCGAACGCGTGCTCGTCCAGCGCGCCGCCGCCCTGGGTGTGCACCGTGAGCAGGGTCTGGAACAGCGGGGTGCGGCCCGGGTCGCGGTCCGGCCGCAGCTCCTCGGCGAGCTGCTCGAACGGCACCCGGCCGTGGCCGAGCGCACCCAGCCAGTCGGCGCGGACCCGCCGCAGCAGCGCGTCGAAGCTCGGCGCGCCCGCGAGGTCGGCGCGGAGCACCAGGGCGGAGGAGAAGTAGCCGACCGTCGACTCGCTCTCGACGGTGGTGCGGGCCGCGGTGGGCACGCCGACGCAGAAGTCGTCCTGGCCGGTGCAGCGGTGCAGCAGCACCTGGTAGGCGGCGGCCAGCACCATGAACGGGGTCAGCCGGCGGGCGCGGGCGAAGGCCTCCAGCTCGGGGCCGGCGCCGCGCAGGATCCGGGTGTGGAAGGCGCCCGTGCTGCCCGGACCGGCGGGCCGGGGGCGGTCCAGCGGCAGCTCCAGCGCGGGCGCGCCGGACAGTCGCCCGCGCCAGTACTCCACCGCCTCGGCGGCCTCCGGCCCGGCGAGCCAGGCGCGTTCGGCGGCGGCGTGGGCGGTGTAGGACGGCGGGGCGGGCAGGTCGAGCGGCCGGCCGGCGCGGTGCGCGGCGTAGCGGTCGGCGAGTTCGGTGCGGAGCAGGCCGAGCGACCAGCCGTCGGCGGCGATGTGGTGCACGACGAGGCAGAGCACGTGCTCGCGCTCGCCGGTGCGCAGCAGGGCGGCGCGCAGCAGCGGGCCGGCGGCCAGGTCGAAGCCGCGGTTGGTGCGTTCGGCGAGCGCGGCCGCGAGGTCCGCCTCCGGGTGGGGCCGGTCGCGCAGGTCGACCAGGTCGAGCGGGAGGTGCGCGGGCGGCTCGACCACGGCGGCCGGGCGGCCGTCCTCGGCCGGGAAGCGGGTGCGCAGTGCCTCGTGCCGGGCCACCGCGCCGTCGAGGGCGGCGGACAGCGACCCGGGCGCCAGGTCGCCGGTGAGGCGCAGGACGAGCGGGATGTTGTAGGCGGGGTCGCCTGGGTCCATCTGGTCGAGGAACCAGAGGCGTTCCTGCCCGACGGTGAGGACGCCGGCCTGCGGCCCGGCGGCGGACTCGTGCCCGACGGGCCCGTGCCCGGCGGACTCGTGCCCGGTGGCGGGCTGTTGCGGCGCGGTCGGCGAGCCGTTCGTGGACGGCCGGGCAGGCCGGTGCTCGTACTCCTGGACGGTCCTGGACATGACACTCCTCGGTACCCGCCCCGCGAGGGGACGGCGGGTCTGGGACATGGCTCGGCCGCGTGCCCTGCGTGGGTGGGAGGAGCTGCGCGCTCGGCGAGAGGCGGCGGGCCCCCGTTTGGCCGCCGCGGTCCGGATCATGCTAGGGAGCGTCCGAGGGAGCGTCAATGGTCTGGACCAGCTGAACCGGTGGGACTGCTGTGACTGGTGGGACAGCCAGGGCGAACGCGTCCGATCCGGGCTCGAACGGCGGAAACTCGCCCGAAACGCCGAGCGGCCCGGCCGGTCCGGGGCACCGCTCGGAACGCCCCGAAGACGCGCCGCGGAACGCCGAACGGCCCGGCCCCCGTCCGAGACGGGGGCCGGGCCGGGGGCGCCGGGAGCCGGGTCAGGCCTGCTGGGCCGCCAGCTTCCGGGCGTCCTTGCGGCGCTCCGGGCGAAGGCTGTCGACGATCACACCGGGGCCCTCCCCGGGGGTGAGCTCCCAGGCCCGCAGCTTCGCCGCGACGGCGGCCAGCCGCGGGTCGCCCGGCGGCACGTCGATCGAGAACAGCGACTCGTCCGGCGTCCGGTCGTCGCCGCCCCAGCGGACCACGCCCTCGCAGTCCGCGAGGATGTCGCGGATCGTCAGCTCCTCCAGCGGGAAGAAGCCGCCCCGGACCCCGGTCGGGTAGGAGCCGGGCCTGATCTGCACCGCCGTGCCGGACGCCTGGTTGGACTCGGCGAGCCGCCGGCCCACCGCGTCCGGCGCCCGCCAGCCGACCACGTCGCCGGACCGCAGCGCGTCGACCTCGTAGTGGAACCGCCGGACGACGTGCACCAGCACCGTCTCGACCTCGCCCATCCGGACCTTGACGTCCAGCGGGGTGCCGGGCACCGGCCGGGTGTAGACGCTGCCGCGGGCGTCGGTGGCCTTCTCCATCTCCCAGCCGTTCTTCGACGGGATCCCGGTGAGCACCTTGGCCTCCCGCTCGCGGGCCTCCTCCACCGCCCGGCGGACCGCCTCCGAGCTGGGGACGGGGGTCGGGGCGGGCGCCGGGGCGGCACCCGCCGCGTAGCCGGGGGTGGCGAGCAGCTGCGAGCCGACCGCGGCACCGGCGGCGACGGCGGCGGCGCGGAACAGCGCCGCTCGCCGGGACAGGTTGGCCGTCACTTGTATTCCTCCTTGCGTCGGACGATCACGAACACGGTGAGCAGGACGGCGCAGACCGCCAGCACGGCCAGCACCGGATTGACGTACGAGGGCACGATCACCGGGACGACACCGCCGTCGGCGGTGCGGCACCCGAACTCCAGCGGGATCCACGACGGCTCGTAGCCGACCAGCCGACGCCCCACCGCCGCGTTGCACGCCGTCGACTGGTCGTAGTCGTCGGCGGCGAACAGGTGCAGCAGACCCCAGGTGTACGTCGCGGCCGTCGCGGCCCAGGCCAGCGCGGCCGCGGGGGCCGACGCCTTCGCCGCGGTCCACCCGGTCCGGGCGCGGAGCAGCGCCCGGACCGCGCGGACGAGCAGCCAGGGGACGGCGACGAACCCGACCGCCATCAGCAGGAGGAGGACGACGCCTTCGTGGGAGGCGAACGGCTGGTCACCCGACATCGTGGACCTCACGTCTCGTCAGCGGTTGCGGGAGATGGAGTTGTACTTCTCCATCACGTAGTACAGTCCCATCCGCTTCTTGGCCTCCTTGTAGGCCTCGTTCCCCGGCCCCTGGTAGCGGCGCAGGACGTCGTAGATCTCCGAGTCGACGTAGTCCAGGCGCGGCGACCGCATGGCCGGTGAGTCGTCGTCGCCCTCGGGCTTGCCGTCGATGTCCCACAGGTCGATGAGCGCCACGTTGGTCAGGGCCGTGGTCTCGGAGTCGTACGAGGCCTTCCAGCAGTTGTACAGGTGCTCGTCGTTGGTCTTGTCGAGGATCGACCCGCCGGTGATGTAGCCCTTGCGGACGGCGTTGTTGTGCGCGCCGAGGAGCGTCAGCCCGCGCTGCTTGGCGATGCCCGCCGAGGTGTCCTCGAAGTGGCCCGTGGTGTTGAACGCCAGGATCACGGCATCCCAGGCCAGCAGGTCGTCCGGTGCGATGTGGCGCATCTCCCAGTAGGCCGAGGTCTGGATCAGGGCCTTGCGCAGGTTGTACCGGTTCGACAGCTCGGTGATGAGTTCGTCGTGCTCGATCACCGTCGTCTGGAAGCACTTCCAGTGCTGGTAGCTGCGCATCCCGCCGTCGTTCGGGTAGCCCAGCGACTCCATGTACTTGCCGACGTCCGTCTGCATCGCGGACCACACCGTCATGTCCAGCCGGACGTCGGCCTTCACCGGGCGCGGCGGGTCGAAGGAGTTCTGACCGGTGTCGCGGCCCGAGGCGATGTTGTTGTCGATCTCGATCGAGCCGGCGCCGCTCCCGACGGTGCGGGTGACGATCTGGTCGTACGCCCAGTCGGCCGGCAGCGGGTAGCCGTAGTTGCCGGAGAACCCGGAGGACATGTCCGAGACGAACGAGGCCGTGGAGTGGCCGGCCTGGGAGACCCGGGTGCAGACGTTGCGCGGCCCGTACACCCCGATCTGGTACCGGTTCCCGTCGTCGGCCATCGCGTCCTGGATGCCCTTGAAGTGCGGCAGCACGTTGGACGTGATGTCGGAGTCCATGGCGTCGAAGTCGACCGCGAAGAAGATCCGCGTCCCGGCCTTGAAGCCGTGGTCCAGCGCGGCGTTCACCGCCGCCTGCCCGGCGGTCCGGCCCGCCGTGTAGGTGAAGTTCGAGGCGTCCCGCCCGTAGGTCTGGTAGATCGGGAAGCAGCGCAGGCCGTTGGCGGCGATCGTCGCCAGCTCGCCCTCCTGGATCGCCTTCTCGGGGAGGTCCTTCGTCGGGTCCTTCACCACCAGCGGATTGGTGAGGTAGCGCCCCACGTAGGTGATGCCCTCGGCCTTGAGGGCCGCCGCGCGGGCCGGGGTGATCCTGGTGACGCCGTCGCAGGCCGCACCCTTGCGCGCCTGGTCGCCGTAGGACACCAGCAGGGAGGCCCAGGTGGAGAAGTCCCCGGTGCCGCTGACCGGGAGCGCCGCGAACGACTGGAAGTCCCGGACGGCGCCCGCGAGCGCGGAGTCGAAGGAGGAGGTGAACGCGTTCGGGCGGCTGTTCAGGACCATGCCCGCCGAGAACAGCTCGACCCAGGTGCCCTGCGACCCCTGCGACACCGTGTGGGACTTGATCCCCGCCTGGGTGCCCGGTCCGAAGACGCCGTTGGCCGTCCCGTCGGCCATGCCCAGCTCGAACTGGACGGCGAACAGCATCGCCTTGGCGACGTCCCGCGAGTTGTGGCCGTCGCAGGGGATGGCGTAGAAGTCGCGGCGGTTCAGGTAACGGCCGTTGAGCCAGCGCTGGACGGCACGGATCTCCTGCGTCCCGGAGTTGACCGTGACGTAGGCGTCCATGGTCAGCAGGGCCTTGAACACCTTGGGCGTCAGGTCGCTGCCGGGCATCAGGCCGTCCACGCCCATGTCGAGCTTGAGCCGGGCCACGCCCGCCTGGACCCGCGCGTTGTAGGTGCCGTCGAAGCCGCCGCCGTCGTAGCCCTTGCAGTAGAGGGCCGACTGGATGATCTGGCCGAAGTTCCCCGAGGGCACGGTGGAGGCGTTGAGCGCCGGGTACTTCGTCGCCAGGGTCGACAGTGTCGTCGGACCGAAGGTGTTCGAGAGCGCCGTGATGCCGAGCTCGATCTGGAGGGCCTTCGTCAGCGCGAACATCGTGGGCCAGCCGGTCCGGCCGTCCTCGTCGATGATGCCGATCCGACTGCCGTACACGGTGTTCAGGAACCGCTGGGCCCGCATCACCATTTCATCGGCCATGGTCGCCGTCCTCCTTCTTGGTCCCGACCGGAGTGTCGTGCCGGCGAGAGTCGTGCCGGCGGAGAGTCATGCCGGTCCACCGGCACACGGGATCCCGCGGACACGGCCCCGTTCGGGCCGCGGAGGAGGAAGGCGCGCCACACGCCCGGCACCGTCGACAGGACGGCCCGGCACCGCGCCGGAGGGCCCGAGAAAGGCCCCCGTGATTCACCGTCGAAACCGATTCCCGAATCCCGCCCGAAGCGGTGGGAAATCGTTCGTGAAATCATTCCGCCGTGCCCTGGACGGACCCGGCATTCCCCCGTGATTCGCTATCCCCCGTGCTCAGGGCCACCTTCCCCTTCGGTGGACCCCGGTTGATCGACCCACCGATGCTTTCATCAGCCGTACGGACGCGTCAAGCACGGAACTGACGGATCGTATCGGTCCGATGCCGCCCCCCACCGGCCGCCGCGTCCTCGACTCGCCCCCGGGCGCTCCCCGGGCCGCCGCGGCGCAGCTCCGAGCGGCTCCTCCGGGCCCCTGACGGATCGGGGAAGGATCGGGGACGGAACACCTCCCGGGGAGGAGACCGGCCGCACACCGCCGACCTCGTGATCGACCACGAAGGGGAATAGCGTCCGACCGGACCCGAACGACCGCCCCGGCCGCACCGGGCGGTGGGTCCCGTTCACCGGCCGGGGTCGGCGGCCCGCGCGGAGATGCCCAGGTCGGTGCGCATGGTCGCGCGCAGGAGGGCGAGCTGGTCCCAGCCCGCCTCGACGGCGCCGGTCAGCGCGGCGAGTTCGCCCTCCGGCTCCGGCATGCCGTGACCGATCCTCATCAGCCTGCCGTAGAGGCCGCTCAGCACCCGGTTGGCCCGGGAGACCTCCGCCAGCACGAGGTCGGGGACGGTCATCTGCGCCTCGGCGTACCGCTGGAGGTACTCGGTGCGGACGGTGTCCAGGACCGCCAGCGCGGGCTCCGCCGCCGCCGGGTCCCGGCGCAGCGCGTGGGCGTAGTCGTTCAGTGCGGTGAGGTACTGGCGGGCGGCGATGTTGAGGGCGGTGTAGCCGGCGCGGCGCTCGGCGAGGTCCACCGCCTCGCGCTGTCCGGCGAGTTCCTCGCGCCGCTGCCGGTCCGCGAGGTCACGCTCCTCACGGCGTGCGGCGTCGCCCCGGCGCTGCGTCAGGAGGGCCGAGGCGAGGGTGCCGGCCACGCCGACGACGGCGACCAGCAGGGCGGTGAGGCTCGATGGGTCCATGGTGGCCGGGTGTCCCTCGGTCGGTGCCGGACGGCGGGTCGGCAGGGTCGGCGGGCGGTGTGCGGGCGGTGTGCGGGCGGCAGGCGGGCAGCCGGCGGGCAGCCGGTGGGCAGCCGGTGGGCGGAGCGCCGACCGGAAGGCGGTCGGGCGGACGGACGGCGACCGCCCGTCACCCGCCCTGGTAGACGAACGCCGCCCACACGTCGAGGGCCGCCGCGTCGCGGCGGGCCAGCGCGACGAGCTCCGGCGGGGCCCCGGGCGGCAGCCGCCGGTCCGGGTCGAGCGCCCACAGCTGGGTGCGGCGCAGCGCCTCGGCCGGCGGCTCACCCCCGGCCAGGCGGCCGTGGAACACGTACATCAGCACGCACACCATCTCGTCGACCACCTCCCAGCGGGAGCCGACCACCCCGGTGGCCCCGGCCGCGACGAACGCCGTCGACAGGGTCAGCGCCTCGTCGAGGTCGCCGCCGGTGTGGTCGCTGACGCACGCGTCCAGGACCACCAGCCCGCCCGGCGAGCCCGGCGGACGGCCCTGGGCCTGCCGCAGGATGTCGCCGACGGGCAGCCGGCCGCTCCGCGCCGGGTCCGGGCCGTCCGGGCCCGGACGGCCCGCGAGGTCGGGGCGGCCCACCACGTCGGGGCGGCCCGCTGGGTCCGGGCCCCCGGGGCCCTCCGGTTCGGGTGCCAGGCCCAGGTAGGCGTCCAGCGGCGAGCGGCCCGACGGCACCGCGTGGCAGGCGAGGTGCAGGACGGACGCCCCGGCCCGCCCGGGCGCGGGCAGCGCGGCCAGCACCTCGCGCGGCGTCCCGGCCCCCTCCGCGTCCTCGACGTAGCCGAGCAGGGTGCCGTGCGGGTAGTAGTCGGCGTGCAGGTACTCGGCCTCGACCTCGGCGAACATCAGCTCCCGGGTCGGGTCGCCGACGATCACCGGCCGTTCGCCGAGCGGCAGCCGGGGCCGCGCGGCCGCCTCGCAGAACTGGCGCGCCGAGACCGCGTACGACACCACCGCCCGCTCCAGCGCGCGGACCGGCCGGCCCCCGTCGCGCAGACCGCTGCTCAGCAGTGCGGCGTGCCAGGGCACCCCGCCCAGCTCGCCGAACGGCACCAGCACCAGCCGGGGCAGCCGCCCCTCGGCATCGCCGGCCTGACGCAGCGCCGGGTGGCGGAGCAGCGGCCGGAGCACGGTGGTGCCCGCCCAGTCGCAGAGCTCGGCCAGGGTGGCCTGCCACCGGCGCCGCGCGGCGACCCGCTCCGGGTGGCCGGGCGGGCGGTCCTCCAGGGTGGCCTGCCGCTCCAGGTGCTCCCGCCGGTAGGCGGCCAGCGGGCCGCCCCGACCGAGCGCGTCGGAGCTGACCAGACCGAGCGGCACCAGTTCGACGACCCCGGGGGCGGCCGCACCGACCAGCAGGGCCTGACCGCTGCGGCCGTCCCCGGGCGGCAGCAGGTAGACGAGCGCGTCGGCACCGGCCGTGCGCAGGCTCGCGGCGATCTCCTCGACCGACGGCGGTGCCATGAGCAGGGTGCCGACCGGGGAGTCGGTCAGTGCGGCGAGCGCCCGGCGGCGCAGGTCGTCCGGCATCGGGACGGCGGCGCCGCCGGGCAGCGAGTCCAGCAGCGTGCCGGGCGTGCCGAGCAGGGCGTCGAACGGGCCGCCGCCGGAGTCGTCACCCTGCGCTCCGCCCGCCAGCCAGGCGGTGGCGAGGTCCTCGTGGCCGGCGCTCCGCAACAGGTCGGGGACGTCGGTGGTGGCGGTCGAGGCGTGCAGCACGAGTCCCCGGCCGAGCTCCAGCACCTCGACGGCGGACCGCAGGTGGGGATCCCCGGCGACCGGACCGGCCGGCCCCCCGGCCGATCCCCCGGCCGGTCCCCCGGGGCCACCGCCTGCCCTCGCCGCCTCGTGGTCGGCCAGGCACCAGTGGGCGACCTTCAGGGCCTGGTCGGCGGCCCTCCGGGCCACCATGAGCGCCGGCGCCGCGGCGGCCTGGAGCAGTGCCGAGGCGGCGGTCTGGCGCAGCGCGTCGACGCCGGACTCGCGGCCCAGCCGCCGGTCGTCCGGCCCCAGCCGCCGCCGGTGGACGTCCGCGATCAGGATCCGCGCCGCGACGAGCAGCTGGGTGGGGGTCCCGCGCCGCAGGTGTTCGACGGCGGCCCCGGCGGCGGCCAGCGCGGCGTCGGCGTCGGCCGGGCGCCGGGCGTGGCGGTACCGCCTCGCCAGCAGCTCCGCCCGGAGCAGGAGCCCGCGGGTGCCTTCCAGGCTGTCCGGGGCGGCGCACGCGTCGAGGAGGTCGAGGTACGACAGGGCGGTTTCGGTGCGGTGGTCGGAGAAGACCGGGTTGAAGGCGCACATGCCGAGCGCCGCCGCCGCCCGCATGGTCAGCACCGCCTTGTGCAGGTGCCCGGCCGGCGTCTCGGCCGCCACCTCCAGCATCAGGGCGACCGCCCCGTCGACGCGCTCCGGGGCCGCCAGGAACGCGTGCAGGAAGGTGGCCGCACCGAGGTCCCCGCGGGCGAGCAGGTACAGCGGGTCGTCCTCCGGCACCTCCGCGGCCAGCGGCTCCAGCTCGGCCACGAGCCGCCCCATCCGCTCCGTGTCCCCGACGGTCAGCGCGTCCTGGAAGTCCAGCATCAGCCGGATGCGCTGGAGGGTCGGCAGTTCCCGCGCCACCAGCCGCTCGACCCCGGCGTGCGCGGAGCGGGCCAGGAAGGCCAGCACCTCGGCGTGGTAGCGGCGGGAGGCCGACAGGTCCTGGTAGTCCCCGCCGAGCAGGAAGCGCTGGTAGAGGCTGACCGAGAGGTTCTCCAGGTAGACGGCCCGGTTGACGTCGTCCGGCGCCGCCTGCCGGAACGCGGCGCGCTCGTGCCGGATCGCGGCGTCCAGGTCGGCCATCTCGTTGGTGAGGGCGAAGCGCTTGCTCATCGCCGCCCCCAGCGAGCCGTGCAGGTGCTCGTCCGACCACTCGGTGCCGGAGGGCTTCGCCCGCGACTCGTCCAACAGGCCGATCACCCGGTCCGCCCCGGCCAGGTCGGTGGAGAACTGGCCCTGGACGATGGAGGCGTGGGCCAGCTGCTGGAGGATGTCGCTGCGGCGGATCCCGTGGTCCTCCTCCTCCATCGAGTCCGCGGCCACCGTGAGGTGGTGGACGGCCTCCTCGGTGGGGAACGCCTCCGCGTCGTGCTCGCGCATCGCGATGACCATGGTGCCGAGCACGGCGTGCGAGGCGGGCCGCACCGGGTCGTCCCCGGCCATCCCGGCCAGGCCCTCGCGCAGCACCTCCACCGACTCGTACGCCTCCGCGGTGGCCACGTAGCGGTCGAGCCGGGCGAGGCCGGCGAGGGTGCCGCCGAGCAGCCAGCGGACGTTGCCGCCGAGCGGGTGGTCGGGCGGGAGCAGCCGGCGCAGGTCGCGCAGCCGGGCGAGCCGGTGGGGGGCGTCCTCCGGCCGGATCGTGCCGTCGCAGCGTGCCCAGTAGCGGTCGAGCAGGCTGAGCGAGGCGCGCAGCCGGTAGGGGTCGTCCGGCTCGGTGGTCGCGGCGATCAGTTCCAGGTGGGTGACGGCCCGGTCGGCGCGCTCCTCCTGCTCGGGTGAGGCCGCGCGGTGCTCGTCGCCGGCCAGGAGGACGGCGAGGCGTTCGCGGACGGCGAGTTCCAGGGGGTCGGCGAGGTCGGCGGCGCCGGGCCGGGCGTCCGGGGCGGGGCGGAAGGGCGGGTCGCCGGGGTCCGTCCAGGGCGGCGGGCGCAGCCGGTCGAGGACGCCCTCCAGGACGGCGGTCGCGGCGGCGAGGTCGGCGGGGGCGAGGTCGCGGTCGTACCGGTCGGCGAGGGCGTGACCGAGGGTGGCCAGGAACCCCGGGTCCTGGTCGTCGTAGTCCGCCCCGGACACCCCTGACTCCCCGGCGTCCCCTGCCGTCCCTGCCTCCGCGGTGTCCGGGGTGTCGGCGTCCGGGGCGGCTCCGTACGGCGCACCGCCGGCGAGCGCCTGCCAGGGACCGGGCGGGACCGGGACGGGGCAGGCGAGCCGCAGGGCGTCGACCGCCCGGTCGAGGTCGTCCGGGCGGGCGGAGCCGTCCACCGGTTCCGGCTGCGGCCCGTCCGCCGACTCGCCGGTCGGCGTGTCCTCGTGACGCGCGTGCAGCAGCAGGCCCAGCCGGCCGGCGGCCTCCGCCCGGTCCTCGTCCGCGGGGTCGAGCAGCGCCACGGCGAGGGTCAACAGGTCGACGGCCTCGGCCCGTTCGGCCAGCACGGCGCGGCGGATGGCCGCGTCCTCCCCGAACTCCGGCTGCACCACCGCCCGCCAGTACCGGACGGAGAGGGTGAGCCCGAGCAGGAACCGCACCCTCGCCGACGCGTCCGGCGGCACCGCCGCACCCGCCTGCTCCAGCAGCCCGCGCGCGGACGTGAGGGCGGTCAGCGCGCCGGAGAGCAGGAGGGCCTTCCGCCGCGGATCGACCGCTTCGTCGTAGGAGGCCAGCAGGCCCCGCCCCCGCGCCACCAGCGCGGCGGCCTCGTCGAGCACCGTCACCGGAACATGACCTCCCCCGTCGTCCACCCCTGCACGGCAGACAACCGCACCACCCGCCACAGGTCAACCGCCCCACCGGACCACCCCGGAGGAGGCGGCCCGGCCGTCAGCGGGCGGTTGCGGTGTACTGGTCGGCGGACAGCGCGAACACCCGGACCCGCCGGCCGGAGGTGGGGTTGACGGTCTCGCGGACCGGCTGCATGCCCAGTTTGGTCATGATCCGCTCGGAGGCGTCGTTGCCCACCTGGGCGATGCTGACGATCCGCTCCAACCCCCGCTCCTCGAAGCCGAACCGCACGGCGGCCACCGCGGCCTCGGTGGCCAGGCCCCGTCCCCAGTGGGGGCGTCCCAGCCGCCAGCCGACCTCGACCGCCGGCAGCACCTCGGGCAGGAAGTGGGGCACCGAGAGGCCGGTGAACCCGGCCAGTTCGCCGGTGGCCCGGATCTCCACGGCGAACAGGCCGAAGCCCCGTGACTCCCACTCCCCCTCCCAGGCCCGGATCCCGTCGCGGGTCTGCCGTTCGTCGCGGACGCCGCCGTCCCGGATCCACCGCATGACCTCGGGGTCGGCGTTGACGGCGGCCATCGGCGCGATGTCCTCCTCGCGCCAGCGGCGCAGGATCAACCGGGGAGTCTCAAGGGTGACCATCCGAGCATTCTGACCCGCCGATGGACTTCCCGTCATCCACACCCCCGCCGGCCGGTCCCCGTGCCGGATCCGGCCGCGGACGTGCCCGCTCCGCGGACGCCCTGGCGAACCATCGGGAGCGAACTCCCGGTCCTCCAGGTACTCGTCGAAGATGCCCACCGCCCCATCAGACCAGCCGGGAGCCTCCCGCCGCGCTTCTCCGCACACCGCCCGCGGAGCGGAGTGCGTTGCCCGCTGCCGGGCCCCGTGAGAGCATCGGTTCCCCACGGTCCGTCTCCATCCCCTCGCGCTCGACGGCGCGGAGGAAAGAGTGCGGGCCTTTGCCGTGTCCACGGATTCGAGAGATCCACCGAGCTCCGCGAACGACAGGTACCGCTTGATGCACACGACAGGGCCGACGGAAGCGCGCATCGAGGAGGCGAACACCGTCCTGGTCGCACCTCCGACGCTGCGGGACGACGACGTGTTCGGGGACTTCCTCGGGTCCGTGATCACGCCGGAGGACCTCGCGTCCGGTTCGCACGACCTCGCGGGGAGGACCGTCTACCTGTGCGGCGACGTCTCCGCGGTCCCGCACCGTCGGCTGGAGTCGGCCGCAAGGGTGTTCATCGTCCGGGAGCTGTCACACGGTCACGCCGGGAACGCCGGGGACGCCGGGGGACCCTGGCCCCTGGTCGACGCCGGCCGCGTCCCGGTCCGCGTCCACGGCGTCGGCGTGTACTACCGCCGCTTCTTCGACCCCGGCGCCGATCACTTCGGACGGATCCGCGCGGAGCACGCGTTCCAGTCCCTGACGGAGTCCACCAAACCCGGGACGGCCCACCGCAGCGGGATCTACCTCACGCCCGTCACGCGCGACGGGGACGACCTGCACTTCCGCCTGCTCCGGTGCTCCACGAACCTCTCGGGGCCGACCGAGGGCTTCCGCCCGACCGACACGCAGATCGTGGAGGCCCTGAACCGCGAGGCCGCCGCCGTCTTCCGGGACCACGCACCGCTGAACCACGTCCTCGCCCAGACCTACCACAACACCCTCGCCACGGCCGAGCGCAAGCAGTCCAAGGCCAGGATCTCGGCCCACGCCGACAAGACCAAGGACATGCCCGTCAACGGCGTCATGGCCTTCTGCACCTTCTACGACCGGCTCGACGGACTGCGGCCGCTGGCCGGGGACCCCTTCGATCTGGGCGTGAAGGGTGCCAGCGGGCTGACCCGGCTCCGGTTCCACCTCAAGGAGCCCGGGAGGCGGACCACCGGGCCCGACGGGGCAGCGCTCCCCGAGCAGTTCACCCTGACCCTCCACCCCGGCTCCGTGTTCCTCATGCCGCTGTCCACCAACCGCCTGTACACCCACGAGATCCGGCCCTCGGCACTGGACGCCGGGCTGCTCCCGACCCGCCTGGGCTACGTGGTGCGCTGCTCGAAAGCCGAAGCCGTCCACAGGGACGGCCACACGTTCCTCACGACGGCCGACGGCCCGGTGCGGCTGGGACCGCCCACACCGGCCGGCATGGACGAGCTGCGCAGGCTGTACGCGGAGGAGAACAGGACCTCGTCCTTCGTCGACTACGGCGACGCGTTCCCCTTCAGCATGAACACGGGGGACTACCTTGCCCCCCGGGCCTAGGATCCCGGACGAGATCCTCTCGTGCACCCTGCCGGCCGGGGAGGACCTCTTCGCCGAGCTGTCCGCGTCGGCCCGCCTGGACGACGTCGGAAAGGGCCGGCGCGGTGCCGTGCTCACCAGGACCGACGGGACCGGTGGCGTGCCCCTCGTCCGGACCACCACGCGGTACGGCGGCCCGGCGCAGCCCTTCCGGGCGGTGCACGAGCGGCTGGCACGACAGGTGCGGGAACTCCTGGCGCTCCCGGTCGGCTTCGACAACGCCCTCATCGAGACCTACACGAACGCCTACCGGACCATGGGCAGCCACTCCGACCAGGCCCTCGACCTGGCCGACGGTTCGTTCATCGCCCTCTTCTCCTGCTACCGGCACCCCGAGGCCACCCCGCCGAGGAAGCTGGTCTTCGAATCCAAGGCGTCCGGCGAGGGGTCGGGTGACGAGGGGTTCGAGGTCCCCCTCACCCACCACGGCGTCGTCGCCTTCTCCGTCGCCTCGAACCGGCGGCTCCGGCACAGGATCGTCCTGGACGCGCCCGCGCAGCCGGCGGACAACCAGTGGCTGGGGGTGACCTTTCGGACGTCGAAGACCATCGTCCGGTTCCGCGACGGAGAGGCGTACCTCCGGGAGGGCGAGCGCCTCGTACCGGCCGACGACGAGCAGCGGCAGGAGTTCTACCGGCTGCGGCGCCGCGAGAACCGGGAAACGGACTTCGTCTACCCCCCGCTCACGTACACCCTCAGCGAGGGCGACCTGATGCCGCCCGGCTGACCCGCCGGCCGGGCCCGGGGCCGTCCGTCCCCTGTGCGGACGGCTCCGGGCGCACCGGCGCGGCGCGTCAGTCGGGCTGCATGAGGCACGGCGCGTCAGGCGCAGCGTGTCCGGCACGGCGCGTCCGGCGCGGCGCGTCAGGCGCAGCGTGTCCGGCACGGCGCGTCCGGCGCGGCACGGCCTGTGCGGCGCGCCCCACCGGGCGGGCCGCTGCCGATCGCCACGGCCCGCCGGGCGGAGCCGCGACCGCAGCCACGACCGCAGCCACGGCCACCGTCACCCCGCCATGGCACGGCGCAGCGCGGCGGCGAGTTCGGCGACCTGCCGTTGGGAGACCTCGGCGGACAGGATCGCCTGCGAACCGTGGAACGTGCCCGGCCACTGGTGCAGTTCGACCGAGACCCCGGCCCGCAGCAGGCGCAGCGCGTACTCGATGTTCTCGTCCCGGAGCGGGTCGAACTCCGCGCTGGCGATGTACGCCGGTGGCAGGCCGGACACGTCGGCGGCCCGGGCCGGGGCCGCGTACGGGGTGGCCGGCCGGCCGCCGAGGTAGTGCCGCCAGGACGCGGCGATCTTGTCCCGGTCCTGCCAGGGCGTGTCGGTGAAGTTCACCTGCGACCACGTCTCCTGGCGGTCGTCCAGCCCGGGCTCGTTGAGCAGCTGGAAGCGGATCGGCGGCCCCTGTTCGTCGCGCGCCCGCAGCGCCGCCCCGGCCGCGAGCCCCGCGCCCGCGCTGTGGCCGCCGACCGCTATCAGCGCCGGGTCCACGCCGAGTTCGGCCGCGTGCTCGGCCGTCCAGGCCAGGACGGCGAGGACGTCGTCGAGGGCCGCCGGGTAGTGGTGTTCGGGGGCCCGGCGGTAGTCCACCGAGATCACCACCGCGCCCGAGCCGGCGGCGAGCATGGCGGCCCACGGGTGTTCGGTGTCCAGGTCGCCGAAGACCATGCCGCCGCCGTGCATCCAGACGACGGCGCCCCGGGCGTGCTGCGGGCGGTAGATCCGCACGGGCACGCCCGGGTCGCCGGGCACCGTGCGGTCCTCGACGGTCATGCCCGAGGTGTCGGGTGCCGGGCGCGCGGCGGCCCGGGCGGCGAAGTCCCTGCGGGTGGCGAGCGGTTCGGCCATGTCGATCGGCGGGAGCATCGGGATGAATGCTTCGAGTTCGGGATCCATGACGACCATCCTGCGGGGCCGCCGCCCCGGGGTCGCCCGCCGTCCGTCGCGCGTCCCGGCCCGATCACGCGCCGTCCGGCGGCTCCGCCCCGCCGCGGCGGGGACCTATCCTCCTGCCATGGAGGCACTGGCCGATCGGCTGTCGCAACTGGATTCGCACGTCCACGGCGCGATCCGCGTCGTCGCGTTCTACGACACGCTGATGCGCCGCCGGGTGGACCTCGCCGCGCTCGCCCGGGCCTCGGCGGGCCTGGCCGAGTGCGTGGCCGGGGTGCGGCTCCACGGCGCGGGGCGGACGATCCGCATGACGGCCGACGGGCGGGAGGCGTCCGCCCCGTCGGCGCCCGCCTCCAGCACGGCGCCGGTGACCCTCGACGACGAGGAGATCGGCGCGGTGTGGCTGGAGCGCCCCGGCCCGCCGAACCCGCTCGACGACGTGCTCCTCGACCGGCTCGCCATCGCCGTCGCGGCGGCCGCCGAACGCTACGGCCCGGCCCGCACCACCATGGCCGACCCGGCCCTGGTCGAGCTGGTGGTCGGTTCCGACGGCGACGAGGCGGCCAGGGCGCGGGCGCTGCGCCTGCTGGGCTTCGACGCCGGCCGGCCGGTCCGGGTGGTCGCCGTGCGGTCGCCGCTGCCCCTCGACCGGATCGGCGGCCTGGTCTGCCCGGACCACCCGGTGAAGGCGGCCCGGATCGCCGACACGGGCGTCATCCTGGCCGGCGCCGTCGACGCGGCACGGTTCCCCGCCGGTGTCCGCGCGGGCCTCGGCGCCGCCGTGCGGCCCGACCTGTCCTGGCGGGAGGCCCGCACCGCCCTGCGCTTCACCACCGCGCGCCGGCCGGTCGTCCGCCACGAGGAGCTCGGGTCCCTGGCGCTGCTCGCCGACGTGCCCCCGGAGGCCGTGCGGAACAACGCCGACGTGGCCGCGATCGCCCGGATCGCCGACAGCCCGGAGGAGTTGGAGACCCTGGACGCCTACTGCGCCACCGGCTCCCTGCGCCGGGCGGCGGACCTCCTCCACCTGCACCACAGCAGCGTCGCCCGCCGGCTGGAGCAGACCGCCAGGACCCTGGGCATCGAGCTCACCGAACCCGCCGGGCTGCTGCGGGCCGGGCTCGCGCTCACCGCGTGGCGGCTGCTCGACGACTGAGCGGGCGGTCTGCGGGTGGCGGTCGGCGGGTGGCGGTCGGCGGGGTCGCCACCGGCGGGATCCGCGACGACCGGCCGTCCACCTGTCCGCCGTCACCGGGGCCCCGCCCGGTGTCCGACGCCCGCCCGCCGGTGTCGGGCGGGCGGTGCCGTGACGCGGCACCGGGCGGTCCTCCGTCGGACGGACGGGCCCCGCCACGTACGGCGGATCCCCGGGGAGCGGACGTACGGCGGCCCGGCCGGTCCCGGCGGCGGCGCACCCGAGCCCGCTGCCGACCGCCGCCCGGCGACCGCCGCCACCCGCACCGGGTCAGGCGGGCGGCGCCGAGCCGTACGACCCCGGGACTCCCCGGCCTCCGCCCCCCTCACTCCCCCGCCCTGCGGGCCGTCCACACGGCCGTGTAGCAGGCGAGCGGGAGGGCCACGAGCAGGGCGGCCCAGAAGGCGGCGTGGCCCCACAGGCCGGCGATCCAGCCGAACAGGCCGTCCGGCACCGGGATCCGCAGGGCCTCCAGCGGTCCGAGCGGCGGCGGCCAGGCTCCGAGGACGACGACGCCCACCGCCGACCCGGCCAGCAGGCGGGGTGCGGCCCGCGGCGTGGCCGTCGCGCTGAGGAAGGCGAGGAAGGCCAGCAGGACGAGGAAGTCCGCCTGGTAGGCGGCGCCGACCTGACCGGTGCCCCAGGACTCCGGGGTCGGATGGGGCCCGCTGACGGCGAGTCGGACCTCGACGGCGGCCCAGAGCAGCAGCGCCAGGACGAGGGTGCCGCCCGCCGCGAAGACCAGCCGGTCGCGGAAGCCGTCGCGGCCGGTGCGCCAGCGGTCGGGTCCGGCGCCCCGGGCGCGGCGCCGGGCCGCGAGCCGTCGGCGGTCGCCGGTGGCCCGCTGTTCGGCCTCGGTGGCGGGGGCGAGCAGCCAGCGGTTGGAGCGGTCGTTGAGGGCCAGCGCGAGGACGACGGCGGCCGTCGCCGCGACGCCCGCCCAACTGCCCAGGCCGCCTTCGAACATGATCACCCGCTCGACCACCGTGGGCGGCGGCTTGAGCACCGTCATGGGGGGACCGAGCCGCAGGTAGCCGATGGCGAAGGCGGCGGCCACGACCAGGAAGAGCACCCGCCGGCCGATCCGCGCCGGGTAGGCGGCCACCGCGACGGCGGCGGCGAGGGCCGCGCCCAGCTGTCCGACCGTCTCGCGGGCCGCCTGTTCCCCGGCGGTCCGCAGCGGGCCCCCGAACGCGCCCTCGGGCAGGATCGCGCCGCCCACCCCGGCGTCGACGGCGATCCGCCAGACCGCGCCCGACCAGAGCGTCAGGGCGAGGCCGAGGAGCAGCAGCACGGCGGCCGCCGCGCGCCGGGGAAGTGCGCCCCGGGCGCCCCGCCACCAGGCGCGCGCCGACGTCTTCCAGGCGCCCCGTCCGGCACCGGTCCGCGCCCCCTCGGCACGGACGCTCCGCACGTGCAGCACCGCGGCCGCGGCCAGCACGGCCCGGCCGTCGGCCGTGGCCGGGGCGGCGGCCAGCGCACGGCGGCGCAGCTCCGCCCAGGTGCGCCGGAACCGGTCCCGCTCACCGCGCAGCACGGCCGACCGCACCGTACCGGCCGCGTCGGCGACGACGGTGGCGGCCGTGTGGGCCGCCGCGGGCAGCACGCGCAGCGGGCCCGGCAGCGAGGAGAGCCGCCGCACCACCGCGAGGCGCTGCTCGTCGGGCTGGACGGTGAGCAGCAGGGCCCAGCGCCGGGCCGCCGTCCGCTCCTCGGCGGTGAGCCCGCCGTCACCGCCCCCGCCGCGGCCACCACGGCGCCCGCCCCTGCGGCCGCCGCCCCCGCCCCGGCCGCCCAGGGCCCGGGCCTCCCGCTCGACCGCGTCCATGACGGCGGGCAGTTCGGTCAGCGCGAGCAGCCGGAGGCAGGACCGTTCCGGGCAGGCCGCGTGCCCGCAGCGGAACCGGGCGGCCAGGGCCGGCAGCCCGGCGGCGATCAGTTCGTCGACGAAGGCGGCGGCGTCCTCCTCCCCGGCCAGCCGGGCCAGCCCGATCGAGTCCACCCTGCGGTCCCGCACGGACGGGACCGCCTCCGGCGCGAACACCGCGCCCAGCGCCAGCACCGCGCGGGAGGCCGCACGCGACCGGTCCTGTGCGGTGCCGCGGTCGACGTCCTTCAGGTAGTGGAGGTCGAGCGCGGTGTCCTTGACCTCGTCGCGGAGCCAGTCGCGCAGCCGCCGCGCCCCACCGCCGACCAGCCAGGCCGCCGCGTCGGCCGACCCGGCGAGCATCGTCTCCGCCAGCGCCGCCGGGTCGTGGAAGTCGGCTCCCCGGTAGGCGATCGGTCGGTGCGCGGGCCCGGTCGCGGCCTTGGGCGCCTCGGGTGCGACTCGGCTGCGCACCACCTCGGGGGTCCCGCCGGACAGCCAGTCGCGGACCTGCGGGGCGGTCCAGCGGTCGGCCGGCTCCTTGGTGAACAGGCCCTGCAGCAGCAGCCTCCGGCGCTCGTCGGCCACCGCGGCGAGGTCCACCTCGTCGTCCATCACCAGCCGGTACTGCAGGGCCTCGTCGCTGACCAGCCCGCCGTCCGCGCGCCGGAAGCGGGTCCGGCCGGTGAACACCTCGTACAGGATGGTGCCCAGCGCCCACCACGGCCCGGCCCGGTGGTTGTGCCCGGCCAGCTGCTCGGGCGCCATGTAGGCGACGGTGACCTGCATGTCGGCGGAGAAGCGGCGGCTGGCGGTGAGTCTGGCGACGCCGCCGAAGTCCGCCACCACGAACTGGGGCGCCGACGGACCGCCCCGGCCGCCCGGCCGGACCAGGATGTTCGCCGGTTTGAAGTCCACCGGGTTGCGGTCGACCGTGGTCTGCCAGAAGTCCAGCAGCGCGACCAGCTCGCGGATGATCCGCTCGGTCTCGCCGGGCCGGTCGAGCCGGCCCCGGCGGCGCAGGTCGGCGACGTGGTCGGCGAGGGTGACCGGCAGGTACTCCATCGCCATCCAGTCGCGGAGCGCGCCCGCGTGCTCGATCCGCCCGTGGCCGAGGATCTCGGGGACGTGGCGGCGGAAGGCGGTGTCGCCGAGGTGGGTGAGGAGTTCGGTGTCGGCCTGCACGCCGGGGTTGCCGACCTTGACGGCCGCGTCGCCGCCGCCGTCGGCGCGGTGGACGTGCCAGACGGTGCCCTCGCTGCCGGAACCGGCGGGGCGGACGGGCCGGTAGCGGTCGGTGAGGGCGGCGGGGAAGGCGTCCGGGGAGGCGGGGGTGGGCTCGGCGGGGGGCGCGGCGGACGAGCCGGCGGCGGGCGGGGGCTGCGCCGCACGGGGGCGCTGGACGCGGGTGGGTGCGCCGGGTGCGGCGGGCGCGGGCCCGGCGGCGGTGGGGGCGGGCCCGCCCCGCTGGAGGCGGGTGCGCGGCCCGGGGACGGCGCCGCCGGTGCCCTTGCCGCTGTCCGTTCCCTTGCCGGAGCCGGTGCCGGTTCCGGTACCGGTGGTCGCTCCGGCGCCGCTGCCTGCGCCTCCACCTGCACCAGTGCCTGTGCCTGCGGGGCGGTTCCCCCGCTGGAGCCGGGTCCGCGGGCTCTCGGCCGGACCCGCGTCCGGGCTGCCGGCCTGACCTCCCGCCTGACCGCCCGCCTGACCGCCCGCCTGACCGCCCGCCCGGCCACCGGCCGGGTTCCCCGCCGGTGGCCCTCCGGTACCGGCCCGGCCGCCGTTCGCCGGCCGGGCCGGGCGCTGGAGCCGGGTCCGCGGGCTCTCCGCGGGCGCGGCCTCCCCCGGCCCCGGCGCCTGCCCCGCTCCCCGGTCCGGGGCCTGGTCCTGCCGCTTCCCCTGTCCCGGCCCCTGTCCGCGGCCCTGCTTCCGCGTGGCCGGGCCCGGTTCCGGTGGTGTGTCGGCCATGGCGCCGTTCTCCTCCTCGCGCCCCCGGCTCACCGGGGAGCGCCGAACTCGTCGATCTCGATCACCTGGACGTCGATGTCCTCCGCGAACCGCAGCCGGTGCCCCGGCCACACCGCGGTCGGCCCGTCGACCGGGCGGTCGTCGACGTGGGTGCCGTTGGTCGATCCCAGGTCCTCGACGTGGAGGACCCCGTCGATCCAGCGCAGCCGCGCGTGGTGCCGGGAGAGCTGGTCGAACCCGGCCAGACCGGGGATCGCGGCGCAGTCCGGTTCGTCCCGGCCGATGGCCAGCCCGCCGCCGCCGCGCTGGTGTTCGCCGCGGACCGGCAGCAGCGCGCCCGCGATCACCAGCGCCAGCCGCACCACCGGCCGGGCGGGCCGGGCGGGCCGGGTGGCCGCGTCGGGTGTGCCGCCCGCGGGGGCCGCCGGGGCGGGCGGAGGGGCGGGCTGAGAGGTCGTCGGGGCGGGCGGAGGCGCGTCCTGCGCCGGGTCGTGCCGCTCCAGCTCCACGAAGAAGTGCACCTGGCAGTACCCGCGGGTGCCGGAGGTCGGACACTCCCCCGGTGCTCCCACCGGGCAGCGGTAGATCACGGTCGCCACGAAGTCTCCCGGAGGGTCACGCCGCGCCGGACCAGGTCCCGTTCGATCCGGCCCAGGTCGCCGGGGCGCGGCACCCCGATCACCCGGACCTCGCCCTCGGTGACGTGCACCTGGAGTTCCGGCCGCTCGGGGCGGTGGTCCAGATAGGGCGCGTAGCGCTCCCGGCCGAGGGCCGTGCGGGTCACCAGCCGCTGGTTGGCCGAACCGCGCCAGGCCAGCGTGGTCGGCTGCCCGGCCCGGTAGCGGCCGGTGACGACCGCGTCGGCGCCGGACAGCGCGGAGGCGGTCGCCGGGTCGGCGGCCAGTTCCTCCGGCTCCCAGCCGGTGTACACCAGCAGGTCGGCTGCCCGGCCGGAGCGGCGGCGCTCCTCGTCGGCGGCGGCGAGCAGGGCGGCGAGGGCGGGCGCCTGCTCCAGCGGTTCGCCGCCGCTCACGGTGAGGCCGTCGATGCCGTCGGCCAGCGCCGCACGCCACAGGGCCGCGAACCGCGCGGTCGTCAGCTCCCGTCCGGCGGAGGGCTCCCAGGTGTGGCGGGACATGCAGCCGGGGCAGGCCAGGGTGCACCCCTGGAACCAGACGCCCAGCCGCCGGCCCGGTCCGAGCGAGGTGACCGGCCGGTACACCTGGCTCACCCTGGCGGCGGGCGCGGCGGGCACGGCGGACGTGCCGGCCGGGACGCCGCCCGGCGCACCGGCCGCCGCAGCGGTCGACGCCGCAGCGGTCGACGCCCCGGCAGGCCCGGCAGCCGGTGGACCGCCCGGCCCGCCGTTCGCCGGCTCCCCGCTCACCCCGGCCAACGGTTCACCTCCAGCCGGTAGCCCTCGCCGTCCCCGTCGCCCTCGACCGACGCCACCTCGATCCGCTCGCCGCGCTTCGGCGGGGTCCGGAAGATCTCCTGGGACAGCGGGTTGACCAGCGCCGACTCGACGGCGGTCAGGACGCCGCGCCCGCCGTGGTCGAGCCGCCGGGTCGCCTCGACCCGGAGCACCTCCCAGGCGTCGTCGGCGACGGTCAGCTCGGCGCCGTGCACCTCCCGGATCCGGCCCGCCACGGAGGCGATCGCCTTGTCCAGGATCTGCGGCACCCACTTGTCCTGCATGAAGTCCATCGGGATGAAGTTGTCGCCGAACCGGTTGCGCAGCTCCGGCCGCCGGATCTGTTCGTTGAAGAAGAGGTCGAAGGCCTCGCGCAGCGCCTGGCGGACCACCGCCGGGTCGTCGTGCCGGGTGAGCCGGCGGCGGCCGGTGCGCTCGGATCCCTCCTGCGCCGGGTCGCCGGCCTGCGGGACGGGGTCGGCGGCCGGATCCGGTGCCTGGCCGCCGGCCGGGTCGGCCGCCGGGTCGGCGGCAGGCCCGCCGTGCCCCGCCGACGTCCCCCGCCCCCGGCCCCCGGGGCGCTCCGTCACCCCGGTCGTGGCGATCCCGAGGTTCGAGGTGAAGACCAGGACGCATTCGGTGAAGTAGACGGTGGCGCCGCGCCCGTCGGTGAGCCGGCCGTCCTCCAGGATCTGCAGGAACAGGTCGAACAGCCGCGGGTTCGCCTTGTCGATCTCGTCGAAGAGCAGCACGCTCATCGGGTTGGCGCGGACCGCGTTGGTCAGCTCGCCCCCCGCGTCGTGGCCGACGAACCCCGGCGGGGCGCCGATCAGCCGGTCCCGGGCGTGCTCCTCGGCGAACTCGCTCATGTCGAAGCGGATCGGCCGGGCGTCCTTGCCGAGGATCATCTCGGCGACGCCCTTGGCGAGTTCGGTCTTCCCGACCCCGGTCGGGCCGGAGAGGAAGAGGGTGCCGCGCGGCCGGCTCGGCGAGCTGGACGACTGCGCGCCGTTCAGCCCGGCCGCCGAGCGCATGAAGATCTCCAGCGTGCGGCGCACGGCGTACGGCTGTCCGATCACCTTGCCGTTGAGGAACCGCTCGCCGTCGGCGATCCGCTCGCGCAGCGCGGCGGTGGCCCACGGGTTGTCGAGCACGCCGATCCGGTAGAGCCGGGCCGCCTCGTCCAGCCGCTGGACCGGCAGGCTGCGGTCCAGCGCCATCCGGCCGATCGCCATCACCTCCGAACTGCCCATGCCGTGGGAGGAGTCGGCGAGCGCCTTCGCGGCGGCGGCGGTCTCCGCCGCGTCGAGCGCCGCCCCACCGGTCGCCGCCTGGTAGCGGGCCAGCCCGCCGACCACGTGCCGGGCGGCGGCGAGCCGCTGGTCGTGCGGCGGCTGCGGCACGTTGATCACCCGTACCGCGCGGCTGCCGACCGCGAACTCCATCGGCAGGTCCTCCTGCCGCTCCACCACCCAGAACACCGTGTTGTACGGCGTCACGACCGTGCTGCCCTGCACCGGGCGGGCGGTGTGGCCGAGCTCCTCGGCGGCGGCGAACAGCCGGGCGGCCTCCCCGGCGACGGGGGCGCGCGCCGAGCCGAGCCGCGCCGCGTACGGGACGACCAGCCCGACCGGCGGGCCGGGGTGGCGGACCACTCCCACCATCGCGTCGCGCAGCCGGTCCAGCATATCCGGCTCGTCCTCGTCGTCCGAGCCGCCCGCCGAGCCGCCCGCCCCGCCACCGCGCCGCCACCGCTCGTCGCGCTCGGCGAACTCCCGGATCACCTCCGGGACCTCCTGGAGCGTCGCACTCAGCCGCAGCAGGGCGATCCGGTCGTTCACCTGGTCGACGAAGGCGAGCGCGCCGTAGCCGCGGGCCATGCAGAGCGACTCGATCACCCCGCTCAGCGTGTAGGGGGCGAGGGTCGGGCTGCTGCCGGCGGCGTGGTCGTCCGGCAGCAGGTACTGGTCACGGACGTTGCCGGTCAGCAGCACCTGCGGGTAGACGGTGAGCGCCATGTCCAGCTCGCGGATCCAACTGGGCGTGGCCGTACGACCGTCGTCGCCGTCCTCCGGCGCCGCTCCCCGTGCCGGGTCCTCCGCCGTGCCCTGCGGCGTGTCCGGTGGCGCGTCCTTCCGCAGGTCCGCCCTCCCGCCGTCCGCGCCGCCCGCGCCGTCCCTGCCCACGTTCCCACCGCTCACGTTCTCACCGCTCACGCTGTCGCTGCTGCTGCTGGTAGGCCGAGGCGGCGTTCGCCGCGCCCTTCCGGCCCTGGTTCTTCCGGCGGCGCGGGGCGACGGCGGCCGGCGGCGGCCACGAACCGTCCGGCACCACGCCGGCGGCCATCATGCCCGGCGCCATCGCCGACGTCCGCTCCAGCCGCACGCCCTGCTGCCGGACGCCCTCCTCGATGGCGGGCAACTGCTCGTCGCAGAACCACTGCTGGACCAGCTCGTCCTGCTCCTCGCCCAGGGCCCCGTCCGCGCCCCGCTCCGCCGACCGCTCCGCCGCCCGGTCGCCGGATGGGTCGCCGGACCGCTTGACGACCGAGGTCGAGAGCGTCGCGCGGTCCGGGGAGAGCACCAGCCGCAGCCCGTACCCGGCCACCGGCGCCTCGCCCGCTTCGCCGCGCCCGGCGCCGTCGCCGCCGGTGCGGTCGCCCGCTCCGGGGTCGCCGAACGGCACCACCACCTCGCCCTCGGCGGCGAGCAGGTCGGTGAAGTCCTCGCCCACCAGGTAGTCCCGCTCGCGCAGCACCTCGGCGAGCGCGGCCGCGACCGGCACCCGGTTCCGGCGGGCGTCCGCCCGGGCCACCGCCGCCTCCACCGCGGGCCGCAGGTACGCCGGGTCGTCGGCGGCCGCGAGGTCGGCGACCAGCCGGTCACGCTCCTCCGGCTCCGCCTCCTGCGCCAGTTCCACCAGGGCGGCGCGCAGTTCGGCGCGCTCCTCCTCGCGCCTGCGGCGCTGCACCGAGTGCTGGACGAGCGCCGCCAGGTCGGTGAGCGTCGTCCGCACCTCGGAGACGGTGCCGGCCGCCCTCAGCGAGCGCACCAGCCCCGCCACCTGCTCCAGGTCGGCGGGGTCGCAGCGGGGCACGTCCCGGTCGAGCATCGCCTGCGCCTCGGCGAGCGCGCCCGCCCGGACGCCCTCGGTCCGGTCGGCCTGCTCGCGCGCGGCGGCCTCCGCCGCCTCGGCCGCGGCCCGCGCCGCGGCCCGCGTGTCGGCCCGGGTGGACGCCTTCGCCGGACGCGGCCGCTCCGGTTCGGCCACCGCCTCCGGCAGGACCGCCGCCCAGACGCCCTGCGCCGCCTCCGCCAGCTCGCGCGCCGCCCGGCCGTTGGCCTCCCTGGCCCGCTCGATCGCCCGCGTCAGCTCCGCCTCGTCGGCACCCGCGCCGACGGTGACCGTCTCCACCCGCACCCGGCCGGACCGGTACGCGCGGTGCAGCTGCCCGGCCTCGCCGCGCAGGCCCTGCGCCTCCTCGTTCAACTCGCCGAGCCGGGCGCGCAGGTCGGCCCGCCGTTCCTCGGCGAGCAGCCGCTCGCGCAGCTCCGCCTGCCGCTGTCGGGCGCGCCGCAGGTTCTCGGCCCGCTGGGCCTCCGCGGCCAACTGCGCGCGCAGCCTGCGGCGGCGCTCGGCCTCCCGGTCGACGTAGGACCACCCGTATCCCGCGGAACTGCTCACCGGCCGCCTTCCGAGCGCGAGTCGTGACGTACGGTGCGGACCGGGAGGTACGGCACCGGTCGGACACCCTACGCGCGCCGTCGAGGCCGGTGCGGGTCGTGACGTCGGAACGACCACGCGAGGACCGGCACCGCCCCCGAGGTGCTGCTGAGTGCCCATCATGCCGCAGATCGCGGAGGGTTGTTCCCGCCTTGCGGGAATGGGTGATCACCCCTCGCACACGCACGGGAGGCGCTAGATTTGCCGCGGGTGAACGGCACGTCCGGCGAGCGGGAGGTGGTGCGCGGTGACACCGACCCAGGTCATGGCGGCCCTGCGGGACCACTGGGACGAGGTGTGGGCCCTGCTCGACGATCCGACCCGGACCGCACTGCTGGGCCTGGTCGAAAGGCTCCCGGAGGACCCCGAACGCGTGTCCCGCAAGATCAGCCGGCTCCTACTGGCGGCCGGCCCGCAGGCGTACGTCCTCTTCGGCGCGTCTACTTCCGACTCCGTACGCTTCATCCCCGGACCGCACGAGGCCCCCGGGCTGCTGGTCGCCCTCGCCGTCTCGCTCCGGGAACTGGGCCGGCGGACGGCCCCCGTCCTCTCGGAGGCCGGGGGCGCGCCGCCCGCCGACCCCGCCTCCCCCCGGCAGGCCGACGAGCAGCAGCTCGCGGACGACCGGCTGCTCGCCACCGGGAACGTCACCGCCGCCGAGTACCGGGCCGGCGGGCACGACCCCGCCGATCCCGACCTGATCCGGCTGACGGACCGCCAGGGCACCGTCCGCCTGCCGTCCTTCCAGTTCGACGGCGCCTCCGGGCACCCGCTCCCGCTGGTCGTGGAGGTCAACCGCCTGCTCGACGCCGACGACGACCCGTGGGGCGTCGCCGACTGGTGGCTGGGCGCCAACTCCTGGCTGGACGCCGTCCCCGCCCGCCTGCTGGGCACCCCCGACGAGCGCTCGCTGCTCGCGGCGGCCCGTGCCGAGATCGCGGAGTGGTGACCGGATGCCCGACGTGAAGGTCCCCGCCCCCACCGCGACCGCCGCCCCGCACCGCGAGGTGCTGCCCGCGGGCACCCTGCTCCACCGCGTCCACCTCGCCGCCTACCCGGCCACGGCGTTCAACCCGAACCCCGCCGACGCGCTCTACGAGGGCGGCCGGTTCTGCTCCTTCCAGGGCGACGGCGAGCACCTGCCGTACCTCTACGCGGGCTTCTCGGAGCGGACGGCCGTGATGGAGACCCTGGTCCGCGGGATCCCGTTCGACGAGAGGGGCTGGCGGCGGATCCGGCGCGCCGCCGTCCGGGGCCGGGTGCTGTCGCAGATCGAGACCACCTGCGACATCCCGCTCGTCGCCCTGATGACCCCGGACCAGCTCGCCGGGGTCCACCAGGACGAGTGGCTGGTCCACTCCACCCCCGAGACGTACGCCCGCACCCGCCGCTGGGCCGCCTGGATCCGCGGCCAGGCGCCGTGGGCGCTCGGCCTGAAGTGGCCGTCCAAGCGCGACCTGGCGAGCGCCGCCTGCATCCTCTACGAGCGCAACGGCGCGGCCGGCCTGGTCAAACCGGCGGGCCCGGAGCCCGTCCCGCTCGACACCGCCGCCGGCGCCGAGCTGCTCAACCGCCTGCTCGCCCCGGCCCGCACCCGGATCGAGCCGCCCCGCCGCCAGGCGCACTGACGGCGGGGGCGGGCTCAGCGAGACAGCCGGGCCCGGAAGAACGGGCCGGGCCCGGCCGGACGGGCCGGATCAGCAGGACGGGCCCGGATCAGTGGGACGGGCCGTGCTCGGAGACCCACCGGGCGGCGATGACCGGCGTGGATGCGGCGGCGAGCGCCAGCAGCCATCCCAGCCAGGTGGGCGGCCAGGCGAACGCCACGACGAGGTCGAGGGCGACGCCCACCACCAGGGGGATCGCCGCCGGGAGGTGCAACCGGGGGTCGAACCGGCGCAGTCGGTGGAGGTCCTCCGCGTTCCCGGCGGTGACCAGGCCCGCCAACAGCCCGCCGAAGAGCCCGAGGATCATGATCCAGAGGCCGGCGATCCCGCTCATCGACGAGTACTCGTGGGACCGGGCGCCCAGGTCGAGCGCGTTCGGCGCGAACATCAGGCTGAGGCCGTCCCCCTGTTCCGGCTCACCGAGGGTCTCGACGTCGTCGAGGGTCATCCGCCGGCTCTCCCCGCCGCCCCACGGGACCTCCACCACCATCCGGGCGTTGAAGACCTGCTGCTCGTTGACGCTCACCCCGGTCCGCCGGGGCTCGGAGAGGATCTCCGCGACGTTCGCCGCGTACGTCCCGCCTCCCGCCCGCAGCACCTGCTGCGTCCAGCGGCCGTCCTCGCCGTCCGGCCCCACCGCGGGAGCCAGCCCGGCCGCGGTCCCGAGCAGCAGCGCGGCGCCCACCAGGAACCCGAAGCAGCGCCCCGGCTTCCGCGCCTTCCCCGCCTTCCCCGCCTTCCGCAGGTCCGGCCGGGGCGGGCGCCGCCGGGCCGCCAGCGAGGCGGCGACCCAGGCCGCCGCGCAGACCAGTGTCACCAGCAGCGGCAGCAGCCGGTCCAGGGTGGAGAGCGCCGCCGCCTCCGGACTCAGCGCGGGCAGCAGGGCCCACACCTCGGTGACGATGACGCCGATCGCCAGCAGCCACCCGGTCAGCCGCGTCCACACCGTACTCACGTTCCCCCCGCATGCGTGATCGAGGTGCGATCGTAGCGATCGGGGAGGTGCCCGCCACGTGCGGGGGGGGGCGGCGCCGCCCGGGGCCGCGAGGCGTCCGTCCGGGGCCCGTGACCGGCGGGTGCCGAGGCCGTCCCCGCCGTCGGGGGTGGACCTACGCGGCCCCCGCCCCGCCGGTCCGTCAGTCCTCGGCGCCCGCCGGCTCCTCGTCCCGCTGGTCCTCCGTCCGTCCGGCCCGCCAGTAGCCCATGAAGCAGACGGCACGCCGGTCGATCCCGCGCTCGCCGACCAGGTGGCGGCGCAGCTCGCGGACGGTCGCCGCCTCACCGGCGATCCACGCGTACGGCTCGCCGGCCGGGAGTTCGGCGGCCCGGACGGCGGCGGGCAGGACCTGGGCGTCCCGGTCGCGGTACAGCCAGGTCACCTCGACGCCGGGCCGGCCGGTGGGCAGGTAGCCCTCCTCGCCCGGTCCCTCGATCTCGGCGAACACCCGCACGGGCAGCCCGGCCGGCAGTTCGTCGAGGATCGCCGCGACGGCGGGCAGCGCGGACTCGTCCCCCGCCAGCAGGACCCAGTCCGCGCCCTGCGGCAGCCGGAACTCCACGCCGCCGGCCTCCTCCACCGCCGGTCCGCAGACCAGCACCCGGTCCCCGGGTGCGGCGGCGACCGCCCAGCGGGAGCCGGGGCCGTGGTCGCCGTGGACGGCGATGTCGATGTCGATCTCGTCGGGGTCGCGGCGCTGCGCGCGGACGGTGTAGGTGCGGAGCACCGGCCGGACTGCCGGGTCCATCCCGCGCCAGGTCTGGTACCAGCCGAAGTCGCCCTCGCCGGAGGGGGTCTGCGGTTCGCTCTGCCCCGGCTGCGGGAGGAGGAGCTTGATCCGCTGGTCGAGGCCGCCGTTGACGAAGCCGGTGAGGCTCTCACCGGCGAGCGTGATGCGGACCAGGTGGGGGGTGATGCGGGTGCTCCGGACGACCTGGAGCGGGAAGAGCACGAAACGCGCGGGGGCGGCGGTGCTGGTCAGGGCCCTCTCTCCTCTCAGCAGGCGGGTCGGCGGCGCGTCGGACGACGGCCGCCGATCCCCACTAAGCTTAGGTTAGGCTAACCTATCTGTTCGCGTCCTGCCCATCCCGCCCGGGCCTGCCCCGGCTGCCTGCCCTGGGCTGCCCCCGGACCGCCCCGGACCGCGTCAGACCCGGTCCAGTGGCCGGTGCGGCCCCGCGGGGAGCTCGACCCCGATCGGGTCTCCGGCCCGCACCACGCCGCCCGTCCGGACCACGCTCATGATCCCGGCCTTGCGCACCACGTTCCCGGCCTCGTCCCGCCCCACGACCTGCTTCAGCAGACCCTCCCGGAAAGCGTCGATCTGCAGGCAGGGGTTGCGCAGCCCGGTGACCTCCAGGACCGCCTCGTCCCCGATCCGCAGCAGCGTCCCGACCGGCAGGCCGAGCAGGTCGATCCCCCCGGTGGTGATGTTCTCCCCCAACTGACCGGGCGCCACCTCGAACCCCTTCTCCGCCACCTCGGCGAACAGCTCCTCGTGGATCAGGTGGACCTGCCGCAGGTTGGGCTGCGTCGGATCCTGCGCGACCCGTGAGCGGTGCCTCACCGTCACGCCCGCGTGCACGTCCCCCTCCACCCCGAGGCCCGCCAGCAGCGTGATGCCGTCCCGGTTGGGCTTGGTGAAGGAGTACTCGCCGTTGCTGCTGACCGCCGTGACCGTGCCGCCCATGTCGCGCGGACCTCCTGTTCGGAGACGATGATTCGTCCCGAGCCTATCGAGCCCCTGTGCGACCACCGCCCGGCATCCGGCGGCCCGGCATCCGACGGCCCGGCAGCAGGCCGGTGGCACTCCGGCCCGCGGCGCGGATCACGGCGGTGCGGGCGACGGCGGTGCGGGCGGCGACGGGGACGGCGTCGGGACCCGGAGCCGGACGACGGCGGCCGCCGGGGAGGTGGACCCACTCCCCGCCACTTCGAACTTATAGCGCACCTGGGGCCTTGCGGCAAGGCCCCTGACCTGCTGCAGAATCTCCCGCCTGGGCGAAAGCCGGAGATCGACGGGAGTCATGTATGCGTGTGGTGTTGTCGGCGTACGGGTCGCGGGGCAGTGTCGAGCCGATGGCGGGGCTCGCGGTGCGGCTGCGGGAACTCGGCGCGCAGGTACGGGTGTGCGCGCCCCCTGACGAGGAGTTCGCGCAGCGGCTGGCCGGCGTCGGCGTCGAGGCGGTGCCGGTCGGCGACCCGGTGCGGCCGCTGGTGACCACGGTGACCCCGGGGTCGGCGGCGGGCCTGGCCAAGCGCGTCGCCGACCTGATGGCCGCGCAGTTCGACACCCTCGCCGCAGCGGCGGAGGGGTGCGACGCCCTGGTCGCGACCGGCCCGCTGCCGGCCGTGGCCGCGGCCCGGTCGGTGGCCGAGAGGCTGGGCGCCCGCTACGTGCACGCGAGCCACCAGCCGGTCAGCCTGCCGTCGCCGCACCAGGCGCCGCCCGCGCGGCGGGGCCGGCCGCTGCCCGCGGAGGAGTCCGACAACCGCGCGCTGTGGGACCTCGACGCCCGGATCGCCGACGAGATGTTCGGCGAGGAGCTCGACTCCCGCCGGGCGGCGGCCGGCCTGCCACCGGTGACCGGTGTCCGCGACTACGCCTTCACCGGCAGTCCGTGGATGGCCGCGGACCCGTTCCTCGCCCCGTGGCGGCCGACGGACCTCGCCGTGGTGCAGACCGGCGCGTGGATCCTGCCGGACGACCGCCCGCTCCCCGCCGGACTGACGGCCTTCCTGGACGCCGGCACGCCACCCGTGTACGTGGGGTTCGGCAGCACCCCCGTGCAGGATCCGGCGGGCGTCGCCCGGGCCGCCGTGGAGGCCGCCCGGGCGCGCGGCCTCCGCGTGGTCCTCGCCCGCGGCTGGGCGGGTCTGGACGCGGTCGACGACCGGGAGGACTGCTTCGTCGTCGGCGAGGTCAACCAGCAGGCGCTGTTCCGCCGGTCGGCCGCCGTCGTGCACCACGGCAGCGCGGGCACCACGACGACCGCCGCGCTGGCCGGTGTGCCGCAGGTGGTGGTGGCCCAGGGCGCCGACCAGCCGTACTGGGCCGGGCGGGTGGCCGCCCTCGGGATCGGCGCGGCCCACGACGGACCGGTCCCGACCGCCGGGTCCCTGTCGGCGGCGCTCGCCACGGCCCAGGCGCCGGGCACCCGCGAACGGGCTTCCGTCGTGGCCGGCACGGTGCGCACCGACGGGGCGGCGGTGGCGGCGCGGCTGCTGCTCGACGCCGTCGGCCGGGGCTGAGCGCACCGGCCGACGGCGTCGGCCCGTCGGCCCGTCGGCGCAGGACCGCCCGGGTGCCCGGGTGCCCGCCCTGCCCCGGCCTACCCCAGCCCGCCCCGGCCTGCCCCGGCCTGCCCCGCGCGGTCAGCTCCGGCGGATCGCGCGGGGTTCGCCGAAGCGCTCCTCGAACTCGGCGTCGCTCAGGGCCTCGATCTCGTCACCGGTGATCCGGCCCGCCAGCAGTTCGGCGAGGTGGCGGGGCAGCCGCGCGCGCCGCATGCCCTCGGTGATCCCGCCGGGCACGGTGCGGACCTCGGTGTCGACGCGGCCGTCGGGGTGCAGGGTGTAGGTGCGGTAGCCGGGGCCGTCGAGGCTGCCGTTCGTGTGGTCGATGCTGTAGTAGGTCGACGGGCACACGTACACCGGGCGGCCCTCGAACTCTCCGGACAGGTCGCCGTGCAGGTGGCCCGCGCCGATCGCCCGGATCGCGGGGAAGTCGCGCACCAGCGCGGCGAGGCCGCGGTAGGAATCGACGTCCGGGGCGGTCCGGAGCAGCGGCGGCTGGTGCAGCCAGACGAAGACGTGCTCGGCGCCGGTGGCCGCCAGGACCCCGCGGGCCCGGGCCTCCTCCGCCGGGGTGAGGCCCGGTTGGGCGGCCGCGTGCACCCGGTCGTCGCGGTCGCGGTAGGTGCCGTCGCCGTCGGCCTCGCGGCCGTGCGCGTTGCTGTCGAGGAACAGCATCAGCCAGTTCCCGACCCGGACGGCCGACTCCAGGTGCACGTTGGGGCGGGGCAGGCAGGCCTGCAGTTCGTCCTGCCGGTCGTGGTTTCCGGCGAGGCAGTAGACCGGGACGGGGAGCGTGTCGAGGACCGCGCCCATCCGCTCGTACGCGCCGGGCTCGCCGGTGTCCGCGAGGTCGCCGGTGGCGACGACCAGCGAGGCCCCGGCGATCGCCTGCCCGGCGTCGGCGAGGACGGCGGCGAGTCCCTCGTCGGGTTCGTGGGAGATGAACCCCCTGGTCCCGGGGGAGTCCTGGAAGTGCAGGTCGGATATCTGGACGATGCCGAAGGACCCGTCGGCTGCGGCCGTCCCGGCTGCTCCGGTGTCCTGGGCCGCCTGGACCTGGTTCGTCTCTCGCATCATGCGCCCTCGCTCGCTCGGTGGGGAAGGACCGTGGGTCCGGGTCGGACCTCGGCCAATCTAAGGAAGTGGCAGAACTGCCAAATGACAGTCGTGCAAACTTCTGCCGAGCACCGTCGGGCGTTCCGGGGGCACCCGCCGGGCGCCGTGGCGCAGCCGAGGGCGCCGGCGGACGGGGACGGGCCCGCCCCGACCGCACGGGGGGCGCGGTCGGGGCGGGCCCTGCCGGCCCGGGGGGGGCGGGCCGGCGGTCAGGTGGCCAGGTGTGGTCAGGTGGCCGGGCGGCCGAGTGCTTCGCGTGGCTGAGGCGATCCAGGCGGTCCAGGCGGTCCGGGCAGCTCAGGCGGACGGTCCGGCGTCCGGGATCCAGGAGCCGTGGATCATCGCGGGCACCCGGCGCGGCAGGTGGACGGTGGCGACCGGCGGGAGCGTGAGGTCGGAGGCGTCCAGGACCAGCAGCCTGGAGGCGTCGGCGTTCAGGTCGCTCACCACCGTGAGCAGGTAGCCGGCGTCCTCGTCCGCGTCGGCCCGACCGGAGGCCGGGACGAACAGGGCCTCGCTGGGCAGCTGCCCGGTGCCGACCGGCAGCAGCTGCCGGTCCCCGGTGCGGCGGTCGTACTTGACCAGCGTGTGGTTGCCGACGCCCCGGTCGTCGGGGAACGACAGCGCGTACTGGTAGCGGTGCTCGCGGCCGAGGTAGGCCTCGTTGATGGTCGGGAACTCGACGGTGAGGTCGTCGGTCCACTCCTCGCGGACCCGCCCGGCCGCCAGGTCGACGGTCCAGCGGCGGCTGCGGGAGCCGGAGTTGGGCTCGGCGCCGCGGTCGGGGGCGCCGATCCACCAGTTCCAGGAGCGCTGCCAGCCGTCACGGCCGACGGCCGGGCCCTCGATCACGACGCGCCCGGCGGCGTCCTCGTAGGCGTTGGCGAAGTGCATCGCGTACCCGGCCTCGATCGGGAACCAGCGCACCTCCGACGCCCGACCCTCACCGCGCGGCATGACACCGATCCGGGCCGCCTGCGCGTCGTTCCAGCCGTACGGGATCCCCGAGTGGTCGCCCGGGTCGAAGGTGACCGAGCCCTCCAGGAAGACCACGTGGTGCTCGGTGATCACGAAGTCGTGCTTCAGGGCGGCGCTCGCGCCGGGCACCTCCTGGCTGGTCAGCACGGTGCCGTCGGGCGAGGAGACGTGGTGGATCAGGTAGGGCGGGAACGGGGAGGAGGCGAAGAAGTGCAGCTCGCCGGTGACCGGGTCCTCCCGGGGGTGGGCGGTCATGGCGGAGGTGAGCCGGCCGTTCCAGTCGTAGGCGCCGACGGTCTCCAGATCGGCGGTCAGCTCGAAGGGGAGCGCCGACTCGCAGAGCGCGAGCAGTCGGCCGCCGTGTTCGATGACGTGGGTGCCGGCGGTCGAGGCGGTGAGGTCGGGGCCGTGCTCGGTCATGTAGGGGGCGCCGTCCAGGGCGGGGGTGTGGACCCAGCGGTTGCGGTACCACTCGGCGCGGCCCTCGCGGAGCCGGATGCCGTGCACCATGCCGCTGCCCTTGAACCAGTGGGTCGGGGTGACGCCGGGCTTCGGGTTGTGGCTGTTGCGGATCAGCCGACCCGTCAGCTCGGGCGGCAGGGTGCCCTCGACGGTGAGGCCGGTGGCGGTGATCTCGTCGGCGACGGGGGCGTAGTGGCCGGTCAGGTAGGGCTTGGCGACGGCGGTCATGGCAGGGACCTTTCGCTGGTCGGTCGGTGGGTCGGCGGCACTGCGGGCGGACGGGCTGGTGGGCTGGGGTGCTGGGGTGCTGGGGTGCTGGGGAGGCGACGAGCAGCGGGGCGCCTCAGTGGGCCGTGCCGCCGGCGCGGCGCTCGGCCTCGGCCTTGAGGTGGCCGAGCCAGCGCTCCAGGGACTCCCGCAGCGCCTGCTCCATCACCTCCGGCATGGCGGCGACGGGCGCGCCGCTCCAGGACTCCTCGGTCCGGACGGTCACCCGGCCGTCCCCGGTCTCGTCGAACGCCCAGACGTGGACTCCCTCGATGCCGTTGGCCGGGCCGCCCCAGACGATCCGCGCGCCGGGGACGAGCTCC